>CP081102.1:2458333-3687500 GCA_025141835.1 Rhodobacteraceae bacterium M385 | reverse complement strand
TCTCCGCGAAATCTATTTAGGTAGAGCGTCGACCGAATACCACGGGGGGTAGAGCACTGGATGGGTAATGGGGCCTCACCGGCTTACCTGATCCTAACCAAACTCCGATATACCCGTGAGTACTAGTCGGCAGACACACAGTGGATGCTAACGTCCATTGTGGAGAGGGAAACACACCCTGACCTCCAGCTAAGGCCCCTAATTCATGGCTAAGTGGGAAAGCAGGTGGGACGACCAAAACAACCAGGAGGTTGGCTTAGAAGCAGCCATCCTTTAAAGATAGCGTAACAGCTCACTGGTCTAAATAAGTTGTCCTGCGGCGAAGATGTATCGGGGCTCAAGCCATGAGCCGAAGCTGAGGATGCACATAGTGCATGGTAGCGGAGCGTAGTGTGACTAAACCAATCTCTCTTTATCGCCTTTCGGGGTGATCCGGAGAGAAGGGTTTTTCTGTGAAGCCGGGGCGTGAGCCATCCGGTGGAGAGATCACTAGTGAGAATGATGACATGAGTAGCGACAAACAGGGTGAGAGACCCTGTCGCCGAAAGTCCAAGGGTTCCTGCTTAAAGTTAATCTGAGCAGGGTAAGCCGACCCCTAAGGCGAGGCCGAAAGGCGTAGTCGATGGGAACCAGGTTAATATTCCTGGGCCAGCCAGTAGTGACGGATCGTGAAGGTTGTTCACCCTTATTGGATTGGGTGGGCCGCTAATCGGTTCCTGGAAATAGCTCTGGCATAAGATCGTACCCTAAACCGACACAGGTGGACTGGTAGAGAATACCAAGGCGCTTGAGAGAACTATGTTGAAGGAACTCGGCAAAATACCTCCGTAAGTTCGCGAGAAGGAGGCCCAGTTTCTACGCAAGTATTGACTGGGGGCACAAACCAGGGGGTGGCGACTGTTTACTAAAAACACAGGGCTCTGCGAAGTCGCAAGACGACGTATAGGGTCTGACGCCTGCCCGGTGCCTGAAGGTTAAAAGGAGGAGTGCAAGCTCTGAATTGAAGCCCAGGTAAACGGCGGCCGTAACTATAACGGTCCTAAGGTAGCGAAATTCCTTGTCGGGTAAGTTCCGACCTGCACGAATGGCGTAACGACTTCCCCGCTGTCTCCAACATAGACTCAGCGAAATTGAATTGCCTGTCAAGATGCAGGCTTCCCGCGGTTAGACGGAAAGACCCCGTGCACCTTTACTACAGCTTCAGACTGGCAACAGGACTGGGATGTGCAGAATAGGTGGTAGGCTTTGAAGCAGGAACGCTAGTTTCTGTGGAGCCACCTTTGAGATACCACCCTTCGCATTCTTGTTGTCTAACCGCGGTCCGTTATCCGGATCCGGGACCCTCTGTGGCGGGTAGTTTGACTGGGGCGGTCGCCTCCTAAAGAGTAACGGAGGCGCGCGAAGGTTGGCTCAGAGCGGTCGGAAATCGCTCGTTGAGTGCAATGGCAGAAGCCAGCCTGACTGCGAGACTGACAAGTCGAGCAGAGTCGAAAGACGGCCATAGTGATCCGGTGGTCCCGAGTGGAAGGGCCATCGCTCAACGGATAAAAGGTACGCCGGGGATAACAGGCTGATGGTGCCCAAGAGTCCATATCGACGGCACCGTTTGGCACCTCGATGTCGGCTCATCTCATCCTGGGGCTGGAGCAGGTCCCAAGGGTACGGCTGTTCGCCGTTTAAAGAGGTACGTGAGCTGGGTTTAGAACGTCGTGAGACAGTTCGGTCCCTATCTGCCGTGGGTGTAGGATATTTGAGAAGAGTTGCCCCTAGTACGAGAGGACCGGGGTGAACGATCCACTGGTGTACCAGTTGTTCCGCCAGGAGCAGTGCTGGGTAGCTATGATCGGAAAGGATAACCGCTGAAGGCATCTAAGCGGGAAGCCCCCTTCAAAACAAGATATCCCTGAGAACCGAGGTAGACCACCTCGTCGATAGGCCAGAGATGTAAGCGTGGTAACACGCTCAGTTGACTGGTACTAATTGTTCGATAGGCTTGATTTGATCCAGTGAAAGACAGGAATTACCGTGCGCCTCACAAGAGGAGCGGTTTTACTTGATCCTCATGGACAATGAAGCATCACCAACACCATACAGTGTTAAAATCTGGATAGTATTGTTACACATCGTGTAGCTTAGCTGATTGTTTGTTTCTTTCTTGGTTTGGTGGTCATAGCGCGAGCAAAACACCCGGCTCCATTCCGAACCCGGCCGTTAAGTGCCGTTGCGCCGATGGTACTGCATCTCAAGGTGTGGGAGAGTAGGTCACCGCCAAACCTAGTAAGAAACAAACATATCTCTCTAACGATACCCAAGCCTCATCATGACCACACTGGCCACGAGGCGATATTGTCGCGGGATGGAGCAGCCCGGTAGCTCGTCAGGCTCATAACCTGAAGGTCGTAGGTTCAAATCCTACTCCCGCAACCAATAATTCCAATAAATATCAAACGCTTAATCGCCGCCTTTTGGGGTGGTGTTTTTGTTTGTGCACACGGTGGAAGCACTATGGAAGCAAGCGACCCAAATCTGCGCCTGTGATTTTCATGCCACGGGCAGATCCGCCCATGACTTAACTGTCAATGCGCCCGCAGTCCGCACCTACCCTCATTTCACTCGGCGCGTCTCACGCGCGGGATGTCGGCCCGCTCAGATAGGCTGGCGTTAAGGATCGGCCCCGAGGGGACCATTCGCCATGGCCCCCTTCTTAAGCCCCCTAGGCACTGCACGATAGGTAGAAGAATAGTTAACGGCCACGGCGAACCTTGATGGCTGAACGCTGCAAAGGTTGGCAAAGAGTGCACCATGTCCAACGCTGTCTTGCCACCGAGCTGAATTCATGTCGTGATGAATGGCCATTTCAAGCGACACATTTGGAGTACCCTTTTGGCCATATATAGGATTTCGTACGAAGGGCTCCCCGATGAGGAGTTCAAATCACAGGAGGCCGTAACGGCCTACTTAAACGGCGAAGAAAAAGCCTGGTCGGCAGTGCTAGATGTCCAGCAGGGGAACGCCGTTGCCTTGAATGTTCGAAGCCCAAGAAATGATCAATTGACGCTTGGCCAAATTGTTAAAGCAATAAGTGAACTACGCAAATTCGTCGGAGATGTAGATGGCTTCAATCAAAGGGCCGATGGCAAACAAGGGGCCTTAGCTTTACCGCCGCCGAGCAAGTCTCCGGAAGGTGTAGTTGTTCTAGGCCTATTTGGCAGCCATAGATCAGAAGCGGCCACCAATATACTGGAGGCCTTTATGGTCGATAGTCGCTCCTTGCAGGTTTTGAACCGCCATCAAAATTACATGGCGAAACTTGAGCAGGCAAGAGTGGCGCTCCAAACAGTAAGGGCTGTTTTGTCCGTCGTCCCAAACGCGGGCAATCTCCAACAAATGAGGGACGGAGCCAATCAGGCCGAGAATGAGCTTGCCAGAGTTCACAAGTTGATCGATGACGGCGAGGCGGCAAACGACGACCACACGAAACAGTTTGGCAGGCTATTCAGGGTGTTTAGCTACCTTGAAGCGCGTCGGGATCGAAAATTCATGAACGCCGGGGTGTCGCGGGCCGAGCAATTCGATGGACGAATGGTCGAATTTGAAGAGATGATTCAGCGGTATCGCCAGCATATGGAGCTCGATGCACCGGTTGTCCTCTGGAACAGTAGGGCTGCCCATCACAGCGCACGGTCTAAAGCTGCATTAAAGTGGTTTCTCGGGCTGGGAGTTGCAACCGTTGCTGCCGCAATTGGCACAGCTGTCTGTTTCGGTGATGAAATCGCAGCATCATTCACACACGAGGTCTGCACTATTCGAGACGGACTTCAGACCTGCGAAATCATGTTTAGCTACGAGGGGCCTGTCCAAGTCGCCAGCCTGCTCATGACATTCTCTGTGCTGCTCTGGGCCACGAGGCTGCAATATCGTATGTTCCTGAGCGAGCGCCATCTTAGCCTTGATGCGGAAGAAAAGACTGCCTTTGCGAAGTCGTTTGCTGCTATTACTCAGGATAAGTCAATTGCCAAAGAGAACGAGAGCATTGTGCTCGCGGCATTGTTTCGGCCTACCCCAGATGGGATTATCAAAGACGAAGAAGGGGGACTTGACCCTTCAATCTCTGCTGCTCTGGCAAAGTTTCTAAGTCGGTCTTGAGGCAATCAAGCGCACCCCGAACGAACGGCAACTTCGTCCCGCATGACAGGCCTTGGTAAACGACGCAGCGAATGTTCGCCTCCCGCCCAAATCATCGGAACCTATAGCGCCCTTCCACTTTAGCAAAACGCTCCTCCAATGTGTGAATGTGCTGTTCTGATAGCTCTTTTAGATCGGCGATGTGATTTCGAGCGAAGCCCCAGAAGTTCTCCGCTTTGACGCCGCTCGCAACGGCTCTTGCGATGAGATTTCCCGTGATGTTTTGATCTGTCATGCGCATGTGCTCAGCGCGGTTGATTTCTTTGATCGTGTTGGGGAGCACACCGGAGCGGTACCCAGAAAGGCTTTTCCCGACTATCCCGCGTACTTGCGACCAGATCCTATGATCTGGCCACCTGCTCCGGTTCGGGTCCATCTGAGTTTCCGCGTATCTCATCTTTTCCAAGGACTCGTCGAAGACATCGCCAATCATCGCGTCAAGATCGTCCCAACTTCGGATTTCCCATCTCCGTCGCAGACACTTCGACCCTACCCTGTTCTCGAAGCGCCAGACCTTGCTCTGATCGCGGTCACTTAGATCAAATGGTGGAAGCCCCGCTTTCACCCGCGTGTCGTTCCAAATCTCAAGCCAGCCGAGTTTGCGTTTAGCTAGTACCTCCGCGCGTTTGTCGTAGATGACGAGTTGTCGGTTACTGACGTGACCACACGTGATGCCAGTCACTTCCGTGTTTGCGAAGAAGCGTTGGTTTGTGTCGGCCTCTCGAAATTCCCGTTTACTCGTCCTTGCCGGGAGTATGACTGCATCAACATCGGGAACGAAGGAAGGCGCCAGAACATCAACGGCAAAGTCCACGCGTGAAACCATCATGTGCTCTTGGTGGGTGCTGACCTGTAACGCCGCCATGGCTTGTTGAAAGTAGAGCCTCGCACCTTCGAGGCCGCTCGTGGCAAGAAAGAAGGCCCGGAAGTCCATTTTCACCCCCGGTCCGATGCAATCTTTGTACTCGGGATCATGTAAGAAGAACTCCGCACCATATTCTCCGGTGTGCACAGAGAAGGCCCGGTTTCCTGTGTGCCTTACTGCAAATTCCATCCCATTGATTGTGACCGGAACCGCGGACTTTAAGCCAAGGGCCACTTCTTTCGCGGCATTAAGTATTGAGCGGACTTCGGTTGAAATTAGAGCTTCAACGTTGACCCTAAGTCCGTCGAAGCCGGCATGGACGATTTCTACGTTCATGTTCGTTCCTTTACTCATCTGTATTTATGGAGGGGGGTGTTACAAGCCCCCCCTCAGTGGCGCACAATCTTACCGTTGCGCCCGCGGCGCGCCCGCCCACCGCACCCGCGCCCGGCCCGCCGTGCACGGCGGTCAGGCGCGCCGCTGGCATCTTGAGAGGGTGCGTCAGGTCCGGAGATGCGAAATTCGACGATATCTGTAATCACGATTTCTCCGGTGTCCCAATTAACGTCGATATCGCGAGCAAACTCGGCCCGTACACCTGATCCAGGGCAATGATTTAGTAACGCTGGCCCAAGATAGTTTGCGTAGTCCTCAAGGGCGTGAAAGCCGGGTCCGGCCAAGAACGCGTTCAGCTTGGTATCCTTAGTCATGGGGGTACACTCCACCGGCTAGTTCGCTTGTGTGCTGCGCGAGTTTGCTTTCTGTCCAAGCGACCAAATCGCGCTTGCGGTAACGGATCGACCGAGCTGAGACCTTTACAAAGGAAGGGCCACCACCGCGTAAACGCCAGTTTTGAAGCGCGCGCATTGTATAGCCGAGAAAGTTTGCCGCATCGCGTTCTGTGATGAGGCGGTCAAGGTAATCCGGGTCATGTGTCGGGAGTTTCATTGCATTCCTTTCGTCTTGTGAGTTGACGATGAAATGAATGCCAAGGGCAGTTCGATTTGCCCAACTTCGAAAAATCAAAAACCGGTTTTCAGCCTTTTCGACCCCTGAACTCGTTCCACAAGGGGCGAACGTGACCCATGATTGCTCCTATACTTAGACCATCGTCACTGGCGACGCCCAGATTCGATTTCACGCGGTCTCTAATGGCATTCGACAGCTGCTTTTGCTGCCAAGTCGGATCTTTCTCAATTTCCTCGAATGCTTGGATGACGGCCGATTTTAGTGTTGGTCGGCCCAAACTCTTTTGCGTGGTTTCAGGCTCGGTCGACGAGTACGCGGGACCATCGCTCGGGAGACCTAAACTGAGTCGCCGAGCCTCAGATGGTTCAAAGACGGCCAGAGGCGGCAACGGTTGAGGAATGTAAACGCCGTTCTTGAGCAGGACGGAGTGCTCCGGCATCAATATTTGTACATGTGCAAAATCAAACCCTGCGCCAGACAAATTGCGCGTGTCCCAATCCAGAGTGCATTTCTCCCAGACTTCTTGAGGGATTAAAACTGCCCGGTCACCTTCACTACGGGGGAGTAGAAAACCGATCGCTTCTGCTTGCCCAACTGACAAGAGCCTCACGAAATGAGCTCGCCTATACTCTTGCTCCGTCATCTGAGGCTTTGCTCTAAGTTTATCCAGCCAAAAACCGCGCTTTTCTTGAGGCGGTGCGTTCCAGCCATCACGCCAAGTTTGACGAACCTCCACGCCAGAAGTTGAGCCTTCAGGGGGCCATTTCAGCCCGCTGGTTTTATCATAGGCGTGGAAGCCATCTTCGAGCGACATGACCATCCACTCGCCTAGCTGAGAGATCGAACATTGTTCTTCAGACATAGTTTTCCCCTTTCCGGCTCAGCCTAATGCTTGAGCCAGCGATGCTGAATTTTGTTCCGCGGCCATCATGACCGGATCGTCTGCGAGGTGTGCATAGCGCATTGTCGTCTGGATTTGCGTATGCCCGAGCAGCTTACCGACCATTTGAATTGGCATTCCATTCGCCACAGCGTTCGAGGCGTAGGTGTGGCGGAGATCATGAATGCGCACGCCCTCTAGGTCAGCCGTTGCCCTTATGCGCCGCCACGGCTTCTGCAAGTCGGTGACAGGTTGGTTAGGGATGCTACCCGCGATCACGAAAGGATTGCCCGGATCGCGAGGTAAGGCCGACAATAGTTCTTGTGCAGCCGGGGGCAGGGGGATGCGACGCGCGCCCGTTTTACTGTCGGGTAACAGCAGATACCGGTTCGTCACAAACGACCATTCCAAATACTGGATTTCGCCCAACCGACAACCAGTGAGAATAAGCAGCTTGAAGGCAGAGGTGACAAAGACGGTTTCCAAGCCGTCTCGTTCCAATGCATTCAGTGTTTGCCCAAGCCGTCGAAGCTCCGCCGCACTTAAAAACCGTTCTCGCTTTTGCTCTCTGTACTTTGAAACATGGCGACACGGGTTAGAGCCGTCTGTCCGTAGCCCCCATACCTCGCAAAGAGTGAACATTTTGGACAACACGCCGAGCGTTCGGTTTGCTTGATAGGGAATGTGACGGTGGGCATGGTGTAATTTGCTGATATCAGCACGGACCACATCGACAATCTTATGGTTGCCCATCGCCGGATTGATAAAATTTGTAAACGCTCGTTTGTACTCTTTCGCGGTTGAGGGTTTGCAGCGTACGTCCACATGCTCTCTCAGAAATCTCTCACCGACGCTTGCAACGGTTGGTGCGCCTCGGTGTTGCGCGATAACTTCCGCGGGATTTTGGCCCGCTGCTACCGATCCCAGCAATTCCTTTGCGCGTTTGCGAGCTTCCTCAACCGTAACGGCACCATGCTGGCCAATTGCGATACGCCTTGTTCTTCCGCCGCTTCGATATTGAACAAGGTAGGAGCGCCGCCCGCTTGGAAGGATGCGAACGCCGAAGCCATTCACTTCGCTGTCAAAGGCGATATAGTCGGCGTCTCTAACAGCCAATTTCTCGACACTTCGTTTGGTCAGTTTTGGCATCACACATCCTTTCCCGTGCGGTTACAGACGAACTTCCATGGAAGCGTTATGGAAGCAGTCGGTAGCGAAAATGATGCATCTTGATGAGCCGTTGGCGTAGAGGTTGTCCAGATAAAAATAGCAAAAGCAATTACTTAGCGCGTTGTGGCGTGAACTGGAGTAGTGTGGCGAAAAGGCCAAGAACGCGCTCATAACCTGAAGGTCGTAGGTTCAAATCCTACTCCCGCAACCATCTTAACTTGCGATACCCCGGCCTCTTCGGCCGGGGTTCGTGTTTTAGAGGATACGTCAAGTATTCCAGCAAGATCGCCCCGCACATCAATTCGAAGATCTCCGCCCTCAGGCGTCAGGACAATCGCGTCGATCAGTGACCGGATGATGTCGACAGCCTCCATCCGCTTGGTCTCGGAGTCTTCCCGTAACGCCGCGCACAATTCTGCAACTTGAGTTCTGTAGAACGTCGCCATCTCTGGGTGCAGCAACGGCGGTGGAGCTTCGCTCTCGGTCAGGAAATCCTCGACCTCTTTCTTGCGAGCTTCCAGCCGTACCATTTTGTCATTTACCGCATCCGCCGCTCCGCCCTTAAGGACCAAATTCAAAAGGGTACTCAGCTCACGATCGATCTTCTCGACTTCCCGCTGACCAGCATCAATCGACGCCCGGCCTTCCATCCGTAACGCGTTCATCTCTCGGGTGAACTCATTGCAGAATTCCTTGAATAACTCGGGGTCCATCAGGTGATGCCGCAGGGCGTTAAGCACGCGTTCTTCCAGTCGATCTCTGCGGATATTCTGCCGATTGTCGCAGGTTCCCTTGTTCCGAGCTGTCGAGCACCCAACCAAGCTGGCGGAAACCATCGAGTATCCGCCTCCGCAACAACCGCATTTCGTCAGACCGGAAAGCAGATACTTCGGACGCCGTCGTTGGTGGAAATGGTTTTCCTCATTGGTGTGCTTCCGACAACGTTTGAGGCTAGTTTGGCGGTCCTTTACAGCCTTCCATAGGGCCTCGTCCACGATGCGCAGCTTTGGCACTTCCTGGACGACCCAGTCCACCTCCGGATTTGGACGGGCTTGTCGTCGTCCGGTCTCAGGATCCTTTACGAAACGCTGCCGGTTCCAAACCAACCGCCCAATGTAGAGTTCGTTGTTCAAAATGCCAGTGCCGCGTTTGACGTTGCCGTTGATCGTGCTGAACCCCCAGTCGCCGCCGCTCGGGGCAGGCACCCTGTCCTGGTTCAACTCTGAAGCGATCCGTTTTGGCGATTTCCCGGACGCGTAGTCCTTGAAGATCCGCTGGATGACCCTGGCCTCGACAATGTTGATTGAACGATCGCCCCGAAGGGGTTCACCGTTTCCATCGAGCTTTTTGACTACGTCATAGCCATAACACCGACCCCCGCCGGACTTGCCCATCTCCACGCGCCCCCGCTGGCCACGCCTCGTTTTGTCCGCCAAATCCTTTAGGAAAAGTGCGTTCATTGTTCCCTTTAGGCCCACATGGAGATGTGTGACTTCGCCTTCTGAGAGGGTGATGATCTTCACATCTGCGTACGCCATTCGCTTAAATAGACCCGCGATATCTTCTTGATCCCGAGACAGCCGATCCATCGCTTCTGCGCAGATAATGTTGAAACGCCCGCTTAGCGCATCCGCCATCAACGCTTGGATGCCGGAGCGGATCAGAGAGGCTCCCGAGGTCGCGTGATCCGTGTACTCTTCGACAACTTGCCAACCCTGCTGTTCCGCATGCATCCGGCAGATTCGAAGTTGGTCGGCGATAGACGCATCACGTTGATTGTCGGATGAATATCGGGCGTAGAGAGCAACTTTCACGGCAAACCCTTTCAGGACTTTAACGTCGCTTCGCGCCGCTTTCCCTTGTCTGCTCACTATACCAAGCTCGTGCGGCCCGACGAGCCAGAAGGCGCACCAAGCCTGCCAATCTGGGATCCAGATTTGACTCTACGGCTTTGGTTGGAAGCTTACGGTCGCCAGACCGGACCGCCCCTCTCGAAGACTTGCATGGCTTGCGGATCATGTTCATGCCGTTTCGAACGCGTTTCAAGGGTTGTGAAACGAGGGTCCCTTCATGAGCGATTTTTGGCAATGCTTCCGAGCGGCGTAGGAATGACGCCGTGGCCGGGGAATCGGATGATAGGGCGACCCGACGGATGGGAATGCGCAACTTGGCGCAGCGCAGAGACTTGTGATTGTCGATGCAAAACGCGGCGGAGATTGGAAATTTTTTGGAGATTGGGCTTCTGAAGGGCGCCGCGTCTATTCAGCGACGGCCTTGCCGTTCTTCGATTTCGGCAACTTGGCTTCATCCCGTGAGTGACAGCATGCTCGTCTAAGCGTCGCAGCCATATTCTTAAAAAGAGAGGCGCGGCTATCACCGTGACGGGTTTGGAGGTCGAGAGAGAAGCTCCCCACCGCCCGTCTCTGGAGAAGCCCAATGAGTATGGAAATTCTGGACGGCCACTGTCTGACTGTCTGACTGTCAGACGTCAGCGCTTATGGGTCCAAATATGGCGATTTTCTAAGAGAGTTTTTGTTGCGCGTCGTAACCACTGAGCAGTGGACGATGAGAAAGATATCAAACGGGCGACCCGCAGCCTTTATTCATCCGAAGAGAAGATCAGGATCGTTCTGGGTGGCTTGCGCGGTGAAAGCCCAATGTGTCGGGGTTTGATGGTGGCGGAGGAGCGTTCTGTTCAATACCCGACACTTCTCGTTGCTAATATATACGTTTAAAATCAATATTTTAACGCATTTTAATTGAATGCCTTCGCTTTACGGTGTCCCACATCGGGGGCTCTTTGCTGAGACTTGCCTAAACATACTGGCGCCTACTCACAGCATAAGGCGGACACACAGCTCACTCTGGTGATGCTGCGGTCGCAGTTTGCATTACGGACATTCGTTATCGCACGATCCCCGATCGGCCACGCAACGCGACGCCATAACCTTGCGCTCTTCAACGCCAAAGCCTCGACGATAGCACGGGCTTGACGACATTCAGCCAGACCTGGCCTTGTCACAAAGTAGATTGCCGCTGTGTTGCAATCTGGAACGATGGCCCGTTCTGAGAGATCTCCGTGTCGGGTTTGCTCGGCTGAGCCTCCCCCTTTGAAGCGGTCCGCCCCTATAGTTAGGAAAGCGCACACTCTGACCGCATCGCCAGCGCGAGATCATCGGGCCCCGCATCGGCGGGCTCAGCCACGCCATGCACCAAAAGGTCAGCGGCGCCCAAGGCTTCCTCCCCAAGCGCCGCTGCAATGTCTCTTACGCTGAACTCAGCCATGCCTGCCCCCGAAAGCTTTCGGAGAGAGGATCAACTGTTCACGCCTCTTATCTCCACCCCAAGGTTCTGGATCTCCTGGCGCAGGATCGCATTGCGACCGTAGATGTCGTTGCGGAAGTTCAAACGACCCTCGGTGTTAACCCAAGCTGTCCAATACACGATGTGTACCGGGATCGGCGTATCCAGATTCACCTGCGTCTCACGGCTGGAGTTTAGGATGGTTTGGAAGAACGTCACCGGGTCCGATTCTTGCGGCGCAAGCAAGTGGTAGGCGAAGTCGAACGGATCATCCAAGCGGACACAGCCAGCGGAATAGGCGCGAACTTCATGGGTCATGAGTTCCTGTTGAGGGCTGTCATGCAGATAGATGTTCCACTGGTTGGGGAACATGAACTTGACAAGACCCAGCGCGTTGCGCGGGCCGGGAGGTTGGCGCAGGTCGAACGGGAAGTTGCCCGCCGAAACCCGGCTCCAATCCACATTGGCGCGGCTCACCGGGCGGCCGTTGGACATCAGCTCAAAGTGGTTCGCACCGCCCGCAATGATCGACGGAATATAGCCGCGCGCAATGGACCGCGGCACGTACCAGCTTGGGTTGATGACCATATGCTCCATCACGTCCGAGAATTCCGGCGTGCGGCGGTCGCTGTCGCGAGAGCCGATGACCGAGCGGGTGACGAATGTTACTTCGCCGTCGTCGATCACCCGGGAATGGAAGTCTGGCAGATTCACGAAGACATGGCGCGGGCCACGGTCAAAGTTCAGCCAACGCTGACGCTCCATCGCAAGGATAACCTCGGACAGATGCTCGGTGGCGGAACGATTGACGGCGCGGATCGTATCACCGCCCGCGATGCCATCGGCGTTGATGCCGTTGTCGACCTGGAACTCCAGCACGGCCTGTTGCAGGCGGCTGTCGTAGGTGGCCGTGGCGGAACGCTCCAGGTAGCCCATCGCCAACAAACGGTTGCGCAGTTGCACAACAGAGTTGCCCGTCGCACCCGGCGCGAGGGATCCCGCCTGCACGGTCTGCCCATAGCCGCCCTCGTCGATCATCTGCTCTAGGTGCAGCTTGGCGCGCATCAGGCGGGTGTACTCAGGGTGCTGCGGCGGCAGGGTGGCGATATACTCATAGGGGTTGGAGGCGGTGAATTCGGTGAATAACTCTAGCGGATCACGGCGCGGCAGGGTGTGGACGATGTCGCCTACAATATCGCCGGGCTCAAGGAAGCCGGAGTGGACGTCCTGCGCGTACTGAAGGAACAAGAGCGACGCCTGCACGTCGGCGCGGCCCATCTCGTAGGGATTGGTGGCGCTGCTGAATGCGGCAACCAGATCGGTGGTGTCATAGCGCTGCGTCGGCAGTCCGTGATTATTGGCCTCGGCCAGCGCGCTGAACAGCGCGTTTCGACGGTCGGCGGCATCTGCCGTGGTCCAGATCGGCTGGAAATCACGCTCGCGGTAGAAGGCGGCCAGCTGTTCTTCCGTGGAAGAAGCCTCTGCAATCGCCTGACGCAGCGCTGAAAAGGCCTGCGCTTCCGCTTGGTTTGGCGTCAGCATAACAGACACCATCGGCGTGCCTGCCAATGCTAGAGACAGAAGCGAAAGCTTCGCGAATTTCAACATGTTACTCATCCCTGGGTAGGTCAAATGCGTGTGCAGCCGTCAATAACCCTCACATTCGCGTGACTGAGCTGACGAGTCCATTCACGTTTTTGTAAGTAATCGCCTTTATCTGACATTTCCCAAGTGAAATGCCATGTGACGGGAAGATCGCCTGATTTCGCTTACTGATTAGGCTTTTTGGGCCCTGCACGGCACTTGCAACGACCCAGACGCTCGAATTTGGGCGGGACGGTCCGGAGACTCGCATCATTCTGGCCCTGTGTCGCCGTTTTTCAGTGCGGTGGACAGATCTGTCCTGCCGCTATTGTTCAGTTTGGATCAGGATCGCGGTCACGCACATGAAAGTGGCGCTCGGAGTCGGTGGATCGCAGTCAGGATGGCCCTGACCATGGAGCCTTTGACCGCCACCTCGGCAAGTCGGAAAGTGATGGCGCGGGCGTGGCGCACGACGCGGGCACCCATCTTGATCAGTTTCAGTTGCAGGCTGGTCAGCGACCAGTCGGCCATTTCTTCGGACAGATCGATGCAGCGCAGGAACATGGCCATGTTGTAGGCCAGCGTGTGCAGTTGCAGCCGGACCTCGTTATCGCAGAACCGCTTGCATGACAGCCGTGTCCGTTGCGCTCACACCGGATTTTGGCCCGATGCTTCTGGAAAATGGTCCAGCATTGCGGCGCTTCCTAAGACAAATTCTTCCAAATGGCATCCCCGTGGTGTTCGCGGTCAACTACCTGAGTTTCTTTCTCTATGCTGTCTCTGCCAAGAGACAGGGAACTCTCTCGTCACCCATCCTGATAGTAGACCTGCCATCTAGGATCTGTGTGTTTGTCGTGTTGCACGGTGTCATCTATTTCGTGTCTGCCGACTGGTTCGGTTCATTTGGTGGTGACCGATGGGTAAGCCTTGCGTGTAGTCGCCCCGACCCTCGCACGATCAGCGGCGTTCGAGAACATTTCAGGAGTTTACCTCTACGCAACAATGATCAGCGCGGTACCGCTGTATCTAAGCGTGATCTTAGTGCTTCTTGCAGGGGATGGACGAATGTACCGTATCGCGGGAGACGATCGGACAATCCGGCGGATCACTTTCCCGTTGATTGGTTGAATGCCGTGCTGTGTGCGTATTAATTCCCTTGAACCTACAGTTGCTAGAGGTGCTATCCGCGTCTCGCGGCACCCTCCGTGTGATTGCCAAAAAAGCGAAACTGATTAGAGGACATTCAGATGTTGACAAGACGGCATTTCATCCAGACGACCACTACCTTGTTCTCCGCAGCATTGGCCGGTCCGTCGTTGGCGAGTAGTTGGCCATCTGAGTCTGAAATGGCCGCGTGGGACGCGCAGGTTACCCCTCCTGGGTTCGATCTGGCGACGACCAATCCATGGGGTCTGAGCCCACGATTGCTTCCTCAAAGAGTCGCCGCGAATGATGGCCTCGTCCCAGGTGACATTCACGTCGATGCGACGGCGCGCTTCCTGTACCATATTGAATCTGGCGGTACGGCCATGCGGTACGGCGTCGCCATCGGACGGGACGGATTATACGAGCCGGGGACCTATACGATCCGCCGCAAAGTCGAATGGCCACACTGGACCCCGACGCAGAACATGATCGCGCGTGAGCCGGAAGTTTACTCGCAGTATGCAAATGGGCAGGAGCCTGGTCCGACCAACGCACTCGGCTCCCGAGCGCTGTACCTTTATGTGGGCGGGCGCGACACGTTTCTTAGGATCCACGGAACGCCACAGCCTTGGTCGATCGGAAGTCGTGCGAGTTCCGGATGCGTGCGCATGGTTATGCCACATATCAACGCGCTCTTCCCCAATGTTGAAATCGGATCTACGGCGCGCCTTTATCCGGCTTAGAAAAGAAGAGTTGGAAGTCGCGTTTGGCAGATGGACCATATCGATCCTTACTCCTTCCAGACCGACATTGAATTTCCGTTGCTCGGCGCGCCATGTCGGGCGAGGGCTTTCCGCATCTGCGTGTCCCGGATATGCGGGAAATGTCTTTCGGGGACATCTGGGGTTGAACCAAAAATAGCCACTTGAAGCTATAGTGGCTGTAGGTGCTATCTAAAATGCATCATATCGATTCCCGAGGTTTCTGATGCCGTCCGACCCACATTCTCACGATCATACTCAGACTGGCCACACGCACGGCGAAAGCTGTTGCGGAAGTGACAAGCCCGTTAACACGTCGCCTGCACCAGCTCCGTCGTCGGGACGCAGCTTTCAGGTGTCTGGTCTCGACTGCGCTGAGGAAGTCTCAATCCTCAACAAGGTAGTTGGCCCCAAAGTGGGTGGGGCCGAGCATCTAGCCTTCGATGTCATCAATGGGCGAATGACCGTTTTGGACAGTGCCAAGACGATATCGGACACGTATCTCGCAGAGTTGGTCGCAAGTACCGGCATGACAGCCAAACCGTGGGATGCCGAAAGCGCATCGGTCGATCAGGCTGAACACCTTGCCCGCCAAAGATTGTTCACGTTCCTCAGCGGAGGCTTCTGGGCCGCAGGCTTTATCTGGCACGTGGTTGAAACCGGTTTGGGCGGAGCAGTCGGGCTCTTTTCCGGCCATGGCGAAGCGCCGATGCCGTTGATCGAGGTTGCGTTCTTTGCAATCGCGATCCTATGCGGCGTCTGGCTCGTGGCGCCGAAGGCGTGGTCCTCGGCGCGGCGGTTCTCGCCCGACATGAACCTGCTGATGGTCGTCGCAGTTGCAGGTGCCATTGGACTTGGTGAGTTCTTCGAGGCGGCGACAGTCGCGTTCTTCTTCTCGCTGTCTCTCTTCCTTGAGAGTTGGAGCGTAGGTCGCGCACGGAATGCGGTCTCCGCACTTCTCGATCTCGCGCCGCCAACCGCGCGGGTGATCCGCGATGACGGCACCGAAATGGACATGCCTGCCGCAGAAGTGGTCGTCGGCGACCGCTTCATAGTGCGCGGCGGCGACCGTATTCCGCTTGATGGAGAGGTCACATCCGGGATGGGAGCCGTCGATCAGGCTCCGATCACCGGTGAAAGCGCTCTGGTGCCGAAGGAAACCGGGGATGACGTTTATGCTGGCACGATCAACGGTGAAGGCACACTGACGGTGCGCGCCACCAAGTTGGCATCTGACACGGTGCTGGCCAAGATCACGCGCATGGTTGGCGATGCCCATGCGCGCCGCGCGCCGGTAGAACAATGGGTCACGAAATTCGCACGCATCTACACGCCCATCGTGATGGTGTTGGCGATCGCGATTGCAGTTCTGCCGCCGCTCATCGCAGGCGGGGCGTGGGACTACTGGCTCTACAACGCGCTTGTCCTTCTGGTCATTGCCTGCCCCTGCGCGTTGGTGATCTCGACGCCTGTGTCCATTGTCGCGGCACTTGCCGCATCGGCTCGGGCTGGGGTGCTCATCAAGGGCGGGGCTTATGTCGAAGCGCCCGGCCGAACGTCGGCGCTGGCGATGGACAAGACTGGAACGATCACCATGGGCGAGCCTGAGGTGGCGTCCGTGCATCCGTTGGGCATCGCGACCGCCAAGGATCTGATCGAGATGGCCGCAGGTCTTGAGGCGCGATCCTCGCACCCATTGGCGCGTGCCATTCTTGCGCGAGCCGAGGTCGACGGTGTCACGGTGTCCGCCGCTGAAGACACTCGCACTGTGCCGGGTCGTGGGCTTGAAGGGCGCGCAGCTGGCCGTTCGATCTGGCTAGGTTCTGACCGCTTCGCGGAGGAGAAGGGGTTCGGCAGCTCTATCCCAAAAGACATCCGCGACCGGATTGAAGGCGCTGGAAGCACGCTCGTCGCCGTGGGCGATGAAACGGGTGTGATTGGACTGCTGGAGCTGCGAGACCGTATCCGTCCCGACGCAAAAGGCATCGTGGCGCAGCTTCATGCGCAGGGGGTGAAGACCATCGTCATGCTGACGGGGGACAACGAGCGCACCGCGCGCGCCGTCGCCACCGAAGTGGGCATCGACGAGGTCCGCGCTGAGCTTTTGCCCGAAGACAAAGTGAAAGCCATCGAAGAGCTGGTCGAAACCCACGACATGGTGGCCATGATCGGTGACGGTGTGAACGACGCACCCGCCATGGCGCGGGCGCATTACGCGATTGCCATGGGTGCCGTCGGCTCGGACGCCGCGATCGAGACGGCGGATATCGCGCTTATGACCGACGATATCGGCAAGGTGCCTTGGCTTATCGGCCATTCGCGCCGGGCGATGTCGATCATCCGCCAGAACATAGCGATTTCGCTGGCAACCAAGGCGCTGTTTGTCGGGCTGACGGCCTTCGGGATGGCGTCCATGTGGGGGGCTATCGCCGCGGATGTCGGTGTGTCGCTGGTCGTCGTCGCCAATGCCCTGCGGCTTCTGAATGCCGGGGAACGCAAGCAGCCCCCTGCCGGTGGAAAGCGGGTCGGCGCGAAGATGGCCAAGGGGGCCTTGGCGCCCGGACAATAAGGTGGCCCGGAAGGGCGGCGAAGGTGGGGGCAGTATGCGCATATTCGACGTGCTGGAAAAGATCATCCATTCGATAGGTGTGGGGACCGCTTGGTTGACAGTGGTCCCCATCGCATTTTTTACCGGCCTGCAAATGCTTGATCGCAAGCTACACCTTGGGGTGTCGTCATACCTTCCGGATTTTTCGACCTCCCTTCTATTCATCCTGATCTTCATGACATTCGGGTTCACCTATCTGCGGGACGGCCATGTGCGCGTGGACGTATTTCGAAGGAATTGGCCGCCACGCCGCCTGGCCTGCATCGAGCTTGGTGGCTGCCTCCTCGTGCTCTTACCCCTCGCGGCCATCCTCACCTACTACGGCTGGGATGGGCTGATGCGGACAACGCAATTCGCGGACACCGACATTTGGGCAAGGCGCGTTGCCGCCGTGATCGGTCCCGTGGTTCTGGGCTTGGCCGGGCTTATCGTCATTGTCCGAAACGTCGCGTTCCTGCGGGGCAGGCGCGATGGCCTTTCCCCGCTGTCCCAAGAAGATCTTCCCCATGGAGACTGAATTTCTGGCCATCGCCATGCTGGGTATTCTGGCGCTAGGCGTGTTCAGCGGCTTCCCCGTGGCTTTGGTTCTGACGGCGACCGGGTTTCTTGCCTTTGTCGGCGCGGTCTGGATGGGTGTCACCGATTTCAATCACCTTGGTCTGATCTATCTTCGTGTGCGTGGCATCCTGACGAACGAAGGGGTGCAATTCACCACCGTGCCGCTCCTGATCTTTCTGGGGCTGGTTTTGAACGCCAGCGGCATTTCATCAACCCTGTTTCGAACACTGGGGCAAGCGCTAAGGTGGCTCCCCGGTCACTACGCCATTGCCACCTTGTTGATTGGCCTGATCCTGGCCCCTGCCGCGGGTGTCATCGGAGCTTCCGTCGTGACCGTGGCACTGGTGGCCTACGCCCCGATGTTGCGCGCAGGGTATTCCGCGTCAGTGGCGGGATCGGCCGTGGCGGCGTCCGGCGCGTTGGGCGTCGTCTTCCCTCCGGCGGTCCTGCTGTTCTTCGTGGCTAATGTCTTTCAGCTTCGCATCTCGTTGATGTACTCGGCGTTGGTCATCCCAGTCCTTATCTTGGTATTCTTCTTTTCCGTCTATTTTGCCGTCACGCTGAGAGGGCGCATCGACATCTCACTTTCGGACGACGCAAAGCCGACCCTGCGGGATGTGGTGTCCTCGATCATGGCGATTGCGGTGATCGCCGCCATTCCCCTCAGTATCATGGGCGGGATTGCGACCCTGTCCGAGGCTGCCGGTGTTGGGGTTTTTGGTGCGCTGTTGGTCATGGTGGTTCGCGGTCGCATGACGTTTAATCGTCTGAACAAGACGATTGTGCAGGCGGCGTCCATGACCGCGATGGTGTTCTTCATCGTCGTGGGCGCATCGATTTTTTCACTCAGCTTCAACCTGCTGGAAGGTGGCCAGCTTCTGCTTGCGTGGATCAATGGATTTGACCTTGGACGTTGGGCGACCCTTGGCATGTTGTTGGGCGTCATTCTTGTGCTGGGGTTTGTGTTCGACTGGATCGAGATTCTGCTCGTGTTCCTACCGATCTTCCTTCCTTTGTTCGCACAGCTGGATTTCTCCGATCATGTTGGGTCAGAGTATTTCTCGCAGGTCTGGTTGGCTGGTCTGATCGCATTGGCGCTTCAGACTTCGTTTCTCACGCCGCCGTTCGGATACGCCCTCTTCTTCGCCAAAATGGCGGCACCACCAAGCGTAAATCTGGCCGATATCTATCGCGGTGCGGGACCACTCGTGGTCATCGAAGTCGCACTGATCGCCTTGCTGGCATGGCGACCTGAATTGATCACATGGCTGCCACAACTTGTTCTTTCGCGATCAAACTCGCCTTTGATCAACTAGATTTGGCATGCTAACTACCGTCACGAGGCATAATTATAAAATCGAGCTTTCTCCATGAAACGCCGCATCTTTCTTTTGGGTACGATCACCGCATTTCTATCCGGCTGCGCAAGCAGGTTCCGGGACTACAATGGACCGCAGGTCACGCGGCTTCGAATGTATAAGGATGAGCGGCTGCTAATCCTTGATGGCGTTGAAGGCGAGCTGCGGAGGTTTCCGATCGGGCTTGGTTTCGCGCCCGTGGGTCATAAACAGTTCGAAGGCGATGGCCGAACGCCCGAGGGGGCGTACATTATCGACCGCCGTAATCCGAACAGCGAATTCCATCTATCCATCGGGATATCCTACCCGAACGAGGCGGACATTGCGTTTGCGGAGTCGCATGGCCGTTCGCCCGGAGGAGATATCTTCATCCATGGCGGCCCGCGTCGCGGAATTGACCCGATGAATGTCCGCGATTGGACGGCAGGCTGCCCTTCTGTCACGGATCGCCAGATCGAGCATATCTACGCCATGGTTCAGGACGGTACACCTATCGACATCTATCCCTGATGTGCGCGGCTGCGTGGGCCAGGCTGCGTCTCTTTTCGGTTACCCGAGGTAGACATCCAAGAACAGCATGAGCACGAGGCCTACCGCAAGGCCGAGCGTCGCCTTGTTCTGATGGCCGCTGCGATGGGTTTCAGGGATGATCTCGTGGCTTATCACATAAAGCATCGCGCCCGCGGCAAAGGCCAATCCCCACGGTAACAGCGGCTCTGACAGCGTAATGATGCCTGCCCCAAGCAATCCGCCAATGGGTTCGACCATGCCAGTGAGCGCCGCGATGCCCCACGCGCGCCACTTGGGATAGCCCTCTCCAAGCAAGGCCACGGCGACGGCCAGACCTTCGGGTGCGTTCTGTAGACCAATACCAATGGCAAGGGGCATGCCGCCTTCGATACCGCCGGATCCGAACCCGACGCCAACTGCAAGCCCCTCGGGGAAGTTGTGGATCGTGATCGCGATGATGAAGAGCCAAACCCGCCGGAGGGACGCCCCTTCGGGCCCTTCGCGCCCGGTGCTGAAATGCTCGTGCGGGAGCTTTTCGTTCATTAGGGCGACCGCGCCCATCCCAAGCAGGATCGCGAGGCAAACGATGGCCGCAGGCGCTGCCTCACTCTCGAACCGGATATCAGCTGCGTCCAAGGCGGGAATAATTAGTGAGAAGAACGAAGCCGCAAGCATCACGCCTGCCGCGAATCCGAGCGAAAGATCACGGGTGGCACGCGATGGAACACGACCGAACAACACGGGCAGGGCGCCAACAGCGGTGAGTGATCCCGCAGCGAGGCTTCCCAGAAAGCCGAGCATTATTGGGGATAGTGTTTCCATGACGGGCCAATCTACTTGTCAGCGCAAATGCGACTCATTCTCAATAGGCCTGCCGTGTCCGTATGGGAAGGCTTCTTTGGTTTCGGATCTGTAGTCAGCACCGATGTTCCTTGAACCGAGTGCGATTTCCTGAACCGCAATAAGGAGCACTTTTGGGCGCGTGCGAATTCTGGTGTCCGCAAGAAGGACACTGTTGATACCGCCGCCAACCGCGGGTCTCTATAGAATGCCATGTGTGACGCAATTTTTTTACGGGCAATGGCTATGTTCTCAAAGGGCATCAGAGATTGTCTGCTGTCGCAGGTGCAGTCTGGGGACCCAAGCTCTCTAGCATGCGCTCGCGGGCCTCAGTGAGGCGTGCAAGCGCCTCGGCGTTATCCGCTTCGGGATCAGCCGCGTCCGCGAGCCGATCGTCGACAAGTGGATCCGTTGGAAGGCCGTTTACGAGCACTTCGTAATGAAGGTTCGGTGCCGTGGTAGTGCCGGTCTCGCCGACGCGCCCAATCATTTCTCCGGCGACGACGCGCTGACCCTCTGCGATACTTTCAGGCACAGTGCTGAGATGCGCGTAGCGCGTCATGATGTCCGGACCGTGGGCTAGCTCGACCACACGGCCATAACCGTTTCGCCATCCGATGAAGCTTACGCGTCCCGGCGCGGTCGATTGCACAGGCGTTCCGTGCGCCGCAGCAAAGTCTATACCCGTGTGCATCCTTACGTTGCCAAAGACCGGATGCGTGCGACGCCCGAAGACAGAGCTCAACCGTGCGCCCACGACTGGCTGCGCGAAAACGCGAAGCACATCGCCATCGACATAGATTGTCGCCTGTCCGCTGGCATCATCTGGCCAGACAACCTCATAGAGGCTCCCGGCGATTTCCAACGCAGCGAAGGTAAGGTCCGGCTGGCCGATCCGATCTTCGCCAACTCGCGCCTCGCGCCACAGCAGGCGGAGCCTTTCTCCGCCAGCCATCTCTCGGCGGAAATCCACGGTGCCGCCCAACATCTGAGCGAGGTCAACGGCAAAACGGGCGGGAATGCCAGCTTCGTCGAGCGCGGCGAACATTGAGGTCGAAATGATCGCTTCACCGGCTACCGTAACAACTTCCGTCTCCGGGGCCATGACTTCTGTGATCATCTCAGTTCCAAAAACTGCTTCGATCCTCACACCGTCCTCAACGGCCAGGGTCACCGTCTGCGGGCCGCCGTCCATGGTTGAGACGACCGTGAGCGAATGGCCGGGCCGAAGCCGTCGCAGATCGTATTCAGCGCCGATTGCCAAGGCGACTAATGCCCGGTCGGACGCAACCATCCCGGAGTCGGCCAGTACGACATCAAGCGTTTCGCCGGGTGCGATATCACGAGACCAAGTCGACAGAGGAGGTTGGATAACTGGCGGCTGCGCGTCGATGGTTGGGGTCTGCAAAAGGGGCAGGGGGAGTTGATCGCGCGCACTCTCGGATTGTACCGTTGCGAAACGAACTGCTCCACCACCTAAAGTGTCGGGCAGCGTGGGAGGCTCGGGTAGCCACAAGGAGGCTTCGTCCAGACCAGTTGGAACTGGTTCCCTTGATAAGGCACCAGTAGCGAAAATCGCGCCCCCTGAGACAGCAACCGTAATTACCAAGCCCGCCGCTACAACTCTCAGCTTCATGTCGTTTCTTCCATTTCTTGTTGCAGTACGCGGCGGATCTTTGGCAGCGCGAAGTCTCTTGCCTCGTGGTAGTCGATCGTGGTGACGAATTGCCCTTCGGCGTTGAATAGAAACACGCTGGCGGTATGGTTCATCGTGTAGTCTCCGTTATCGGTTGTCACTCTCTCAAAGACTGCACGGAAACCCTCTGCCGCCCGTGCGATCTGCTCTTCCGGACCTGTCCAGCCGCGGATTGCCGGGTGGAAATAGCTGACGTACTCCGCCATCGCGGAGACGGTATCCCGCTCGGGGTCCACCGTGATGAAGATTACGTTCAGCGGCGATGCCTCTTCGCCCAACGCGTCAAGCCAACCCGAGATGTCGGAAAGCGTGGTCGGGCAGACATCTGGGCAATAGGTGAAGCCGAAAAAGGCCATGGTGGGATTGCCGAGAAGGGTCTCCGGCCCAACCGCGTTGCCTTCGTGGTCGGTCAGGCTGAACGCCATCTCGGTCAATGGCACAGGGCGTTGCCCTATCGGCTCCGGTGCGCCGGGGCCGTCGACTTGCCACCAACCTGCGAAAAGCATCAAGCCAATTGCCGCGACAGCTGCCGTGCCATAGCCCAAAAAACGCGCGCGCTGCATCAACCTTCGGGTCCGCGCGCGGCGAAGGCAAGGATCGAAACATCGACCGTCGCTTCACCGCCATCTTCGAAGATCAGAGTTAATGGAAACGTCTCCCCTTCGACCATGGGCTCTTGCAATTGCAGTAACATGACGTGCAGGCCACCGGGTTCCAGTGCCACGCTTTCACCCGGTGCTATGGTGATCTCGTCGGTGGGTGTCATGCTACTGACGCCCTCGGCGCTCGTTCTCGTTTCATGAATGGCTGGCATCATGGCCAGTGGGGTCGAAAGTCCTGTCAGTGTCACGGCTTCCGCGCCGGTGTTGTAGATCGTCATGTAGGCGGCACCGGGGCGGTTCATTCCGATGGACGCCCGAGCCCAAGCGCCTTCGATGACGATCTCGTCTGCGTCGGCTAGCGCAGGCATCGTTGCGCCCGCGAATGACAAAAGCACCGTCAACGCGCCCGTGGATACGATCTTTTTCATGCGTCTATTTTCCAATCAACAAATTCAGCTCTGCGCTGCAGCGACTTGCGCCGCAACCAACCGTCGCAATTCCGCCTCACCGAACGGATCAGGCGAAATGCCGTTCACGAAAAAGGTCGGCGTCTGACGAACCCCGATGGTTTCCACGTCGGCGCGATCTTGGTTCAGGATGGCCACGACACCGGGCGACAGCATTTGCGTGCGCGCGGCCTCGGCATCGAGCCCGGCCGTCGCGGCGATCTGTAGAAGGCGGCCGGGTGCAGGTGTTCCGTGGGAGGCCCAGTTTGGTTGTTCGCGCAAGACAGCTTCGAGAACCGGTTCAAAAAACCCCTGCATACGGGCCGCTTCCAGCACCCGTATTGCTTCCTCGGACGCCTCTCCATGGAACGGTGTGTATCGAATTACGACACGGACGGCGTCACCATGCTCGGCCATGATGTCTTTCACGATTGGATGAAAGGCGCGGCATGCCTCGCAGGCGGGATCGAAGAATTCAACGATCGTGACAGGAGCCTCTTCGGGCCCAAGGATGGGTGAGTAGGGGCGGATCATGGCCTCTGCTAGTTCCGGTGCCAAAGGCTCCGCCTCGACAATGGGACCAGGCCTTGTTGCAAACCAGGCCGCACCGCCGAAACCGGCAACGCCTACGGCGAGAACGGACAGGATTAGGCTGCGTCGGTTCATGTTCGTGTTTCCTTCAGTGAAAGGGTCGACAGCAGTCCGATCAGGGCGAAGGCCGCGACGGCCATCAGCGGGATGGGAATGCCGAAAACCAATTGGTTGTCGTCAGTGCAAGAGGGGCCGGTGGCCGTGCAAGGTTGGATGCGCTCGGGGATCAGCCCGGCGTAGAGCCCCATATGCCAAAGTGCGATTGCACCGCCTCCAATCGCCAGTGCGATGCCGTATCGGCCGACCTGCGTGTCCCGCCACCAGAGGCCGAGGCCAAGGATGATGGCCAGCGGGAACATGAAGGCGCGCTGGAACCAGCACAGCACGCACGGTGTCTGCCCCAACACTTCACCGATGAAAAGCACGGCAAGCGAGGCTACGACGGCAATGATCCAAGCCAGCCCGAGGGCGGTTTCTCCGGTCAGAAGTTTCATCTGGCCTCCATTCTGTCTTGCAGATCAGCGAGGATTTCTTCGGCGGGCGTGCCATAGGGCCAAGAGGTCGCGAAACCAGCCTCGGGGTCGAACAGGAACAAATGCGATGTGTGTCCCATAGTGTAGCCGTCAGGTGCGGCCGCTTCTTCGATGCGCTCAAAGAAGATCGGGAAGGTCTCCGATGTCGCAGCGATTTGATCCGGCGTGCCGGTAAGACCGATGATGTTAGCGTCGAACAGCGGGACAAATTCGGAGAGCGCGGTCGTCGTATCCCGCGCAGGGTCGATCGAAATGAATATCGGCTGCACGTCTGCGGCGTCGTCACCTAGGCCTTCCATCACATATGCGACTTCGGACAGCGTCGTCGGGCAGATGTCTGGACAGTTGATGAAGCCGAAAAAGACCAACATCCAGCGTCCCTCAAAGTACTCATCTTGCTGCACCATCCCGCGGTGATCTGTCAGCTCAAAATCGGCGTAGAACGCAGGCCCAGACGCAGTCTGTGCGCGATCGTCTCGAAGATCTGGCCAGAGCATCAGCCATGCCGCTGCGATCGTCGACACGGCCACCAATCCCCATAGGGTTCTTCTGACGGAAAGGAGAGACAACTAGGTTTACCTGCGGTTGGTTGATATTAGTCCCGGCGGATACATCCTCTAGCAACTGGAGGTTCAAGCACGAAATTCTTAGCGCGCCACGAGATCACGCGGACGTGATTCCAACCCTTGTCACTGGACATGTCAAAACCTACACAAACTATACGTATTGTAGGGAGTTGAGCATGCTCACGATTGGAACTCTGGCGAAGAAAACCGGCACGAAGGTGCAGACCATCCGCTATTACGAGCAGATCGGGCTGATGCCGGAGCCGGGCCGGACAGAAGGTGGGCAGCGGCGCTACAGCGAGGCAGAGCTTGACCGTCTGTCGTTCATCCGCCATTCGCGGCAACTCGGGTTTTCGCTCGACGCGATCCGTGAGTTGCTCGATCTCAGCGACGACCCCAACAGGTCTTGCGAGGACGCTGATGCCATCGCACGCCGCCAGCTTAAGCAGGTGGAGCAGCGCATGGCACGCCTGAAGGCGTTGCGTGCCGAACTCAAACGCATGGTGCACGAATGCAGCGGTGGGCGAAGTGCCGATTGCCGAGTGCTAGAGGTGCTGCGCGATCACTCCGAGTGCCTGACCGAACATAATGAAATTGGTGCCTAGAATGCCCGCCGCGTTGGTCTATCCGCTGGCCGCCTTGGCCGAAATCGCGGGGTGTTTCGCCATCTGGAGCTGGTGGCGGTTGGGCGCGTCTCCGGCATGGCTTTTGCCTGGTATTGGAGCGCTGGTGATCTTCGGTTGGCTTCTGGCGCAAGTCGAAACGGTCGCCGCGGGCCGCGCCTACGCAGCGTATGGCGGGGTCTACATCGCAGCGTCGGTGTTGTGGATGTGGTTGGCAGAGGGTCAGAGGCCCGACAGATGGGACGTTTTTGGCACTGTTGTTTGCCTGATGGGTGCCGCGATCATTCTTGGTGCCCTGCGGAGCGGTTGAAATTGGGCCTTGAAGCTATAGTAACTGTAGCAACTAGGTAGGGTCCAGTTAGATTCTGGGAGACCAACCTTGGCCGACGAACATACCCACCTTGCCGCAACCCGACTTCTTGATTTCGACGGGCCCGCAATTGCCGGACTGATCCGTGCTCGCGGCTGGAAGGATCTTTCCCGGCATAACCAGATCGGCGCCGCCTACAACTTTGTACGCGACGTGATCTCCTTCGGATACAATCGGGCTGATGATATCCCGGCGTCTGAGGTCCTTGCCGACGGCTACGGCCAATGCAACACGAAGGGAACGCTTCTTATGGCGCTGCTGCGTGGTCTCGGCGTTCCGTGCAGGCTGCACGGCTTCACCATTCACAAAGCGCTGCAACGTGGGGTGGTTCCTGAGTTGGTCTATCCGCTGGCGCCAGCGGAAATCGTGCACTCCTGGGTCGAAGTAGAGACCGAGAATGGATGGATCAATCTTGAGGGCTTCATCCTGGACGCAACCTTCCTTGCATCTTTACAGCAGGAATTCAGCGCAACCGATGACTTATGCGGCTACGGGGTCGGAACAGAGTGTTTAAGCGCCCCGCCGGTTGAATGGGTGGGCGAGGATACGTTTATCCAGAAGACTGGTATCGCCAAAGATTTCGGAATCTTCGATACACCTGACGCATTCTTCCTAGGCCGCAGTCAAGACTTTGGAGCCGTCCGCGATTGGCTGTATCGCCACGTTATCCGCCATTGGATGAACGCGCGGGTGCGCGCGATCCGGCGCGGTGATGTGCCACGGGTCCCGGGCGTCGCCCTGCCAAACCACAGCCATGGGGATACGAACCATGCCGCATGACCACGGCCACGCACATATAGATCCGAATTCCGGCGACCGTCGCGTCTCAATCGCCATCTGGGCGAACGGTCTACTAACAGTCGCGCAGATGGTGGGCGGGGTGCTTTCGGGCAGCCTCGCACTAATTGCGGATGCATTGCACAACTTCTCGGACATGGCATCCCTGGTCATTGCATTTGCTGCACGCAAGATCGCCCGCCGTCCTGCCGACGAAAAAATGACCTTCGGCTACGGCAGGATCGAGATTGTGGCGGCCTTGATCAACTACACGACGTTGATCCTCGTCGGAGTCTACCTGATCTATGAGGGCGGAATGCGCATGATCGACCCACCGGAAGTGCAGGGCTGGACGGTCGTGATCATTGGGGGTGTTGCGCTGGTTGTCGATACGTTGACGGCGCTGCTGACTTATTCGATGCAGAAGGACAGCGTGAATATCCGCGCCCTGTTTCTACACAACTTATCTGATGCGCTTGCTTCGGTGGCGGTCATCGTGGGCGGATCGCTGATCATCCTCTACGACATGCGGTGGGTTGATCCGGCCATCACCATCGGCATCGCGCTCTACATTCTATACTTGGCGGTTACGGAAATTGGAGCTCCGATCCGAACCCTGATGCTCGGCAGTCCGCCCGACATGGATAACGACGCGGTCGTCGGCGCGATGCGCGGTGTAGACGGTGTCGCAGACGTTCATCACGTCCACCTCTGGCAGATGCAGGAACATGAGGTGGCGCTGGATTGCCATGTCGTTCTGACAGCCGATGCCTGGTCACAGAGCGAATCTGTCAAGGGCGTGATCAAGGACCGGTTGAAGGATGACTTCGGCATCACCCATTCCAGTTTGGAGTTCGAACACGAGGACCGAGCCCATGAACATGCCAATCTTTACGGTCACGGACAGCCTGACCATGCATAGCCATATCGAATTAGTAAGAAATCGTGCAGCCCTTCAAAAGTCGCGGAAGGCGACCCGACCGGTACAATCGGTCAGGTGTCGTTTGCTTAGTTAAGCCCACCCAAGCTATTGAGACAGAACGGCGCTAAACATCAGATTGATCGTCTCTTGGACATCAACGCGGAACTCATCCAAAGGCGAATGTCCATGACCACTACAACCACCGACGTTTCTGCATCTCGTCCCCGCATTTTCGTTCTCGACATCGCGCGGGTCGCGGCGCTTTTGGCGATGGCGGTGTTTCACTTCGTGTTCGATTTGGAAATTTTTGGCTATGTCGAACCCGGCACGACCGGCGCCGGCTTTTGGCGTGGTCTTGCCGTAGCTTCCGCAGGATCCTTCGTTTTTCTTGCGGGCGTTGGCCTTTGGCTTTCCCACGCGAACGGCATCCGATTGGGCGCCTTTGGCAAGCGTTTGGCGATCATCGTGTCGGCGGCCGCGTTGGTGTCCGTTGCGACCTACATCGCGTTTCCCGACGCCTTTGTCTTTTTCGGTATCCTGCACTCGATTGCGCTGTGCAGCCTATTGGGCCTTGCCGCCCTGCGCCTGCCGATCTTGATCATCGCGATCCTCGCCGTTGCAGTATTCTTCGCGCCGGACTTCGCGGCATCCCCGGTCTTCAATGCGCCGTGGCTATGGTGGACGGGCCTGCAGACGATCCAACTGAGCACCGTGGACTATGAGCCTATCTTCCCATGGTTTGCGGCCTTCTTGGCGGGCATGGCCGTGGCGAAATTGGCATCGCGTTCAGGATATTGGGAGCAGCTCTCCACAACCAAGTCGTCGCGCACGATGCGCGTGTTCGGGTTCTTCGGACGGCACACGCTCGTGGTCTATTTGATCCACCAACCCATATTGATATCCATCGTTTGGGCGGCCACACAGGTCCTGCGATAGAGCCTTTTCGAAATGCACTAGCACTAGCTCTAGCTCAACAATTGCATGTCCACCCTTTTCTCAGGATGCCAACAATCGCGTTCCTTGATGCATCTCGGTTCGTGTTGGATACACTAGGTTTCATGCAATCCATTTTGCGAATTCATATTTAAAGCAATGTTGGCCTAACCCACGAAAGATTTCTGTGAACGGGTCAACACAACGGTCCGTCAGTCGGAGTGAGCCGAGTAACGTCGCTTTTTGATCCTCATTCTTAGAGCAATGATCCAGAGCAGCATCAGTCCAAAGCTGCCGATGGCATTCCAACTTGCCATTGAAATAGAGAGAAACTCCCAAGCGACCTGATCGCACATAACCAACGTCGGCCCCGCGTCAGTCGAAAGAAGATCTACGACATCCATGCTCGACAAATTTTGCCCGGAGCCAGTGCAACTGGTGGGGCCTTCCCACCAATCTCGCTCAACTCCCGTGTGGTAAATTGCTATCGTTCCGGTCGTGGCGGCGGCGGCGGCACCGAGCAGATACATGACCGGATGGCGCAAGCCCAAAAGAACCAATATGCCTACCAATACTGCCGCGACATGCGGATATCGTTGCAGTATGCACATTGAACATGGGGCATAGCCAAAGGCCTGAAAGGTCCAAGCAGTAGCTAGCAGAAGGCCCGACCCGGCGGCGGCAACAACCCCAGTTTTCGTGTCGTCGAATGTCACCGTGTCTTGTCCTTTGTCTGGGCAAAGCGAATAAGTCCGCCACGTTTGCCGTGATATTGCAACCTACGTAGCCAACCGGATCTCAGATGACAAAATCAGATGTGTAACCATGTGTAACATGAGCATGGTGATTGGTCAGGTGGCTGGCTAAGCTGAGGCCTCTGGCTCGCGGCATCATGTCATTCGTACCAATTTTAAGCTCCTGGAACTGTCGAATTCAGTAGCGAGGAGGTGCCACAACTCGCTTCAGGCGGTTCCCCAAGTAGCCTTCAGGGCACTAGCGGACATTCAAGAATTTCGAAGTGCGGCATCCAGCAACACCATAACAATCAATAGCCAACCAGTGGGTCGATCTTCGGGCGTCAAAAGCGCGTTATTCCACTCGCCTTGAGGTCCCCAAACGGCGACACTGCGCCACCATGGATCGCTTTTTCTCACTCGACTTACCGTTCTCACGGTTTGCAGCGAATACGCTGATCCTGAGCTGTGTCAGTCTAGTTCCGCTCTTGCTGTTCTATGTTGCGCTCACACCGGGTTTTGGCTCCATGCTTCTGGAAAGTGGTCCAGCATTGCGGCGCTTCCTAAGACAAGTTCTTACAAATGGCATCCCTGTGGTGTTCGCGGTCAACTACCTGAGTTTCTTCCTTTATGCTGTCTCGGCCAAGAGACAGGGGACTCACTCATCGCCTATCCTCATCCTCATAGTAGACTTGCCATCTAGGATCTGCGTGTTTGTCGCGTTGCATGCCTTCATCTATTTTGTGTCTGCCGACTGGTTTGGTTCATTTGGTGGTGATCGATGGCAAGCGTTGCGTGTGGTCGGCCCGACACTCGCACGATCAGCGATGTTCGAGAACATTTCAGGAGTTTACCTTTACGCAACAATGATAAGCGCGGTACCGCTGTATCTAAACGTGATCTCAGTGCTTCTTGCGGGGGATGGACGAATGAGCCGAAGAATCCAAGGCAAGTTGGCTTGGCTGGGAAAGGGCGGTATAGCAACATTGAGTGTGCTGAGCGCATTTGTCTATTTTGGGATCTTCACGCTGCTATTGACGGCGTTGGCCAACCTGATCGTTGCATTGCAAACACCTTGATCGGCAAAGGCCAGTAGTTGAGCCCTCGCCATGTTTTTCGCACAAACCAATTACTGCCCGTCAAGCTCGGGTGTTGCAACCGGTCCGCCCTGTAAGTCAGTGATCAGCGCGCGCATTTCATCGATTTCAAGACGCTGCGCCTCGATGATTTCGTTCGCAAGCGACTGCACACGATGGTCTGAGAAAGTAGCACGTTCACTGGTCAGGATCGCGATGGAATGATGCGGGATCATGGCACGCATCCAGCTAACGTCTTCCACGGTCGACTGGCTTCGAACAAGCCAAAGCGACCCCGCAAACACGATGATCGAGCCGATGAATATCGCCAAGTTCGCCGCTTTATTACGGTACATTCCCAGCATGAACAGTAGCATCACGGTGGCCATCACAGCCCCCATGACAAACGTCATGTAGAACCGCGTCTCGCTAAAGAACACATGATCAAGCGCATAGGTGTTGAGGTACATCAGGCCGAACATGATGGCTGTTGCCGTGCCGACCATCGCAAAAAATCGACCGTATGAGCCGTGGCCTTGGTCACTTGCAGGCGTGTTTCCGGATTTATGGCGGGTTTGGTTGGTCGTATTGGAAACTGACATTCGATCCTCCAAGAGTAATTGTATGAATGGGAAACGACATTCCAGCGTGGGAGGGTTCCAACGGTTCCGGTTTTTCTTTGCTTGAGGGTCCGGCAGGGCTGATATCGCGGTCTGCTTCTTTCAAGAATGCTCTTGAGCTTCCAGCGCAGGAAGGGAGCATGATTGATCTATGTCAGCAACTTTGGACACTGCACCTCGAAGGGACTTCCTCTTTTACGCGACGGGTGCCGTCGGCGCGGTTGCCGCGGGTGCGGCGGTGTGGCCGTTGATCAACTCGATGAACCCAAGCGCGGATGTGGTCGCTCTTTCCAGTATTCGAGTGGACATCTCCGGTCTCACGGTCGGAAGCCAGTTGACGGTCGAATGGCGGGGAAAGCCGGTTTTCATTCGCTACCGGACCGAGGGCGAAATAGCCGAAGCCCAAGCGGAGGACGTCAGCGCCCTGCCTGACTCCATAGCGCGCAACCCAAACGTTCCCGATGCAAGTGTCGCCATCGATGCAAACCGAGCGGTATCAGACCGGCCAGAATTTCTAGTTATGATCGGCGTCTGCACTCATCTTGGATGTGTTCCAATTGGTGACGGAGCTGGCGATTTTGGTGGGTGGTTCTGCCCGTGCCATGGATCCCATTATGATACGGCCGGCCGCATTCGCAGGGGACCGGCACCTGAGAACCTTCATATACCCAGGTTGGATTTGTCCGATGACTTGATCTTAACGTTGGGTTGAGGCGCGTAACTTCGTACGCGCTAGCTTATGCGTTTGTTACAACCAGATCCGTGTTGTCGCCGCTTTTACGCGGATCATGTTGGCTGCGCTCCTGCAACATCTCGCACGCAGACTTCTCGTTAAGTGTTCCTGATGTTACCCGCGTCGCCTAGCGAAGACAGGATTGGACAATCTGGCCTGTGATCGCCTGCACACGCCGAGATAAGGGATGCTAAGGTTCCGCGCATGTCGTCCAAGTCGCGGATTTTCCGCTCAATTTCCTCCAAGTGTTCTTGTGCAATTTCCTTCACTTCAGCGCTGGTCCGGCTGTCATCCTCATAGAGCTGCAACAGGTTGCGGCAATCCGCGATGGAAAACCCAAGAGCCCGCGCGCGGCCTAGAAACGCGAGTTTGTGGGCGTCCGTTTCCCGGAACGATCGGTAGCCGTTTCCACTGCGCAACGGCTTTATTAGCCCGATGTCCTCGTAATAGCGGATGGTTTTTGTAGGAACGCCTGCCATCTTGGATACATCACCGATGTTCATGACTGTCTCTCCTGTGCATTTGCGGCGGGGATCATTCTGCTGCCACGGGTTGTAGATTAGGGGCGGTGGTGGCTTTTGGCCCATCGTCTCCGCCCTCCCGCATTGCGGGTTGGATGCGACGCAAACGAAGCGCATTGGCCAGGACCGAGACTGACGACAGGGCCATCGCGCCCGCGGCAAAGACCGGCGACAAGAGCACTCCGAAAACCGGGAACAGGACACCCGCCGCAACGGGGATAAGGGCGGTGTTGTAAGCAAAGGCCCAGATCAGGTTCTGCCTGATATTCCGCATGGTGCGCCGCGATACTTCAAATGCGTTCACGACGCCTGCCAAGTCGCCAGACATTAGAACGACATCAGCGGATTCGATCGCCACGTCGGTGCCAGTGCCAATTGCGATACCGACATCAGCGTGCGCAAGGGCAGGGGCATCGTTGATGCCATCGCCAACAAACGCAACTTTGCGCCCGCCTCCCCGCAATTCGTCCAATGCGCGGACTTTACCATCGGGGAGGACACCGGCGACGATCTCGTCAATGCCGATTTCAGCCGCAATAGCTTCTGCTGTTTCGCGTTTATCACCGGTGATCATGGCAACCCGTAGGCCGAGATCGTGTAACGCCCGAATGGCTGACGCGCTGGCTGGTTTGACTGGATCGGAGACGGCTATGACAGCCGCAACCTTCCCGTCTATGGCGGCAAAAAGCGCTGTTCGGCCTCTGGTTGCAAGCTCGGTTTCCGTTTCTTTCAGGCCACCCAATGCGATGCCTTCACGCTCCAGCAGTCGGTCAGCACCGACCAATACGTCATGCCCGGCCACTTGGGCACGCACTCCGTATCCGGGGATCGCTTCAAAGCTGGTAACGTCCGCACGGGCGACGTTTTCCTGACGGGCCATGCGCACGATGGCCTCGGCAATCGGATGCTCGGATTGTTCCTCGACGGCAGCGACAAGCGAGAGCAAATCCGCGCGCGTGAACCCGTCGGCAAGTACCAACTCGGTCAATTCTGGCCGGCCCGCCGTGATCGTCCCGGTCTTGTCGAGGGCAACTACGCTCACATCGACCAACTGCTGCAAGGCATCACCCTTGCGGAACAGCACGCCCATCTCGGCCGCACGGCCGGTGCCGACCATGATCGAGGTCGGCGTCGCCAGTCCCATGGCGCAAGGACACGCGATGATCAGGACCGAAACACCGGCCACCAACGCAAAGGTAATGGCCGGATCAGGACCGACGACCAGCCATACAGCGACGGTTAAGGCAGCTAGCGCCATCACGGCAGGTACGAACCACATGGTCACGCGGTCCACCAAAGCCTGGATCGGAAGTTTCGCACCTTGGGCGTCCTGCACCATGCGGATGATCTGCGACAGTGTCGTATCGGCACCCACCCGGGTTGCGCGAAAGCGGAAGCTGCCTGCGCCGTTGACCGTGCCACCTGTCACCGCATCGCCTACGGTCTTGCCTGCTGGAATGGGTTCACCAGTGATCATGCTTTCATCCACGTGGCTGCTGCCCTCGACGACCTCTCCATCGACGGCAATCCGCTCGCCCGGACGCACAATAAGCACGTCGGCTTCCACGATGTCCTCTAACGCCACATCAACAGGTTCACCGTCGCGCAGCATCCGGGCTGTTCGGACTTGCAGCCCCAGAAGTTTTTGAATGGCGGCCCCTGTTCGACCTTTGGCGCGGGCCTCAAGGAATCGACCAAGCAGGATCAACGTTACGATGACGGCTGCGGCCTCGAAATAGACTGCGCGCGCAACATCGGGCAGGAGCGATGGCGCAAATGTCGCCACAAGCGAATAGGTGTAAGCGGCGGAGGTTCCCACAGCGACAAGCGAATTCATATCCGGGGCACCCTTCAGCAGAGCCGGAAATCCCTTGAGATAGAAGCCTCGACCGGGCCCAATCAGCACGATTGTTGTCAAAACGAACTGAATCAGCCAACTGGTCTGGTGACCGATCGTGGCCCCAATGAACGCGTGGGCGCCCGGTATGACGTGGGCTCCCATCTCGAGGACGAAAACAGGCAGAGATAAAGCAGCGGCAAACAGCGTTCGGCGCAACGCGAGCTGAGCTTCCTCTTCCTTCTCAGCAGACCTATCTAAAGGCGCGTCCGCCTCTATCACGTTCGCTGGGTACCCCGCGTCTGTCGATGCAGCCGCGAGGTCGCTTGGCGCGATAACGCCCTCCAGAAAGGTAATCATCGCCGTTTCAGTCGCCAAATTGACCGAGACGTCCAAGACACCGGGCACCTTCGCAAGCGCCTTGTCCACGCGACCGACACACGACGCGCAGGTCATGCTTGCGATGTTGAGCGTCACGCGCGCAGTGCGCGCTGGATAGCCCAAATCGCTCAACGTGTCCGCTGCCTGCTTCAAGCCTTGGGCGTCTTCAACGACCAAGCTGGCGCTTTCTGTGGCGAGGTTCACATGCACATCACTGACGCCGCCAATTGCAGTCAATGCGCGGTCCACGCGGCCAACGCAAGAGGCGCAGCTCATGCCGTCAATACTCAAGGATTTTGACGTCGATGTCGGTAGCATTGCGGCTCTCCTGAAAAATCTTCAGTTAGACACATAGGGATTCCAGTAGCTGGAAGGTCAAGGGGTGGAGAATTTAATTTGAGGGATTGACCTTCCGGCGCAGCAAGCTTGCACATGGTTCCTGAAAAACTTCGAGAGTTAAGGAATAGACATGCGATTCAACGTACCGGAGATGAGCTGCGGCCACTGCAAGTCAGCAATTGAAACCGCCATAAAGGGTGCGGATCCAGCCGCCACGCTGGACTTCGATATGCCTAAGCGAGCTATCGAAATTGAGAGCAGCCTTGCTGGCTCGCAACTTCAGTCCGTGATGAAAGACGCAGGCTACGAGTCCGCAGTCGCCTAGCAGGGGGCATCGGCAGCCAAGCGCAAAGGTTGCTAAGGCAACCCTATGCGGTCGTCACCTTCGGATAGAGGTGCACCCGTGCGCCAACGTCGACGCGTGGGTACAAATCAATGACGTGTTCGTTAGTAAGTCGAGCACAGCCATTAGATACCGCAGAACCGATTGTGCTTGGTGCATTGGTCCCATGGATACGAAGATACGTGTCATGGCCATCGTCGTCATAGAGGTAGAGTGCTCTGGCCCCCAACGGATTGTTAGGTCCGCCTGGCATGCCGTCTGCAAACCTAGCGTATTGCTCCGGATTGCGCCGGATCATTGCATTCGTCGGTCGCCACCACGGCCATTCCGCTTTTCTGGCAACTGTGAATACACCAGACTCGTATAGCCCCGTGCGCCCTACGCCAACGCCATACCGAATGGCACGACCGTTCTCCAACATGAAGTAGAGGTGGAATTCGTCCGGTACGACGTGGACGTCGCCGGGCAACCAGTTCGGCTGTCTGGTGTTCACCAACTGCGGCAGAAAATGCTCAGGCAAGGTAAACGGGTGTGCAGACACAGCGGACGCCCCAAGCAGCCCCGCAGCACTAAGGCCGAAAGAGAATTTTCTGCGGCTTATTCCTGATGGCATCGACAATACTCCCGTAGATATTTTTCCGTCTAATCAACGATCATTAAAATTTGGCTTCCAATCGATTCACTCATTCGTGAACACGGTTTTCAGAAATCAACTGTTGCAAGCCTGTCCCAAGAACCTGTTGCGCGGATCCCATTTATTCTACCGCTGAGGCCCGGACCTCATCAACATAGGCTTGAAGTAACGACTGCTCCACGGCGCCCGGAACAAGGTTGTCGCCAATGATGAATGCCGGCGTTCCAGTGACACCTAAAAGCTCAGCAAGCCGCATGGAGGTGGCGATATGCTCTTCAACCTCTGGTGCTTCCATATCGGCCCGCAATTGCTCAATATCGAGGCCGATTTCACGGGCGATCATCAGAACGGATCGCTCCTCGGCGCGGCCATCCATTCCCATCAAAGCCCAGTGAAATTCTTCATAAAGCCCCTGTTCTCTCGACGCGAGAGCTGCGCGGGCAGCAAAGACGGATCCATCCCCAAGAATAGGCCATTCACGGTAAACAAACCGCACACCGGCATCGGCTTCAATCAAACCTTCAACTGCAGGCTTCACACGGCGACAGTAGGGGCAGTTGTAGTCGAAGAATTCCACGATAGTGACATCGCCTTCGGCGTTAGCAAGGACAGGAGCGTTCGGATCTTGCTCCAATAGAAGCCGCTGTTGGGCGATCACGTCTGCGCGCGACGCAGTCTCTGCTTCTGCGGCCCTTTGATCGAGGATAGCGAAGACCTCAATTAAGATATCGGGGTTCTCCAAAAGCGTTTCGCGCACCAGTTCGCGCACGCGGTCTTCCGTGACAGTGTCTTGCGCCATGGCTTCCAAAGGTAAAACCGCCAACGTCATGACAAAAAGAATTCTTCCAATAGTTCTCATCTTATCCATCTCCTTGTGCGGACAATTCCGCCTGTGTGCGCTCGGCTTGACCCTCACGCTGGCGGTCGGGCCAGGTCGATTGGATGAAAGCGAGAATATTCCAGATTTCTTGGTCAGATAACGTGTCAGCCATCCCGGGCATGCCGCTGTTAAACTCGACCCCAAGGCGTGCCATCATTTCGCGACCGCCTAAAGCTGTGTAGTTGAACAGAAGCCCATCTGTGTGGTGCCACGTATGGCCAGTGGCGTCGTGCGGCGGCGCGGGTAAAACTCCGTCATCATCTGGGATTTGCCAATCCGGCTGCCCCTCAAGATTGGCTCCATGGCAGGCCGCGCAATTGTCGGCGTAAAGAGCTGCGCCTTGCAGAATATCGACGGTGTTTGGCATCACTGGGATGGCCTCTGCGTCGCTTTGCGCTGTCGCGGACCAAATGCCAAATGACGCTGCGGCGAGCACTGAGAGCAGAAGGGCAGAGGCCAAAAACCTCATGCGACCCGTACCCAGGTCATCATTCCCGATGCAGCATGGGACAGCATGTGGCAGTGGAACAACCAATCGCCGGGGTTGTTCGCAACGAAGGCGATCTCTCGCTGCTGGTCGCTGCCAACCAAGAGTGTATCGCGCATCGGACCGAGTGTTTCATCTGCCAGAACTTCGCGAAAATGCATCCCGTGCAGGTGCATCGCGTGGGGAAACGATGTGTCATTTGAAATCCCAAGACGCACCGTTTGCCCGCGATCAAATGCAGCCAGGGGCTCCTCGGTCATCCCGACGGTTCCGTTGAAGGCCCAGAATTGGTTCGCGCGGGCCAGTTCGCGGAAACTCATCATCTCACCATTGTAGATGGCTTGCCGCATGCCGCCCATTGCGCCGCCTGACATCTCGAGGGCCACGCGGGTGACGTCGCCAGATAGGTTGATCATGTGACCGGGGTTCGGGGGCAACGCCTCTGGTGCCGGTCGACGGGCAAGGCTCGCCTGTCCGCGCACCTGAAACGTGACCTGCGGTGTGCCGCGCCCGTCCTCGGCGCGAACCAGATACGCAGAGGCTCCGTCTTCGGCCACGACGTCGACGATAAGGTCTGCGCGTTGGCCAGGGCCAAGCGCGAGGGTGTTCGTGAAGGGCTCAGGCGTAGGCAGCGGCATTCCGTCTATTGCGACGATCCAACCTTCCAACCCTTCCAGTCCCAGACCAAAAATCCGTGCGTTAGCGGCATTGATCAAACGCAGACGAAACCGCTCATGACGTTGTGCTGTCATCATGCGATCATAGATGCCGTTCGTAGTGGTCAGGTTCCCATTTCGGCCGCCATGGCTGCGTTCATGGGAGTTTTCAAACTCGGGAAAGATCTGTGCGGTCTCAGGATCGATCAGCCAATCGTCAAGTACCATGACCTCGTCGCGATCCACGTCGATCGCGTCAGGCTCGTCCACGATCAACGCGCCATGAAGGCCGCGTGCAACCTGCTCGAACGATCTGTTATGGGCATGATACCAATAAGTTCCGGCATCAGGCACTTCAAAGTCGTAGTCGAAGCTATCGCCAGGCGCGACAGCGTCTTGGGTTAAGCCTGGCACGCCATCCATGGCGTTTTCAATGCGGATGCCGTGCCAATGCACCGCGCTGGCTTGCGGCAAGCTGTTCACAAACTGACGTTGCAGCCGCGCCCCTTGAGCCACGCGCAGGACGGGGCCAGGAGCCGTGCCGCCATACCCCCAGATGTCGGTGCGCGGATACCCATTGGGAGCCAGCTGAACCGAGGCAGGCATCGCTTCCAAGCGCTCAAAAGGTATGTTGGCGCGCGCCACGCGCGGCAAACCAGCGCCGAACAGGCCGATAGCTGCGCCTGATGTCGCCATGAATTCTCGTCTGTTTTGCATGATCGCTCATATCCTTTGACATGCAGGTGACCCGGGCAGATCAATCCGCCCGGGCATTGTTTTCATTCAGGATCAGGCAGGTCGTCACCCGGATCCATTATATATGTCGCGATGGCCAATCGGTCCTCTGGCGTCAGGAAACTGGTGCCATACTGGACAACCTCTCCCATTCCGCCGCCGAATACGTCGCCCGAGGGGGTGACACCCGTCTCAAGTGCATAAACGAGCGAGTCGATCGTCCATCCCTGTTCAATCAGATGTTCAATCTGAATGGAGGGCGCGTGGTCACCGCCGGGCAAATCGTCATTGCCCGCATAGAATGCCGTCTCGAGGCGTGCGCCCGCGATGTTGCGGCCCGTGTGGCATGCGCCACAATGGGCCGCACCACGGGCCAACTCGCGCCCCCGGTTCCAGACATCGTCACGCCCCTCAACCGGTTCTGTGGCGGGATCGCTCAGGAAGGCGGCCCGCCACAGTTTGAGGCCCCACCGCATGTTGAAGGGGAAGCCGACCTCATGTTCCGGCGCTACCTCCGCCACCGGTGGCACGGTTTGGAATGCAGCCCAAAGGTCGGCGATATCTTGATCTGAGAAATCACCATAAAACGGGTAGGTGAAGCTCGGGTAGTAGGGTTCGCCTTCAGGGCTTACACCTTGGCGCACGGCCATCGCGAAGTCCTCGATGCTCCATTGTCCTATTCCGTTTTCAGGATCAGTGGTTAGGTTCGGGGAATAAAAGGTCCCAAACGGCGTCGCCAACTCGACGCCCCCTGCAAGGGGCGCGCCTCCTCCTTCAAAGTTTGTGTGACAGGCGATGCAACCACTTGCGCGCGCCAAATAGGCTCCGCGTCCTGCATCGCCTGAAAGTTCAATTGGCTCTGGTGCAACGCCAACAGGCCACAGGAAAACTGCTCCCGCAGTTCCTGCGACGGCTGCCGCCAATACGCTTCCGAGCATCCAAACCCGCACGGGTCAATCCTCCTGCTCGACGCGGTAGGGTGTATGACAAGACGAACAAGTCTGTGCCGCTAAGGCGAACACGCGGTCCACGGGCATCTGCGCCATCATTTCAGCGTCCGGTTCCGCTCTGCCGCCCATCATGGAACTTGCACCACCCATCATGGCACCGGCATCTGCTTGCATGCTGCCTTCCGGCATGACAGATCCTGGAGGGTTCGCCGCCGCCTCACCGAGTGCACCGGCGACCACTTCAAGGCGCATGGCAATGGCCGCGAAGGCCTCCCAATCTTCCCAGACGGCGGGCGTCGCCGATGACGGAGGCCCACCGGTCCCTTCCTCAAAAAGCGCTGTCATGGTCTCGCCAGCATGACTTTCAATAATGGCTGCTGCGTCGATAACGGTCTGGCTATTGTACTCGACTTGACCCTGCATCATCGGGGTCAGGGCACGCACGGCATCCCGCATGGCCATCATGCCGTCCATCCGTTCACGAACGACACCGGTGGCGCCTGGATGAGCTGTCGCGACGGCTGCAGCCACTACGCTAAATACGGTTGCGGAGATCAGTATCTTTTTCATTGGGTCTGTCCTTAGCTTTGAATGAATTGAGTCAGATCAAAGCGAACAGTCGTGGGGGAGGGGGGTCGTGGGAAGGCGACGTGGAAGGATACTGAGTTGCGATCCGGATCGCAGGAGATCTCGTTAAATGGCGATGGCGATCGATGTGCTGGTGTTCGGCCATGACGGCGATCAACGAACACTCCAGACCAGGATGGCAATGGCCGCTCACCGCAGGATGCCCCTCGTCGGAATGGGTGCCAGAAGCCTCCTGAACTAGCTCGGCTTGTTGTGAGGCAACGACCGTCGGAACCGATGTCGGCTCTTCGGATGTATGCGCAGCGGCCTCGCTACCAAGCAACGTTCCGCCGACACTGATCAGCAGCGCAAGTAGCAAGATAGATTTGCGAAGGAGTTCCAGACCCCAATTGCTCAACCAGCGCGGACTCATCAGAAAATCCCGTTCTCGCGCTGCAGCTCACGAATGTACTGCGTGATCGCCCGGACATCTCCATTGGTTAGACCATCAATCATCGGCATGTTTCCAAAGCTCCAGTGATGTGATTGCACACCGTTGCGAACCGCCGATAGGAATGAGCCGTCACCGTGATGGTTAGGCTCGTAAGTGATGTGTACGAGGGGCGGAGCAACACCATTTTGCCCGGCTGCATTGATACCGTGGCAGTCTGCGCACACAGCTTCAAAAGCAACCTGTCCCAATCGCGCTTCAGACGTCAGCTCTGCTGGCAACGCGACCTCAACGATAGGTCCATTGTCGGCAACATCGGATAGATCCGGGGGCTCCATTGAATGGCCAGCTGCAGGCGCGGCATCGTTGTCTGTCCAAAGATTTGCGAGCGCCAACCCTATGCCAACGATGACGAAAGCTGCAATTCCAATACCTACTTTTGACATTGTGGGTGACCTTCAGAAATTGAAGAAACGGCGGAGAAATGCATGACGTTCGGGTCACTTTTGCGCCTTCGCGAAACCCTCGGGATGTTCTGCCAAACTGCTGAGCAAACTCTTGGAAACACCATCCCTGTGAGGACCGTCACCGACCGGCGGCGCAGCAATAATGATGGGTGATTAGCATTGTTCATACTGGCGTCCATGCTCAACTAGAAACACCATCAGGTGTGCAATCTCCTATGGTCGAACGTCAATCCACCGGCCGGTTACGTATGCGTGTTTTTTGTATCTGTATGTAACGTTGACCTTCCAGCGCAGGAACCTGCTTCGTGGGATCGATACGGTTGGTCAAAACGAGGGTTCAGAAGTGAGTGACACATCTACAGGGCAAAAGCCCGGCAACCGATTTGCCAAGCTTGGTATGGCAGCGTGCTGCATCATCATGATGGTTCCGATAGCACTTGTCCTCTTGGGTGGCGCTAGCATCGGAGCGGTGTTTTCTAACGCGGGTTTGATACTGCCTTTGGTGCTTTGTCTCGGCATGCACTTCGTAATGCACCGTATGATGGGGCGCTCGTGTCATAGCGGAGTTGAAGAATCTGACGATCAGCCTGTGACAGAACAATTGTTAGAGGAAAGCACTGATCGGCCAGTGGGACTGCAACAGCGAGGCCAAAATTGAAGTGTTGACCCGCCGAACCCTCTTGGTCGCAGCGGGCCTCTCCGGCACAGCATACGCTGGTTTTAAAGTACTCCCTCTGGCTTTTCCTCCAAGTGTTGACTTTACAGCTCTCGATGATCCGCCCGGGTTTCGCGCCGTAGGTGGCGGTGATTTTTCATCCGGATCATTCAATGCATTTGTGGGACTGGATGGTAACGATACTGAGGTCGAGGAACAATTGGTGAGCGAGCAAGACGTTCGTGCGGACCTTTGCGGCGCGCTATACGGGACGTTCGACCCGGATAGTTCCCAAATTCCGATTGCCGCGTTCTCTGACTACTATTGTCCATTCTGCCGCGTTCAAACGCGCAACCTTGCTGCACTCGCTGAGCGAAACATAGATGAAATAGCCATTAAGTGGCATGAGCTTCCATTGCTTGGGGATGCGTCAGAGGCGGCGGCACGCGCCGCTCTGGCGGCAGGTCGGCAAGGGCGTTACGCCGAATTTCAAGAGAGCCTTATTCGAACACCGTTCGTGGCTAACGATGGATATATCGAGGCCTTGGCCGAAAGCATTGGTGTGGATCACGATCAGCTTCTTCGTGACATTGCCTCCGAAACCCTAACTCGAGAGCTTCAGACGACATCGATGTTGGCTCGCGTCTTTGGTTTCGTTGGAACGCCAGCTATGGTTATTGGCCGCACTGTCGTAGTGGGGCAAATTTCTGATCGCCAACTGTTCAGTATTGTTGAGGCCGAAAGGGCCGAAAATTGGACCGCCGTTTGCTAGAATTTTCCCGTATTTCCACGCCAAAGTTGTCTCTCGTTTTGGGTTTGTTGGCGGCACTATTTATCACCCCACAAGTTTCGGTCGTGAATGCCGCGTCGACGGAAGTGCAGAGAAGCCCAGCCGTTGATGTGCAGCTTTTGACTGCAGAGAATTCAATTGCCTCAGGTGCGAGCTCAATTTCGGCCGGTCTCGCAATATCACTGGCGGACGGCTGGAAAACCTACTGGCGGAGCCCCGGTGAAGTCGGCTTGCCACCGGAAGTGGACTTCACCGGGTCAGAAAACGTAGCTAACGCCAGCATTATATGGCCCGCTCCGGAGCGTTTTACTGCGTTTGGTATACAGAATTTCGGCTATTCGGGCGAAGTCGTTCTACCACTTAGCATTGCACTTGAGCACCCTGGGGAAGCGGTCAATCTGACTGCCCATGTCCAGCTTCTGGTGTGCTCGGATGTTTGTGTTCCGCTGGACTTCACATTCCTCCTAAACATTCCAGCCGGAATATCTGAGGAAGCGCCGCTTATCGACCGGGACGCCGCAGACCAGATCGCGACGTATGCAGCACGTGTCCCAAGCGAAGTCCCATCAAACTTTGTGTCGAACATTGAAGCGTACATCGATGAGAATGCCCAGACGCTGACGGTCTTCTCACGGGGAGGAGATGTGTTTCAGGCTCCGGACATCTTTCCTGAAATGGGCGGTTATACGGCGTTTGGTGCACCCGATATTCGCGTTGGTAGTCGTGGGACATCAGTCTGGGCGCAGTTTCCGATCTTGGCGCTGGACCCGGATTCCACTGATGTGGCCATCACGCTAACGGACGGTGATAGTGCCGCGACGCTGGCCGCAACATTGGTGGACGCGCCGATCCCGGCGCCCTTCAACCTACAGGTCGAGCAGACCTCCTTTGCAGCGTTGGCGTGGATCGGATTGTTCGCGATCCTTGGTGGTTTGATCCTGAATGTGATGCCCTGCGTCTTGCCGGTTCTCTCGATCAAACTGGCATCCGTTGTCTCTGGAAAGAGTAAGACCCAAGGTGAAATTCGTGGAAGTTTTCTCGCCTCAGCTTTTGGCGTCATGGCGTTCATGTGGTTTTTGGCGGCGGTGACCTTTGGGCTTCAGCAGATCGGCTTCACTGTTGGCTGGGGGCTTCAGTTCCAGAACCCGGGTTTCTTGGCCTTGATGGTCGTGATCCTCTCCGTTTTTGCCGCCAACATGTTGGGCCTTTTCGAGATTGCGCTTTCGTCACGCCTTCAAACGCGAATGGCGGCCAGCGGTTCGCGTGGCGGCTACGCGGGTGATTTCGCCACGGGCGCCTTTGCCGCCGTGTTGGCCACGCCGTGTTCCGCGCCCTTCCTCGGGACCGCGATTGCGTTTGCGCTGACGGGGCGCGCGATTGATATCGCCGTAGTATTTACCGGCTTGGGATTGGGGCTAGCGCTGCCGTACTTCATCGTGGCCGCCTATCCGCGTGTTGCGCAGATGATGCCGAAGCCCGGGCGCTGGATGGTTATTGTGAAAGTAGTTCTGGGTGCGCTCCTACTGGTTACGGCTGCATGGCTGATCTGGGTGTTGTCCGGTGTGGCCGGATCCACGGCGACCTTTGTGACCGTGGGTCTAACCCTCGCCTTGATCGCACTAATCTGCGTGAAGCGGATCCCGGATTTACCCAAGTGGGCCGGGATTGTGGTCTTGGCCACCGCGCCTATCGTGGCGGCGGGCCAGTTTGCGGATCGCAACGCGGTAGATCTCGCCGCCATCGAAACTGAATGGACGGTCTTCGACCGCGCGGCGATTGCACGTCATGTCTCCCAGGGCGACGTAGTCTTTATCGATGTCACGGCCGACTGGTGCTTGACCTGTCAGGCCAACAAACTTCTCGTGCTGGACCGCGACCCTGTGGTCAGCGCTTTGGCCTCCAACGGTGTGATTACCATGCGCGCCGACTGGACCCGTCCGAGCGAGGATATTTCACGCTATCTGGCGTCGTTTGGCCGATACGGCATTCCGTTCAATGCGGTTTACGGTCCCGGCGCACCGGACGGCATCGTCCTATCAGAACTGTTGAGCGCTGAGGCAGTCCTTCAGGCGTTGAGCGACGCAGCCGTGCGCGACGTGGCAATTGGCAACTGAGCGTCAACAACGCGAGCCTACTGGTTCAACTCTTGCGACAGATCCTGATAAGCCTGACGCTGGGGGCCTGTCTCTGGAACAAGGGGTTCAGCACGTGACAATGCGGTGCGCGCTGCATCCAAATCTCCAAGAACATTGTACGCATTGGCCAAACGCAGCCACCCCTCAAGATCATCCGGCTCGTCTTCCAAACGTGCGGCAAGGCGCGCGACCATTGATTGCACCATCTCCGCCCGATCTTCGGCACTCATCTGCGCTGCGGCCGCGATATCGTCGGCATTCGGTCCAGGGACGCCGTCCTGCGACAGAAGCATCATCGGCCCGACAGGCTGACGGCCCAAACGTTCACCGATCCGGTTCAACTGCCCGATAAATGCCTCCATCCAAGACGCAATCTCGGACTCCATCGCAATGCGCTGAGCTAAGACATCATAGGCAGTTACGCTGCGCCCAGTTTGATCAAGAGCCAATGCCTGATAGTAGACGGCGGCGGGATTGCTCGGGTCCAGGGCAACGGCCTGCTCGATGGCGGCCTCTATCGGTGGCGTGACAATTCCACTCTCGACGGCAAGCATGGCTTCAGCCAGTTGGGAGAACGTGGCCGACGTCGCCTCTGGGCGCTCTGTACCGACACCAAAAGCATCCACTGCACCGGAGTAGTCGTTCATGCGCATGTAAGTCTGGCCCAACAATATCCAGCCTTGAAATGGCCCGCCATTTTCATCGGCTTCCAAACGCGTCCGCAACTCTGTGGCCAGATCTGCGATTTCGTTCGCAGCAGTCCGTTCGTCACCGCGGTCGGCGAAGGATACGCTTGGCATCCCGGGGCTGCCCAACGATCCGTAAACACCGACGCCGCTTACGCCAACGACGACGACCGCAATGTACATGGCCCAACTTCCGCGCCCTGTCGCCAGTTCTGGAGCCTTCTGTTTTTTCGCAAGCGCAAGAAGCCGCCGTTTGATTTCAATCCCGGCGTCATTTGCTTCGACCTCGCTGATCAGGCCACGCGCCTGATCGCGCTCGATCTCTGACAGTTGATCCCTAAGGACCGCGATGGCACCTGAATCGCGGTCGCCGCTTTCGGTATCTTGCCGCAAGAGTGGCAGGAGCAGGAATGAGACCGCAAGGAGCGCCATGGCTCCGAAAATGATGGATAGGATCATGTGTTTTTCTCGGTGTCTGAAGATGTGTCGAGAAGCGCTTGAAGCGCGGCTTCCTCATCAGCGGTCAGATCGGCGGCCAAGATCGTTTTGCGGCGTGCTTGGCGCATCACGGTATAGCCAATGCCACCTGCGAACAGCGCGAGCACCAAAGGCGCGAACCACAGCGCATAGGTTTGTGCGTTGAACGGCGGGCGTAGCAGCACATAGTTGCCGTAGCGCGCGACCATGAAGTCGAGGATGTCCGCGTTGGTGTCGCCTGCCATCAAACGTTCACGGACCAGAATGCGCATATCCCGCGCGATACCCGCATTTGAACTATCGATGTCTTGGTTCTGGCAAACAACGCAGCGCAATTGCTGGGACACTTCGCGCGCTCGCGTCTCAAGCATGGGGTCCGAGAGTATTTCGTCAGGTTCAACAGCAAGCACTGCTGTTGCGGGCGCCAAGGCTAGCGTGATGATCAAAAGAACGCGCGCGATCATAAAGAGCCCTCCTGCCGGGCTTGGGCCAGGGCTGTCGTGAACGCGCGGATGGCGGCGTCGCCAAGGATTGGCCCGACATGTTTGTAGAGGACCGTTCCATCTGCGCCGACGATGAAGGTTTCCGGCACACCGGTCAGGCCCCAGTCGATTGCGACGCGTCCGTTCAGGTCGGATCCGATCCGCTCGTACGGATTGCCAAGCTCATTCAGCCAGCGCAGCGCATCTTCGGGCTGATCCTGATAATTGATGCCGAACAGGCGCACGCCATCTTGGTTCACCATGCGTGTCAGCACCGCATGTTCAGCGCGGCACGGCACACACCAGGAGGCGAAGATATTGACCACGACAGGCCCATCACCGCCCACAAGATCAGCGCGAGAGAAACCGGGTACGCTAGTCCCCTCCACCTCTTGCAAGATGAACTCAGGCGCAGGGCTTGAGATTAGTACTGAGGGAATGGAGTTGGGGTCCCGCTCCGGGTTAAGTCCCCAGAGGAAAAATCCGCCAAAGATCAGGGCAATCAGAACTGGACTGGCGTAAAGCAGACGTTTCATGGCCTCACTCCGCTGGTGTTGCAGCGAGAATAGGGCGGGATGCCCGTTTGGGCGCACCGACACGCAGACGTCGATCTGACAGCGAAAGCCCTCCGCCGAATACAAGCATCGCAGCTCCGATCCAGATGAAGTTCACGAAAGGCTCATAGAGAATGCGCAGCGTCCAAGCCCCTCGTGCCTCGGCCTGCGCATCCGCGGGCTCGGCCAGTGATGCATAGAGATCGCCCGCCATTGTTGATCTGATCGAGGATTCTGTTGTGCTGTATTGCGAGACTGGGTAACTGCGTCGCTCTGGATAGAGCGTGGTGACGTAGTCGCCGTCTTGCTCGACAATCAATGTGCCGCGATTGGCCACATAGTTCGGCCCCACGACACGCTCGACGCCCTCAAAACGCACATCGAACCCAGCGATCGCCACTTCGGTGCCGGGTGTCACGAACACGATCTGCTCCGACTTCCATGCGCTGGAGCCGACAAATCCAAAGATCGCAATGGCAAGGCCTGCATGGGCCAACGTCATGCCATGCGAGGCGCGCGGTAGGTTTCTGGCCCGACGAAACGACTCTTGCAAAGGGACGTCGCCAAGCTTTATGCGACCAGCCCATTCCTGCAAGGTGGCCAGCAACATCCAGATCGCGATCGCGATGCTGAGATAGGCAAGCGCCGGTCCGCCTTCGGTCAAATACCATATCGTCAGCGTGGCAAGACCCGATAGGATCGCGACGAACTTCAGCCGTTGCAGGACACCCGCCAGATCAGCGCGTTTCCATGACAAGAATGGCCCGAGCGCCATAGCGAAGACCAAAGGCAACATCATGGGGATGAAGGCTGCATTGAAGAAGGGTGGGCCGACTGAAAGCCTCTCACCTGAGATCGCCTCAACGAACAGCGGATAGAGAGTACCAAACAGCACCGTTCCAGTTGCTGTTGCCAGTAGCAGATTGTTCAAAAGCAACCCGGCCTCCCGGCTCACCGGGCGGAAAAGCCCCCCTGCGTCCAAGGCTGGCGCGCGCCATGCATAGAGCGTGAGGGATCCGCCAATGCTGACCCCCAGAAGCCAAAGAATGTAGACTCCCCGCTCAGGGTCTACGGCGAACGCATGGACCGAGGTCAGCAGGCCAGAGCGCACAATGAAAGTACCCAGAAGCGATAGCGAAAAGGTCAGGATCGCCAGAAGGATGGTCCAGCTTTTGAAGGCGCCACGCTTTTCGGTCACGATGGCAGAATGCAGCAGTGCCGTGCCCAAGAGCCAAGGCATGAAGCTGACGTTTTCGACAGGATCCCAGAACCACCAGCCGCCCCAGCCAAGCTCGTAGTAGGCCCACCACGACCCAAGCGCGATCCCGGCGGTTAGGCTCATCCAAGCGGCAAGCGTCCAGGGTCGGACCCACCGCGCCCATGCAGCATCCACACGCCCTTCGATCAACGCAGCAACCGCGAAAGAAAACACAATCGAGAAGCCAACATAGCCGATGTAGAGAAGCGGTGGATGGATCGCGAGCCCGACGTCTTGCAGAAGCGGGTTTAGATCCTGCCCGTCTGTGGGCGGGGGAAACACGCGCTCAAAGGGGTTTGAGGTGAACAGCATGAAGCTGAAGAAGCCGACACTGATCCAAGCTTGAACAGACAAAGTCCGCGCCCGCAGGCCTGCGGAAATGTTCGTGCCGAAGGCCGAGACACCAGCCCCGAAAACCGTGAGGATAAGGACCCAAAGCAAAAGCGAGCCTTCATGACTGCCCCAAGTTCCCGCGATCTTGAAAAGCAGTGGTTTGAGCGAATGGGAGTTTTCGACAACATTCAGAACCGTGAAGTCGCTGACCACAAATGACCGCATGAGTGCTGCAAATGCGATCATCGTGAAGACAACCTGCGCCAGTGACGTGGCATATGCCGACCGCATCCAGAGACTGTTGCCACGAGCGGCCCCGAGTATCGGCAAGATGCTTTGAACCAGCGCAAAGCCTAAAGCCAGCGTCAGGGCGAATTGTCCGATTTCTGGGATCATGTCGGCCTCATGGATTGGTGTTTTTTGTGATCTGATCGCTGCCCAACTGATCCTCGCCGTCGCGGGACACACTTGTCTCGTCTTCGCGGGTATCGTCGGTCGGCAGTGTAACGGTGGCTGTCAGCCCGCCTTGGGACGCGTTGGACAGCACGACATCACCGCCATGGGCGCGAAGAATGCTGCGCGCAATCGAGAGGCCCAAACCATGGCCCCCTGTGTCGAGCGACCGCGAATGTTCCAACCGCTGAAACGGGGCGAACACGTTTTCTAGTTGTTCCTCTGGAATGCCCTGACCATCATCATCAATTTTGATTGAGACGACCCCGTCGCTTTCCCCAAAACTGACACGCGCGTTGCCGCCGTATCGTTGTGCGTTCTCGATCAGGTTTCGAAGTGCGCGCCTGAATGCGAATGGACGAACGGACACAAATTTTTCGTGTCCTGGAAGGATCAAGAACTGAGACGGCATCGACTGATTGATATCCGACAGGACCCGCCCAACCTCCATGCGCTCTGAAGGCTCAGATGCGCTGACGCCGCGTGCGTAGGACAGCGTCGCATCCAGCATTCCCTGCATCTCTTCGATGCTAGCTGTCAGCCGTTCGCGCGTCTCTTCATCATCCACCATTTCCGTTCGGACCCGCAACGCGGTCAAAGGGGAGCGCAGATCGTGACCAATCGCGGCCAGCATGCGGGTTCGATCTTCTACGAACTTGGTGAGGCGTTGTTGCATAATCCCGAACGCCGCCGTTAGTTCGCGCACTTCTGTCGGGCCTGTGGGAGCGACGGGAGCCATATCTTCGCCTCGTCCGAGGCGTTCGCTGGCCACGGCCAAGCGCCGGAGGGGGCCTGTGATGCGCGCCATAAGGAACCAAAATCCTGCGGCTAGAAGGACTGCCGCCGTAACCACGAAGGTCAGCGTCGATCCCCACGCCCATTGCAATGGTGGGCGCTCAAACCGTGTCTCCACATTCAGCCATTCACCGCCGGATAGCGAAATTGATACACTCATCTCGATCGCAGACAGATCGCCACGCATCATCGCCACATGCATTTCTGCCATCTCGGGTGACAGGTGCGGCAGTGGCAGGATGTTGCCCTCGACGGCGTGGACATCCACGCGAATTTCACGTGTAAATTGGTCACCAAGTAGAGTACGGATCCTGGTCTCGACCGCACCGCCATCGGGGTGGCTGTGCCGCGCTACCTGCGGCTCACTGGTCATATCAAACCGAACGAGTGGAGAGTTTGCGGCGCGAAGAATGGCGTCATGCAAATCTGCCGGTGCCTCCTCTAACAAGCGCGCGACACTCGCGGCGCGGCCTGCGGCCTCAAAGCCAAGTGCCGCTCGGACTGCCAAACTGCGTTCGTCCACAAAGAAGAACAGGCTGACGATCTGGGCTGCCAGCAAAACACCTAAAAGGAGTAGGATTAGCTGTCCCCGAAGGCTGAAAAGAAATCGCCCGATCATGGCGCAATCTCCACGTCACATGCCAGACTGTAGCCACCATTGCGGACCGTCGTAATGATCTTCGGCCGCATCGGATCAACCTCGACCTTGCGGCGTAAGCGGCTGACCTGATTATCAATCGTGCGATCAAAAGGGCCAGCGGCTCTGCCTGCCGTAAGATCCAACAGTTGGTCGCGGTTCAGAACGAGACGCGGTCTTTCAAGAAGCGTGACAAGCAGCCGAAATTCGGAATTTGAAAGAGTATCTTGAGCCCCTGTTTCAGACACCAGCGAACGCCGATCAACATCAAGGCTCCAATGCGCAAACCTAACGGTTTTTCCTGCCAATGCGCCGGCTAAAGTTTCAGGCCGCTCTGTGCGTCTTAGGACCGCTTTTATGCGGGCCAAAAGTTCCCGAGGATTGAACGGCTTTGGTAGGTAATCGTCTGCGCCGACCTCTAGGCCGATGATGCGATCCGTATCATCGCCCAAAGCCGTCAACATTATGATTGGACATGATCCGGAGGCTGCAAGCCTACGACAGACCGATAACCCATCTTCGCCGGGCATCATCACATCCAGCACGATGAGATCGAAGCTGCCGAGGCTAAGCTTCTGATCCATATCGACGGCATCTGCGGCAGATGTTGCGCGCAGTCCATTCTTTTCGAGAAACCGCGTGACTGCATCACGGATGTCACGGTGGTCATCGACAACCAAGATATGTGGGCTTTCGGTTTTCATTGGATCTTCCCTACGCCACCATTCGCGGCAATTCCGCATTGTAATTGTCACGGATTGTAACAGTCGGCGGACGTGTGACGAACCGATACACATCCGCTCTGCGAGGTCTCTAGCATCTATGATCCGCCTACATCACGTACTTGAGGTAACTGAACATTGGAGGTTCCTCATGAAAACGCTTTTGCTTGCCACGCTTGTGGCCGCCGCACCCACGGCAATCCTCGCCGATAGCAACCACGGTCACGGTGGTTCTGATTTCACGGAAATGGGACAATCCGGGGCATGGGGGGCATCGCAACATCCTATGATGGCCCAAATGATGCAGATGATGATGCAGATGCATGGCGGTATGATGTCGGGCGGCGCAGGTCCGGACATGGGTATGATGGGCGGCTCAATGGGCCCCATGATGCAAATGCATGATGCGGATGGCGACGGTACGGTGACCCCAGACGAATTGCAGGAGGGTTTGCTGTCCCAATTGGCGGACTATGACGAGAACGGTGATGGCACGCTCGTGCTGTCAGAGTTTGAAGCGCTGTTTTTAGCGATGGTTGGTGAACGCATGGTTGATCGGTTCCAGCACCTCGACGCCGATGGCGACGGGGCAATCACGACCGAGGAAATGTCCGCGCCAGCCCGTATGATAAACCGTCCCTCCATGGGTATGATGGGCGGAATGCCAGAGTCAGGTGAGATGCCCGGTATGGGCGGATCAAGCATGCCCAGTGACAACTAGGGAGCCTTCGACCACCCGGTGCTTCCCAATTCGGGCCGCTGATTACATCCGCGATGAATGAAGCGGTTGGTGCCGGAAGGTGCGACGGCTGCATCCCAAGAATGTAGCCGTCGTGTCTGGTGGCCATTTTGCGTTTCTTCAGTCAGGCAGTTGACCTTCCAGTTACTGGAGGGATTAAGCGTAGTGCTGAGACGAAAAAGGATCGATCAGCATGACCTCAACTTTATCCCGTGAGAGCGACTTATTGAGGCGGCACCCTATGTGGTTGGCCGCAGTCCTTTTAGCGCTGTTTGTGCCCATCCATATCCTCCTGCCGGTGGATCAATCGATCATAGTGGCGGGCGTCACGCTCGCAACAATTGGTGGCGCTTACATCGGATTTGCCGCGCGGGCCGACTCTGCGACCGTCTTCTGGATGGAATTGGCTGTGGCGATGCTTTTTGGCCTGACGGCGGTTCTCGGCATCACCGTGCACTGGGCATTCCTTCCCGCAGGTTTGGCGTTGCATGCTGTGTGGGACCTCTTGCACCACAATCGTGGGTTCGGCGCCGCGGTCCCCAATTGGTACATACCGATGTGTGCGGTCTTTGATGGTTTGGCGGCGCTATTTTTGGTGCTGCTCTACGGCGCAGAGGTGTTTGGGGCATGATCCAAAAGGTTCAGATCAAGCGATTGCTCTTCGTCACCCTGGCACTGGGAGTGATCGTGGCCTTGGTCGTGTTCTGGGATCAGATCAATTCGGTTTTGAACGGGATTGATCCCGACCGCGTGCGGGCAATCGTTGCGTCCGCCGGTCCACTGGGGCCGCTGGCGATCATCGGGTTGATGACACTTGCCATTGTGGCAAGCCCGGTCCCAAGCGCACCCATCGCGATGGCTGCAGGGCTGGTCTACGGGCACCTATGGGGCACGGTTCTGGTCGTGATCGGAGCGGAGTTGGGAGCGATTATTGCCTTCACGATCGCACGCCATTTTGGCCGAGATTGGGTGCAACGCTGGCTCGGCGATAGCATGAAGAACCGGTTCTTTGGCTCTCAGAATGCGCTAATGGCGACGGTGTTCTTGAGCCGCCTTCTGCCTTTCATCTCATTTGACGCGATCAGCTATGCCGCTGGGTTGAGTCACATCAAGTTCTGGCGCTTCGGGCTGGCAACACTCGCAGGCATCGTGCCCGCAAGCTTCGTACTGACCCACTTGGGTGCCAGTGCGTTTGAGGGGCAAAGCAATGCAGGCTTCTGGATCTCGCTGGCGCTTGGCGCATTCGGTCTTTTGACGGTCGCCATTTGGCGGAACCCAATGAAATCAAATTCAGACGCGGCACCCGTAGTTCCTGAAAGGACGGCGAAATGAAAACCGACTCGAAACATCACGACGGGCATTCTCACCAAAGCGCAGAGGGTCCCACCGAGACCGACCCGGTGTGCGGTATGCAAGTTAGCGTTACCGACACTAAGCCGTCCGCTGAATTTGACGGGACGACCTATCATTTCTGCTCTGAGAATTGCCACGGTACTTTTGGCACGGATCCATGGTTTTATGCCTCGGGCCGGGGGGCTGGCCATAAGAAAGCCACCCCAAAGGACGCGCAATACACCTGCCCGATGCACCCTGAAATCGTGCGAGATGAGCCGGGTGCTTGTCCCATCTGCGGGATGGCGTTGGAACCGACCATGCCAAGCGACGAGCCAAGCGAAGAGTTGGTCGATTTCACGCGCCGGATGTGGATCAGCATCGCGGCTGCAGTGCCTCTGGTTGTGCTTACGATGGGCGAGTTGGTTGGTTTGCCGCTGCGTGACATGCTTGGCCACCAGCTGTCCGTGTACATCGAATTCATTCTTGCGACACCGATCATCCTTTGGGCCGCTGCGCCGTTTTTCAAGCGCGGTTGGGACTCGATCAAGACACGCTCACCGAACATGTGGACGCTGATTTCACTCGGCGTGGGCGCGGCGTACTCATACTCGCTTGCAGCTACTTTCACGCCCGGGATCTTTCCTGCCGAGTATCAAATGGGCGGCGGGGTCGGCACCTATTTCGAGGCCGCGGTGGTCATCATCGCATTGGTGTTTCTGGGACAGGTTCTGGAATTGCGTGCCCGCGAGCGCACGGGCGACGCGATCCGCGCCCTTCTCGATCTGGCGCCAAAGACCGCTCGCCGGATTCTGCCCGATGGCCGAGAGAACGATGTGCCGCTCGAAAATATCATGGAAGGGGATCTCCTTCGGATCCGTCCCGGTGACAGCATTCCGGTTGATGGAGAGGTGATGGAGGGTCGGTCTTCCATCGACGAAAGCATGCTCACCGGGGAACCTGTGCCGATCGAAAAGACCAAGGGCGACCGTGTGACTGGCGGCACGCTGAATAAGAACGGCACTTTGGCTATTCGCGCGACCCAAGTGGGCAGCGATACAGTGTTGGCGCAGATCGTGGATATGGTGGCGGGAGCGCGCCAATCGCGCGCCCCGATCCAAGGGCTGGCTGACCGCGTTTCGTCGGTCTTTGTGCCGACCGTGGTGCTGATCGCCGTGGCCGCCTTCTTTGCCTGGCTAACCTTCGGCCCAACACCATCGCTTGTCTTCGCTATCGCGTCGGCTGTGTCCGTGCTGATTATCGCATGCCCCTGTGCGCTTGGACTTGCGACACCGATCTCGATCACAACGGCTGCGGGACGCGGCGCCCAGGCTGGCGTCCTGATCAAAGATGCAGAGGCGCTGGAACGTATGGCACGCATCGACGTGGTGATCGTGGACAAGACCGGCACATTGACGCTTGGCCAGCCGACGTTGACGGACGTTGTCACCACTGAAGGTGTGGACGAAGCCGAATTTTTGACCCTTGCATCCGCATTGGAACGCGGGTCTGAGCACCCGCTCGCTGAGGCCATTGTCGAGGGAGCAGAGGCGCGCGGAGCGACGCGCGCAGACGTCGAAGATTTCGAGGCCGTCACTGGCAAAGGTGTGCAAGGCCGCATCAATGGTCGCACAGTCGCGCTTGGAAACCCGGCAATGATGCAAGCTTTGAGCATCGATACCTCTGCCATGGACGCGACAGCCGATGACCTGCGCGATGCGGGCAAGACGGCGATGTACGTTGCGCTAGACGGCACGCTGGCCGGTTTGTTGGCAGTCGCTGATCCGATCAAGGACACCGCCGCGCAAGCTATCGAAGATCTGCATAAGCTTGGACTGAAAGTGATCATGGCCACGGGCGACAATCAGCGCACCGCAGACGCGGTCGCCCGCAAGCTTGGTATCGATGAAGTGCGTGCTGGTGTCCTTCCTGAGGATAAGAAAAACCTTGTTGAAGAACTCCGTCGGGCCGGCAAAAGCATCGCCATGGCGGGTGATGGCGTGAATGACGCGCCCGCGTTGGCTGCCGCTGATGTGGGCATCGCTATGGGAACGGGCGCTGACGTCGCCGTTGAAAGCGCGGGCATCACGCTGTTGGGTGGCGATCTGACGGGCATTGTGCGCGCACGGAAGCTGGCACGCGCCACGCTTAAGAACATCAAGCAGAACCTCTTCTTCGCCTTTGCCTACAACGCCCTCGGCGTGCCTGTGGCTGCAGGTGTGCTCTATCCCGTCTTCGGATTGCTGCTGTCGCCCATGATCGCGGCGGCCGCGATGAGCCTTTCTTCCGTCTCTGTTATCACCAATGCCCTGCGCCTCCGGCGCGTGGACCTCTGAACGCGAAAGGCACACACAATGGCAACCGGACATTCAGGACATCTGCCATCAGGTGGCTGGGGTCTTGCGATCTCAGCTTGGTTGACCGGCATATACTTCTTCGTGGAGCTTGGGATCGGTCTTTGGACCGGGTCTGTTGCTGTCATGTCGGATGCGTTTCACACGTTTTCCGCAGTCGGCGGTGTGTTGGTAGCCATCGTGGCCCGCCGCCTGGCGGAGAGGCCAGCGGATGACACAATGAGCTTTGGATGGTACCGCGCCGAGGTCATTGGAGCGCTGGTCAACGGTGGCTTCCTCCTCGCAATGGCCATTGTCGTTATTGCCATGGCGGCCATGCGGCTATCAGATCCAATTGATCTACCCACGACGCCTTTGTTGATCGCGGCGGCCGGTGGATTGTTCACTGAGTTCATATCCTTGGCCCTTTTGTGGAAGCAAAGCAAAGACGACCTGAACACAAGGGGCGCGCTGTGGCATATCATTCAGACGTTCGTTGGCAGCTTGTTGATCATTGTGACGGCGTTGGTGATAGAATTTACGGGGTTTCTCCTCATCGACCCGATCCTTGGTATGGCCTTCGGCGTTGTCCTCATCTGGGCCAGCTGGGGTATCCTGCGCGATGCGATGCGATTGTTGATGGAGGGCACTCCTGACGGAGTAGACTTGCCCGATGTCGACTTAACTCTTGAGCTGATCCCGGGCGTCCAAGACGTCCATCATTTGCATGCTTGGGCGTTGACCAGCGGTCGCAATGTCGTTTCGGCTCATATGCGCATTGAAGAGGGAGCTGACGCAGAGAAGATCCTGGAAACTGCGCACGCGCTCCTCAAATCCCAGTTCGGTTTCTTCTTTGCAACGATCCAGATAGAGACGACCTGCCTCGACGAGAGCGATGCGCGCAGTGTCGACCTGAAGTTCATCTCTGACACGCCCCATGGCACGCATTCGTGATGTGCCGAGACATACGTCACCTTTGTTGTGACGCTGCTTCCAGCCTATGGTTCAATCAAAGGGCCAAACCATCAAAACTTATATTACTTCGACAAGTCAAAGGACCTACTCCATGAATCGACGTACGCTTCTTCTTTCTGCCATCGCATTGCCGCTCATGTCGCGCGTCGCATTGGCTACTCCAACCAGAATGACGGTGTATCTCTCGCCCACATGTGGGTGCTGCAGTGCTTGGGTCGAACATGCTCGGACTGCTGGCTATGATCTAACAGTGATCGAATCTGATCAGGAAGAACTTATGCGCCAAAAGAGTGAGCGCGGTGTCCCCGATGCCCTTGCCGGGTGCCATACGGTGGACGTGGACGGTTATACCATCGAAGGCCATGTGCCGATGGAAGACATCGCTCGCCTTCTGTCTGAGCGGCCTGACGCGCTCGGCCTTGCTGTGCCGGGTATGCCAGCAGGATCGCCGGGGATGGAGATGGGCGCACGCGTCGATCCCTTTGACGTCATTCTCTTTGCAGCAGACAATGAAAGCAGCGTCTTTGCGAGCCATAGCTAGAATGCCTCGGTTCAGCCAACGGAAGCGCCTTCTTGTCGCCATTGCTTTGATTGCCATGTCTGGAGCCAATACTGCCGGGGCATCCGGCCATGGCGGCGCGGTCTTCTCGAACATCGTTGAGGTGCCCGTTCCCGTAGGTCCCGGCGCGCAAGACCCGTCGCTTTTTGCGACTGAAGCTGGCGAAATTCTGATGAGTTGGACGGAACCTTCCGAGGAAGGTCATGCCGTCCGCATTGCAAGATTTGACGAGCAATGGACCGCGCCAATGACCGTGACAGCATCGGACCAGCTTTTCGTGAACTGGGCCGATATCCCATCGGTCGCGGCGTTCCCAGACAGCACCTTGGCCGTGCACTGGCTGCAAGACAACGGGCGCACGGCGTATGCCTATGACTTCACCGTGGCACTCTCGGACGACGGTGGTGAGACGTGGGGCCACGCGCAAACGCCACATCGTGATGGGCGTTCCGTGCAGCACGGCTTTGCAACGCTGTTGCCTGTCGCCACAGATCAATTGATGGCCATCTGGCTGGACGGCCGCCAATATGGATTGGCCGATTTGGATAATGAAAGCGGTGGCAATCCCAATGAGATGCAGCTGCGCGCAGCGATGGTTGGATCAGACGGAGTCATTGGCGAAGAAATGCTGATCGACGCCCGCGCCTGCACCTGTTGCCAGACCTCTGCTGTGGTGGCCGGGGACGGGTCCGTTTTGCTAGTTTACCGCGATCGAACGTCCGAGGAAATCCGCGATATCTCGATCGTGCGGTACATGGACGGCGAATGGTCAGCTCCCGTGAATGTCCATGAAGATGGCTGGCAAATCTCTGGCTGCCCCGTGAACGGACCGGCCATTGATGCCGAAGGCGCGCTTGCAGTCGTGGCCTGGTTCACAGCGCCAGATGACATTCCCGCAGTCTATGTATCGTTCTCTGAAGATGCAGGTGTCAGCTTTGGCGATGCATTGCCTATTGGCGGAGAGGATGTCGCTGGAAGGGTTGACGTGTTGATGCTGGATGTCGGCGCGGCACTGGTATCTTGGGTTGAATGGACGGATGAGGGCGAGGCGCTCATGGTTTGCTTGGCAGATAGCGGTCAGGGATGCCACGCAACGCAACAGGTGCACTTAAACAGTACGACCGGATCCATCAATTTTCCGCGCATGGTTTCTGGTCCCTCCGGTGTTCATTTTGCATGGACGCAGCCCGGTGAACGCGGGGCGGATGGTCAGATGCAGGCTGATACGATCAGGATGGTGTTGGCACAGCGCTGACACTTTTCGTGCTTCTGCGCCAAAGCAGAAGGCAATCATCCTGCGGTGATCACGATAGAGGCTCACTTGAATTCAGAGCTTCCGGGTCGCGGTGCTATCCTTACAGATATTTGAAGTATGTAAGCTTTGTTACATGGGTTTCAGAGGGTATTTGAATGGCAACCAACAGGCCCTTCAATCATACCGCGAGGAACGATTGCCATGATCACTCGTCGACATTTTATCAATACCTCCGCCGCCGGCTTAGTCTTTGCCACAGCGTTTCCAGCCTTCGCACAGGACGCCGTCGGCTTTGATGCGACCGTGACGCGCCCCGATGCCGATCCGATGGCCAATAACCCTTGGGGTTTGAACCCGCGCTACATGCCCACGCGCGTTCGGCACAATGCTGGATTGCAGCCCGGCAGCATCCATGTCGATCCAGTCGCAAAGTACCTTTACCATATCGGAGATGACGGCATGGCAATGCGTTACGGCGTTGCGGTTGGGCGATCAGGTCTCCAATCTCCGGGCACTTACACCATTCGCAGAAAGGTTGAATGGCCGAGCTGGACACCGACTGCCAACATGATCGCTCGGGAGCCTGACGTTTATGGACCTTACGCCAGTGGCGTGCCCGGCGGCCCCGATAATCCTTTGGGTGCAAGAGCGCTCTATCTCTACGACGATGCGGGACGGGACACGTATCTACGCATCCATGGAACGCCTCAACCTTGGACTATTGGGACGTCCGCATCCTCCGGGTGTGTCCGTCTGGTCAATGACCACGTCATGCGGCTTTACCTTGAGGTGCCTTTGGACACACCTGTCACGCTTCACTCGCCAGCCTAGCTTTGAAGTTGGCCTATGGACCATCCGGCTGATGCTTCAAGCTATATCGGCCTCGCCCTATGTGATCGATCCGCCCTTGCTGCACCAACGTGCGCAAGGCGCGGTACGTGGCCTCATGGGTCAGGGCGATCTTCGTGGAGCACTCCATGACGGTACCATCGAGTAGCCCTGCTACAAGGGCCGCGTAAACCCGTTCCGTCGCTGATCTGATGGACATGATCTCCAGCACACCCCGATACTGCTGCACCTGCTGCGAAATGTACTTGATATAAGCGTTTGCAAATTCTGGGTTGGACATGTGCTTGAGGATAACGGATTTCGGGATATGGACAATCTGACCAGCCCCCTTGACCACCGCGTCGCAATGATACCGGTCGGCATAAAGCGATGCCTCTGCCAATGCTTGACCGGGCCCGGCACGGTGTAAGGTGATGCTCTCTCCATCTGGTCCCACTCGGACCAGATGAACAGTTGCGTCCACGCAGACGAAAATGCCGCGTGTTGTGTCGCCTTCTCGGAACAACACCTCCCCCGCAACAGCATTGAGCGGGTTCAGGTCAGTGTCTGGAAGCAGATGGAACGGAGATGTGAGCATGTGATCAGGATCATATCTAGCGGTCACGTGTTCGGCTACTCATATCGAAAGAGAATTGGAGTAACCCTGATGATCCGTCCCCTTGCCGTCCTTCTTATGCTCGCCGCCACGCCGAGTAAGGCCCAACACGCTCATTCTGCCATGGGTACAGCCGATGCGGGCCCCTCGGAAACAGGACAATCCGCCTTTGCAGCTATAGCGGAGATCGTAGCCTTGCTACGGCCTGATGACGCTACTGATTGGGAGGCTGTGGATATTCCTGCCCTGCAACAACACTTGATCGATATGGACTTGCTGACCACGCAAGCAGTCTCTGTCGCAACCCCGACCTCCACTGGAGCCGTGTTTGAGGTGAGCGGGTCCGGCGAGGTGATTGATGCCCTGCTTCGTATGGTCCCGGCCCATGCTCCCTTCCTTGACGCGGAAGCTGGTTGGACCACAGAGGTCGCTGAAATGCCTGATGGTGTGATGATGACCGTCACAGGGGATGCATCCATGATCCAAGGATTGGGTTTCCACGGATTGATGACTATCGGAGCCCATCACCAAGAACATCATCTGATGATTGCGACGGGGCAATCACCGCATCTTTGATGGGGATTAGTTGAAGTATCCAATTTGGCGGCATCATTGACTTGCCTGTTCGTTCTTAGCGTTAGCGAAAAGAGACGTGGCAATGCTGAGTCTTGTAGGTTGTTTGCAGGCAGTAGGACGTGGGTCCAAAATGCTACCTGAACTTTCGCAAGCCTCGTTCGGCGATTGCCCATGAAGCAGCCATCTTAATCCATTTTGCGTTCCGGGATGTTAAGAACACCGCGACCATGTCGTTTCCTCTTCGAATTGGGGCCAAGATCAACCCTCCGCCGCATTCGTGCATTCTTGGAGAAGGCTCATCTTTAATTTGGAATTCCAAACGTTGCGCGTTTCCGAAACTGGTTCCCGTGCTCGGTTTCTGACTCCTTCCTCATAGAGAGTTAGAGGCCTGAGGTGGTTCCCCTGACGGGTTTGGAGGTCGAGAGAGAGGCTCCTGACCGCCCGTCTCGGGAGAGTCCCAATGAGTATGGAAATTCTGGACGGCCATCGCGATCCAAGCGGCGGCTACAAGGTGGATGTGTCTCGCGGCGCGCATGTGGACCGCGTGTCGTCGGAGTGGTTTTCGCGGCCCGACGATGACCGGTATCTGTCACTGGATGCCCTTTTTGCGTCCGTGAAAGGCCGGGCCGAGCGGAGCCGGACGCGGACGGTGGAAAGCGCTACGATCCGGGTTGAGGCACATCGTGACAATCCGGAACGCTTGCAGTTGATGATGCCGGGCGCGGAAGGTCCTATCGCCCCGACGCATTGGAGCTTTGGCCAGTTGTCGAGCCTTATTGGCGCGCCCGCTGCGTATTTGCGTCAACTGCCGGCGCCGCTGGCAGGCATCAACCTGCAATACGGGCTGACCAACCACCGCGCGGAACAGATCAAGACGCTGGAAACCGAGGATGGTAGAACGGAACTGCGAGCTGTGACTGGGCCTGATTACGGGCGCATCTATGACCATGAGCTGGTCTCTGCTGTTCAAGGAATTGCGGGCAACGGGACCGGAGATACACGGTGGAAGGTCCCCGGCGTGCTCGATTGGTCGACTGGCATCTACAATCCGCGGGTCGATATCACCAAGGACACTACGACCCTCTATGCATCTGATCGCGACGTTTTCCTCTTTCTGGTGGATGACCTGAACCCGATTGAGGCGGGGACACTGCCCGATGGAACGCCGGATCTCTACTTTCGCGGGTTCTACTGCTGGAATTCAGAGGTCGGCGCAAAGACGCTTGGCATCGCCAGTTTCTACCTCCGCGCGGTTTGCCAGAACCGTAATCTCTGGGGAGTTGAGGACTTTCAGGAGATCAAAATCCGGCACTCGAAGTACGCAGCCAATCGGTTTGCCCACGAGGCCACCCCAGCGCTGGAGGCCTTTGCCAATTCGTCGCCCGCGCCGTTTATCGATGGCATCCGCGCCGCGCGCGAGAAGATCGTGGCGCGGACGGACGAAGATCGGTCGGATTTTCTGCGTAAGCGCGGATTCTCGAAGGCCGCTGCTACGACGATCATCGACGCCGTGCTGATCGAAGAAGGCAGGCCACCTGAGAGTGTCTACGATTTCGTGCAGGGCGTCACTGCGGTCGCGCGTAACAGGCCGCAGCAGGACGCACGGTTGGAGATGGAAACCCGCGCGAAAAAGCTTCTGGAAAGCGCTGCCTGAAACCTGACGCGCCCAGATAGATCCGGTTCACCCCTTTCTCAGAGGAAGAGGTGGGCCGGGTTTTCGTGACGGGTTTGGAGGTCGAGAGAGGTTCCCGACCGGCCCGTCGCGGAGACCCCCGATGACCAAGCAACAGAAAATCACCCTCAGCGCCTCGCGCGACATTCCCTTCAACAAGCTTCTGCTCAGTCAGTCCAACGTCCGGCACATCAAGGCCGGCGTTTCGATTGAGGAACTGGCCGAGGACATTGCCCGGCGCACCCTTCTGGCCAGCCTTACGGTGCGGCCCGTGTTGGACGAAAACGGCACCGAGACTGGCATGTTCGAAATTCCCGCAGGCGGGCGGCGTTTTCGAGCGCTGGAACTGCTCGTCAAACAAAAGCGCCTCAACCGCACAGCACCCGTTCCCTGCATCATCCGCACAAATGGTCTGGCAGAGGAAGACAGCCTGGCCGAGAATATTCAGCGCGCGCCGCTGCATCCGCTGGATCAGTTTCGCGCCTTTCAAGCGATGCGCGAGAAGGGCACGAGCGAGGAGGAGATTGCGGCAGCCTTCTTCGTCTCCGCCAGCATCGTGAAGCAGCGGCTCAAGCTTGCCGCCGTAGCTGCTACGTTGCTGGATGCCTATGCCGAGGAAGAAATGACGCTCGACCAACTTATGGCGTTCACGGTCAATCCCGATCATGAGCGGCAAGAGCAGGTTTGGGAGGCGTTGCAGCGGCACTATTCCAAGCAGCCTTATGAAATCCGCCGCATGCTGACTGAGGGCGCGGTGCGCGCCTCAGACCGCCGGGCGCAATATGTCGGGCTGGACGCTTATGTCGACGCAGGCGGTGCGATCCTGCGGGATCTGTTCCAGACCGATGACGGTGGCTGGCTACAGGATGCCGGGCTGCTTGATCTGATGGTCACTGAGAAACTGCGGGAAGACGCAGAGGGCGTTCAGGCGGAAGGGTGGCATTGGGTCGAAGTAGATACTGACTTTCCATATGGCCACACCTTTGGCATGCACCGCATTCCCGGCGAGGCAGAGCCCATGAGTTACGAGCAGGCCGCGACCTACCAAGCGCTTAGAGCGGAGTACGATGCGCTCGAAGCAGAGCATGCGGATGCGGAGGAGTTGCCTGACGACGTTGATGTGCGTCTTGGCGAGATCGAAACGACAATGGAGGCGCTGCAGGAACGCCCAATCCGTTTCGAAGACGAGGATTTTGCGCTGGCTGGTGCATTTGTCAGCATCGACAGCTCAGGCCGACTTCGCGTCGAGCGCGGGTACGTGAGGCCAGAGGACGAAGCCGATAATGGGCCAGAAGAGCCGGTTGATACGGCTGCAGCGGATCCTGCTGAGACGAACGAGGGAGATGAGGCAGAAGTTGGGAGCATTGAGGAGGAGGACGACGACGAGTTGAAACCTCTCTCGGACCGGCTCTTGACGGAGCTCACAGCGCATCGAACGCTCGCTTTGCGAGATGCCCTTGCGCAGGATCCGCAGATCGCCTTGCTTGCCGCCCTTCACGCCATGACGCTTCGGCTCTTTTACCGTCATGGAGGTGACAGCTGTGTCGAAGTTGAACTGCGCCATACAAGTTTTGGAGGGCAGGTGCCTGGTTTGGGGGATATGCCCTATGCGCAGGCGATTGAGCAGAGACACGAAACCTGGGTTCGTACACTGCCCAAAGCATCGGAAGATCTGTGGGACATCCTGACGGAGTTCGACAGATGCAGCCGAGAGGCCTTGTTCGCGCATTGTATCTCTCTGGGGGTGAACGCAACGCATGACCCCTACTACCGTCGTCCAAATGCGATGGCACACGCGGATGTTTTGGCCGGGACGGTCGACCTCGACATGGCGAAGGCCGGTTGGGGGGTGTCCGCTGACACCTACCTCGGCCGTGTGACGAAGGCCCGTATTTTGAAGACTGTTCGGGACGCAAAAGGCGACGATGCCGCCGCGCGGCTCGTGGGGCTCAAGAAGCCGGAGATGGTGGCTGCGGCAGAAGAGCTTCTCGCTGGAAGCCGCTGGCTGCCGGAGGTGCTGCGTACGAACCCATTGCCACAGGTTGAAGACCCGCAGATCGAATTGATCGACGACGCGGACAGCACAACCCTAGAAGCAGTCGAGCAATCGGCGGCTGATGGCGGCGAACAGGTTGTGGGGGATTTAGGCCCGGCACGCGAAGATGAGCCTGTTTCCGGTGAGGCGAACACACAGACCGCTGCCGAGTAACGCATCCGGGCATTCGGGTATGAACCGTCCCCCCAGGCCACCCGACACGGCCGGACACCTTGGGCCCATCGGAAACGGTGGGCCCCTTTTTTGTCGGTGCTGACGAAAGGAGTTGTCCATGGAACACCCCGCAAAGGTTATCGCGCGGACACTGGCCGCCGATGCGGACGCAGTATGCCGCCACTACCTCTCCAATGGGCGCCAGCAGGGCCGATATTGGATCGTTGGCAATGTGGAGAATGCGCCCGGTCGCAGTCTTTATGTCCGTCTAACCGGGCCGATGTCGGGCCCCGGAGCTGCGGGAAAGTGGTCTGACGCCGCCACGGGCGAACATGGCGACCTACTCGATCTGATCGCCGCCACGATGAGGATCAGCACTTTGACTGACACTCTCGAAGAGGCGCGTCGCTTCTTGGTTCTTCCTCAACCCGCGCCCCGACTGAAGTCATATGCCCCCGCTGGACGAGGCTCGCCAAAGGCCGCCCGGCGTCTTTGGGCAATGGGGCGGCCCCTCGCAGGCACAATAGCCGAACGTTATTTGATCAATCGTGGGCTTTCAGATGTAGCGCATCACAAGGCGCTGCGGTTTCATCCGGATTGCTATTATTGGCGGGAGGGCCATTCACCGCTGGAGCAGCCAGAGACATGGCCCGCGCTTCTTGCGCAGGTGACGGATCTGAACGGCCGGCAGACTGGTTTGCAACGTACATGGTTTGACTCTGCGACAGCACAGAAAGCGCCTGTTGAGCCCTGTCGCAAGGCGATGGGATGCCTATTGGGAAACGGGGTCTGGTTGGGGAATCCTGATGACGTCACGGCAGCGGGTGAAGGTCTGGAAACGATGCTTTCGTTGCGAATAGCGTTGCCAGCGTTGCCCGCCGTTGCGGCGCTCTCCGCAAATCACCTTTCCGCGCTACGCCTTCCGGAAACCACGCGCCGTCTTTACGTTGCGGTCGACAACGATCCTGCGGGTCGCTCTGCGGCAAAAGCACTTGCGGAACGTGCGATGAATAAGAGCATTGAAGTTGTTCGGCTGGTCCCCCGGCTTGGTGACTTCAACGACGATCTGCGTGCTTTTGGGCTCAATGAGCTGCGCGTCCATCTGCGCCCGCAACTGGCGCCCGGGGATGCGGGCCTGGCGTTACCCGATTAAGCGCCGCGCCTGCAGGCCTTCCGAGAGCAGGCGAGGCGGAGCAGAGGCCGGGCGAACCCGCAACGGCAAGCCGTCCTCCGCTGCGCTCCGGTTCCACCCCATCGCGCAGGCGCGAAGGGGACCCCTGAGAATGCAGGCGCGACCAGCCCCTGCTTTCCCGTCGCCCGGGAAGGCCGCGACAGGCGCGGCCCTCGAAAACTGGAGCCACCTTATGTCCCACATTTATCCTCAAACCCAATCCTCGACCGCTGTCGTTCTAGAGGAACTGCAACTCTACGGTTGGCACGCCTTCAGCGATCAACCTGACCCGCGACCGCTGCCAGAAGCTGACGCCGTACGCACGGCTGTCACTGACATCTTCGACGCACTCGTCGTCACTCTGTCGGACACTCGACTTGAGCCCGACCTTGACGACTTGCTCTGGGCCACTACCAACCTTTTCCACCGCAAAGCCACACGGGTTGATCGTGATCTGGATGCCAACGAACAGGCGCAGAAACGGGCGCAGCGCGAACAAGACGGGTCGGAAGTTCGCTCGGTTGAACTGGAGACATTGATCGCCGAAGGCCTTACGCTTCTAGAACGACGCAACACGTATGAAGCTATGCGCGGTCTCGCCGCAGATCTATTCGAAACCCATCTTGGCCAGACATGGCATCCGCGCACTGGCAGCCATGTGAACCATCGCGCCATGACCGCATCGTTGATCGACAGCCGCGACCATATCGCTGCAAAGCGCCGTGCCGATCTTGAACCGCTGTTGCCAGTTGGTCCAAAAATCGCCTTTTCCGGTGGGCTCGATTCTGTTGATCACACCGCGATCTGGGATGCGCTTGATCGTGTCCATGCCAAACATGATGGCATGGTACTTTTGCACGGAGGTGCTCCGCGAGGAGCCGAGCGTATCGCGAGTGCTTGGGCCGATAAACGCGGCTGTCCGCAGATCGTATTCAAGCCCAACTGGTCGCGTCACGGAAAAGCGGCTCCGTTCAAGCGCAACGATACGTTGATTGAGGCTCTGCCCATAGGCCTCGTGGTCTTTCCGGGGTCAGGCATCACCGACAACCTCGCCGACAAGGCCCGTTCAATGGGGATCCCACTGTTCGATTTTCGTCCGAAGCTCGCCCCCTCCGCCTAATCGGAAATCCGCTAATGCCCATCCCGGCCTCTCCCGGGGGGGGGGGGCGATTTCTGCTATAATGGATTTGCGCTGTTGGAGGTGGTGGAGGCGCAGTCCCTTCAAAAGGAGCACACCATGATCATGTTAGTTTTGCTTGCCGTATTCGGCCTTGTTTCAATCTGCTGGGCGATGTTCAACCTGGCCGTCTATGCCGTCCCATTTTGGATCGGATTGGCATCGGGCGTCTATCTTTATGATTCCGGGCAAGGTCTTTTGGTCTCACTTGCGGCCGGGTTGTTTCTTGGTACCGCGACGGTGGTCGTGGGTGAAATCGTGTTCGTCAGCATCCGATCGACGTTGATCCGTGGTCTATTCGGCCTGCTTTACGCGGTGCCAGCCGGGGTTGCAGGTTTCCACGCGGCGAAGGGTCTTTCCGACTTGGGCGGTGCGGGTGAAACGACTGCCACTGTCCTATCATGGATCGGAGCGGCGCTTGTTGGAATAACTGCTTGGGTCCGCATTGTGGGATGGTTCGAGGGGAGGGCCCTTGAGCCTCAATCGCGGTCGGGCCTTTAGGCGGCGGGTAATTGGCTGGCATCATGCCCTCGGATTGTTCAGTTTGCGGGGTAGTCGTTGTGATCGCGGTCCTAGAAGTATGCGGTTCAGCCTGAGGCATGGCACGGCGACACTGTGGAGCTCACGGGTTGCAGCGCCAACAGGCCTGCCCACTTATGCTCAGAGCCGGGGCGTGTCATAAGCTTATGTGTCCATCGAAGCGGGCACCTGCACCGAATGCACGCCATTGCCTGCCTTTCTACGACGTGCGCTGCAGGGGCCTTGCCGGGTCCAGCGAGAACCTGTCAGCACTTCTCCCATGACTTGTGCCGCGCGTCCTAAACGGACCTCTCAACGGGCTGATCTGATCGGGATCGGCTGACGCCTCGACCGCCTAAGCCGCAACGGGGCGCCCAGACTTTCTTCCCCCGGCGGGTACACCCACCATTCCTCGCGGAACAAGAAAGTCTGTGCGCGCCGTCCTTCGCTGGCGCTGCGGGCCAAATGGCTGCGTCGGCGGATCGTCCCGGTCCCGAAGATCGCCATCGAGGTCGCGATAGGCGCGGGCTCGGACAACTCAAAAGGAGAGCTGACATGGCTACCATCGGAACCTTCAAGAAGACCGGCAGCGAATTCGTCGGAGAAATCGTAACCCTCAGCGTGCAAGCGAAAGGGGTCCGCGTTGTCCCCGAGGACAGCACCGCAAATGGCAACGCCCCTTCCCACCGCGTCTTCGTTGGCCGCGCAGAAATCGGTGCCGCATGGTCCAAGCGCTCTACGGAGGGCCGCGACTACCTGAGCCTCAAGCTCGACGACCCAAGCTTCACCGCGCCGATCTACGCCAACCTCTTCGACGACACGATCATCGAAGGCGGTGAAGAGACCTACAGCCTCATCTGGTCGCGCCCCAGCAGCCGCCGCAACGGCGACTGAAGGCAATGTGCCTTGCCCCGAACACTTCGGAGCAAGGCACGCACTGATAGGAAACAGCCCCTTGAGAGCGGTTAGTTTTCGCCGAAAAGCTGCCTTGACCAACGAACCAATTGAAAAATCTGAAGCGTAGAATAGCGTAGGAATGGGAAGGGTAGCCCTATGAGGCTATCCAATGCACTTCGCAACGCCGATTGACCATCTTGAACCCTACCTAATGACGCAGGATGCTTCTGCGCTTTGGGATCGGTTGCATGTCGACTTAGAGAACGCGGGGTTTCTGCGGATTTTCTATGCGGCGTCGCGCCGACGCCAGGCGAACACCCAACAATCTCAACACGATACCATTGTGAAGTCGAGCTACGGCGACGAGTTCGACGAGTTCTTTGTCAACGGTGCGGCATTTGAATCTGACGTAAATACTGAATGGGCGTTGAATAGTCAGGGCGCAGTCAGCTGGGATTTGACGCGACGATTGAAGTCGGAAGGCAAACTCTCTCCTCGTCAGGTTGCAATTCACGAACGCTGTCTCGATCTTGGCCTGGTGAACGGATACACCATCAGCCTTCGCAACTATGGTTCAGGCTTGATCACCGGGTTTGGCCTAAGCGCTGACGATATTTCACAACAAGAACAAGTCGACCGGATTTGGGTAGAAAACCGAAAGCTGTTGTTTTGCGTTTTGAGCGCGTTCGATCTTTCGACCAGGCTGCTCCCGCAAGTTCCTGACGGTGAGGAGCTGACGGAACGCCAGCGGGAAGTTCTCGCCTGGGTTGGCGATGGCAAAACCATCGATGATATTTCTGAAATAATGGGGCTGCATCGCAGCACAATCGTCAAGCACATGAGAGAAGCGAGGGAGCGGCTGAGGGTTGCAAATACGCTCCAAGCTGTCATGCGCGCGACCTTGCAGGGGCAGATTTACAGATGACCAAACCAATCAAAACCTTCTCAGTTTGCCTGCTGGCTGCGGCCGTCGGACTAAGCGTTCTGGGCCTTTCATCGGTGTCGCGAGCAGATCAATCAACAGATCAGCGTCATCGTGATCTCACCCGCGTTCTTTCGGAAGTCGTCCATCGTGCTCACAGTCAGGCGCAACTGGGGCACGTCATTCGGCCCGAGTTTTCAAACCCAACAATCTCGCTTTCAGCTCCTGACCTGCATGATGGCTGGATCCCATCCTGCGCCACGGAGGTCGAAGCGACACCCTCCAACCCGTCTCGAAATCTGCAAAGTCTTGTGTTGGTCCCGCGCGACCGAGTTGCAAACGACGGGTCGAGTTTTGAGGCCTTTGCCTTCATCGCAAACGACTTCGCTCTGACCGATGCGGACATGGTCCCTCCATATCCCAATTGGCTCACCAATGAGGTGGGAGGGTATGCCTCGCTTGATCGGGACATCGAGACCCTGTTTGGCGACCTGACAATCACCGTCCAAACGACAGCCTGCGACGGCTTTTCGTTCTATTCGATTTCGGGGGAGCGACCATGACAACTTGGGAAATGCGACTGAACGTTTACAACAACAGCTTACCCGGCCACGCCAATATTTCGTTCTATGAAGACGGCGAGCACCAGTACACGATTGGTGCGAACATTCTGCACGAGACGACGAAACTTGCGTTTCCGCAGACGCTTCCATTCATGCCGGACGACGGAATCTATAGGGATGAGAGCGCATATCACCTTGCAGAGTTGGTTGCTGACACGGTTGTATGGGCATCGGTGCCATTGCCGGAGGTGACCTATGATCACCTGCTGAACGAGGCGCGTGCTTTGGAGAACGAGACCTATAACTATAGCCTATTGACCGAAGCTTGTGTCGATTTGGCTGCAGAATTTTACGCGCAAACTGGCCATCCTGGCGAGATCGGGGACCTATTTGCTGCGGAAGATCGACACGGATCTCTTTCTTGGTTCCGTATCCCGGTAACAGATAGCCCTGAACTTGACCTTTGGCCGGAAGACGTACCGTTCTACGTCCCGTCAGAGATCATATATGTGCATAAACTTGAGGTAAGCGACCCTACAGATTCCGGCCAGTTGCCGTCGGCAGATGAACAAATGGCTCCCCGGAAGGAATGGGTATTGCCGGACGGTGAACTGATCGACGTTCCAAAACCAGACGCCGACCGTGAGGACGTGTTTGTCGCGGAAGGGTCGCTCAAAGATGAAGAGAACGATGGCGTTCTGGTTACTTTTGGCCCTACAGAGCAAAAGCCAGACCCATTGCAGCCTGAACTTGAACACAGTGATCCCTCTTCAGGGATGGATACAAAGGACGATCCGTTTCAATTCGACATGAAAGAAGACCACTTTGAATTCGAAGCGTTTGACGGGATCGAAACTAAACCTGAGCCAAATGAGTATGAAAGCCAGCCGACCGTCGTGGAACACAAATCTCCTCCGCCGCCCGCTGTGGTAGAGACACCAAAGTTTGAATCGGAACCTACCTTCGTTGATCCAGATTACTACGGCTACTTCTAAGCGAAGGCCGTTCCTATTCCGGCTCCATCGGCGACGTCTCTCCCGTTAACAACTCGCTTGATTTGACCCCTAAAGCGGCCGCAAGCTTGTCAAGAACATCGAGGCTCGCGGAATACCGCGATCGCTCGAGCGCACTTATGTATGTGCGGTCAAGCTCAGCGAGATGAGCCAGATCTTCTTGCGAAAAACTGCGCTCACCCCGAAATTTCTTCAGATTAACTGCAAGGATACGTCTGCTGTCCATGCGCGGAACTCATCCGCGTTGCAGAGTATTTAACCACGGAGTATACTCTACATGTCTCCATGGGATGCCCCTATGGGGTCCATTGGAGGGCTTCGCTTTGTCTATCAATCGCGATGGCATTGCTGAATTTACGGGTGCGGACCAACTGGACCGCGAAATGATGAAGACGTTTCTTCGACTTCTGGACGCCTATCACGAGCAGGCCAGCTGGAAAGAAGCTGCGGAAATCGTTCTGGGTCTTGACGTCGAGAGCGATCCACAAGGTTCGCGTGCTTTGTTCGACAAGACCCTAAAAAGGGCTCTCTGGCTGCGGGACAGAGGGTATCTCGGCCTTGTCGGATCGACCCCGTCCTAACGTCAAAAGTGCCTGTCAGGTGTCATATCTGACACTCGGCATCGACGGTCGGGCACTCCAAAACCAACCCCAGATGTGATTTCTTGCGGGGGAAGGTCGATGGCCCGAGATTGGCGGAACGAAGCCGACTACAGCTACATCGAAACGCTCGATGTCTCTGGCTTGGCCTGGGAATGTCTGCGCCGAAACCCAGAATACTGCGCGCAATACCCCCTGATGCTTGATGGCTTGTCGTCCCCCGCAGATTGGGGGTTGCGATTTCCCTGTTGATCCAGACCTAGAAGCCCCCAACGCACCAGTTTTTTGGCTACCGCAAGTAGCGCCTGCAGCGGTCTGCTATTTTGCTGAAGTGCCGGGCGAAACTGTCCCAACGCTGAACCTCGAAAACGTTGCTTTGGACGCTGTGCGTATCGATGAGACTGTCGCCGTTCTCCGGATCAAATCAGGCCCATCCCTTGTCCTTGATGTCAAAAATCTAAGGTGCGTCTTAGGCATTCTGCTGCCTCTGGATGAGCATTGGAGCACACGCGTCGTCGCCGCGCGGCGTTTGCGGGAGCACCTTCTCGGACGCAGCCCCACGAAAGATCGACTGACCCGGCAGCAGCGGGCCCGCATCCTGTCGGCATGCCGATTGCTGGATGCGCGGGCGGTGGAGGCCAGCTATCGGACAATTGCCCAACATGTCTTCGGGCCATCCCGGGTCGACCAAGAGCCCTGGAGAACGAGCTCGATCAAAGCGCAAATCGCCCGCCTCGCAGCTCACGCAACGCATCTGACCGAACGCGGGTACCGCTCCCTTCTTCTCGGTCAAAGCCCGACCACCGGTCAGTATTGAGCACTCCGAAAAACCAAGTCACGGCCAACAAGTTCGCCCATCCCACTCGAGCCTAATGGCAAGCGGCGGGGTGATGAAATCCCCGAGCCATCTTCGTCATCCCCCTCAAGGTCAATTCTTCGCTTTGATGACCTCCGACAGTTCGCGGCGCGCCGCTGCGGCGCATACCAACCGGAGATGCCCAATGCCCGATCCAAATTTAGGCCTACCGCCCCGCTACCTCAGAACCCCGGAAGCCGCGCGCTTGCTCGGCCTCTCTGGACGCACACTGGAAAAACACCGCACCTATGGGACCGGGCCTCGCTACTCCAAGATCGGCGGGCGCGTCGTCTATGCGGTCGATGATTTGCAGGCTTGGGTCACCCGGGGCGAGAAAACCTCGACCTCTGACGAGACCGGGGACTGTGTGCTTCCTGCCAAACGCCATGCCGCGATCTCGCCCGCCTATCTGCGTCGGGACCGCTGAGACAATGCGCACAACGGTCGATCTCACTTGGATTGAGGGGCGCGTCGAGCGCTGGATCCGCTTCGGGCGCGTTGCAGAGGAAACCATTCTGACGCGCGCGGACAAGCGGGTGGCCTTCGAGCCGGGCGCAATCTTCGCACTCGTGCGCTGGTCGTCGAACGAGTACGGCACGGTAGAAAGTCGGCTCGACATTCTTCGCGCCGTCAAGGCAGGCCAACGCTGTTCAACCGTTCCATATGTCTCGCCAGGTGCAGGCGTCCTTTTGCGTCTGTCCGGCTGGCCGAAGGTCGAGGCGGCACTGGTCGCGGTCGACATCGTGGAGAGCTACGGCATCGCGCCGGAGGATGTATGTCCCAACCATTGGCAGCACGTTCACAACCGTCTGACCGCGGGATATGAGCCCCGGCCTTACACACCGGCTCGGCATGCCGCTTGGCTCAAACGTCGCGCGGTGACGCCATGACCATCGCAACTCCTCCCCTCATCGCGGTCTGTCTTTCTGTCGGTCTGATCACGGCTTCAGAGTTGGACCGGACACCCCTTTTCGTGTGGAACCAGTCCGAAAGCGTGCCAATCGGTCTCTATGTCCTGCGCCCATCGATCGCGCCAAGGCTTGGCGATCTCGCAGCCATTCAATTGCCTTTAGACTGGTCCGATTGGATGATCGAGCGTGGCTACTTGGGCGTAGACTCCTTGCTTCTCAAACGCGTTGCGGCAACCGCTGGCATGGTGGTCTGTCGCGACGGCCTTGCCGTCTCAGTGAATGGCACCATCATCGCGATGGCAGCAGAGACGGACCGGAACGGACTCCCCCTTCCGAGTTGGACAGGGTGTGTCACTCTCGGCCCGGAGGAAGTCTTCCTGCTTAATGCACATGTCGATGACAGCCTCGACGGGCGGTACTTCGGCACGATCAACGCAGTCCAGATTGTCGGCCAAGCGCTACCTCTCTGGACGACCGGAGGGTGATCACATGACCCGTTTCTCGTCCCCAACCAGCTTTTCTCGCTCCACTTTTGCCGCGACTCTCGTGCTGACCATGTGCGTGCCGCCCACGTTGGCGCCATCGGTTGCGATGGCACAAGATCGCACGCTTGCTGCAGCCGGAGAACAGTCGTTTGACGCCCAGATCGCAGAGGCCGCGCACAGGTTTGGCATTCCAGGCCCTTGGATCAGCGCCGTGATCGAGGTCGAAAGTGCGGGTGATCCGCGCGCTGTCAGCAGTGCGGGCGCCATGGGTCTGATGCAGATCATGCCCGGCACCTGGGCCGACTTGCGCAGAGCTCACGGCTTCGGAGATGATCCTTTCGATCCCCGCGACAACATCCTCGCCGGAACGGCCTATCTGCGCGCCATGTACGACCAGTTCGGATCGCCGGGCTTTCTTGCGGCCTACAATGCGGGACCTACGAGATACGAAGATTACCTCACTTCAGGACGCCCGCTGCCCGCCGAAACGCGCACCTATCTTGCCACTCTGGCGCCGATCACTGGTGCGCAGCAGGATGGTTCTCTTGCTGACGAACTGCCCCTGCGACCGCAGGATTGGCGAGAGGCACCGCTGTTTACCGCAACTCAGGTTGCGCCGTCGGACGCGGGTGAAACCAGCCCCCAATCCGGTAACCACGGGGTTGCGATCGGCATGTTTGTGCCTCTCAGCGAGATGGAAACGCCATGAGCGTGGAAATCGCACCTTGCCGCAGGCTGGCGTGCTCCATCGTGGAGTTCTGCCAGAGCGAAGCCGAGCACGAAATCTCAACGGAAGAGTTGCGAGATAAAAGGCCTGGCACCGTGGCCAGGCATGCGGTTGTTTTTTGGGCCGTCTTACCGTGCCAGGTCGGGACCGACCGTGCCGACTTTTCCGGGAAGCCTCTGATCGCAATATATTTTTACGGTGCTTTCTCTTTTAGCAAGGATCAAAGCCATGAGCCGGGATGAAGACTTCGGACCGCGCCCAGGTCGCATCCGAAACGGAAGCCCCCCTTCACGCCGGGCAACCCGCTTCGTCGGCGAAGTGATGCGCGCGGCCCGGAAGACTGGCCATACGGGCAAGCGCTTCAGCGGATCGAGCGGCGGCCGTTCGATCGGAGGCCGGGGACGATTTGCCCGAACCGCCAAAGGGCTCTCCCGAGACTCCCGTCGCGTCATCATCAAGGCCCGTGTTGTTCGGCACAGCGGGGGCCGATATCGGTCCGTTCCGCTTTCCCAACACATCGGGTATCTGCAGCGCGACGGGGCCGGCCAGGATGGGCAACGCGCCGATCTCTTTGGCCAGGACAGAGACACGCTTGACGGTCCTGCCTTCTCCGAAACTTGGGAGGAAGATCGCCACCATTTCCGCTTCATCGTGTCGCCCGAAGATGCCCATCACCTCGAGGACCTGCGCGCCTTTACCCGCGACCTGATGGTCCGCGCCGAGCGCGACCTCGGCACAAAGCTCGATTGGGTGGCGGTCGATCACTGGAACACTGACAATCCGCATATCCATATCCTCGTGCGCGGCAAGGCAGACGATGGCCGCGATTTGGTCATCTCGCGGGACTATATCGCCCACGGTCTGCGCGCGCGCGCCGAGGATCTCGTGCAGCTCGAACTCGGTCCCCGAAGTGCGCGCGAGATCACCAGCGAGTTGGAACGTCAGGTCACCACCGAACGCTGGACCGACCTTGATCGAGGCCTGCGCGCATTAGCCGACGATCACGCGGGCATTGTCGATCTGCGCCGAGGCACGCCAGAGCCCCGCGATCCGGAACTGCGCCGCCTGATGATCGGACGCGCGCAGAGATTGGAACGGTTGGGATTGGCGACGCCGATCCGCCCCACCGTCTGGGAGTTGAAACCGGGGGCAGAAAATACACTGCGCGATCTCGGCCTGCGCGGCGACATCATCAAGACCATGCATCGGGCGCTGGCCCATGGCCCAGGTCGCGCGGATTTTGACTTTGCCATCGAAGGCACACCCGCCACCCCAATTCTCGGGCGGCTTGTCGAACGCGGCTTGCAGGATGAACATCACGGCACCGCCTATGCAATCATCGACGGGGTCGACGGACGCGTTCATCACTTGCGGTTTCCCGATATCGCGGCGACCGGTGACACCGCCCCCGGAGGTATCGTCGAGACGCGCTTATGGACTCCGAAAACGGGCGGACGGGCGCGGCTGGCACTGGTCGGTCGCTCCGATCTGGATTTGTCCGCTCAGATCGGAGCCGAGGGCGCGACCTGGCTCGACCGGTTGCAACTGGCACGCGACCGTGTGCCGCTCAGTGGATCAGGGTTCGGAGCGGAGGTGCGGACAGCCATGGACGGCCGAGCGGATCACCTGGTCGACATGGGGCTGGCGCAACGGCAAGGGCAGCGGGTGAACTTCTCCCGCGACCTCCTCTCCACGCTGCGGGCTCGCGAACTGGACGCTCAGGCCGCAAAGCTCGCAACGAAGACGGGCCTGTTGCGCTTCTGGCACCATGAGGGCGACGCTGTCGAAGGAACCTACCGCCAACGCCTCAACCTCGTCTCGGGCCGCTTCGCCATGATCGACGACGGGCTGGGGTTCTCCCTCGTGCCCTGGACACCGCAACTCGACCGGCAACTCGGGCGCTCTGTCTCTGGCATGGTCCGGTCAGGCGGCGGCATCGACTGGACCCTCGGTCGCAATCGCGGCCTTAGCCGTTGATTGAAAGGAAAGCCAATGCGCCGCACCGACACCTCACCAGCCACCGCGATCCTTTGGGGCCAACTCGTGATCGTCAGCCTCGTAGTCCTCGGGTTCCTCTGGGCGTCAACACAATGGGTTGCCTTCCGTCTCGGACATCAGGCAGCGCTCGGCCCGCCATTGACTGATCTTTTTGGTTGGCCCGTCTATCGACCTTGGGACGTCTTCCTCTGGTGGTATTGGTATGACGCCTACGCGCCACGTATTTTTGTCGAGGGTGCCGCGATCGCGGGCGCCGGTGGGATCGCTGCCATCGTCGCCGCTATCCTCATGTCAGTCCTGCGCGCCCGCGAGGCGAGCGATGTCAACACCTATGGCTCGGCCCGATGGGCGACGGCATCAGATGCAACTGAAGCGGGGCTGCTCAGTGAGGACGGGGTTGTTCTTGGTCGGCTGGACCGACGCTACCTGCGCCATGACGGCCCCGAACATGTGCTCTGTTTTGCACCAACCCGGTCCGGCAAGGGCGTGGGGCTCGTGATCCCCAGCCTGCTGACCTGGCCGGGGTCTGCCATTGTCCATGACATCAAGGGTGAAAACTGGCAGCTGACGGCTGGCTGGCGCGCGCGGATCGGTCCCGTGCTGCGCTTCGATCCAACGAACGGGAACAGTGCCGCCTACAATCCCCTCCTCGAGGTCCGGCGCGGCCTCCGTGAGGTGCGCGATGTCCAGAATATCGCCGACATCCTCGTCGATCCTGATGGGCACCTGGAGCGGCGTAGTCATTGGGAGAAGACCAGCCATTCCTTGCTGGTCGGCGCCATCCTGCATGTCCTCTATGCAGGTGATGACAAGACGCTGGCCGGTGTAGCCACGTTCCTCTCCGATCCAACCCGCGGCATCAAGGCGACACTCAACGCGATGTTGAATACTCCGCATCTGGGAGACCGACCGCATCCCGTCGTGGCTCAAGCCGCCCGCGAGCTCTTGAACAAGTCTCCGAACGAGTGTTCGGGCGTTCTCTCGACCGCGATGTCGTTCCTCGGTCTCTACCGTGACCCTGTGGTTGCCACCGTGACGTCGCACTGCGATTGGCGGATTACCGATCTGGTCTCCGGTGAGCGCCCTGTGACGCTGTACATTGTGGTGCCACCATCCGACATCTCGCGCACCAAGCCGCTGGTCCGACTAATCCTGAACCAGATCGGCCGACGATTGACCGAAGAGCTTGAAGCGACCACGCAGCAGCACCGGCTCCTGTTTATGCTCGACGAGTTCCCGGCCTTGGGTCGCCTCGACTTTTTTGAGACGCAACTGGCGTTCATGGCGGGCTACGGTTTGAAGGCGTTCCTGATCGCGCAGTCGCTGAACCAGATCGAGAAGGCCTACGGACAGAACAACGCCATCCTAGACAACTGCCATGTCCGCGTCGCCTTCGCGACAAATGATGAGCGGACCGCGAAGCGTCTGTCCGATGCCCTCGGAACCACAACTGAACTGCGTGCCATGAAGAACTACGCCGGTCACCGGCTGTCGCCCTGGCTCGGACATCTGATGGTCTCGCGGCAGGAAACGGCGCGTGCCCTGCTGACCCCCGGCGAGATCATGCAACTGCCCCCCGACGATCAGATTGTCTTGGTCTCCGGCGCCCCGCCGGTCCGCGCACGAAAGGTGAAATACTTTGCCGACACCCAACTCAAGGCGCGCGTAATTGAACCGCCGACTTGCAGTGCGCGGTCCCCACTCAAATCGGAAATGGACGATTGGAGCGGGATGGCACCGATAGCCTCCCCTGCGAAAGACCACGATGCCGCAAATGCCGAAGACGAAGAAGGAGGCATAGATCGAGCGCATGAGTTGTCCGAAAAGCAGAAGAATGCGCTAGTTCGCCCTGCGCGCGAGGCAGAATTCGAAGGCTTGGATGACGACACTCAAGATAAGACAGCTTCCGCGCACACAATTCTCGAACGCGAACGCTCTGTGGCTCGGATGGCCGCGATGGACCGGAGTGACGATTTGGGAATATCGGATTAGAACCGATGGCAAAGGTCCGCCTCAACGTTTACTTCGATCCCGCCCTCTTCGACCAGCTTGAGGCCACTGCGAACAGCAGACGTGTCCCAAAGACACACATCGTCGAGGCGGCGCTGGCTTCCTTCCTGACGCCCGATGAGGCAGATCAGCGCGAGGCGGCCCTGGTCCGCCGCCTAGATCGAATGACGAGGGCAATCGAACGGTTCGAGCGCGATCAGGAAATCGCGGGCGAGGCACTTGCGCTGTTCATTCGCTTTTGGCTATCCGCCATACCTCCCGTCCAGGACGACCTTCGAGAGGCTGCTATGGCCCAAGGAAAAGAGCGTTACGCCGGGTTTGTAGAGACTCTGGCGCGGAGGTTGGCGAAGGGCTCAACGTTGGCAAAGGAACTGAGCCGTGACATCAAAGGGGAGGCCGACGATACGAGGGGCAGAATTTGAAGAGGAACGCCGTAGCGGGCGGAAAGCGGAAGTTCGCTGCGCTATGAATGCTAACCAATGCCACGGACAAAGCTGACTTTCGTTAACGTTTTGGACACTGAGAAAAGCCGCATCACACGGATGCAGAAGCGTGTCCAGAGTAAGAACCCGGCACTCGTGGCCAAAAACGACTTTGGTTCTGACTCGCGGCGTTTGTAGCGAACTGGGCCAACGCGTTGCGCTTGCTCTCTCAACCGTGCAAAACTTGCATGCAGCAGGTACAAGTTAGGCTTAGAATCCATTGGAAGGTAGTCGTTATCTCGATTTGGCTGAGAGAATTATCTCAGTGCGCGGCGTTCCACTTACCGGCGCGCAAATCATAGATTTTGCCGAAGAATACAACGCTCTTCCATTTGACAGCTACAACACCATAGTCAAAACACTCCAAGCACGCATAGCTGAAGACATCGCAAAACACCGCAACAAATCAAGATTTGTTCGAATGGGAATCGGAGTCTATTTCTTACGTCGATTGGCAAGAGAAGATAGGCCAATTGGTTTCAAGCCTTGGCTCAACCCACACTATTCTCGCAAGAAACCGGAACACCCACATCGCATTCTTACTGTACCGAGGGAGCTTGTTTCAAGCCAGTATGAGTCAAGTAGTTGGCGAAATGTTAAGGAAATACTGAAGAAAGGAAAGTACGATTACCAGTCAGAAATAGAGAGCGACTATCTACCGGTGGTCACTGGAGTTGCGCTACGGTGGCGATCTCAATACCTTTTTTTTCGTGTTGGCGTCCATACACACTTTAGAAGTTTGACCGGCTCCCATTCAATTTTGCTTCGAAAATATGTTGATGAATTTGATCTTGATCTCTTTGAGACTGATGGCACGGGAGCAACTTCAAGCACAGCAAGAGCAGCGTTGCCTGTTTTGGCACCCGGTCGCCGTTCGCGGCTCGAAAATGGAAGACTCCGTGAAAGCGAAAGGGTACGCTTCTACCAAGTTGCAGATTTATTGAAAGCCCAAACGGTAACATTCTCTGGCAGCACTAGTTCACTGGTATTAATCAGCACAATGGACTTGAGTACCGTGTACGCGCATGTGCCGAAAACCCAGCGTCGACTTGAGATCAATCACGCAGATTGGATCACCGCGCAAAAGCTCGTTTCAGTCGAGTTGGAAGCAGACTCCAGCTGGCATGTTGGCAAGATAAGAGAAGTAGTGAGTTAGGTTTGGACGCAAAGCCAGTATTTCTTGATTTTCTCAACAGAGAGGCCGCGCGCGCGATAGAGCGTGAACGCGATGAAAACACTGATCTTGAAATCATCCGGACGCTCACTGTTGCGCTTCCCTACAAGTTTTCAGCCAACATCTCGCAGCTAACTGAGTATGGGAACGCCAGACCTAGACTTTTTTCAGAACTCATGAAACTTATTGATGCCAAGGTAATAGACGCAACAAGCACTAGTGCAACAATCGGTGAATTCATTACAGATCGTCAGGCCAGATACGCGCACGTACCGGATCGCTATCCGTTTTACTTCAAGCAATCGGGCATTCTTGAACGTGTTCGGCTAGGCTCACATAACTCTTTTAGTATGACAGACGATTTAAGTAGAATTATCTCAGGATACAGCTCAAATCAGTTTGACTTTGAATTAGTCCGGGCAAATCCGGGTGACAAAGCTCATTTTGAAGGCGCGCTTAAGGCGACGGTTACCAAAATTCTCAACCGAGACGACTTGGCCATTACTAGAGATCTACTTGAGTCCAACCGTGGAGGGACTACACTGAACCCTCAAGAAATTGCCGCTACGACTAGGGCAATCTCGGCCATATACATGAAGAATTACTCAGAGCAGCGCGGGCTGGCAACGTGCACTGGAATTCCAGACTTCAACTACCGTGAAATCGACCTGTACTTCCCAAGATATGATTTTCCATTGATCCGACGCATTGTGCAGTCACTTGGCGGCGCTCCATTGATTTACGCCGCCAACACTGAAGAGATCCTTGCTTTATACGGTACACCAGAGCATGAACACTTTGGCTACTGTTTAGGTGCGTTCCTTGAAAGCGTTGCGGCGACGGTGAGACCGAAAACCAACCAACCTAACGACTTAGCTTCGTTGCGGACGCTTTTTCATCAGGTTTTCATTCGTGAGCTAGATGGCAGCACAGAAGCGCAGCCACAAAATGTAAAGGAGTTCTATACTAGCGGCCAACGGAGACTCCTGGCAGCCGGTGAGCGTATCGCATCCAAAGACGGATTGTTTGAAAATACATGGAGAGATTTTGTGCCCGCAAAGATGACTGGGTTGGTCGCAATCACGACCGCTACGGACAGTGAAGACACGGCACTTTTTGCATGCCTAGATGCACACGGCTTTTCGCAGAGCAGATTGTTGCGCGTTGGCGACGGTGTTCTTCAAGAGTTCGTACGCGGAGTTACACAACGCGTCGTGCACATAAGGACGAGTGCTGGGTCGATGGGTGTCAACAGTGCGGGAATGGTGCTACCCAATGTGCTGCAGGAGCTCGATATAAAGTATCTCGTGAGTGCAGGAATTTGTTTTGGCCTTAAGCCTGTAAAGGATGGACAGGAATTTCAAAAACTTGGTGACGTCTTGATTGCAACTCATATTCAAGACTATGAGACTAAACGCAAAGGTGAACAGGAGATCCCTCGTGGAGAACGCACATCTGCAAGCCCGGGGATTCTTCAAGCCACCAGAATTGCTCGCTCCCAGGCGACTGGAATAGAATATCAGATTTCAGAAGGCGTTCTGCTATCTGGCCAAATGCTGGTTGATGACGAACAAACGGTTGAAGATTTGAGAGCGACATTTCCCGAGGCGATTGGCGGTGAAATGGAAGGCAATGCTGTGGCCGGTGCTAGCATCTATAAAGGACGTCAATGGATACTGATCAAAGGTATTTGCGACTGGGGAATGGGGAAGGAAGACGGCTCACAATCCATCGCGGCGGAGCGAGCATGTAGTCTTGCGGTAAAGGCTATCGTAAACCTACTTGACGCAGAGTCCCCTTAACTCTCGGGCAAGATGCGTCTGATTTAAGAGCCAAAGAGTTTCGAAATTTCAAACTTTATCTTAAGCCGGTTGATCCAAAGCCACTTTCACCTCGTTCAGTTTGCGTAAGGTCTTGGCTCAACTCAAGAGAGATATCGGGTATTGCGACAAAGACTAGTTGAGCGATACGATCACCATGTCTTATGCGGAATCCATCTTTGCCGTGATTGATCAGGAGAACTTGAAGTTCCCCTCTATAGTCACTGTCAATTGTCCCCGGTGCGTTCAACACAGTTACACAGTGCCTTGCCGCCAAGCCCGACCGTGGCCGAATTTGCCCTTCAATTCTTTGCGGCATAGCAATTCGAATGCCCGTTGGCACTAAACGGCTCTCTTGCGGCCTAACCAGTAGCTCTCGTGAAGCTTCCGACAATCTGAGAAGGTCAGCGCGTAGATCAAATCCAGATGAGCCTTGAGTGGCTCTGGACGGTAATTCCAGTTCAACATCGGCGCCGTCAACATACTGAAATTTCACAACTTTAGTGCCCATTGTGCTGAATGCTCCTCGTCTTGAAGAAAGATGTTCACGCGCCGATACCGACGCCCAACAGGTATCAAAGAGACAGACAAAGCACAGCCCCATTTGACGCTTGAAAGTACGCTAATCGCAGCAATTTTCGAGCCCCCTCTGTCCCTTCGACTTAGGACTCCTTTGAAGCGCGCTTGAGTAGCGCTGAGAAGTTGACGACATTTTCGGTCACACAGTAAAGTACAGCTTGCCAGTATGAGCCAAATTCCGTTTTGGGAAGCTGCGAGGCGGCGAACGGCAGGTTCGAGGCCAAGGTGTCGAATGTCGCGCCTCGTAGTTGCAAACGCATTCCTCACTATCTGGGCAAGCCACTCATCGGATTTGATGGGAATACTGGGAAATGAAAACTATTGCCCGTTAATCAGTTCTGAGATCGCGGTTTGAATATCGTTCATTGTACCGACGGCGCGCTGTCTATCTTCACTCGGAACACTATTCCAACCTAAAATGTTAGCCTCTACATCGTCATAGCGCGTCTGTTGCGTCATGATTTGTTCGAGTAAGGGATTTGGATCCAGTGACAAAAATTGAAGCCAAACCCCACCAAAAAAAAGCACAAGGCAAAAGGCCATAAATACGTATAAAGGCTGGTTGTTTGTTCGCTCAGTTGACAACAAGCGGTATGCCAAGAATGCTAGCAGAAATCCCAGCCCGATTGCGCCATATCCGAGTATTGACAAAACATTCATCTGAAACTCCAATTATTATCGATCTCACTTGCGTGGCCAATAGGCACGTATCGTAGAATCTAGGCAGCGGAAATTGAGAAAAATTTCTAGCATAACACAACATACAATGCAAAACCTCTGCACCTGGGCAGGCAAGGTTTTCAGGTTAAAACCGTTAATGGCCCTTTGGTCAACTGCTTCAAATCAAACGCTTTAAGGCGAACCTTTCGCGACTGACCATAGTTGGTCGCTTTGTCCTGCACTCCTGACCCCCACATGTTCACGGGCATTGCTTCCGCAGCTAACGTCGGCTTTGTGGGCTGCGACCGCAGATAGCCAACCAGTCGGTGAAAGGCGGGTATGGGCTGTGAGTCCCGCGGACGACAGTTTGGAAGACTCGATGCTTCGACGCGGCGAGCGGCAGCACGGAGGCCTAGCACGCCATGCGATGGTTACTTCCAAAGTAGGAATTGCCGAGATGCAGCTAAACCACAGCCAGCAGCAGCAGTATGACCTCGGGTCGTCCTGCATATTTTGGTCACCAGCGCCCCGGGGCAATTCCAGCCCATGTCCTTAGAGAGCAGGCCGAAATCGCTTTGGGAACTCTGGCACGCAGTTATCTAGGCCGAGGACCATCGTCATCCTTTTTCACTGGCTGCGGTTCCCTTGCTAATCTATTCTGCATGATACACCTCATGAGGCTCTAAAATGGAAAACCTAAATCGTTTGTACGAAGAGGCCTACCGTTTAAGTGAAAAACGACTTCAAGTGCAACTCACGGCCGCGCTTGCCGCGGACGCCAGAGCTATGGCCTTTGCGGGAATTTGCCTGGCAGCTGCAGCTGTGTTGGGCGGGTTAGCCAAAGATGCTGCTAACCCAATTTTGCTATTGTCCGGGGCATTCTTGTTGGGGTTGGCTGCCTTCGTTGCCGGGTTTTCGGCCCGACCGATCGACTTTCACATGCCAGGCGCAAAATTCTCGGACTTGGAGGATGACTTTGCCAACGACGAAGATTACTATTTAGTTATCAAGCAGTTAGGTGGATTCGCTGACAGGCGCTCCGTGCAAAACGACCAGAAGCTTAGCCTGAATTCGAGATTGTTTCACTTCGCTCTAATCCTCGCAGTTATTGGGGTTGGCGTGGCTGTAGTTCCTCAATTGCTCGATGCTTTTGCTGCTGACTGCTAGCGCTCTCACCTATTTACAGAATCTTTGAGAGCTTTCGCTATCGTCATTTTGATAACTTTGTCCGCATCTTTTGCAATTATTTCTCCAGTTGCGGGATTTCGAACCATCCGTCTGGGGCGTACTCGCACAAAGACTTTTCCTATGCCGGGAATTGTCACTGCACCTCCACTAGACACTTCACGAGTGACAATTCCACCCAATGCGTCCAGCGCCAAAGAGGCTTCGCTCTGGTCGATCCCGGCTTCATTGGCAAGCGCCGCAACCAGTTGACTCCTCGTCATGAGTTTTGGCCTAGCCTTTTTGATTGGATCAGGTTCTCTGGCCATTCTCAATACCTTACGACTGTTTCGAAAGCATGCTGCCAATCATGTTGAATGACAATATTTATCTGTGACATAATCTCACATTGGCTCATAAAATCATCTTACCAGAGCTGATCTTGAACGTGAGGAACGCAACGACAATTTCTTCTGCGCAGCAGACATTCAAGCTCCTATCGCTTTCCCTTGTTCGGAGAACGGCGGCTTTGTGGTCTGCGCGCGCAGCATTCTAGTCGACTGGTGAACGGCAGGTTTGGGCCGCTCACTACCTTGTCGATCCCAAATTGGAGGTAGCAGCCTTACACTTATCCCTGCCGTTCTACGCCACGCCACTACTACGCCCTGTCTGCTGTTGCTCCTAAGCAAAGAACAGTCTTCTTGATCGATCCCGTAATCCAACGCGGGAACGACCATGACAATTACACCTCTCAAACCCGAATTCTCCACCCGCGGCGCCCGGATGCTGCGATCCGCGTTTGGTGCCGATATCGCTGCCTGGCTCGAGGACCCAACCGTCGTCGAAGTGATGCTGAACCCGGATGGTCGGATCTGGCTAGATCGCCTGTCCGAAGGGCTGTCTGACACAGGCATTCAAATCACTCCGAAGAACGGCGAACGGATCATTCGTCTCGTCGCGCATCACGTCGGTGCCGAGGTCCATGGCGCGGCGCCCCGGATATCCGCCGAACTACCCGGCACCGGGGAACGGTTCGAAGGGCTCCTCCCCCCCGTTGTCGCGGCCCCGACATTCACGATCCGAAAGCCGGCCGTCGCTGTGTTCACGCTTCAGGATTACGTCGCCAGCGGCATCATGACGTCTGATGCTGCCCAAATGCTGCGCGACGCAATCGTTGGTCGTGCCAATATCCTTGTTGCCGGTGGAACGTCGACGGGAAAGACGACGCTGACCAATGCTTTGCTGGCAGAGGTCGCCAAAAGCTCCGATCGCGTGGTCTTGATTGAGGACACCCGCGAACTTCAGTGCCTCACTCCCAATCTGGTCGCACTCCGCACCAAAGACGGCGTCGCATCCCTGTCCGACCTCGTGCGCTCGTCCCTTCGGCTTCGACCCGACCGCATTCCCATCGGGGAGGTCCGTGGCGCGGAAGCGCTTGATCTGCTCAAGGCATGGGGTACCGGCCATCCTGGTGGAATCGGAACGATCCACGCAGGGTCCGCCATGGGCGCAATCCGCCGGCTCGAACAGTTGATCCAGGAAGCCGTGGTGACGGTTCCTCGTGCGCTCATAGCGGAGACCATTGATCTCATCGCTGTGCTCACAGGCCGAGGCGCAGATCGGCGCTTGTCAGAGCTCGCCCGCGTCACCGGCCTGACCGCTGCAGGCGACTACTCCCTCGAACAGCATTTCGCCCAATCCCATGGAGATCGTCCATGACTCGCTCGCCACTATCCCGCCCCTTCCTGATTGCTCTCGCGGCGACCTTCGCGCTTACACTCGCCGACCCAGCATTGGCCGCCGGATCCGGCATGCCATGGGAGGCACCGCTTCAATCGATTCTTGAATCCATCGAGGGGCCCGTCGCCAAAATCGTTGCGGTCATCATCATCATCGTGACCGGACTAACCCTCGCGTTCGGCGATGCAGGCGGCGGGTTTCGGCGGCTCATTCAAATTGTCTTCGGGCTCACCATCGCCTTTGCCGCGTCGAGCTTCTTCCTGTCCTTCTTCTCTTTTGGCGGCGGGGCACTGATCTGATGCAGGACCACTCGACCGATATTCCCGGCTTCTACGCGCCCGTTCACCGCGCCCTGTCTGAGCCGATCCTACTAGCTGGCGCACCACGTGCGGTCGCAATCGCCAACGGCACGCTGGCCGCAGCCGTCGGCCTCGGGCTTCGTCTCTGGATCGTCGGACTGCTGTTCTGGCTCGTGGGACACCTCCTTGCGGTCTGGCTCGCGAAGCGGGACGCGCAGATTGCCGAGGTCGCGCGACGGCACCTGCGCTATCCCTCTTGGTTCGGGGTGTGATCTGATGATGCGCCTCACCGAATATCGCTCCAAATCTGCTCTTCTGGCTGATTTCCTGCCGTGGGCTGCACTCGTCGCCGATGCGGTCGTGCTCAACAAGGATGGCAGCCTGCAACGCACTGCGCTGTTTCGCGGCCCTGATCTCGATTCCGCCACACCGGCCGAGCTGGTCGCGACATCGGCCCGCCTCAACAACGCGCTGCGTCGGTTGGGCTCTGGTTGGGCCGTCTTCGTCGAGGCACAGCGCGTGCCAGCGCGAGACTATCCCGCCTCGACTTTTCCCGATCCGATTTCGGCCCTCGTGGACGTGGAACGTCGCGCACAATTCGAAGAGGCGGGGTCGCATTTCGAGAGCGCCTATTTCCTGACGCTCGTCTGGATGCCGCCCTCAGACGAGGCAAGCCGTGTTGGTGGTTGGCTCTTCGAGAACGCGCCTGACAGAGGTGCCGATCCTCTCGAACAGGTCAGAGCCTTCACTCTTCGAACAGATCGCCTGCTCGATCTCTTGGATGGCTTCATGCCGGAGGTCACATGGCTCTCGGACGAGGAGACGCTGACCTACCTCCACTCGACGGTTTCGACCCGGCGACAGCGGGTGCGTGTCCCGGACACCCCGATGCATCTGGACGCTTTGCTTGCCGACGAGCCGCTTGTCGGCGGGCTGACCCCGCGCCTCGGCTTCCAATATTTAAGAACGCTAACCATCATCGGCCTCCCCAGCGTGACGTGGCCTGGGCTGCTTGATGAGTTAAACAGCCTGCCGCTCGAGTATCGCTGGTGTACGCGGGCGATCTGCCTCGACAAGACCGATGCCACGAAACTCTTCACCCGCATCCGCCGTCAGTGGTTTGCCAAGCGTAAATCCGTCGCCGCGATCCTGAAAGAAGTGATGACGAACGAGGCCTCGACGCTGCTGGACAGCGATGCCGCCAACAAGGCTGCCGACGCTGACGAGGCGCTGCAGGAACTTGGCGCAGATATCTCAGGCGCTGCCTATGTCACGGCAACGATCACCGTCTGGGATGAGGATTCACGCACCGCAGAGGCGAAGCTCAAGGCCGTGGAGAAAATCGTCCAGGGGCGCGATTTCACCTGCATCCCGGAAACGCTCAACGCGCTCGAGGCGTGGCTTGGCTCCTTGCCCGGACATCTCTACGCCAATGTCCGGCAACCGCCGGTCTCGACGCTCAATCTCGCGCACATGATCCCGATCTCGGCGGTTTGGGCGGGACCTGAGCGCAACGACCATCTCGACGGCCCGCCGCTTTTCTTCGCCGACACGGAGGGATCGACGCCGTTCCGCTTCTCGACCCATGTGGGCGATGTCGGTCACACGCTCATCGTCGGGCCAACCGGCGCAGGCAAGTCGGTGTTGCTTTCTCTCATGGCGCTGCAATTTCGCCGCTACCCGGATGCGCAAGTCTTCGCCTTCGACTTCGGCGGCTCGATCCGATGCGCCACACTCGCCATGGGCGGTGACTGGCATGATTTGGGCGGTGCGTTTGCCGACAGCGATGACGGCGCCGTCTACCTACAACCGCTCGCGCGCATCGATGATTCCGCAGAGCGGGCCTGGGCTGCAGGCTGGATCGGCGCGATCCTTACCCGGGAAGGCATCGCGATCACGCCGGAGGTGAAGGAGCACCTCTGGACCGCCCTGACCTCTCTCGCCTCGGCCCCGATCGGGGAACGCACGATTACTGGCCTCGCCGTTCTCCTACAGGCCAATGATCTGAAACAGGCCTTGGGGCCTTATTGCCTCGGCGGCCCCCATGGGCGGCTGCTTGACGCCGAGATCGAGGACCTGGGCGCGGCATCAATCTCGGCCTTCGAGATCGAAGGACTAGTCGGCACCACGGCGTCGCCGCCCGTCCTGTCCTATATCTTCCACCGGATCGGCGATCGGCTCGACGGGCGGCCCACGTTGCTCATCATCGACGAAGGCTGGCTCGCGCTGGACGAAGCGAGTTTCGGCGGCCAACTCCGCGAGTGGCTCAAGACGCTGCGTAAGAAGAACGCCTCCGTCGTATTTGCAACCCAGTCTCTGGCCGACATCGATGCATCCCCGATTGCGCCGTCCATCATCGAAAGCTGCCCGACCCGCATCTTCCTGCCCAACGAACGCGCCTTCGAGACACAGATCGCCGACACCTATCGCCGCTTTGGGCTGAACGACCGCCAGATCGAGATCGTCGCGAGGGCTTTCCCGAAACGCGATTATTATTGCCAGTCCCGACGCGGGAACCGGCTCTTCTCGCTGGGTCTCGGCGACGTCGCACTCGCCTTCACTGCGGCCTCCTCAAAGATCGACCAGACCGCGATCAGCGACCTTCTCGTGGAACATGGCCGTGAGGGTTTTGCCAAAGCCTGGTTTCACCATCGCGGTCTGGATTGGGCCGCGGAGCTTCTCGATCCTTCAGCTGCCGCTTCCCCCGACTCTGAACCAAATCCAACACCAAAGGAGACCGATGATGACCTTCAATCCTGATCCTCGGGCGAAAGCCTGTAAGCTGACGACTGCACTGCTTGCCGCAGCCTTAGCCGTCACACCCATTCTCACCACGCCGGCCCAGGCCTTCCTCTTCGGGGCGGCCGGGCGCATCGTCTACGATCCGCAGAACCATGCCGAGAACATTCTATCCGCCGCACGGTCGCTGGAGCAGATCAACAACCAGATCACCCAGCTCCAGAACCAGGCGCAAATGCTGATGAACGAGGCGCTAAACCTTGCCAGCCTGCCGCACTCCTCCTTGGGACAACTGCAAAGTGCCCTCGGAGAAACCCAGCGGTTGCTGACCGAGGCCGAAAGCCTCGCCTTCGACGTCGCCACCATCGAAGCGGCCTTTGCGCAAAGCTACGGCACTGCCGCAGCGCAAGGCGATTTTGACGCAATGATCGGTGGCGCACGCGACCGGTGGGAGGCCTCGGTCAATGGTTTTGAGGATGCCCTCCGCATCCAGGCCGGTGTCGTCGGCAATATCGATGGTGCCCGCACCGAGATGGCCGCACTCGTCCGGGAGAGCCAGGGAGCAACGGGCGCATTGCAGGTGGCTCAAGCCGGTAACCAACTCATGGCACTTCAATCGGCGCAACTCGCCGATCTCACCGCCGCGATTGCCGCTCAGAACAGCGCGGTGTCGCTGGAGGCGGCGCGTGTCGCCTCCGCCGAAGCACAGGGCCGCGAGAACCTCACGCGCTTTCTCGACTACGGCAGCGGCTATGCACCGGGTGCCACCCGTCTGTTCCGGGATTGAGCAGATGCCACTCGCCACACATCACGTCCTGCGCGGGATTGCCATTGGTCTGGGCGGGCTTACCGTCCTCGCGGCTGCCTTCGAGTTAGGCAACTCGATACGCCCGGAACCGGTTCAACAACCTGCACCGGAAACCCCGCTGCGCACCACGCTTGAGCAATGCCGCTCTCTCACACCGGAAGACTACGCGACTGACGAAGCCTGCCGCGCCGCCTGGGACCAATCCCGGCGCCGGTTTTTCGGACTGCCATCCGATATGGCCGGGACGGAGTGAGGTCATGGGCGGTGTCGGTGTCATTGATCGGTTTCTGGAGGTCTTCGCCTCCTACATCGATTCCGGCTTCGGCCTTCTGGGCGGCGATGTCGCGTTCCTGGCGACCACCCTCATTGTCATCGACATCACGCTCGCGGCGCTGTTCTGGGCCTGGGGTGCCGACGACGACATCATCGCCCGACTGGTGAAAAAGACCCTCTTCGTCGGCGTCTTCGCTTACCTGATCGGCAACTGGAACACGCTCGCGCGGACCGTCTTCGACAGTTTCGCAGGCCTCGGGCTCGTTGCCACCGGCGGCACGATCAGCGCCGACGAATTGTTGCAACCGGGCCGCATCGCACAGGTTGGGATGGACGCCGGTCGTCCGATCCTTGCATCAATCTCGGACCTCATGGGCTTCGTGTCCTTCTTCGAGAACTTCCTGCAGATCACGATCCTGTTCTTCGCCTGGCTCGTGGTCTTGCTGTCCTTCTTCATCCTCGCGATCCAGCTTTTCGTGACGTTGATCGAATTCAAACTCGCCACCCTCGCGGGCTTCATCCTCGTCCCCTTTGGTCTGTTCAACAAGACGGCCTTCATGGCCGAACGCGTTCTCGGCCTCGTCATTTCCTCAGGCGTGAAGGTTCTCGTTCTCGCCGTCATTGTCGGGATCGGCTCGACGATCTTCGGAGACTTCACCTCCGGCTTTGCCAGTGAGCCTACCATAGAAGACGCGATGTCGGTTGTTCTCGGCGCTTTGGCGCTCCTGGCTTTAGGCATCTTTGGTCCCGGCATCGCCAACGGGATCGTTTCCGGCGGCCCGCAACTCGGCGCAGGGAGTGCTGTCGGGACCGCCGTTGCGGCGGGCGGTCTGGCGGTCGGTGGAGCCGCCGCCGGACGCATGGCACTTGGAGCGGCAGGCGCTGGCGCGCGCGGCGCAAGCGCGATGGCTGGAGGAGCTTCGACGGCGTACCAGCTTGGCTCGGCATCACGATCAACAACGGCCGGAAAGGCCGCAGGGGGCATCGCCGCCATTGGAAAGGCCGGAGTCGGGGCCGCCACGAGCCCACTGCGACGCTCGATTGCAGAGAGTGCGCAGTCCGGCGCGCGCGCTGCTTTCGCTGCAACCGGCGGCACTCATGCCGGACATTCGAACGCACCGGCGCAGAACGCGAGCCCGCCCGCTTGGGCGCGCCGCATGAAACAACAACAATCCATCCATCACGGCGTCAGCACCGCCTCCCATGTGATCCGCTCCGGCGATCATGGCGGTGGCGGATCAGCCGTCAGCCTATCGGAGAGATCCTGACCATGTTCCGACGTCCAACAGTCCGCTACTCCACCAGCCCCGAGCCCGTCACGCCCTACCAAAGGGCCTCGCAAGCATGGGACGACCGCATCGGCTCCGCCCGTGTCCAAGCCCGCAACTGGCGCTTCATGGCCTATGGGTGTCTTGCGCTAGTCGCTGGCCTCAGCGTCACGCTCGTCTGGCAATCGACGCAAAGTACCGTCATTCCGTATGTGGTCGAAGTCGACAATCTGGGCGCCGCGCAGGCGGTTGCTCCCGCATTCGCCGACTACGAGCCGACCGATCCGCAGATCGCATGGCATCTGGCCCGCTTCATCGAGAACGTTCGGCAGGTACCTGCCGACCCCATCGTGCTGCGCCAAAGCTGGCTGCGCGCCTACGACTTCACCACGGATCGCGGTGCTGTCGCTCTCAACGACTATGCACGTGTGAATGACCCCTTCGCAGCCGTCGGCGAGACCCAGATCGCCATCGAGGTCTCCAGTGTCATCCGCGCCTCCGACACCAGCTTCCGCGTCGCCTGGATGGAGCGGCGCTACGAGAACGGCCAACTCGCCGCCACCGAACGCTGGACAGCCATCCTCACCATTGTGATCCAACCGCCCCGCGATTCCGAGCGCCTGCGTCAAAACCCGCTCGGCGTCTATGTCCATGCCATCAACTGGTCGAGGGAGAGTGCCCAATGACCCATCTCAGAACCCTGTCCTGTCTTCTTCTCGCAACGACCGTCCTGACGGCCTGCGCCAACGAGCCTCCCCCGCAGATCGCCTATGACGATATCGTCCCGACCCTCTCGCCGCCCCCTGCGCCCCCGGCGGAAGACCCCCTGCGACCGGTCCACATTCCGCCCCCCTGGACGCCATCTCGTGGCGGCGACCCGGACGCAGAAACACCGGAAGCCCGGATCGCGGCCGCCAACGCCGCCGCTCGGATCGAGCCGCGCCCGGAAGGCTATTACAACGCGTTGCAGGTCTTTCCGTGGAGCGAAGGCGCACTCTATCAGGTCTATGCCGCCCCCGGTCAGATCACGACCATCACGCTGGAAGCAGGCGAGCAACTGACTGGCCCCGGCCCCATCGCAGCAGGCGACACCGCCCGCTGGATCATCGGCGACACTATCAGCGGCGCAGGCCGAACCGCCCGCGTCCATGTTCTCGTCAAACCCACGCGGCCTGACATCACCACAAATCTCGTCATCAGTACCGACCGGCGTAATTACTTGATCGAGTTGCGCGCCAGCGAAGAGATCTGGATGCCCGCCGTCGCCTGGGCCTATCCCGCAGAGCCGACACAACCTCGCATGCCAACCCTGCTGCGCCCGACCATCCCGCACGAGGCAGACCGGAACTATCGCTACGGTCTGCAAGGTGACAGCCCGCCTTGGCGTCCGGTCGCGGTCTTCGACGATGGCCGCCGGGTCTACGTGGTCTTCCCAACCGGTATAGCCCAAGGCGAGATGCCGCCTTTGTTCGTGATCGGACCGGACGGCCAAGGCCAGATCGTCAACACCCGCGTCACGGGCAATGTCCTGATCGTCGATCGGCTCTTTGGGGCTGCCGAACTCAGACTGGGAGAAGCCCGACAGGAGGTGGTGCGGATCGTGAGGATGGATGGCGTCGAGCATCGACGCGCGAATCCAAGTGCTGCGGGGGACCAGCAGAGATGACAGCTCCAACCAGCGATCCCAAAGGCCCGCGCGAAGAGCAGGACATCGCCCAGGACCTCCGTCTGCGCCCCGATCCACCGCGCGTCATGCGTCTTTCCCGAAAGGCCATAGCAGCCCTCGTGGCGACCGGGGGGCTCGGCCTCGGCGCCATTCTCATCGTGTCCCTGCAAGGTCCTCGGGCCAGCGACGTTCCTTCCGAGTTGTATTCGACCGAAGGCATTCAAGCCGCAGAGGGCCTCTCACAATTGCCTACCAACTACGGCGATGTGCCGCGTCTGGGGCCGCCGCTGCCGGGTGAGCTTGGCCGGCCCATTCTGAGTGCGCAGGAACGCGGCGATCCGGTTCCCATTCCTCCCTTCACGGGCATATCTGCACCCGGGATCGATCCAGCGGAACAACTTCGTCTGCAAGAGATCGAAGCCGCAAGGTTGAGCGCCCTCTTCGCAGAAGCACAAACCGGTTCCCAAGGCGGAGGTGCAAACCTGGGGTCTGCCCCAATGGTTTCAAGCATGTTTCCTTCGCCGCAGGGCTCCTCCGCGCCTCAAGGCACTGCAACAGGCCAGGATGCGTTCCTGACACGCGGAACGGACGCCGGCCCCACTAGCCCAGAACGGCTGATATCCCCACCAAGTCCCTACATACTCCAAGCCGGCACTGTAATTCCCGCTGCGCTGATCACCGGCCTCCGATCAGACCTGCCGGGCCAAATCGCCGCGCAAGTCACCTCCAACGTCTATGACAGCCCCTCCGGTCGCTACCTCCTCATCCCACAGGGCGCGCGGCTCCTCGGCGAATACGACAGCAACATCATCGTCGGCCAGAACCGCCTCCTTCTGGTCTGGACCCGTCTAATATTGCCAGATGGCAGATCGATCAGCCTCAATCGTGAACCCGGCACAGATGGAACAGGTGCGGCAGGCCTGCAGGATCGGGTCAACTACCATTGGGGCCGGATCTTCCTCGCCGCAGGCCTCGCGACGATCCTCAACGTCGGCCTGGAAGGAGGGGCAGCAAGCGAAGACGACATCGCCACCGCCATCCGCGAAGCGGCTCAAGGAACAATCGGGCGCACCGGAGACGAGATCGTCCGGCAACAAATCTCCGTCCCGCCAACCCTCACGATACGTCCGGGCTTCCCGGTGCGCGTGATGATTACTCGAGATCTGATCCTCGAACCTTTGGGAGAAGTGCAATGACCAAACTAAAACTCGGGGCTGTCCCCGATGAGAAACCGATCAAGATGTCGGTCGAGGTATCCGCAGAGATACACCGAGACCTCGTTGCCTACGCGGAAGTTCTTAGCAGTCAAACCGGACATAAGACTGAGCCCAAACGTATCATTGCGCCAATGTTGGCAAAGTTCATGGCGTCTGACCGTGGGTTTATGAAGGCACGAAGGACAACTCGACAAACAGGCCCATCAAGCGGCTGACGCGATGAGCAAGCTAAGATGGTTGCAGGCTCCCGCAACCAATAATATCTCTACTATAGACGCTTAGACGCCTCCCACTGGGAGGTTTTTTGCGTTTCTCGGGCCAATTGGGCTCCCCAAACTGCCTTTGAGGATTGTTTTGCGGAAAAAATACGGAGAAAAACCGCGAAAATTGACTGGAAAACGGTCCTCCAAGACGCACAGTCGGCATGATTTGAGCAAGCGGAGAGGCCAGTTGAAGCCCTCCGATTGCATCGCATATGGGGCTACTACGCTGCGCGAAGGCCCAGTATCTTGCGTGCCTGGGCCGGTGTAGCGACGGGTCTGTCATACTTCGCGCAAAGGTCCACGGCCCGCTGGATTAGGGCGGCGTTGGACGGGGCAAGGGTGTTGCGATCCAGGCGAATGTTGTCCTCCAGCCCCGCGCGGGTGTGCCCGCCGCGCGAAATTGACCATTCATTCACCGTCAGCTGAGCCGGACCGATGCCCGCCGCACACCATTGGGCGGTAGGGGCGAGGCGGTTAAGTGTCTCGATATAGAAGTCAAAAATCCTCTCGTCCGCCGGCATCGCATTCTTAACCCCCATCACGAATTGCACGTAGAGCGGACCCTTAAGGCGACCATCTGCGGCCATGCGAGCGGCCTGGACAATGTGGCTTAGATCGAAGGCCTCAATCTCGGGTTTTACGTCGTGGGCGATCATCTCCGACGCCAGCCATTCCACCAGATCAGGCGGATTTTCGTAGACGCGAGTGGGGAAGTTATTCGACCCTACAGATAGCGACGCCATGTCTGGCCGAAGCGGTAGCATCCCGCCCCTCTCGGCCCCTGCGCCAGAGCGCCCGCCGGTAGAAAGCTGCACGATCATACCGGGGCAATGGGCTTCAATCCCTTCCTTCAGACGCGCAAAACGCTCGGGGTCCGAGGTCGGTTTGCCCGCGTCATCGCGCACATGGCAATGGGCGATACTGGCCCCCGCCTCGAAGGCGGCGTGGGTGCTTTCGATCTGCTCGGCGATGGTGACAGGCACAGCGGGATTGTCGGCCTGCGTCGGTACAGATCCGGTGATCGCGACACAGATGATGCAGGGTTTGGTCATGGAAACCTCTTGTCCGGGGCCGCGCAGAATACGCGTGAGAGGGTGACCCTGCCCAAAGCCCCCTTAGATGTCAAAAAACACCGTCTCGTCGGGCCCTTGCAGGTGGATGTCGAAGCGATAGACGCCGCCGCCCTCGGGCTTTGCCAGAAGAGTGGGGATGCGGTTTTGATGCTCGATCCGGGTCAGGATCGGATCAGCGGCGTTGGCCTCGGGCTCGTCCGCGAAGTAAATGCGTGTGTGCAGGCCGATGTTAATACCTCGGGCCACGATCCAAGCGGTGATATGGGGCGCTTGCATCCGCCCATCGGGGAAGGGGACGGCGCCGGGCTTGACCGTGTTGAAGGTAAATTCACCGGTTTCCATATCACCGGGCGATCGCCCCCAGCCGGTGAAATTCGGGTCCGCTGTGCCGCGCGTCTCATTGGCCGAGGGGAATAGCCCCGCCGCGTCCGGTTGCCAGATCTCGATCATCGCATCGCGCAGGGGGGTGCCCATGCCGTCAAAGACCGTTCCTTTGATGGTGATTTCCTCCCCCTGCACGGGGCCGGTTTTCATCGAGGTACCCAGATCGCCACCATAGATATCAATGCCGGTAAAGTTCGGCGTACAGCCGATGTGAACATAGGGCCCCGCGGTCTGGCTGGGGCTTTCTTTCAGGTAATCCAGCTTCTGAGCCATGATCAAAGCCCCTCCTTACGGTTCTCAAAATAGGTTTGCCGTTGCCCGCGCAGGACCATGTCAAAGCGGAAGGCGCGGCTATCCATCGGCACCGTCCGGTTCATGTCGAGCGGCGCGGTCAGGGCGTCCACCGCTTCCTGCGACTTAAGGATACCCACGATGGGGCACAGCGGAATATGAGGGTCGCCCTCAAAATACATCTGCGTAATCAAGCGTTGGGCAAAGCCATGCCCGAACAGGGAAAAGTGAATATGCGCAGGCCGCCAGTCGTTCATGCCATTGGGCCAAGGATAGGGGCCGGGCATGATGGTGCGGAACTCGTAAGAGCCGTCCTCCCCCGTGATCGTGCGCCCACAGCCGCCAAAGTTGGGGTCCAGCGCGGCAAGGTAGCTTTCCTTCTTGTGGCGATACCGCCCGCCCGCATTGGCTTGCCAGAATTCAACCAAGGCGCCGGGAACGCCGCGCCCCATCTCGTCCATCACCCGTCCGTGGACGATGATCCGCGGCCCAATCGCGCTTTCGCCGGGGCGCGCGTAGTTGAGGATCAGATCGTTATCCAACTCTCCCAACATATGATGCCCGAACATCGGAGAGGTCTCTTCGCTCAGCGTTGTGGGAAACGACAAAAGCGCCGCCTGAGGGCTGCGTTTCACGCTGGTCTTGTAGGGCGGCGTCAGGGCATCGGGCTGCCAGTTGCGATCCCGAGGGATAAAGCCACCGGCCTTGGGGGGCGTGTTGTGGGTGCTCATAGGTCTACTCCCATCTCGGCGTAGGTTTGCTTCGCCAGTTTGATCGCATGATTGGCCTTTGGCACGCCCGCGTAAACGGCAACATGCATGAAAGCCTGCAAAACGTCCTGCGGGCTGGCACCGGTGTTGGCCGTGGCGCGGATATGCATGGGGATCTCCTCGAAGTTGCCCATCGCGGCCAGAAGCGACAGCGTCAGCATGGAGCGTTCGCGGTGCGAGATCGTGCCATCGGCCCAAACCGTCCCCCAAGCGCCTTCGGTAATCATCTGCTGGAACGGCGCATCAAAGGCGCTTTTGTTGGCCTCGGCCCGGTCCACATGGGCATCGCCCAGAACCTTGCGGCGCGTGGCCATGCCTTGGGTTTGGCGATCAGTCATGGGTGTTTCCTTCTTGGGTGGCGGGCATCAATAGGGCAGGCCAACATAGTTTTCGGCCATGGATTTCTGTGCCGCTTCATTGGAACGCAGAAACTCAATCTCGGCCAATTGCATCTTCAGATCAAAGGGCGACTGGTCTGGGTAGGTGTGCATCAAGGACGAGAACCACCAGCTGAACCGTTCCGCCTTCCAGACCCGCGCCAGCGCCTTTTCCGAGTAGCTGTCAATCCCTGCCGTGCTGGCGTTCTCGTAGAAATCCCGCAAACCGTTGTAGAGGTAATGCACGTCCGATGCGGCGGTGTTCAGCCCCTTTGCGCCGGTGGGCGGCACGATGTGGGCCGCGTCCCCGCATAGGAACAGGCGGCCCCAGCGCATGGGTTCCGTCACGAAAGACCGCAGCGGCGCGATCGATTTCTCGATGCTCGGGCCGGTGACCAGCTTCGCGGCCTCTTCCGCAGGAATGCGACGCTTCAACTCGGTCCAGAACGCCTCATCCGTCCAATCCTCGGGCCGGTCAGACAAGGAGCATTGGATGTAATAGCGGCTAAGGTTTTCATTGCGCATCGAACACAGCGCGAAGCCGCGGGGCGAATTGGCGTAGATCAATTCGTGGTTCACCGGCGGCGTTTCAGACAGGATGCCAAGCCAGCCGAAGGGGTAGACCTTCTCATATTCACGACGCACATCCAGCGGGATTGTCTCGCGGCTGACCCCATGGAACCCGTCGCACCCGGCGACGAAATCGCATTCAATCACGCGGGTGTCGCCATCAACGGTATAGTGAACCTGCGGCGTGTCGGTATCGGCCCCTTGGATCACCACATTTTCGACGTTGAATTCGATCTTCCCCCCCGCCTTTTCGCGCGCTTCATAGAGGTCTTGCGTCACCTCGGTCTGGCCGTAAACCACCACAGGCGTGCCCGTGTGTTTGCGGAAATCTATGCGGAACTGTTCATCGCCGTAGGAAACAATTGTGCCGTCGTGGGAATAACCTTCGGCGTGCAACCGCTCGGCGCAGCCTGCCTCTTCCAGCAAGCTGACCAGCCCTTGTTCCAGCACGCCCGCGCGAATGCGCCCGAGCACATAATCTTTGGTCTTGCGCTCCAGCACGACGCTATCAATGCCGCGCGTATGCAGCAGTTGCGACAGAAGCAGCCCCGATGGGCCGCCGCCAATAATTGCCACTTGGGTTTTCATAGCGTCACCTTGCCTCTTTTTTCTCACTCTACTCTTGTTTGAAGGGGTATTTAAATTGAGATATTGAGCAACTTAGTTGTCGAATTTGGAATGAGTATGGACCGCCGGATCAAGTTTCGCCACCTCGAAGCGTTTAGCGCCATCGCCCGCGCCCGCAGTTTCAAGCACGCGGCGGAACAGTTGAACCTGACCCAACCCGCGATTTCCAAGACGATGAAAGAGCTTGAAGACATTCTTGGTGTTGTCGTCATGGTGCGCAGCCGGTCCGGCGTCTCCCTTACGCCCGAGGGGGAGGTGTTCCTTCAGTTTGCCGAACAAAGCACCGCCGCCCTGCGCCAAGGTTTGCGCAGCCTTTCCCCCGGTGCCAAGGCCGCGGGCCAGTTGAAGGTCGGCGCACTTCCCAGCGTTGCTTCTGCCCTGATGCCTCGGGCCGCTGTCTCCTTTGCCGAGGCCAACCCCGATACTCATCTGGAGGTTCACGAAGGGCTGCACCGGGATCTGACAGCACGGCTCCGCAGTGGCGGCCTTGATCTGGTCGTGGGCCGCTTGGGCACCCCCGATGCGATGGTGGGCTTGGGGTTTCAGCAGCTTTATACGGAAGAGGTGGTGATCGTCGCCAACCCCCAAAGCCCCGCCATCCACCTCCGCGATTTTGCCGAGTTGGATCGGTTCCGCGTGCTCTACCCGCCCAAGGATTCCGCCATTCGCCCCCTTGTGGCACGGATGCTTATCGCCCGCAGCGTGCCCCTGTTCCCGCACCGGATTGAAACCGCCGCCCCTGCCTTTGGCCACACGGCGACCTTGGCGGACCCAAACACAATCTGGGTTATCAGCCGGGGCGTTGTGGCCGAGGCGATTGCCCAGGGCCGCCTTGTGCCCTTGACGATCGATATGAGCGCGACACAGGGCGCGGTTGGTATCATGAGCCGGGCAGAGGATGTCCCCTCGGTCGCGCAGCGTGCCTTTGTCAAAGAACTGCGCCACCTCTGTGAAGGCCCAAGATAGGGGCGATCTCGCTTGCTCCGGTCCCGGGGGAACCGTAAGAAAAGGAAACAGAACTGCGCCCGATTGCGCGCCGATGGAAAGCGTTGTTTCCGAAAGTGACCATCCGCCTCCTCAGAACCCTTGTAGCCGTGGCCGACGCCAAGACCTTTTCGGCCGCCGCCGAGACGGTCCACGTCACCCATGCCGCCGTCAGCCAGCAAATGCGCACGCTCGAGGCTGACTTGGGCGTCGCTCTGTTTGACCGCAGCACCCGCACGCCCGAGCTGACGCCCATCGCTCACCAAATTGTTGCCAAGGCGCGGGTGCTCTTGTCCGATTACGATAGCCTCGTCTCCTCGGTTCTGGATGAGGATGGCCTGAGCGGCGATGTCCGCCTGGGGGCGCTCGGCACCACGTTGACCGGGCTGACGCCGCGCGCGATGGCCGTCTTGAAGGACCGGTTCCCCGGCATCGGTTTGCACATTCGCCCCGGCCTGACTGGCGATCTTCTGGCCGAGGTTGAACGCGGCGCATTGGACGCCGCAATTGTCACCAAGCCGATGTTACTGCCCCTGCGGGTGCAGTTTCGCCCCTTGGCGCACGAGCCCTTACAGCTGATCGCCCCCGCAGATGAGCCAAGCGATGATCCCATCGCGTTGCTGCAAAACCGCCCCTTCATCCGTTTCAACCGCAGCGCCGTGCTGGGCGTGTTGATCGAGAACTGGATACTCTCCAAACGCCTGCGCGTGTCCGAGGCGATGGAGCTCAACAGCGCCGAGTCGATTTCCTCCATGGTGCAGGCGGGGCTTGGGGTGTCGATTGTCCCCGATCTGGCCGTGCGCCCCGCCGATGGCGTCACCGTGAAACGCCTGTCCCTTGGGGCAGATGCGCCCTCGCGGACCCTTGGGCTTGTGTACTCCAAAGACCAGTTCAAAACCCGCGTGATCGAAGAGGTTTTTCAATCCTTGCTGAGCGTCATTCCCCCTGAACAACGGGCCGCGCAACCGTGAGTGCGCAACTCATCACTTTCCTGCTTCTGGGGGCTGCGGCAGGCGGCTTTATCAACGGGCTATCGGGCACAGGCACAGCCCTGTTCGCGCTGGGGTTCTACCTTGTGGTGCTGGACCCGGTCACCGCCGTGGCGATCGTGGCGCTGATGTCTGTGGTGGCGGGCGTGCAGGGCGTCTGGGTCGTGCGCGAGGCCATCCTTGCGCAACCGCGCCGCCTGTTGCGTTTCGTGCTGCCGGGGCTGGTGGGCGTGCCCTTGGGCGTCTGGCTGCTGAACGGGCTGGACGCCACGGCCCTGCGCCTTGGGGTGGCGGGCTTCCTGATCCTCTACGGCGGCTATTTCGCCATCCGTCGGTCCTTGCCCGCGTTCTCGCGCCGGACACCCGTGCTCGATGGTCTGATCGGCGGCTTGGCCGGCATCCTTGGCGGGGCGGCGGGCATGTCGGGGGCGTTGCCGTCGATGTGGATGTCCCTGCGCCCTTGGACCAAGTTTGAGACCCGCGCCGTTTTGCAGCCATTCAACATGGTGATGCTGATCACCACCGTGACCCTTTTGTACCTGCGCGGCGCTTACGAGGGCGCAGGAATGGCGCTTCTGATCACCATCCCCACGGGCCTGATCGCGGCGCAAATCGGCATCGCCGTGTTCCGGCGCTTGTCCGATACGGCGTTCCGTTGGGTGCTGATCCTGCTGACCCTCGCCATGGGGATCGGCGTGGGCATGAGCGAGCTTCTCTAGATCGGCTCCCCCCCCGAGGCGGATGCCTCAATTGACCTCACCCCGAGGCGGATGCCTCAATTGACCTCACCCCGAGGCGGATGCCTCAATTGACATCACCCATGAGGCGGATGCCTCAAATAACCTCACCCAAAGTCGGACGCCTCAAATAACCTCATCCGTCCGGTCATCGCTTTCGCCATAGCGCTTCAGGGTCGCAGGCCGTGTGCCTTCATACACCCGTGCCACGTTCTCGGCGATCTTGGCGTTTTCGCGCTCGAACAGGCAGTCGCCGTTCATGTCAGAGGCCACGATAAACGGCCCCATCTTGTTGCACTTCAACACCCACATCGCCTGCGCCAGACCCAACTCCTCGTTCCAGTGAACGGCCTCGACATTCTCCACCCCGCGCCCGAGCAAAGCGCCGGTGCCGTAACCCACGGTCGAAAGGTAAACCGCGCCATTGGGCACGAAGTATTCCCTATAGTCCTTCGACGTCATGCCGCCCTTACCCACGATCAGCTTCGCGCCGGTCTTCTCCATCCACTCCGGCAACCACTTGGCAAACCGGAAGGACGCGGTGGCCGTCACCGCCCCCATGTCGAAACTACCGTCTGGGTTGATCCGCGCCGCCGGAGAGCAATGAAAATTCGCCGCACTCTGCGCAGGCAGTTCCATCGGGATGTTGGCGCGGTCTTCCAACGCACGCATGTAAACGCCTTCGCGCGCCGTATACATCAGGCCGGAAAGGTAGACGATATCGCCCAACCGCAACTGGGCAATGTCCTCGTCCGAGGGGGTGGTCGATAGGATGATTTCACGCAGGCTCATGAGGTGCCTCCTAAAGTTGTGACGGTGTGGGCCGATGATATTCGTGAAGCGCACACATCCTTGCCCACCCGATGATTTTCTCGGTGAAAAATCATCGTCATTCTGCCGCCTCCAAACCCGCTTCCGGCCAATCCACCGTTTCCCGCCGCTGATAGGGCGTGAACCAATCGGGGTCCGTGCGGTACTCTACCCGCCCATCGCCATAGACCCTCGCTACAGCGCGGCGTGACGACAGACAGAACGCATGCACAGACATCGGCATGCCCCCGGTGTGGCAGTAACCCACCTCGATATTGCAATCGATCACCATGTTCTTGCCCACAAACCCCATCGCGCCCATGCCAATGGAGTTGCCAAGCTCCTTGAACTCATCCTCCATCTCCGCAATGCGCGGGTCCGAGTTGCGCGAACCAACCACCCGCAAGGTGGAGGCCCGCTTGCCAAGGTTCATGCACACATCCTTGGAGCCGCCCAACCCGATCCCGATGATCGCCGGCTGACACGCCAACCCGCGCTTGCCGAACGCCATCAGACTGTCCAGATAGAACCGCTTGATCCCCTGAACCCCATCAGACGGGAACAACATCCGGTAATCGGTGCCAAACAAGCCGCCCTTGTGAACGGTAATCAGATCGACCCAATCGGCCCCCTCTCCCGGTGCGGCGGGCTCAAACCCATACTCAATCTCAGGCGCCCCGATACCGACGTTGTTGTTGTGGTCCGTGCGCCACAACGGATGCACCCTGTTAGGCCTCAGCGGCACGCCATTGGTGGCGCTGGCCGTGGCGCGCCTCAACGCGGCCTCCAACCCCACCATGCCCCCCTCGACGCTGGCATCATTGCCCATCTTCACAAACCACCGTGGCACGCCGGTATCCCCGCACATCGCGCGGCGGTCCTCCTTGGCGGCCTCGTAATTATCCAACATTGCCTTCAGCACGAACGACGACAAATCCCCGTCTTCGGTTTTCGCCGCCTCCTGCAACCCATCCAGATAATCCTGTGGGATCTCGATCGCGGCCTTATCCATCAAGGCCTCAGCCGTCGCTTGTATCAACTTAATGGGGATCACGGATCCGCTCCTTCATCTTGGCCTTACAACTCCGGGGAGCGCGAGGGGCAGCGCCCCTCGCATTGGGCGACGACACCGTCGGCGCAATCCCTCTATGACGAGGCGCACACCTTACTGCGCCGCCACCAATGTCTCTGGCGCACCCTCCGGCAACACCGTCTCTCCGGGGCGCACTATGGTGAATTGCACCGGCTGGTTTTCCACGCGAACCTCCCCGTCCTTCAAACTTGCCACCGTAAACGCGCTGTCTTCCATCGCGCCCGGCTCGGGGAAATCCTCCCGGAAATGCGCCCCGCGGGAATTCTCTCTCTCAATCCCCGCCTTGGTAATCACCTCCGAGATATCGCAGAGCGACCGCAGGTTCAGCCAATCGTGCCATGTCAGGTTGAACGCCAGGTTCCCCCCGTCCACTCCCACATCCATCAGCGCGTCAGACACCTCTGCGATCCCCGTCAAACCGCGCTTCATGCCGGCTTCCGTCCGCATCACGCCGACCTCTTCCCACATCAAATCCTGCAATTGTTTGCGCAGGGGAAGCACCAGATCCGGCTTGCGCGATAGCGGATAAATTGCCCGCTCGAACTCTGCGGCCAAGACCTCTTCGTCAGGCTCGCGCAGCGCCATGCCCGCCACGTCACGGCCCATCGTGTCGCCCGCGATGCCGCCATAGACGGTAGAGTTCGCAACCCCGTTGCCCCCCAACCGGTTAGATCCATGGGCCCCGCCCGCGTCCTCTCCGGCCACGTACAAGCCCTCCATCGCAGTGCGCGTGTCCACGTCCACAATCACACCGCCCATGAAGTAATGGGCCGTCGGCACGACCTCTACCTTGCCAGCGGCCAGGTCAAAGCCACTGTCGGCACAGCGGTTCACCATGCCTTTGAACTTCTTGCGTACAAAGTCCGGGCCAAGGTGGCTCATCGAAATAAAGACCCCCTCCTGCTCGGGGTTATTGTTCTTGCGCATTTCGGCATAGATCCCTCGGGACACCACATCGCGTGTCGCCCGTTCGCCCTTGCCGTCATAATCAAACATGAACCGCGCGCCGGAGTGATTTATGAGCTGCCCCCCCGCGCCGCGCAGACCCTCCTCCAGCACGGTGCCAGTCATCCGCGTATGGTCCCCCGCCAGTAGCCCGGTCGGGTGGAACTGCACCATCTCCATATCGCGCAGGGGCAGCCCGGCCCGCAAAGCCATGGCAAGGCCGTCCATCGTCTTGTCGCCGCTGGGCGTGTGATACTTATACATCGTTGGCCCGCCACCGGTGCCCATCAGCACCGTCTTGGCCCGCACCAACCGGAATTTGCCGGTCCGCATGTCGATCATCAGCACGCCCGCCAGCGCCGAGCCGTCCTTGGTGGGGATCAGCCCCACGGCCCGGTGTTCTTGCAGCTTTTCGACACCACTGGCGAGGACCTTCTCCATCAGGCGGTTGATGATCTCGATCCCCGTCAGATCGCCCTTGTGTACGGTCCGGTCGGCGGTCTGACCTGCAAACGCCTTTTGGTGCAGCGAGCCGTCCTTGTTGCGATCAAAGAAGCAGCCGACCTCGTTTTCCAACTCTCGGATACGGACAACGGCCTGCTCACACAGCCGCCACGCCATGTCCTGATTGGGCAGCCATTTGCCGCCATTGATCGTGTCCATGAAATGCCGCTCGACCGTGTCGCCACCGCCAAGGGCCACGTTATAGCCGCCCTGCACCATCCGCGTGCAGCCGCATTTCCCGATCAGGCCCTTCACGGCAATGGTGATCTTGGTGCCCTCGGGCGCGGTCTGCTTGGCGTGCAGCGCAGCAAACAGCCCCGCCCCCCCGGTGCCGAGGATCAGGATATCGGTGTCGTGTCGCTCAATGTCCGAAATACGCATCAGATAGCCTGCATGAAAAAGAGGGTTGCGATAAAGAACGACGCGGCGGCGGCGCCTGCGGCCAGCGATTTTTGTGGCCCGCTCCACGGCAGGAACTCCATCGCCATCAGGCGCAGGCCCCCGAACATGTGAACGGCAAGCAAGAAGACGAGACCGAATTCCGCCACCTTCACAAGGCTGACACTGGTAATCTCCGCGAAAGCGTCAAAGCGGGCGGGGTTGGTCAGCGCCATCGCCATCACCCAGAAATGCACGGGCAGAAACAGCGCCAGCGCAAGGCCCGAAAGGCGGTGAATGATAAACGCCACCCACAGCGGATGGGCGCGGTTGATGACAGCTTTCATAGCGCCCCCCCAAAGGTTACGGCCCACACGGCACGGGCGCCAAGGGCAAGTAGCCCCGCGCCGATGATCCACATGACGGCCTCTAGCGCGGGGCCGCGCAATCCGGCCCATTCATGGGCAAGGACGCGCAGGCCAATGGCCCCGTGGATCGCCACGGCCACCACGAAGGTGCCGTAGAACAGGAACCACACGACTGACCCTTGGGTGCGGCCCAGGATTTCCTCGGCCGAAATCCCGCCCTGGATCGCGTAGATCATCACCGCCAAATGCCCCAACACCAGCGGCGCCATCAAAAGCGCCGTGACCCGTTGCATCATATAAAGCCTCAGCGTCAGCATCGCTCAGCGCCCCTTCCTGAAGAAGTTTCGCGCGGTTTCCCGCTTTAGCCCCGCAATCGCCGACATCGGGTCCAGATCGTTCGGGCAATAGGCCGTACACGACCCCATCGAATGGCAGTTGTGACAGCCGCCCGAACCGGAAACCGCGTCCAAAATAGCCTCTCGCCCTTCGTCCTTGGTGTCATTCAGAAGCGTCCACGCCCTCTGCAATGCCGCAGGCCCAAGGTAATCTTTGTTGCCCGCCACCGTATCACAGGCCGCATAGCAGACCGAGCAGTTGATACATTCGATCCCGGCATTGGCCTCGACCCTTCCGGCGCTTTCCTCATCCACAGGGGCGATTGGATCGTCTCGGGTCAGCGCCCCATGATGCACGCCCTCTGCGGCGGTCCATTTGTCAAAGAACGGGTCCATATCCACGGCAAGGTCTTTGATGACGGGCAAGTTGCGCAGCGGCCCAATCGTGACCTCATTGCCGTTCAACACCTTGGAGATATGGGTGCGACAGGTCCAGCGTGGCACGCCGTTCACCATCATCGCGCAAGACCCGCACATGCCTACACGGCAGGCGAAACGGTAGCTAAGCGTCGGGTCCGCGTTTTGCTGCACCCAGGATACAACATCCAACACCGTTTGGCTGTCATAGGCGGGCACCTCGAACACATCTTCGCCGTCCGGCCCGCGTTCGATTGTGACTTTCAGCACATCTGTCGTCATGGTGGCTCGCATCTTCCAAAGGGGCTTGCTTTGTGTGCAGTATAACAGGCAACATTACTTTATGAACGCGATATCTCGTTTACGTTTTTGTAAGATTTGCTAACATTAAAATGTCGGAGCCCCCATGGCCACCTCCCTCCAAGACCTCCTGTCGGCCCGCTATAGCGACGCGCCTGAAACGCGGGATATTGCCGCCTTGCGGGGGATGTCCGCGCGGGGGTCTTGCCGCGACTTCACCGATCACCCGGTGCCCGACGCTTTGTTGCAAACGCTCTGCGCCGTGGCCCTTGCCTCGCCCACCAAAAGCGACCTTCAACAACGCGATATCATTCTGCTGAAATCGGCTGAGGGTCGCGCGAAGCTGTCGCAATTGGTCAGTGGACAGGCCTGGGTGGAGAACGCGCCTATGATCGCGATTTTCTGCGGCAATAACCGCCGCCAACGGCTGCTGCACCAGTGGCACGATGTGCCCTTCGCCAACGACCACCTTGATGCGCTGGTCAATGCCACCGCCGACGCCGCCATTGCGCTGGGCGCTTTCGTGACGGCGGCAGAGGCCGTGGGCCTTGGGTGTTGCCCGATCAGCGCCGTACGAAATGAGGCGCAGGCAGTGTCCAAGATGTTGCACCTGCCCGATCACGTCTTTCCCTTCGCGGGCCTTGCCATCGGCTACCCCTCGGCGCCGCCCCCCATTTCCAAGCGTCTGCCCCTTGCCGTGACCGTCCACACAGATCGCTATACAGAAGACGGGTTGCAAGAGGCGGTAGCAGACTATGACACCACGCGCCCCTATGCCGCGCAACGGTTCCCGGACCTGTTCGGCACGTCAGACACCTACGGCTGGTCCGACGATAAAGTGCGCCAATACAGCCAACCCGAGCGCGCCGATTTCGGGGCGTTCATCCGCGCCAAGGGCTTCACGCTGGACTGACGGCGCGGACGGTCTAACGGGTTTCCAGATAATCCAGAAACTTCATCCAACGGATCACGTGCTTCATCCCCATCACCTTCAGGTTCCGCAGGGGGATGCCTGCCACCTTGGTGACCGGGAAGGGCAAATCTTCGGGCGCGGCCCCCAGAATGCGCTCCGCCATGACGCGGCCCATGACGTTAGACATCGCCACGCCGCGTCCGTTGTAGCCAAGGCCCACGATCAGGCCCGCTTGCGGCTCGTGCAGGTGGGGCAGGTGGTCTTCCGTGATCGCGATGTTGCCGCCCCATTTGTGCGTCCAACTTACCCCCTCCAGCTGAGGGAACACCCGCACCGCGTCTTTCATCAGCCAGTCAAACCCTTTTAGGCCGCCCTTGCCGTCAGGCTCTCCGTGGCCGCCGTAGACCATGCGGTTATCGGGCTCTCGCCGGGCGTACATGATGACCCTCCGACTGTCCGAGATCGTGTGCCCTTGGGGAAGGATATCCCCAATGACATCATCGGGCAGGGGATCGGTGGCGATCTGGATCGGGGTGATGGGAAAGATCGACTTTGCCAGATTTTTAACCAAACCGCCGGAATATCCGTTCGTGGCCACCACCACCCAATCGCTGCGCACCTTGCCGCCCGCGGTCTGGGTCAGCCATGTGGGGCCGTCCTTGGAAATCGCGCTTACGGCTGTTTGGCCAAACACCTCTACCCCGCGCGCTTTACCAGCGGCGGCCAACCCGCGCACGAACATCAGAGGATGCACCGCGCCGCCTTTGGGGTTGAGCGTGGCCGTGCTGTAGGCGCGACTGCCCGACAGGGTGGCGACCTCGTCTTGGTCAATCACCCGCATGTCCGCCCCCACGGCGTTCCAATCGGCGATATCGGCCTTTGCCTTGCGCTGGGCGGCTTTGGAGTGATGCACCCTCAGCCAACCTTTCTGCCTTGCCTGACACTCTATCTGATAGGTGTTAATCAGCGAAAACACCTCGTCGGCAGAGCCCAAAGATTGCGCGGCCAGCTTCTCAAACACCTGACGTCCCACGATCTTTTCCACCGTTGCGGGGGCGTTGAACGGCAGCATCGGGTTCACTTGCCCGCCTGTGCGCCCCGACGCGCCAAAGCCCACGTCGCCCGCGTCCAGCACGATCACCCGCATCCCGGCCTCGGCCAACGCCAGCGCCGCGCGCAACCCCGTGTAACCCGCGCCTATCACCGTCACGTCGGCCTCCCGGTCTTGGGCAAGCGGTGGGTTGGGGGCCTCATCGGGGGCGGTGGTCTTCCAAAGGGATTGCGGCCATGGCAAAGCGGTCGTCATTGGCGGGTCTCCGGTTTGAGGCAGGGCAGGGCAGGGCAGGGCAATACTGCGCCTCGCGTAAGGAGCGTCAAGGTTTCACGGTGATAATTTTGAGCGTAATGGTCTCATTGGTTGAGACAGCGTATTTCGCGGGCAAACGGGCTTCTGGCCGTTTTTTGCCCCCAAATTGGCCCTATAGAATTTTCTTGACGCAAAGAAACCTCACTGCCTAGCTGTTGCCGAGCGGGGCTTATGTTCCGTTGACTGAATATGGTGGGGCGACGCGAATAGAGGCCGGAAAACTCGGACGGGCGCGACGTGATTGCCGAAACACAAGACGATCCCGACAGGAGAGACCAAATGAAAAAGACAATCGCATCGCTGCTCGCGGGCACCGCGATCCTTGCGTCCGGCCAAGCTGCTCTGGCAGACGGCCACGTAGAAGAAATCACCGTTGCTTACTTCCTTGAATGGCCGCTGCCTCTGTACGACGCATGGGCCAATGGCGAGTTTGAAGAAGCCATGGGCATTGACCTGAACTGGGTCTCCTTCGAGACCGGTACCGCCATGTCCGCCGCCATGGCATCGGGCGACGTGCAAATCGCCGTTTCCCAAGGCCTGCCGCCCTTCGTTGTGGCCGCTTCCGCCGGTCAGGACATCGAAGTGATCGACGTTGCCGTGACCTATGCCGACAACGATAACTGCGTTGTCCGTTCCGACCTTGAAATCGACGCTGAAAACGCGGGCGAGCTTGCGGGCCGCCGTGTTGCTGTGCCGCTTGGCACCGCCGCGCATTACGGCTTCCTGCGTCAGATGGACCACTTCGGCATCGACCTTGCCGGTCTGGAAATCGTTGACATGGCGCCACCGGAAGGTGCGGCAGCCTTGTCTCAAGGCGCTGTGGACTTCGCCTGTGGCTACGGCGGTGGCCTGTCGCGCATGTTGGAATACGGCAACGTGCTTCTGACCGGTGAAGAAAAGACCGAGCTTGGCATTCTGGTGTTCGACGTGATCTCTGCCCCGGCTGAGTTCGTGGCCGAGAACCCCGATCTGGTCGCTCAGTTCCTGGCCGTGGGTCAGGCCGCCAACGACCGTTGGAACGCCGACCCAAGCGACGAGATGCTGGCCAATATCGCAGACGCCGCTGGTATGGATATGGAAGCTGCCCGTGGTGCTATCGGCACAATGGCCTTCCCATCGGCTGAAGAAGTGCTTGGTCCGATCTGGATGGACGGCGGCATGGCAACCTTCATGGGCGGCGTGGCAAACGTCTTCGTGGAAGCGGGCTCCATCGACGCGGCGCTGGACGACTACACCGATCGCGTTAACGCTGGTCCGCTGACCGACGCTGTGGCCAACTAAGCGCAAGAACCAAACTTCGGGGGTCCGGTCACCGTTCAAGGGCTGACCGGGCCCCTATACGCTTCGCTTCCAACACCTACATATGACACGGAAGGGCCGCAGATGACCGGCTTGGCCATTCGCAATATCTCCATGCGCTTCGATATCCCCGGCGGCGGGGCGGTGCAGGCGCTGCAAGATGTCTCCCTCGACATTAAACAGGGTGAAATCATGTCTGTCCTTGGCCCCTCGGGCTGCGGCAAGACCACGCTTCTCAACATCGTTGCCGGATTTCTTGCGCCCACCGAGGGCGTGATTGAACTCAACGGCCACGCGGTTCACGGCCCCGATGCCGAACGCGGCATGGTGTTCCAAAAGGGCGCGTTGTTTGAATGGATGTCGGTGCGGGAAAACGTCAGCTTCGGCCCCCGGATGAAGGGCCAGCGCGAAGCCGAATACGGTGCCAACGTGGACCACTTGCTGGATATCGTCGGCCTGCAAGACTTCAAGAACAAAGCCATCTACGAGCTTTCGGGCGGGATGCAGCAGCGTGTGGCTTTGGCCCGCTGTCTGGCCAATGACCCCGATGTAATCTTGATGGATGAACCCCTTGGCGCGCTGGACGCGCTGACCCGTGAGAAGATGCAAAGCCTTGTGCTGAAGCTGTGGAAAGAGACAGGCAAGACCATCATCCTGATTACCCACTCCGTTGAAGAGGCGCTGCTTCTGGGGGAACGTCTGATCGTCATGGCCCCGCGCCCCGGTCGCATCCACAAGGAATACCAACTTCCCTTTGCGGATATGGGCGTGGATGCCGATCTGCGCGAAGTGAAGAAAGATCCACGTTTCCATGAGGTTCGCGAAGAAATTCTTGGCATGATCTGGGACATGGAAGAAGAAATTATGGGCCGGACGGAGGCAAGCGCATGATCCCTCTCCTCATATACGTCGCAATCTTTATTGGCTGTTTCTACGCTGTCCGCCTGATCTCGGGCGGGGCAAATCGCACCGGCTATACGGCCCTCAAGACCGTAACCTTCGGCGACGAAAGCGCCGTGACGCCGAACCGTTGGGCCTCGGTCCTGTCGGTCATCACGCTGTTCTTTCTGTGGGGCACGTTTACCGGCTCGGTCATTGTGCCATCGCCGTTGCATATGCCCGGCCCGCCTTTGGGCGAGCATACGTTCACCCACACGGTCCAAGACGCCGAAGGCAATACCGATGACGCAACCGTCACCTTCCTTCTGTACGAGACGACAGTAGACGAGGAAGGCAACGAATCCGCCGAGCCCGAGCCCCCCGTGGTCGACCCCGGCGATGGCTTCGCCCTGAACGACTCACTGGTGATCGAGGCTTATGGGTCCGAGCTGGCCCCCTTGCAAAACAACGACGTGCTGACCCGGGACGATGGCACCAACATCATCGCGGTGAACGGGCAGCCGATCTCGCCCGGCGAACGGCTGGAGTTCGACTTCGGCACGCTGGCCATGTCCACGCGCGGGTCGATCAACATCTCTCCCGCGCAGGGCATCCAGATGGAGCCGATCTGGCTTCCGCCGCCAGAGGACGTCTTCAACCGGTTCCTGGAAATCAGCTGCATCAACAAGTTTTGGGAGCGCGGCGTTCCCGTGTCAGAGCGGTGGAGCAACTTCACCGGATGCGAGGGTTTCCGCAACTATTCGCTTTGGGAACACTTGGGCTTCTCGCTCTACCGTGTTGTCGTGGGCTTCCTTCTGGGCGCTTTGGTCGGCATTCCATTGGGCTATGCCATGGGCCTATCCAACTGGGCACGGGGCTGGTTTGATCCCATCGTGGAATTCATGCGCCCGGTGCCGCCGCTTGCACTGATCCCACTGGTTATCATCTGGGCCGGTATCGGTGAAAACGGCAAGGTCGTGCTGCTGTTCCTTGCTGCCCTTTGGATCATGGCAATTGCCGCGCGTTCCGGCGTGTCCGGCGTTAACCTGTCAAAGGTCCACGCGGCCTATTCGCTGGGGGCCAACAAAACGCAAATCATGCGCCACGTGATTATCCCGAACTCCCTGCCCGAAATCTTCACCGGCGCTCGTGTTGCGATGGGCGTGTGTTGGGGCACGGTTGTGGCCGCAGAACTTGTGGCGGCGGTGCAGGGGGCTGGCATGATGATCATGGTCGCCTCGCGGTTCCAGCTTACGGATATCGTGATCTTGGGCATCATCCTGATCGGCATGATCGGCTTCGGCATCGATATCTTGATGCGCATGGCCGAGAACAAACTCGTGCCTTGGAAGGGGAAGAGCTAGCGCTCAAGCAGCCGAAGGCGGTAGCGCATAGAAAGGCGCTCAAGCAGCCGAAGGCGGTAGCGCATAAAAAGGTGCTCAAGCAGCCGTCAGGCGGTAGCGCATAGAAAACGCTCAAGCAGCCGAAGGCGGTAGCGTATAAACAACCCCGCTCAAGCAGCCGTCAGGCAGTAGCGGATTAAAAACAGGCGTTGGCCCGGATGCGGGCCGGCGCCTTTTTACTGTCCGGCCACCGCTTTTGCAGGGGCGCGGAAAACGAAGCTATCTGCGCCGTAGGCATCCGCGGCCCAATCATAGGGTCCGTGCGTGGGCGCGGGCTTGGCGGTGTTCGCCACTTCGGTCATTTCCATTGCCGGAAAGACGGGCAGTGGCGCGGTGTAATCTGTTGTTTCCAACATTCTGTGTCTCCTTGTTTGGGTACGGGCCGCTCTTTGCGCGGCGTTAAGCCTTTCTCCATCATTCAGATGGCGCAAACGGGGCCTAGGCTGGGTCAAAACTGTGATTGGATTTGGGGAAATTGAGACTTTCCACGACACTCCGACTAAAATTGTCCCGAGTGGTCCTTGTTTCGCTGGGGTGCCTCCATTTGCTGCCCGTGCAGCGCCTTGGCCGCGGGCAGTCGCCTTTAAACCGATCTGCTGGTAATCCATTCCCATGACCGAGCAAGCCTTCCACCCGTCGCGATTCCTTCCCTACCTGCTGAACCAAGCGGCCGAGGCATCGAGCCGGGAATTTCAGGCCTACTACCGGTCGCGTTACGGGATGTTGCGGACCGAATGGCGGGTGTTGTTTCATCTGGGATGCTACGGCGAGCTATCGGCAAAGCAGATTTGCGAACGGGCCTCGATCCACAAAACCAAGGTCAGCCGTGCGGTGGCTGCATTGACCGAGAAACGCTTCCTGACCCGTCGCCCCAGTGACGCCGATCGCCGGATCGAGGTTCTGTCCCTGACTCCGGCCGGAAACACCGCGTTCGAGGATTTGTGCCGCGCCGCAGAAGGCTTCGATGCGAAGCTGGTGGCGCGTCTTGATCCCGCCGAAATGGACGCCCTGCGCCGCGCGCTTTTGGTGCTGTCAAAACCCGACCTCTAGGCGCGGACGAATCGCGTTTGGGCGAAATCGGCGGAAAATAGGCCCTATGCGCAAAATCGTTGAAATCAAATTGATATACCATTGATATACCCCTGAAGCCTCTCTGCTGAGCCAAACGGCCCTGAATGGGGGGATTGTTATATCTGCGTCACGCTCCGCCTTGCGCCTCAAAAATAGGCGCTTCGATAACCTGTGGACGGGGGCCGCGCATGTCTTCTATCGTCACGCAAAAGACTAAGAATACAGTACCACCAGATGGACTCTATGGGAGGATTCCAATGACCAAACTGCACACACTGCGGCTTACTTGTGCTGCGACTGCCTTGATGGCGGCGGGCACGGCTTCTGCTGATGAAGTTAGCTTCCTTTGCTACCAAAATGGCAACGAATGCGACGTTCTTGGCGCGATTGCCGCCGATTATGAGGCTGCCTCGGGCCACACGGTAACGATGGAAGTTGTCGGTTACGAAATCGTCCGCGACCAGTTGGAAAACCAGTTGCAAACAGACGCCGCACCTGACGTGGCCCGTGTGACTAACTTGGGCGGTTTGAACCAGTATTATTTGGACCTGACGCCCTATGTGGACGCTGACTATATGGAGGCCGCCTACGGTGCGGTTCTGCCTTGGTATCGCGCCCCCGGCGGTGAGGATAACGGTATCTACGGTTGGCCGACCGAGCTGACAGTTACCGGCCCTTTCATCAACGTCACCATGTTCGATGACGCAGGCGTAGACATCCCCGGCAACGGCGCCACATGGGATGAATGGATGGTTGCCCTTGGCGAAGTGCAAGAAACACTCGGCATGGATGCGGCCTTCGCAATGGACCGCACCGCGCATCGTTGGGCGGGGCCTGCGTTCTCCTATGGTGCTGCTTTCTTTGACGAAAGCGGCGCTCCGATCCTTGTGGATGAAGGTTTCGCCACCTACGCGGAAACCTTTGTGGGTTGGCACGAAAGCGGCCTGATGCCCGCCGACGGTTGGCCCGCTGGCACCGGCACGGCCTACCGCAACGCGGCACCTCTGTTCCTGTCTGGCTCCGTTGCGATGCATATGTCGGGGTCTTGGATGATCGGTAACTACGCTGAGAACATCACGGACTTTGAGTGGCGCGCCGTCCCTGCGCCCTGCGGTCCTGGCGGCTGTGGCGCTATGCCTGGCGGCGCGGGCATTGTGGCGTTCAACTCTACCGATGTGCCCGAGGCAGCAGCGGGCCTGATCGCCCACTTCGCGTCCGAGGAAAACACCGCCCGTTTCGCGGCTGAAACCTCCTCCATCACGGCGCACGCGGGCCTTCAGGCATCTGGCGTTGATTATGGCGATGCGGACCCGGCGGTAGCGCAAGCGCTGTCCACCTTCGCGGCATCCATCGGCACCGCGGCTGAAACCACACCGCAGGCCTTTACGTTCCAAGGCTACGCCCAGAACTTCGTGATCTACGGCGTTGTGCCGGACTACATCACGCAGGTCATCACCGGTGAATCCACCCTTGAGGACGCTCTGGCAGCCATCGACGCGGACGTCGCCGCGCAGATCGCGGAATAAGGCTAGGTAAGGGTCAGGCCGATGTGGACGGCGATTGAGAATGCCTTCGCAGGTTCGTCCTGGCCCTTGGCTTTCCTTGTTTATCTAATCGTGGGGGCGGTCATTGCCCGCCCCTCCGGCACTCTCGGCTCTCGGGCGATGGCCATTCTTGGCTGGCCGATCGAGCTGGCCCAAAAGATGCGCGGCCATGGGCCTCTGCCGTATCTCTTTCTTCTTCCTAACCTATTGGTTTTCGGCGTTTTCACCTTCGCGCCGCTGTTCATTAACGTGGGCTTCTCGGTGACCGAGGGCCAATCCATCAATTTCGCGGATCGCCCCTTTGCCGGCACGGATAACTGGCAACGTCTGTTGGCTGAAACGCAGATTGATACCGGCAATCCAAATCTTGAGGACGACCAATTCTACCGCGCCGTCATGGACACAAGCGTGTTCGTGATCTTTCAGGTGCCGATCATGGTGCTGTTTTCGCTGATTACCGCGCTGGTGCTGAACCGCGATATCGTGGCCCGTGGCTTGTGGCGCTCGATCTTCTTTTACCCCGTCATGCTGTCGCCTGTCGTAGTCGGCTTCCTGTGGACGCTGATTTTGAAACGCCAAGGCGTGCTGTCGATCACCCTGATGGAATGGGGCTGGATCGAGGAGCCGATCCAATGGCTGGTGGACCCTGCGTGGACGATGTTCTGGTCCGTTTTCGTGTTCACATGGGCGCATCTGGGCTTCTACATGCTGATCCTTCTGGCGGGTCTGCAAGCGATCCCCTCGGACCTTTATGAAGCCGCCGAGATGGACGGCGCCTCCCCGTGGCGCGTGTTGCGGAAGATCACCCTGCCGCTGTTGATGCCCACGCTTCTGGTCGTCACCGTCTTGTCGCTTATCAAGGCATTCCAAGCGTTTGAGGAGCTTTATGCCATGCAGGTCGGCTGGATCTCCATCGTTGCCTACATCTTCGAGACCGCAGGTCTGCGCGGGAACCCGACGCCCAACGGGCTTGGCATTGCGGCCACGGCGTCGCTTATCGTTGCGGGCGCGTTGGCGATCTTCTCGATCATCCAAATCTTCCTCAGCGGAAGGAACGCCCGATGACCGCCCTCTGGGACTTCCTGTCGCGCACCAACGGGCGCGCCAAGCTGAGTTGGACTGATTGGCTGTCCTACGCCTACCTGATTTTCGGCTTCCTGATCATCCTTGTACCCGTGGTTTGGCTTGGACTGAACTCCGTCAAGTCTCAGTTCCAGATCGAAAGCCAAGACCTTTCCCTACTGCCCGGCGACTTTGACCGTGTGGCGCGGGCCACCGTGAATGGCCCCGATGGACGAGAGATATTTATCATCGCGGATCTGCCCGATTGGGTGCTGAACTGGTCGGACCTGAGCGCCGACGAACAAGCTGCCGAAGATGTGAGCGGCTTTCTGGCGGATTTTGAGGGCAACCCACTTTACGCCCTACGCTCGCACCTCGGCCAAGTCTCCGCAGCTGCGAGGAGGCAAATTGCCGAGGAGGGGTTGCCAGAATGGCTGAACCGCTACAGCGCGCTGACACCGCAGGCGCGAGAGGCGTTTGATCTGGACGCTGTCGCCGGGTCGCTCTCTCCCGATCAGGCGCGGTTGATCCTCGAATATCTGGGGGTTGATCCCTATCAGCCCAACCGCATCGTCACCCAAGCCCTTGTGACCGCGCCCCATCCTGACACCGGAGAGGTCATGGAATGGGCGATCCCCAATCCTAACGCCTCCTCTGCCTTCTTCCCCGGTCGTGCGGTTAATGGCGACGCCAGCCAAGTCGTGCGCCTGCCTGCGGAAAGTGTCACCGCCAACCGTACCATCGCGCCCTCTTGGGGCAATTACATCGAGCCGCTGACCGGTACCGCTTATGGCGTCAACGTGGACTTCGCGACCTGCATCACCAACTCGGTCCTTGTCACGGTCATCGCCACATTGATGACGCTGCTTATCAACTCCATGGCCGCTTTCGCGCTGTCAAAATACACCTTCAAGGGCCAGACCCTGTTCCTTGTGGTGATCCTTGCGACCCTGATGGTGCCCGCCACGATCACCCTTGTGGGGGTCTTCAAGGCGATCAACGCAACAGGTCTGTCGGGCAGCATATGGGGGGTTATCATCCCCGGCGCGGCCACGCCCGCGGGCGTGTTCCTTCTGCGTCAATACATGCTGACGATTCCCGATGAGCTGCTAGAGGCCGCGCGGATGGACTCGGCCTCGGAATGGAAAGTCTACTGGCGGATCGTGTTGCCCTTGGCGCTTCCGGCTATCGCGGCGCTTGGTATTCTTAGCGTGATTTGGCGCTGGAATGACCTGATTATTCCCATGGTCGCCATCGCCACCAATACCGATGCCTACACCATCCAGCTGTGTCTGCTGGAATTCCGGGGCGAGCATATCAGCCAGGAACACTACCGTCTTGCGATGACGGTCGTGTCGCTGATCCCCACGACGCTCGTTTTCGTGTTCCTCCAAAAATATATCACCACCGGTATCGCGAATACCGGCATGAAGTGAGCGCGCTCAAGTAGCGAAGCGATAGCGCATAGAAAGTTAAACCATGGCCCTGTTAGAACTGCGCAATGTGAAGAAAGCCTACGGCGAGGTGGAGGTCATCCACGGCGTCGATATCACCGTGAAATCCGGCGAGTTCTGCGTTTTCGTCGGCCCCTCGGGCTGCGGGAAATCCACGCTCTTGCGGATGATCGCGGGGCTGGAGCCGATCACATCGGGCGAGATTGCCATTGATGATGAGGTGCTCAACAATGTGCCCGCCTCCAAACGCGGGCTGGCGATGGTGTTTCAAAGCTACGCGCTTTATCCGCATATGTCCGTGCGCAATAACCTGTCGTTCGGGCTGGAAAACATCGGCATGGACCGCGCCGAGATTGACGCCCGCGTCGGTGAAGCCGCCCGCATGCTGCAAATCGACGACTACCTCGACCGCCGCCCCGGCCAACTGTCGGGCGGCCAGCGCCAGCGCGTCGCGATCGGTCGCGCCGTGGTAAGGGAGCCGCGCGTGTTCCTGTTTGATGAGCCGTTGTCGAACCTCGACGCGGAACTGCGCGTCGCCACACGGGGCGAGATCAGTGAACTTCATCAACGCCTTGGAAACACGATGGTTTACGTGACCCATGACCAAGTGGAAGCCATGACCATGGCCGACAAGATCGCCGTGTTGCGGGCGGGGCGCCTAGAACAATTTGGCCCCCCGCTCGAGCTGTTCAACGCCCCTGCGAACCGCTTTGTGGCGGGTTTCATCGGTTCTCCCAAAATGAACTTCATCCGCGGCGCGATGGGCGAGAACGGCATGTTCGTCTCCGATGGCGGGGCGTTTGTGGCGTTGGACCAGAGCCGTTTCAACACCCGTCCCGGTCAGACGGTGGAACTGGGCGTGCGCCCAAGCCATACCAACCCCGCCGACGGCAAAGGCGTGCCCCTGGAAGTGCGCGCGGTGGAGCAATTGGGCACAGAGACCTTCGTTTACGGGGCTGTGTCAGGATCGGATGATTTTGCCATGCAGCTTCCCGGTCAGGTGGATATTCAGGCCAAGACCACGCTTCAGGTCGAGATTGACGCCTCTGCCGCGCATCTGTTCGACCTTGAGACGGGCCTAAGCTGCGCCAACCCCTAAACTGCCCTGACTGTGCCTTGACATGGCTCGTGGAACGTTCCAATTATTCCACAATAGGAACGTTCCAATTTTGTCGGGAGAACATCATGCGTTGGGGATTGATCGGAGCGAGCACCATCGCGGCGGAGCATATGATCGGGGCCATCCGTGCCTCGGGTGGAGAGGCGGCAACGGTCCTCAGCTCTAACGCGGATCGCGCCGTAAGCTATGCGGCGGAGCACGGCATCGGCAAAGGCGTCACGGATCTGGACGCGGCAATGGACGGCGTCGATGCGGTCTACATCTCTACCACCAACGAAAAGCACCTGCCGCAGGCTATGGCCGCGATCAAGGCGGGCAAGCATGTGCTGTGTGAAAAGCCTCTCGCGATGAGCGCCGCCGATGCCGTGACCATGGTGAACGCAGCGCAAGCGGCGGGCGTTACTTTTGGCACCAACCACCACCTGCGCAACGCCGGCAGCCATCTGGCGATCCGCGAATTGATCGAAACGGGCCGCATCGGCACCGTCTTGTCCGTGCGCGTCTTCCACGCCGTCCACCTGCCGCCCCACCTGCAAGGCTGGCGCATCGACAATCCCGCCGCTGGCGGTGGCGTCATCCCCGATATCACCGTCCACGACGCCGATACCGTGCGCTTCCATCTGGGCGAAGACCCGGTGGATGTGGTCGCCATGAAAACCGCTAGCGGCATGGGGCAAGGGGTGGAAGATAGCGCCATGTCGGTCTGGTCCATGCCTTCGGGGGCGATGGTGCATACCCACGAAAGCTTCACTCACCGCTTCGCCGGATCGGGGATCGAGGTGCATGGCACCGAAGGCTCGATCATCGCGCGGGGCGTCATGACGCAGCAGCCGGTGGGCGAGGTCACCTTGCGGTTTGAGGGTGGGGAGCAAGCCGTCGAATACGCGACCCACGGCCTCTATGACCGTGCCGTGAACCTTTTCATCAAGGCCTGCGCCGGTGAGGGCCGCCCCTCGGCTGATGGGGTGGATGGGGTCAAATCCCTTGCTGTGGCGGAGGCTGTCGCAAAGGCCGCCGAAACCGGCCAGCGTACTGCCGTTGACTACGGCGGTGTCTGAGATGTCGAAGGTTGTCACAGGAGCGCAAGCGGCCGCCCGGATCAAGGACGGCGCGGTGGTGACCGTGTCTTCCAGCTCTGCGCTCGGCTGCCCCGATGCGGTTTTGCAAGCCATCGGCGCACGGTTCGATGCGGAGGGCGCCCCGCGTAACCTGACGACACTACACCCCATCGCGGCGGGGGACATGTATGGCGTGAAAGGTGTGGACCACATCGCCAAGGACGGCTTGCTGGCGCGGATTATTGGCGGCAGCTACCCCTCGGGGCCGTCGTCCCTGCCGATGCCCGCGATCTGGCAGATGGTGGTAGAGGACCGCGTTGCGGCCTACAACGTGCCCTCGGGCATCCTCTTTGACATGCACCGCGACGTGGCCGCGCGCCGTCCCGGCGTGTTGACCCAAGTGGGGCTAGAGACCTTCGTGGACCCGATCCGCGAGGGCTGCGCCATGAACGCCCGCGCCGAGGCCGCGCCAATCGTGAGCCGTGTAGATTTCGCGGGCGACACCTGGCTGCACTTCCCCAATATCGTGCCTGATGTGGCCATCATCCGCGCCACCACGGCCGACGAAAACGGCAACCTGACCTATGAACACGAAGGCGCGTATCTGGGCGGGTTGGATCAGGCGATTGCCACGCGCAACCACGGCGGTTTGGTCATTGCGCAGGTCAAGCGCGTGACAGCGGCGGGCAGCTTGCGGCCCCACGATGTGCACGTGCCGGGGCATATGGTGGATATGATCGTGGTCGACGCGGATCAGAAACAGACCACGGAAACCCCCTATGATCCCGCGATCAGCGGAGAGGTCATGCGCCCGTGGGACAGCTTCGCCTTGGCAGAGCACGGCGTTGAAAAGATCATCGCCCGCCGTGCCGCGATGGAGCTGAAGCGCGGCATGACCGCCAACCTCGGCTTCGGCATCTCGGCCATGGTGCCCCGTGTTCTGCTGGAAGAAGGCGCCCATGACGCCGTCACTTGGGCCATCGAACAAGGCGCCGTCGGCGGGATGCCCCTGACCGGGTTCGCCTTTGGCTGCGCCTCGAACGCCGATGCGTTTGTGCCGTCCCCGCAGCAGTTTAGCTACTTCCAGGGCGGCGGGTTCGACGTATCCTTTCTGTCGTTCATGGAGGTGGATGTGGATGGCAACGTCAACGTCTCCAAACTCGGGAAAAAGCCTTACCTCACAGCGGGCTGCGGCGGGTTCGTGGATATCACCGCGAATGCCCGAAAGATCGTGTTCAGCGGCTATTTTGAGGCTGGCGCTCAGTTGGAAGTCACCGACACCGGCCTGCATGTCTCCAAACCCGGCAAGTTCACCAAGATGGTGGAGGCGGTGGAGCATGTGACCTTTGCAGGCCGCCGAGCAAGGGCACGAGGGGCAGAGGTGCTTTATGTCACCGAGCGGTGCGTCATGGTTCTGGGTGACAGTGGCCTGATCGCGACCGAGATCATGCCGGGCATCGACCCGAACCGCGACATCATCGCCGCCAGCGAGGGCCGTGTGAGCGTGGCGGACGACGCGAAAACCTTGCCGCTTTCGTTGCTGCAAGACGCGCCCATGGGGATCGCATTATGAGTGCCGTACATCTTTCCATCGACGGGGCCATCGCCCGGATCACGCTGGACAATCCAGCCAAGTTGAACGCGTTCACCGCCCCAATGCTGCAAGAGCTGGAGGCCGCCTGCGCGACCCTTGAAACCTCGCCCATCGTGCGCTGCGTCCTGATCACCGCCAAGGGCGATCGCGCCTTTTGTGCCGGGGCCGATATCGCGGCTTGGGGGGCGCTGTCGCCCCCGCAGTTTGCCCGCCTTTGGGTGCGTGAAGGCCACCGCATCTATGACCGTTTAGCACGGCTATCTATGCCGACAATCGCCGTGCTGGAAGGCCATGCTTTCGGCGGTGGGCTGGAATTGGCTGCCTGCGCTGACCTGAGGATCATGGGCCCAAACGTGACCTTGGGCTTGCCAGAAGCGCAAGTGGGCATCGTGCCCGGTTGGGGCGGTTGTACGCGCCTGTTGCGGTTGCTGCCCGAGCCCGTGGTGAAAGACATGGCGCTGTTTGGCCGCCGAGTGACCGCAGACAAAGCAGAAGCCCTTGGCTTTGCAGAAGTGTCCGACACGCCGCTTGCGACGGCGGTCGCCATCGCCAAGGCCACGATCTCGGCCTCTCCGCGTGCGCAAGAGATTGCAAAATACCAAATCCACGCGGCTGTCGGCGAAGACCGAAACGCGATGATTGAGGCGTTGGGCGGCGGCATGGCCGGCGCAACCGACGATAGGGACGAGGGCGTCACCGCCTTCGCCGAGAAACGCACACCCGATTTCCGAGGGACATAACCCATGACGAAGATGACGATTATCCCCTCCGCCGGGGCGGCGATGCCTGCGCCTTTCACGGGGCGGCATCTGATTGACGGTGAATGGCGCGACAGTGCCGATGGGGCCGTGTCGGAACGACACTCTCCGGCCCACGGCACCCACGTCAGCACCGCCGCCGAAGGCAGCGCGGCCGAGGCCGAAGCCGCGATAGCGGCGGCGCGGGCCACGTTTGATGCGGGCAATTGGGCGTTTTCCAGCGGGGCGTCCCGCGCGGCGATCCTGTTGAAGGTCGCTGATCTGATCGAACGGGATCTGGACCGCATCGCCCTGTTGGAAACTTTGGAATCTGGCAAGCCGATCAGCCAAGCCAAAGCCGAAATCGGCGGTGCAGCGGACCTTTGGCGCTACGCGGCCAGCCTTGCACGGATGGTCTACGGCGATAGCCATAACGCCCTTGGGCCGGATATGTTGGGCGTCGTCCTGAAAGAACCCATCGGCGTCGTGTCGATGATAACCCCTTGGAACTTCCCTTTTTTGATCGTGTCGCAAAAGCTGCCCTTTGCCTTGGCCGCGGGCTGCACGGCGGTCATCAAACCGTCTGAGTTGACACCTTCAACCACCTGCATCCTTGGAGAATTGCTGATCGAGGCGGGCTTGCCCGCAGGCGTTGCGAACATCGTTCTGGGCTTCGGTGACCCGGTGGGAGAGGTGCTTTCGACCGACGCCCGCGTCGATATGGTCAGCTTCACCGGCTCCACCGGGGTGGGCAAGCGCATTAGCGCGGCGGCATCGGGGACGTTGAAGAAAGTCTCGCTGGAATTGGGCGGTAAGAACCCGCAGGTGATTTTCCCCGACGCGGACTTGGACCAAGCCGCCGATGCCATCACCTTCGGCGTCTATTTCAACGCGGGCGAATGCTGCAATTCCGGTTCTCGGATCATCGTTCATGAGGACGTGGCCGCGGAATTGACGGCTAAGGTCGTCGCCTTGTCGCGCCGCGTTCCCTTTGGCGATCCGCTGGACGAAGCGACGCAAGTTGGCGCGATCATTTCGCCCGAGCATATGGCGAAGATCGACGGCTATGTGCAGGACGCCGTGGCCGAAGGGGCGACCGTCGCCATAGGCGGCGCGGCGTTGGCTGTGGACGGCGTCGGCCCGCAATTCTACCAGCCCACGGTCGTCACCAACCTGCGCCCAGATATGGCCATCGCCCGCGATGAGGTCTTTGGCCCGGTCCTGTCCGTGCTGACCTTCAAAACCCTTGATGAGGCACTAAACCTTTGCAATGACGCCGCTTATGGCTTGTCCGCGGGCGTGTGGTCCAGGGATATGACCACCTGCCTTTCCTTTGCCAGAAGGGTGCAGGCGGGGACGGTTTGGACCAACACCTGGATGGACGGTTTTCCGGAAATGCCCTTCGGTGGCGTCAAGGAAAGCGGGCAGGGCCGAGAGCTGGGGCGCTACGGCCTGGAAGAATTCCTAGAGGTCAAAACCGTGCAAATGCGCATTGGTGACACCCGTCAGCCTTGGGTTGTGGGGTGACCGGATTGTTCGAACTCCGGCATCAGCAGATGCGTCAGCCCGTCCGAAGGTTTGCCCGCCATGCGGTGCAAAAGCATCTCGGACATTTTATGGCCGGTCATGCGCAGGTCCTCAAAGACAGAATCGATGCGCGGGCGGATGTTGTCAAAGATCGGAGAGGCGCGTTTGGCGAAAATATCCGCATCGCGCCCCAGAACCGCGCCGCTGTCAGACAGGGCCGACAGGGTCACAAGGGCCGTCACCTCGCCCACGCAAACGTAGCCATCGGGCGGCGTGGCGGACATGCGGCTTGCGCGGGTGGCGCGCACAATGTCCTCGGACGAGCTATCAAGGGTCACGCCTTCCATGATCTCATAATCAACACCCGCCTCGCGCACGGCACTCAGAAAGCCGTAGCGCAGGTGTTGGGTGAAGGTGAAACGGTCTTCCGGCAAAATCATCGACAGGCGGGTACGGCCCTTGGCGACCAGCCTCTCAACGGCGGTTCGAGCGAAGGCCTCGTTATCGAAATCTACGTAGGGATGGGGCGCCGTGAACTCGGTTCGACCATGACAGACGAAGGGAAAATCCGCCTCCATCAGCATCCGGACGCGGGGGTCAAATGCCTCGGTCCGGGTGAACAAGATGCCATCGGCAAGCTGGTTGCGCAGGATATTGCGGACCGGGGCCAGGCGGTCTTCGCCCACATGGTCGGGCACCACGTTCACGGAATAACCGGTGCCGCGCAATGCGTCCGTCATGCCGGCCAGAAATTCATGGGTGAAGCCAAGGAATTCGTGCTCGGTGTTCAGCAACAAGGTCACAACTTGGGTGCGCCCGGTGCGCAAGCGTCGCGCGGCACGGTCGGGGACATACCCCGCGTCGGCTGCTGCCTGTGCTACGGTGGCCCGGGTCTTCGCCGCGATTCGCGGATCGTCCGCCAAAGCCCGAGAAATCGTCGCCACAGAGAAGCCAGTGGCCTCGGCCAAAGAGCGCAGCGTCGGCTTGTCGCCGGTCTGTGTCAGGCCGATATCTCGATTCATCGCGAAGGGGCGTCCAAAGGTTGCATCCCGCATTGTATTACGCAGGATTTCAAACGTTACAATAGCGCATATCGGTGCCTAAGCCATTTCTGCAATGCAGAAATAGTGAGCAAAATATGCCGCAATGCGGCGTGATGAGCGGACGGGTGACAAAATTTCTGGTTGACTTGAACCGGATTTATAACGTTTTAATTCTGACAACCCCGGGAGGGGGATCGGTCAATTGGGAGGAAATCGAATGACCATGATGAAAAAACTGTACACGGGTGCCGCTGTTGTTGCGCTGTCGACCAGTGCCGTGATGGCGCAAGAGGTTGAAGTTCTGCACTGGTGGACCTCGGGCGGCGAAGCGGCTGCGTTGAACGTTCTGCGCGAAGATCTGGCAGGCAACGGCATCGGCTGGACCGACATGCCTGTTGCAGGCGGCGGTGGCTCTGACGCCATGACCGTTCTGCGTGCGCGCGTCACCGCAGGCGACGCCCCCACCGCCGTTCAGATGCTGGGTTTCTCGATCCAGGATTGGGCCGCAGAAGGCGCGCTGGCAAACCTTGACGCGCTGGCGGAAGAGCAGAACTGGAACGAAGTTGTGCCCGAGGCGCTGCAAGCGTTCTCCACCTACGACGGCCATTGGGTTGCAGCCCCTGTGAACGTCCACTCCACCAACTGGGTTTGGGCCAACACGGCGCTGATGGAAGAACTCGGCATCGAGCAGCCCGAGACTTGGGAAGACTTCGTTGCAGCCATGCAAACGGCCCAAGATGCCGGTTACACAGCGCTGGCTCACGGCGGTCAGGCTTGGCAAGACGCCACCATCTTCGATTCGATGGTGATGGGTGTTGGCGGTCCTGAGTTCTATCAGGCCTCCATGATCGATCTCGACGCTGACGCGCTTGGCGGTGAGTTGATGGTTGAAGCCTTCGACCGGATGAACACGCTGCGTGGCTTTGTGGACGACAACTTCTCGGGTCGTGACTGGAACCTGGCCTCGGCTATGGTGATCAACGGCGAAGCGCTGTTCCAGATCATGGGTGACTGGGCGAAGGGTGAATTCGTCAACGCCGGTCAAACCGCTGGCGAAGAATTCCAGTGCTTCCGCGTTCCCGGCACCGAAGGCACCGTGACGTTCAACTCCGACCAATTCGCCATGTTCGGCGTTGAGGACGAGGGCGACCAAGCATCCCAACTTGCCATGGCAACTGCCGTGATGAGCCCTGAGTTCCAGATCGCGTTCAACGTGGTCAAAGGCTCTGCGCCCGCACGGACCGACATCGACGCGTCTTCCTTCGATGCATGCGGTCAGGCGGCAATGGCCGATCTGGCAGCGGCTGGCGAAAGCGGCGGTCTGTTTGGGTCCATGGCCCACGGCCACGCCAACCCACCATCCATCCAGAACGCGATGTATGACGTGATCACGGCGCATTTCAACGGTGAGTATGACTCCGCCACTGCGGCAGAGGAAATGGTTACAGCGGTTGAGCTGAACCAATAATCACTAGACGGACTGGCCCCTTTCGGGGCCGGTCCATTCCCGTCGGGTGCCCCCTGTTTTCGGCCCGCCCGCAATTCCTGTTCGACTGAAGGAGAGGCCCCATGGCCGCAACCGATCCCATGCTGTCTGGGGGCGCGGATTTCCGCACACGCCTACAGAACTGGCTGCCCAAGATCGTGCTCGCCCCGTCATTCGCTGTGATGGTGCTGTTCGTCTACGGCTTTATCGCCTTCACAGTGTACCTCAGCTTCACCGGCTCGCGCATGCTGCCGAGCTTCGATCTGGTCGGATTTCAGAACTACGAACGCCTGTTCCGGGTGCGCCAGTGGGACACGGCGATTGTCAATCTGGGGGTTTTTGCGGGCCTCTATATCGTCATCAGCACGATCATCGGTCTTTTCCTTGCCATCTTCCTCGACATGAAAATTCGGGGCGAGGGCCTGTTGCGCCCGATCTTCCTGTACCCCATGGCCCTGTCCTTCATCGTGACGGGCACAGCCTGGAAATGGATTTTGGACCCCGCCATCGGGCTAGAGGTCACGGTACAGCGTTGGGGGTGGGAGACCTTCCAGTTCGACTGGATCAAAGACAGCGACATGGCGATTTACACCATCGTGATCGCCGCCGTCTGGCAGTCGTCGGGCTTTGTGATGGCAATGTTTCTTGCGGGCCTGCGCGGGATCGACAACGAGATCCTCAAAGCGGCCCAGATGGACGGCGCCTCTACCTTTCAGATGTATCGCCGGATCATTTTGCCACAACTGCGCCCGGCGTTTCTGTCGGCTTTCGTGATCCTGAGCCACCTTGCGATCAAGTCCTACGATCTTGTCGTGGCGATGACGGACGGCGGCCCCGGCACGTCCACATGGCTGCCAGCGTTGTTCATGTACGAATACACCTTCACGCGGAACCAGATGGGGATCGGCGCAGCATCGGCTGTGATCATGCTGATGACCATCGCCGCAATCATGGTGCCCTACCTCTATGCCGAGCTGCGGGAGAAGAACTGATGTCGATTGCTTCCAACGATACCGTTATTCGGTCCTCCAAGGTGACACGCACGTTCATGTACCTTGTCCTGGTGCTATTCGCGCTGTTCTATCTGATGCCGTTGTTCATCATGGTGGTGAACTCGCTTAAGCCGCTGGATGAGATTACCAGCGGGGGGATGATTTCCCTGCCGCACAACTGGACGATCGAGCCATGGCTGTCCGCCTGGTCCACCGCCCAAATCGGCGTGTCGCCCACGGGGCTGCGGCCCTACTTCATCAACTCCATCGCGATGGCCGTGCCAGCGGTGGCGATTTCCACTATCGCGGGGGCGCTGAACGGCTATGTACTGACAAAATGGCACTTCCGGGGTGCGACTTGGGTCTTTGGGTTGCTGCTGTTTTCGTGCTTCATCCCGTTCCAGATCGTCCTGATTCCTATGGCACGTGTCTTGGGACTTCTGAACATCTCGGGCACCACATACGGGTTGATCTTGGTCCATGTGGTCTACGGTGTAGGCTTTTCGACGCTTTACTTCCGCAACTACTACGCCGCCTTCCCGACCGAGCTGGTTCGTGCGGCCCAGATCGACGGGGCAGGATTTTTCCAGATCTTCTGGCGGATCATGCTGCCCTCGTCCGGGCCGATCATCGCGGTGTGCTGCATCTGGCAATTCACCAATATCTGGAATGATTTTCTGTTTGGCGCTTCCTTCGCGTCCGGCGGCGCCGCGCCGATGACGGTGGCCCTTAATAACCTCGTGAACTCCAGCACCGGTGTGCGCGAGTATAACGTTCACTTCGCGGGCGCCATCATGGCCGCCGCGCCTACTCTTCTCGTCTACATTGTGGCCGGTCGGTACTTCGTTCGGGGTCTCATGGCCGGCAGCGTGAAGGGATGAATTTTCGTACGAAAATTCGAGGGGGCGATTCTTCGTACGAAGAATCCGTGTTCTCGATCACTGAAAGGACCTGATCCATGGGTTTTCTAGACATCAACAACGTCACCAAATCCTACGGCGCGGTGGAGGTTCTGCATAAGGTGGACATCCAGGTGCAGGAGGGAGAGTTCCTTGTCCTCGTCGGGCCGTCGGGTTGCGGCAAGTCCACGTTGCTCAACATGATCGCAGGGCTCGAGGGAATCACTTCGGGTGAGATCTCGATCAAAGACCGCGTCGTCAATGATGTGACGCCCTCCAAGCGCAACATCGCGATGGTGTTCCAAAGCTATGCTTTGTACCCGAACATGACCGTGGGCCAGAACATCACCTTCGGCCTGGAAATGCAGGGCACCCCTAAGGCTGAGCGGGATGCGGCCATGGCCGATGTGGCCAAGCTGCTGCAAATCGAGAATCTGTTGGATCGCAAACCCGGCCAGCTGTCCGGCGGGCAACGCCAGCGTGTCGCCATGGGCCGCGCTTTGGTGCGGGACCCCGACGTGTTCCTTTTTGATGAACCGCTATCCAACCTCGACGCGAAGCTGCGTGTGGACATGCGGACCGAGATCAAGAAGCTGCACCAAAAGCTTGGCACCACCATCGTTTACGTGACCCACGACCAGATTGAGGCGATGACCCTCTCCACCCGCATCGCCGTGATGTACGATGGCTATGTGCAGCAACTGGGCACCCCGAAAGAGATCTACGACAACCCCGCCAACCTGTTTGTGGCGACGTTTATGGGCTCGCCCGCGATGAATGTGCTGAACGCGCGTCTGATCGAAAAGGACGGCGTGATCCAAGCGGTGTTCGCGGGGGCTGATGGAGCTGATGTCCATCTGCGGATTGAAGACGCACCGGTGGCATACCGCAATTACATCGATAGCGACGTGATGCTCGGCATCCGGCCCGAGGCGATTACAGATCCCGAAGGGGCCGATCGTAATGCGCGCAACATCCAGACCATGACCAACACCGTTAGCGTAACCGAGCCCGCGGGCGCGGATACTTTCGTGTCCACCACGCTTTCTGGCAAGGATTGCATTGCCCGGATGCGGGCGGACGCTGACGTTCACGCGGGCCAACCGTTTGAGTTTGCAGTGAACATGGATAAGGCCGTCTTGTTTGATCCGAAAACCGAAGACCGCATCGCCTGAAAGCCGGACCCGAGTGGAGACGCTCGGGTCTATTTTTTGCTTGAAATTGGAACGTTCCAAAATTAACTAGTGTGATCATGAGCGACGCCGATATCATTATCGTAGGCTCCGGTATGGGGGGCGCGACGCTGGCCGCAGGGCTGGCGGCGACGGGCCTGCGCGTGTTGATCCTGGAACGGGGGCAGTTGCTGCACGACTGCCCCGAGGCCCGTAATCCTTTGGCCGTGTTCAAGACCGGTCACTTCCGCCCGGATGAGACTTGGTTGTCCCCGGAGGGGGAGCGATTTAACCCCGGCAATTATGCCTGTGTCGGTGGCAACTCCAAATTCTACGGCGCGGTGATGCTGCGCTACCGTGAGGCGGATTTCAGCCCGATCGCCCATATGGGTGGTACGACGCCCGGTTGGCCGATCAGCTATGACGATCTCGCGCCGTTCTACACCCAGGCCGAGGCGCTCTACCAAGTGCGGGGCCGTATGGGGCAAGATCCGACAGAGCCGCCGCATCAAGACTATGCCTTTCCGCCGATCCCCCATGAACCCACCATCGCAGACCTCGCCGTACGGCTTACCCAAGCGGGATTGCACCCTTCCCCCTTGCCCTTGGCGGTGGATTTGGAGCGTTGGTTGCAGCGCGCGCGTACCCCTTGGGATGGCTTCCCCGACACCACCGGCGGCAAGCTAGACGCCGAAAGTGCGGCCCTTGTGGCGGCTCTGGCGCACCCCAACGTGACCCTGCGCACCGGAGTGGAGGTCCGCAAGGTCGAGGTTGAGGGAGCCCGTGTCACCGGCCTGCTAACGTCCGCCGGGCGGCTATCCGCGCCACGCATCGTGCTGGCGGCAGGCGCAGTTCATACGGCGGCGTTGCTGTTGCGCTCAGCCACCGAGGCAGACCCCAATGGGTTGGCCAACCGCTCGGACCAGGTGGGGCGCAACTTCATGAACCACAACGCCAGCGCGGTGCTGGCGCTGAGCACGCGGCGCAATCGCTCGGTGTATCAAAAGACCTTGCAGATGAACGATTGGTATCTGTCGGGCGGGCCTGACGGGGCGCCCTTGGGCAACGTGCAGCTCCTCGGGCGCGTCTCCGCGCCCATTCTCGCCGCGCAAACGCGCTTACCAAAACCGCTGGCCAAAGTGATCGCGGACCGGGCGATTGATTTCTACGCCATGTCCGAGGATTTGCCGAACCCCGATAGCCGTGTCACCCTTCGCGGAGACGATATCGTGCTGAATTGGAAACGCTCCAACTTTGCCGCCCATGAGGCGCTGGTGGCCAAGCTGAAGGCGACGCTCAAACGTATCGGTTTCCCAGTGGTGCTGTCCCGGGCGTTTGATCGCCGCACGCCGTCCCATCAATGCGGCACGGCGCGGATCGGGACGGACCCAAACAGCAGCGTTTGCGACGCGTTCGGGAAGGCTCATGACCTAGATAACCTCTATATCTGCGATGCCTCCTTGCTGCCGACCTCGGCGGCGGTGAATCCGTCGCTGACCATTGCCGCGCTGGCCTTGCGCCAAGCGGACCACCTCGCGTTGACCTTGCCCGCCAATGGCGAAATGGCAGGCTTTGAAAAGGGCACGACATGAAAGCGCTTATTACCGGTGGCCAGCAGGGCATAGGCCTTGGGATTGCGACGGCCCTTCACGCCGCGGGGTGGGAAATTGCGGTCGCGTCTGAGGCCGCCTCGGCAGAACTACCGTTCCCGGCCAGCTACCACCAACATGACGTACGCGACATTGCAGCGATCCCGGCGCTTATGGATGCGGTCGGTCCGATCACCACGCTTATTTCCAACGCGGGCGTGGGCGCGATGGCACGGGGCGATGTGCTTGAAATGACGCCGGAAAGCTATGACCGCTGCCAAGAGGTCAACACCCGTGGCGCGATCTTTTTGGCACAGGCGGTAGCGAAACGGATGCTGGATATGCCAGCGGAGTCTTACCGCTCCATCACCTTCATTACCTCGGTCAGCGCGACCATCGTGAACCCGTCTCGGGTGGAATATTGCATCTCCAAGGCGGCCACCGCGATGGCGGCGAAAGCCTTTGCCGAACGCCTCGCGCCTCACAACATCGGCGTCTTTGACATTCGCCCCGGCATCATCCAGTCGGCCATGACGGCCCCCGTGGCTGAGCGCTACGACGCCACGATCCCGGACACCGTGCCCATGGGCCGCTGGGGCACGCCGCGCGACATTGCCGACATCGTCGTGCCCCTGGCACGGGGCGATTTCGCCTTTGCCACTGGTGCACAAATCCCTGTGGATGGCGGCTTGTCCATCCAGACTTTCTGAGGCGGTCCCATGGCTGAAGGCTTTGATTTCATCATCATCGGTGGCGGCTCTGCCGGCTCTGTCATCGCGTCCCGGCTGTCGGAAAATCCCGACGTTCGCGTTTGCCTGCTGGAAGCCGGAGGGTCTGACCGCCACCCGTTTTTCCACCTGCCTGCGGGCTTTGCGAAAATGACCAAAGGCATCGGGTCCTGGGGGTGGAGCACGGTACCCCAAGCTCACATGCAGGGCAAAGTGTTCACCTATACGCAGGCCAAAGTGATCGGTGGCGGATCGGCGATCAACGCGCAAATCTACACGCGTGGGCATCCGTTGGATTACGACGAATGGCGGCAATTGGGATGCGAGGGCTGGAGCTATGAAGATGTCCTCCCCTACTTCCGCAAGTCCGAGGGGAACGACACCTTTTCAGGCCGCTATCACGGGCAAGACGGCCCCCTGGGCGTGTCGAAACCCATCGCGCCCCTGCCGATCTGTGAAGCGTATTTCGAGGCAGCCAAAGCGGTGGGCATTCCGTTCAATGAGGACGTCACCGGAGAGGTTCAGGAAGGCGCGGCCTACTATCAGCTCACCCAGAAGAACGCCCGCCGTTCCTCGGCCGCGATGGCGTTCTTGCATCCAAACCGGGGCCGCAAGAACCTGACCGTAAAACTCCGCGCGCACGTGCGGCGGATCATCGTAGAACAAGGCCGTGCCGTTGGGGTCGAGATGATAGACGGAGCCCGCCTGATCGCCGATCGCGAGGTGGTGCTGTCCAGCGGGGCCATCGGCTCGCCCCGGTTGTTGCAGCTATCGGGCATTGGTCCGGCAGACGACCTGCGGGCGCTTGGCATCGACGTGGTGCTGGATCAGCCTCAGGTGGGCAGCAACCTGCAAGATCATCTGGACCTGTATTGCATTGCCGAGGTTTCCGGCCCCCATACCTACGACCGCTTCGCCAAACCGCATCTTAGCGTGCTTGCGGGGCTGCAATACCTGACGACCCGCAAGGGCCCGGTGGCCAGCAGCCTCTTTGAAACGGGCGGTTTCTGGTACGCAGACCCCAACGCGCGGTCACCCGATTTGCAGTTCCACCTTGGCCTTGGGACCGGGATTGAAGCGGGCGTTGTCTCTATGCCCGATGGCGGCGTGACGCTGAATTCCTGCTACCTGCGGCCCCGGTCCCGTGGCTCTGTCCGGCTGGCCAGCGCCGACCCGGCGAAAGCGCCGTTGATTGATCCGAACTACTGCGCCGATCCCCATGACCGCGAGATGTCCATTCGGGGGCTGAAACTGACGCAGGAAATCCTTGGCCAAGATGCGCTGGCCCACATGATCCGGACCGAGCGTTTGCCGGGCCCTGATGTGCGCACCGATGAGGATTACTTCAACTTCATCTGCGCCCATTCCAAAACCTCGCATCACTGCGCGGGCACCTGCGCCATGGGGCCGGACGACAGCGCCGTTGTCACGCCGCGATTGGCGTTTAATGGAATCGAGGGGCTACGGGTTGCCGATGCCTCGATCATGCCGCGCGTCGTGTCGTCCAACACCAATGCACCCGCGATCATGATCGGTGAAAAAGCCGCCGATATGATCCGTGAAGACCAAGGAGTTTAGACCATGTTGCTGCCCACCTACGCCGGCACGTTGGAACCCTATTCCTTAACGGGAGAGCCCTTGGTGCCCCGTGCTCCAAAGGTGCCGCTAACCCGCACGGCTTTTGCCGCGGCCCATGTCATCAGCGATCCTTTGGCCGAGCGAGACCCTTGGCAGGGCCGCCCCGCTGTGGATTGGGATGCGACATTGGCGTTCCGGGTTGGCCTTTGGGATCAAGGGCTTGGACTGGCCGAGGCGATGGACACCTCGCAGCGGGGAATGGGCGTGGATTGGCCCACCGCGCGGGAATTGATCGAACGCACCATGGCCGCCGCCAAAGCACATCCGGCGCAGCCTCGGGTCGCTTGCGGGGCAGGGACGGATCATGTGGCATCAGAGGCATTAACCACAATCGACGCGATCCGAGAGGCGTTTTTTCATCAGATGGAGGCGGTCGAGGCCGCAGGCGGGCAGGTGATCGTGATGGCGACCCGCGCCCTGCCCGCAATCGGCGCGGGCCCGCAGGAATATGCGCGGCTCTATGACGATCTGATAACCCAAGCGCAAGCGCCGGTGATCCTTCATTGGTTGGGCGATATGTTTGACCCGGCGCTGAAAGGTTACTGGGGCAGCGACGATGTCGCGCAGGCCGATGAGGTGGTGCATGATTTGATCGTGCGGAATGCCGCCAAGGTCGATGGCCTGAAGATTTCCCTTCTGAATCAATCGCATGAGGAGGCGTTCCGCGCCCGCTTACCGGATGGCGTTCGCCTCTATACCGGGGATGATTTCAACTACGCTGCCCTGATTGAGGGCGACGGCACCCATCATTCCCACGCGCTTCTGGGCATTTTCGCCGCCATAGCCCCCGCCGCGTCACAGGCGCTGGAGGCGCTGGCTATGGGGGATACGGAAACGTATCACGCCCTGCTTGCGCCCACCGTGCCGCTCAGCCGTGAGATATTCAAAGCGCCGACGCAGTTATACAAGGCGGGCATTGCGTTTCTGGCGTGGCTCAACGGGCAGCAGAGCCACTTCATCATGCCGGGCGGCTTCCAATCCTCTCGCGAAATCAGCCACTTCGCCGAAGTGTTCCGCCTTGCGGACCAAGCGCGCCTTTTGTCCAACCCGGACCGGGCGCAGGCGAAAATGGCCAACCTTCTGGCGCTCCATGGGATCGACGGTTAAGCATTTACCATGACCCGCCGCCCCACCATCCTTGACGTTGCCGCAAAGGCTGGCGTCTCCAAATCCACCGTGTCGCTGGTGTTGCAGAACTCCAAGCAGGTGAAGGCCGAGACCCGCGATGCGGTGCGCGCGGCGATGGCGGACATCGGCTACGTCTACAACCGCGCAGCGGCGCAGATGCGGTCGCAATCGGCGGGGCTTGTGGGGCTTGTCATTAACGATCTGCGCAACCCGTTTTTCACCGAATTCGCCACGGTCTTACAGATGACCCTAGCCGCGAAGGGCTATGCAACGGTCATTGCGAACAGCGATGAAGACCCTGATTTGCAGGAGAAATTGATCGGCTCGATGATCGAACACGGGGTTTCGGCGCTGGTGGTGTCCCCGGCCTACGATGACGCGGGCGACGCCTTCGATCAGATCGAGCGGGCGGGCATCCCGGCGATGCAGGTGTTGCGCAAAACCGACCCGCGCACCGGGCTGTTTCCCTTCGCGTCCTTCGACTATGCGGCGGGCTCGGCCAAGGCGACGCGGCACCTGATGAACCAGGGCGCGAAACGCATCGCTTTCGTCGGCGGCATGGAAGGCCGCGCCATCACGGAAGAACGGAAATCAGGCTATCTGGCCGAGATCAAACGCGCCGGAGCGGAGCCGTTTACCCTCCACGGTCGCAGCAGCCGCGCCTTCGGGGTGGAGGCGGTGAAGGAACTGCCATTGGATGTAGATGCTGCCATATGTTTCAATGACTTAGTGGCATTAGGCATGTTGTCCGGCTTCGCCCGAGAAGGTGTGGAATTGGGCCGGGAATTTCGGCTTGTGGGCTTTGACGATATTGAGGATTGCGCACAGGTTTGGCCGCAAGTGTCGTCGGTTGGCTGCGACATCGAAGGCTTCGCCCGCAGCATTGCCGACGGGCTTTTGGCGTGGATGTTGAACGGTGAAACGCCGTTGCCAGAACATCGCTTCCCGGTAGAGCTTGTGGCAAGAACCTCCAGCACGGGAAGAAGCAATTGAAAGATAACGACTTTCTGAGGAGTTTGTTTGATTGCGCCGTGCGCGTTGCGGACCCGATGCAATCGCTGGCCAGTGCTTTGCCCCCCAAGCCCAAGGGCCGCGTTGTGGTGATCGGGGCAGGCAAGGCCAGCGCCCGCATGGCCGAAGCGGTGGAGGCCGAATGGGGCCCCTGTGAAGGCTTGGTCATCACCCGATATGGCTACGAAAGACCCTGCCAAGGCATTGAAATCGCTTCAGCTTCCCACCCCGTGCCCGACGCGGCGGGGGTGGCGGCGACCAAGCGGATGTTGGCGTTGCTGGATACGGTGGGCGAGGGTGACTTCGTGCTTTCCTTGATCTCGGGCGGTGGATCGGCGCTGTTGTGCGCCCCGGTCGAGGGGGTGACTCTGGAAGAAAAACAACAGCTTACGACTGATCTTCTGGCGTCTGGCGCACCGATCGGCACGATCAACGGCATCCGGAAAGAGCTTTCAGCCGTGAAGGGCGGAAGGCTGGCCGCCGCCGCATATCCGGCGCGGATGTTGGCGCTGATGATCTCGGACGTGCCCGGCGACGACCCCGGCGATATTGCCAGCGGGCCGACGGTTGGTCATGATGGAAGCGCGGCTAATGCGTTGAAAGAGCTAGGTAATTGGGGCGTCGTGCCTGCGCCTGCCATCGGCGCGTATCTCCAGAAGGGCGGCGACCCGGTCCGCCCGGACGACCCGCGCCTGTCCACCACGACGAACATGATCTACGCGGCCCCATCGCAATCGCTGGCAGCGGCGGCGGAACAGGCGCAGGCGGCAGGCTACACCGTTGAAATACTGGGAGATTCCATCGAGGGGGAGGCGAGGGACATTGCCAAGGCCCATGCCGCCCACGCCCTGAAGGCTGCCCCCGGCACTCTGATCCTGTCGGGCGGAGAATTAACCGTAACAAGGCGCGGTGACGGGATCGGCGGGCCGAATGCGGAATACGCGCTCGCCCTTGCTATCGCGTTGAACGGGCAGGAAAATATCCATGCCATCGCCTGCGATACAGACGGCGTGGACGGCGCGGCAGAGGTTGCGGGCGCGATCGTTGGACCGGACACGTTAACCAAAGCCACCACGCTTTCGCCGCAGGACGCGCTGGCCAACAACGATGCCCACAGCTTTTTCGCCAGTATCGGCGATCAGGTTGTCACCGGGCCGACCCTGACAAACGTTAACGATTTCCGCGCAATTTTGGTCAAATAGGGCCGAGGGGGGTATATCAATGCTATATCACTTGGTGATGCTGGAGCCCGACGGCCCCGGCGCGATGCCTCAGATCGAGCAAGCGATGGCGATCTTGAACACGCTGTCCGCTCAGCTTTCTGGCTTCACGGAATTTCGCCACGGGCCTAACCGCGATTTTGAGCAGAAATCGGAACGCTACCCCTACGGTTTTCTGTGCACCTTTACCGACAAGGCGGCGCTGGATGCCTATACCGCCAACCCCGACCATCAGCGGGCGGGCGCGATGTTGGTGGCGTCGTGCAAGAATGGCGCGGACGGGATCTTTGTGGTCGATCTAGAGGTCTGACACTGGCGCGGTGCGCCAATTGCGGGCAAGGTAACGCCCGAGCAGCAGATGCGGAAAACCGCCATGAATGACCCCAAATCCCTCGCCCTTTTTTATGTCGCGGACGGCTACCGGTTGGAAAAGCAATCGTGGCTTTTGGCGGCGTCCCTTATGGCGGCCCACAAGGGCGACGATCGGGTAAAGCAATTCGCCTATGCCAGTGCCGAGAACCGGGCCGAGATGCGCGACATCACCCATGCGATCTATGAGGTCTGCGGGGTTGAACTGCGCACCTTGGCAAAGCCGCCGAAGTGGAAGGGCCCGTACCCCCACGGCAACAAGATCATCGCCGCTTGTGATGATCGGGGGGCGACCCATTCCGTGTTCCTCGACACGGATATGGCCTGCACCGGCTCTCTCGCTGATTTCATGGACCTCGCCCCCGATACCTGCGCCGCCGCGCCAGAAGGGCGGCCCACATGGGGCGGCAAGAACGCCCGCTGGACGCGGGCCTATGCGCATTTTGATATGGAGGTGCCGAAGGAAAGGGTGAAGCTGTTGCGCGGGGCGAAGCTGGAATATGTGCCTTATTTCAACGCGGGCCTTGTGGCCTTCCCCGAGGGCAAGCACGAAGATGGTCGCCGGTTCGGAGAACATTGGTTGGACACGGCGCTGGATTTCGACCGCAATTGCGCCATTGCCAACAAGCGCCCGTGGCTCGATCAGATCACGCTGCCCCTGACGATGAAGCGCTTTGGGTACAAGACGCGGGTGTTGAGCGAGCTTTACAATTACTCTCTGTCACACCGGATGGATTACAGCAAAACGCCAACAGACGCGGTGATCCTGCATTACCACCGGATGCGGTTCCTGTTTCAGTCACCGCAATGGCCCGCGCTTAGGGACACTTTGATCGACACGATGCCAAGCAAGCACCGTGACGAGTTGGACGTTCACATCAAGGATATCGAAACGTCGTTAGAGGCGGACGACAGCAGCGTTTCCACCTGATCGCGGCTGCCCATGGAGGCGGCAGTGCCGTGCTTGGTGACGCAAAGCGCGGCGGTTGCCGTGGCGAAAAGCAGCGCGTCCTTGATGGCTTTGCCCTCGGACAGTGCCGTGGCGAAGCCGCCGTTGAAGGCATCGCCTGCGCCGGTTGTGTCCACCACGGGGCCTGCGTTCATCGGTTTGGTGTGAATGGCTTGGGTCGCGTCCACATAAAGTGATCCGGCCTCACCCAAGGTGACGACGACGCCCTTCGACACCCCCGCTGCGAGGAGCGGCTTTGCCGCGAGGAGGGCCTCTTCCACCGATGTCACGGGAAGGCCCGTCAGGGCCTCGGTCTCGGATTCGTTGGGAGTGATGTAGTCACACAACGCCAGCATCCCGTCCGGCAAGTCCGCGGCGGGGGCCGGGTTCAGCATGGTGGTGACGCCACTGGCACGGGCCAGTTCCAGAAAGCGCACGGCGGCATCCATGGGTTGTTCCAACTGGGTCAGGGCAACCTTGGCGCCTGCGATTTCCTTGGCCCGCGCCTCCACATCGGCGGCGGACAAAAGGCCGGACGCCCCCGGCGCGATCACGATGGCGTTGCTGCCCGAGGATTCCTCGATAAAGATCCCGGCCGATCCCGTGGGCACGTCGGCGTCTTCGATCACCAGCGGGTGCACCCCCGCCTCTGCCCAGACATCGCGGCCCATTTTGCCAAAGGTGTCGGCTCCGATCCGAGAGATAAACGCAACGTCACCGCCCGCTTTCGCAGCCGCCACGGCTTGGTTCGAGCCTTTCCCGCCCGGCCCAAGTTGGAACCCGGTCCCTAGAAGCGTTTCGCCGACAGCGGGCATCCGCGCGGTCCGGTAAGCGGCGTCGGCGACGTAGACGCCCAAAATGATGATGTCTGTCATGTGGTTGCCCCTTGGAGTTGCGGGCTGACCGAAGCATGATGCCGCCAAACAATGCAAGAGCGCTGAAAGCACAAGGGAAGGATCTTCGATGAAGTTTGTCAGATGGGGTGAAGCAGGGTCCGAGAAGCCCGGGGTTTTGGATAGTGACGGCAAGGTGCGGGATTTGTCCGGTGTGGTCAGCGATATTGACGGCAGCACCTTGGCCACAATGCCCGCCATCACGCCCGAGGATTTGCCCTTGGCGGGCGACGATGTGCGCCTTGGGCCTTGCGTCGGCAACGTGGGTAAGCTGGTCTGTGTGGGCCTGAACTATGCCGATCACGCCGCAGAGGGCGGATGGGACGTTCCGACCGAGCCGGTTTTGTTCATGAAGGCCACGACCTCGATTTCCGGCCCGAATGATCCAGTGATCCTGCCACCCGGCAGCGAAAAGACCGATTGGGAGGTGGAGCTGGGCGTTATCATCGGCACCCGCGCCAAGAACACTACCGACGGTGCGTCGCATATCGCGGGCTATTGCATCGTCAACGACGTGTCTGAGCGCGCGTTTCAGCAGGAAATGGGCGGCCAGTGGACCAAGGGTAAATCCTACGACACCTTTGCGCCCATGGGGCCATGGATGGTCACCGCCGATGAATTAGGCGACCCGACGGGCCGCGCGATCTGGCTGGAGGTTGACGGAGAGCGGATGCAGGACGGCACCACCGACACGATGATCTTCAAGCCCGATTTCATCGTCGAATACGTCAGCCGTTTCATGACCCTTGAACCCGGCGACGTCATCACCACGGGCACACCGCCCGGCGTGGGGATGGGCAAGAGCCCGCAGGTCTTTTTGCGGGCTGGTCAAGAGATGCGCCTTGGCATCGACGGTTTGGGCGAGCAACGCCTGCCCGTTCAGGGTGCGTGACAGGCAACATCTGCGTGAAAACATGGGCGGCTGCCTTGTTGCCAAGGTCCCAGCCGCCTACATCACATGGAATGAAGCACCTGATCCCCTTCCTTAAATCCGAGCCGAAAGTCGCCGTGATCCGCCTGCAAGGCGCGATTGCATCTGGATCGCGGGGCGGCATCAGTGATGCCACCTTCGCGCCGGTGATCGAGAAGGCGTTTGCCAAGGGCAAGCCTGCGGCGGTGGCGTTGATTATCAACTCGCCCGGCGGCTCGCCTGTGCAATCGGCCCTTGTGGCCGCTCGCATTCGCCGTTTGGCCGATGAAAAGAACGTGCCCGTTCATGCCTTCGTGGAAGATGTCGCGGCCTCGGGGGGGTATTGGCTGGCCTGTGCCGCCGATGACATCTGGGTCGATCCCTCGTCCATCGTGGGCTCCATCGGGGTTGTGTCGGCGGGCTTCGGATTTGTAGAGGCATTGGGCAAGCTTGGCGTGGAACGCCGCGTTCATACGGCGGGCGAAAACAAAAGCATTCTCGACCCGTTTTCGCCTGAGAAGGCCGAAGATATTGAGCGCCTCAAAAGCCTGCAAATGGACATTCATCAATCGTTCATCGACCACGTCAAAACCCGCAGAGGCGCGCGTCTGAAAGAGACGCCCGAGACGTTTACCGGCGCGTTCTGGACCGGAACCAAGGGTGTGGAACTGGGCCTTGCCGATGGCATTGGCCATCTGGTGCCAAAGATGAAAGACCTCTATGGAGCGAAGGTCAAATTCGCGCCCTACGGGCCGAAGAAGCCGCTGATCCCTCGCTTGGGGGCGCAGGTATTGGCTGACCTGGATCAAAGCGTAGAGGAGCGGGCGTTGTTTGCCCGGTTTGGGCTGACGTAATGCTAAAGATTGTAACCCTTTTCCTGATCGGCATGGCCGTGCTGGCCATGTTCGGTAAACTGCATTGGCTTGGCGGCAACCGCATCGGGCGCAATCGCCAGAATGGACCGTTGCCCAAGCCAAGAACCTGCCCTGATTGCGGCCGGATGAACCTGCGCGGCGGTAAATGTCGCGTCTGTCGTGAGGACACCAATGGCTGAGACGTTTGGCTACGCCGCTCTAGGGCTGGTAATTCTGTTGCTGGCCGGGGACGTGCTTGTGAAAGGCGCGGTGAACCTTGCGTTGCGCCTGGGGATTCCGGCACTGATCGTATCGTTGACCGTGGTGGCTTTTGGCACTTCGGCGCCCGAGTTGCTGATTTCGGTCCAGTCCATTCTGGACGGCGTGCCGGGGCTAGCATTGGGGAACGTGGTCGGGTCCAACACCGCGAATGTGTTGCTGGTGTTGGGCGTGCCCGCGCTGATCACCGGCTTGGCGGCCAGCAGCGACACCTTGCGTGAATATACCTTCATGATGATCGGCACGGTGCTGTTTATCGGCCTGTGCTTTGTCGGTCCCCTTACGTGGTGGCACGGGGCGATCCTGCTGTTGGGCTTGGCCTTTGTTCTGGGCGACGCGGTGCGATCCGCCCGGGCCCATCGTAACGCGGCCAGTTGCGACGACCTGATAGACGAGATCGAGGAAGCAGACCCAAACATGCCGTGGTGGCAGGTCTGTGTTTATCTTCTGTTGGGTCTGATCGGCCTGCCCCTTGGCGCCTCGCTTCTGATCGACAGCGCCACGACCATCGCGACGGAATACGGCATCAGCGATGCGGTGATCGGACTGACATTGGTGGCGGTTGGCACGTCGTTGCCGGAGCTGGCAACAACGGTGATGGCCGCAATTCGCCGCCAGGCAGATGTGGCGATTGGCAACGTCATTGGCTCTAACGTGTTCAACCTTCTGGGCATCATCGGTGTGGCGGTTTTCGTCGGTCCGATCCCTGTTGACGCCGAGATCCTTCGCTTTGACCTTTGGGTCATGCTGGCGGCCTCGGTCGTGTTGGCCCCCTTCGTCTATTATCGCTGGCCCATGGGCCGGGGCGTGGGCTTGGTCTTTTCCGCGCTATATGTGGGCTATATCCTTTTGCTCTTGATGTAAGGAGCCTGAGCCATGACAGCATTGGTAACCGGAGCCGCCAAACGGTTGGGCCGCGCGATGGCGCTAGAACTGGCTGCACAGGGCCATGACGTGGCGATCCATTACAACAGCAGCGATGACGCCGCCGAGGCAACCGCAGCGGACGCCCGCGCCCTTGGCGTGAAGGCGGTGACCGTCCAAGCGGACTTGCTGGACGAGGAGGCGGTGCAGGGGCTGATGCCCCGGGTGATCGACGCGCTCGGCCCGGTGGAGGTGCTGGTCAACAGCGCCTCGGTCTTTGATTACGACAACCTGACATCCGCCACGCGGGCATCGTGGGACGCCCATATGATGTCGAACCTGCGCGCGCCTTTCGTGTTGACGCAGGCTTTGGCCGCACAACTGCCCGAGCCTGATATCGACGGGGGCGGTGAACCTGTCGCCCGTGGTCTTGTGGTAAACATGGTGGATCAAAGGGTGCGCAAACTTACCCCCGAGTTCATGACTTACACCTTGGCGAAGGCCGGGCTTTGGACCTTCACCCAAACCGCCGCCCAAGCGTTGGCGCCGCGCTGCCGCGTGAATGCCATTGGCCCCGGCCCTACGATGCAAGGCGCCCGCCAATCGGCCGAGCATTTCGCCGCGCAACGGGCCGCGACGGTCCTGAACCGCGGTGCTGGCCCCGAAGAGATCGTTGCGGCGCTGCGCTACTTTCTTGCCGCAAAGGCGGTCACGGGGCAGCTAATTTGCGTGGATGGAGGTCAGCATTTGGGGTGGAAAACCCCCGATGTTTTGGGCGTAGAATGAAAGGCCTCGCAAGTATTCTCCACTGGGGCGCTATTTCGGGTAACATTTATGAAGATTTGGTAAATTCGCCCGCCTCAAAACTTAACGTAAGGTTTTTTCTGTTTTAAAACAAAGTATTGCATATGCGCTTAAAAATTAGGCAAACCGTAGAACCCTGCTAAAAACAAAGGAAAATTCCTATTCTCAAAGAGTTCTCCGCAGGGTTATCCACAAGATCGGTGGAAAGCTAAGGGGTTGCCAAGGGGGGAGCCGCATTGCAGCGCAAAAGAGAATCACAAAACTGTCACAATTGATGAAAAATGAAACCGAGACATCTCAGGACTTTACGCCCGTAAAACATGGGGCCGAGGTCATTGCCGACTACGTTCGGACGCTGGATATGAGCCCCGGCGTCTATCGTATGCTCGATAGTCAGAGCCGGGTTTTGTACGTGGGAAAAGCCCGCGCCTTGAAGCGGCGGGTGGCGAATTACGCGAAGCCGACGGGCCATTCGCCCCGTATCGCACGGATGATCCGCGAAACCGCCTCGATGATGTTCCTGACGACGCGCACGGAAACCGAGGCGCTGCTGCTAGAGCAGAACCTGATCAAACAGTTGAAGCCCAAGTTCAACGTGCTGCTGCGTGACGACAAGTCTTTTCCGAATATATTGGTAAGCGATACCCATGCCTTCCCGCAGATCAAAAAGCACCGGGGCGCGAAGAAAGAAAAGGGCAGCTACTTTGGCCCCTTCGCCAGCGCAGGTGCGGTGAACCGGACGCTGAACCAATTGCAGCGGGTCTTTCTGCTGCGCAATTGCACCGACGCGGTGTTCGAGTCCCGCACGCGGCCTTGCCTTCTGTATCAGATCAAGCGGTGCTCTGGCCCTTGCGTCGGCCACATCAGTGAACAGGATTACGCCGCCTCCGTGACAGATGCCGTGCGCTTCCTGAAGGGCGACAGCACCGATTTGCAACGGCAGCTGGCCGAGGGCATGGCCGCGGCGTCCGAGGCGATGGAGTTTGAACGCGCTGCCGCCTTGCGCGACCGGATCAAGGCGTTGACCAATGTTCAATCCGCGCAAGGCATCAACCCGCAGGGCGTGAAAGAGGCCGACGTGATCGCGCTCCATATGGAGGGCGGGCAAGCCTGCGTGCAGGTCTTCTTCATTCGCGCCAACCAGAACTGGGGTAATCGCGACTTCTACCCTCGCGTCGGTCCCGACATTGATGAACCCGAGGTTCTCGAAGCCTTCCTTGGGCAGTTCTACGACAAGAAAGAACCGCCCCGTCAGTTGCTGCTATCGCACCCGGTGGAAAGCATGGACCTGATGGCAGAGGCGATGGCAGGAAAGCGCGGCGGCAAGGTGGAAATCCTTGTACCGCAGCGCGGAGAGAAGGCCGAGCTGGTGGACGGCGCAAGGCGTAACGCCCGTGAAAGTCTGGGGCGTCGCATGGCCGAGAACCAAGCGCAGGGCAAACTGCTGGACGGATTGGCGGGTGCTTTCGGGTTGGACGCCCCGCCAAAGCGGGTGGAGGTCTACGACAACTCCCACATCCAAGGTGCCCATGCCGTGGGCGCGATGATCGTGGCAGGGCCGGAAGGCTACCTGAAAAGCCAGTACCGAAAGTTCAACATTCGCGGTGATAGCCTGACCCCGGGCGACGACTTCGGGATGATGAAAGAGGTGCTGACGCGCCGGTTCTCACGCCTGTTGAAGGAAGATCCGGATCGCGAGACCGAAGCCTGGCCGGACCTGTTGCTGATTGACGGCGGAGCGGGGCAGGTATCGGCTGTGAAAGAGATTATGGACGAATTGGGCGTCGATGATGTGCCTTTCGTCGGCGTGGCCAAAGGCATCGACCGCGATCAGGGGAAGGAAGAATTCTACGTCCCCGGCAAATCCGCCTTCGCGCTGCAACGTAATGATCCGGTGCTCTACTTCGTGCAGCGGATGCGGGACGAGGCGCACCGCTTTGCCATCGGGGCGCATCGGGCAAAACGCTCCAAAGCCGTGTCGGCGACGCCGCTGGACGATGTGCCGGGCGTCGGCGCGGCCCGAAAACGGGCGCTTCTAGCACATTTCGGCAGCGCCAAAGCCGTGTCGCGGGCGAACTTGTCCGATCTGACGGCAGTGGACGGCGTGAGCGAGGGTCTGGCCCAGAAGATTTACGACTTCTTCCACGATCAGGCGTGAGTGGCACAGGCGTCAGGATTTCCGCCACTTCCCAAGGCCGTTCCCTCAGATACACTCGGCCCGATCCCCCTTCGGAGCTTCCCATGATCGACTTTCGCAAACCCTCCTTCCTCATTCCCATGGCCCTCATCCTCGGCGGCATCGGGTGGAACATACTCAACACAAACACCTCAAGCACCGAAGTCACGGTGGAGGTCATGCTGCACCCCAGCGGCGAGGTGATCACAGACCTCGCCCAGATCGACGCGTTCGAGACCTATATCCCTTTGGAAGTCGGTGAAGATGGCGGCTATGAGCGTTACGGCCCGATTTTCAACGTCGAGGGTCAGTCCAACGTGTTCCGCGTCGATGGCGGGGTTCAGGCCGGGTTCGCGGCGCGGGTAGGGGCCACCGATCTGGGCATGATCGCCACCACCGGTGGCGGGGCCGAGACGCGCAACATCACCTTCCCGTCAACCGATGGGCTGGTGAGGTTGTCGGTGCAGACCGACGCCGCGCCCGAGTTCTTCGTGCAAGCGACCTCTGATCTGGCATCGGGAACTTTGGACATCCAAAGCCAGGGTGCGCCGGAGGGTGGCGAGATGGTGTTTCTGTTGCCGCCGGGCGACTGGACCTTCTCTGCCGTGAATGACGCCTTTGACCAAAACGTCGTTGTCACGGTCCCGTCTGGCGCTAGCGTGGATGCAACGCTGGACTTGCGCGCCGACAATTGAACGCCCGCACATCGTTCAATTTGGCGGTGATCCACTGGTTAACATCAGGTTAGCGAAACTCCGTTAATCGTTTTTGTTCAATATGTTAGGTTGGGTTCTCAAGCTTGCGCATCCCCGCGCGTGCGCCATCGGCCTTCCGTGCCCTCTGGCAAGTGCCGCGCAAGAGCGCTAGGTACATCTTATGCAGTGGAACGTGCCCAACATCCTGACCCTTGTGCGCCTGATCGCGGCGCCGATGGTGGGGTTCGTCTTCCTCCTTCTGCCGCGCCCGTTTGCGGATTGGGTAGCGTTGTTCCTGTTTATGGGGGCGTCGATGACCGATTATCTCGACGGCCTTTTGGCGCGGAAATGGGGGCAGGAAAGCCGCTTTGGCGCGATGTTGGACCCGATTGCCGACAAGGCGATGGTGGTGATCGCGCTGGCGGTTTTGCTGGTTATTATGAGCCTCGATCACGGATGGTCGGCGCTGATCCTTGTGCCCGTGATTGTCATCTTGTTCCGAGAGATTTTCGTTTCAGGATTGAGAGAGTTTTTGGGTGCCCATGCGGGCACGCTGAAGGTGACGAAGCTGGCGAAGTGGAAGACCACGTTGCAGATGGTCGCCATCGGTTTGCTGTTCTGTTGGGGGCTATTCACCCACTATTTCTGGGCGCTGACCATTGGGATGGATGCCACGATGATCGAGAGCATTCTGGCCGGAGTTACTGCCGATGAATTTGGTCTGGTCTGGATCGAGTTTGGTTTCTTCTGGAGCGGCCTTGTGGGCAAGGTCTTGCTTTGGTTGGCGGCGCTTCTGACCGCGATCACCGGGGTAGACTACTACCTGAAGGCGCGTCCGTTCTTGCAGGAAGACGCCTGATGGACCTGCGGTATTTTGCCTGGCTCAGGGAGCGGATCGGCACGGGTCACGAGGTCGTCGAGACCCAAGCGCGCACCGTGGCTGAGTTGATTGAGGAACTCAAAGACCGCTCGGAAGCCCATGCGTTTGCGTTGTCCGACCTGAAATCGGTACGCGCGGCGGTGGACCAGAAATTGGTCAGCTTTGATGCGCCCTTGGAGGGCGCGCGGGAAGTGGCGTTGTTCCCCCCCATGACAGGGGGCTGAGAGATGGATTTTGTGCGGGTGCAGGAAGCGGCGTTTGACAGCGGCGCGGAGCTGAACGCCTTCACCGGGGCCATGGCAGGCGCGGGCGCTGTGGTGAGCTTTACCGGCATCACCAGAGATGTATCCGAGGGCGACATGGTCGCGATGGAGATTGAGCATTACCCCGGCATGACGGAGGCCGCGCTGGCCGAGATCCGAGAGGACGCGGTCGCAAGGTTCGAGTTGCAAGGCGCCTTGGTGATCCACCGGTTTGGGCGTTTGGCCCCCGGAGAGGTCATCATGATGGTGGCCACGGCGGCCCGCCACCGGGCAGGGGCCTTCCAAGGTGCGGAGTTCCTGATGGATTACCTGAAGTCCCGAGCGCCGTTCTGGAAGCGGGAAGTCACCGAGCGGGGGGCCGATTGGGTTGTCGCGAAAGATGATGATGAGGCCGCGCTGGGGCGATGGTAGGCCGGTGACGGGGTGGCTGCCGAGCCGCTTCGGGGGACAGGCTGCCGGCGGGCGCTTTGGCACGCGGGGCGTCGGGCGCGCTGAGGGGGCGGGAGCCTCCGGCGGGAGTTGTAGGGCCAAGATGAAGGCGCGATGCCGCGTTTGGGGCGGCGGTTACGTGCCTTGGTTGATGGATTCCACGTAGTTGCGAAGTTCCTCGGACTCTGTCCGGGCCTCGCGCAGGCCTTCCATGGCGGCGCGAAGTTCGGCCTCGGTCTGGCTGAGTTGGTTGGTCAGTTCGCCTTCGCGCTGTTGCAGGTAGGCGATGGCTTGGTCACGGGTTTCTTCCGCATCATGCAGCGCACGGGCAAGGTTTTCCATTTCGCCCAGATCCGCAGAGGACACCTGGTTGAACCGGGTTACGAGCCAATGGGCTAACCAGCCAAGGGCGAAGGCCACGAACAAGATGATCGCAATCGTGATGATGAATTCCAAGCGGTTCATGGGGTCTTGGCTTTCTGTCTAGTTTGCATCGGAGGCCTCGGGGGGGGCGATGGGGCGCGGCAGGGGGCGGATATCGAACGGCCAGTCGGCAATGGCGCCAGCGGCCAGAACACCGCCACGGGTACGGGGTTGGTCATCGGCGTCAGCAGCGGCATCGGCGACTTCGGCGGTGGCCAAGAGGCGGAAGTCGATACGGCGGTTTTGTTCGCGCCCGTCTTCGGTTTCGTTATCGGCGATGGGTTGGCTTTCGCCGTAGCCTTGGGCCGTTAGGTTGGTCACCAGAACGCCCCGAGCCAAGAGGCCGTTGAGCACCGCATCGGCACGGGCTTGGCTGAGGTTTAGGTTCATATCCTCGCCGCCCTGCGCATCGGTATGGCCGCCGATTTCCATGCTCACGTGGAGGCAATCGGGCAGCACTTCGGCGATCTGGTCCAGAACTTCACCGGCGGCACGGTTGATCTCGGTGGAGCCGGGGTCGAAAGTGATTTTGGTTTCGTCCTGGATTTCGCGAATGCGGGCCTCGCATTGCTCGGGCGTGGGCTGAGAGGCGATGGGGTCCAAGGTCTCGTCGTAGCGGACGTCCATCTGGAAGTTCACGCCGGGCCCGAGGTCCTCGGAGAGTTGCCGGGTGAGGCGGGAGATCATTTCGTCATCGCCGGTGCGGCCAGACAGGCGCAGGTTGTCTGGCTCGACCGTGAGCATGCCGTCTTCGAGTTCCGATAGGGCAGTGAGGCCCGCCATGACCCGAACGGACCAGCCTTGCGGCAGGTCAGGCACGCCACGGGTGGCGAGATCCGTCCGGTCCGCGCCGAAAATGGCCGTGGCGAAGGATTCAACGGATTCGCCAATGCGGCCATCGGGCAAGCGGCCGCGAAGGCGCGCGCCTTGTTCCGCATCATAGGTGGCGGTGAAACGGGCGGGACCGGTGCTGGCTAGTGTTTCAGGCTCGGGCAGGATCGCTTGCAGGGAGAAAACTGCAGGCAGGTCTGCGTCCAGCTCGCCCACGACGGTGTCGAAGTGGTCCTGAGCCGTGCCTTGGGCGGCGATCAGGGTTACGTCTGCGTCGGAAAGGGTGACAGAGCCGTTGCCCAGTTCCGTCAGTGCCGCCAAGGAGATGGCGACGGCATCGCCCCAAGAGGGGGAGGGCACGCCAAGGCCGATGGTGCAGGGCACGGTGCCTGTGGCCCCGGCGGTGCGTCCGGCAGAAACGATCTGATCGCGGGCCTCGGGGGTGTCGGCGGTACAGGTTTCAAAGCGCGCCCCCCCGGCATCGCGCACGAAGCGCAGGGTGAAGGGGGTGATGACCGGGCGCGGGGCCGAAATATCGAGAACGACCTCGACGCCGGAGGGTTGGTTCTGTTGCAGGCGGGCGATGAATTCGGCCCGCTGTTCCCGGGTTTCGGCCACGGCCTCGACCTCCACCCGGTCGGCAAGCACCGTCACTTTGGAGCGCGGCAGCGCCTCTAGCGCGCGGAGGCCATAGGCGAGGGCGGCGTCCCAATTCTCGGGCGCGGCAAGGCTGGCGGTTTCGACCATGTTCACCACATCGGCGGAGCCCGCGATGTCGGCAATCGCTTCGGCGACGGCAAATGCTTCATCGCCTTCGGGGCCCGGGATCAGGCCGATCAACTGGATGCCATCGCCATTGCGCAGCATGTCGAGGGAAAAGCGCGGCGGCTCGGACACTTCGAAGGCGGCGACCTCTAGGCGGTTAATCACCCGGTCCGCATCGACGATGGCGCTTGCGCGGGTTTCGGCGCGGAAGCGCGTGGCCTCGTCCGGGGCGGTGCCATCAAGGAAGACTTGCAGGCCATTGGCCGAAACTTCGACCCATTGTATGCCATCGGCCTCCAGCGAGGTGATGATGTCCTCGGTGGAGCGATGTTCGATCGTAAGGGCCGCGAAAATCGCGGTGACAACGGATAGGCCGCCCGCAGCTGCAAAGGAAGCGGGGCCGACCAGTGCGGATATGCGGTCTTTGTTTGACATGGGCGAAGCTACGCGAAATCCCTGCTCGGGGCCTAAATGTTGTATCGCAGTACCGCGTCCTGCGAGGGCTTTCAATCAAACGAGTGCGGCACAGGCGAAAAACAGCACAGGGATCAGGCCGGCATTCCGGTTGGAACGGAACAGGCGCAAGCAGGTCTCGGCGTCGTTGATGTTCAGATGGATCAATTGCCAAGACAGGTGCCAGCCCATGGCCCAAACACCTGCAAGGGCAATGACAAGGGCCAAGACATTTTGCGACGGCAGCAGCGCCACGATCACGCCCAGGCCGATAAGGCAGACCGTAAGAACAAGGAAGAAGCGCAGCCAGGTCTGGGTATTGTCGCCAAATAGTCGGGCGGTGGATTTGATGCCAATCATGGCGTCGTCTTCACGGTCTTGGTGGGCGTAGATCGTATCGTAGAACAGCGTCCAGCAGATGCCCCCGAGGTAGAGTAGGATCGGCGCGGTGGACAGGCTTCCGGTGTGGGCGGCCCAAGCCAGCAAAGCGCCCCAGTTAAAGGCGGTGCCAAGGAATACTTGCGGCCACCAAGTGAACCGTTTGGCGAAGGGGTAGATGCAGACCAAAGCGCAAGAGGCCACGCCAAGGGCGATGGCGGTCCAGTTGAACGTCAGAAGGATCAGCAGGGACACAAGAGCTTGGGCCACCATCCAAGCGACCGCCCCTTTTACCGAGACCTGCCCGGAGGGGATGGGCCGAGACGCCGTCCGCGCGACCGAGCCATCAAGGTGGCGGTCGGTGATGTCGTTCCACGTGCAGCCCGCGCCGCGCATCAGAAACGCGCCAAGCCCGCAACCGATGAAAATCCAAGCGTCAAAGCTCGTGGCCGTAGCAGGAGCCGCCGCGATGGCCAACATCAGCCCCCACCAGCAAGGCAACAGCAACAGCCAAGTGCCAATGGGACGATCCGCCCGGCTCAGGCGCAGGTAGGGGCGGGTTGCTGCGGGGGCGAGGGTATCAACCCAATTACCCGATACGGCGTCGGCGACTTTTACGTCTGCATCTGCCGGAGTGTCTTGTCCATCGCCCTGCGCGCTCATACGTTCCACCCCATGAAAAACCGTCCGAAAATCCGCCTCTATGTAGATCACCCCTTGGGGGAGGCGCAAAGCGTTCCCGTGTCGCGGGACCATGCCAACTATCTGTTCAACGTGATGCGCCTTGGCGTCGGCGCAGAAGTTGCGCTGTTCAACGGCCAGGACGGGGAATGGCGGGCCGAGGTGGCGGCCAAGGGCAAGCGCGGCGGCGTGTTGGTCTGTGACGAGAAGACCGCGCCACAGATGATGCCGCCCGATGTCTGGTTGCTGTTTGCGCCGATCAAGAAGGCGCGCACGGATTTCATCGTGGAAAAAGCCGCGGAACTGGGCGCGGCGCGTATCCTGCCCGTGCGCACGGATTTCACCAATTCCGAGAGGCTGAGACAGGACAAGTTGCAAGCCCACGCGATGGAAGCAGCCGAGCAATGCGGCGGGACGTTTGTACCACCGGTGGAAGAGATCCAACCGTTGCAAAAAGTGCTGGAGGGCTGGGACGCTTCGCGGACGATTTTCTTTGCCGATGAGGCGTTGGCCGACCCCTCCTCGGCCCCAGAACGGGGCCTCCTCGCAGCGGCTCCTGCGCCTGCGGCGATCTTGATTGGGCCCGAGGGCGGATTCTCCGATGCCGAGCGGGACCGCCTGCGGGCGCTGCCATTTGTGCACACCATGTCCTTGGGGCCGCGCATTTTGCGGGCTGACACCGCCGCCGTGGCCGCTTTAACCCTGTGGCAGAAAGCGCAAGGGGATTGGGGGTGAGCGGCTTTTTCCGCCCCGAAGCCATCGCCGCCGTCGCCCGTTGGCGCGAGGTGCTCGTGGCCGCGACCATCATCGCGCTTGGCCTCTGGATCGCGGCCAAACCCGGTGGCATGATCGTCACAGGCTTCGGCTACGTCCTGATCGGCCTTGGCGCTGTGGCCATGGTGCCCGCCGTGCGCCGTGCGCGGTTCATCACCGGCGGCAATGGGCCGGGGGTGGTGCAAATCGACGAAGGACGCATTCTGTTCATGGGGCCGGAAACGGGTGGCGCCATGGCGTTGGATGATCTTAGCATCCTGTCCCTGCGCCGCGACCGGGATGGCAAAAGCGCCTGGGTGCTGGCCGATGCGTCGCAACTTCTTGTGATCCCGGTGGATGCCTCGGGGGCGGACGCGCTGTTTGATGCCTTCGCGGCGCTGCCCGGCCTCAATATCGACAGACTGATCGCCTCGGTGCAAAATCGCACATATGGGTCGCAAAGGTTGTGGGTCCGTGACCGCCCGCTGGCCTTGACACCGTAGACGCAACGGGCGACGCCTTTAGCCCAATCGAGCGCCCCTTCAGCGGTGACACCTTCAGGAGACACGTCCCATGTCCATCCCCCAATCCGGCGGCGGCCCCATCGAGCATTACAGCCAGCTGGCTGAATATCTGGCCGACGGCTGCAAGCCCAAAGCCGATTGGCGCATCGGGACCGAGCATGAGAAGTTTGGCTACTGCCGTGATACCCAGGTGCCGATTCCCTACGATGGCGAGCGGTCGGTGAAAGCGGTGCTGGAAGGGCTGCGGGACCGCTTCAACTGGTCCCCGGTGGTCGAGGGTGGCAACATCATCGGGCTGGAAAAAGACGGCGCGAATATCTCCCTGGAGCCCGGAGGCCAGTTGGAGCTTTCCGGGGCGCCGCTCGAAAATGTCCACCAAACCTGTGACGAGGTGAACGACCACCTGCGCCAAGTGCGTGAAGTGGCCGATATCATCGGCGTCGATTTCATCGGGCTGGGGGCGGCCCCGATCTGGCGACACGAAGATATGCCCCTGATGCCCAAGGGCCGCTACAAGCTGATGGACGGCTACATGCAGAAAGTCGGCACCATGGGCCGTACCATGATGCGCCGTACCTGCACCGTCCAAGTGAACCTCGACTTCGGGTCCGAGGCCGACATGATCCAGAAAATGCGCGTGGCTGTGGCCTTGCAGCCCATTGCAACGGCGCTTTTTGCCAACTCGCCCTTCCTCGATGGCAACCCCAACGGCCACAAATCCTGGCGCTCTCGCGTATGGCGTGACCTCGATGCCGACCGGACCGGCACCGTGCCCTTCATCTTTGATGAGGGCTTCGGGTTCGAGGCTTGGGTGGAATACGCCCTCGATGTGCCGATGTATTTCGTCTACCGCGATGGCCAATACGTGGATGCCCTCGGACAATCCTTCCGGGATTTCCTCAAAGGCGAACTCCCCGCGCTACCGGGCGAAAAACCCACCCTCAGCGATTGGGCCGACCACCTGACAACATTGTTCCCCGAAGCGCGCCTGAAGAAGTTCATCGAAATGCGCGGCGCCGATGGCGGCCCTTGGCGCAGGCTCTGCGCGCTGCCCGCCTTCTGGGTGGGCCTGATGTACGATCAAACGGCGCTCGATGCCGCTTGGGACCTCTGTAAAGGCTTCGATGCCGAAACCCGTGATGAGATGCGTATCCAAGCCTCTGTAGGCGGCCTTCAAGGCTTCGCGGGGGGCTACAAACTGCATGACCTCGCCCGAGAAGCCCTGTCCATCTCAGAAGCCGGCCTCAAAGCCCGCGCCATGCCCGGTGCCGGTGGCCTCGTCCCCGATGAAACGCACTTCCTCAATGCGCTCAAGGACTCGGTGGAAACCGGCCAAGTTCCAGCCGATGAATTGCTCGAGAAATACAAAGGCGAATGGGCAGGCGATCTTACCCGCATCTATGGCGAGTACTCCTACTAAACGCGCCGCTCCTCCATTCATCTTGGCGGGTACAACTCCCCCCGGAGGGTCCCCAACCTCCCCCTCATCATACCGCTGAGGGGGCGAGATACCTCAGCCCAACGCTCACGCCTTTTGGATTGAGGGAAGAACATGGCGTCGGTAATAGTCCTGAGCTTCCGCGCGGCGGGCCACCTCGGCTTGCACCCGCGCTTCCCCCTCTAACGCGCCTGCAAACGCCGGATGGGACGGGACCGGACGTTTGCGATCAGGGGCGCTATCGCCACCAAAGCGGTTGTTCCCGTAGGTGCCGGGCAGGCACATCAGAACAAAGAACCAAATCGCGCCAATAATTGGAATAAGCTGGATGAAATACCATGCGCCAGACCGATCCGTGTCGTGCAGCCTGCGGATCGTTACGGCTAGGCCCGGAAGCCAAAAGAAAAGCAGGTTCGCAGCCGCATAATAGCCCGCATAGTAGCGGTACTGCTCGACAATCGCCGGGTTCGCCGACCCGTAACGTTGGGCCTGTTGCATCTGGTTAGCCAGTTCCGGGTTGTTGATCGCGTAAAATCCAAGCGCGGCACCTGCGGCCATGCCTGCGATGATTGTCCACAGCATGAACCACCAGAACTCTGACCGCCGCGCGCGTCCAGAGAAGTGCAACATGTTGCCGTAGCAATGAATGACTGCCTTTGCGAAACCCATACCCATCGTCCCTTGGTACTAATCTGACTTTGGGCCATGTCATGGCGGCGAAATGTGCCAAGGATGCGGCAAACGCGGGACAATCTTTGGGGCATGGCCGCAAACGCAAAACGGCCCGCCGGGAAGGACGGGCCGTTTGTATTGGATAGAAGGGCTGTGGACTACACGGCCGCAGGTGTGTCGTAGGGGTCTTGACCGTAGTCGTTCGGGCCCACCGTGCCACGCTGAACGAACCAGTAGATATAGAGGATGATGCCGACGAGCGGGATCAGCACGATCAGGATCCACCAGCCGGATTTGCCGATGTCGTGCATCCGGCGCACAGCGACGGCGATGTTGGGGATCAGCAGGCCAAGGGTTGTGATGATGTAGAGGATAGGCATGCCAATTGCGCCGTCCACGATCTGCGCCACAACGCTGACGATCATGGCAAACAATGCCCACCACCAGAACTCGGAGCGCCGCGCGCGGCCCGAGAAGTTGGCGTAGTTAGCGAGGACGTGCTTAACAGCAGTCATGAAATCCATAGGGGTGTCCTTTCAGGGTCCGAACTTATCTTTGTGACGAAGGCGCGTTTGGGACGCAAAGGCGCATTGTGGCCCTCGTTCCAGCACACAATCGCGTGAGGGGCCCACAAAATCAACGAAATTTACCTAACGGTAAGGAAACCCGTAAGTCTCAGGTTTTCTTGCCAATACGTGGCTCTTGCCCGTTCACAAGGCGGATGATGTTGGCGTGGTGCCGAATGAAGATCAGTACAGCCAACGCAAGGCAGAACAAAGTCGCCGTTGGGAAACCTAATGCCCAAGCCGCCAACGGGCTTAGCGCCGCCGCCACCAGCGCCGCGAGCGACGAGATGCGGAACAAACCAGCGGTCACCGCCCAAGTGGCACAGGCGGCGACCCCGATGGGCCAGGCCAGGGCCAGCAACGTGCCCAAAAACGTCGCCACCCCTTTGCCGCCCCTGAAGCCCAGGAAAACTGGGAAGCAATGGCCCAAAAATGCGGCGAAACCAGCGAGTTGCGCCGCATCTTCCCCGACCAAGAACCGCGCCACCAAAACCGCAATCGCCCCCTTTCCGGCATCCAGAACCAAAGTCAGGAAGGCGGCGGGCTTGTTACCGGTGCGCAGAACGTTCGTCGCCCCGATATTGCCCGAACCGACACTGCGCAAATCCCCCAATCCAAAAAGCCGCGCCATCACAATGCCAAACGGTACCGACCCCAATAAATATGCGAGGAGGGCTGTAAGCCCGAGGAGGGGCAATGCGGTTTCGATCATCGGGATCATTTGCTTGCCTCAAACACGGTTTCGCCGCCCACAAGGGTGCGCAGCACCCGGCCCTGCATCCGCGCCGCATCAAACGGCGTATTCTTGGATTTCGATTGCAACGTCGTCCGGTCCAGTTGGAATGGCATGTCGGGATCGAACAAGATCAAATCCGCAGGCGCGCCCACCGCCATCCGGCCTGTGGGTTGCCCAAACCGCCGCGCGGGGTTGAAGGACAAGGCGCGGAACAGCTCTGGCAGGGTCAATTGCCCTGAATGCACCAGCCGCATGGCGGCGGGCAAAAGAGTTTCCAACCCCACCGCGCCCGAGGCCGCGACTTCAAACGGCAGGCGCTTGCTTTCTTCGTCCTGAGGCGTGTGCATGGAGCAGATGATATCAATCGTGCCGTCGCGCACGGCCTCCACCATCGCTTGGCGATCATCCTCGGAGCGCAGAGGCGGCTTCAGCTTAAAGAACGTCCGGTAGTCCGCTACGTCAAATTCGTTCAACGTCAGGTGGTGGATCGACACGCCCGCCGTTACGTCCAGCCCGGCCTTGGCGCGTGCCAGCGCGGGAAGGGCCGCGGCGGTCGATATCTGATCCGCGTGATAGGCCACGCCTGTCATCTCCACCAATGCAAGGTCACGCTCCAGCCCCATGCGTTCGGCCATCGGAGACACCGCCGGCAACCCCCGCAGAGAGGCGAATTTGCCCGAGGTCACAGCCGCCCCGTGGCTGAGCATAGGCTCCTGCGGGTGCCCGACAATCAACGCCCCTAGGGACCGCGCATAGGTCATGCAGCGGCTGAGCACTTTGGTGTTCTCGGTCACCGCATCGCCATCGGTAAAGGCCACCGCACCGGCATCGCGTAGAAAGCCGATCTCGACCATTTCACGACCCTCGCGGCCTCGGGTCAGCGCGGCCATGGGGGCCACGCGCACGGCCGAATGATCGCGGCCCCGGCGGGTCACGAAGTCCAGCACTTCGGGGGTGTCAATCGCGGTGGTCGTGTCGGGGCGGGTCACCATGGTGGTCACGCCACCGGCGGCGGCGGCAAGTCCTGCGGTGCGGAAGCTTTCTTTGTGGCGCTCGCCGGGTTCGCCCACTTTCACGCCAACATCCACGATCCCGGGCGCAAGGCAAAGCCCGCCGCAGTCAATCCCGCCAGCGCGCGTGCCTTCACCGATCTCGGCAATCAAGCCGTCTTCGATCCGTACCCAACCGAGCGTTTCTGTCCCCGCCTCGGGGTCAATCAACCGGGCGTTGTGAAAAAGCGCATTGGTCATAAAACGTGCCTGCCGTGCTGTGCCAGAGAGTGTGCCAGTGTGTGTGCAAGTGCGCCCATCAAGACCACCCCACAAAGAAAATGAGCGCCGCCAGAATGGCCATCCCGATCAACGCATAAAGCGCAAGAGGTGGACCCACCTCGTGGCGGGCCGGGGGCGCGGCGGTGGGCAGGGGCGTGACCTTTGCTTTTGGCAAGTCCGCCCCGTGATCGGCCCGCGCCAAGGCGAGGCTGGCGATCAAGTTGGCTTTCGGGCCGGGCGTGGCCGCAGCGGAAAGCGCCTTGTCGGGCACCAGCAAAACGGCCCCGTCCAAGGCATCAAGGCGCGTCACCGTGGCTGTGGGAATGGCAGCTTCGGGGGCGAAGGCAAGGCGGATATAATCGCTCAGCGCCATATCGCTTAGGTCGTTGATGGCAAACAGCTCGATTTCATCGGTGTCGATCGCCTCGACTCCAAGCCAGTCGGCCAGGGGCGGCAGAACGGCCACCTCCCCCTTCTGGCGTGTGAGGTGCGTATGAGAAACCGCGACCGGCTCATTCAGGGCGAAAACGTGAAGCATGCTCATGCTGCCGCCCTCCGCTCGCGGAGGTTTTCAGCGAGGATTTCCATTGCGGCCATACGCACGGCAACCCCCATTTCGACCTGCTCCTGAATCACGGATCGGTTGATGTCATCGGCCAGAAGTCCGTCAATCTCGACGCCCCGGTTCATTGGGCCGGGGTGCATGATGATAGCGTCATCCTTGGCCACGCTCAGCTTGGCGGCGTCGAGGCCGAAGCGGTGGTAGTATTCCCGCTCTGACGGGATAAACGCGCCGTCCATGCGCTCTTTTTGCAGGCGAAGCATCATCACAACGTCGCAGCCTGCAAGGCCGGTTTCCATATCGTCATAGACCTCTACCCCCCAATCACGCACGCCCGAAGGCATCAGAGTAGGCGGGCCGATAAGGCGAATGCGGTTTTCCATCTTGCCCAGAAGCATGATGTTGGACCGCGCCACCCGGCTATGGGCGATGTCGCCACAAATGGCGATGTTCAGGCGATGCAACCGCCCCTTGGCGCGGCGGATCGTCAGCGCATCCAGAAGCGCCTGCGTTGGGTGTTCGTGGCGGCCGTCGCCCGCGTTCAGCACCGCACAATTCACCTTGTCGGCCAGCAGCTTCACCGCGCCGGAATGCGGATGGCGCACAACCAGAAGATCCGGGTGCATGGCGTTCAGGGTCAGGGCGGTGTCGATCAGCGTTTCGCCCTTCTTCACGCTGCTGGTCTGCATTGCCATGTTCATTACATCGGCCCCAAGGCGCTTTCCGGCGATCTCGAAGCTAGCTTGGGTGCGGGTCGAGTTCTCGAAGAACATATTGATCTGGGTAAGCCCCTTGAGCGGCGCACCATGGTCGCGCGCGCCCCGCTCGGCCTCAGCATGGAGGTCGGCACGATCAAGCAATGTGGTGATTTCCAGCTGAGACAGCTCTTCAATGCCCAGAAGATGTTGCTTGTTGAATGTCATCGGCACGCCCTTTTGGTTTGTCCGCTTATAGGGGGGGCATGGGCGAGGCGGCAAGTATTAGGGCCGGGTGATTGTGGCGGTAATCCTGTCCGCGTTCCGCATCTGGTGGCGGTATTTGTAAAGGTGGCGGCCGACGCGCACCATGTAGCCGGTCAGCAGCCCACTATCGACGACGATCCGATCGGCCCAAATCGCGCCGCCCTCGGTCGGCGTGACGGTGAGCGTGTGGTCCCATTGGCGGATCGCTCGACCCTGTTCGCGCGACTGCATGATCCGTTCCGCTGGGTCGAGGCGCTCCACATGGATCTTGTATTGCGGGTTATGCATCCAGCCCCAAACCGTGACGTAGGTTTGATAGCTCTCGTTCGCCTCAAAAGCGCCGTCCGGCAGGCCCTGGTAGGTGGCAAGGCCGCGGGTCGCCGCGACCATGCCCGGAATGCTGATGGCTTCGGAAAACACCTGATCCGCCGCGCGCGGGTAAAAGGCGGAGACGGTGAGGATGCGAGCTGTTTTCATGGGCCGTGCTTGGCAGAGCGGTGGCGGCGCTGGCAAGAAGACGCAGCGGGCGCGGGGCATATAGAGCCGGGGCGTTGCCGATCCGGCCTACCTAAAACGATAGAATCGCAGCGTTGTCAGAGCGTTTCCACGGAGATAGAGACATTGCGCCCCCGGCGGCGGCGATGGCTTGCCTTGTGGATATGGCGGGTCAGCGCCCCGATGATTCTACCCGGCGGCGGGCCCGGAAGCTCGATCCGGTCGGTCCAAAGGCTCCCGCCGCTGTCGGGCGTGATGTGGGTTGTGTAGCGGGCGCTCGGCGCGTCAGGCGCTTGAACAGTAGTCAACTCGCAAACGCGGGCGATGGGGTCAATGCGGGTGCAGGTCACGCGTGTCTCGGGCATCCGCAGGAAGGTCCAAAGGACGGGGGTGAAGCTGTAGGATTGCCCCTCAAAGACGGTGCCACGGGGCATGCCGTGGTAATCTACCAACCCCCGCAGATCGCGGTGCAAAGCGTCAAAGCTTAGCGCGTCGGCGAAAACGGCGTCCGGGGTGCCAGCGTAATGGGCGGTCACGGTCAATAGGCGCATGGCTAAGATATGCGCCCCCTTTCCGCCGCTGCCAATCCCGAATAGCCTAGGCATCATGTTGGATGCGCATAACATGGACAGCTGGGGCTATTGGGATTCGCTTGCCGCGTTGGAGTGGCAGGTGGAACTGGGCGCGGATGAAGCGATGCTGGACGATCCGCTTGACCGCTTCGATCTGCCCGCCCCCGTCGCCATGCCCAAGCCCGAGGGGCGCAAAGCCCCCACCGGTGCCCCGACGCCCGCCGCGCTCGCAAGGCAGGCCGCGCCCAAGGTCGATGCCGTGGCCATTGCCCGGCAGATGGCGGAAGCCGCAGACACCTTGGAGGCGTTGCAAACGGCCATGGCCGGGTTCGAGCATTGCCAGTTGAGGCGCGGCGCACGCAACCTTGTGTTTGGGGAAGGCGCCCCCTCGGCCCGCGTGATGGTGGTGGGAGAGGCCCCAACCCGTGACGAAGATACGCAAGGCAAACCCTTTGTCGGTGCAGAGGGTGCGCTGTTTGACAAGATGTTCGCGGCCATCGGTCTGGACCGTGCGAAAGAAGGGGCGGAGGGCGTCTACGTCGCCAACATCCTGCCGTGGCGCCCGCCCCAGAATCGAGAGCCGGCGCCCGAAGAACTGGCGATGATGGCCCCGTTCATACAGCGCCATATCGCGCTGGTCGCGCCCGATGTCCTTGTGGTGATGGGCAATGATGCCTGCGCGGGCCTGTTGGGGCGGCGTGGTGTGTCGCGGATGCGCGGAAATTGGGCAGAGGTGGCTGGAACGCCAGCTCTGCCGATGTATCGGCCCGGATTTTTGCTACGCAACCCCGCCGCCAAGCGAGAGGCTTGGGCAGATCTTCTGGCGATCAAGGCGCGGCTGGCGTGAGGGTAACCTGCCCTCCTCGGCCTATTCTAGGCCTCCTCGCAGATGGCCGTTCCGACCCCTTACTGACCATGGATCTCTGATGTCGAACCTTGATCTTTCCCGTGATTTCATCGCCTGCCGTATCGCTGTTCTTGCCGTTAGCGATACGCGCACCTTGGCCGAGGACACTTCGGGCGATTTACTGGCGCAACGGCTGACGGAGGCGGGCCACCGCTTGGCCGCTCGCCAGATGCTGCGTGATGACCGCGCCGCAATTGCCGAGCAGTTGCGCGAATGGTGCGCGGACCCACAGATTGACGTGATCCTGACCACAGGCGGCACCGGATTGACCGGGCGCGATGTGACCGTTGAGGCGCACCGGGACGTCTACGAGAAAGAAATCGAGGCCTTTGGCACCGTATTCACCCATGTATCCATGGCAAAAATCGGCACATCGGCGGTGCAATCGCGGGCCACGGGCGGCGTGTCGAACGGCACCTATTTGTTCGCATTGCCGGGAAGCCGGGGGGCTTGCGCGGATGCTTGGGATGAAATTCTTGTGAAGCAACTCGACTATCGGCATCGTCCCTGCAACTTTGTTGAGATTATGCCAAGACTAGATGAACATAAGCGGCGCAAGTGATGCGGACCTCTTGGTTGCGCCGTGGGTTGCGACAGTTTTTTAAATTCAAGGATAGTAAATGCGGTTTCTCACTCGTGCTTTGATCGGTCTTTTCCTGACGGCCTGCACGGTGGGCCTTTTCGCATTGGCCGGCAGCATTACCTACGGCGCATTGCAGACCCGCTGGGCGGATGAGGGGCGCCCCCCTCCGTCGCGTGAACGGGTCTTTGCGGCAGAGGTGGCCCCCTTGGTGTTTGGGGAGGAAACCCCGATCCTGACAGCCTTTGGCGAAATCAGATCGCGACGCACGTTGGAACTTCGCGCGCCCGCTGAAGGCACGGTGATCGAGCTGGCCGATGGGTTTGAAGAAGGCGGCGCTGTCACCGCAGGGCAGCTTTTGCTGCGGATTGATCCGGCGGAAGCGCAATCCGCCCGTGACACAGCGGCCACCGATCTGCGTGATGCCGAGAATGAACTGGCAGAAGCGACCCGCGCCTTGGAACTGGCCGAGGAAGAGGTCGCCGCCGCGCGGATGCAGGCTGAAATTCGCAGCCGCGCCTTGATCCGGGCCAGCGATTTGCTGGAGCGTGGCGTAGGCTCTGCCGCCGCGGTGGAAACGGCGGAACTGGCCGATGCCACGGCGCGTCAGCAAATCCTGTCGCAACGCCGCGCCTTAGCGGTGGCAGAGGCGCGGGTCGATAACGCCGATACGGCGCTGGACCGCCGTCGGATCGCCTTGGCCGAGGCCGAGCGGCGCTTGGCGCAAACGGAGCTGCGGGCAGAGTTTAGCGGCGTGTTGACCGAAGTGGACGCCGCCTCAGGCCGCTTGGTGAACCGCAACGAACGCCTTGCCGCGCTGATCGACGCCGATGCGCTTGAGGTCGCTTTCAGGATCTCGACCGCGCAATATATCCGCCTTCTGAATGAGGAAGGCGCGTTGACCCAACGCCCGGTGCGCGTGATTTTGGATGTCTTTGGTCTGGATGTGCAGGCCAGTGCCACTCTGACCCGTGAAAGCGGCGCGGTAGAGGAAGGACAATCAGGTCGTCTGCTGTTCGCCCGCCTTGAGATGCCAAGGGGCCTGCGCGTGGGGGATTTCGTACGGGTAGAGGTGGACGAGCCGACCTTGCCCCGCGTGGCACGCCTGCCCGCGGCTGCCCTTGGGTCCGACGGGCAAATCCTGCTTTTGGGCGAAGACAATGTGCTAGAGGCGGTCGATGTCACTTTGATGAGCCGCCAAGGCGACACGGTCCTTATTCGCGGTGAACAGGGTGCAGGCCCGTTGCAAGGCCGCGATGTGGTGCTGGCGCGTACACCGGTTCTGGGGGCGGGCATCCGCGTGAACCCGATCCGCCCCGACGCCGCTGACGCCCCCGAGGTGCCTGATACCATCGCCCTCGATCCAGACCGCCGCGCCCGCCTGATTGCCTTTGTGGAAAGCAACGGCTTTATCCCCGCCGATGTCCGCGAAAGGATGCTGCGCCAACTGGCCGAGGAAGAGGTGCCAACCCGCATGGTCAACCGCCTCGAAGCGCGGATGGGCAGCTGATATGCGCAATCTTCCCCCTTCGGCTGGCGGCATCCTAAGCTACTTTACCCGGCATCGAACGGCGGCAAATCTTGTCTTGGTGATGATGGTCGTGGCAGGCCTTGCGGCTCTGCCTCAGATGCGGGCGCAGTTCTTCCCCGATGTGGTTTCGGACGACATCACGATTGTCACGACATGGGACGGGGCAGGGGCCGAAGATGTCGATACCGCCATCGTCGCGGTGCTGGAACCGGCCTTGCTTCTGGTGCCGGGCGTCGCGGGAACGTCCGCCTCGTCCCGCGAAGGGCGCGCAACGATCACCTTGGAGTTCGACCCGGGCTGGGACATGTCCCGTGCCGCTGATGAGGTTCAACAAGCCCTCGATGCGGTCACGGATCTTCCCGACGATGCCGACGAAGGCTCGATCAGGCGAGGGAATTGGTTTGACCGGGTCACCGACGTTGTCATCACCGGCCCCGTGGCCACCGAGCAGTTGGGGCGCTTCGCCGATGAATTTGTCACCCGCCTGTTCGAGGCGGGAGTGACCAACACGACGATCCGTGGCGTCGCCGCCCCAGAGACGTTGGTGATTGTGCCCTCGGCCAACCTGATCCGCTACGATGTGTCGATGGCCGAGATTGCCAGCGTCATTGCCGACGCCGCCGACACCGCACCCGCAGGCGACGTGGACGCTGCTAACGCACGGGTTCGCACCGGCAGCGAAGCGCGCAGCGCCGAGCAGATCGCCGCGTTGACCCTGCGTACCAATGATGATGGCTCCGTGCTGACCATCGCAGACGTTGCCGTGATCGAAGTCAACGGCATCGACAGGGACCGCGCCTATTTCGTGGGCGAAGACCCGGCCATCGTGATCCGCGTCAACCGATCCGAGGCGGGCGACGCTTTGGCCATCCAAGCCGATGTGGAACGCGTTGCTGCCGCGCTAGAGGCAACCTTGCCCACCGGCACGCAGATTGACCTGATCAACACACGGGCCGAGGCAATCTCTGGCCGCCTGAACATCCTTCTTGATAACGCGCTCATGGGGCTCGGCCTCGTGATCGCGCTGCTGTTTCTGTTCCTGAACGCGCGCACCGCGTTTTGGGTGGCGATGGGCATCCCCGTTGCCATGACAGCCGCCATTGCGCTTATGTTCATCGCGGGCATCACCATCAACATGATCTCGCTTTTCGCGCTGATTATCACCCTCGGCATCGTGGTGGATGACGCCATCGTTGTGGGTGAACATGCCGATTACCGTGCTCGCCACTTGGGGGAACCTCCGGTCGTTGCCGCCGAAAACGCCGCCCGCCGCATGGCCGCACCGGTGTTCTCGGCCACGCTAACCACTGTCCTTGCCTTCACCGGCCTCGTGGCCGTTGGGGGCCGGTTTGGCGATCTGATCTCGGACATTCCCTTCACCGTGATCGTGGTGCTCTTGGCGAGCCTAGTGGAATGTTTTCTGATCCTGCCAAATCACATGTCCCATGCCTTGGCTCATTCCGCGCAATCCCACTGGTACGATCTGCCGTCGCGTGTGGTGAATGGGGGTTTCGACTGGATGAAGCGAGTGTTGTTCCGCCCCCTGATGCGTTTCGTGGTCTGGGCGAGGTATCCGGTTATCGCCGGGGTGATTGTGCTTTTGTCCACCCAAACGGCGCAATTCATCCGGGGCGATGTGATCTTCCGCTTCTTCAGCGCGCCGGAAACTGGCAGTGTCACGGCGAATTTCGCCATGGTTGATGGTGCAAGCCGCGAAGACAGCCTTCAGCAGATGCTAGAAATGCAACGCGCCGCCGAAGCCGTCGGTGCCGCGTTTGAGGCCGAGCATGGGGTGAACCCACTGGCCTATGTTCTGGCAGAAATCGGCGGCAATTCGGGCCGTCAATTGGGCGGGACCGAAAACAAAAGTACCGACCTTCTGGGTGCTCTGTCGATCGAGCTGATTTCAGCCGACCTGCGCCCCTATTCCAGCTTCGCTTTCGCCAGTGCGATGCAGGACGAGGTGCGCCAATTGCCCTTGACTGAAACTCTGGCGTTTCGCGGTGGCCGTGGCGGACCCGGCGGCGATGCAATCGACGTGCAGATCTTCGGGGCTTCCACCGATGTGCTGAAATCCGCGTCCCAAGCCCTGCAAAGCGCCTTGGCGGTGTTTGCCGAGGTCTCGGGGCTAGAGGATTCGATGGCATACGATCGCGAAGAACTGCTGCTGGAACTCACCCCACAGGGCGAAGCGCTGGGTTTCCAGATCGCAAACCTCGGCCGCACCCTTCGCAACCGACTGGGTGGGGTCGAGGCCGCGACTTACCCCGATGGCCCCCGCACCGCGTCGATCCGCGTTGAACTGCCCGACGGCGAGCTGACCGCAGATTTCCTCGACCGGACGCTGCTGCGCTCGGACAGCGGCCAGTATGTGCCGCTTGCCGATATTGTCACCGTGGCCACCCGTCAGGGGTTTTCCACGATCCAGCGTGAAAACGGCGTGCGGTTGATCTCGGTTATGGGCGACCTGTCCGAGGATGACCCCGCCCGCGCCGAGGCCGTGATGGCCGAACTGCGTGAGGTCATCATCCCCCAGATCGAGGAATCCTTCGGCGTCGCCACCCGCCTTTCCGGCTTGGCCGAGGATGAAGACGCCTTCCTCACCGATGCCATGACAGGTTTCATCCTGTGCCTCATCGGTATCTATCTGGTGCTGGCCTGGATCTTCGCCTCTTGGGCGCGGCCCTTGGTGGTGATGTCGATTATTCCCTTCGGGCTGGTGGGAACGATCTTCGGGCATGTGGCTTGGGATGTGCCGCTGAGCATGTTCACAGTCGTGGGCCTGATCGGGATGACGGGGATCATCATCAATGATTCCATCGTCTTGGTCACCACCGTCGATGAATACGCCGAGAAACGCGGCCTGTTTCCGGCCATCGTGGATGGCGCCTGCGACCGCCTGCGCCCGGTCCTTCTGACGACGCTGACGACCGTTCTGGGCCTGATGCCGCTGCTTTGGGAAACCTCCCAAGACGCGCAATTCCTCAAACCTACGGTGATTACCTTGGTCTACGGCTTGGGCTTCGGCATGGTGATCGTGCTTCTGGTGGTGCCAGCGCTTCTGGCCATCGGGCAAGACGTCGGCCAGCAGATGCGTGGCTTCCGCCGGGCGCTGCACGCGCGTGCCCATAGCCCCGCCACAACCTTTGCGTTCTGTGCCCTCACGCTGGCAACCGCGGCGATCTTCTCGGTCACCCTGGGGGCGTTTATCGCCCAAGGCGCCATGTGGCGTCCGCTTGCTCCCTATGCCTCCTCAGCCCCCATGGCCTTCGGCGTCTTCATCCTCACAACCGCCGTGCTCTGTGCCATCGGGCTCATCCTTAGCCTGATCGCCACCACCCTGCGCAAGCCGCGCAAACGCGCCGCATCGGCCTAGCCCCTTCATCTTTTCAAAAATATCGCAGGGAGTTTGAGGGGCTGGCCCCTCAATTCTTCCCTCTCACCCAGTGCAACGATCCAACTCAATCGCCATCCGGCTGCCAATAACCGTGATCCGCAAGTCACCCCGGTTCATCGCAAAGGGCCCGTGATCGGCTGGTACAACGTCCGCCGCTCCAGTCAGCCAACCGCCCTGCCGCTGCACCGACGCCTCCGACACCCAGATCATCGGATCTCGGTGCTCTACCACCAGCGCCTCATCATTTCCGGTATCTGGCACCTGTGCTCGAACGGTGACCCTCAGGCCATCGGCGATCGGCTCTATGGCACAAGTTACAGCACCCGCGCCCGCCTCACGCGCCGTGAACGGCCGGTCAGACAACGCCGCCGCAATCGCGCCATCCCTTGATGTTTCGACCGGCAAGAGCCCCGCCAGATCGACCGAGATCGGCATGCAAACGTCCTGGCACACACCCAAATCCAACCGTCCGGCGACCTGCGCCACACCTTCTGTGGTCAGCGAAAATTCAACCGGCAAAATCACGTCACCTTCATAGCCGATGGATCGCAATCCGTTCGAGTAGAACACCCTCGGCCGGGGCCAATGCATCGCCATGCCAGCCACTCCGTCAGCCTGCGTCAGGCGCAACACGGTCGGCACTCCGCCGTCACCCGGCGCGCGCCAATAGGTCTTCCACCCCGGCGCCAAGCGGATGCGGATCGCGGCCATGTGGCGGTCGCCCTCCAGTCGGTAACCGGGCATCAGGCTCACCTCCACCACGTCATCGGCGGAAAAGTACTGCGCCGAAGCGGGGAAAGCTGCCAACACCCCAAGGGCTGCGGCGCAAAGGAAACGGATCATATGTGTCATGCAATCTGACCTAGGAACTCGCCGTTGAAATGAAAAGTCACGTTCACGCGACGCGCAACCGCGAAAGGCGATTGATTGAAGCCGGCAACAGGCCCATGCTGAGGATATGACCATGCCCGACCTCTCACACGATCTCACAGGCAAACTGCTCATCGCAATGCCCGGAATGCAAGATCCGCGCTTTGCCGGCGCGGTGATTTTCCTGTGTATCCACTCCCCCGATCAAGCCATGGGCCTGATGATCAACAAGCCGATGGAGGAGGTCACTTTCAAAGAACTGATGGAACAACTCGATATCCCCAAGCGCGGCGCGGCCCCGACTGTGCCCGTCTGCTTTGGTGGCCCGGTTGAGATGCGGCGTGGCTTTGTGTTGCACTCCCCCGACTACGCCCCTCGTGGGGAAGAGGCGCTGCGGGTCGATCATCGCTTCGCCATGACAGGCACCCTCGATATCCTCGAAGACATCGCCGGCGGGTGTGGGCCCATGCGGTCGCTTCTGGTGCTCGGTTACGCCGGTTGGGGCGAAGGCCAGCTAGAGGCCGAGATTTCACGCAACGATTGGCTTACCGCCGATGCGACGCCCGAACTGGTTTTTGATTTGGCGATGGGCAAAAAGTGGGACGCTGCCGTGCAAAGCCTTGGCATCAATCCCCTGATGCTCTCGTCCGAGGCAGGGCACGCCTAAGCCTTTCCCCTACGTCGCCGCCCGCCGCAAACGATCATTAATCGCCCGTCCCAATCCGACCTCTGGCACGTCGGACACCCGGATCACGTATGCGCCCTTGGCCACTGCACGCGTGTCCGCGGCGTGGAGCGTAGCGAACAGCCGCGAGGCGGCCTCAACGAGGTCGCCGCGCTTGGAGAGCGTGAAATCCCCCGGCATCGCCCCAAACCCGATCGTCACCTCATCCGGCGCGGCAGCGCCCCCCAACACAACCTTAGTGCGCGGCGCATAATGGCGCTCCATCTGCCCCGGTGCCTCCACGCGTCCCGGCGTCAGATCCGCTGTGACCGGGCCAACCACTTCCTCCACTGCCTCTCGCGAAATGCCGCCCTCTCGCAGCAGCCGCACACCGTCCGGGCCGGGGGCTAGAATCGTCGATTCCAACCCTACGCCGCAGGCCCCGCCATCCAGCACCGCCTCTACCCTGTCGCCCAAACCTGCCACAACATGCTCTGCCAATGTCGGGCTGATCTGCCCTGACGGATTGGCCGAGGGCGCCGCAATCGGGCCGCCAAATTCTGCCAGTACGGCGCGGGCCAACGGATGGGCGGGCACGCGGATCGCCAATGTCTCCAACCCGCCCGAAACAAGATCGGCCACGTGCCCCTTGGAGGGCACCACAAGTGTCATCGGGCCGGGCCAGAACGCCTCCGCCAAGGTCAGCGCCGTGTCGGAGAAACCGCCCAGTTCCATCGCCGCCTCCAGAGATGAGACATGCACTATCAGGGGGTTGAACGTGGGGCGGCCCTTGGCCTCGAATATCCGCGCCACCGCCCGGTTGTTGCGGGCGTCGGCGGCAAGGCCATAGACCGTCTCGGTCGGCAGGGCCAATAGCCCGCCGTCACGCAACACCTCTGCGGCGCGCGCGATGCCCGCGACATTTTCGTGCAACATTTCGGGTTTAGGGCGGGACATCTCGTGACGTAACGTTGAAGTTGCTGAACCAATTGCCGAGGCTCCATTGTTTGCCTCAACACGATAACGGCCCTAGCGCGAAACGCATCCGCGCGCAAATGGCCCCGCCCCCCGGGAGATCCCAGACATGACCTATCGCGCCCCCGTTTCTGACATCAGCTTCTGCCTCGATCACATTGTCGGGTTTGACCGCCTGCAAGCCGACCCCACGTTTGAGGACGCCACAAGCGACGTGGTTCAGGCAATCCTGACGGAAGCGGGCCGCATCTGCGAAGAGGTCATCGCCCCCCTCAATCGCGGCGGCGACCTGACGCCCGCTCGGTTGGAGAACGGCGTCGTGCGCACCTCTCCCGGTTTCGCCGACGGCTACAAGGCGATTGCTGACGCGGGTTTTCTGGCGATATCGGCCGGACAGGATCATGGCGGCATGGGCCTGCCCCTGACGGTGACCACCGCCGTGAATGAAATGATCGGTAGCGCCTGCCTGTCGCTTGAGTTGAACCCCCTGATGACCCAGGGCCAGATTGAGGCGTTGGAGCATCACGCCTCGGACGAGATCAAGGACCTCTACCTGCCCAAGCTGACCACTGGCGAATGGTGCGGCACGATGAACCTGACGGAACCTCAGGCCGGATCGGACGTGGGCGCATTGTCGTCCAAGGCGGAACCCAATGGCGACGGCACCTATGCGGTGTCGGGCCAGAAAATCTACATTTCCTGGGGCGACCACGACATGGCCGAAAACATCGTCCATCTGGTCCTTGCCCGCCTTCCCGGCGCGCCCAAAGGCACCAAGGGCATCAGCCTGTTCCTTGTGCCGAAGAAAATCCCCGACGAAAACGGCAACCCCGGTGTCGCCAACACCCTGAGCGTAGTGAGCCTGGAACATAAGTTGGGTCTTCACGGCTCCCCCACCTGCGTCATGCAGTATGATGGCGCGCGGGGCTGGCTGATCGGCGAGGAAAACAAAGGTATGGCCGCCATGTTCACGATGATGAACAACGCCCGCCTTGGGGTGGGTGTGCAGGGCCTGTCGATTGCCGAGGCCGCCTATCAACACGCGCTGGCCTTCGCCCAAGAACGCAAGCAGGGCCGCAGCCCGGTGGAAGGCGGCACAGGCACGATCCTTGACCACGCCGACGTGCGCCGGATGCTGATCGAGATGAAGGCCGAAGTTTTTGCCGCTCGCGCCATGGCGCTGGATCTGGCCGTGGCGTTGGACCTTGCCAAAACCGGCGACACCGCCGCCGCTGCCCGCGCGGCGTTCCTGACCCCGATCACCAAGACCTACGGCACCGAGATGGGGATCAAACTGGCTAACATGGGCATTCAGGTTCACGGCGGCATGGGCGTGATCGAGGAAACCGGCGCAGCCCAATTTGCCCGCGACGTGCGTGTCACCGCGATTTACGAAGGCACCAACGGCATCCAGGCCATGGACCTTGTGGGCCGCAAGCTGATGGATGGCGGCGCGGCGGCCTTTGCCTTGCTTGATGAGATCGAGGCCGCAGGCGATCCCGCCGTGACCGCGATGGCGCAAGAGCTTCGCAAGACGACGACGCATCTTCTCGGCCTCGACATGAATGACCGTTTCGGGGGGGCTGTGCCTTACCTGATGGCATTTGCCCGTGTGTTGGGCGCACATTACCACGCCAAAGCAGCCGCGACGGGCGACAAGACCCGCCAAAGCCTTGCAAAGTTCCACCTTTCGCGCCTTCTGCCCGACGCGCACGGCCTGTTGGCGCAGGCGCAATGTGGGGCCGATGGGCTCTATGACCTGAGCGCTGATGAGCTGGCTGCCTAGATATGGCCGCACAGGGCTTCACGTGGTTGGCAGGCAAAGCTGGCGACGTGAAGCTCTTCCATCACGGCAAGTTGGCCACCACCTTGCGGGGGCGAAAAGCGCAGGCCTTCCTTGACCTTACTGCCGCTGGCGACGAGGGTGCGGCACAACTCGAAGCGGCGCGACTGACGGGTAATTACAAGCGCGGCAACGAACGGCTTTCCAAAGGACACGCACGCAATGCCTGATGGTAGTTTGAACCCAATTCGCACCCCTTTCCCCGATGCCCCATCCGAGGGCGAGGCCATTGAGGTTGCCGACGGCATCCTTTGGCTGCGCATTCCCCTGCCGATGGTTCTGGACCATGTGAACGCCTACGCCCTTCGCGATGCCGATGGTTGGACGGTTATTGATACCGGTGTGAACTCCAAGCGCACCAAGGCACTGTGGGAAACGATATTTGCGGGCCCCTTGGGCGGTGTTCCGGTGACCCGGCTGATCGTCACCCACCACCACCCCGATCATGTGGGCCTTGCCGGGTGGTTCCAGAACCGGGGCGCGGAGCTGCATATGACGCGCACCGCGTGGTTGTTCTCGCGCATGTTGACGCTTGATGAGCAGACGCAGGCCACCGACGAGCAGGTGCAATTCTGGATCAACGCGGGCATGTCCGCCGAAGTGCTGGCAGAACGTCGCGCAGAGCGGCCGTTCAACTTTGCCGACATGGTCCACCCCATGCCCTTGGGGTTCGAGCGTCTGCACGAGGGGGGCACAATCGAGATGGGCGGGCGCACCTGGGACATTCGCTTCGGCCACGGCCACGCGCCCGATCACGCGACATTCTGGAGCCGCGACGAGGAAATCGTTATCGGCGGCGACCAATTGCTGGCCACAATTTCCCCCAATATCGGCGTTTACGCGACCGAGCCCGAGGCCGACCCCTTGGGCGATTGGATGGCTGCTTGCGAGGCGTTGCAACCCCACGCCCGTGAAAGCCAATTGGTGCTGCCCGGACACAAGTTGCCCTTCACCGGCTTGCCCGCACGAATGCGGCAGTTGATCGACAATCACCACAGGGCCTTGGCGCGTCTGCGCGATCATATCGAAAAAGGCCCCTGTAGCGCGGCAGAGTGTTTTCCGGCGCTGTTCAAGCGCAAGATTGATGGCGGCACCTACGGATTGGCGCTGGTCGAAGCGGTGGCGCATCTGAACCACCTGCATCAGCTAGGGCAAATAACCCGGGCGCGGCGCGATGATGGGGCATGGGTCTACGCGCTGGCCTAGCGCGACATCGCGGCATTGAGACACGCTTGACCGGGGCTGACACGCCGCGCGTTCTGCGGTATTTCGGGCGCAACAGAATTTAGAAATCTCCGATCCAAGGAACCCAACATGGCCGATCAAGACGACTACAAGCACGGCGAAATGGACATCAGCGCACAGGAAAAAGCGTTTGATGGCTTCATGAGAATGTCCACGAACGTAGGAATTTTCTGCATCGTTGTGGTGATTTTCCTGGCGATCTTCGCAACATGATCGGGGCGATGCGGATTGCCTTTGCGGGCCTTCTGGCGCTGACGCTGGGAGGCTGTGTCGGGGAATCCGTATGGGCACCGGACGAAGAAGTCGCCCGCGCAACCTATGTCGCGCCGGGCCCTGCGACGGTGACCCTGATCACCTCGATCAATACGCACAGCAATTCCGGCGCCCATTCCGGGTTACTGATTGATGGTGCGCAACGGTTGTTGTTTGACCCCGCTGGAAGCTGGCACAACCCCGGCGTGCCAGAGCGAAATGACGTGCTGTTTGGCATGTCGCCCGCCTATCTGGATATGTACATGGCGTTTCAGTCCAACGGCGTGTTCGAAGTGCGGACACAGACCGTTGAGGTTTCCGCCGAGGTGGCGCAGCAATTGAGCCACGCCGTGCAAAGCTATGGTGCTGTGGCGCCCGCCTATTGCTCTCGGTCCATCTCCGAGATTTTGGGAAACACGCCGGGGTTCACCTCGATCCGGCAGACGTTTTTCCCGATGAATACGATGGAACAATTCGCGCAGATTCCCGGTGTGCAAGACGCAACGATCGTCGGCACGACCGGCGATGAGGATGACGCCAGCGATGCGGTTCTGGCGGCGCAACTGGCGAACTAGCCTTCTGCGTCTTTTCGTAGGACGAACAAAGAAAAACCCCCGTCAGGCGTGGCCTGCGGGGGTTTTTCAATTCTTAACGATTCGCATGTGCGACCGACGCGGGGCTACTTAGAGCATCCCTTCGCGCTGGAGCTTTTTGCGCGCCAGTTTGCGGGCACGACGGATTGCTTCCGCCTTCTCGCGTGCGCGTTTCTCCGAGGGTTTTTCGTAATGCTGCTTGAGCTTCATTTCACGAAAGACGCCTTCGCGCTGAAGTTTTTTCTTCAGAGCACGGAGCGCTTGATCGACATTGTTGTCGCGAACACTGACCTGCATGTGGTGTCACCACCTTTCTAGGTTAGAATTGCAAGGATCTGCAGGAAGTGGCGCTATAGCAATTGCCCTCTATCTTGTCTAGCCAAGGGATAAGGAGACCGCGAATGACCGATATGAGTGATGCCATCCTCGACGCCGCCCGCCTGCACGTGCCTTTCGACGGCTGGTCGCAGGTGACTTTTGAAGCCTCTGCCCATGATGCGGGTGTATCCATTGCCGACGCGCGGGCGCTTTTCCCGCGCGGGGCCGTTGACCTGGCGATGGCGTTCCATCGCCGCGCGGACCGGGCCTTGGCTGAGGCCTTGGCGGGTGCCGATCTGGGCGCCATGCGGTTTCGCGACAGGGTCACATTTGCGGTGAAGCGGCGGTTGGAACTGGTCGCAGCAGATAAAGAGACCGTGCGCCGGGGGGCGACGTTGTTTGCCTTGCCGATCCATGCTGCCGACGGGGCCAAGCTGATGTGGGAAACCGCTGATGTGATCTGGACCGGATTGGGGGACAGCAGCCGGGATTTGAACTGGTACACCAAGCGCGCAACGCTGGCGGGAGTATATTCGGCCACGGTCCTGTTTTGGCTGGGAGATCAATCCGAGGGCCACGGGGCCAGCTGGGAATTTCTGGATCGACGCATTGGCGATGTGATGAAGATTGAAGAGATCAAAGCGAAGGTGCGCGGATCGGCCCTGATGAAGCCGTTTGCCGCCGGGCTCGACCGCTTCGCGGCCGCTGTGCGCGCGCCGCGCGGGGCGGAGCAAGATGATTTGCCGGGCCGCTGGACGCCTCCGGCGTAGACCCGCCCTTTGGGCGGCGGGGGCGCCTTCGGCGCAATATGAACGATGCAAAACGAGGGATGGAAATGGCAGACATGATGCGGGCTGTTGAGATTGCGAAACCCGGCGGGCCGCACGTGCTGCGCCTGTGTGAGCGTCCGATTCCGTCGCCGGGGGCGGAACAGATCTTGATTGCGGTGGACCATGCGGGGGTGAACCGCCCCGATGCGTTGCAACGGGCGGGCAGCTATGCACCGCCGCCGGGGGCGTCTGATTTGCCGGGCTTGGAATGTTCGGGCCGGGTGGCCGCCGTTGGTCCCGGCGTGACGCGGTGGGCTGTGGGTGATGCGGTCTGTGCGTTATTGCCGGGCGGCGGCTATGCCGAGCAGGTCGTGACCCACCAAGACCACGCACTGCCGGTGCCCGAGGGCCTGTCGATGGCCCAAGCCGCGGCTTTGCCGGAGACGTTTTTCACGGTTTGGAGCAACGTATTTATGCGCGCGGGTCTGAGGGCCGGGCAGAGGTTTCTCGTTCATGGCGGATCGAGCGGGATCGGCACGACAGCGATCCAGTTGGCGCGTGTTTTTGGGGCGAGAGTGTTCACCACGGCGGGCTCTGCCGAGAAATGCGCGGCTTGCGAGGCTCTGGGAGCCGAACAGGCGATTAACTATCGCGACGCGGATTTCGTGGCGGCCATGAAGGACGTGGGCGGGGCGGATGTGATCCTGGATATGGTGGGCGGGGAATACCTGCCGCGCAACGTCAAGGCTTTGGCCGATGACGGGCATTTGCAGCAGATTGCGTTCTTGCAGGGGCCGAAGGTGGAGCTGAATTTCGCGCAATTGATGGTGCGACGGCTGACGATTTCGGGCTCGACCCTGCGGCCACAGTCAGACGGGGCGAAGGCGAAAATTGCCGCTGAGTTGCGCGACAAGGTATGGCCTTTGTTGGTGGCGGGAAGGGTCGCTCCGGTGATGGATCAGGCCTTTGCGTTCGAGAAGGCGGATGAGGCCCATAGGCGGATGGAATCCAGCGCTCACATTGGAAAGATTGTGTTGAAGGTCGCTTGAACGGCCCTTGGGGCGGACGGTGGTCTGCCAAAGGTTGGGTTAGGTGGCTTTGGCAGAGTGCGGGATCCCTCCGGGGGGAGTTGTACGGCCAAGGTGAATGGGGCGGTGCGGCCTGCGCTCAGGGCGCGTCGAAGACATGCCAACCGGCCATGTAACGGGTGGCGGCAGTGACGATGCAAACCGCAGAGAAGCCCCATGCGATCCAGACGAAAGCGGAGGGAAATAGGCAGAAGGCGGCAAAGATGGCGATGGTTTCTGCCCCCTCGGCCAAGCCGCCCAGGTAGTAGATGCCCTTGGAGGGGTAGTCGGTTGCTTGCAGGCCGCGCCGTTCCGCGATGATCGAATAGGCGAGGAACGAGGTGCCCGTGAGGACAAAGCAGGCGATCAGGACCGCACCGGGTAGGCCATTGATCGCGGGATTTGCGAAGATGAAGCCGATGGGGAAGGCGGCGTAGAAGACGAAATCCAGGGCGATATCCAGAAACGCTCCGCGATCGGTGGGTGTGGTCAGGCGGGCAACGGCGCCGTCCAGACCATCGGCCAAGCGGTTTAGGGCCAGGCCCAAAAGAGCCAGGGGGTAGATCTCGAAGGCGGCAGCAAGTGCGGCCAGCAGGCCGATGCCACATCCAATCAGCGTGATCTGATCGGCGCGTACGCCACGGGCCACCAGCCACCGGGCGGGGGGCTGCATCAGCATACGCTGCAAGGGCAAGAGGCGGGCATCGATCATGGGGGCGTCATGGCTTGGAGAGGCATTCCGGTCAATGCACAGGTTTGTTAGCGGGGGCGTCGCTGCCATAATAAAACCGCGAGAAGGCAGGGCAGGCAGCCGATTGCAGAGAGGGCCTGCAACGTGCCGATTGGGCCAAGGGCGGGCAGCATCCCAAGCCCCACCAGCGGCGCCAGAGCCGAGACGCTAAGGATGGGCAGGGCCAAGCGGGCCATCGTGGCAGGATAGGCCGCCGGGCCGAACAACGCCAAAGGCACGGTGCCCCGCGCAATCGTCCAAAGACCCAAGCCCATGCCGTAGATTATGAGACACAGGGCAGCGGGCGCGTGGAACGACAGGGCGCCAAGGCCGCCCGCGACGCAAAAGGTGGAGACGACCATAGTTGTCAGCGGCGAATGACGCCCGCCACCCAACATCTCGACCAAGCGGGCGCCCACCTGGGAAGGCCCGATCACCGCCCCCAAAGCTGCCGCTTGGGCGAGGTCATAGCCACTGGCCACCAGAAGCCGGGGCAGGTGGAGGGCCACGGTCGAGAAGATGAACACAAGGCACACGCCCGCCAAGGCAATGGCGCAAAGGCGCGGATCACGCCAAGGGATTGGGGCAACGGAAGGGGCGTCGTCCTCGGCTGTTGCGGGCGGTGACGTGGCCCGAGGCAAGCCGAAGCGGCAGAGCGGCAGGGTCACGGCAAGGTGCAAAACGGCGTAGGTTGCGCAGGTGCCGCGCCAGCCCCAAGCCTCGACCAGCAGGGCGGAAAGCGGCCAGCAGAGCGTGGCGCTGAACCCGCCCACAAGGGTCAGCGCGGTAATAGCCCGCCGCGCCTCTCCCCCGAAAATCTGCGACAGGGTGGAGAAGGCGGCTTCGTACAAAGTGGCGGCCATGGCAGCGCCGATCACGACCCACGCAAATAGGTAGACCGGTAGGTTTGGGGCAAGCGCGAGCAGGAAGAGCCCTATGCTCAACAGTATCACCCCGGCGGACATGACGGACCGCCCCCCGTGCCGGTTGATCGCGCGGCCCACCGGACCAGCCGCCAAAGCCGAGGCCAGAAGCGCAAGAGAGATGCCGCCGGTCACGGCATAGGCGCTCCACCCCGTGTCTTGGGTGATGGGCGGGGCAAGGATCGCCAGAAGGTAGAAAGAGCTACCCCATGTGAGGATTTGAACCGATCCAAGAACTGCGGCCAGAACCCGGTGGTTTGGGGCGGGGGGCATCGGTGACCTCACTCAAGCCCATCAATCAGCGCGGTCAGCCCGCTTAGGTCGGGGAGCTCGTGGAATTTCGGATGCCCTTCAGGTGTTTCAGCATGTTCCAGCGCCCAAGTGACCCCATGGGGCACGTAGACCGCATGAGCCCCTACATCGAGTGCGGGGCGGATATCGGATTTCAACGAATTACCCACCATCATCGCGTGCTTTGGCCCCTTGCCGTGGATCGAAAAAGCGTGATCATAGGTGGCAGGGTGCTTCTCGGACACGATCTCGACGGCGGCGAACAAATCGCCCAAGCCGCTGGCGGCCAGCTTCTGCTCCTGATGCAAAAGGTCGCCCTTCGTGATCAAAACCAATGGATATCGGTCCGTTAACCGACCCAGAGTTTCTTCCACATAGGGCAGCAAGTGGATTGGGTGGCGCAGCATTTCCTGGCCCATCTCAAGTATCTGACTGATGACACGGCCTTCAACGCGCCCGTCAGTCACCGCAACCGCGGTTTCGATCATCGAAAGCATGAAGCCTTTAATTCCAAAGCCATAATGCCCGATATTCTGAACCTCAAACTCCAACAAGCGTTCGCGCAGGTGGGTATCTTCGGCGTAATCGGCCAGTAATTCGGCGAACCTGTCTTCGGTCAAACGAAAGAAACTTTCGTTCTGCCAAAGCGTATCATCGGCATCAAAACCGATCACGCTTAACCCTTCGCCCATATCAACCTCTTTTCGGAATCGATTGCAGTCTTATATACTGCGGACTAACCACGGGACTTGGAACCGGGATCAGACTTCATGACGACACTTCAAATGATGGCAGATGAGCCCGACGACGTCGATACCGGAGACGGCGACGTCTCGCTTGCGACGAAGACCAAAACAAAGACCCAACGGCCGCCGATGTATAAGGTGATGCTGCTTAACGATGACTACACGCCGATGGAGTTCGTCGTGCATGTGTTAGAGCGGTTCTTTGGCATCACCCATTCCGCCGCGGTGGAAATTATGCTTGTGGTTCACAAAAAGGGACTTGCGGTTGTGGGCGTCTTCTCGCACGAGATTGCTGAAACCAAGGTGGCGCAGGTGATGGACTTCGCCCGCCGCAACCAACACCCCCTGCAATGCACGATGGAGAAGGAGGAGTAATCCTCCTCTGATCTTATGACCCCCGATAGATGGACCCTCGCCCTTGATAGCGGCGACTTAGAGGCGCCTTCCGGTGCTGTTCTGGTGCTGCAAGCACGCGCCGACAGTGACTTTTCTGCACTGGTTGATGTGACCTGCGTGCAAGGCTTCGCGCCGGATTACGACCGGCTGGAGGCCCGTGGCCAAAACGTGATGGTAGAGGCCGAGGGCACGTTCACCAGTGCCCTTGTGCAGATCACCAAATCCCGTGCCGGAACGCTTTCGGCAATTGCCGAGGCGTTGGGCCAAATCCCGCCGGGCGGGCTATTGATGGTCGATGGCCAGAAGGAAGAGGGGATCGAGGCGATTGTAAAACAGCTCAAGCGGGTGTTTGCGGTCGATCACGTCTACTCCAAGGCACACGGCAAATTGGCATGGCTGCGTCGCCCCGATGCGATCCCGGCAGAGGTGCTCGATTGGATCGTAACGCCGGAAGTGGGCGAGCACGGCTATATGACCGTTCCCGGCGGCTTCAGCGTGGATGGGCCTGATCGTGGGTCTGAAATCCTTGTGGCGCTACTGCCAGAACTTAAGGGCCGAGTCGCGGATTTCGGGGCCGGGTGGGGCTATTTGGCCGCCGAGGTTCTGGCCGAGCAGGAGGGGATTGAAACCCTTGATCTGATCGAGGCCGACCACGCCATGCTGGAGGCGGCACAGGTCAACGTTGAAGACCCTCGCGCCGATTTCCATTGGGCCGATGTCACACGCTTCACGCCGGAAGCCCCCTATGACGCGATTATCTGCAACCCGCCCTTCCACACGGGCCGGCGCGCAGATCCGGAAATTGGCCGCGCCTTCATCCAAGCAGCCGCCCGCAACCTGACGGCAAGGGGCCGCTTTTTCATGGTAGCCAACCGGCATCTGCCTTATGAAGAGACCCTTAAATCCTGCTTCGGGTCCGGCTCGATGCTGGGAGAGCTAGAGGGCTACAAAATCTACGAGGCGGTGAAGCCTCTGGGAAAACCAAAGCGCTAGAACGCATCTTTCACACATCTAGGGATCATCCAGATGAGCCTTTCCATCCAAGGTAAGACCGCCATTGTGACCGGCGCCGCAAACGGCGTTGGGCTTGCGATTGCCCGCCATTTTATTGACCGGGGCGCGAATGTCATGTTTGCGGACCGCGACAAGACCAGACTGAAAGACGAATGCGGCGAAACTGAAGGCAGCGATGAAAACATCCGCTACTTTTCCGGCGACTTACGCGAACGGCTCACGGTCGAAAACCTTATCTCGGCCACGATCGACGCTTACGACCGGATCGATATCTTGGTGAACGCTTCGCGGCAGGTGATGACAACGGACCCGCTGGACCCGACGGATACTTCCGTCGAGGCGATGCTGGAACAGAACCTATACCCTTCCCTGCGCCTGTCGCAGGCGGTCGCAAAACGGATGATCGCGCAGGCCGAGGCGGATGGCCACGAAGACGGGCCGATTGGTTCGATTGTGAACATTTCGTCCATCGCGGCACGGCGTACCCACCCCGATCTGTTGGGCTATTCCATCGCCACGGCGGCGCTGGATCAAGCCACGCGCAACCTGGCGGTTGCCTTCGCGCCCCATCGTATTCGCGTGAACGGCGTTGCATTCGGCTCTGTCATGTCCGCGAGCCTGAAGGATTCGTTGAACGAAACCGATGGCTTGCGCAAAGAGATCCGCGAATGCACGCCCTTGGGGCGCATCGCCTCGGCCCGAGAAGTCACAGCGGCGGTGCAGTTCCTGGCCTCGGACGGGGCGGGTTTCGTGACCGGAGAGACCATCACAGTCGATGGCGGGCGCACTTTGCTTGATTCGGTGACAACGGCGGCCCACTAGGCCGTTGTTGGCCCGCTACCCCGCAATCAACGCGCAAATCGTGGCCATGTCGTCTGGCAGGCCCTGCGCCCATCCGTGGGCCACGGGCGTGCCTTGCGTGTCGAAAACCTCCAGATACTCCCACCCGCCGCGCAACGGCATATGGGAAAGTGTGAAGGTCTGACCCGCTTCCACCCGGCCCAGGACGGTCATGTTGGTGGAAATCCCGGCGTAAAGTGGGATGGGCGCCCCGAGGTAGTCGCTGCACCCATGCTCGCTATCGGCCCTGACGGGCACGGTAAACAGCGCCATCAGGCGGGCGTGGAAGGGGAGGGCGTCAAGGGACAGGCGGTTCGCCTCTGTATCAACGGCGCAACTGGCCCGGGCCTCTGCTTCTTGCGCAAATCGCACTATTTCTGCGTCCAGCGGGTTCAGGCGAATCTCGGTAGCCACGCAATCGGAATTGTCAAAGACGGCCTGCCCAAGGACAGAGCTAAAGCACTGCCCCGCACGATCCATGACAGTGTTCCGACTAAGCCAAAGCTCTTGGCAAAGCGGGTTGTTTTGCGCGGCAACAGGGGCGGGGGCAAGCATCAGGCATAGGCAAGATAGGAGGCGGATCATGGGGGAAACGTAACAGATCGACAATCCGGGACCAGCCCCGACGGGCCTTACCATCGCTCTACCACCAAATCGCGGAACCAATAGCGCCGTCCATCGGAAGTCATCAAACGTCGCCCATGAAATCGCGCAGTTACAATGCCTTGCGCTTCGGTGCTTTCGGCAAAATCCCGGCGCCACGCCCCAAGGCGCTTGCCGTGCCAAGTGATGGCCTGAAACAGATCGCCGTCTGGTGTTGTCAGGTAGCAGCCGTTTTCCACGACGCCCCCGTCTTTGGCGCGGCGGCTTTCCGTGGCGGTAAACAACCGGCGAAACATCGCCTTGCGGTCTGCGCCATCGGGAACAAGAAAGAACCCCGTCTGTCGGTCACTGGCGTACCAAATTCCGGGCAGACGAGGTTCCATCATCGGGCTTAGCCTTCGTCTTCATCCTCATCGTCTTCACTGCTGGCGGGCAGGTTGAAGAACGTGTCGGCATCCGGCGTATGCTCTGGCTGGTCATCCTCATCAGGTGTGGAGAGGGTGAAGGTCTCCAACCCGGCAATGGATGCAGGAACAGCGCTATCAAGATCCATCCCAAGCGAGGTTTCCGTGGAAACCAGTTTGCGACGTTCATCATCGGTCATTGCCGCACCCTCGGCCAGCTTCTTGGCGTTGGCTTTTTGCACGGCGGCGTCCAACTCGGACTGTTTGCACAGGCCCAGAGCGACGGGGTCGATGGGTTGGATGTTGTTGATGTTCCAGTGAGTCCGCTCGCGGATCGCCTGAATGGTCGGCTTCGTGGTGCCCACCAGTTTGGAAACCTGACCGTCGGTCAATTCGGGGTGGAACTTCACCAGCCACAGGATCGAGGCCGGACGGTCCTGGCGCTTGGACAGCGGCGTATACCGCGGACCCCGGCGCTTTTCCTCGCCCACAGCGGCAGAGTAAAACTTCAGTTGCAACTTGTGGTGGGGATCGGCGGTGGCTTTGTCGATCTCTTCCTGGGTCAGCTGGTTGTTGACGATCGGGTCAAACCCTTTGACGCCCGCGGCCACGTCGCCATCGGCAATGCCTTGAACTTCCAGCTCGTGCAGGCCGCAAAAATCGCCGATTTGCTTAAAGCTCAGCGTGGTGTTGTCGACCAGCCAAACAGCAGTGGCTTTCGTCATGATCGGTTTGCTCATCTCAATCCCTCCGGGTACGTCTGAACACAGGGAACAAGGCCGGTGGAAGCGGCTGCAAGGCGGGGCCTTACGGTTCCTCGATTTCAGGAAAATCACGAGGTATATAGGCGCAATGAGGCACTGAGGGAAGACCCAAATGAAACGACTGATACTCGCGCTATTGTTTGCCGCAGGCACGGCCCACGCAGACGGGGAACCCGCCGGCGAATTTGACTACTACGTCATGAGCCTCAGCTGGACACCCACATGGTGCCTTCTGGAAGGCGACGACCGCTCTTCGCCCCAATGCGACGATGGCCAAGGCTTCGGCTTCACGCTTCACGGGCTGTGGCCGCAGTATGAGGAAGGCTGGCCCGCCTATTGCCCCACGGTGATGCGCGCCCCGTCGCGTGGGATGACCGGCGAGATGGCGGATATCATGGGCACATCGGGCCTTGCCTGGCACCAATGGCGCAAACATGGCGTGTGCACAGGATTGGAAGCGCGGGATTACTACGCGCTCTCTCGGCTCGCCTACGAATCCGTGCAACGCCCCGACATTCTAAGGCGCCTGGATACGGAGGTGCGCGTGCCTGCGGCTGTGATCGAAGAAGCTTTCCTAGAGGTGAACCCGCAACTGGGCCCGGACATGTTAACCGTCACCTGCCGCGCTAACCGGATTCAAGAAGTGCGCGTGTGCCTCACCCGAGAGCTTGAGCCACGTGTTTGCGGTGCCGATGTCATTCGCGATTGCCGCTCACCAGACGCACTATTTTCACCGATGCGTTAGGCCACAAATCGGATGGGGGGCTGTCTGCCCCCCAGCGCCCTAGGGGGCGCTCCCCCCGACGGATATTTGGGGGGGCTTAACGCTTGGTTAAGGGTATTTAGCGACAGTCAGAATGCGACGTGTGGTTAAAGTTTTAGCCGCACGGACGCTTAAGTTCTCATTCGGCGGAGAAGCAGGCCAGATTTAGGCCCCGGTCGCCGAATGAGCCTTTCACCAGCCGTCGCACGGGCTCCCTAATTCACCTTGGCTTTACAACTCACTGCGCAACAGGCCAACCATGCGCCGTGTTTGATGGTGGTAATCACCTTTGGCCAAGGGCCGCTTCCCATCGTCACAAGCTTTTTCGGGCTCGGAAGGCGGCAGATATAGTGCCATCGTCGAGGTAATCCAATTCCCCGCCGATTGGAACGCCTTGTGCGAGGGACGAGAGGCTGACGCCAACGGAGGCCAGTTCGTCGGCGATGTAGTGCGCCGTTGTTTGCCCGTCTACGGTCGCGTTGAGGGCCAAGATCACTTCGGTAATCCCCTCATCGGTCATGCGGGCACGCAGTTTCGGGATGCCGAGGTCTTCGGGGCCCACATCGTCCAGCGCCGAGAGCGTACCGCCGAGCACATGGTAGCGCCCCTTAAATGCTTGCCCTCGCTCCATCGCCCAGAGGTCTGCCACATCCTCTACCACGCACAACTCTCCAGTCGCGCGGCCGACGTCCGAGCAAATGTCGCACAGATCGCCGGTTCCGATATTGCCGCAGTTCACGCATTCCCGCGCGCTCTCGGCCACCCGTGCCATCGTCTCTGCCAGAGGGCGCATCAGCGCGCCACGCTTTTTGATCAACGTAAGAACCGCTCGCCGCGCCGACCGGGGGCCAAGTCCCGGAAGACGGGCCATGATCCCGATCAGTTCTTCAATATCTGGGGGCGTCTCTGCCACGCGTTAGAACGGAAGTTTCATGCCAGCAGGAAGGCCGAGATCTTCGGTCATCTTCTGGATTTCTTCGTTGTGTTTGTCCTGCGCCTTGGACTGCGCATCTTTGATCGCGGCGAGGATCAGGTCCTCGACGACCTCTTTCTCGTTCGGGTCAAAGATCGACGGATCAATGTCCAGCGCCGTCAGTTCCCCTTTTGCTGTTGCCGTCGCCTTGACCAAGCCCGCGCCGCTTTCGCCCTGCACGGTAATCGAGGAAAGACCCTCTTGGACCTCCGCCATCTTGCCCTGCATTTCCTGCGCTTGCTTCATCATCTTGGCCATATCGCCAATGCCGCCCAAACCCTTCAACATCTCATCTTCTCCAATTGATCTCGTTTGCTCACACGTATGCCGCACGGGCATAGGTCACAAGGTGCATCGTGTTTCACTCGTCTTCGAAGGGGTCCCAATCATCGGCCTCTTCCGGTATCTCTTCCAGCGCCGTCGCCGCGGCCTCTTGTGCCAAATCCGCATGGCTACGGATTTCCGAGATCCGCGCTTGTGGGAACCGGGACAGAACCGCTTGCATCAGCGGATGCTTAGTGACCTCGGCCTCTACCTCTTTCTGGGCCGCCTGTTCCTGTTCCTGAATCGTCGCGCCGCCGCCCGAGGAGGCCACCGTGATGCCCCAACGCGCGCCCGTGGCCGTTTGAAGCATCCGCCCCAAGCGCGGGATCAGATCGCGTGGCGCAGTGTCAGTCACTTCGACCTCAAGACGGCCGGGTGAGTATGACACCAGCCGCAGAGCCGTCTTCACTTCGATCAACAGCTTGATATCGCGTGCCGATTCGATCAGCGCCACGATGGAGTCAAAGGTAGGGTAGGCGGCAAGGTCCGGTCCGGACTGCGGCGCAAGGGCCGCTTGTGCACCACCACCACTTCCGCCAACGGGGGCCGCCCCCGTAGACCGGGCCTGTGGCCCGGGGCCGGACACGCCGCCGCCGACACCACCCGAGGGCGGGCCGCCGGCGGGGCGGGGAGTTTCCGCCAGTTTCTTCACCAGATCGCCCGGCGTTGGCAGGTCGGCCACATGGGTCAAGCGGATCACCGCCATTTCGGCGGCCATCATGGCGTTGGGGGCCATGGCGACCTCTTCCAGCGCTTTCAGAAGCATTTGCCACATCCGCGTTAGCACCCGCATTGGCAGCTTCTCGGCCAAGGCCAACCCGCGCGTACGTTCGTCGGGGGAAACCGTGGGGTCTTCGGCCGCATCGGGTGTGATCGAGATGACCGACAGCCAATGGGTGATTTCGGCCAGATCGCGCAGTACGGCCACCGGGTCGGCACCGTCGGAATATTGCGCCCCCAATTCGTCCAACGCCTTGGCGGCGTCGCCGGCCATGATCGCCTCAAACAGGTCCATCACCCGGCCCCGGTCGGCAAGGCCCAACATCGCACGCACTTGGTCGGCGGTTGTTTCGCCTGCGCCATGGGCAATGGCTTGGTCAAGAAGGCTCATCGCGTCCCGGACCGAGCCTTCGGCGGCACGGGTAATCAGGGCAACGGCATCTTCTGCAATCGCGGCGCTTTCAAGGCCCGCGATGCGTTGCAGGTGGGCGATCATCACCTCGGGCTCGATCCGGCGCAGGTCAAAGCGTTGGCAGCGCGACAGCACCGTCACCGGAACCTTGCGGATTTCGGTCGTGGCGAACAGGAATTTGACGTGGGCGGGGGGCTCTTCCAATGTCTTGAGTAGCGCGTTGAACGCGCTGGTGGACAGCATGTGGACTTCGTCGATGATGAAGATTTTGTAACGCGCTTGTGCGGCGCGGTAGCTGACCGTCTCGATGATCGCATCGCGGATGTTTTGAACGCCGGTGTTCGACGCCGCGTCCATCTCCATCACGTCCACGTGGCGGCCCTCGGTGATCGCCACGCAGTTCTGGCACACGCCGCAAGGGTCCGTCGTGGGGCCGCCTTCGCCGTCTTCGCCAATACAGTTGAGGCCCTTGGCGATGATCCGTGCCGTGGTAGTCTTACCAGTCCCGCGAATACCCGTCAGCATGAAGGCTTGCGCGATGCGGTCGGCCTCGAACGCATTCTTCAAGGTGCGGACCATGGCCTCTTGCCCGATCAGATCGGCAAAGGTCGCGGGGCGGTATTTCCGCGCGAGGACTTGGTAGCCTTTATCGGGGGTCTCGGTCATATCGCCTCACGCCTGTGTGTGGCGGTAAACTACGGCCCCGCCCGCGCGGCGTCCACCGGATTAGAGCAGCCAAAGGATGACGCCGGTCAAGATCGCGCCGATGGACAAGATGGCGGCGGTGATTGTCATTGAAGCATTGGATTTTGGCGTCGCGGCATGGTCGTTCATGCGCGCTTGGGTGGCACAAGACTGCTGACGCGCGGTGAAGAAGATGTAGCAGGCCAAGACGATGAAAACGCTCGCGGTCGCTTTGGCGGCCCAGACCGGCTCAAAATCCCCGAACACGGCCTTCATCCCAAGCGCAAGCGCGACCGAGGCCATGCCCGTGCGCATCCATCCGGCAAAGGTACGCTCGTTTGCCATGATTGTGCGATCTTCGGCCCAATCGGTGCGCTCCATCGCCAATTCATTTGCGGTTTCTTCTTTGTCGTCCGTCATAGCCAAGAGTTTAGGCCAGCCCGCTGCAATGTCGAGCGGTCAACGACATTGCTTGAGGCGCGGGCGGCATTCGGTCTAGGATTGCACTGCTGCTCGGGGCAGCCTCCAGATCCGCGGAAAGCCGTCATCGGCCCCCTTAAGACATCCATGACAGACACGCTTTCGGTGTCTCTCTGCCCATTCAGCGGATCGTTGGGCGTTTAGTGAGGGAACCGACCATGAAAACACTCGACCAATTGCGCCGTGATGCGACGGCTCTGAAAAAGGCCTTTGGGGCACAGGCGGCTGACGCAGTTCAACGCGTGGTCTCTCATCGGCCTCGGCCAGAGGGAGAGCCGCTGAAGCACGCCGATTTTCTCCATGTGATTGCCCGCGAGCAGGGTTTTGCCACATGGCCCCACCTGAAGGCCGCCGTGGAAACCCAAGGCATGGACCGGGCGCAGCGGCAACAGCGGTTGGTGCTAGCCTTGAAGAACGGGCAAGATCACGTGACGCAGCAATTGCTGTCGGCTGATCCTTCTCTGCCGCAGGGCCACTTCACCTTGAGCGTTCTGCTCTACGACGCGGCGGCCGTGGCAAAAATGATTGCCGCAGATCCGCAGTTGGCGGTGCGTCCATCGCCACAGCTTCCTCCGCTGACGGTTCTTGCTCAATCCCGCGCCATCCATCTGTTCCCCGAACGTGAGTCGCAGATGTTGGCCATCGCTGAGCTGTTGCTGTCCCACGGCGCTGACCCCAATTATGAAGCGCCACAACAGGGCGCTCACGCCCTATCGACCCTCTATTTCGCTCTTGGTCACGCCAATAACATGGCCCTGTCTGAATGGCTTCTGGATCACGGCGCTGACCCCAATGATGGCGAGTCCCTCTATCACGCCACCGAATTGGGTCACCACGGCGGCTTGCGCCTCTTGCTGGCCCATGGGGCAGAACCGAAGGGCACGAACGCGCTCTTGCGGGCGATGGATTTCCACGATGTGGAGGCCGTGCAGATGCTGATGGACGCTGGCGCGCGGGCCGATGATTTCAATGCCGACGAGGTGGGTGGAGAGGTGCCCTGGACCGTCCCCGCCTTGCACCAAGCTGCCCGCCGGATGTCGCCGCCGGATATGGTGGCGTTGTTGTTACAAAAAGGCGCTGATCCAACGCGGGTTTATGAAGGTGTGACGCCCTACGCCTATGCGCGCATTATCGGCAACAACGCGCTGGCGCAGCAGCTAGAGGACGCGGGCCACGCCACCCCTCTGACCGAGGTAGAGGCGCTATTGGCACAGGTGGCCGACGGGAACGTGCCGGAAGGGCGCTACATCGACCCGTCGAACTTGCCTCCAGCGGCCCGCAATATCATCCGCGAGATCCTGCATCTGCCCGGCAAGCTTCCGCATCTGCAACGGCTCGCCGCAGTGGGCGTGGAATATGACCGCCCCGATAGTGCGGGCGTGACCCCGGTGCAGGCGGCGGGGTGGGTTGGCTTGCCCGATGTGATGCAGGCGCTGTTGCGCCTTAAACCGGACCTTGGACATTTGAACAGCTACGGCGGCAACCTGTTCTCAACGATCCTGCACGGGGCCGCGAACAACCGCGACCAGACCCGCAGCGACTACATTGCTTGCCTGCAACTGGCGCTTGATGAAGGCGTGGCGCTGCCCCGTTCCGCCATTGACCAAGTGGGTGACCCAGAGATCGCGGCCTTCCTGCGCGATTGGGCCGATACCAAGCCGGGGCAGGTGGTGGAGACCGGCCCTAGATGACGCGGTGCCTGATGGTTGCGGGACAAGGACTTGCCCCCCGCAGCCACAAGGGTATCAACAGTGCTGCAACTAAACGCGCGAGGCATCCGATGGACGAAACCTATGAGCACCGCATCGCCCGCGCGATGGCAGAACTTGAAGCCTCCTCCATCACCAGCCTCAACTACGCGCCTCCGATGTTCCGCATTGCGCGGCGCTTGGGCCTCAAGCCGCGCCCGCCCCACTACATGAGCTTCCTTCGGGCGGTTCTGGTCTTGGGGCCGATGTTCGGCGTGGTCTGGGGCGCGATTATGTGGTTCGTGCAATGGCAGCATGCAGATTTGCCCGTCGTCGTCGCGCTGATCTCCGCGCTAATGGCGGGGGTGATCTTTGGCTTGCTGATGGCCGGATACTACAGGTGGGCCGGATCGCAGGCGGGCCTGTCGAAGTGGGAAGACCTGTAGAAAAGGCCCTCCCACCCGCTAATTGACGTGCCGCGTCTACTTCTTGCCGCGCTTGTGCTTTGACGCGGCAATCACCGTTTTGGTCATTTTCTTGAAGTCTTTCTCTCTCGCGCGGCGTTCGTGGGCAGCCTCTTGGTTGATCTCGTCCTCTCGGACCAGCTTCAAGAACCGCTTCACCCGGTCCGCTTCCAGCTTCCCTTCAGCCACGGCTGTTTGCACCGCGCAGCCCGGCTCTGCCACGTGCGAGCAGTTACGGAACTTACATTGATCCGTCAGTTCCTCGATATCGGCGAAGACTGCGCCGATGCCGTCGGCGGCGTCGTTCAGTCGCAAAGCCCGCATTCCGGGCGTGTCGATCAGCCAGCCGCCGAAGATCGTTGGGGCCAAACCCCGTGACGTGGTGGTGTGGCGGCCCTTGGCGTCATCCTCTCGGATATCGGCTGTAGCGTCATCAGCGCCCGTCAACGCATTGGCCAAGGTGGTTTTGCCGACGCCGGATGAGCCGACCAGCGCGAAGGTTTGTCCATTCTTGGCCCACGGCTTCAACACCTCGGCCGCGTCGTCGGCCTTGGCGTTCATGGCGATAGCCGAGGCCAACGGCGAAAGTGCCTCGGCCCGGCGCTCAAACTCTCGCGGATCGTCGGCCATGTCGGATTTGGTCAGAATGATCAGCGGCAGACACCCGGCTGAGGCCGCCATTGCCAGATAACGCTCCAGCCGAGCGATGTTGAAATCCGCGTTGCAAGACGTGACGATGCCGAGCGTATCGACATTGGCCGCGATCAACTGCGTTTCTAACCCCGACCCGGCGGCGCGACGGGTTAGCAGGGTGTCCCGCTCTAGGCGGCGCAGCACGATGCCTTGATCGGCATCGGCCAGCACCCAATCGCCGGTCACATAATCGCCGGTGCTTTCGTCGCCTTGAGTAACAAGCCGCAAAGGGCCTTGGGCGCTGAAAGCGGTGATACGGGTGCGCGAGACCTTGTTGACGCGCGCTGGCACAGCGCCCGCATCCTCGTCGGTCAGTTGCGCGATATGCCGATTGGTCCAGCCAAGGTCAGCAAGTGAAGGAAGTGTCATTGTAGGAGTATCCCGAATGGTCATGACGAAAGGCGCGGCATCAAGCTACGCGGTCAATTCTTCGGGCGTGGTCTGATTTCAGACACAGGCCCGGAGAGAGAATGCAATCGGCATAAAACCTCCGGTATGAAACGCCGCCTTGTCGCCATCGGCGAAGCGGCTTTGGCGCGTCGCACTGCAACGCGCCGGAATGTGGTGAGAGGCTGAACAACGACCCAAGCGGGAATCGTTACGGCTGCTTCCTTCCGGATCTGACCGAGTTGGCGAAGTGCTTGCCCGCGCCAACCCCTCGACTGGGTAGATAGGGGCAACGGGCGAAAACCGCAAGACGCAGTTGCACGAAGCGCTTAAGGTGATTTCGGAACCGCCAAAGATGCACCGAAGGAGATCCGCCATGCGTTTGCGTAACAGAAGAACCAGCCGCAACGTGATCGACCAGCGCCGCCGACGCGGCGGTGGCGGCCCGCGCCTGTCAGGGCGCGCGAGCGGAGGCAGCATCGTGGGCGTGCTGGCCGTGGTCGCTTTGGGCTATTTCTTTGGCGTGGACCTGACGCCTCTGCTGGATCAGCAAGGCGCGCCCATGCAACAGCAGCAACCCCAAACCCGAGAACTGACAGCAGCCGAAGACGAAGCCGGGCGCTTCGCCAGCCAAGTCCTTGCCACGACCGAGGATATCTGGGCCGACATCTACCCCCAAGCCTTTGGCGAGCGGTACGATCCCCCGTCACTGGTCTTGTTTTCCGGCGCAACCCAATCGGGGTGCGGTGGGGCGCAGGCATCCACCGGGCCGTTCTACTGTCCGGCCGATCAACGCGCCTACCTCGACACCGCGTTCTTCGCCTACATGGCACGGGAACTGGGCGCAGGAGGAGACTTCGCAGCAGCCTACGTTATCGCTCATGAGGTGGCCCACCATATCCAGCAGGAGTTGGGCATATTAGGAGAGGCCAACCGTATCCGTGCGACGTCTTCCCAGACCCGATCAAACGAAATTTCGGTGATGATCGAACTGCAAGCCGATTGCTTTTCCGGGGTGTGGGCCTCTCGCTTGGAGGGGGTGTTAGAGCCGGGTGATCTGGAAGAGGCTCTTAATGCAGCCGAGCGGATTGGCGACGATTACCTGCAAGCCCGCGCGGGGCGCGCCGTTAATCCCCATACCTTCACCCATGGCACCTCAGCGCAGCGACAGCGGTGGTTTACCATCGGCTATAACTCTGGTGATCCAAACGCTTGCGATACGTTTGCGGCGGACCAACTTTAAGACGCACCTCTCCAACCGCATCCATGTCCAGATCGCGCAGTATATGCGGAACGAATTAGCCCAAAGGGACGCGTCGGCCGTGGCCGATAGATATCTCGGGGGGGCGTTTGTGGACGGGGGAGGGGGCGAGAGTTGGTTGACCTTCCCCCTTGATGCCATTCTGGAACCCGGTGCCCGCGCGACGGTCATTCCCGGCGTGCAATTTGGGGCCAAAAGCGCTCGGCTCGGTCAGTTTTGGTTGCTTGGAGGAGGTCTGCACCATTCTCGACCTGACCCGAAATCAACTGAAGCGTACCCTTGCCGTTATGGCCCCTATGCGGCCCTTGGTGAACGACAAACGCGCTACCAAAATGGTAAGCCGCCATGCCAAAAACGACCGGGCGCTTGCCGATAGCGGTGCCGCGATCGGGTAATTTGCAGCGCTGCCCTTGCGGAAGGGGCGACGACAGGCGTACCCAAGGCCCATGCCAGAAACTCAAACTACGCCGCAACGCCCGCTTCGCGGAATTGCCCTGAAAATCGCCTCGGTCTGCGTGTTCGTCGCCATGGCGTCGTTAATCAAATCGTCCTCCGGGAGTGTGCCGCCGGGCCAAGCGGTGTTCTTCCGTTCGCTCTTTGCGATTCCGGTGATTTTGGCATGGCTGATGATGAAGCATGACCTTGCTCATGGCCTAGAGACGAAGAACCCCATGGGCCATGTTTGGCGCGGTCTGGTGGGGACATCGGCCATGGGCCTTGGCTTTGCGGGCCTTGGCCTTTTGCCGCTGCCTGAAGTGACGGCCATCGGCTACGCGGCCCCGATCCTTGTGGTGATCTTCGCGGCGATGTTTCTGGGCGAAGAAGTGCGCCTGTTCCGGCTGTCGATGGTGGCCGTGGGCCTTGGCGGTGTCTTGATCGTTCTGTCGCCGCGCTTGGCCGTGGACCCGGAGAACGTCGATACCGGCCAAGCCCTTGGGGCGGTTCTTGTCCTGATGGGGGCCGTTTGTGCGGCACTGGCGCAGGTCTTTGTGCGCAAACTTGTGCAGACGGAACGCACGGCGGCGATCGTGTTTTGGTTCTCGATCACGGCGACGGTCTTGTCGCTGCTGACCTTACCGTGGGGGTGGGTGTGGCCGACGCCGGGCCAATACGTCACGCTGATCCTTGCGGGGCTTGCGGGCGGGGTTGGGCAGATCTTGCTGACGTCGTCTTACCGCAACGCCGATGCCTCCTTGATTGCGCCGTTTGAATACACGTCCATGCTTCTGGCGATCATCGTCGGCTACTCGGTATTCGGAGAGGTGCCATCTCTTACCATGATCTGCGGCGCTGCCCTGATTGTGTTTGCAGGCATCGCGATCATTCTGCGCGAACGCTCGCTTGGCATTCAACGGGGCGCACGCCGTGCAGGCACCCCCCAGCCCTAAGCGCGGGCGCGGCGGTAGTCGTCTTCGGCCAAGTTACCTTGACGCGCCAGCAACCCTTGCAGTCGCTGCATCACCCGCCCCCGAGCTAACTTGAGCGTTTGCAGCGCCAGGCGAGCCGACAGCGTGTTGGCCGACAGGTCCAGCGTGACCTGCACGCGGGTCATGTCATCGCGCAGTTCTAGGAAGGTCATTTCATAGACCGCTTCCATGCCGCCGACTGTGGTGGTGATCTCGCACCGAAGCGGTCCGTCAAGGGCGCTGATTTCGGACGTGACAGGGCGCACACGCCCCCGGATTTTCGCCGATCCACGCCAGCCTTTGCCTTGGCTGGCCGTCGTCCAATTGCCCACCCGCGACAGGTCCGCGCCACGCCCGGTTGCCTCGGCCTCGATCCCCGAAAAATCGGTGAACCGTGACCATGTGATATCCGCTGGCGCGTCTACGTCTTCAGAAACCTTGAATTTCATGCCCGTTCCATTTTTCTTGCTTGCCTCTGATCTGCCCGTCCTTGACCCATTGCGTCAAGTCCGACTACCCGCAAACCCTTCCCATGGGGTTAATCGAGCGTATCTGCCAGCCAATGATGCAACAGAAAGTGCGCAATTGCGCCTTTGCGGGCGGGCAACATGGTGGGGTCATTCCCGGCAAAGACCTCGAGCATCTGGGACCGGCTGACCCATTTGGCATCCTCGATTTCGTCCGGGTCAATCTCAATCTCGGTGCTGAGCGCGTCGCCTTTGCATCCGAACATCAGCGATGCGGGGAAGGGCCATGGCTGGCTGGCAAGGTAGTCTACGCGGCCCACGTAGACGCCGGATTCCTCAAAAACCTCTCGGCGCACGGCGGCCTCGATGGTTTCGCCCGGCTCCACGAAGCCGGCCAAAAGGGAATACATCCCCTCGGGCCACCCCGGAGAGCGTCCAACAAGAACCTTGTCCCCGTGGGTGATCAACATGATCACCACCGGATCGGTGCGCGGAAAATGTTTGGCGTCGCAGCTTGCGCAGTCGCGTTGCCAACCGGCTTGCGTCATCGCGCTTTTCGCGCCGCATTTGGCACAAAACTGATGGGTCGAATGCCACATCATGACTGCGCGTGCGGTGGCTGCTACCTCGGCCTCGCGACGGGTGAGGTGGGTCATCAAAGCCCGCAACTCTCGGAACCCTGCGCCGGAAAGGCGCTCAGCCGGGTGAATTTGCACGGTGGGATCAAGGAACGTGTTAACGGCTGCCTCATCCACTGTTTTCGGCTCCCAAACCGATATGTCGAGCGCGAAGACAGGCGTTTCGCCATCTTCGTGCAGGCCGATCAGGATCGGCTCTTCGCGGGCTTTCGATAAGACCGGGTCCGCCATTGTGCGATAGGCCAGCTTGACGTCGCCATCTTCGGGCTTGCCCTCCACCAGTACCTTGCCCCGCCAAACCGGCAAAACCGGTGACCCGGCCTTCAACGCGGCCTGCAATCGGCCAAGGTCCAACCGCAGCGCCGCCGCGCGGTCCATGCCGGAAGTCCCAAAAGTGACGTCTTCGCTCAGGCGCATTGTTAACCCTTTCGTAACCATTGCCCAAAGGTGTGACGCCGTGGCAACATAATGCATAATCGCCCCGACATTCAGGGCATGCGCGTTGTGTAGTCCTTCGAAAACCGCGGTCAACAGGCCAAGTTCTAGCCAAACACGAGGTAAGGGCGAAAATGACCTTCCCAGAACAAATTGCAACCGCGCAGGGGACAGCGGCGGGAATGACGGTGCACCTTCGGGTGCTCGCTACGACTGATTTACATGCACATCTGCTTCCGTTCGATTACTTCACAGACCGCCGTGATAATTCGGTCGGTTTGGCCCAGTTGGAAGAGTTGATTAACGCGGCGCGAGCGGCTGCGAAAAACGTGCTGCTCCTCGACAATGGCGATACCTTGCAAGGCGCACCTCTGGCCGATGCTGCCGTGGCCGAGATCGTACCCGCCGGGCGCTTACACCCCATGATCGTGGCCATGAACGCCCTTGGCTATGATGCGGCGACCCTTGGAAACCACGACTTCGACTTTGGCTTGCCGCATCTTTCTGCGTCGATTGAAGGGGCATCGTTCCCGATCGTTTCTGCCAACGTCCATTGCACCGCAGGTTACGGCTTTGTGCCCCCGCGGTGCGTTTTGACCCGCGAGGTCATCGATAGCGTGGGCGAGGTTCACACGCTGCGGATCGGCATCACTGGCGGTGTGCCGCCTCAGGTGGCGCAATGGAACAAGCCGCATTTGCAGAACTGCATGGCGGTGGATGATATGCTTGGCGCGCTGCGCGGCGAAGTGGCTGCGCTGCGGGAGGAGGGCGTTGATATCGTGTTGGCGCTGGCCCATTCCGGCTATGGCCAACCAGACGCCAAGGCGGGCGCGGAAAATGTGGCGCTGCAAGTGGCGAAGATTGCCGGGGTAGATGGGGTGGTGGCGGGCCACACCCATAAGGTGCGAGCCGACGCGACTGACCTTGCGCCAATGGGCACCTACGCCCCTATCGTTCAACCGGGGGCCTACGGCTCTCATCTCGGGTGCATTGATCTGGTTCTGGACCGGGCTGATGGCAAGGGCCCGTGGCGTGTGCGTCAGTCGAGGGCGGCAAACCTGGCGTCCAAGCAAAAGCGGGCTTTGGGAGTGGAGACTCGCGCCCGGATTTTCGCGGACAATCCAGAGCTGCGCCAGCAGATCGCGGTAGAGCATCGGGCAACCCGCGCCTATGTGGCGCGGTTTCTGGGGGCCAGCGATGTGCCGCTTGAAACCTACTTTTCGGTCATCGCACCCTGTGCCGCGACGCAAGTTATCGCGGATGCGCAATGGGATATGGCAAAACCCCTGATCGCCGCAGAGCCGAGTTTGGCGCAGCTGCCGGTGGTATCAGCAGTCGCGCCGTTCAAGGCAGGCGGGCGCTCAGGCCCGCGTAGCTACACGGATGTGCCTGTGGGCCCCTTGCGGTTGCGCCATGCAGCAGATCTCTATGCCTATCCCAATATGCTGAGCGTATTACGCCTGACAGGGCAGGAGGTGGCGGAATGGTTGGAACGCTCGGCCTCGCTATTTCGGCAGATATTGCCCGGCAAACCCAGTCTCCAGCCACTGATCGACCACGACTTTGCCCCCTATAATTTCGATCGGCTTGCCGGGTTACGGTATCAGATCGACGTGTCTCGTCCGGCGCGGACCAATGCCGATGGGGATGAAGTCTTCGACACCGCCGGCCGCATTCGCAACCTCTGCTTGGCTGACGGTACGCCCTTGGGTCCACGCGATGAGGTACTGGTTATCACAAATTCCTACCGCGCGGCAGGGGGCGGACATATGCATGCCGCAGAAAAGGCGGAGGAGGTGATCTCGGCACGGCTGTCGATCCGAGAAGCCGTGGCCAGTTACATCAGCAATAGCGCCGGGCCGCTAAATCCAGTGGTAGAGCAGACGTTCAGCTTCGCCCCCGTCGCAGGCGCTCAGGTGGTGTTTGAAACCGGACCGGGCGCCTTGGCCCATGCCGCGCGCTGTGCCGAATTGGGCCTGACCCCCTTGGAGCTGGCTGAAAACGGGTTCCAACAGTTTTCCATGACATTGCCCTAAGCGGGGGCGATCCCAAGGTCGCGGCGCAAAGTTGCGTCAGTCGCGAGAGGTATCGGCCGGATAGGTGCCAAGGATTTTCAGCTTGTCGGTGAAGTACCCCAACTCCTCCATCGCCAGTTGCACATTGGCGTCGTCGGGGTGGCCTTCGATATCCGAATAGAACTGAGTCGCGGTGAAAGACCCGTCAACCATGTACGATTCGAGCTTGGTCATGTTGACGCCATTGGTCGCAAACCCGCCCATCGCTTTGTAAAGCGCGGCGGGAATGTTGCGGACGCGGAAAACGAAAGTGGTCATCATCCGCTCTGCCCGCCGGGTCATGTCGGCCTCGGGGGCCATGACCAAGAAACGTGTGGTGTTGCGGTCGTGATCCTCAATATGGCGAGCCAGAACATCGAGCCCATAGATGTCGCCAGCCAACTCGGATGCCAGCGCCGCTTTGGATTTGTCCTCCCACGCGGCCACGTCCCGTGCGGCACGGGCGTTGTCGCTGCTGACCCGCCCCTTGATGTTGTGCTCGTTCAGAAATTTTCCGCATTGAGGCAACAAAACAAGGTGGCTGTGGGCCTCTGTCACGTCTTCCAGCTTCGCGCCGGGCACCCCCAAGACGTTGATATGCACCCGCACGAATGCCTCATCCACGATATGCAGACCTGATTCTGGCAGCAGGCGGTGGATGTCTGCCACCCGCCCGTAGGTCGAATTTTCCACCGGCACCATGGCCTGCTGTGCGGCACCTGATCGGACTGCCTCGATCACGTCCTCGAAGCTGCCGCAAGGCAATGCTTCAAGGTCTGGGCGGGCATCAAAGCATGCTTGATGCGAGTAGGCTCCGGGTTCCCCCTGGAAGGCGATGCGGTCCGTCATTGTCAAATCCAAAGCAAAAAGGTCGTTTGGTCGCGCTCCCTACACCTTGCCATAGGCAGACGGAACACAATAGATACGCCCAACTAGCGACATTCCCGTGGAGCCGACATGTTCGACACGATGACGATCACAAAAGCCGGCGGCGCACTCTGCGCTGCTCTTCTGGTACTTCTTCTGGGCGGTTGGGCCGCTGAGGAGCTTTATAACGTAGACCACCATAGCGAAGACCACGTCAGCGGGTATCGCGTGGAAGTGCCTGAAGATGGCGCGGCTGCGGTTGTTGAAGAAGTGGCTGTCCCGTTCGAAGAAGTTTACGCCGCTGCCGATGCAGGCGCGGGTGAGCGTTTGTGGCGCCAGTGTTCGGCCTGCCACGCGCTGGACGCGGGGCGTAACGGTGTTGGTCCCTACCTTGCTGGTATCGTGGGTCGCCCCGTCGCAACGGCCGATGGCTTCAGCTACTCCGATGCATTGGCCACCTTGGGCGGCGAATGGACCCCTGAGAACCTGTCGGAATTCATTGCCAACCCCCGTGGTTACGCCACCGGCACAGCGATGAGCTATGGCGGTATGGGCGACATCGAAGACCGCGCCAACCTGATTGCCTACCTCGCAACGCAATAAGAATTCGGTCAGTCTGATCCGCAGCGCCGCCCGTTTGGGCGGCGTTTTGCGTTTGGCCAAGGGAATCGGCAAAAATGCAGGCGTTCACCGCCCGATCACGAAATCTCAACTTGAACCTTGGGGGGGCTGGTCACTAACGTCACATGACCCATAATAATGGGGGTGCCGGGAAGAATACTGCCGGCCAATGAACAAGACGCCCAAAGGGAGGTGCAGATGCAGAACCATGACGCCCCGAAAGTCGCCGCCAAAGCGCGTGAGGATGCGCGCACCCCTTGGCAGGCATTGGCCTTGCCTCTTGCTGGCGCGACGTTGATCCTTGGCCTCTTTGCGATCAGTGCGAAGGCGCAGGAGGTCGGCGAAGATGGGCTGATCCATGCTTCTGGAATCTCGACCTTTGGGGAACCCGGCTATGGTCCTGATGCGCCGCATCTGAACTACGTGAACCCTGACGCGCCCCGTGGCGGTGAAATTTCTTTCGCTTGGTCGTCGGGCTCTTTCGACTCGATGCACCCCTACAGTCGGATCGGGCGGCCAGCGGTTCTGTCGTCGATCTTTTTTGAGCCCATGCTTGAGGGCACCGCTGATGAAATCGGCTCGGCCTATTGCCTGCTCTGCTCGGAATTCGCCTATCCCGAAGACCGGTCCTATGTGATCTTCACCCTGCGTGATGAGGTGGCGTTCTCGGACGGCACCCCCATGACAGCCCATGATGTCTTGTTCTCTTACGAGATCCTGCGTGACGAAGGCTTGCCTTCTTTCCAAGCCAACATCCCCAACACGATCGAGAGCGCCGAAGTTATCGACGATCGCTCCATCCGCTACACCTTCAACCCCGATGCGCCTCTGCGTGACCGTATTCAGACAGCGGGCGGCTTGCCGGTGTTCAGCCAAGCCAGCCACGAGGCCAGCGGCCGCGATTTTGAGGAAAGCCGCCTAGAGCCGCTGATTGGTTCTGCCGCCTACGTCTTGGGCGAAGTGGACCCGGGCCGCCGCACGGTCTTTGTACGCAACGACGATTACTGGGGCGACGACCTGTGGCTCAATCAAGGGCGCAACAATTTCGATTCGATCCGTATTGAATACTACGGTGACAGCCTTGCCGCCTTCGAAGGTTTTACTGCGGGCAATTACACGTTCCGCCAGGAAAGCAGCAGCCAAGCCTGGGCCAACAACTACGACTTCCCGGCGTTGGAAAACGGCACTGTCGTGCAGGCGGAATTGCCCGATGGCACCATTGCTACGGGGCAGTCGTTCATGATCAACCTGCGCCGCCCGCAGTTCCAAGATGTGCGCGTGCGCAGCGCTATCGCCCATATGTTCAACTTCGAATGGTCGAACGAAACACTGTTCTACGGCCTGTATTCCCCGGTCGTCAGCTTCTGGGAAAACACTTGGATGGAAGCCGAAGGCCTGCCGTCCGCGGCTGAATTGGAACTTCTGGAACCGCTACGCGATCAACTGCCGGAAACTGTCTTCACTCAAGAAGCCTATTCCGTTCCCCTCTCTAACCCAGATCGGGCCTTGGACCGACGCCAATCGCGCCGCGCCACGGCATTGCTGGAAGAAGCGGGCTGGACCCCCGGCGATGACGGGATGCTGCGCAACGCGGACGGCGACACGCTGGATGTGGAGTTCCTGAACTCCTCTCCTCTGTTTGACCGGATCATCAACCCCTACGTGGAAAACCTGCGGGCGATCGGCGTGAATGCCTCGCTCAATCGGGTGGACAACGCCCAGTTGCAGCAACGCCAGCGCGATGGTGATTTCGACATGATTACCGACCATTTCGCCATGGGCTACGAGCCCGGCGCTGGTCTGCGGCAATACTTCGGCTCCCTCGGGGCGGATGAGAGCCTGTTCAACGTGCCGGGTCTGGCCGATGAAGGTATCGACGCACTGATCGAGGTTGTGGTGAACGCCGAGACCCGTGAAGAGCTGGACGTGGCCGTCACAGCATTGGACCGGGTCCTGCGTGACCGTGTGATCCGCGTGGGCCAATGGTACAACGCAAGCCATTGGGTCGCCTATTACGATATGTATCGTTACCCAGAAGAGCTTCCGCCCTACTCGCTTGGCTTCCTCGATTTCTGGTGGATTGACGCCGAAGCCGAACAGGCCCTGCGCGACCAAGGGGCGTTCTAAGCCACTATGGGATCCTACATCCTCAGACGTTTGTTGCTGGTCATCCCGACCCTTCTTGGGGTGATGCTGGTCAACTTCATTCTCATCCAATTCGTCCCCGGCGGCCCGATTGACCAAGTGCTCGCGCAGCTGGAGGGCGAGGGGGACGTCTTCGCCGGTATTTCGGGCGGGGGCTCGGAAGCGATTGGCGACAATGAATTTGAAAGCCAAGGCGCACGCGGGCTGCCGCCGCAATACCTCGATAGCCTGCGGGTGGAATTCCGCTTCGCGCGCATCGTCTGCGAAGACGGCTTCACCGGAGAGCCGGACCTTGATGAAGATGCCTGCGTCGTCGAAGACATCCCGGTGGCAGAGCAATTCGTGATAATGATGTGGGATTATCTTCGCTTCGATTTCGGCGAAAGCTACTTCCGGTCCATCGGCGTGTTGGAGCTTGTGCAGGAAAAACTGCCTGTGTCGATCTCTCTGGGCCTGTGGTCCACGCTGATCGCCTATGCTGTGTCGATCCCCTTGGGCATCCGCAAGGCAGTGCGCGATGGCACGACCTTCGACAGCGTCACATCTGGCATCATCATTGTGGCCTACGCGATCCCCGGCTTTCTTTTTGCGATCATGCTGCTGATCGTCTTTGCCGGAGGGCGCTACCTGCAATGGTTCCCCCTGCGGGGGCTTACCTCGGACGGGTTTGAGGATATGAATTTCATCCAGCAAATCGGCGACTACTTCTGGCACATTGCCCTGCCGGTTCTGGCCTCCACCATTTCCGCGTTTGCGACCCTGACGTTGCTGACGAAGAACTCGTTCCTGGATGAGATCAAGAAGCAATATGTGATGACGGCGAAGGCCAAGGGTCTGCCCGAACGGCGCGTGCTTTATGGTCACGTTTTCCGCAACGCCATGCTGATCGTGATCGCTGGTTTCCCGGCTGTGTTTGTCGGCGTGTTCTTCGGCGGGTCGATCATTATCGAGACGATCTTCTCGCTCGATGGTTTGGGCCGTTTGGGGTTCGAGGCCGCCGTAAGCCGCGACTATTCGGTGATGTTCGGGACGCTCTATGTCTTTGGCCTGATCGGGTTGGGTGTCGGGATTATTTCGGACCTGATGTACGTCTGGATCGACCCCCGTATCGACTTTGAAAAGCGGGAGGGGTAGCGCGATGGCACGCCAATCCAACACCTCCGCCCCCGAGCTGCGTCAAGGCGGCTGGATTTCGCCACTGACCCGGCGCCGCTGGCGTAACTTCAAGGCGAACCGCCGCGCCTTCTGGTCCCTTTGGATATTCGCGGTTCTCTACGGGCTTAGCCTGTTTGCCCCGTTTCTGGCCAACGACCGCCCCTTGATGGTGAGCTATCAGGGGCAATCCTACTATCCGATCTTCAACTTCTACCCCGAAACCGCGTTTGGCGGCGATTTCAGGACCGAGGCCGTCTATCGCGATATCGAAGTGCAATGCCTGATAATTTCCGGCGGCTTGCAAGACTGTTGGGACGATCCCGAAGGGGTCATCGACACGGTGGAGGCCACAGGTGAGTATGAAGGTGCCACGATCCAACGCGGCTCGATCACATGGCCTTTGGTGCCCCATAACTTCGACTCCATTGTGGATCGTCCAGGCGTGGCCCCGGCGCCGCCCAATGTCATCAATGGCTACTATACCTCGCTTGTTGATCCCGATGCCGACCCGGTGTTCCAACTGCCCGCCGGGGCCGAGCGTGAAGATTGGTCCTACAGCTTTGGCTTCCTGCCCGAACCTTTGGCGGGCACCAACGTTTTGGGCACCGATGATACCTCTCGGGATTTGGCGGCTAGGGCGATCTATGGATTTCGCCTTTCGGTTAGCTTTGCGCTGATCGTGACGTTTCTTGCCTCGGTCATCGGGATATTTGCCGGTGCTGTGCAGGGCTTCTTTGGTGGCTGGCTGGACCTGTCCGTACAGCGCCTGATCGAGATTTGGGGCGCGACGCCAAGCCTTTATGTCATCATCATCATGGCCACGATCTTGCCGATGAGTTTCTGGCTATTGGTGGGGCTTATGGTGGCGTTTGGCTGGACAGGCCTTGTGGGCGTGGTCCGGGCCGAGTTCCTGCGGGCGCGAAACTTCGAATATGTCCGCGCCGCCCGAGCCCTTGGGGTGGGCAGTGGCAAGATCATGTATCGGCATGTTCTGCCCAATGCGATGGTCGCGACGTTGACCTTCATGCCCTTCATCGTGACGGGCACCATCGGTAGCCTTGCCTCCCTTGATTTTCTGGGCTTCGGCCTGCCGTCGTCCGAGCCGTCCTTGGGCGAGATGACCCTGCAAGCGAAGAACAACCTGCAAGCCCCGTGGCTTGGCTTCACGGCGTTCTTCACCTTCGCCATCATGCTGTCGCTCTTGGTGTTCGTTTTTGAGGGCGTGCGCGACGGGTTCGATCCTAGAAAGACGTTCCAATGACCTCTCTTTTCGCAGGCATATCCCGATGAAGCGTGTGTTGGACGTGAAAGACCTGACGGTGGATTTCGCCCAGGATGGGCGCACGGTCCATGCTGTGCGCGGCGTGTCGTTCCATGTGGACAAGGGTGAAACCGTGGCCTTGGTCGGCGAAAGCGGCTCGGGCAAATCGGTGACGGCACTGTCGTCGGTGGACCTTCTGCCCTCCTCGGCCAGCCTTGGAGGCTCGATAACCTACAACGGCGAGCAAATGGTCGGCGCATCGGAAGCCAAGCTGCGCCAAGTGCGCGGCAACGACATCAGCTTCATTTTCCAAGAGCCGATGACATCGCTGAACCCGCTTCACACGATTGAACGGCAAATGGCAGAAAGCCTGGTGCTACACGGGGGCTACACCTATCCAAACGGGTTGCGCCGGATGGCCCGCAACTTGGCCAACGCCAGCCTGTGGCGGGGCCTGATGGTGCTGTGGGGACTGCTGACGCTGGCGGCGTTCTACTACTTCGCCGTTGTCCGTTTTGGGGAACCGATTTCATTCGCGCCGGAGGCCCTGAATTCTGTCACTAACGCCGTGGTGGTTCTGCTTGCCGCAGCCGTGGGGGCAGTGGCGCAGGGCTTCATTTGGGCGGCAATCATCGGAGTACCTCTGTTGTTGCTTCAGGCGCTTTGCCGCGGCTTGGGGATGCGCAACGCGCTGCCGTCGGGATTGCATCAGCGCATTGTGGAACTGCTGACCAAGGTCGGTATTCGCGACCCGGAGTCTCGGCTGGGGGCCTATCCACACCAACTATCGGGCGGACAACGGCAGCGCGTGATGATCGCCATGGCATTGGCCAACGGGCCAGATCTGTTGATCGCCGATGAACCGACAACGGCGCTGGACGTGACCATTCAGGCGCAAATTCTTGAACTGCTGGCCGATTTGAAGCGACGCGAAGGCATGAGCCTTCTGTTCATCACCCACGACCTTGCCATCGTGCGCCGTATCGCCGATCGCGTCTGTGTTATGCAGGGCGGCGAGATCGTGGAGCAAGGCCGCACCGTCGATATCTTCGAGAACCCGCAACACCCCTACACCCGCAAGCTGTTGGGGGCAGAGCCGACCGGCGCGCCAGACCCGGTGCCCGAGGGCGCGAAAGAACTGTTGACCACCGACAAGCTGCGCATCTGGTTCCCGATCCAGCGCGGCCTTCTGCGGCGCACTGTGGGCCATGTGAAAGCGGTGAACGAGGCGACAATCTCCATCCGTGAAGGGGAGACCCTTGGCGTCGTGGGGGAAAGCGGGTCGGGCAAGACAACGCTGGCGCTGGCGATCATGCGCCTGATCGGGTCCGAGGGCTCGATCAAGTTTGAAGGGCAGGAACTGCAAGGCCTTGAGAAGTCCGAGTTGCGGGCGATCCGCAAAGACATCCAGATCGTGTTCCAAGATCCGTTCGGGTCACTTAGTCCTCGGATGACCGTTGGGCAGATCGTGGCCGAAGGGCTAACGGTACAGGGCAAAAGCCGGGGCCACACGCGGCGCGTCGGTGAGGTTCTGGAAGAAGTCGGCCTGGACGCCGCCATGATGCACCGCTACCCGCACGAATTTTCTGGCGGACAGCGGCAGCGCATTGCCATCGCCCGCGCCATGATCCTGCGCCCTAAACTGGTGGTTCTGGACGAGCCGACAAGCGCGCTCGACATGACAGTGCAGGTGCAGATCGTGGACCTGCTGCGCCGCCTTCAGCGCGAACACAAGCTGGCCTATCTGTTCATCTCGCACGACCTGAAAGTTGTGCGGGCGCTGTCCCATAAGGTGATGGTGATGAAGCAAGGCGATGTAGTGGAAGCAGGCGACGCCGAACAGCTGTTTGCTGAGCCGCGCACCGCCTATACGCGCCAGCTGATGAAGGCCGCTTTCGGGGATGAAAACCCGCTTTGATCCCACCGTCGCGCGGTCTGTGGCAGACCCCAAGCTGATACGCCGCAGTTGAGCGTACCGTGCCTTCTTGGTAAGCGTTAATGAGATGGAAACAGGCGCGTTGATTGCAATCAACAGCGGCCGACTTCGGTTCTCGCGAACAAGGACCACAACATGAACGAACAACTGCCCGCCCTTGGTGTCCCGAGCGATTGCTCCGGATGCCCGATCCGGCATCGCGCCGTCTGCGCGCGTTGTGACGCCGATGAGCTTGAGCAATTGGACGCGGTGAAGTTCTACCGCACTTACGCAGCGGGCGATGTTATCGCGTGGTCGGGCGATGAGATGACCTTCGTCGCCTCGGTCGTCTCTGGGGTCGCGACATTGACCCAAACCATGGAGGATGGCCGCCGCCAAGTGGTGGGCCTGCTTCTGGCATCGGACTTCATTGGCCGCCCGAACCGTGACCGGATCACCTATGACGTCACGGCCACCACGGACGTGACCCTGTGCTGTTTCCGTCGCAAGCCGTTCCAGGATATTATGGTGAATACTCCCCACGTCAGCGAGCGCTTGCTGGAGATGACGCTGGATGAGTTGGACGCCGCGCGGGAGTGGATGTTGATCCTTGGCCGCAAGACCGCCCGGGAGAAAATCGCCAGCTTCCTTGCCATTCTCGCCCGTCGTGATGCCAGCGTTTCGGGAACCCGGGCGCAGGCGAACATGCGGTTTGAATTGCCTCTGACCCGCGAAGCGATGTCCGAATATCTGGGCCTGACGCTGGAAACTGTGAGCCGCCAAATCTCGGGTTTGAAACGGGACGGGGTGATTCTGCTGGAAGGCAAACGCCAAGTCATCGTGCCCAACTTTGATGCGCTGCTGGTTGAAACCGGCGACGATGCCGAGGGCGGAATTATCGCCTAATTGGTTCCAGTCGCCAGTCCGTGGCGGCCTCTAACCCCTGAAATCATAGGTGCTTGCCCGCAACGCGGTTGTTTTCCCATGTCTTTCGACAGGGACAAGCGATCCTAGGGCAATCTCTGCATTCCTTGACACAGATCAAGGTACGACCCCGCACAATCCGCGATCAAGCCTTCGATGGAACAGCTTTGGCGACAGGTTTGGGCGTGCCCCCCTTTCGTGTGAAGCACAACGAAGGGGACGATCCATGCTTGATTATGTGAAGCTTGCGATCCTAGGGCTGATAACGGTCCTTGCGGCGATTGCCGCGAACTACGGGTTGGATTTTGCCTACAAGGTCCATGCAATCCTGATCATGCTGGTGTCTGGCGGGCTATTCCTATGGCAATTGCGCCTCATCGATGAAGAGAAGGTGCCAGCGCCGCAGGATGAATACATGGACGGCCCGGTGAAAGCGGCGGCGATTGCCACCGTTTTCTGGGGCTGCACAGGCTTTTTGGTGGGCGTGTTCATCGCCTTCCAACTGGCGTTCCCGGTGCTCAATTTCGAATGGGCTCAACCCTATCTGAACTTCGGCAGACTTCGGCCCCTTCACACCTCTGCGGTGATTTTCGCGTTCGGCGGCAATGCCTTGATCGCGGCGACGTTCTACATCGGCCAGCGCACCTGCGCGGTCCGCATGTGGGGCGGCAACCTGAGCTGGTTCGTGTTTTGGGGCTATCAGTTGTTCATCGTTCTGGCGGCGACAGGCTACCTGATGGGCGCGACCCAAAGCTTGGAATACGCAGAGCCTGAATGGTACGTGGACCTTTGGCTGACCATTGTGTGGGTCGCCTTCCTTCTGGTCTACATGGGTACGATCCTGACAAGGAAAGAGCCGCACATCTACGTAGCCAACTGGTTCTTGCTGGCGTTCATCGTCACCGTCGCCATGCTGCACCTTGTGAACAACATGGCGGTGCCGGTGTCGATCTTCGGATCACGCTCTGTGCAAGTCATGTCGGGCGTACAAAGCGCGATGACCCAATGGTGGTACGGTCACAACGCCGTGGGCTTTTTCCTGACCGCCGGTTTCCTGGGGATGATGTATTACTTCGTGCCGAAACAGGCCGAACGTCCCGTCTATTCTTATAAGCTGTCGATCATCCACTTCTGGGCGCTGATCTTCCTGTATATATGGGCCGGCCCCCACCACCTTCATTACACCGCCTTGCCTGATTGGGCGGCGACCCTTGGTATGGTCTTCTCGATCGTGCTGTGGATGCCAAGCTGGGGTGGCATGATTAACGGCCTGATGACCTTGCAAGGGGCATGGGACAAGCTGCGCACCGATCCGATCCTGCGGATGATGGTCACGAGCCTCGCGTTCTACGGCATGTCCACCTTTGAAGGTCCGATGATGTCGATCCGCGCCGTGAACTCACTGTCGCATTACACCGATTGGACCATTGGCCACGTGCATTCCGGCGCGCTTGGTTGGAACGGGATGATTACCTTCGGGATGCTCTACTACCTGTTCCCCAAGCTCTGGAACAAAGCGTCGCTTTACAGCGTGCGGGCCGTGTCCTGGCACTTCTGGCTCGCGACGGTGGGGATCGTTCTCTACGCCTCGTCGATGTGGGTGACCGGTATCATGGAGGGCCTGATGTGGCGCGAAGTGGATGCGCAGGGCTTCCTCGTGAACTCTTTCGCGGACACCGTCGAAGCGAAACTGCCGATGTATGTGGTCCGGGGTTTGGGCGGGATCATGTATCTGTCCGGCGCTCTGATCATGGCGTGGAACCTGTGGATGACAGTGCGAAGTGGTGAGGCTGTGGCCGACACCAACTCCGCTGTCCCAGCAGAATAAGGAGAGGGATCATGGGTTTCCTTGACCAACACAAGAAGATCGAGACCAACGCGACGCTGCTTCTGGCGCTGAGCTTCGTGGTCGTGACCATCGGCGGCGTGGTAGAGATTGCGCCGTTGTTCTACCTGGAAAACACCATCGAGGATGTGGAGGGCGTGCGCCCCTACTCGCCACTAGAGCTGGCGGGCCGAGAGATCTACATTCGCGAAGGCTGCACCGTCTGCCACAGTCAGATGATCCGCCCCATGCGTGATGAGGTAGAGCGCTACGGCCATTACTCACTGGCCGCAGAAAGCCAGTATGACCATCCGTTCGTTTGGGGGTCAAAACGCACCGGGCCGGATTTGGCACGGGTCGGCGGGCGCTATTCCGATGAATGGCATTACGATCACTTGGTGCTGCCACAATCCGTTGTGCCCGAAAGCATCATGCCGTCCTACGCCTTCCTTGCGGATACGCGGCTGGACGGCGAGTCCGTGGGCGACCTGATGGCCACCCACCGGATCGTGGGCGTGCCGTATACCGACGAAATGCTGGAAAACGCGCGCCTCGATTTCATCGAACAGGCCACCGACTTTGGCGATGCCGGGGTGCTGGATCGCTACCCCGGCGCGCAACAACGTGACTTTGATGGCAACCCTAACGTGACCGAAATGGATGCGTTGATTGCCTACCTGCAAGTGCTCGGCACGATGGTCGATTTCTCGACCTTCACGCCGGAAGAAAGCCGATAGGAGAGGGCGGATGATGCAAGATTATACGTTTCTAAGGGAGCTCTCTGGCAGCATCGGCACCGTGTTTTTGGTGCTCAGCTTTCTAGGGTTCATTCTTTACGCCTTCCGGCCCGGCTCTCGGGGTGTGCACAGCGAGACCGCTGAAATCCCCTTCCGGCACGATGATAAACCCGCCTCGGACCACGATATCTCTGCGGCCCACGCAAGGGAGCCCCGCCAATGACCGATCAAGAACATTCCAACCTGCATCCCGATGATCCCGAAACCACGGGTCACAGCTGGGACGGCATTCAAGAGTTCAACAACCCGCTACCGCGCTGGTGGTTATGGTGCCTGTACGCGACCATCGTTTGGGCGCTGCTTTACACGGTGGCCTATCCCGCTTGGCCGATGATTTCGGGCGCGACACCGGGGCTTCTGGGCTACTCCACCCGTGCCGAGGTCGCCGAAGAGATTGACCGTTATGACGCGCTTAACGCCGATTTGCGCACACAATTGACGGAAGTTGATCTGGCAGGGGTCACCCAAGAGGACATGCCTGACCTCTATAACTTCTCCATCCAGTCGGGCGGGGCAACCTTTGCGACCTGGTGTTCCCAGTGCCACGGACGCGGCGCGAACGGGGTGCAGGCCTCGGGCTACCCCAGCTTGCTCGACGATGATTGGCTATGGGGCGGCACGGTCGATGACATCCATCAAACCATCGCCCACGGCATCCGAAACGAGGAAGACCCAGACGCCCGCTGGTCCGAGATGACTGCGTTCGAGGGCATCTTGTCCGACGAGGAGATCAGCCAAGTGGTCAACTACGTGCTAACGGTATCGGATCAAGAGGCTGACACCACGCTGGCCGCCGCCGGGGAAACGGTGTTCCTCGACAATTGCGCAGCCTGCCACGGTGATAATGCTATGGGCGACCGCTATCTGGGCGCACCCAACCTGACGGACCGCATCTGGCTTTACGGCGGCACGCCAGAGGCGATTGAGGAAACCGTGCGTCATTCGCGCTTTGGCGTCATGCCCCCTTGGTCGGGCCGGTTGAGCGAGGCCGAAGTGCGCGCCACCGCGATCTACATCCACAGCCGGGGCGGCGGCGAGTAGCCTCTGCCCTGACAACCCGGTAACTCGCGGCCTCCATCGTCGCGGGTTCGGCACAGCCCCGCGTCCTGTTCGCACCATCGCGCGGGGCTGTCGCCACAACCTTCCGCGTCCACAGCGCCCCCTCGGTTTTCCCGCCGAAGGGGCGTTCTGCCATTCTTACGGCGACTTGATCCACGTCAAAGCGGTCCGCCCACTCCCCTCCTATTGCTGAAGAGCGAACAGAAACCGATTCTCAGGAAACCCCATGTCTTCCAGTGATGCCCCGCCAAAGCTCTATGCTGCGCAGGAGCCTATCTTTCCTAAAAAGGTGAAAGGTACGTTCCGAAACCTGAAATGGGTCATCATGTTTGTGACCCTTGGGATTTACTACATCACCCCTTGGATCAGGTGGGACCGTGGCCCCAGCCTGCCGGATCAAGCTGTTCTGGTAGACATGGCCGGGCGCCGGTTCTTCTTCTTCTGGATCGAGATTTGGCCCCACGAATTCTATTTCGTCGCGGGCCTGTTGATTATGGCGGGCCTAGGCCTGTTTCTGTTTACCTCGGCTCTGGGCCGCGTGTGGTGCGGCTATACCTGTCCGCAAACGGTCTGGACCGACCTGTTCTACACGGTCGAGCGCTGGATTGAGGGCGACCGCAACGCTCGCCTGCGCCTGTGGAAAGGCAAGTGGGACCTGCGCAAATGGCGGCTACGGATCACCAAGTGGATCGTCTGGCTGCTGATCGCCGTGGCCACAGGCGGCGCTTGGGTTTTCTACTTCGCTGACGCCCCCACGCTGCTGCGGGATTTGTTGACCGGGCAAGCGGCTTTTGTGGCCTATGCAACAGTCGGCGTTCTGACCGCCACCACCTTCCTGTTTGGCGGTTTCGCGCGGGAACAGATTTGCATCTACGCCTGCCCGTGGCCCCGCATCCAAGCGGCGATGATGGACGAGCATTCGATCACCGTGGCCTACCGCGACTGGCGCGGCGAAGATCGCGGCAAAGGCAAGGACCGCGAAGGATTGGGCGACTGCATTGACTGTAACGCCTGCGTCAACGTCTGCCCCATGGGCATCGACATCCGCGACGGCCAGCAGATGGAGTGTATCACCTGCGCCCTCTGTATCGACGCCTGCGACGAGATCATGGAAAAAACCGGCCGCGAGCGCGGGCTGATTGATTACCTCGCCCTGACCGATGAAGCGAATGAGCGTGAGGGCAACCCAAAGGTGCCCGTAATGCGCCACATCTTGCGGCCTCGAACGTTGATCTACACGGCTCTGTGGTCGCTGATCGGGGTTGGCCTTGTGGTGGCGTTGTTTATCCGGTCCGAGATTGGCCTGACCGTCGCGCCCGTGCGCAATCCGCAATTCGTGACCCTGTCCGATGGCTCGATCCGTAACACCTATGATATCCGCATCCGCAACATGACCCAAGGCGACGCCGTGTTCCGTATTGGCCTGACCTCGGACGAGATCCTTCGGGTGGACCTCGAAGGCGGCCAGGATTTGATGGTCGATGTGCCCGCCGACGAAACCCTGTTGCAACGGGTCTATGTCATCGCGCGGCCCGACGATCCGGCGGCCACGGCGGACCGGACAGAACTGCGCTTCTGGGTCGAGGAATTCGGCACCAACGAACGCGCCTATCAATCGCAATCTTTCATCGGGCAGGGCACGCAATGACCACGCAATCCGACACCCAACGCAAACTCACCGGATGGCATGTTCTGGGCATCTTTGGCGGCTGCTTCGGGATCATCATCGGGGTGAACCTGTTTATGGCGTTTCAAGCGGTTTCAACCTTTCCGGGGGTAGAGGTCTCGTCCAGCTACGCCGATAGCCAAACCTTCGACGCCCGCCGCCATGCGCAAGAGGCGTTGGGTTGGCAGGCCTCGGTCGAAACCGGGCCGGGGCAGGTGATCCTGACCCTTGTGGATGACGCGGGCCGTCCGGTTTACCCGGCAGAGCTAGAGGCGCTTTTGACCCGCCCCACGACGCAAGCTGACGATCAGTTGCTTACCCTGACGCGTGGGCCGAACGGCACCTTGATCGCGCCTGCTGATCTGGATGTCGGGCGCTGGCGTTTGCGGATGACGGGCCTGTCGCGCAGTGGCACGGAATATCGCCACAACATCACCTTCTCGGTTGCGCGACCATGACAGCCCTCGCCGATCCTGCGCGGCCCTCGGCCTGTCCGGCGTGCGATGTGGCCCCCTTGGCCGAGCAGGTTGCCGGAGCCGCGCCCGTGCAAGCGCGGCTGATGATCGCCGTGCCGGGCATCCACTGTGCCGGGTGTATTTCGGGGGTGGAGCGGGTATTGCACGCGCTGCCCGGCGTGCGTGACGCGCGGGTCAACCTGACCCTGCGCCGTGTCGCGGTCGAGGCCGATCTGGACGTTGACGCGGACACCCTTTGCCACGCCCTGACGGACGCAGGGTTTGAGGCGCACGCGTTGGACCCCGGCGTTCTGGCGGCGACCGAGATTGACGCCAAAGGCCGCGCCCTTCTGATGCGCCTTGCGGTGGCTGTTTTCGCGATGATGAACGTGATGCTCTTGTCGGTCGCCGTGTGGTCCGGGGCCGAAGGCGTGACCCGCGACATGATGCATTGGATCAGTGCCGCGATTGCTATTCCCGCCGTTATTTTTACGGGCCAGCCATTCTATGCCTCGGCCTTCGCGGCGCTGAAGGCGGGGCGCTTGAACATGGATGTGCCGATCACGCTGGCGATCGTGCTTGCTGTCGGCACCTCCCTTTACGAGACGATGCTGTCAGGCGAGCACGCCTATTTCGACGCCGCAATCGCGCTGTGTACCTTCCTTTTGGCGGGCCGTTATCTGGATCACAGGACCCGTGCCAATGCCCGCTCTGCGGCACAGGAATTGGCCGCGCTGGAAGTGCCGCGTGCTTTGCGGATCACGGGGGAGGGGACGCAAACAGTCAGTGTCGCCGACGTGCGCCCCGGCGATCTGGTGCGTGTGCTTCCGGGCGGGCGTATCCCGGTGGACGGCGTGTTGCGTGACGGGGCGACCGAGTTGGACCGTTCGATCATGACAGGCGAAACGCTGCCCGCGGTGGCCGGGCCGGGCGACGTCGTTCATGCGGGTGAGGCGAATTTGACAGGGGCCATCACGGTCGAGGTTCAGGCAGCAGGGCGCGACACAGAGCTGTCGCGGATCGCCGATTTGGTCGCCGTGGCCGAGGCGGGTCGCAACAACTATACCTCTCTCGCGGATGCGGCGGCCAAGCTCTATGCGCCGGGGGTTCACATCATCTCGGCCCTTGCGGCAGTGGGGTGGTTTCTGGCGACGATGGACCTGCGCGTGGCCCTGAACATCGCGGCGGCGGTTTTGATTATCACCTGCCCCTGCGCCCTTGGGTTGGCGGTGCCTGCGGTGACCACGGCGGCCTCGGCCCGATTGTTCCGCAAGGGCTTGCTGATCAAAAGCGGCACGGCGCTGGAGCGTTTGGCGCAGGTCGATACGGTGGTTTTTGACAAGACCGGAACGCTGACCGATGGCGCGCCCGTGGCCTTGGGGTTGGAGCGGCTTTCAGATGCCGACCAAGGCGTGGCGCTGGCTTTGGCGCAAGGATCAGCGCATCCGCTGGCGCAATCCATGGCCCGGGGCCTTGCTGATCTGGGCGTGAGCCCGGTGGCCTTGGATGCCGTGCAAGAACACCCCGGTTTCGGCCTGGAGGGGCAATGGCGCGGGCAAACGGTAAGACTGGGCCGCGCGGGATGGGTCAGGGCAGAGGCATTGGCCACCACGGCGACCTATCTGAAAATCGGGGAAGGGGCGGCGCAGGCGATCGCCTTTGACGATACAATCCGTACCGGAGCGGAAGCGCTGGTGGCGGGGCTGAAAGCGCAAGGCAAACGTGTGATTCTGCTGTCGGGCGATGTGGAGGCGGCGGTAAGCGCCTTTGCGGCCCGTATAGGGATCACGGAAGTGATGGCCGAGGCGCGGCCCGAAGCGAAGGCCAAGGTAATTGGGGCGCTTCGCGATAGCGGCGCAAAGGTGTTGATGGTGGGCGATGGGATGAACGACACAGCGGCGCTCACGGCGGCGGACGTCTCGATCTCTCCGGCCACGGCGCTGGAGGCGGCACGGGCCGCGTCGGACATGGTGTTGACGGGGGGCAGCTTGGCCCCGATCCTTGACGCAATGGCCACGTCAGTTGCCGCGAGAAAACGGATCAAGGAGAACTTTACCATCGCCTCTGTCTACAACCTATTAGCCGTGCCTCTGGCGGTTGCGGGCCTGTGTTCGCCCCTGATCGCGGCGCTGGCGATGTCCAGCTCGTCCTTGACCGTATCGCTCAACGCATTGCGGCTGCGCTGATGGAAGTGCTTGGCTTGTTGATCCCGGTGAGCCTTGCCCTTGGGGCTTTGGGACTTGTCGCGTTTTGGTGGCTTCTGAAGAAGGGCCAGTTTGACGACCCCGAAGGCGACGCGCATCGGATTTTGCGCGATGACTATGATGACAAGCCGAAATAGGGACGGGAAGACGCGGGTCCACTGTTTTGCGGGGCAAAACCGCGAGACCACGCCCCTCCCCCCGTCCCGTAGGGCGGCGGATACAAAAAATGTCCAGTAGCGCGGTGGATACAAAAACGGCGGCTCCGATCGGGCCGCCGTTTTGGTAGGTGATTTGTCGCTAGGTGTCAGGGACCAAAGGTCTCGCAGCTAATGTTCTGGGCCGATAGTCGGGCGCAGGCTTGAGAGGCCTGATCCTCGGTCATACCCGCAAACCGTGCGTCGTAGCCTCGGCTCACGTTGACGACGCGGCGCAGGGCTGTGTCGAAGGTGCCAAGCTCGGCCAGCGCGGTGCGCAGCAATAATCGCTCGGCCGCGTGATGGGAGTTCTGCGGCCCCAATGACACGCCATATAGCCGTGACCCCGTGGACGACGCCCGTGTCACCAATTCCGGTTCAGGCGGGGGGATCGGCGTGGGTTCAGGCTCTACCGCCGCTTGCGGCTCAGGCCGGGGGGCGGGCCTGTCTGAGGGGATCTCGGCGGCGCTGAGTGCGGCTTCAACGGCGGCGGCAACTTCGGCGCTAGGTTCCAGCGCCTCGCCCACAGCGCTGTTGATTGCGGCCAGCATATCGGCGTTCACCCCGTTGGCCGGACGCGTCATGGGCCGCATAGAGCGTTCCGGTGCCCGTTGCCCGCGCGGAGTGCTGCTTTGCCCGGACGGGCCGCCATCATCTGCGTAGGTGGGTAGGGGCGGGGTGCGCAGCGCGACAGAGCTCGGCGCCCTCTCAAATCCCATATCAAGCAGTTCCATCACCCGTTCGTTGCGCCAAGCAGAGCTTCGCCCGCCAAAAACCGTTGCGATAATGCGCTCTTCCCCGCGTTGGGCCGAGGCCACAAGGTTGAAGCCCGCTGCCCGCGTGTAGCCGGTCTTGATGCCGTCCGCGCCGCGATAGGTGGTCAGCACGACCCGGTTGGTGTTGCGTACCGTGGCGATGCCCGCATCAGCGGTCACTCGGGAGAACAAGTTGTAATACTGGGGATAATCATAGATCAGCCGCCGCCCCAACATGGTCATGTCACGGGCCGTGGACAGGTGGCCCTCTTCGGTCAGGCCATGGGCGTTGCGGAAGGTGGTGCGGGTCATGCCCAAGGCGCGGGCGGTGCGTGTCATTCGGCGGGCAAAGGCAGCCTCGGAGCCGGAGATCGCCTCCCCGATCGCGGTGGCGGCATCGTTGCCCGAACGGATCGCAGCGGCCCTGATCAGGTAGCGCAGGCGAATCGTGGACCCCGCCCGAAGACCAAGCCGCGATGGAGGCTCATTCGCGGCATTGGCAGAGATCGTCACCTCGGTATCGAGCGTGATCTCGCCAAGGCGAAGGGCTTCGAACGCAATGTAGAGGGTCATCATTTTGGTGAGGGAGGCCGGATGCAATCGGGTATCGGCGTTGCGCGAATGCAAAACCTCGCCGTTGCGTGCGTCCATCACCATTGCGGCGTAGGGAGCGGCCTGAACCGGACCGGGGAGCACGGCGAAAAACACCATGAGAGCCCCCATAAGGGCTGCATAAAAATTCCGTACGAACATGAGTTGCTCTATCTGCCTCTGGTGCCGTCTATTGCGGCGATTACGTTCAGCGTACGACAAAGTTTCTATAAAATCCATGCCATCGAGCCGAAAATTCTAGCCTCTGCAATGAATTGGCAAATGTGGGCAGTGGAACGGGCAGAGGCTCCATATGTGGGCCATCGAAGCGGCCACACTGTGTGGCGAAGGGGTTTTCGCTCTGCTACAAGGCGGCGAAGTGTTGCAAAAAGGAAGCCCCCAAGATGCTCGACCTGACCCTCGATCACAAAACGCGGGCGGCCAATTGGTTCCGCAGTTTGCGCGATGACATCGTTGCCGCGTTCGAGAAAGTAGAGCAGACCCAAGGCGGCGATGCCCCGGTGGGCACGTTCGAGGTCAGCGAAACCAAGCGCACGTCCGAGGACGGATCAGACGCAGGTGGCGGTTTGATGAGCGTCATGCGGGGCGGGCGCGTATTCGAGAAGGTCGGCGTGAATGTATCCGAGGTCTACGGCGTTCTGGGAGAGCGGGCGCAAAAGGCCATGGCCGCGCGCGGTGTGCCGGGGATGGATACGGACCCAAGGTTCTGGGCGTCCGGCATCAGCCTTGTGGCGCATATGCAGAACCCCCGCGTGCCAGCGGTTCACATGAACACCCGTATGTTCTGGACGCCCGGCGCATGGTGGTTTGGCGGCGGGTCCGACCTAAACCCGGCGATTGAATATGATGAAGACACAGCCTTCTTCCACAAGACCCTGAAGGATCATTGCGACCCCCATGGCGAAGACCTCTATGGCCGCTACAAGAAATGGGCCGATGAGTATTTCTATGTCCCCCACCGCAAACGCGCCCGTGGCGTTGGCGGCATCTTCTATGACGACCATAACACCGGCGATTGGGAGGCGGATTTCGCCTTCACCCAAGACGTGGGTCGCGCCTTCCTGCCCGCCTTTTTGGGCTGCGTGGAGAAGCGCCGTCACGAGTCGTTCACCGAAGCCGACCGAGAGGCGCAACTGGTGCATCGGGGGCTCTATGCGGAATATAACCTTGTCTACGACCGGGGTACCAAGTTTGGGCTGGAAACAGGCCATGACGCCAATGCGGTCCTGATGTCTTTGCCCCCGATCGCTAAATGGACCTGAGGCCTGATCCCCAAACGCTCGACGTGTTGGTGCCGAACTTCAAGAAGCGGCTTTCCGGCGTGACGGCAACCATCGTACGGCTGGTGCCATTGCAGGCCCGCGCCATGGCATTGGCCGCCGTGTCGCCTGATCTGCCCGCCCATGTGCCGCAAATCCGGTTAAGCCAGTTGCTGACCATGTCGCGCAAAGGGCCCCATGGCGCTCGTGTCTGGCACGCGCGGCGCAATACCGAGATGTTGGCGGGCCTCGCCCTGAAACACCTGCTGCGCAAACGGTTGAAACTGGTGTTCACCTCGGCCTCTCAGCGTAAGCATACGGGCTATACGAAATGGCTGATTGGGCAGATGGACCACATCATTGCCACGTCCCAAAAGACGGCTAGCTATCTGGAACGGCCTGCCGACGTGATCCTGCACGGAATCGATGTGGCGGCCTTCACCCCTCCCGCGGATAGGTCCGCATTGCGCGCCCGTCTTGGGTTGCCTGACGCCACGCTGATCGGTTGCTATGGGCGCATTCGGGCGCAGAAAGGCACCGGGGATTTCGTTGATGCAATGATCCCGGTGCTACAGGCCAATCCTGATGCGTATGGTCTTATCATGGGGCGGGCGACCTCGGACCATGCCGCCTATGAGGCCGGACTTCGCACGCAAGTTGCCCAAGCGGGGCTGAGCGACCGATTGCTGTTCAAGCCCGAAGTGCCGGTGCACGAAATGGCCGATTGGTACCGCGTTCTTGACCTATTCGTAGCCCCGCAACGGTGGGAAGGCTTCGGCTTGACCCCTTTGGAAGCCATGGCCTGCGGGGTTCCTTGTGTTGCTACGACCGTCGGGGCGTTCCCGGAGCTTTTGACGCCGCAAACAGGCACGTTGATCGCGCCACAAGACACGCCAGCCATGACAGAGGCCGTCACCCGTTACACAAACGTGCCCGCCCTTTGCGCCACCCAAGGCCAAGCCGCCCGCACCCACGTAGAGCAGCACTTCCGCATCGAGGGTGAAGCCGAAGCGATCATGGCGATTTATCGTGGTCTTCTTGTGGCGGGCTAAGCCCTTCCCCGGGGCCGGTATTGTGGTTAAACGGTAGTGTCTCTTACGAAAGTGAACCATGGCTGATCCTTTTCGCAACTTTCGCCGTAAATGGCACCTGATGACGGGTACGGCGATGTATTGTTTTGAGGCTGTGCACATTCATGTCCTTCAAAGCACGCAAGGGACTGCAGAAACGGCTTTTCTGAAAGAAGCGGCGTTGGCTGTAAAAGGCCTGTTCCCGGTCAAGGTTCTGCGCGAGGCGGTGTTATGCTGGCGCGCTACACCGTGACTGAAGGCACCTGGCCCTCCTACGTAGTCAACCTGGCAGACAACACCGCCCGGATGGAAAACGCCCGTGCACAACTGGATGCGCAAGGCATTCACTTCACGCGTGTTGAAGCGGTTTGGGGCGCAGACTTGACGCCTGAGCAGGTCGCGGAAGTGTATGACGAGAAAGCGAACCGGCGCCGCGGGAAGCAGGATCTCGTGGCGGGCGAGTTGGGATGTTACCTGAGCCACATCAAGGCATGGCAGGCGATCGTAGCATCTGACGCCCCCGGCGGCTTCGTTTTTGAGGATGATTTTAAGGTGAAGGGTGATTTGGCCGAGGTTCTTCGGGCTTTGAGTGCTCGGGAAGATCTAGATTGGGACGTGGTTAAACTGTTTAGTATTAACAATGATCCCGGCATGATCTCCGCGTCGCCCTTGGTAGGCGCTTTTTCGTTGGGAACACCCTACCGTGTTCCGACTACGATGCTCGGGTATGGTCTCAAAAGAGCCAGTGCTGCCGCGCTGCTTAAGCGCTGCGTCCCGTTCTTTAGACCGATTGACGAAGACCATAAATTCTTCTGGGAGCACGGCCAGCGTATCGCCCTCGTCCAGCCTAACTCCCTTGAAGTCGGAGATGAACAGGCCGTCACTGGCACCATCGGTGACGCCCGTAGAAGCCGCAGCAAGAGTGATGCGTTACGAAAGTTGAAGTACCAGCTAGACTATCAAATCCGCTTGCGTTGGCACCGTTGGGCCGGACGGACATGAGCACGTTGCGTCTTTTTAGTATTTGTCTACGCAAAGAGGGCGGCGCTGAGCGATTCTTCGTGAACTTGGCTCAAGCCTTCGATCGCCGGGGCGAAATCGAGCAGCGTTTCATCATTCGACCCGTCCGCACATGGCGCCGGCGTATTGTCGAAATTGGTCCAACTATCGAAAACAACCACCGCTTCTTGCCCTTGACGCGTTTCTGGCTTCGGGCCGCGTACCGCCGCATATTAAGGGATTGGCATCCGGACGTTTTATTTTCTTTTGAGCCCCACGCTGCGCGGTTTCAGCAAAGTATCAAAGGATCGTTGAAGGTTGAGCGTTTTGGGGACTACCCAACAACAATTGGCCATCTCGGCGATAGTGACATCATTGTCTCCAACACGCCCGCGATCACGGACCATGTAAAGGCACTGGGCTGGACGAAGCCCGCTAAGACCATCACAAATTTCGCCCGCCCTGTTAAGGCGCAGCCGATCAGTCGCGCAGAGGCTGATACGCCCGAGGGTGCATTTGTTGTCGCCGCAGCGGGCCGCTTTGTGAAGCGCAAAGGGCTCGACATGGCGATCCGAGCCGTGGCTCGTATGCCCGGCACGATCCTTTGGCTGATGGGTGATGGCGAGGAAAAGCAAGCGCTGGAAGCACTGGCGGTAAAGGAAGGCATCGCAGATCGCGTGCGGATGCTGGGTTGGGTCGATGAGCCGGTCCATCATTTCGCGGCTGCCGATGCCGTTCTTTTCCCCTCCCGTCATGAGCCATTGGGAAACGTTGTTTTAGATGCTTGGCAAGCGGGAATGCCCGTTGTTGCCGCCCGCTCAGAGGGACCGGGTTGGTTCATTCGAGACGGCGTAGATGGGATATTGACCGAAATTGATGATCTTGATGCGATGGTTGCTGGGCTGCGCTCGTTGCAGGACGATGACAGCCTGCGGCAGCGCTATGGTGCAGCAGGGCGAGAGCGTCTCACCACCTTTTTCAGTGAAGACGCGATCGTGGATGCCTATCTGGCTGCCTTTCGAGGAGAGCTTGGTCAGTGAAGGTGCTCGTTATCAACCTCGGCCCTGAAAGCGCGCGGATGTCTTTCATGGCGGGGCAAATCACCCGTTTGGGGTTGGGGTTGGTCCGGCAAGAGGCGGTGACCCCGCAAACACTGACACCCCCAAGCGATGATCCCTATTGGCAGCGATGGGAGCGGCCTCTGCGCACGACGGAGATGGCCGCCCTCGCCAGCCACCGGGCTGCTTGGGAACGGGTTTTGGCCGAAGGCGCGCCGATGTTGATCTGCGAAGACGATGCCGTCCTGCACGATGATACGCCTGATTTCCTGCACCAGATTGAAGCTCTGCCCGAGGCAGAGTTGGTCACGCTGGAAACACGGGGGCGGCGCAAGCTGATCGCCCGTGCCCCTCACATGCAGGCCCCCATGCACCGCCTATGGCAGGATCGCACCGGGGCGGCGGCTTACGTTTTGCGGCCCTCTGGCGCGCGCAAGTTGCTGGACCGGGTGGCGCAGGCGCCGGGACTGGCCGATGGTATGATTTGCGCCGCCTACGATGTGACGGCGTGGCAGGCGGTTCCGGCCCTTGCTGTGCAGCTTGATCAATGTGAGGCGCTTGGCCTGACCCCGCCCATCCAAACCGAAAGCGCCATTGACCGGGAAGCGCGGCCGAAAGCTGCCAAGTCCCTTGGACAAAAATGGCGTCGTCTAAGGGGGCAAGTGCGCATGGGGGCTCGACAAATCCGGCGCATGCCTGGCGCTCAGAGGGTTATCGTGCCCTTCGCCAAGGCATCCCCCGCCCGAAGTTAATTGCGGATTGCGTCCAGCAAAATGTGAACATTCTCGGGGTCTGCATCGGGGGTGATCCCGTGACCAAGATTGAACACATGGGGGCCGCCTTTTAGCGCATCGCGGATACGCCGCGCCTCTGATGCCAAAGCCTCTCCACCTGTGACCATGAGCTTAGGGTCCAGGTTGCCCTGCACACAGCCCGCAACCTGAAGGTTCTGTGCCGCCCATGTGGCATCGACCGAAGTATCAATCGCCAGACAATCGGCACCAACGGCATCGGCAAAGCCAATATACTTGTCGCCCGCTTCCCGAGGGAAGGCGATGACTGGCAGATCGGGGTGGCGCGATTTTAGTTCAGCAATGATCTTCTTGGCGGGGGCGAGGGCGTATTTATCAAACGCCTCTCCCTTCAGGGAACCGGCCCAACTATCGAACAGCTTCACCACCTCGGCGCCTGCTTTCACCTGCATATCGAGATATTCGATCGTCGCATCGGTAATCAGGTCGATCAGCGCATCAAACGTCGCCGGGTCGCCTTCGCGCAGCTTGTGAGCAGGGGCCTGATCCGGGGTGCCACGGCCTGCGATCATATAGGTCGCAACGGTCCAAGGGGCACCGGCAAAGCCGATCAACGTGGTTTCTTTGGGCAGTTCCTCGGCCAGGATTTTGACTGTTTCATAGACCGGGTTCAGGGTCTCGTGGATGTCGTCCTTGGTCTTCATCCCCGCCATGCCAGAGGCATCGGTGATCGTGGAAAGCCGGGGCCCTTCGCCGGTGACAAACCAAAGGTCTGCGCCAAGGGCTTGGGGGATCAACAAGATGTCCGCAAACAGGATCGAGGCGTCAAAGCCGAAACGGCGGATCGGCTGCAAGGTGACCTCTGCCGCCAGTTCTGGATTGTAGCAAAGGGACAGGAAGTCACCCGCCTGCGCCCGCGTCGCACGATACTCGGGCAGGTAGCGTCCTGCTTGCCGCATCAGCCACACCGGCGGCACGTCCATCGTTTCACCTGCCAAGGACCGGAGGAGCTTTTTCTTATCGGTCATGGCGGTTATCCTTCAGGTCATCTGGTGGGTGCGTGAATTTTCGGTATGAGTGTCACAGACCACCGCCTTGTCAACCCGAGTTGCCCCACCGCCAGAGGTCCTATGACGATCACTTTACCAACCCCCGCCGCCCCTTTGCGTATCGGCACCCGAGGCTCGCCCCTCGCGCTGGCCCAGGCCCACGAGACCCGCGCTCGTCTTATGGCTGCGTGGGACTTGCCTGAAGAGGCGTTCGAGGTCGTGGTCATCAAGACAACCGGAGACGACCGTTCGTTGATCGATGCAGACGTGGCCCTGAAAACGATTGGCGGCAAAGGACTGTTCACCAAGGAAATCGAAGAGGATATGTTGAGCGCCGCGATTGATATCGCCGTGCATTCCATGAAGGACATGCCAACAGAACAGCCCGCAGGATTGGTGCTGGATTGCTACTTGCCCCGTGAAGACGTGCGCGATGCTTTTGTGTCGCTTAACCACGAGGGTCTGGATGCTTTGCCGGGGGGCGCCATTGTAGGCTCATCCTCTTTGCGGCGAAGGGCACAATTGTTTGCACGGCGGCCAGACCTGAATGTGGTGGAGTTCCGCGGCAACGTACAGACGCGGATGAAGAAGTTGGCGGATGGGGTGGCCGATGCGACGTTCCTCGCCATGGCGGGCCTGCGCAGGTTGCGCATGGAGGAGGTGGTGAAATCCGCGATTGAGGTGGAAGATATGCTGCCCGCTGTGGCGCAAGGGGCCATCGGGATTGAGCGCCGCGCGGATGACAACCGCGCCGCAGAGATGCTGGCGGCGATCCACGACGTGCAGACAGGCCAAAGGCTGGCGGCGGAACGGGCGTTCCTGAAGGGGCTCGACGGTTCTTGTCAGACGCCGATTGCCGCCCTTGCCGAGTTGGACGGCACCACCCTGCGCTTGCGCGGTGAAATCCTGCGCCCCGACGGCTCGGAAGTGCTAACCGATGACCGCACCGCCCCCGTTGAGGACGGCGCGAAACTCGGCGCTGACATGGCCCGCGCCCTGCGCACCCGCGCCGGAGAGGGCTTCTTCGACTGGCACTAGACGCGGCGGCGACAAACCCTTGCAAGGGTTTGCCCAAAGCCTTGCAAGGCTTTGGTTGCGCCCGTTGCGAGGCAGGCGTCTCCGTGGCATTGTCCCGCAAAATGGCGGCAGAGCAGGACCCTCCGATGCAGATTGACCAAACGGGCCTTGAGGGGCTTCTTGTGATAACCCCGCCGCGCTTCGGCGACGCCCGCGGGTTTTTTGCTGAAACCTACAGCGCGGCGAAGTTGGCCGACCATGGCGTCACGACCACCTTTGTGCAGGACAACCATTCGTTGTCAGCCGATGTCGGCACCATCCGGGGGCTGCATTTTCAGGCCCCACCTCACGCGCAAGACAAGTTGGTGCGGTGTGGCAGGGGGCGTCTGTTTGACGTGGCGGTAGATATTCGCAAAGGCTCGCCCACCTATGGCAAGTGGTTCGGTATCGAACTGACGTTCGAGAACGGAAAGCAACTTCTGGTGCCCGCTGGTTTCGCCCATGGCTTCATTACCCGAGAGCCGGGGACAGAGATCATCTACAAGTGCAGCGATTTCTACGCGCCCGAAACGGAAGGGGCCGTTATCTGGAGCGATCCCGACATCGGCATTGATTGGGGATTAGAGGGCGCTCCGGTTCTGTCCGGGAAGGACGCAGTAGCCCCCGCTCTCAAAGACCTCGACAGCCCATTTACTTACGAGGTCGCCCCATGAAGATCCTTATCACCGGCGGTGCGGGTTTCATTGGCTCTGCCGTGATCCGCCTTGCCGTGGCGCGCGGCCACGAGGTGATCAACCTTGATGCGCTGACCTATGCCGCATGTTTGGAAAATGTGGCGACAGTTGCGTCTTCAAACCTCTATACCTTCGAGCACGCCGATGTATGTGACCCTGCGGCGATGGCCACAATTCTAGCGCGGCACAATCCCGATGCGATTCTGCACCTTGCTGCCGAGAGCCACGTTGACCGTTCCATTGATGGGCCGGCTGCCTTCATCCAAACCAACGTTACCGGCACCACGACCTTGCTTGATGCCGCCCGTGCCCATTGGGAGGCGCGTGGCAAGCCCGAGAGCTTCCGCTTCCATCACGTCTCCACCGATGAGGTTTACGGCACCCTTGGTGATACCGGCCTGTTCACCGAAGACACGCCCTACGCGCCTAACAGCCCCTATTCGGCTTCCAAGGCAGCATCTGACCATATGGTTCGCGCATGGCATGAAACCTATGGGCTGCCCATTCTGCTGACCAATTGTTCCAACAACTATGGCCCCTATCACTTCCCCGAAAAGCTCATCCCCGTGGTGATCCTCAAAGCTCTCGCGGGGGAGCCGATCCCGGTCTACGGAAACGGCATGAACATCCGCGATTGGCTGTACGTCGAAGATCACGCCGATGCGCTGCTGTGTGTGCTGGAGAACGGCGAGGTAGGCCGCAGCTACAACATCGGTGGCCATAATGAGCGGACAAACATCGACCTTGTGCGGGCCATTTGCGGCCTGTTGGACGCGCGTCGACCGCAAAACGCCCCCCATGCCGATTTGATCACCTTCGTCGCAGACCGCCCCGGCCACGATTTGCGCTACGCGATTGATGCCAGCCGCATTCAGGATGAACTGGGCTGGACCCCTTCCGTGACCGTCGAAGAGGGTCTTGAAAAGACCGTGGATTGGTTCTTGGCCAATGAACCGTGGTGGCGTGCGTTGCAGGAACGCGACGGTGTTGGGTCGCGTTTGGGAACGAAAGCATGACCCTGCTGGCGTTTGGGCAAACGGGGCAGGTGGCGCAAGAATTGGCTCGCCTTGGGGTGCGGACAATCGGGCGCGATGGGGCCGACCTCAGCGATCCAAATGCCTGCGCCCGCGTGATTGCAGAAAGTAACGCAACCGCCATTATCAACGCCGCCGCTTACACCGCCGTTGACCGGGCCGAGCAGGACGAGCCGTTGGCCCATACCGTCAACGCCGAAGCCCCCGCTGCTATGGCGCGGGCCTGCGCTGCCAAGGGCATTCCATTCGTCCAGATTTCCACCGACTACGTGTTCGACGGGGCCGGGAGAGATCCGTTCAAACCCTCGGACCCAGTGGCCCCGCTTGGCACGTATGGCCGCACGAAGCTGGCGGGGGAGGAAGCCGTTCTGACTTCCGGCGCGGCCCACGCGATCATGCGCACCAGTTGGGTGTTTTCTGCCCATGGCGCCAACTTTGTGAAGACGATGCTACGCCTCGGCGCAGATCGGGAGGCGCTGACGATTGTGGCGGATCAGGTTGGCGGACCGACCCCAGCCCGCGATATTGCGCAGGCCTGCGTGACCATGGCCGAGGCGCTGCAACGTGATCCGTCCAAGTCCGGCACCTACCATTTCTCGGGTGCGCCGGATGTCTCTTGGGCAGATTTCGCGCGGGCGATTTTTGCAGAGGCGGGGCTGGAGGTCGCGGTCACGGATATCCCCTCAACCGAGTATCCAACGCCAGCCACGCGACCGCTGAACTCCCGGCTCGATTGCTCGGACATAGCGGCCGTTTTCGACATCGCCCGCCCGGATTGGCGCGCGGGCCTGCGGGCGGTTCTGGCTGATCTGCGCAATTCCTGACGGTCTTCAATCAATCTTAATTATTTGGCGTCAGAAGTCTTGGACAAGGCGCGTCGTTGGCAATTTCCGGCAAACGCGCTACCCGTGAAACGGGTTCACGACATGGAGACGCTAGAATGGCGCGCAAAGGAATTATTTTAGCAGGCGGGTCTGGCACACGCCTTTACCCGGTGACGGTTGGTGTCTCCAAGCAACTGCTGCCGATCTATGACAAGCCAATGATCTATTATCCCTTATCGGTTCTCATGTTGGCCGGTATCCGGGAAATAGCCATCATTACCACTCCAGAAGATCAGGCGCAGTTCCAGCGCACACTGGGCGATGGTAGCCAATGGGGCCTGTCGCTTACTTATATCGAACAACCTAGCCCCGATGGACTTGCTCAGGCCTATTTGTTGGCCAAGGATTTCCTGAACGGTGCCCCTTCGGCGATGGTTCTGGGCGATAACATTTTCTTCGGTCACGGTCTGCCTGAGGTCTTGGCCGCCGCCGATGCCCGATCCTCAGGGGGCACTGTGTTTGGCTACCGGGTGATGGACCCGGAACGCTATGGCGTGGTGGATTTTGCTGACGATGGCAGCGTTACGTCTATTGTGGAAAAGCCCGATGTGGCGCCGTCCAATTTTGCGGTGACAGGACTGTATTTTCTGGACGGCACCGCGCCGGATCGTGCGGCCGCTGTTAAGCCTTCCGCCCGGGGAGAATTGGAAATCACCAGCCTTCTGGAAAGCTATCTTCAAGACGGGAAACTGACGGTAGAACGTATGGGCCGTGGGTATGCGTGGCTGGATACCGGCACCCACGAAAGCCTGTTGGATGCAGGCAATTTTGTGCGAACGCTGACGCAACGCCAGGGCCTGCAAGTGGGCTCGCCTGACGAAATCGCCTATGCTGCCGGGTGGATTGACGAAGACGGTTTGGCCGAGCGCGCAGCTCTGTTTGGCAAGACCCAATATGGCCGCTACCTCGCGACCACGGCGAAGGGATAGCGGCTCCGTGATCCACCGTCTCCAAACGCTCTATTTGCGCTACGCGGGGGTCCACGAAAGCCGATTGCGGGGCGTGGCCCTGGGGCCGGTTGGGCGGCGGATCGGTCAAGTCGAACAAGTCATTCGCCGCGATGACAGGGTCGAGATCACCGGTTGGGCCAACGCCCGCTCACAGCGGGTGACCTGGCCGGGGGGGGAGGTTGCGCTTACCCCTAACATCTATCGCAGCGATGTTGCCGCGCGTTTCGGCATCGCGCCGGAAACGGGGTTTGAGGGGGTGGTTCCCGCCTCGGCCAAGCCGCTGACATTGCATGTGGAACAAGATGACGGGCCCGAGTTTTCTGTCACGCTCCCCCATCCAACTGAAGCCGCGCCTGCATCGGCGCACCGCAGGCTAAAGCGAGCGTTTCTCCGTGACCTTTCCCGTGCCGGCCCCAGTATCGCCCGCTACCTGTGGAAACCCACGGCGCAGTCGAAATCCGCTGTGAAACGCGCCCTTGGGTTAGAGGTTTCGGCGCGTGGCCATCGGCTTGATCCCTCGTGGCTTCAGCCGCCCGTTCCGGTGCCCGCGGTCACGACGGGCATCACCATCATTCTACCGATCTATAACGCGCTGCCGTACCTCAAGAAGTGCCTCGCGCGGGTGGAGGCAGGCACCGATCTGTCTTGGCACCTGATTGCGGTTAATGACGGCTCAACCGATCCGGAACTCGGCCCTTGGATGGCGCAATGGGCCGCCGCGCGGGGCGACCGGGTCACGTATCTTCCGCAGGACAAGAACCTTGGCTTCATCGGCGCGGTAAACCTCGCCCTAAAGGCGGCCGAGGCGCAGGACCGCGACGGCCCTGTCGTGTTGTTAAACACGGACGCCATGGTGCCAAACGGGTGGGCCAGCCGCTTGGTCGCGCCCTTACGCGACCCCAACGTGGCTTCCGTCACCCCTCTGTCCAACGCGGCAGAGGTTTTGTCTGTGCCGGCGATGGGGCCAGGGATCGCGATCGGGGAAAACGACGTTGACGCGATCGATAGGGTCGCTGCCTCCTTGGGAGGGGAAATCTGCCCAGATGTGCCGACCGGCGTGGGCTTTTGCATGGCAATGTCGCGCCAATGGCTGGCGAAAGTGCCGCGCCTCGACCCGGCCTTCGGTCGCGGCTACGGGGAAGAGGTTGATTGGAGCCAGAAGACCAAAGCCCTAGGGGCGAGGCACCTGTGCCAACCGCGATTGTTCGTGGAGCATGTGGGCGGGCAAAGCTTTGGGTCCGACGAGAAACTGCGCCGCATCCGGGCGGCTAACGCACTGATCGCGCGGCGGTATCCGGTGTTTGACGCCAATGTGCAGCGCTTTATTGCCCAAGATACTCTGACGACGCCGCGCTTGGCCCTAGGGATTGCGCTGGCCGCTCAACGCAGCGGGCGCCTGCCGGTCTATCTGGCTCATACCCTTGGCGGCGGGGCGGAAATTGCCCTGCAAATGGAGGTTGAGAAATCGGGCGCGGCGGTCATTTTGCGCGTCGGGGGCGCGCGTGCTTGGCAGGTGGACCTATACGTGGACGGGCAAGTGACAGCCGGTCAGACCGATGATTTATCGGTCGTCGCAAAGGTCTTGTCCCCCGTGCCCGCCCTTGACCTGATCTATTCTTGCGGCGTTGGGGATCCAGACCCGATCCGCATTCCAAAGGCGCTCCTTTCCCTTCGCAGACAGGGCCGCGACGACACGATCGCCCTTCGCCTGCATGATTTTTACCCCGTCTCTCCCTCTTACACGTTGTTGGAACGGGGGGAGTTTCTGGGCACGCCCCATCGCGATAACGCTGACCCCAACCATGCTGTCACGCGCCCCGATGGATCGATGGTAACACTCGCCCAATGGCGCGATGCATGGGGCGCGTTAATTGATGCAGCGTCCGAGGTGACGGCCTTCTCCTCCTCCTCTGCCGAGCTTTTCGCGCAAGCCTATCCCGGCGCACCACTCGTAATCCGCCCTCATGAGCTGCCTACACCGGTGCGCCGGGCTCGTCCCAAGGCGGGGTCGTGCATTGGCATCCTTGGCAATATCAACCACCAGAAAGGCGCTTGGGTGCTGCGGGAAATCGCACTGAAGCACCCCGATCAGATATTTGTCGTGATCGGCAACGCTGACAGTACCATTCCCTTGCCGCGCAACGTGACCCTGCATGGCACGTATCGGCGCGAAGAGATTGCTGATCTGGCAGAGAGTTATGGCGTGTGCTGCTGGATGGTCCCCGCGATCTGGCCCGAGACTTTCTCGTTCACCACCCACGAGGCGTTGGGAACCGGGCTTCCCGTGGTCGGCTTTGCCTTGGGCGCGCAGGGAGAGGCTTTGGACAAGGCGGCCAATGGCATCACCGTCGCGCTGGAACCGAAAGAAACCTCGGTCGCGCGGCTTTTCGCGGCGCTCTGCCCAGAGGTTTCATCAATGGAGGCAGCTGAATGACGACCACGCTCCCCCCTCGGGCGTCGGACAAGATGCCTTTGTTTATCGTTGGGTCGATGCGGTCGGGCACTACTTGGCTGCGTGATATGTTGCGGCGTGTGCCGAATTTCATCTGCCCGGAGGAAACGCATTTTCTGCGGTGGTCTGATCCATTTCGGTCGCCCGGCGGCATGGGCCCTCATGTCAGCAACACTTTGCTACGCAAACACCGGGAAATGGATGGGGTCAGCGAAGAGGTGTTCGAACAACTGCTGGAACATTGCGCCACAAAGGCCAACTTGCAACGGCGCTATATCGGGGCCTTTGCCCAAGCCAAAGGCGTGGCCGAGCCGTTTCGGTGGTTCGATAAGACCCCTCAGAATATCTATGGTTTGCCCCTGATTCTGGCCGAATTCCCCCGTGCCCGCGTTGTCCATTTGGTGCGCAATCCGCTCAATGTCGTGGCCAGTTTGAAGTTGGGGCGACAGGTCTCGGTGCCCGATATAAACGGTGCGATCAATTGTTGGTCCGAGGCGGTGCTGACATGGGACGCCATGGTTCGAACTGCACCGCGTCGGATGATGGAAATCCGCTACGAGGATATGTTGGCCGACGTGCCCGGCACATTGTCGGCCCTGATGGATTTCGCCAAGATCGATTGCCCCAAGGATCTATGGCGCCCGTCCGACGCACACCGAGAAAAGAACCAATGGAAAACGGTTCTGACGCCGGAAGAGGCCGCCCTCGTGGCGCGAAGATGTGCCAAGGCGGCGGGCCGCCGTGGCTATGATTTACAGGCCCAAGTTGAGGCTGAGGTCAGCGCAGTTTAGCGCAACCGCGACTCAGTCTTAGCGTCGAAGAAATAGGCGTCGGCCACATCGAACGAGATGCCGGTTGGGGTGCCTGCTGGCGGTGCCTCTTGATCGTGGGCTTCCACCACAATCCGGGACCCATCGGGGGCAGAGACGTAGTGATAGCTCACGCCGCCCAAACGCTCGGACAGATCGACGGTATGGGTCGCACCATCAGTCAGCGTCACCTTATTGGGGCGCACGCCCACGGTCACCGGGCCGTCGCCGACCATCGAAAGCGGCGCCGCAAATTCCGCGCCGCCAAGGGCAGGCACAATAATAACGCCGCCGGTGCAATGCCCATCAAAGAAGTTCATCGCGGGGCTGCCGATAAAGCCCGCCACAAATTTGTTGTCGGGGTCGTTATAGAGATCCAGCGGCGCACCGACCTGCTCGATATAGCCTGCCCGCAGCACCACGATCTTATCGGCCAGGGTCATCGCCTCGACCTGATCGTGGGTCACATAGATCATCGTCGCGCCGATTTCCTTGTGCAGACGCGCAATCTCGACCCGCATTTCAACACGCAATTCGGCGTCGAGGTTCGACAGCGGCTCATCGAACAAGAACACCTCGGGGCCACGCACAATCGCACGGCCAATGGCAACACGCTGGCGCTGACCGCCGGACAGAGCCTTGGGTTTGCGGGCCAGATAGTCGTCCAGCTTCAGGATGCGAGAAGCCTCGTTCACCTTCTCGTCGATCTCGGCCTTGGGGTGGCCATTCATCTTCAGGCCGAAGCCCATATTTTCGGCGACGGTCATGTGGGGGTACAAAGCGTAGGTCTGGAACACCATTGCCACGCCGCGTGCAGCCGGGTCGGCGCGGGTCACGTCGCGTCCGCCGATATCAATCTGGCCTTCGGTGGTTTCCTCCAGCCCCGCGACCATGCGCAGAAGCGTGGACTTGCCACAGCCCGAGGGGCCGACGAAGACGCAGAATTCACCGTCGTCAATCGTAAGGTCGATCCCGTGGATCACCTGAGTATTGCCATAGCGTTTGATGACGTCTGTAAGTTGCAGGCCCGACATGTGCGGCGTCCTCCCTAGGGTTATTCTGCTGCATCGGGGAAGCGCCAGTCCTGGGCCTCCCCCGCAATGGATGAAACGGCCGCGTGGATGCGCGGCAGGTGGGCGTCGAGCCCGGCAAGCGACGTGCGCTCTGTCGAAGAGGTGACCGAGACGGCACCCAGCACCCGGCCCGCCCGGGTGCGAATGGGCACCGCGACGCAGATAATCCCCGGTTCATGTTCCTCGCGATCATAGGCGTGGCCGCGCTCAACAATGGCGGCCAGCTCAACGCGCAGGGCGTCGGCATCGGGGTAGGTGTGGGCGGTGAACGTGTGATAGCTTTGCTGGCGCAAGATCGGTTCCAGCTGGTCTTCGGGCAAGAAGGCGATCATCGCTTTGCCCACGCCAGTGCAATAGCAAGGCGCAACCTTACCGGCCTGAGAATACATTTGCAGCGGATCAAGGGCGTTGATCTTGTCCACATATAGGACCGAACCGCCATCGAGTTGCGCAAGATGGATCGTTTCGCCGACCTCTGCCGAAAGCGCCTCTAGGTAGGGGCGGGCGACGGGGGCGAGGGATGTGGTTTGCCAGGCGGCATGGGCCAGTCGCACAAGGCGAAGGCCCGGCGCATAGGTTTGTCGGTCCGGATCGTATGTCAGCATGGATTGCTTCGTGAGCACCTGAACCAAGCGATAAAGCGTGGCTTTGGGGTAGGGACTGTCGGCTAGAAGTTCGCCGAATCGAACGGGCCGCCCAAAGGACGCCACGGCATCCAACACGGAAAGAGCCTTGCCCACCGTACCGTCAGAGCTGTCGGCATTTTCGCTTGCCACGTCGTTCCTCCCCTTAATTTATTGGCCGGTGCCCTCAACACCGTCCAACGGATCGCCGCGATTTGCCAGAAGTCGCCGCGCTTTGCTGTTGACAAGACTAGGCAGGTTCGGACTAAGATTTCAATATAAGAAACCAAGTTTCACATAGTGGAACTAGATTTTTTGAGATCCTAGGGAGGACACCATGCGATCACTTTTCAAGACCGGCGCGGCTGCGCTGGCTGCGGCTACTATGCTTTCTGGCGTCGCTTATGCAGACGGCCACGGCGTTTCTGGCCCCCTGCGCATCTTCTCGGACATGTCGAACCCAGCACCGCGCGCGGTCATGGAAGGCATGGTCGAGCGTTTCACCGCCGAAAACCCCGACGTTGAGGTTGAGCTGGTCATCACCGACCGCGAGGCGTGGAAAACGCAGATCCGCAACGTTCTGCAATCTGGCACCGCTGATATCGTAAACTGGTACGCCGGTAACCGCATGGGCCCCTACGTTGACGCGGGTCTATTCATGGACATCTCCGACCTGTGGGAAGAGGGCGGCCTGACAGAAACGCTGGCTTCCACCCAAGGCTCCATGACGATGGACGACGGCATCTGGGGCGTGCCCTACACATACTACCAGTGGGGCGTGTACTACCGTGAAGACATCTTTGCAGAGCTTGGCCTGAGCGCCCCCACCACCTGGGAAGAAGAGCTGGCAAACTGCGAAGTGATCGTTGAATCCGGCCGCGCTTGCTACACCATCGGCACACAGTTCTTGTGGACCGCTGGCGGCTGGTTCGACTACCTCAACATGCGCACCAACGGTTATGACTTCCACATGGAGTTGACCGCTGGCGAAGTTGAGTGGACGGACCCCCGCGTTCGCGCCACGTTCGAGAACTGGGCAACCCTGATCGACATGGGCGGCTTCATTGCTGACCACCAGTCGTACAGCTGGCAGGAAGCGCTGCCCTTCATGGTTAACGGTGAAGCCACCGCATACCTGATGGGTAACTTCGCCGTTGCACCTCTGCGTGAAGCGGGCCTGACGGACGACCAGTTGGGTTTCTACCAGTTCCCGCAGATCGACCCTGCCATCGAGCCGGGCGAAGATGCACCAACGGACACATTCCACATCGCGGCCAATGCCGAGAACGTGGAAGCGGCAGAAGCCTTCCTTCTGTTCGTGGCATCGGCTGAAAACCAGACGCTGATTAACAACGGCGACAACCTGGGTCAGTTGCCTGTGAACTCCGGTTCCGCAGTGGATGACGACGAGTTCCTGAACGCGGGCTTCGACATGCTGTCGAACAACGCGGGCGGTGGCATCGCGCAGTTCTTTGACCGCGACGCCCCTGCTGAAATGGCGCAGGTCGCCATGCAGGGCTTCCAGCAGTTCATGGTTGATCCTTCCACGCTTGATCAGGTTCTGATGATCCTGGAGCAGGCGCGCGGCCGGATCTACTAAGCTACAATGCTACGGGCGGCGGGCCAGTGCCTGCCGCCCGTTCGCATCCAAGATCAGACGGCGGGATCGTTCCTGCCCCAAGGCCCGGATTTGACCGAGCCACGACTTTCAAACGCTTCGCGGGGGACCGGACCCATGGCATCTGTCACGACTGATACGCCTATGCACTCATCGCCAGCCCCACGCCGCAAGATCAGCCAGCAGGCCATCGCGCCGTGGCTTTTCCTTTTGCCCGCGTTCCTTTTCTTCGCGACCTATGTGCTCTACCCGATCATCCAGTCGTTCTACATCTCGCTGTATGAATGGAATGGTCTGTACTCGCCTCAATACCGGGGCATCGACGGCTTTACCGATCAACAATGCCTGGACCTTGGCAACCGCGCAGGGCGCGAGCCGGGGTGTGAACTGACGGGCGACACGGTTTGGAATGCCGAATATGTCGGCATGGAAAACTACCGCAACCTTTACACGGATCCGTTCTTCTGGACCTCGCTCAAGAACAACGTGATCTGGCTGCTGCTTTACTTCTTGGCGATCCCCGCGGGCCTGATGATTTCGCTGTTCCTCAACCAGAAGGTTGTGGGGATGCGTCTGTACAAATCGTTGTTTTTCTTTCCTTTCGTGCTGTCTCAGGTCGTTGTCGGTTTGGTATTTTCTTGGTTCATGTTGCCGGGCGCGGATGAGGGCCTTTTGAACGTGATCCTTGGGTGGTTCGGCGCGGGTCCGGTGAATATCCTCGGCAATAACTCGACTGCCACATACGGCATTATCGCCGCGGGCCTTTGGCCCCAGACGGCCTATTGCATGATCCTGTACCTGACGGGCCTGAATGCCGTGGACCCAGAGCAGATCGAGGCCGCGCGCCTTGACGGTGCCAAGGGCCCCAAGATGCTGTGGTACGTGGTTCTGCCCCAACTATGGCCCGCGACATTCATCGCGATCGTCGTGACGGTTATCGGCGCTCTGCGGTCTTTCGATCTTATCACCATCATGACCAACGGCGGACCGGGGTTCTACAACACCTCTGTTCTGGCGTTCTACATGTACGACGTGGCGCTTTCCGAATTCGGGTTCCGCATGGGCTACGGCTCGGCCATCGCGGTGATCCTGTTCCTTATCATGATGGTCTATATTGCCGGCTTCCTGTGGAAGATGTGGCGGGACGAGAAGGTATAAGCCGATGTTTCCACGTCCTATCGAACAATCGTCCCCCGCGTTGCGCATCGGTTATCAATTGCTGTTGCCGTTCATGCTGCTGGTCTGGCTGATCCCATTGTTGGCGGTCATGTTCTTCTCGATCAAGGCCGGCGAGGATTTTACCCAAGGCAACTATTGGGGCATCGGAGAGGGCGGCCTGCAAGGCTTTGCCAACTACTGGATGGTGTTCGCGGAATCCGACATGCCACGGTATCTGTGGAACTCGGTCGTCATCACGGTGCCCACGATGTTTGGCGCAGTAGCGCTGTCGTGCATGACAGGCTTTGCGTTGGGCGTTTACCGCTTCAAGGGCAACCTGTTGATCTTCTTCATGTTCGTGGCGGGCAACTTCGTGCCGTTCCAGATCCTCATGGTGCCGGTGCGGGACCTGACAGACCAGATGGGCCTTTACGACACCCGCATGGGTCTGATCCTGTTCCACATCGCGTTTCAGACAGGCTTCTGTACGCTGTTCATGCGCAACTTCATCCGAGCGCTGCCGCGCGAATTGATCGAGGCGGCACGGGTCGAGGGCGTCAGCGAATACCGCATCTTCTGGTACGTTGTGCTGCCCCTCATGCGACCCGCCATCGCCGCGCTTTGCGTGTTGATTTTCACCTTCATCTGGAACGATTTCTTCTGGGCCGTGGTCCTGACCCAAAGCCCCGAAAGCCAGCCCGTGACCGCTGGCATCACCGCCTTCAACGCGCAATTCCGCGCCATGTACCACCTGATGAGCGCGGGCAGCATTGTGGCCGCAATTCCCCCTGTGGCGATGTTCTTCTTGATGCAGAAGCATTTCATCGCGGGGCTAACACTGGGCGCTGTGAAGTAATGGACGGCACGACACAAAAAACCGAGGCCGCCGTGCGCACATGGCGGCTCGATGATGATGGCCGCCAGACAATGGTGCTGGCCGCCACGGGCGACCGCCTGCCGCAGGTCGTCTATTGGGGCGCGCCCTTGCCGATGGTCGAGGATCTGTCGGTCCTGCACGCGGCCCATGCCCCAGACATTACCGGGGGCATGTTGGACGAGAACCCTGATCTGTCCCTTTGTCCCGAGGCCGTGCGCACCTTTCCCGGTCAGCCGGGCCTGATCCTGCGCGACGGTGACGGCACGCCTTTGCTGCCCAAGTTCTGCTACAGCTGCGAGGAGCGAAGCGAGGAGGGGCTGGAGCTGCGCTACGTGGATCAGGCCAACGGCCTGACCTTGTCGTTCCTCTTCGCCAGTGATCCTTCGACCCGGATCATCACCGCAAAAACTAAGCTCGACGCGACGCGGCCCGTGCATCTGCATTGGCTTGCCGCGCCGGTGTTGCCTGCGCCGCAGCAATCGGACGAGATGATTGATTTCTCGGGCCGCTGGTGCGGTGAATTCCAACCCAACCGCACCGCGTGGTCCCCCGGTATGCGCTATCGTGAAAACCGCACAGGTCGCACCGGGCACGAGCATTTTCCCGGCCTTCTGGTGCCCGTGAAGGGCTGTACGAATACCCAGGGCGAGGCTTACGGCTTTCACTACGGCTGGTCCGGCGGCCATAAGATGATCGCCGAGGAACTGCCGGACGGGCGGCGGCAAATCCAGTTCGGCCATTCCGCCCGGATGGAGACTCAGGCCGCCAAATCGTTCGAGTCGGCGACCCTCTACATCACCTATTCGCAAACCGGACTGAATGGATGCGCGGTCAGCTTCCAACGCCACCTGCGCGACCGGATAGTGACTTGGCCCGACCCCGACCGCCCGCGCCCGGTGCACTACAATTGTTGGGAAGCGGTCTATTTTGACCACTCCCTGCCGGTTCTATCCGACATCGCCAACCGCGCCGCCGATCTGGGGGCCGAACGTTTTGTGCTGGATGACGGCTGGTTCGGCCAACGCGACGACGACACCCGGTCCCTTTCCGATTGGGAGGTCGACGCACGCAAATACCCCGATGGCCTCGGACCGCTGATCGACCACGTTCATTCCCTTGGGATGACCTTCGGCATCTGGTTCGAGCCCGAGATGATTAACCCCGATAGCGACATCCACCGTGCCAACCCCCATTGGGCTTTGGGCGGAGAGGATCAGACCTTGGGGCGCCAGCAAAAGGCGCTCAACATGGCGCTGCCGGAAGTGCGGGACTTCATCTATGACCGCATGGCCGCGATCTTGGCGGCGCATCCCATCGACTATGTGAAGTGGGACCACAACCGCGTGCTCCCCATGCCCGACGCGGACCAGACGCGAGGCTCCTACGCCTTGATCGACCGCCTCCGCGCCGCGTTCCCCCATGTAGAGATCGAATCCTGCGCCTCGGGCGGCGGGCGGATTGACTTTGGGATCATGAAGCGCACCCAAAGGGTGTGGCTGTCCGACAGCAACGACGCGCTGGAGCGGCTGCGAATCCAACATGATGCGGCGCTGTTTTTGCCCGTTGCCGTGACCGGATCTCATGTGGGCCCGCGCCGGTGCCATACGTCGGGACGCGTGTTTGATATCTCGTTCCGGGCGTGGGTAGCCGCGCAACGTCACATGGGGTTTGAGATGGACCCCCGAGAGTTGGACGACCACGAAGCAGCCGTTCTGCGCGAGGTAACCGCGTGGTGGAAACACAACCGTCACTGGATGTTGCAGGCCGATATTCTGCGCCTCGACAGCGCCGACAAGGCCGTGATCGCCGAGCAGCAAATGACCCGTGAGGGAGAGCGTTTCGTGGTTTTCGCCGGCAAGGCGGCCACCTCCGATCAGATCACCCCGCGCCCCCTTCGCCTGACGGCGTTGGATGAAAATGCACGCTACAAGGTCACGCTCATGAACCGCGGCACCGCTCCTGCGCTTAGCCGCGGGATGCCCGCCCTAAAAGAGGGGCCGATCGAGGTCTCGGGCGCGTGGCTTATGCATCAGGGCCTGACCTTGCCATGGAACTACCCCGACACAATGTGGGTGCTGGAGGGCGAACGCCTATGAATGATCTTGCGACATACCCCGATCTCAACGGTGCATCCGTGTTCATCACCGGCGGCGGTTCTGGCATTGGCGCCAGCCTGACCGAGGGCTTCTTGCGCCAAGGGGCCAAAGTCACCTTCGTGCAACGCACCGATGCCACGCCCTTCGCCGATGAGATGGAAGCCAAAACAGGTAGCCGCCCCCTCGCGCTGATCTGCGACATCACAGATACTGACCGTCTCAAGGATTGTATTGCCGAGGCGTCAGATACCCACGGGCCGGTCACCGTACTGGTGAATAATGCCGCCAACGATCAACGCCACTCGACGTTGGAGGTGGACGAGGCGTTTTGGGATTGGTCCCAATCCATCAACCTCAAGGCCTATTTCTTCGGCTGCCAATCGGTGATTGAAGGTATGCAAAAAGCGGGTGGCGGTTCGATCATCAACATGTCGTCGATCAGCTACATGATGGGCAACGCAGGCTACCCCGCCTACACCACCGCGAACGGTGGGATCACCGCCATGACCCGCTCGCTCGCACGGGAATTCGGGCCGGACGCCATTCGCGTGAATGCGCTGGCACCGGGGTGGGTTTTGACAGACAAGCAGCTGGAACTTTGGGCCTCGCCAGAAGATCTGGACGCCCATATGCAAAAGATGTGCCTGAAGGAACATCTGAAGCCGGAAGATATCGTCGGCGGCACGCTGTTTTTGGCCTCCAAGGTGTCCAAAGCGATGACGGGGCAAACGATGGTAATTGACGGCGGCGTGGTGACGACAGGATGACCCAGGCATGAGCAACAGCAACACGACTTACGCAGATTGGATCGCGGTCGATTGGGGCACGACGCATCTGCGCGCATGGGCGATGGTGGGTGATACCGTCAAAGCCGAAGCCTTTAGCGAAGATGGCATGGCGACCCTGACCCGCGATGGGTTCGAGCCCGCGTTGCTGCGCTTGGTGGAGCCTTGGTTGGACACAGCGCCGATGCCGATTGTCGCCTGCGGCATGGTCGGCGCGCGGCAAGGCTGGTTCGAGGCCCCCTACGTGGCCGTTCCTACCAAGCCCGGCGACCTCTCCGTCGTGTCCGCGCCCACCGAAGATCCTCGCCTGAACCTGATGATCGTGCCTGGCCTGAAGCAAGCCGACCATGCCGATGTGATGCGAGGCGAAGAAACCCAGATTGCGGGCTTTTTGGCGTCGAACAAGGATTTCGACGGCGTGCTTTGCTTGCCCGGAACGCACGCGAAATGGGTGCGCATCTCGGCCGAAGAAGTCGTCAGTTTCCAGACCTGCATGACCGGAGAGATGTTCCAACTTCTGTCCGAGAAATCTGTCCTGCGCCATTCCATCGCGGCACGCGGCGACGCGCCCGAGGCCTTTGTGGAAGCCGTGTCCGACATCATCTCGCGCCCTGAAAAGCTATCTCAACGCCTGTTCGGGTTGCGCGGGGAAAACGTTCTCAACGGTCTTGATCCGGTGACCGCGCGGGCGCGCCTTTCCGGCTATCTGATTGGGGCTGAACTGGCGGCAACCAAGCCCTATTGGTTGGGGCAGGACGTGGCGCTGGCCGGAAGCCCCGCCCTTGTCGCGGCCTATGCAGCAGCCTTGAAAACCCAAGGGGTGGAGGCGCGCAGCTATGACGCCGCCCCTTTGACTCGCGCGGGTCTTGCCCGTGTCCACGCGACCATGACGGAGTCTGTCTGATGTCTCGCCCCCTGATTGCGATCCTTCGCGGGATCACCCCACCCGAAGCTGTTCCTATGGCCGAGGCGCTGATCGGTGCCGGGATCGACCGGATCGAAGTGCCCCTGAACTCTCCTGATCCGCTGGAAAGCATCGGCGCGATGGTCGCGGCTTGTGGTGACCGGGCGCTGATCGGGGCGGGGACTGTTCTGACGACCGCCGATGTGCAAAGCGTGGCCGATGTAGGCGGCAAGCTGATCGTTTCGCCTAACGCCGATGTCGCCGTGATCCGCGAGACCAAGCGCCTTGGCCTGCAAAGCTTCCCCGGAGTGATGACCCCCACGGAATGCTTCGCGGCCCTGCAAGCCGGCGCCGATGGCTTGAAGATTTTCCCCGCCTCCCTGCTTGGCCCCAAGGGTCTTCAGGCGGTGCGCGCGATCCTGCCCAAGGGCACGCTCGTGTTTGCCGTGGGCGGCGCGGGCGCTGAGAACTTCGGCGAATGGATCGACGCCAGCGCTGACGGCTTCGGCATCGGCTCGGCGCTATATAAGCCGGGGCTGAGCGTGGATGACGTGGCCCGTCGCGCCCGCGCGATGGTCGAGGCCTATGACACCGCCACCAAAGGCCCCCTCGTATGACAATCGAGGTGTTTGACGACCGCGCCTGCACCTTGGGCGAAGGCCCGCTGTGGCATCCGACAAGACAGCAGTTGTTCTGGTTCGACATCGTCGGCAAGCGCCTTTTGACGCGCACGGAAGACGGCCCGCAGGAATGGCAGTTTGACCGCCATGTCTCGGCCGCCGGTTGGGTGGACCACGACCGCCTTCTGATCGCCTCGGACGTGGACCTGTTTGTGTTTGATCTCATTGAAGAGACCGAGACATACCTCGCCCCCCTGGAAGTCGATAACCCCGTGACCCGCTGCAACGATGGTCGCGCCGACCCGCAGGGAGGTTTTTGGATCGGCACCATGGGCCTGAACGCCGAGGCCGGGGCAGGGGCGCTTTACCGCTACTATCGCGGGGAGGTTCGGCTTCTGCGCGATAAGGTCACGATCCCCAACGCCACCTGTTTCAGCCCCGATGGCCGTTTTGCCTATTTTGCCGACACCGCCAAGAACCGGGTTTGGCGCTATGGGCTGGATGCCGAGGGCTGGCCGGAAGCGAAGCCGGACCTTTTCCTTGATCACCGGGATACCGGCTTGAACCCCGATGGCGCCGTGGTCGATGCTAAGGGCAATTTCTGGTGCGCTGAATGGGGCGCATCGCGGGTGGCTTGCTATGATCCATCCGGAGAACTTGTAGAAGAATTGACCCTCCCTGTGCCGCAACCCACATGCCCTTCCTTCGGGGGCGGGCACCTTTATGTCACCACGGCCCTCCAGGGCTTGCCCGATGACGCCTTCGACACAGCCCCCCAGTCGGGCAAGACCCTGCGCGTGGCAACGGCGGTCCAAGGCCAAAAAGAACACCGAGTAATTCTATGACCCTACAGCGCACTCTTGGCACCTGTTACTATCCCGAACATTGGCCCGAGGAGATCTGGGCCGAGGACGCCGCCCGCATGGCCGATCTTGGCCTCACCTGGGTTCGCATCGGCGAATTCGCGTGGAGCCGTCTGGAACCCACCCCCGGAGACCTGCACTTTGACTGGCTCGATCGGGCCATCGACGTACTGCATGGCGCGGGTCTGAAGGTTGTGCTTGGCACGCCCACCGCCACCCCGCCCCGTTGGATGCTGACAAAACACCCCGACATGCTGGCGGTAGATGCCGCGGGGAACCCGCGCAAGTTCGGCTCTCGCCGCCATTACTGCTTCTCTCACGACGGCTACCGGGCCGAATCCGTGCGTATAACCACGCTGCTGGCGGAACGCTTCGGCCACAAGGTCGAGGCATGGCAAACCGACAATGAATACGGCTGTCATGATACGATCTACAGCTACTCGGACCCGGCCCGCGTGGCGTTCCGCGACTGGCTGGCGCAGACCTATCAATCCACCGATGCCCTGAACCGCGCGTGGGGGAATATCTTCTGGTCGATGGATTACGACAGCTTTGATGACATCGATCTGCCCAATCTCACGGTGACAGAACCCAACCCGTCCCATGCTCTCGACTTCCGCCGCTTCTCCTCCGATCAGGTGGCGCGCTTCAACGCGGCCCAAGTCGCAGCGATCAAGCAGCACTCAGACGCGCCCATCAGCCATAACTACATGGGCCGGATCGTGGAGTTTGACCACTTCGCCACCGGCCGCCAGATGGAAATCGCCACATGGGACAGCTACCCCCTTGGCTTTCTCGAGGACCGGCTAGAGGCCACGCCCGAACACAAACGCCGCTATGCCCGCCAGGGCGACCCGGATTTCCAAGCCTTCCACCATGACATCTACCGTGCCGTAGGTCGTGACCGATGGTGGGTGATGGAACAGCAACCGGGCCCGGTGAACTGGGCCCCCCACAACCCCGCGCCGCTGCCGGGCATGGTGCGCTTCTGGACTTGGGAGGCCTTTGCCCACGGCGCCGAATGCGTCGCCTACTTCCGTTGGCGCCAAGCCCCCTTCGCACAAGAACAATATCACGCGGGCCTCCTGCGCCCTGATAGCGCCGAGGCCGAAGGCTTCGCCGAAGCCGCCGCCGTGGCCCGTGAACTCAAAGACATGCCCTCTGTGGAAATCGCCCAAGCGCCCGTGGCGCTTGTGTTTGACTACGCCAGCGCTTGGGGTTGGTCTGTGCAACCCCAAGGGGCGGGATGCGACTACTTCCGTCTGGTGTTCGAATTCTATCGTGGCTTGCGGAAACTGGGCCTCTCGGTAGATATCTTGCCGCCCGATGCAGCCTCTCTCGTTGGCTATGCGCTCGTCCTTGCGCCGGGCGTCCTCACCCTGTCCGAGTCCCTCAAACAGGCACTCGCCGCCACCAACGCGCAAGTGATCCTCGGACCGCGTACCAACGCCAAGACCCATAACCTCAGCACGCCCATTCCCTTGCCTCCGGCGATCTCCGGCCTCAACGCCACGATATCCCGCGTCGAAACCATCCGGGCCGACATGCCGATCCCGGCCCAAGACGATGGCCACGTGAAGCTCTGGTTCGAACAGCTAGACACCACGGAAACCGCCACCGAACGCACCCAATCAGGGGCTCCGATCCTGATCCAATCCGGCAATACAGCCTACCTCTCCGGCTGGCCGGATGAGGTGCTGCTCAAGCGCATCCTGACCCGTGCCGCCAGCGCCGCTGGCCTCTCCCCCCAAGACCTTCCGCAAGACATCCGCATCCGGGACACAGGCCAAACCCGGTTCACCTTCAACCACGGCCCCGAACCCGTCACCTTCAACGGCGAAACGATCCCGCCTGCGGGCGTCACCTGGACGTAGGCACCCGGCGCTCCTTCATCTTGGCCATACAACTCTCGGGGGTCCGGGGGGCGAGCCCCCCGGCTGGTCGTCCCGGCCAAAGCCGGGGCGACACCTTAGAAACCCTTAAATACCGTCGATACAGACGTATTTCGTCTCCAGATAATCTTCCAACCCCTGCGAGCCGCCTTCTTTCCCAAGGCCGCTCTCTTTCACGCCGCCAAAAGGCGCTTCCACCGTTGTGATCAGGCCCGAGTTGATCCCGATCATCCCGTATTTCAGCCCCTCGTTCAGACGGAACGCACGCCCCAGATCTGAGGTAAAGGCATAGCTCGCCAATCCAAAGACGGTGTCATTGGCCATCTCGATGGCCTCTTGCTCGGTTTCAAACTTGAAGACCGGTGCCAGCGGCCCAAAGATTTCCTCTTGCGCAAAGGCCATGTCCTGGGTCGCACCGGTAATCACCGTCGGCTCATAGAACGACCCGCCCAAAGCATGCGCCTTGCCGCCGCAAGCGACACTGCCGCCTTTTGCTGTCGCATCGTCCAGCAACTCTTGCACCTTGGCGACGGCATCGACGTCAATCAACGGCCCCTGCTCGACGCCGTCTTCGCGGCCATCACCCACTTTCATCGCTTTCGTTGCCGCCACCATTTTTTCGACGAACGCATCATGGATGCCCGCCTGCACATAAATCCGGTTTGCGCAGACGCATGTTTGGCCCGAGTTGCGGAACTTGGACACCATCGCCCCCTCCACAGCCTTATCCAGATCGGCATCATCGAATACAATGAACGGCGCGTTGCCGCCCAATTCCATCGAGACTTTCTTGACCGTATCTGCCGACTGGCGGATCAATTCCTTGCCCACTTCGGTCGAGCCGGTAAACGTCACTTTCCGCACCTCTGGCGCGTCCATCATCGCGCCCGCGATCTTCCGCGCCGATCCAGTCAATACGTTCACTACGCCCGCGGGATAGCCGACTTCTTCAGCCAGTGCCGCCCATGCAAGGCCCGAGTAGGGCGTTGCCGTTGCGGGTTTTGCCACCACTGGGCAGCCCGCCGCCAGCGCAGGGGCAATCTTTCGGGCCAACATCGACGAGGGGAAGTTCCAAGGCGTGATCATCCCCACAACGCCCACGGGATGCTTGGTCACCAAAATCCGGCGTCCGTTCACGCCCGCAGGCACGATTTCACCCTTCGCGCGGCGTGCTTCTTCGGCAAACCAGCGCACGTATTGCGCTCCGATGCCGATCTCGCCTCTGGCCTCGGCCAGGGGTTTGCCCATCTCGATGGTCAGCAGTTCTGCCAAAGCTTCCTGATTATCCATCAATGCATCGTGCAACTTCCACAATAACCCGACCCGATCCATCAACGACATCGCGGCAAAGTCACCAAAAGCGCCCTGCGCGGCAGCAATGGCACGCTCGGTCTCGGCTGTGCCGCAGTTCGGGACATGCCCGATCACTTCGCCCGTGGCGGGGTTGGTCACGTCGATGGTGTCGCCGCTGTCAGCATTGACCCATGCGCCATCCACATATGCCGCTTCTTTCATCCATGCTTGCCAATTTGCCATCCTAGGCCTCCATTCTGTCGTACCGCGCTTCGCGCCGATTGAGGGGTGTTCCGTTCAAGATTTGCCACTTCCTATCACGGTGAAGCGGCTTCTGCCCACGCTAACTCTGCATGCTCATCATGCGGGCTACATCCAGCATACGGCAGGAAAATCCCCATTCGTTGTCGTACCAGCCAAACACCCGGAGCATTCCCCCCTTGGATCGTTTGATCTCGGGGCCCGCCACAATCAGCGACTCGGGGCGCGCGCGATGGTCCGAGCTGACAAGGGGCTTGTCGGTGTAGCCAATCACGCCGTCCACACGTTCTTGCAGCAGCGCGCGCGCCGCTTCGGCCTTGGGCATTTCGCGCGTCATTACCGCTAAGTCCACGCACGATACAGAGGCCGCAGGCACCCGCACCGCGGAACCGGTGATCCGGCCTGCCAAATGTGGCAAGACAACATCCACCAACTTCTCGGCTGAGGTTGTCGTGGGCACCATCGACAAGGCCGCCGCCCGCGACCGGGCCGGGTCACGCATAGGCATATCCACCGTGGGCTGGCTGCCGGTGTAGCAATGCACCGTTGTCATCAAGGCGCTGTCGAGGCCCCATTCCTCGTCGATCAAGCGGACCAAGGGCGCGATGGCATTGGTGGTGCAGGACGCGTTGGAGACGATCCGATGATCTGGCCGTAACGCTTCATGGTTTGCGCCCAAAACCAAGGTTAAGTCAGCATCCGGTGCAGGGCCCGAAATAAGTACCCTGCCAGCGCCAGCATCCAAGGCGGCTTCGGCCACATTCCGCGTACCGCGCCCGGTGCATTCCATCAGGATATCGACGCCGGAAAGGTCCAATGCCCCGGTGTCGCGTTCTTGTGTCAGAGGGATATGGCGACCGTTCACGATCAGATCGCCGTCAACAATCGCAACGTCGCCGGGAAAGGCCCCAAAGACGCTGTCGAACTCAAACAAATAGGCGCAGGTTTCAGGGGCGGCAATATCGTTAATCGCCACGATTTCAACGTCGGGCCACGTCGGACCAAGCCGCCCGCCGCCCAAGGCCCAAGCCCGTAGAACGGATCGTCCGATCCGGCCAAAACCGTTAATCGCCACTCGGATGGTCATGGGATGCCTCCTATGGGCCGAGTGATGCACCCCTACCGCCCCATGCGCAAGGGACGCGCAGGGGTGGTGTTATGGGATTTAGTGATTGGCTTCAGTGGCGTTTGTGATGGTTCGTGGGGGCAGGTGGCCCTACCGCCCCACCTTTCCGGCGCCGTCTGGCAAAGGTTGCCCCGCATGGGCCGCCGCCGCTTTTGCCAAGGCCGCAGCGACCTCTGCGCCGGGAAGGCTCGTCTTTCGGGTGGTCAGATTAACATGCAAAAGCAGGCTTTCCACGGTCGCAGCCAGTGCTCCATCACCGCGAAACAATCGGTGAAACAGGTGCAATTTCTTGCCTTCGGCGTTCAGCACCAATGTCTCGGCCCGAAGGGTATCGCCTGCAAGAACCTCATCCAGATAGCGGACGTGGTTCTCTACGGTGAAGTAACTGCGCCCGCTGGCGATGTAATCGGCGTCCGCCCCGACCATTTCCATGAATCGATCCGAGGCTTTTGAACCGGCCTCCAGATAGTGTGTCTCGTTCATATGGCCGTTGTAATCGGTCCAGCCCTGCGGCACCTGCCGGTCCAGCGTCACGGGCAGTTCGGCCTTGGGCAGAGTCGCTTCATGGCGGGCCACAACGCCCCCTGCGCCCGAGCCGGAGTGCTTCAGCGCCCGCATAATCCCCACAAGATTGTCATCGCGCAGACGCTCAAGCTCTCGGATGCTAAGGTGGCCGGATTGCGCGTCCGATTGGCCAGCGATCAGGTCGACAAGCTCGTCGGTGAATTCGGGCACATCCATCAGCTTGGTCCAGGGCCATGTCAGGCAAGGACCGAACTGCGCCATGAAGTGTTTCATGCCCGCCTCTCCGCCCGCCACGCGGTAGGTCTCGAACAAGCCCATCTGCGCCCACCGAAGGCCAAAGCCCATGCGGATGGCCTCATCAATTTCCTCGGTGGTGGCGATACCGTCTTTGACCAGCCACAGGGCCTCGCGCCAGACGGCCTCTAGGAAGCGGTCGGCAATATGTGCGTCGATCTCTTTGCGGACGTGCAGGGGGTACATGCCAAGGGTTCTGAGCGTTTCCGCCGCTTTGGCACAACGGTCCGCGTCGCCGACCAACTCGATCAAAGGCAGCAGATAGACCGGATTGAAAGGATGGGCGACGATGACGCGCGCGCCTTTTTCAGTCAGCTCCGAGGGTTTGAAACCGCTGGTGGATGATCCGATAACAGCGTGTTCCGGTGAAAGGGCCGTTAGGTCTGCGTGGACCGTGTGTTTGATAGAGAGCCGTTCCGGCACACTTTCCTGGACCCAATCCGCACCCGTACAAGCCTCTGCCAGATCATCGGTGAAGGACAGCGTGCCTTCCGCTGGTAGGGCTGTGTCATAGAGAGAGGGCAGAGCGCGCCGGGCGTTGTCCAAGACCTCGCCAATCTTGCGTTCGGCTTCCGGGTCGGGATCGAAGACCGTGACATCCCACCCATTCAACAAGAACCGCGCGGCCCATCCGCCGCCGATGACGCCGCCGCCAATGATCGCTGCTTTCATGGGGTTACACTCCGGGTCAGTTGGGTGAGGTCATAGCCGTTGAAATCAAGCACTTCGCGGGCGGCCGTCAGACGATCGGCGGGAATGTCGGGGTCTCGGTTCAAGATCCACCCCACGCGCCCGCTTGGACTGCCGACAACTGCGGTGCGGTAGCCCTCATCGACCCAAAGCACCCAATAGGGGGCGGCCACGGGGACGCCCTGCAAACGAACAGATAGGCGACCAAGCCCTTCATCCGTGGCAGTGCCCGTGATTGTGCCAGAGGGCTGCCCGTTGGCATCAAGGCAAGTATTCGTCACAGCCAAGACGCCCGGTGCGTCGGTAAGCGCGTAGTCGGCAATTGCACCGGGGCAATCCTCTTGGAACGGGTTTGGGTAGCGCGCCACCTCATACCAGCGCCCCACATAGCGGGTCGGATCGAAGTTGGCGGAGGACGCTATAGTGACGTTATCGTCGCGGTAGGACGGCCCCACGACCGCCCCGCACGACGCGACTGCGAGGAGGGCTGGAACAAGCCCGAGAAGAGTAGGATTCATTTCGGTGCCTGCTTGGTCAATCCAAGGTTTTCACGGACTTGGGCGGGGCCAATGATCTTGGCGCCCATCCCCTCAATAACCCCCGCGGCGCGTTCCACAAGCTGCGCGTTGGTCGCGAGAACTCCTTTGTCGAGCCACAGGTTATCTTCCAACCCCACACGCACGTTCCCGCCCGCCAGTACCGAAGCGGCCACATAAGCCATCTGGTTGCGTCCCAAGGCAAAGGCGCTGAACGTCCAATCATCGGGCACATTGTTCACCATCGCCATGAAGGTGTTCAAATCGTCAGGTGCCCCCCAAGGCACGCCCATGCACAGTTGGACCAAGGCGGGGCTGTCGAGCACGCCTTCCTTCACCAGTTCCTTCGCGAACCACAGATGCCCGGTATCGAACGCCTCAATCTCGGGCTTCACGCCCAGATCGGTCATCATCTGCCCCATCGCCCGCAACATGCCGGGGGTGTTTGTCATCACGTAGTCGGCCTCGGCGAAGTTCATCGTGCCGCAATCAAGCGTGCAAATTTCGGGTAGGCATTCGGCAATATGGGCCACACGCTCTGCCGCGCCGACCATGTCTGTGCCCTCTCGGGTGGGGAGCGGCGCATCGGTGGGGCCGAAGACGATATCGCCGCCCATTCCAGCGGTAAGGTTAAGCACCACGTCAACCTCAGCATCTCGGATGCGATCGGTCACTTCCCGATAATAGGCCAAATCCCGTGATGGCGTGCCTGTCTCCGGATCGCGTACGTGGCAATGTACAACCGCAGCCCCTGCCTTCGCGGCCTCGATCGCGCTATCGGCAATTTGTTTAGGGGAGCGTGGCACATGAGGGCTACGATCTTGAGTGGAGCCCGAACCGGTCACGGCGCAGGTGATGAAGACATCTTTGTTCATGGTCAGTGGCATGTGATTCCCTATGTCGCTGCTGCGTTTTCGTACGAAAACGCATGTGTGAATTTTCGTACGAAAATTCGTTACCGCCCTTTCCAAACCGGATCGCGTTTCTCGGCAAATGCCCGCGCGCCTTCCAGTTGATCTTCTGATCGGTAGAGCTTCTCGACGGTTTCAAACTGGCTCTTGGTGATTTTGTTCAACGCATCTTGGAACTTCATATCTTCCGCCTCGCGCACCACTTCCTTGATCGCGGCGTAGACAAGGGGGGGGCCACTGGCCAGCAGGTCCGCCATTTCTCGGGCTTGATCCATCAGATCCTTCGCCGGCACGATCCGGTTTATCATTCCCCAGCGGGCGGCCTCTTCGGCATCCAGCCAGCGACCGGTGAACAGCATTTCCATCGCGATGTGATAGGGGATGCGCTTCGGCAGCTTGATCGAGGCCGCATCGGCCACAGTACCGGACCGGATTTCCGGCAAGGCGAAGCTGGCATGATCGGCGGCCAGAATAATATCCGCGCCCAAAGCCAGTTCCAGCCCGCCGCCACAGCAGATGCCGTTCACCGCGGCGATCACTGGTTTGTTCAGCCCGCGCAACTCTTGCAGGCCTCCGAAACCGCCGACGCCATAATCCCCATCCACGGCGTCGCCATCGGCGGCGGCTTTCAGGTCCCATCCGGGGCAAAAGAACTTCTCTCCCGCGCCTGTCACGATCGCCACGCGCAGGTCGGGGTCGTCGCGGAAGTCGGTGAAGACCTCTCCCATGACCCGGCTGGTTGCCAGGTCGATGGCGTTCGCTTTTCCCCGGTCAAGCGTGACTTCCAGAACGTAGCCCCGGCGGGTGGTTTTGATGGGCGTGTAGGTCATGGGGCCTCTCTTAATTGGATCAGGGCGTCGGCGGCGACGGCGCGGGTGGGAGTGCAGAGAAGCGGGTTGATCTCAACCTCAACAACGTCCTGCGAATGGGCGGTTACATATTCCTGCACGGCGAGTACTGCGCTGGCAATCGATGTGATGTCGGCGGGGGGCGCCCCGCGGTATCCCTTCAGGCGCGGGGCTAAACGCAAGCGGGAAAGTGCCGCGGTGATCTCCTCGGCAGAGCACGGCAATAGCAGCTGCGTGGTGTCGTCAAGAATCTCGGTTAACGTACCGCCAGCGCCTAGCGTTAGAACGAACCCGTGGGCCGGATCGCGCACTACACCTATCAAGAGCTCGATGGCCGGTGCCGTAACCATTTCTTCTACAAGAAATTCATCCGAAGGCATCCTTTCCGCCGCCGCAACGATGGACTCGGTGGTTAACCCCAAGCGGACCGCCCCGGCCTCCGTCTTATGGGCGACACCCATGCCTTTCAGCACGACCGTACCGCCAAGAGATGCCGCCGCTTGTGCTGTTTCATCGGCGCCATTCACCAACAAGGAAGCAGGAACTTGTAAACCAAAATACGCCAGCCGCCGCTTGGCCTCATCTTCGCTCAGCGTCACACTAGGCCCGTCCACGCCCGGCAATAGAACCGGCGCCGACGTCTCAAAGCGGCCTAACCGGGCGGCCACGGCAATCGCTTCCAAAGCCTCCGTAAACCCAGACATCGGCACAATTCCCCGAAGGATCATGGTCTGGGCTAAGGCTTCCGGCATCGTGTCGGGCAAGCTGGACAGGATCGCAATGGGGCGGCCCGTGGCCTTTTGCGCATCAGCTACGGCTTCAATGACCAAGTCCCAATCCGGTGCAGGGCAGCGATCGGGCCGAGGGAAATCAAGCACCACGACCCCCAAGGCCAAGGTCTCATCCATCATGGCAGCGAAACACGCCGTCATCGCGGTTCGGTCCGCCCAGATGTAGGTGTGATAGTCCAATGGGTTTGCCAAGGCGACCTTGGGACCAAGTGCCGCGCGCAAGTCAGTCCGTTGCCGCTCCGACAACTCGGGGAAATCTACGTCAAAAGACAACGCGGTGTCCGCGATCAAACAGGCCTCGCCCCCGGAACATGACATGGAGGCGATGCGATTGGACGTCAAAGGCCCGGTAACATGGAGCAGCTTCAACGCTTCTAGCAGGGCAGACAAACTGCTGACTTGCCCAATTCCAATCTTCGCCAGTAATGCCCTCGCGCCTGCGTCACTCCCCGCCAGCGATGCCGTGTGGGATACCGTCGCGGCCTGTGCCTGCTCTGACGCACCCACCTTCAACGCCACGATCGCCTTACCCAGAGCGCGCGCCCTGTCTGCCAGTGCCTCCAACCGGCGAATGTCCTGTATCCCTTCAATGTGCAGCCCCAGCGCTGTAACGCGGGGGTCATCCAGCAACGCCATGCCAATCTGCGCCAAATCCCTCTGCGCCTGATTGCCCGCCGTGACCACATAGGCCAGCGGCAAACCCCGGGTTTGCATCGTCAGGTTGATCGCAATATTCGACGACTGCGTAACAATCGCTACGCCTCGATCCACGGGCACCATTCCGTGATAATCTGGCCACAAGGCGACGCCATCCAGTGCGTTGACCAAGCCGTAACAATTGGGCCCAAGGATCGGCATCTCTCCCGCCGCCTCCAGCAAGGCCGCCTGCTTGTCCGCCCCGTCGGACAGCTCCTCAACCGCCTCCTGAAAGCCCGATGCAAAGCAGATCGCCCCTCCGGCTCCCATCGCCGACAACGCGGCGATCACCTCGACCGTAGCCAAACGGTTCACGCCGACAAAGGCGGCATCCGGCGCCGCGGGCAGCGCCTCCACGGACCCAACCGCGGTCAGGCCTTGGATCTCTACCTTCGTCGGATGGACGGGCCATATCTCACCGGTGAAGCCGATCTTTTGGCATTCCCGAATGACACTCTCACACCATACGCCTCCCCCGATCACAGCGATCGAACGCGGCTTCAACAATCGGTCCATCGCGCGCCCCTGCTTCATCTTTTCAAAAATATCGTGGGGGTGCGGGGGGGAACCCCCCGCTTGGTCACTTTGCATCGCAAAGGGAAATCTACTCTCATGCGCCCAAGGGCCGAAACAGGTCACGACTTATGATGTGCCGCTGAATTTCAGAGGTGCCATCCCAAATCCGCTCGACCCGCGCGTCACGCCAGAACCTCTCAATCGGGAAGTCATCCATCAACCCCATGCCGCCGAATATCTGCAACGTGGTATCGGTTACGCGCGCCAGCATTTCCGTCGCATACAGTTTGGCCGAGGCAATCTCCCGGTTCGCCGGAAGGTCCTTGTCCAACCGCCAAGCCCCCGCCAACGTTAGATGATCTGCGGCGTCGATCTCGGTAATCATATCGGCGATCTGGAAACTGACGCCTTGGAACTTGGCGATCTGTTGCCCGAACTGCTTGCGTTGCGCGGCATAGTCCACGGCCATGTCAAAGCACCGCCGGGCCCGCCCCACGCTAAACGCGGCCACCGTCAGGCGCGTCGCATAGAGCCATTCGTTCATCACCGCAAAGCCGCCATCGACTTCGCCCAAGACCTGCGCATCGGGTAGCCGGCAATCATCAAAGGTGAGGATGCAATTCTTGTAGCCCTTGTGGCTTACGGAATTATATCCCTCGCGCACCTCAAACCCCGGGTGGCCGCGATCCACAAGGAAACAGGTGATCCGCTTCTTGGGGCCACGGGGTGTCTCATCCACTCCAGTTGCCACAAAAACAATAAAGAAATCCGCGTGCTCTGCGCCCGAGATGAAGTGCTTGGAGCCGTTCACCACCCAATCCCCGCCGTCACGCACGGCCGAGCATTTCATCCCCCGCACGTCCGACCCGGCATCGGGTTCGGTCATGGCCAGCGCATCCATCCGCTCGCCTCGCACGGCCGGCAGAAGATAGCGCTCAACCTGATCGCCTTCGCAGGCCATCAAGATATTCTGTGGCCGTCCGAAGAAATGGGTAAGCGCCATGGACCCGCGCCCCAACTCTCTCTCGACCAAGGTAAAATCCAGATGTGACAGACCGGCACCGCCCACGCTTTCCGGAAAGTTGCAGGCGTAGAACCCAAGGTCGATGACCTTTTGCTTGATCTCCAGCCCCAGTTCCAACGGCATGTGGCCCGTCCGTTCAACCTCGGCCTCATGGGGGTAGATCTCATTTTCCACAAAGCTGCGGACCGTGGATACGATCATTTCCTGTTCGTCGCTCAGGCCGAAATCCATATGCGCCTCTCCCCTGCATTCGGGAACATGGTTAGGCCTCGTTTTGTACTCTACGTTGCTGTATGCGTTGAAATCATGCCGGATACGTATTCAATGTTGCTGTTCGAGGGGTTCTCAAACCTCTGCCTTGCCAATGCGGTGGAGCCCCTGCGGGCGGCCAATACGCTGGCACGGACAGAGCTTTACCGGTGGAATTTCCTGTCCCTTGATGACGCGCCCGTCTGCTCCTCCAGTGGGTTGCCCGTGCAGGCAACGCAACTGTCCTCGCTGCTGTCGGGATCGCATCTGTTCGTGATGCCAAGCTACGGGCACGAGGCGCTTGCCGTCCCCGCCACCGCCCGCGCGCTTCGCGCGTCCGCAAGGCGGTTTGATACGATGGTGGGGTTGGACACCGGCGCCTATCTTTTGGCCTATGCTGGCCTGTTGGATGGCCGCCGCGCGACGTGTCACTGGGACACTTTGGGGCAGGCCGCAGAGACCTTCCCCGAGGTCGACTTCACCGAAGATCGCTTTGTTATCGACGGCAACCGGGTCAGTTGCGGCGGGGCAAGTACGACGCTGGAGCTGATGTTAGAGTTGATCGAGCGCCGCCACGGCTCGGCCCTATCGCTTGAGGTGGCCGCCCTGTTCATGTACGGAGAACGCCCCCCGGACCTTGATCCACAGCGGCTAATCCCCACCCACCGGACGGTCAAAGCAGCCGCTGCCCTGATGCGCCGCCATGTGGAAGCGCCGCTTGGGATCACGGCATTGGCCGCCGAACTAAACCTGACCCGTCGCGCGTTAGAAATCGCGTTCCAAGCCCATGCCGGGATGTCCCCCGGCGCGCTCTACCGCAGCATCCGCTTGGGCGAAGCGCGGCGCAGGCTAGAGCAAACCCGCGACAGCGTGTCCGAGGTCGCCTTGCGCTCGGGCTACCGGGATGCCACGGCTATGGCTCGGGCCTTCAAGGCGGAGTTTGGGATCACCCCGTCAGCTGCCAGATTGGCTAGGAAATCCAAGGGCGCATAGAGTCCGCGTACAGATCGGAGAGGCCATGAAACGCACGGTAGGCGAAGTGTTGATCACGCTGTTGGAACGGCGCGGCGTGGATACGATCTTTGGCATCCCCGGCGTGCATACGGTCGAGATGTATCGCGGCCTCTCCGGGTCCGGCATTCGCCATATCACGCCCCGCCATGAACAAAGCGCGGGCTTCATGGCTGATGGCTACGCGCGCGCCTCGGGCAAGCCGGGGGTGTGTCTGCTGATTACCGGGCCGGGGGTGACGAATGCGATTACCCCCATGGCACAGGCCCGTGCGGACAGCATCCCGATGCTGGTGATTTCCGGCGTGAACCGAGTGGCAACCTTCGGGCAAGAAGAAGGCTTCCTGCACGAGTTGCCAGACCAACAAGCGATGATGCGAGAAGTCGCGCTCCTGTCGCAAACCCTGCACCGTGCCGAAGATCTAGAGCGGGTTCTGGACCGGGCCTTTGCCGCCATGACAGCCGGGCGTCCCGGCCCGGTGCATATCGAAGTGCCGCTGGACGTGATGAAGCAGCAGATCGATACGCCAGCGGAACGGGAAATGGTGCCCACGCGTAAAGCGCCTGACCCTGCCATTATCGCGCAGGCAGCACGCCTGTTGGAGGGCGCGACGCGCCCGTTGATCCTTGCCGGTGGCGGCGCTGTGGGCGCGGCGGATGTGATCACTGAACTGGCAGAGGCGCTTGATGCGCCCGTCGTGACGACAACGAACGCGCGGGGTATTTTGGGTGGTCACCGGCTTTGTGTTCCCGCCAGCCCCTCGCTAGGGACGGTGCGCAACCTTATGGCCTCTTCCGACGCGGTGCTGGCCATTGGCACCCAATTCGGGCGCACCGATTTTGATATGTATGAAGACGGCAACGCCCCTGCTCTGGCGTGCCTGATCCGTGTTGATTGCGACGCGCAGCAAATCACGCGGGGCCGTTTGCCCGACGTGGCAATTGTGGCCGACGCGGAAGCCGCCGTGCAAGCCCTGACGCGACAGATAACCGATGCCGACAGGAACAAGGGGCAAGGCAACCTGCGGGCCGCGCAGGCCCGTGGCGCCAGTCTTGCAGAACTGCCGCCCGCCTACCTTGACCATATCGACGTGATTGACACGATCACCAAAGCCGTACCCGGCTGCCGTATCGTGGGCGATAGCACGCAGGTGATCTACGCGGGTAATATGTACGCCTATATCAGCCAGCCGCGCGGTTGGTTCAACGCCGCCACGGGCTACGGCGCGTTGGGATATGGCCCCTCTGCGGCCATCGGCGCGGCTTTGGGTGATGCCGCTTCTACAACAGTGTGCATCACCGGTGATGGCGGCTTGCAATTCTGCCTGTCGGAACTGGGCACCGCGATGGACGAAGATACGCCCGTGATCTTCATCGTATGGAACAATAACGGCTACCAAGAGATTGAGCGTTACATGCGCGACAACGATATTGTGCCGGAAGGTGTTAAACCCTCAGCCCCGGATTTCGTCGCGGTGGCAGGAGCCTACGGCATGGCTGCCGAAAGGATTGAGGGAACAGATGATTTGACCGCAGCCCTCGACCGCGCAACGGCGTCGGGCAAAGCCTATCTAATCGAGATAATTGTCCCGTAAACCGGACTTCGGCCCTGCCCGCGTCCAACACCCTTGGCCCGATCCGCACCCCGTAGACCGGGCCTCGGCCCGGGGCAGGGCGTTTCAGCGCGAAACGGGATAGGGCAGGAGCCGGGCCAAGGCCCGGTCTACCTTAGTTGCCCGCGCCGTCGACCCCTGCGCCTGCGCCACCTGAGGCGCGTTCCTTGAGCAGATCAGTCAGCCAGTCCGGGTCCATTTCTGGGACTGAGGACAACAACAGCTCTGTGTAGGGATCGTGGGGCGGTTGGAACATCTCGGCCTTGGGGCCTTGCTCTACCACGACGCCCTGTTTCATCACGACCACCTCGTCGGCGATGGCTTTCACCGTCGCCAGATCGTGGGTGATGAACATATAGGCGAGGTTGAATTCCCCCTGAAGCTTGTCGAGGAGTTTGAGGATACCCTCGGCCACCAATTGGTCCAAGGCGCTCGTCACCTCATCGCAGATGATGAACTGAGGTTCCGCAGCCAAGGCCCGTGCGATACCGATCCGCTGTTTTTGCCCACCCGAAAGCTCGGACGGAAGGCGATCAATGTAGTCGTCGGGTTCTAGCTCGATCAGTGACAGCAGTTCGCGCACACGTTCTTCCAGCGCACGGCCTTGCAGGCCCAGATACATCTGCGCAGGCCGCCCGATCAATTCGCGTAACTTTTGCTTCGGGTTCAATGCGGTGTCGGCCATCTGATAGATCATCTGCGCTTGGCGCAGCTGTTCCTTGGTCCGCCTGCGATAATCCAACGGCAAGGCGGTGCCGTTAAACAGAACCTCCCCCGCGCGCGGAGGCAACAGCCCAGTGATGACCCGCGCGGCAGTGGATTTGCCTGATCCGCTTTCGCCCACAACTGCCACGGTGCGTTTGGCGTGAATGTCGAAGCTGATGTCCGACAGCACGTCCAACGTCCCATAACCCGCCGTTACATTGCGCACGGAAACCACAGGCACCGCATCAGCGGCCACTGGCGGTTGGTCAGCGCGTGCATGGCTGCGCACGGCCCAAAGGGATTTGGTATACTCCTCGGTCGGGGCAGACAGCATGGTGGCGGTGTCGGCTTCTTCCACCTCTTCGCCCTTCAGCAGTACTTTGATCTTGTCGGCCATCTGCGCCACCACGGCGAGGTCATGGGTGATGTAGATCGCGGCGGTGTTGAACTGTTCCACGATGTCGCGAATGGCCGAAAGCACCTCGATCTGCGTCGTGACATCCAGCGCCGTTGTCGGCTCATCAAAGATGATCAGATCAGGACGGCAGGACATGGCCATCGCCGTCATCGCCCGTTGCAATTGCCCGCCCGAGACTTGGTGCGGATAGCGGAAACCGATGGTGCCGGGTTGTGGCAGCTGCATCTTCTCATACAGATCCGTGGCGTCTGCGGCGGCCTCGGATCGGCCCATGACGCTGTGCTCTACCGGGCCTTCGCAATATTGGTCGATCAGCTTGTGGGCCGGATTGAAGCTGGCAGCGGCCGATTGCGCCACATAGGCGATGCGTTTGCCGCGCAGCGCCCGCTTAGCGTCCTCGGATGCTGCGCGCAGGTCGATCCCGTCAAAGGTGATCTCACCGCCGGAAATGCGGCACCCGTCGCGGGCAAAGCCCATGGCGGCCAGACCGATGGTGGACTTGCCTGCACCGGATTCTCCAATCAGGCCCAAGACCTCTCCCTTATGGAGGGTCAAGTCGACGCCTTTTACGATTTCCAGCCATTCCTCATCGGCGCGGCCTTCAATGCGCAGGTCTTTGATCGTCAGAAGGATTTCTTGGTCAGACATCAGATTATTCCTTCAAACCAGAGGCGCGGTGAAGCTGCCAATCGACGACAAAGTTCACGCTGACCGTCAGCAGCGCAATGGCCCCCGCAGGCAGCAGCGGCGTGATATCCCCAAACGTGATGAGCGTGGCGTTATCCTTCACCATCGAGCCCCAATCGGCGGTCGAGGGCGGCATCCCAAGGCCAAGGAAAGATAGGGCCGAAATCATGAGGAACACAAAGCAGAAGCGCAGGCCAAATTCGGCCACCAACGGCGCCATGGCGTTGGGCAGGATTTCCCTTGTGATCAACCGCCACAACCCTTCGCCGCGTAGTCTTGCGGCCTCTACGTAATCCATGACGACGATGTTCATCGCCACGGCCCGCGCGAGGCGGAACACACGGGTGCTGTCGATCAGCGCGATGATGACGATCATATTTATGATCGACGTGCCCACAATGGTCAGCAACAACAGCGCGAAAATTAGCGACGGGATCGCCATCAACACATCGACGGTGCGCGACAGAAGTTGGTCCAACCAGCCTCCGACAATCGCCGCCAGAAGCCCTAGGATTGAACCGACGATGAACGCCAGCGCCGTGGTGACGAAGGCGATGCCCACGGTGTTGCGGGCCGCATAGATCATACGCGAAAGCATGTCGCGGCCCAGATTGTCCGTCCCGAGAATATTTTCATCGTTCCAGGCGGAATACTCTCGGCCCACGATCTCGGTTTCTCCAAACGGCGCGATCACGGGGGCGAGGACGGCGACGACCACGTAGATCACGATCATCATCATCCCGAAACTCGCCGTCATTGGCGCGGTGCGCAGCTCTTTCGCGACGCCCTTCGGGGCAACGGCGATGACGCCTTGGCGGAAAAGCAGGCCGAGCCCCATTGCGACAGCAATGGCCACGACCAACCAAACAAGACCCATAAATAATGCCATGTCCGATCCCCCTCAGCGACGGTGCACAAGGCGGGGGTTGGACAAGGTCGCCAACACATCCGCTGTGAGGTTCAGCAGCACGTAAGCCGCGGCAAAAACAAGGGCGATCCCTTGCACGACGGGCATGTCACGGGCGGACACGCTATCGACCATCAACTGTCCGAGGCCGGGGTAGACGAACACGACCTCGACCACGACGACGCCAGTAATCAGATAGGCAAGGTTCAGGGCCACCACGTTGATGATCGGGGCCAGCGCATTGGGCAGCGCGTGCTTCACGATCACACGCATAGGCGACATGCCCTTCAGGCGCGCCATCTCGATATAGGGGCTGGCCAACAGGTTGATGATCGCGGCCCGTGTCATCCGCATCATATGGGCGGTAACGACCAGCGTCAGGGTCAGGGCCGGCAGGAAGGCGCGGTGCAGGTATTCGCCAAAGGCGACTTCTCCGCGCATGGACGAGATGGACGGGAACGGCCCCCCTGCGCCTGCAAGGTAGAAGATCAGGATATAGGCCACAAAGAATTCCGGGAACGAAATCGACGTCAGGGCCGAAGCATTGGCGAAGCGGTCAAAGAAAGAGTTCCGAAACAGCGCCGCCAGAATGCCCAAGGTCAGCGACAGGGGCACCGCAATGACGGCGGCATACAGCGCCAGTGACAGGGTCCAGCTTAGCCGCCGCCCGATCAGTTCAGACACCGATTGCCCATTGGCAAGGCTTTGGCCCAAATCCCCTTGCACCACATCTGAGAGCCAAGCGACGTAGCGAACGTGCATCGGGTCGTTCAGGCCCAATTGATCCCGCAGGGCTGCAACAGTTTCGGGGGTTGCGGATTGGCCAAGGATCTCTTGCGCGAAGTCACCGGGCAAAAGCTCGGTGCCGAGGAAGATAATCAATGACACGACGAACAGCGTGACAAGGCCAAGGGCCAGTCGCTGTGCGATCATCGTCAAGATATGTGACATGGGGTCCCTTCGGGGCGGGCATTTGCCCTATTTCTTGCTATTTTTGGTTCCGGGTGGAACGGACGTGGCGCGGTCTAAGTAGAACGAAAAACCCCCGGCCAGAAAACTGACCGGGGGCGTTTCAGATTAGGACGCGAAGGACCAACGCTCTGCGATCCGCTGGCCATCGTTGCGCCAGTTGGCGGCGATGGCATCGGGACGCACCAGCGCATCGGTATGGGCACCGACGTAAGAGGCGAACATCGGGATAAGCGCCCCACCTTGGTTGGCGCAGATGTCTTGCATCTCGTAGTACATCTCCCGGCGCAGGTCTTGGTCCAACTCAGACCGGGCCGTGTTCAGCAGTTCATTGAAACGCTCATGGGACCAATAGGTCTCGTTCCATGCGGCACCCTCGGAATAGGCGGTGGAGAACATGAGGTCTTCCGTCGGACGCCCGCTCCAATAGGTGCCGGCAAAGGGCTTCTGCATCCAGACGTTGGACCAATACCCGTCATCGGGCTCGCGCACGACTTCAAGGTTGATACCTGCGGCTGCCGCGGATTCCGCGAACAGAACGCCCGCATCCAACGCGCCCGCAAAGGCGGCGTCGGCAAGGTGGATTTGCACATCAAGGCTTTCCATGCCCGCTTCACGCAGGTGGAACCGCGCGCGGTCGGGGTCATATGTGTGCTGTTCCAGTTCGGCGTTGTAGAACTGCTGGCCCGAACCAATCGGATGGTCGTTACCGATCTCGCCATAGCCGTTCAGGATCGTGTCCACCAACTGCTGACGGTCGATGGCGAATTTCAGCGCCATGCGGATGTCGTTGTTGTTGAAGGGCTCGGCCCGTGTGTCCATGGGCAAGCCATAGTGCTGCGTGCCTGCAACCGACAGAATCTCGATCCCCGGCGCGCGTTCCAGCAGATGCACCGTGTTCAGGTCCGCAGTATCGATGTAATCAACTTCGCCCGAGATCAGCGCGTTCTGACGTGCCGCGTTGTCGTGAATGACGATCTGTTCAATCGCGTCGAAATGGGCGCGATCCGTCTTCCAGTAGCCATCATGGCGCGTGTAGCTGGCCGAAACCCCGAACTCGAGGTCGTTGAGGACGTAAGGACCACAGCCGTCGGTTGTCATCGGATCAATCGCGCCATCGTTGACGGCCGGCAGGATCGGCAAGTGATAGTCAGAGACGACGAAGGGGAAGTCGGCGTTGCCCGATTCCAGCGTGAAAATAACGGTCATGCCATCGGCAACGATATCAACGATGGGCGCCACGATAGGCGCAGCCGCCGAGGTTGAATCTTCGCCACGGTGATAGTTGATCGACGCAATCACGTCCTGGGCGGTCATGATGTGACCGGAATGGAACGCCACGTTTTCACGCAGGCGGAAGGTCCATGTGGCCGCGTCGGCGGATGCTTCCCAGCTTTCTGCGAGTTCCGGTACCAAAGAGCCGTCGGCCGCAATCTCGGTCAGGTAGTTGTTGCGGGTGTGGCCCTGCAAAATCGTGAAGTCGTTTTCCCATGTGCCCGGATCAAGCGAGTCAGTGGTAGAGCCATGGGCCATACCGATCCGCAGCGTGCCACCGCGAACAGCCTGCGCGCGCAAAGGGGTGCCCCAAGGGGTGATCAGCGCGGCGGTGCCGACGGCGGCGGTGCCCTGAAGCATCGTCCGACGGCTCACGCCACCGGGTCGGTTGAACTTGGTCATAGTAGTCTCCACTGTTGTGACGTCTGGCCGGTTTTCCCGGCCTGTTTGTCAGGTCATTCTGCGCACGATTGTCTGTGGTTCAAGCTTTAGATGCAACAGCCAAGGGCGCAGTGTCAGTAGGCCACCCCCGCAACTGACCCGTTTTGGGGGTGGTTTTGGGCCGCTGAAACGGCTTTCTCCATGCGCTAAAACATGCGCCCTACGGTGTGGCGAAACCGGCGCCGCGCAGGTCCTGCCTCGCAACATCCCCGGCATCAGACAGAGCGCGTGATGCCGCCATCCACACGGATATTTTGTCCAGTAATATAAGCCCCGCCGTCCGAGGCAAGAAAGGCTACGACACTGGCAATCTCGGTCAGGGAGTTGCCGTAGCGCCCCATCGGGATCATCTCCCTGAATTCATCTTTCTCGGGAAGGCTATCATTGAAGCCGGGCAGGACGATGTTCATCCGGATATTTTCGGCCGCATATTTGTCCGCGAACAGTTTGGAGAACGCTGCCAATCCGGCCCGCATTACCCCCGAGGTCGGGAAGACGGCATTGGGCTCGAACGCCGCAAAGGTCGAGATGTTGATGATCGCGCCGCCGCCCTGTTTTTGCATGATCGGCGTCACAAGGCGCGTTGGTCGCACAGCGTTCAGGAAATAGACCTCCATCCCCTCGTGCCAATCGTCGTCGGTCAGTTCCAGCACAGGGGCGCGCGGACCGTGACCCGCAGATTCACCAGCACATCGACGCGGCCCCAATGGGTCACTGCCGCATCGACAAGGGCCTGCAAATCGTCCTCGGATTTGTTGGAGCCGGTGATGCCCACGCTGGCCTATTCCTTGGCCAAAGCTTCTCCCTTGCTGGATGAGGACAAGATGCTGACCTTAAAGCCGTCAGCGGCCAACGCTCTTGCGCTGTCTGCGCCCTTGCCGCTGCCGCCGGCAGTTATCAATGCTACTTTGGTCACTGTGCTTCTCCCGCAAGGGGGGCGTTCAAACGTCCTCACCACGGGCCACAGCGGCGGCGACGGCGGCGATATCATCGGCTGACAAGCCGTAGTCTTGTGCGGCCTCTTCGGCGCTGATGTAACCGCGCGCCAAGTCGCGTTTGACTAGCGCGGGGTCGCGCTCGGCTGGGTTGCCGTAGCCCGCACCACCGGGGAAAGCCATTTCCACGCGGCGTCCCTCTGCCACGAATTGCTTGCCTTTCACGCGCATCTTGGTGCCGTCGTCTTGGGCGATCTTGGTGGCGCCGCCCGCGTGTCCGCCGCGCCGGCCGCGTGCCGGGTGATCGCCCCGGTCAAACATCGCTTGCAGGTCAAACTCATGGCCTGGCATCGCGCTGACATCCATATATTGCCCAAGGCCCCCACGGGTCTTGCCCGCGCCGCCTGAGCCGGGGCGCAGTTCTTTGCGCCAGATGATGACGGGGCCCGCGTGTTCAGTGGCCTCGATCGGCATGGTCATCACGCCGCTGGGGAAGGCGGTGGCGTTTAGCCCGTCAAAGCCGGGCCGTGCGCCGGACCCGCCGGAGTTGAACGTCAAAACTTCGGCCCTGCGCCCCTCGGGCCCGGTGGGGCGCACCGACATCTGGAAGTTACACAGGCAGCCCGCGCCCTCGGCGGGCACGAGGCCGGGCACGATCTTATCGAAGGCATCGAACACGACATCTGGCACGAAATGCCCGACGATATGGCGCAAGGCCACCGGCGCGGGGTGGACGGCGTTGACGATTGTGCCTTCGGGGGCTGTCACCTCAAACGGCGCCAGCGAGGCCGCGTTGTTAGGAATTTCCGGCGCAATCGCGACTTTTAGAGCGTAACAGGCATAGGCTTTTGTGTAGACCATCGGGCAGTTGATGCCTTTGGGGTCGACGCCCGATGTGCCGGAGAAATCGGTGACGATGCGATCTTCATGCACCGTGACGCTGGCCTTCAACGTGATGGGCGTGTCGAAACCATCCACCGTCATTTCGCCCTTGGCCGAGGTGCGGGGCAGGGCGTTGATCCGTTCCAACGTCGCCCGTCGTGAATTGTCGAGGATGAACGCCGCGATGCCATCCAGATCGGGCAGGTCGAATTCTGCCATCATGTCGATCAGGCGGCGGTGGCCGATTTCGTTGCAAGTGGCCAAAGCGTACATGTCGCCAACCAGTTGGTCCGGCTCGCGCACATTGCCGCGCACGATGCGGATCAGGGACTGGTCGACCTCTCCCCGCTCGGCGAACTTCATGATCGGCAGGTAGATGCCTTCCTCGTAGACGGAATGGGCATCGGCTCCGAACCCGCGCCCACCCACGTCCACCACATGGGCGGTGCAGGCGAAGAAGCCGACCAAAGCGCCGTTGCGGAAAGAGGGGGAAACCATGGTGATATCGTGCAAATGGCCGGTGCCTTCCCAAGGGTCATTGGTGATGTAGACATCGCCCTCGAACATATTCCCGCGCCCAATACGGCGGATGAAATGCGGCACCGCGTCGGCCATGGCGTTGACGTGGCCGGGCGTGCCCGTGACGGCTTGGGCCAGCATCCGGCCATGGGTGTCGTAGACGCCTGCGGACAGGTCTCCGGCTTCGCGGACCGAGGTGGAGAACGCCGTGCGCACCAGCGCTTGCGCCTGTTCCTCGACAATGGAAACCAGGCGGTTCCACATGACTTGATAAGCAACGGTTGAAGGCTGGGTCATTGTGCGGCTCCTGTGTTCAGTTGCTTAGCCACAACGTCGATACACCCATCGCCAGCGCGTATGGCATCGCGGCTGGACGGGACAATGATCGTGGTCTCGTCTTCGACAATGACGGCGGGGCCTTCGCCGATCTGACCTATCTGCATATCACCCCGCGCCACGATCTGCGCCTCGGTGAAAGCGCCCAAGGCGGGATCGAACAGCTTGCGCTGTCCCCGTGTTGCGGCAGCTCCTGCGGATGCAAATGGCGCGTTACGGGCCACGTCCTCGGGCGGGGTCGTAGCGTTGACAGACCAGACGGTGATCTCAATATCCATGCCAGCCACCGTGCGCCCGAACAGCTTGGCGTATTCCTCCTCGAACCGGGCCTCGAACGTGGCGGCATCGGGGGCCAAGGCTTGCGCCTCGGTCAGGTCGATGGGGATTTCCCAGCCTTGCCCGGTGTAGCGCATGTAGACCTTGAATTCCGACAGGATCGGCGCGTCCGCATCGCAAGTGCGCACGAACCCCGTGGCCTCCTGCTGCAAATCGCCAAGCAGCGCTTTGATCGTGTCGGGCGCGAAGTCCGACAGTTTCATATAGACTGATCGGTTTGCCTCGAACGAGAACGGCGCGCGCAGGAAGCCGATCGCGCTACCCACGCCTGCACCCGGCGGCACAAGGCACCGCTCGATACCAAGCTTTTCGCACAGCCGTCCGGCGTGCAGCGGCGCCGCGCCACCAAACGCGATCATCGTGTATTCGCTCAGGTCCTCGCCATTTTCCACCGCATGGACCCGTGCGGCATTGGCCATGTTTTCATCCACCACTTCGGCCACGCCAAACGCGGCTTCTGTGGCGTCCATGCTGAGCGAAGCGCCGAGGACGCCCTCCAGGGCGGAGGAGGAGGCTGCGGCATCAAGGCGAATGGAGCCCCCGGCGAAATTGTCCGGGTCCAATTTCCCCAAGACCAAATCCGCGTCAGTCACCGCAGGACGTTCGCCGCCGCGCCCGTAGCACGCCGGTCCCGGCTCGGACCCCGCGCTTTCCGGTCCCACACGGATCTGTCGCAGGGCGTCCACATGGGCCAATGATCCGCCGCCTGCGCCGATCTCGACCATATCAATTACCGGAATTGATATAGGCATGCCCGAGCCCTTCTTGAAACGATAGGTCCGCGCCACTTCGAACACGCGGCTGGTCTTGGGCGTCTGGTTCTTGATCAGGCATATCTTCGCAGTCGTCCCGCCCATGTCGAAGGACAGCACCTTGTCCAATCCATACCGTGCCGCGATATGCGCCGCGAAGACCGCGCCGCCAGCGGGGCCGGATTCCACCAACCGTACCGGAAATTCCGCCGCGTTCTGGATCGAGATGATGCCCCCGCCCGAATGCATCAGGAAGATGCGACAGCTTACGCCTTCATCGGACAATCGGTCTTCCAACCGGCCCAGATAGGATGCCATCAACGGCTTGATATAGGCGTTGGCAACGACGGTGTTGAAACGCTCATACTCTCGCATCTGGGGCGAGACTTCGCACGAAAGCGACACCGACACATCCGGCACCACTTCGGCCAAAATATCGCGCACGGCCCGTTCATGGGCGGGGTTCAGATATGAGTGGATCAGACCCACCGCAACGCTTTCGAACCCGGCTTCCTTGATCTTCAATGCCACGTAGCGGACCTGTTCGGGATCAAGGTCGATCATCACTTCGCCCTTCGAGTTCACCCGCTCTGTCACGGTGAACCTCATCTGACGGGGCAATAGCGGCTCGGGCAGGGTGAGGTTCAGGTCGTACTGCTCAAACCGCGACTCTGTCCGCATCTCGATCACATCGCGGAAACCCTCGGTGGTGATCAGCGCGGTCTTCGCCCCCCGACGCTCGATCAGCGCATTTGTGGCCAGCGTCGTGCCGTGGATGATCTGGGTGATCTGGCCCGGCGTTATGCCCGCCTTGGCGCAGACCTGTTGCATCCCGTCGATGATCGCGTTTTCAGGGGCAGCATAAGTCGTCAGCACTTTGGTCGAAAACTGCGTGCCCGCGGCGTCTTCCAGAACGACATCAGTAAACGTGCCGCCGATATCAACACCGAGGCGGAAAGAGGCGGAAGAAGTCATGGGCTGGTCCTTGGGCGATGGGGGTCAGCGCCATAGAACGGCATTGGAAAGAAGAGGTCCAATCAATTGAATCGCAAGGGGCGATAAGTAAAATCTATCCTGTCAGACTCATCGCCAACTCAGCGGCATCGCGGACGAAATGCGGCGTACGCTTTGGGTCGTAACGGGCGAATAGCTGAAGCGTATCAGGCAGCCAGCCACAGCTAAATTCTTGCAGCCGACCGGCGGCAATATCCTCGGCCACCATCGCTTTGGGCAGCAAGGCGGGCCCCATGCCGTCCACCGCCATGGCCACGCAAGACGTGAGGCTGCTGGAATGCACGATCTGGTTCACCGCCACCCCCTGGGCGCGGGCCTGTTCTGCCAACCCTGCCGAAGCGCGCGTGTCGCGGCCATGGCTGATAACCGGACCGTCAAACAGATCGGCAAACCCGGTCGGCAACGGGAGCGACGGGGCCACAACCCAACAATAGGGCGCTTGGCCAAGGGGCAAAGTCCCCGCCATCTTGCGCGTGAATGGTCCGGTTTGCAGGGCAAGATCCAACTGGTTTGCGACAAGGTCTTTCTCGATCTCGACCGACAGGTTCACGTCCAACTCCACCCGGACATTGGGGTACAGCCGCTGAAAGGCGCGCAGGAAATCGTGCAGCCATGTGCAGGCGACAAGTTCGGTCACCCCAAGGCGCAGGCGATCATCGATGAGGTCTTGCCGCCCCGCGATGGCAAGGAAGTCCTCGCCCGCCAGAAGCACTTTTCGCGCGGCCTCGAGCAAGGTTGCCCCCTTCTCGGTCAGCCGGACAGAGCCCGCATCGCGGTGCATCAACACGGTTCCCAATGTCGTTTCTAGCGCCGCGATCCGGGTCGAGATATTTGGCTGCGTTGTCCCCAAGACATCGGCGGCCTTCCGAAACGTGCCCATATCCACGACGCTGATAAACGCCTCTAGCTGCTTTAGAGTGATCTGGCTTTTTATCATGAAGCGTGATCCGATAAGAAAACGTGATCTTATACGGATACGCAGACCATCCGTCAGAGTCTACGCCGCGAAGGTGATCCGAAACCGTGCGCCCTTGGCCGAGGGTTCCAGCGTGATCGCCCCGCCAGCCGCTTCAACGGCAGAACGCACGATGTTGAGGCCCATCCCCGTGCCGCCCGCGCCCCGGCGGGTCGTGAAGAACGGCTCGAACACACGGGCGCGGTTGCCTTCGCTAATACCCCGACCGTCGTCGGTGATTGTCAGCCCATTGGCGTCGGCGTCGATCTGCACAGACGTCGCGCCGTGATCGGTGGCGTTTTCCAGTAGGTGGGTCAGGACCATCGCCAGTACATCGCCGGGGATGGGGGCAGTCGCCTCTTCCGGTGCGACCGAAACGTTGAGCCCCGTGACTGATGGTACGATATCGCGCACCATGCATTCGCCCCGAAGGGTCTCGGCCCCCACGGCGGAATAGTCGCGCATCCGTGCCAGCAAATCCTCAATCCGTGCGGCGTCGGCGCGGATGTTGTCCAGAAACCGGGTGCGGACCTCGGGCGGCATGTCGTCTTGCATCAGCTCTGCCGCGCCTTTGATGGAGGTCAGGGGCGATTTCATCTCGTGGCTGACATGGGCGGTGTAGGTGGTCAGCGTATCGCGCTGGTGATGCAGCCGCTCGGTCAGGGCTTGGAAGCTACGGGCCAATGTCTCCACCTCTCGGGTGCCGTAATGCTCCAGTGGTTCCCATCTGGAGGCCGCCTGCATCTCGTCGGTGCGCCGGATCAGCGCCCGGATGGGTTGCGATACGAAACGCCAGAAAACGAAGCCGATCGCTCCGGTGGACAGCAACACGAAGACCGCTGCTTGCAGCAGGTTCCACCGTTCCCCGTAAAGAAAGCGGAAGATGTGGTTGGGGGTGCGGCTGAGGTAGACAACGCCGATGATGTCGTCGCCGACCATCGCTGGCATGGCCACGAAGATGCGGACCCTTGTGCCTTGGGACAGCCGATAGAGCAAAGGTTCCCCCGCGGGCCGGACCCGAGTGCGCGCGACCGAGGCGACATCGCCGTTTAGTGCCATCGCGACTTCGTTCACGTGCCCCAGATAGGTGCCATCCTCAGCACTGCCCGCGATGACCGTGCCGTGCCGGTCTAGGAAGCGGTAGCCTGCCAAGGTCTGCTCTTGCGCGCGCAGGGCGATAAGCGACAGTTGCGGGCCGATCTGGGTGTAGGCCGCGCCAATGGCCTCAGTCGCGGGCAAGGGATCGGGGCGCGGGGGCAGGATCGCCTGAGGGTTCATGGTAACCGAGGGGAACAGCGGCTGATAGCTGCGCGTCTGAGGAGAGATCGCAGGAAGTTGCGGCGTGTTCGTGACCTCGGCGGCATCGCGGTACAATTGCTCATAGGCGGCGGTCAGGACGGCGGCCTGCATCAACAGGCTTTCCTCGGTCTGTTGCACCAATTGGTTGGCGTAGAAGCGGAACAGAAACAGGCCCGCGATGGGCAAGCACAGCACCAGCGCCAACACCGCGAGGATCACGAGCCCCAAACCGGGCCGCCATTTGCGTCTTACAGAGTGCATGGGCCCATCCGCAGACCGACGCCGTGAACCGTGGCTATGGCATCGGGCAAGCCTGCGTCTTTCAGCTTGGCACGAAGATTGCGGATATGGCTGTCAATCGTGCGATCCGAGACGTGGATATTTGCGCCGTAAACCTCATCCACCAGCTGAGCGCGCGACACGACATGATCGGGCCGCCGCATCAGGGCCGTCAGAAGCGAAAATTCCGAGGTCGTCAGGGGCACCTCTTGCCCCGCAATTTGGCTTTGGTGACGTTCAGTGTCCACCGTCAGTGCCCCCCTTGTGAGGGGTCCCTCGGTGGCAGGGGCAACCCGCGCTGTGCGTTTCAAGATGGCCTTGATCCGGGCCACCAATTCGCGCGGGCTGAACGGTTTGGTGACGTAGTCGTCGCCGCCAATTTCCATTCCCAACACACGGTCAATCTCATCGTCGCGGGCGGTCAGGAACAGGATTGGCACCTCGGATGTGCGGCGCAGGGCTTTGCAGACTTCCAGCCCGTCCATCTCGGGCAGCCCGATATCGAGCACCACAAGATCAAACGCGCCGCTTTGCGCCTTGGTCAGCCCCTCGGCCCCGTCGCTGGCGTAGGCGGGGGTAAACCCTGCCGCCTCCACCGCGAAGCCGATGACGTCTTTGATGTTGGGATCATCGTCGATGATCAGGATTTGCGTGGGCATCGCGCGGGCCTTCAAAGGTCGTGGTAGGTTTCAAGGTAGCGTTGCAGACGCCACCGGCGAAAGCCCCATTCCTGCCAATCGGCGATCGGATCGAACCGCAGGGCAGGCAAACCGCCCCGCCCGCAAGCGGTATCGTCGGTGATCTCACCGAACTCCATCATCGCGGGGATCACCTGTTCGCCAAGATTACACAGATACTCTAGGTCCAACTGCTCGGGAGTAGTCTGAGACATGTTATAATCGGTAATCAGGTAGGCGAAATTGATGAAGCAGCAGACATAAAGGGTTGCCGCCACCGCGATGCCGTTGCCGCGCATCAACCAAGCGGTCGGGCGATTCTGCGCCATCTGCACGATGATGAGCACGATTCCGACAAAAATCAGCCCCATCCAGATGAACGCAGCGACCCGCAGGTAGGTGAGCGTATAGGCCTCGACATAGAGTCCAAGACGGATGGCGGCGGTCAGCACCAGAAACAGGGTTTGCCCCAACCATAGGTACATCAGCCCGCGCAGCAACGCGCTTTGGGCCACCATGGGTCGGATCGCTATGGCGAACGCTCCCGACAGCAACGCGGTGATGAGCAAAGGGTAGGCACCTCGGTGGGCGTAGCTTGCGTAGGTCATCCCCTCGGGCAGGGTCATGCCGCCCGACAGCACCCCAATGTCCGAGAAGGTCTGGACTGCGAACATCACGTTGAACAGGATCAATGAGGACCGCACAGAACCCGCGTTAACCAATCCGGTCAGCGGTAAGGAAATCGCCGTGGGCTTATGGGTGAGCGCCGTAAACCGGCTCGACGCGGTTAGGTAGGGCCACAACAAGCAAGCCCCGATGACCCAAAACACCCCCCGAGAGAACTGCTCGGACGAGATCAAGTGGAAAGCGGTCACGCGGCCCAATCCGGCCTCCACCAAAGGGTTGGCACTGGCAAACAGGATCAGAAACAACCCGCCGATGCCAAGAGGAAGGGCCGTGGCCCGCAGCGCGGCCTTTGCGTCAAAGCGGGAGGTGCTTGCCCGCAGGTCTGTTGCGGCCTCGATCGGGAGGAGCAAAGGACCGATGAACCAAACCTCGATCAGCGTTTTGGTGGTTTGCAACAACTTTGGGTAAGTGCCCGTGGTGATCCATGCCAACACGCCGATGATCGCTGCCACGCAAAACAGCAGCGAAAGCGGTTGCACGAGCTCCACCACCGGAAGGACGCAGACCGCCACAAAGGCCATCGCCAATCCCGCCTCTTTTCGGGTCACACCGCCGGGCTTCATTGCCAACATGCAGGCGGCCAGCGCCAAGGTGTATAGCGCGACGGATATGCCAAGCTCGGTCTGCCAAAATAGTTGATCCGCCAGCAGGATCATCACCGCCAATGCGCCGATTGCTTTGGGCGACATGCGCCCGGTCAGGAAAAGACTTCCATGCGGCGCGGCGATGTTCGCGGTCGCCGTCTTTTCGCTTGCCTGCGGGGTTTGGTGGACCTCGTCCAGAAACCACCATGCGTCCTTTGCGAGCCGTTCGGGCAAGCCGCGGATGACCAATTGCGTGTCCATGACATCTCTCCTCATCGGGTGCGTTTTTTCTGACGCCAGATGTGACCGCTTGGTTTGCAGATGAGCCGCCCTAGCTGTGCAGCCGGCGGGGGCGTATTGTGCAGAGTTTGTGCAGGGATGGCCTGCGCCAAATCGGAGCTCGAATGAGGCGTGTTGGATATGTAACCGTTTTGTAACAGGCTGGAGTCTTCGGCAGTGGAGACTTGGGAATCGTTGATTTTGATTAGCTGCCAGCGATAACAGCGCTCGAAAATTGGGGGCTAATATGACACAACAACAAGGCGATCCGCGTCACTTAGAGACGCTAGACCGCGACCTTGCGCGCTTCTCGTATCTAGAGAACGCGACAAACATGGTTGCACGACCAATGGTGGGGACAGGGGTTTCCTTGGTCTTCGTGCTGTTGGCCGGTTTGGGCGCGATGCTGTTTTTTGGGCAAGCGAACAATACGCTGATTGTGGTGGTGGCGGCCTGCCTTGGCGCTTACATGGCGCTGAATATTGGCGCCAATGACGTCGCCAACAACATGGGTCCCGCCGTGGGTGCAAACGCGCTTTCCATGGGCGGCGCCATCGCGATTGCGGTGATTTTCGAGAGCGCAGGCGCGTTGATCGCGGGCGGAGATGTTGTCTCTACCATCGCCAAAGGCATCATTGCGCCAGAAAGCATGGGCACCGCCGCCGTATTTGTATGGGCGATGATGGCGGCTCTGTTGGCCGCGGCCCTTTGGGTAAACCTTGCTACATGGGTCGGCGCGCCGGTTTCCACGACCCATTCGGTTGTGGGCGGCGTGATGGGCGCGGGCATTGCAGCGGCAGGCTTCGCGGCGGTCAATTGGCCCACGATGGGCGCGATTGCAGCAAGTTGGGTGATCTCTCCGGTTTTGGGCGGCGCTGTGGCTGCTTTGTTCCTGGCCTTGATCAAGTCGCGCATCATCTACCGTGAAGACAAAATCGCCTCGGCCCGCGTTTGGGTGCCAGTGCTGGTCGGCATCATGGCGGGTACCTTCGCGGCATATTTGGCGCTGAAGGGTCTGAAGAAGGTCTTGCCGATTGATATGCCCACGGCACTGATGATTGGCGCGGCGATTGGCGTCTTGGTTTGGCTGGTGATGATCCCTGTGATCCGCAAACAATCCGAGGGGCTGGAGAACCGCAACAAGTCCTTGAAAGTGTTGTTCGGTATCCCTCTCGTTGTCTCTGCCGCGCTGCTCAGCTTCGCCCACGGCGCAAACGATGTGGCTAATGCAGTTGGTCCCTTGGCTGCCATTGTTCAGGCATCGCAATCGGGTGACTTTACACAGGCCGTTTCGATCCCTTTCTGGGTCATGGTTATTGGCGCGTTCGGAATTTCCTTTGGGCTGTTCCTGTTTGGCCCCAAACTGATCCGTATGGTCGGGGGCCAGATCACCAAGCTGAACCCGATGCGGGCTTATTGTGTGGCGTTGTCGGCGGCGATCACCGTGATCGTTGCAAGCTGGTTGGGCTTGCCTGTCAGCTCCACTCACATCGCAGTGGGGGCGGTCTTTGGGGTTGGCTTTTTCCGCGAATGGGACGCAGAGCGGCGGATCAAGAACGCCCGCCTCGCCATGCCTGACCGCACCCAATATGCGCCAGAGGAACGCCGTCGCCGCAAGTTGGTCCGGCGCTCGCACTTCATGACGATCATCGCCGCATGGGTCATCACAGTGCCTGCCGCAGCGGTCTTGTCCGCGATCATCTTCTTCCTGATCTCGACCGTTATGGGTTAAGTCACCTTGGGGCGAGTGCCGCGCATTCGGCGCTTGCCCGCAGATGGCCCTAGGCGCGGGCCATGAGCCACCACGTCTCGACCGGGCCGATACCCTTCACGTCGATTTCTCCTCGGGGCTCGAACACGAAATCCTCGCCCAACTGCGCGTGCGCGGCGGGGGTCACCAGAACGCGCCCCGGTGCACTGTAGCTTTCCATGCGGCTGGCGGTGTTCACTGTCTCACCCCAGACGTCATAGAACAGCTTGCGGTTGCCTATGACGCCGGCCACGACCGGGCCCACATGCAGGCCGATCCTGATCTCGAACCCCTCGGGCAAAAGCGCCGACGACGCCTTGGCGACCCGCAACATATCAAGGGCCATATCGGCAGCGCGATGGACCGGGTCACCTACGGGATTGGGCATGCCCGCGGCCACCATATAGGCGTCGCCGATGGTCTTGATCTTCTCCATTCTGTGGCGGTCGGCCAGCGCATCGAAGTCCGTGAAAACGCTGTTGAGCAGTTCCACCACCTCTTGCGGGTCCAGCCGGATCGAAAGGGGGGTGAAATTGGCGATATCGGCAAACACGATAGCCACATTGGGCAGGCTATCGGCAATCGTAGTATGGGGGGCGGCCTTGAGGCGGGTAGCGATTTCGCGGGGCAGGAGGCTATAGAGCAGGTCTTCTGAGCGGGCATATTCCACTTCCAATGACCGCTCGGCCTTGTCGGCGTGTAGAAAGCCCACATAGACGCCAAGCGTGGCGAAGCAAGTCACCACCACGAAGGCGCTGACTTGCAGGAAGGCCAGCAATCCATCCCCCACGCGGATGAAGGATGCGGGCGCCAGAAGCGCCATCTCAGAATAGACCATGGCCGCCGCGCACAGAAGAACAAGGCCGATCAACATGCCGATGCGCTGCGTGCCAAAGCACACGATAGCGATGACGGGGATGCTGAGGAAATACAGGTGCAGGCCAGACCCTTTCCCCAACAGCCAAACCAATATGGCTTGCACAATCACGGCAACGCTTGCCCCGAATATCCAAGCGGCCAGCGTGTTGCGCGCCGCAATCATCGGCCAAAGAAGAAACAGGCCAAACAGCGATACCGCAACCGCCGCAGGCCACAGCCCCTGTGCATCCATCGTCAGATAGAGTGAGGCATAGGAACTGCCCGACAGAGGAATAAGCGCCGAAATAATGTTGAGCGTGCGCCGCTGGCGCAATTCCGGCCCCGTCAGGCCCGCCGTGCCATAGCTGACATACCAATGCGCCCAATCGGGCAGCCGCCAACTTCCCAGATAGATCCGTGATGGCATCCCGAACACTCCCCGAAAAGGCTGGCCAACAAAACGCGTGCCTTTGGGAGAGGATAGGCGACGGGGCTCTGTGGCCAAGCTCTTTTTGCCACGCCGCTTCGCCTCGACAATGGCGGTGGGGCTGATACGGTCGGTTGACTGGCCTCAGCGCCGTGCAAGCGACCCAACGTGTTGATGAGGAAGCCAGTGTCCGAAAGCATCGCCTATGTAGAGCACCCCAGTGATGTGCTTGCCCATGCGACAGGCCTGATCGCGCAGGACCGAGGTTTCGCGTTGATTACCTCGGTCGCGATTGAGGGCGGCGCGGCGCGGGAAGTAGGCTCATTGGCGCTGGTAGAAGATACCGGGGCAATGGTCGGTTATCTGTCGAACGGCTGCATCGACAAGGATATCCAGTTCCATGCCGCCGAAGCGTTGCAGAGTGGCACAAAGCGCGTGGTGCGTTACGGCAATGGCTCACAATTCCTGGACCTCAAGCTGCCCTGCGGTGGCGCGTTAGAGGTGTTGATTGACCCTGCCCCCGACACCGAGGCACTGACCGCAGCCCATGAAACCCTCGTCGCGCGGCACCCCGCGACGCTGCGTTTTGACTGGCCGGAAGGGGCGATTTCGTTCACCTATACGCCCAAGATGCGTCTTGTGCTGGCCGGTCGTGGGGCGGTGTTTCGGGCCACGGCAGAGGTGGGAAAATCGGCCGGTTTCCAGATTTTCCTGCTGTCCCCGGACGAGGATGATATCGCGGCCACGACGGCGCTTTGCGAACAGCCGCCGGTTCATCTTACCTCTCTGGGGCTAGGGGTGCCGCTAGCGGAGCTGGATGAGCATTCGGCCTTCCTGACGCTTTTTCACGATCACGATTGGGAGCCCGAGCTTCTGCGTGCCGCCGTACAGACACCCACAAGCTTCATCGGCTGTTTGGGCAGTCAACGCACCCACGCCGCACGATTGGATCGGTTGGCGACCTTGGGGGTGAGCGCCACGGACCTTGCCCGGGTGCGCGGCCCCATCGGGCTCGTACCATCGTTGCGCGAAGCGCCGCTGATCGCGCTATCCGCCATTGCCGAGGTCGTATCGGCCCTGCCAACGGGCATTCGCGGCGTCTGAACCTAGCGGGTTGCCTCGGGCAAGCCGTCTGCGAATTGCGCTGCCACGACTTCTTGCAGCTTGTCCCACACCCCGGCAGAAGCGCCCAGGCACATGCCAAGTTTCGCATCGGCGGGGTAGGGATGGGTCACACCGCCCGCCTCACGGATCATCAACAACCCTGCCAGACTGTCCCATGGGTTCATCGCGTTTTCCACGTAGCCCCCAAGCCGCCCGGCGGCGACACAGGCCAGCATGTTGGCGCCTGATCCGTTGCGGTAGAACATGCCGCCTGCTTGCATCAACCCAAGGATGATCCCTGCCGCAGGTTCCGGCGGGGTCCGGTCCGATGCGCCGACGGCCACAAGGCACTGATCTATCCGGCGCGTCGGGTCGAGCGTGCTTTTCACCCCGTCAATGGTAAAGCCTTGTCCTGCGCGGGCCATGAATTGTTCGCCTTGCAGCGGCACGTCGATCACGCCCACCAAGGTTTCTGCGCCTTGAACCACAGTGATGACAACGCACCAATGGGGCAGGCCCATCAGGAACGGAACGGTGCCGTCGATCGGATCAATCACCCATGTGTAGCCCGAGCTTCCGCTTGCTGCGCCGCCCTCTTCGCCCAGAATGGCGTCGTCGGGGAACTGACTGGCGATCTCGGCGCGGATCATGTCCTCCACCGCGCGGTCGGCGATGGTCACAAGGTCCAGCTCTCCGTTCTTTGTCTCGATCTCCAGCGCGTCACGGTTGCGGTAGTAATCAAGCGCGACCTGCCCCGCGCGGCGCGCAAGGTCAGAGGCAAGGGCGGCGCGGGCGTCAACGGCATCGGTCATGGAAGGTCCTATTGCACAAGAATAAGGTCGTCGGGGTCAATCTTCAGATCGACCGTATCCCCCGCCGTAAGCCGGGGTTCAGAGATCGGGCGCGACACTAGAAATTCTAGGTCTTCGTCTTGGACCACATATTCCATCCGGCTGCCAAGATAACTTGCTGAGGTTATTGTCGCGACGCCGCCCTTGGCCAGCGTGATCCGCTCGGGCCGGATTGTTGCCGTGGTCGTGCCGTCGGGGGCTGCGACGGGCAAGTTCAGGTGAGCGGCAGTGAAACGACCGCCATCAATGCGCCCTTCGATCAAGTTCGCATCGCCGATGAAGTCCGCAACAAAGGCAGAGGCCGGCTTTTCGTACAGCTCCGCCGGGGTGCCGATCTGGGCGATTTGGCCCATCTTCATCACCACGATACGGTCCGATACGGCCAATGCCTCTTCTTGGTCATGGGTGACGTACACAGCCGTTAGCCCGAAACGCTGCTGAAGGTCGCGGATTTCGGCCCGAACCTTTCGGCGCAGCTTAGCGTCGACGTTGGAAAGGGGCTCATCAAATAGCAAAACATCGGGCTGTTGCACGATGGCGCGGGCCACGGCGACGCGTTGTTGCTGACCGCCTGACAACTCGGACGGAAGTCTCGCTTCCAAGCCGCCAAGTCCCACTTGATCCAAGATCGCTCGGGCTTGGTCGCGGGCATCAGCCTTGGAGACCCCCCGGATCGTGGGCCCGTAAGACACGTTATCCAGCACCGTCATGTGGGGAAACAGGGCGTAGGATTGGAACACCATGCCGACATTGCGCTCGGATGCGGGGTCACGGCTTACGTCGCGGCCTGCGATCTTTACTTGCCCCTCCGTGGGTAGCTCCAACCCCGCAATAAGGCGGAGCGAGGTGGTCTTGCCGCAGCCCGAGGGGCCGAGGAAGGTCACCAATTCGCCCTTCCCGATCGAGAAGTTGATGCGATCCACCGCTGTTGCATCGCCGTAGCGTTTAACAACGTCCACAAATTCGATTGCCGTCTCGGTCATACCTTGCCCCTTATTCTGCTGGCTCGGGTACTTGGCCCTTGCCTTGCAATTCTTTGCGCCGCCCCAGCTTCCGCGTACCCACAAGGGCTTGGATCACCACCACGCAGACGATCATGACGATCATCAGCACCGCGGAGTAAGCAATGGCGAGCGCGTATTCCCCGGCTTCGACGCGGCCCATGATGTAGGCCGTTGCCATGTTATGCCGGGCCGAGACGAGGAAAATGACCGCCGAAACCGCCGTCATCGCCGTCACGAAGGAATAGACCAGCGCCGTGAAGACCGCAGGCTTGATCAGCGGCAATACCACTCGGCGCAGTGTCGTAAGCCCCCCTGCGCCCATAGTCTGCGAAGCTTCCTCCATGCTTCGGTCAATCTGTGCCAATGCCGCAAGTCCTGCGCGCATGCCGACGGGCATGTTGCGGAACACAAAGCAGATGATCAGGATCGCCGCCGTTCCGGTGATGTCGACGGGCGGCACGTTGAACGCCGCCACATAGGACACACCCACAACAGTGCCGGGAATGGCGAAGGACAGCATTGTCCCAAACTCGAACGCGCGGCGTCCTGCGAAATCCTGCCGGGCCACAAGCCATGCTGTCAGGATACCGATGAGCGTCGTCAGAGGAGCCGCCATCGCGGCCACCCAAAGCGTGGTCATCATCGAATCCCAAGCCGAGCCATAGAGCTGTAGTCCATCCTCGGCGAACTCAAACCGGAAGGCGGTGACGATATGCTCAAAGGTGGGGGTCAAATCCCAGCGGCCCACATCGGTGACGAAACCGCCACTAACGATGATGACATAGACGGCCAACGTGAAAACAACCCAAGGAAGCACCACTGCCAGTACGCCGATCTTCAGGACAGGCGGCAAAGGCGACGCAAGCCCTGCATCAGATTTTCCCGTCACCGTCACATAGCTTTTGTTGCCCATCCAGCGCATTTGCAGCCAGAAAGCGATCAGTGTCAGGGCCAGCAAAATGATTGCAAGGGTGGCGGCATTGCCAAGGTCGTAACGGGCGCCCACGACTGCGAAGAATATCTTGATCGACAACACCTCGTACCCGCCGCCAAGCACGATCGGGTTGCCGAAATCAGCAAGGCTTTCGATGAACGCCAAAAGAAACGCAGCCGCAAGGCCGGGGCGCAGAAGGGGCCAAGTGACGGATCGGAAGGTCTTCATACTGCGCGCGCCAAGGGTCCGCGCGGCCTCTTCCAAGGTCGGGTTGATCGCCTCCAACGTCGAAAGCAGGACAAGAAACGTCACCGGCGCAAAGGCCAGAACTTGGGCAATCAGAATGCCGGGAAGTCCGTAGACCCACCGGCCCGGACGCACGCCCAACAGATCGGCGACGCCCGAGGTTACAAGCCCGGTACGGCCAAAAAGAAGGATGATCGCAACGCCCACCACGAAAGGCGGTGTAATGATCGGAAGGATGGAAATCGCGCGCAACGCACGCTTCAAGCGGAAATCCGTGCGGTTCACAAGCAGCGCCAGCGCAAGGCCAAGCAGCGTGGCCAAGGTCGCCGAAAGAACGCCCAAGATAACCGTGTTGATAACGACACCGCAGCGCCCGCCGCCCACAAGGCAGTTGACGCCCCAAAGACCAGGCGCAGTGATCCGTTCCCAAAACGTCGCCAGCGCAAGGTTGCCGTCTGTATCGACAAAAGCCGCAACGCCAAGCTTCAGGATCGGGAAGAACACGAATGCGGTCAGCGCCGCGACAATGGCGGTAATGCAAAACGAGGCAAAGCGTTCACCGCGGCAAAAGCCGCGTGATGCGATCAAGTCAGACAGAAGACCCACAAGGGCCGCGCCCGCAAGGAAACCGCCCCAGCCGATACCGGATTGACCCTCGGCGGCGGCTTCAAATGCACGTCCGACCCAGGCTTGCGATGGCCCCCGAAGGCCCACAGCGAAACCCTGCCAAAGATAGAGGGCAACGCCGCCCAATGTCAGCCAAAGCGCCGCGTTAGATTGCTGCCATCGTCGGGTGAAGGCCATCAAAGCCAGCGCAGCGGCCACAAGGATCAACGGCCAAAGCCAGCCTCGGCCAGACAGGGCCTCGACCAAGGCAGATGCCGTGGGACCAGTCCAAAGCGACGCGCCTTTATACCAAGGAAACGCCACCAACGAGAGGGCGAGCAGACCGAGCCAAGCTGCGCCAGCTCGGTCTGATGTTAGGGCAAATCTCACGCTGTTTTACTGCGCCAAAGAGCCGATGTCTGCGTCCCAGCGCTGCAACAGTCGGGTGCGTTCTTCGGACGAGCCATATAGCGCGAAGTTGTAGTCGATCAGCGTGATATCCTCGAGCCGTGGAGACGCCTCAGGAGTTGCGGCGTTCAGGTTGGAGGGGATCTGATAGCTATTGTTCGCCGCCCCGATTTCCTGCGCCTCAGGCGTCAATGCCCAGTCGTAGAAAACCCGCGCGTTGTCAGGGTTCGGACCGCCTTCGATCAACGACATGGAGCCAACCTCGTAGCCGGTGCCTTCGCATGGCGCCACCGCTACAATCGGCGCGCCTTGTACCGTTTGTGCTACAGCGTCGTGCATGAAGACGATGCCAACAGCCGTCTCACCGGTTGCCGCTGCACGGATCGGCGCAGAACCCGATTGTGTGTACTGCGAGATGTTGTTGTGAAGTTGCGCAAGGTAGGCGAAAGCCTCGTCCTCGCCCATCAACTGAACCATCGTGGCCAGCATGGTGTAGGACGTGCCCGAGGAGTTGGGGTTTGCGACCTGTACGTCATCGGCAAAGCGTTCGTCCAGCAGGTCGGCCCAACAGGCGGGCGGGTTCTCATCCACCAGATCCGAGTTGTAGCCAAAACCCAAACCACCGGCATAGATACCCACGGTACGGTAGTTGGCCGTTTCCGCTTGGCGCACGGCCCAATCCTGCAAGTCGCCCAACATCTCGGACTGGTACTCTGCGGTCAGTCCTTCTTGAGCGGCTTGCAGATGCGGATCACCGGTACCGCCCCACCAGACGTCTCCACGGGGTTGTTCAGCTTCAGCGGCGAGCTGTGCGAAGGTTTCACCTGATGAGCGGCGCGTCATCAGCACCTCGATGCCGGTCTCGCGCTCAAAGGCTTCAGACATGCCACGGCACCATTCTTCTTGAACAGAACAGTAGAGCACCAATTCATCAGCTTGCGCCATTGTGGGCGCGGCCATGTAAAAGCCTGTCGCGGCCATCAACGCGGCAGTTGTATAACGATTTTTCATTCTATCCTCCCAAAGGTCGAAATTCTCCCTTGGCCATTAGCGCGATAAAATGGTTGACGATCAAGTAGTTTACGTATCGTCAGTCAACGCGGCCGAGGCGATGCGCCCCGCCGTCATCGGCTCTACCACGCCAGTCGTGCCCCAGAACGTCACCGGAAGCTCCCGCAGGCGGCGCATCGCCAGAAACGCAAAGCACTGTGCTTCTGTGGCGTCACCTTCCCAGCCATGATCTTCGGCCTTTTCCACCGCTACAGCGGCGTAGATGCCGATCATTTTCAGGAGCGTCGGATTGTGCCGCCCGCCCCCACACACGATCAAGCGGGTGGGACGCACGGGCAGGCGGTCCAAGCCGCGCCCAATCGCAGCGGCGGTAAAGGCGGTAAGCGTCGCGGCACCATCGGCGTCGGAAAGCTGCGCCACCCAATCGTGGCCGAAATCAAAGCGGTCCAAGGATTTGGGGTAAGGTTTGGATAGGTACGGGTGCTCTAACGCGCGACCAAGTAGAGTGGTGTCAACGGTGCCCGTGGCCGCGAGCCTTCCGTCGCGGTCCATCTCGCCCAGTCCCCGCAGGCCCATGAAGTCGTTTATCGGCGCGTTGGCGGGGCCGGTGTCAAAGGCGGCAAGGGCGCCGTCTGCATCGCGTCCTGTGACATTCGCTACGCCGCCAAGGTTTAGGATCGCCGTTCCTTCGGCATCATCGAGAGTCGAAAGCAGCGCATCGTGGTAGATCGCCGACAATGGCGCACCTTGCCCGCCGGCAGCCATGTCAGCACTGCGGAAATCATAGACAACTTCCGTGCCCAAACGACGCGCCATGGCCGGGCCATCGCCTAACTGCCGGGTCTGCCCAAGTTGTCCAGCGGACGGCGCGCGGTGCAGGACAGTTTGCCCGTGAAAGCCCACAGCCGCGATATCGTCCATGGTCAGGCCCGCGTCCTTGACCAGCCTTGCCACCGCGTCCGATTGCGCCCGGGTGATCCGCGCCTCGGCCTGCGCGAAAATCGCAGGCTCGGGGCCGTCGAAGGCCCAAGGCTTCGCGTCGCTCAGGCATTTCGCAAGGATTTCGTTGGTTTCCGTGTCATAGGGATAGAGCGCGTAGGGTCCGAACGCGCCAATGGTCTCTCCATCGGTTTGCAGGAGGGCGACGTCGATATTGCCGTCCAAAACGGTGCCGGTCATCAAGCCGACGCACCAGCGCATTTTCCTGTCATGAGCCATAGAGCGCCTCTCCCACTTCTTGTCGTAGCGTCGCGATCCCAGTCTCGGCGTGACGAGTGGGGTGAACGCGATTGGTCAGCAGGGTCCAGACTTGGCCCGCGGAGTGATCCACCCAAAGGCCCGTGCCGGTAAACCCGGTGTGTCCGATCGTTTTCGGCCCGCATTTCTGTCCGCCCGACCAATTGGGATAGCGGATTTCCCACCCGTGGGTGCGCTGTTCGGAAAGGGCTTCGCATGTCAGGTCGGGGCCGCGTTCCAACAGACCTTCCCCGAAATCTAACAGAGCGTCTGCGGTGCCGAACAACCCCGCGTGGCCGGTGCCTTGCAGGGCATAGCAATTTTCATCATGGACCTCGCCGTGCATCACGCGACCCCGCCACGTGCAGGCTTCCGTCGCGGCACAAGCCTCGGGCGGGGGGGTAAAGGTGAAGCCGGGGCCGGGGTCCATGTCGTGGATCAAGCAGCCCTCGATCCGTTCCAACGCGATGCCAAGGAGGATGAAGTTGATGTCCGAGTAGACTGGGTTTTCAACCCGGGGCCATTCCCGTTGCAGCACGAAGGCGCGCAGGGTCGCGGGGTCATGGCCGTAGGTGTAAATCGGCGCCACGGCGGGAAAGTGCGTGCGATGGCCAAGGCAGTCGCGAAACGTGGTGGCGCGCTCCCAACAATCGGCGTCGTATTGGCGAAAGTCGGGGATGACGCTGGTCAGCGGCGCATCAAGGTCCAAACGTCCGGCGCGGACATGGGACAGAATGCGTTCCGTGGTGAACACGGGCTTGGTCAGAGAGGCGAGGTCAAAGATCGTGTCCCGCGTCATGGGCGCGGGATCGGGCACCAAGGCCGCAGACCCAGCCCAAGCCACCTGCCGCCCTCGCCCGTTCACCACGCCAAGCACCGCGCCGGGGATGCGCCCGGCATCAACGGCCGCTTCAGTCGCTGCCCATGCGGCCTGAAAACTCATGCCGACGGCTCCACTGCGAAGCGGTGGTGGGGGCCGTTTTCTTGCCACGTCACCGGGGCGGGTTCCCACCCGATGGGGCGCAGGGTGGAGGGGACCTCGTCGGTCTCCAACGCGAAATCCACATGGCGACGTTCCAGCGACGGCACCGCCGAGATCAGCTTGCGCGTGTAAGGATGCTGAGGGGACGACAGCACATCGCGCGAGGGGCCGATTTCCACCACTTGGCCCGCATAAATCACTGCAATGCGGTGGGCGATGCGTTCCACCACCCCCATGTCATGGGACACGAACAGATAGGCCAGATCGAAGTCGCGTTGCAGATCAACCAAGAGGTCCAGAACCTTGGCTTGCACAGAGACATCGAGGGCAGAGACAGCCTCGTCCAGCACAAGGATTTTGGGCTCTGGCATCAAGGCACGGGCAATGCAGATACGTTGCCTTTGCCCGCCTGAAAATTCGTGGGGGAAGCGGTCCAGCGTGTCTGCCGGAAGGTCCACCTTCCCAAGCAGCATCTGCATTCGCGTCAGCGCCTTATCATCCACGCGCTGGCCCGCCGCGATCACCGGTTCCGCCAGTAGTTGGCGCACCTTCATGCGTCCGTTGAGCGAGGCGTTGGGGTTCTGGAATACCATCTGCACAGCGCGGTTCCCATCGGCCTCAATACGCCCCTTGGTCGGCTCATTCAGGCCAAGGATCGCGCGGGCCATGGTGGATTTACCCGATCCGCTTTCGCCCACGATCCCCAAAGTCTCCCCCGGTTGCAGATCAAACGACACGTCGGAAACCGCATGAACAACGCCCTTGGATTTGCGCAGAAAGCCGCCGCGCACGGGGAAACGCACGGCAAGGTCACGCACGCTCAGGGCGGGTTTGGGGCGCGTTTCAGAGAGTGCACGGGCGGCGTCGCCGTTGCGGAAATGAGGCACCGCACTCAGCAGATGGCGGGTGTAGGGGTGGGTTGCCCGGTCAATAATATCATCGGTCGTGCCGCTTTCCACGACCTCGCCATGCTGCATGACCACGGTTTTATCTGCGATCCCCGCCACAACGCCGATGTCGTGAGTGATGAAGATCAACCCGGTGCCAGTATCGCGCTGCAACTCTGCCAGAAGCGCCAGAATCTGCGCTTGAATGGTCACGTCCAAGGCTGTTGTCGGCTCATCGGCGATCAGAAGGCGCGGCTCTCCGGCCAAGGCCATCGCGATCATGATCCGTTGCAACATGCCGCCCGACATTTGATGAGGCGATTGATCAAGCCGCCGCGCGGCATCGGGGATGCGCACGCGGTCCAGCGCTCGGATAGCGGCCTTGCGCACAGCGCTGCCGCTTAGGCCGTGGCGCTTTGCGAAGATCTCTCCGATCTGGGTGCCGACCTTCAGAACAGGATTGAGGGACGTCATGGGTTCTTGAAAGATCATCCCAATCTCGCGCCCGCGCAGGCGCTGCATCTCGGCCTCAGACGCGTTTACGATATCGGTGGTGCCGTCCAAGGTGATGTTACCCCCCAACACGCGGCCCCCGCTGAAATCCACCAGCCGGTTGATCGACATCGCGGTCACGGATTTGCCGGACCCGCTTTCGCCCACAATGGCCAGCGTTTCACCCGCCGCCACGACAAAGCTGACGCCGTGGACGACCTCTTTCTCTTGGCCCTCAACGCCGAAGCCAACGCGTAAGTCTTGGACGGATAGAAGCGTCATGCCCGCCCCTCCTGCGATTTGGGGTCAGTGATATCGCGCAGGGCGTCGCCCAGAAGGTTAAAGCCCAGAACCGCCAGCATGATCGTCACCGCAGGATAGATCAGCAGCCAAGGGGCCAGCTCCATCAGGTTGCGGCTGTCCGAGAGCATCACCCCAAGGGAGGGCGCGGGCGGCTGCGTGCCAAGGCCAAGGAAGCTAAGTGCCGCCTCCGTCAGAAGCGCCCAAGCCAGCGCCAAAGTGAATTGCACCGTCAGAGGCGCGACAAGGTTGCCAAGCAGATGTCGCGACAGGATGTAGGTGCGAGAGCTGCCGAAGGTCCGCGCCGCATCCACAAAGCTGCGCGTCTTCAGCGACAGCGCCGGGCCACGGGCGACGCGGGTGAAAATCGGCGTATAGACCAAGGCAATCGCGAGGATCGAGGTCCACATGCTCGCCTGCAAGATCGCCACGATCAACAGCGCCAACAGGATCGCGGGGAAGGCCAGCAGGATATCCATCGTGCGCATGGCGGCCCCATCCCAAAGCCCGCCGAACCACGCGGCGGTCAGGCCCAGAAAGGTGCCAAGGGTCGCGGCGATGGTGACAGAGGACAGCGCTACAAGGAACGAACGGCCCAACCCCTCCATCAACCGGCTCAGCATGTCGCGGCCAAACAGATCGGTTCCCAGAAGGTAGGTGCCGTCCGGCGCTTGCATCCGGGCAAGGCGGTCCTGGCCCAAAGGGTCATGGGGCGTCAAACCCAGCAGCCCAAGAAGCGCTGCGATGCTGAGCAGGCCGATGATCATCAAGCTGATGCTGCCCGCAGGATGGCGGGCGAGGGCGCGCAGAAGGTTCATGATTTGCCTCCATAGCGGATACGCGGATCAAGGGCGGCGTAGGCCAGATCGACCAGAAGGTTCACCAACATGAAGTTGAAGGCGATGAACAAGATGACCCCTTGGACGAGGGCGTAGTCCCTTTCCAATATCGCGTCGAGCACGACACGGCCCAAACCGGGCAGGGCGAAGATCTGCTCCACAATCACCGCGCCGCCCAGAAGGTAGCCGAATTCCACCCCGCTGAGTGTCAGCACGGGGATCAGCGCATTCGGCAGGGCGTGGCGCCAGATCACATAGCCTTGGCTGAAGCCTTGGGACCGCGCCGTGCGCACGTAATCCTCGCTCAGAATATCCATCATGGCGGCCCGCGTGATACGGGTCACGGCGGCGGCGAAGGCGGTGCCAAGGGCGATGGAGGGCAAGATCATTTGGGCCAGATTGCCCAATGGGTTTTCCGAGAAAGTCACGAAGCGGCCCATCGTGGGCAAAACGCCGAAGCCCACGGAAAGGATATAGATCGACAGAAGCGCGACCACGAAATTGGGCATGGATTGCCCCATCATGGCGAAGATGCGCACAATCAGGTCAGACGGCTTGTTGGCCCGCGTCGCCGCGAAAACGCCTGCGGGTAGGCCAATGGCAAGGGCCACAACCATCGACATCAGCGCCAATTGCAGCGTCAGGGGGAAGCGTTCGAGGATGATATCCAGCACCGGCTGGCCGTAGGTGACCGAGATGCCAAGATCGCCCCGGAACAAGCCGCCAAGCCAGCGGAAATATTGCACGGCCCAGTTCTGATCGAGGCCGAAGTAGGCGGCAAGCGCCTCACGTTGGGCGGGGGTTAGCATCCCACCTTCGGTGCCCAACATTGCCGTGATGGCATCGCCGGGCACCAATCTGATGGCGACAAAGACGAAGACGGAGACACCCAACATGACCAGCGGAAAAACCGCGAGGCGTCCGAGAAGATATTTCATGTTGGGTGCCCTGCCTTTGCTTGCCGTCTATTCCGCCAACGTCACATCGACGAGGCCGAACAGCGTACCCGTGGGGGACGACACGAAGCCCGAAACACCTTCGGTCTGCGCGGTGTAGGTGTTGCCGGTGAACAGCCAGATCCAAGGCGACATTTCGGCCAGATGGCTTTCGAAGTTGCCAAAGATCTCGGCGCGGGCGGCCTCATCGGTTTCGGCGCGACCCTCATTCATCAACGTGTCCAAGGTGTCGTCGATGTAGTTGGCGACCCCTTGCAAGTTCCCGTCCCGTGTCCAGTAGCGGTTGTACATGGTGTAGGGGTCTACGCGGCCGCCGTTCAGGGCCACGGCCATGTCGAAGTCAGCGGCCAACCAGCGGTCAATATAAACGCTGAGTTCCAGCATCTCGATCTCGAGGTTGATGCCCACTTCGGATAGCTGCGACTGGATCACCTGCGCCACGGCCGAGGCGGTGGGCGGCTCGCCGTTGGCGGCAATCACGGTGGCGGTGAAACCATCGGCGTAGCCCGCTTCGGCCAGCAACTCGCGGGCCCGGTCCTGATCCTGCTCGTAACAGAACAAGCCGCTTGGGTCGGTGCGGTATGCCGGAGAGGTCAGCGGACCCGTCACTTCGCCTTCACCCAAAAGCGCTGCATCCAGCACGTCTTGACGATCAATGGCGCAGCCGATGGCTTGGCGCAGGGCCAATTCACCCATTGGCTCACGCGCTGCGTTCAATTGCAAAACGTAGTAGCTCAGCGTCGGGGCCGCGTTCAGTTGCAGGCCCTCGGTGCGGGGCACCAACGTGGCAACCAGCGGGTCGTTGATAAGCGCGAAATCCGCCTGACCGGCGCGCAGGGCGGCCAGCAAAGCGGTCTCGTCCGGCAGAACGGAGATGTTGATGCCGTCGTATGCCACATCGCCGCCGTGCCATGCGTCAAAGGCCGACAGGTTGGCGCTGGCGTTAGGTGTGCGTGCGTCCAGCGTGAACGGGCCAGAGCCGATAACTTGCGTGCCGAGTGTACCCGCTTCAATGGCCGAGGCCGGAACCACAGCCGCGTTGACGGAAGCCAAACCGTTGAGAAGCGGCGCGTTGGGGGCGTCCAGTTCAAAAATCACGGTGGCGTCGTCGGGCGTTTCGATATTGATGATTGAGGTGTAGTTCGCCCGCGCAATCGCGCCGGTTTCCTCGTCCAGAATACGCTCGAACGACGCGCGCACGTCGGCAGAAGTCACAGGCGTCCCGTCGTGGAACATCGCGTCGCCGTCCAGTTGGAAGGTCAGCTGCAAACCATCGTCGGAAAAGCTCCAGCTTTCGGCCAGCGCGGGTTGCAGCTCCAGTCCTTCGTCCAGACGCACCAGCGGCTCATACATCAGTTCCAACAGGCGGATCGTGGCAAAGCCCGGCTGCGTGTGCGGGTCAAGGCCCGTGGCGTCCTGAGACCATGCAAGGTCAAGGGTCTGCGCCGACAGCGGGGCCGCGAGCGCGGTGCTAAGCAACGCCAGTGCCCGTGCCGTTGTCTTGGCGGTGGATGTGATCGTTTTCATTCCAGATGTCTCCCTTAGGTTCATGTCATGAGTGAAGTCAGGCGGCGGAATTCTCTCCCGCTCGTTCAATAGCTTTGCGAAGGAAGCCCTGTTCGGACTCCAGATTGGCCCGTGCCGTGTCGGCATCAAGCCCGGTGATCTGCATCAAAATGGCCAGCTTCACGCTACCGCCGCTTTGGCGCAACAACTCTTGCGCTTCTTCCGCGCCGCAGCCGGTGGCATCGCACAGCATATCCGCCGCGCGGTCTGCGAGTTTTTGGTTCGAGATCGTGACATCCACCATCCGGTTGCCCCAAGTCTTGCCCAAGCGGATCATGCTGGCGGTGGTTAGCATATTCAGTACCATTTTCTGCGCGGTGCCGGACTTCAGCCTTGTTGATCCGGTCACGACTTCGGGTCCTACCACAGGCGAAATCGCGGCATCGGCAATATGCGCGATGGCCGATCCGGGGTTACACGACAGCGCTGCGGTGAAGGCGCCAAGATCCTTGGCATAGCGCAACGCGCCGATCACATAGGGCGTGCGGCCACTAACGGCGATGCCAACCACCACATCGCGGGAGGTCAGGTCGATGGCTTTCAGATCATCCGCACCCTTGGCTGCGTCATCTTCGGCGGCCTCTACCGGATGACGCAGGGCGGTGTCGCCACCTGCGATCAAGCCCACGACCATCTCGGGCGGCACCGAGAACGTCGGCGGACATTCCGAGGCGTCCAGCACCCCCAAACGCCCGCTTGTACCCGCGCCGATATAGATCAGCCGCCCGCCTTGGGTGATGGCGTCCACGATCCGATCGACGGTGGTGGCAATGGCTGGAAGGGTCTTGGCGACGGCATCGGCAACGCCGCGGTCTTCGTCGTTCATACACGCCACAATCTGCGCGGCGGACATCAGGTCGATGTCAGCGGTGCGCGGATTGCTCGCTTCTGACACAAGCGATGCAAGGTCTGTTTTGGCGGCGGTAGACACGGCAGCGACTCCCCTTCGTTGTCTTAGGGTGAATTTTTTATTCCACTATGTCAAATTTTTTGTGATAAGTTATTCCAAAGCGAGCAAACCCGAGGGCCCATCCTTGTCTATACTCACCTTGATGCAGGCCCAGTTGGGCACGTTGTCCGCTGGCGAGCAGCAAATTGCGAATACGATTCTAGGTGATCCCGATGCGATGGCGCGGCTGACCTCGATCGAACTGGCGCGAAAGTCGGGGCGGAGCCAATCTTCGGTGGTGAAGTTTTGCCAGAAGCTGGGGTTCTCGGGCTATCAGGACTTGCGGATGGAAATCACCCGGGCCGCAGCCGCGCAGGCAGTGCCCATTGATGCGGTGCACAGCACGATTGATACTGGCGACGACGCCCTGATGACGGCGCAAAAACTGCTGTCGAGCAAGATCAAGTCGTTGCAGGAAACCCTTGGAATCAATCCGCCCGCTCAACTAGATGCCGCGCGAGATGCGCTGAATGCAGCAGCAAGGGTGCAGCTTTCGGGGGTTGGGGCGTCATCGCTGGTGGCCCGTGACTTTGCCTATAAACTTCAGAAGCTTGGCATACCCGTTTTGTTTGATGCTGATAGCCACATCCAGATGGCCCATGCCGCAACGTTGACGCCCAAAGATGTGCTTGTGTCCCTATCGCAATCGGGCACCAGCCTAGAGACTTTACGGGTGGCGGAGACGGCGCTTCATCGGGGCGCGAGTATTCTGACCGTAACGGGATTGCAGCCGAACCCGCTGGCGGATTTAGCGGGCAATGCCCTGCGCACCGTGACCGATGAGGAGCGGGTGCGGTCATCGGCCATCACGTCGCGGGACGCGCAATTGATCCTTCTGGATCTGGTGTTTCTGCGTCTTGTACAAATCCGCGATGGAGCGGTCGATTTAATCAGCGGCGCGGCCGAGGCTGTGGCCCCACTAAAGGTCTGACCCGCTTCTGCCCCCCCACAAAAAAACCAAAGCCCGCGCGGGTGCACGGGCCTTGGCCAAGTGAACAACTTGAAGCGGCTTTACCCCGCGTTGGGGCCCGCCTCTAGCACGTCTTCCAACGTGCGCAGGCCCGTGCGGGGGGCTTGCACCAGCACCGACATATTGCCGGGCTTATGTTCGTTCCGCAGCATTTTCAGATGCGCGCCGGGCAGTTCATCCCATGGGAAAACCTCGGACATGCAGGGGTCCAGCCGCTGCTCGCACATCAGCTTGTTGGCAGAAGATGCTTGCTTGAGGTGCGCAAAGTGGCTGCCCTGCAAACGCTTCTGGTGCATCCACATGTAGCGCACGTCGAAAGTGCAGTTGAAGCCCGAGGTGCCCGCGCAAATCACCACCATGCCGCCCTTCTTGCAGACCAAGGTGGATACCGGGAAGGTCGCCTCGCCGGGGTGTTCAAACACCATATCAACGTTGTTGCCCTTGCCGGTGATGTCCCAGATCGCCTTGCCGAACTTGCGGGCGTCCTTGAACCACTCGGCATACTCGGGTGTGTTGACCGTGGGCAATTGCCCCCAGCAGTTGAAGTCGCGCCGGTTGATGACGCCCTTCGCGCCAAGCCCCATGACGAAATCACGTTTATCTTCGTCGGAGATCACGCCAATAGCGTTCGCGCCCGCCGTGTTAATCAGCTGGATCGCGTAAGAGCCAAGTCCGCCGGACGCGCCCCAGACCAGCACATTTTGGCCGGGCTTGAGGTCGTGGGGTTCATGGCCAAACAACATCCGGTAAGCGGTGGCGAGCGTCAGGGTGTAGCACGCGCTTTCTTCCCAAGTCAGATGCTTGGGGCGCGGCATCAGTTGCTGCGCCTGCACATTGGTGAACTGTGCGAAAGAGCCGTCCGGCGTCTCGTAGCCCCAGATTCGTTGAGAGGTCGAGAACATAGGATCGCCGCCGTTGCACTCCTCATCATCGCCGTCGTCCTGGTTGCAGTGGATGACGACTTCATCACCGACTTTCCAACGCTTCACCTTGTCACCTACGGCCCAAACGATGCCTGACGCATCGGAGCCCGCAATGTGGTAAGGTGCGCCGTGGCCGTCAAAGGGGCTGATCGGCTGGCCAAGGCCCGCCCAAACGCCATTATAGTTCACGCCTGCGGCCATCACGAGGACGAGCACTTCGTAGCTATCCAATACGGGCGTATCTACGACCTCAACCTCGAACGCCTTATCGGGCTCGCCGTGACGTTCGCGGCGGATCGTCCAAGCGTACATCTTGGGCGGGACATACCCCATGGGGGGCATTTCGCCCATCTCGTAGAGGTCTTTCATGGGCGCATCATAGGGCGCGGCTTGCGTGGGTGCGTCTAGGGCCATGGTACTCTCCGTCATATCTATGTCCTCGGCGTGATGCCGCGGTGCGGAATCAAATGCTGCTTGTGCGAGGGATATTGACGAGAGGGTAATATTGCAACCAAAAACTAGGGTAGTTACGTAATTTTATGTCGCGCTCGAATTGTTCTGGCGGAACCAGGCATTCATATGTCCGGCCATGACGGCGGCTTCAGGATTGCCAGAATAGCCCTTTTCCAGAATGACTTCGCTTCTGTCGGTCAGCACTATTTTCACGGTCTGGCATTCGTCGCTGTCGTGCAGCACGATCCGGGAGATTTCTGCAAAGGGGATGATTTTCACCTCTCGCCCCTTCAGCGCACGCCATTGGATCGTGGCGGTCTGGGTGGTGGCGTCAAACGTGGCAATCGTGGAGGCGTGGTAGAGGGCGATCAGTATTCCTACTCCCGTGAATAGGACGCCGAAGGCAAAAAGGATGGTCCTTCCAGTGCCGGGTTCCGACAAGATCGCCGAAAAAATCGGAGCGACACCGAAGACGGTGAATGCGAAAGCAAACACATCACCGATGAGGCGGCGTGGAAAGAAGACGCTCAAGACTGCTGGCGTATCGGTGGTGACTTTCATCGCCCTATTACTTTCTCCGTCTGGACGGGGGAGGGGGGCGTTTCGTGCGGGGGGTGATCCAGCAAGTGCGCCACGCTGGCCGCGTAGTAATCCACCACGGAGACGCCGCGTTCGGTCACGGTCAGCGTCTCGCCGTCCTGCTCCACGAAGCCGCGTTCCATCAAGGCGCGAAGGCCCGCTTCGATGGTGTAGTCCAGATCGTCGCGCGCGAGGTGTACGTTGGTTTCCCGGGCCAAGGCCCGGTCTACGCGCGTCTGGACGGCGTTCTTGAGCGAGGCGGCGGTACGGGCACCGCTTTTGAGGGCATGAGCCACAAGGGGGACGGGAACAATCGGGGTGACGGAGGCGATGCGCGCCATCAGCGCCTCGCCCAGGGCTTCTGCGTCGTCGGTGTGCTTGTGAGAGAGAAAGTCGTTCAGCGACAGGGGGGCGCCGAAGCTGACGGCGGCATAGCCGTAGCGGTGAAACTTGCCGGTGATCCGGTGCCAGATTTGGCGGCGCAGGTAGCGGTAGATCGGCAAGAGCGTGAAACGAAAGCCCGCAGTGCCGCCGGATTGCGCGGCGATCAGGTTCCGGTCCTCCATCACGCGGTCATAGTTGATTGCGACTGGTACAAAGGTCACGTTGCGCGATTTTCCCGGCGTGAAGCCGTCAAGAATATAAGAAATGAGCCCGAGTTTCGGAGGCCCCAATCCGCCGGTCCGAGACAGGCCACCTTCAGGGAACACCGCTTGGGTCACGCCGGCCTCGGTCGCCATCTGCACGTAGCGGGCGAGCACTTTGCGATACAGCGGGTTATTGTGGCGGCGGCGGATAAAGTAACCGCCGAGCGCGCGGACGAGGCCCCGCAGAGGCCAGACTCGGGCCCATTCACCGACGGCATAGGCAAGGGCAGAGCGTTCAGCGACAAGCCAGGTAACCAACACGTAATCCATATTGGAGCGGTGGTTCATCACGAAAATTACCGTGTCGTCAGCAGGTATGCCTTCAAGGGCATCGGCATTGGGGTCGGTCAGACGCACCCGGTAGAGCGATTGGCTCAGGAAACGCGCCGCCCGGATGGCGAAAGCAAAATAGGTGAAGGCCGAGAAGCCGGGAACGATTTCACGGGCGTAGCGCTCGGCCTGTTGCGCGGCGACATCTTCGCGAACACCCTTGGATTTGGCGTGCTCGATGATGGCGGCGGCGACCTCGGGGTCATAGACGAGGCGGCGCACGGTATCCATGCGGCGGGCCAGTTTGAACGGTTGGATCGGGGTCTTGAGCCGCTTGTTCAATTCGGCCACGGCATTTTCGAGGCGACGGCGCAGGAACCAGCGGACCGAGGGAAAGAGGAAGTGAGACGCGAAGGTGACGGCCGCGAACAGGAGGATCAGCACGAATAGCCAGAGGGGAAGTGTGATGGGCGTCGTCATATGCGGACGGTGTCAGGAAATGAGGGGCTGCGCAATTGGTGCAGGGGGTCTTGGTGCGGGGAAAATTTCTTTCCTTGTGGAGGTGTCGGCGGGGCGTAGAGAGGGGCTCTGCCCCTACGCCTCCCCCGGGGAGGCGTTTACCCCGGAGGTGTATGGCCAAGGTGAACGGGGCTGTTGCGCTGGTCAGCGCCGCGGTGCAGCTTTGCGCGCGCAGCGAATTGACAGAGACATTTTATTCCGCATACATGCGGATAGACGAAATGATATTGCTGATAGCGAGTCGGAGCCTCCCATGTCCCAAGCCCCTAAAGATCGCCCGTGGTTGATCCGAACCTATGCGGGACATTCCACGGCGGAGGCGTCGAACGCGCTGTATCGGGGCAATTTGGCGAAGGGGCAGACGGGGCTTTCCGTGGCCTTCGATTTGCCGACACAGACGGGCTACGACAGCGATCATGTTTTGGCCCGGGGCGAAGTTGGAAAAGTGGGCGTGCCGGTGAGCCATTTGGGCGACATGAGGGCGTTGTTCAAAGATATTCCGCTGGAGCAGATGAACACCTCGATGACGATCAACGCGACGGCGCCTTGGTTGTTGTCGCTTTATATCGCGGTGGCTGAGGAGCAGGGGGCGGATGTGCGCGCTTTGCAAGGGACGGTCCAGAACGATTTGATGAAAGAATACCTGTCGCGCGGCACCTATATTTGCCCCCCCAAGCCTTCGATGGCGATGATCGCGGATGTGGCTGAATATTGTTACAAAGAGGTTCCGAAGTGGAACCCAATGAATGTGTGTTCCTATCACCTGCAAGAGGCCGGCGCGACACCTGAGCAGGAACTGGCATTTGCCTTGGCGACAGCGGTTTCCGTCTTGGATGAATTGCGCCCAAGGGTGCCGGAGGAGGATTTCCCGACGCTGGTGGGGCGGATATCGTTCTTTGTGAATGCCGGCATTCGCTTCGTGACCGAGATGTGCAAAATGCGCGCCTTTGTCGATCTATGGGATGAAATTTGCGAACAGCGCTATGGGGTAAGCGACCCGAAGTTTCGGCGTTTCCGGTACGGTGTGCAGGTGAACTCTTTGGGGCTGACGGAACAGCAGCCAGAAAATAACGTCTACCGCATTTTGATCGAGATGTTGGCTGTGACGCTTTCCAAGAAGGCCCGCGCACGGGCAGTGCAATTGCCCGCATGGAATGAGGCGTTGGGGCTTCCGCGCCCTTGGGATCAGCAATGGTCCATGCGGATGCAGCAGATCATGGCGTTTGAAACGGACCTGCTGGAATACGGCGACTTGTTTGATGGTAACCCGGTTGTCGATGGCAAGGTCGAGGAATTGAAGCATGGAGCAAGGGCGGAATTGGCGAACTTGCAGGGCATGGGCGGTGCCATTTCGGCCATTGACTATATGAAGGGTCGATTGGTGGATTCCAACGCGGAGAGGGTCAATCGGATCGAGCGGGGGGAAACCGTGGTCGTTGGGGTGAATAAATACACCGCCTCCGAGCCGTCGCCCCTATTGGGAGAAGACGGCGGCATCATGGTGGTCGATCCGGCGGTGGAGCAGGATCAAATCGCCCGATTGGAAGAGTGGCGCAATAGCCGCGATGACAGCGCCGTAAAGGCGGCGCTGGAGGAGCTGGCGGTTGCAGCGCGGGAGGGGCGCAATGTGATGCCAGCCTCGATATCTGCTGCGAAAGCGGGGGTTACCACGGGTGAATGGGCCGGGGTTATGCGAACGGTTCACGGAGAATACCGGGGTCCGACAGGTGTTTCGGGGGCCGTTTCCAACAAGACGGAAGGACTCGAAGGTATCCGCGATGCTGTGGATGTAGTGAGTGACAAATTGGGACGGCGCCTCAAGTTTTTGGTGGGGAAGCCGGGGCTGGATGGCCATTCCAATGGCGCCGAACAAATCGCATTCCGGGCGCGCGATTGCGGCATGGATATAAGCTATGAGGGTATTCGCCTGACCCCGGCCGAGATCGTCGCCAGCGCAATAGCCGACAGCGCCCATGTGATCGGCCTTTCGATTCTATCGGGAAGCCATGTCCCGTTGATCAAAGAGGTGATGGAGCGGTTGCATCAGGAAGGAGTAGATATTCCCGTTTTGGTCGGAGGTATTATTCCCGATGAGGATCGCGCAACGCTATTGGGATATGGTGTGGCAAAGGTCTATACGCCCAAGGATTTTGAGCTGAACACGATCATGATGGATATCGTGGCTTTGGTTGATCCTTCCGCAATCGCCGCCCAGTAGCCTAGGCTTGACGCTGCTCAAAAAAGGACATGTCCTTTTGTTTACTTGCTTTTGAGAATTGAAAACGGCAAACGCCTTTCACTGGAAGCCAATAGTGAAGGGGAATTCGTTATGGCAACATCACTTGAAACAATGAGCCTGGAAGAGCTGCAAGCCCATCAACGGGAAGTGGAGGCTACGATTAAAGGCTATGAAAAGAAGCGCAAAGCAGATTGTCTTGCCGAACTGAAAGCCGTCGCCAAGAAGCACGGTTTCTCGCTTGATGAGTTTTTGGGCGGAAAAGCGTCATCGAAATCTGGTCCTAAAGGCGCGGCCAAATATGCTAATCCCGCGGACGCGAACCAAACCTGGACAGGTCGTGGTCGTCAGCCCAATTGGATCAAAGACGCATTGGCCTCGGGCAAATCTCTAGACGAGTTTGCGATCTGATGACGGTTCATATCGGAGCAAAGCCCGGAGATATCGCTGAAACTGTCTTGATGCCGGGCGATCCGCTGCGGGCGAAATGGGCGGCAGAGCGGTTTTTGGAAGATCCGGTCTGCATCAATGAAGTCCGAGGTATGTTGGGTTTCACGGGGACGTGGCGTGGAAATCGCGTCACGATTCACGGGTCCGGCATGGGCATGCCAAGCCTCTCGATCTATGCCAATGAATTGCTTCGCGATTACGGGGCGAAGACGTTGATACGGATCGGCTCGTGTGGGGCGATGCAGAAATCTGTGAAGCTAAGGGACGTGATCCTGGCGATGACGGCCTCGACCTTGTCGACGCCATCCTCGGGCATTTTCCGAGAACTGAATTATGCACCTTGCGCGGATTACGGTCTGCTTCAAGCAGCCTATCAGGCGGCGGAAGGCAAGGGCGCGGGCATTCATGTGGGCGGGATCTATTCGTCTGACGTGTTCTATGATGAGCGCCCTGATCTGAACGAGCAAATGGTGCGCCACGGAGTCTTGGCCGTGGAGATGGAAGCGGCAGAACTTTACACCTTGGCAGCACGCTATGATGCGCGGGCCTTGGCGGTTCTGACGGTGTCTGACCATCTGTTAACGGAGGAGGCGTTGCCGTCGGAAGATCGGCAATCCAGCTTCTCGGATATGGTCGAAATTGCGTTGGAAGCCGCGTTTTCATGATCAGGCGATTGGCCGGACATAACGTCGGGCCAATCGGCCTTGGATGCATGAGTTTCGGGGGCATTTATGGCGCCACCGACGAAAAAGAGAGCTTCGCCTGTATGCAGGCGGCGCTCGATCTGGGCGTGACCCATTGGGACGTGGCCGAAATCTACGGCGGCGGGGTGAGTGAAACGGTCATCGGAAGGTTTCTTGCCGCGACCGACGCGAAGGTCACGCTTGCCACCAAGGCGGGCATTTACACGAAACCGACCCGGCATTTCAGCAACGCCGCCAGCGATTTGCGGCGATCCCTTGAGGGGTCTTTGGCGCGTTTGGGCCGGGACCGGGTGGAGCTGTTCTATATCCATCGGCGCGAACACTCCCGCCCCGTGGAAGAGGTGATGGAGATCTTGGCGGGCTTCATGGCAGAGGGGTTGATCGGGGGCATCGGTTTCTCCGAAATCTCACCCGCGACCCTGAAACGTGCAGCGGCCGTGGGGCCAGTAGCGGCGGTGCAATCAGAGTATTCGCTTTGGTCGCGTCAGCCCGAGTTGGGCATGATCCAGGCTTGCGCTGAAGTAGGGGCCGCCTTTGTGGCGTTTTCGCCGTTAGGGCGCGGTATATTGAGCGATCATTTCCAAGGGAGAGAGAATTTTCCCGAAGGTGATTTCCGTTCGGGACAGCCAAGATTCCAAGACCCGAATTATCAGGCGAATTTGGCGGCGATTGAGGGCTTCAAGGCGCTTTGCACTGCGAAGGGTTGGTCCACGGCGGCGGTTGCCTTGGCGTGGACCTTGGCGCAGGGCGATCACGTGATCCCGATCCCAGGTACTCGGACTGAGGCACATTTGGCGGAACTGGCCGGAGCGGTGGAGATAGTGTTGAGCGCCGAGGATTTGGCCGAAATTGAGCGGATTTTGCCTGCGGGATTTGCCCATGGGGCAAGATATGCAGAGGCGCAATGGGCGGCTGTGGAGATCTACGGATAGCGTGGGTCTTGGGGCTGGTTTGGGCTCTTTGAGTTGTATTTGCCAAGATGAAGGCGAGCCGTAGTGCTCCCACGGAGAGGGGCGCGCGTTAACCTTAGCGGAGGGTTAACGCGCTTTTTGTTAGACGATCACGACATCGAGCGGCGGGAAGCCGTTGAAGCCGATGGAGGCGTAGGTTGTTGTGTAGGCACCGCAGTTTCTGATCCAGATACGATCCCCGGCTTTGAGGCCGAGGGGAAGGGCCACGGGGCGCTTTTCGTAGAGGACGTCGGCGCTGTCGCAAGAGGGGCCCGCCAAGATGCAGGGGCCGGTTGTTTCATGATCACGGTCGGTGGCGAATTGGTAGCGGATTGCCTCGTCCATGGTTTCGGCGAGGCCGGAGAATTTACCGATGTCCAAGTAGACCCAACGGTGCAGGTCATCGGGGGATTTGCGCGACACAAGGAGAACCTCCGCCGCGATCATGCCGGCTTCGGCAACGAGGCCACGGCCGGGTTCGGCCATGATGCGAGGCACGTCTTTGAAACGGGCGTGGACGAGTTCCATCACCTTGGCGGCGTAAGCCGTGGGGTGGGGGATGTCATCACCGTAGAAGGCGGGGAAGCCGCCGCCGATGTTCAGCAGGTCGAGCGCGAAACCAGCGGCATGGGCCGCGTCCCAGACGGCAGCAATGCCATCGAGGACCGGGGCCCACATCATGGGGTCACGGGTTTGCGAACCGACGTGGAAGCTGAGGCCCACGGGGCGCAGGCCGAGCACGCGGGCGTGGGCCATCAGGGCCAGGGCGTTGTCGCGGGTGGTGCCGAATTTGCGGGTCAGGGGCCAATCGGCGCCGGAGGCTTCCACCAACAGGCGGATGTAGACCTGAGCGCCGGGGGCGTGCGCCGCGATTTTGTCCAGTTCTTCGGTGGCATCTGCGGCGAAGACATCGACGCCGACGGCATGGGCGAAGGCGATGTCGGAGGGCTTTTTGACCGTGTTGCCGAAGGAGATATGTGAGGGGGCAGCACCTGCATCGAGGCACATCTGGATTTCCACGCGGGAAGCGGCGTCGAAACCGGAGCCTAGGGCGACGAGCCGAGAGAGGATCTCGGGCGCGGGGTTGGCTTTGACGGCGTAGTGGATGTGCGCTTGGCCCAAGCCTGCGGCGAGGGCGGTATATTGGTGCGCGACGTGGTTCACATCGAGGATCAGCGTTGGACGCTCGAACGTATGGGCGCGGGCGTAAGCCTCGGTCCGGGAAGGGGATGCAGAATGGGCGGGCGAAAGCCCGGGGAAAGTAGCGGTCATCACGTTCTCCAAGTGGACGGAACGCCCCATTCAAGGGGACGCGTTGCATACAAAGGGAGACGTTACCGTCGCTACGTAACTGCGATGGTTATCCCGATACGTCCCAAGAGAGGGAGCTACCGACTTACCATCCGTGACAGAGGCGCGTGCGTTGGCGTCTATCTCGCGCATTTGGGGCAAGTCTGGATTCGGATCAAGAGATTTTTTTCGTGTCGCGAAAATTCTTGGGAGGCGGGTCAAATCGGGCGCGGATCGAGGGCCGTTGGGGAGGTCAGGGGCGCTGCCCCTTATGCGCCCTCAGGGGTGCAAACCCCGGAGGTGTATTGCCAAGATGAAGGAGCGGCACAGTAGCGGTACTTAGCGGCCGTGGGTGCGGTCGTAGGGGTTGGCCGGTGGGGATTTATGGTGGGGCGTGTGAAGCGTGTCGAAGACCTCGATCCGGAGGGGGTAGCAGGGGGTGGAGTCCGACGAATGCTCGGCGCCGCAATCGCCACCGGGGCAGGCGGAGAGGGCGCCGAGCAGGTCGATCTCGGCCCGGAATTCGAGCGTATCGCCGGGGCGCACGGGCGAGGCTTTCATGAAGTACTGACCGGTGTCACGGGTAAAGCCGGTGCACATGAAGACGTTCAACACATCGTGGACGTGAAGCTCTGCCTCATGCAGGGGGATTTGCGCGGCCTCGGCTAGGGCGCGGGTCAGGTTGGAATGGCAGCAGTGGTGGTATTGATCGCCGCTGTTCAGGAGCGCGTTGGTGTAGGGATCGCAGCGGGTGCCGATGACATCGTGGACAGCGCCGCCGAAGCTATCGATGCCGTACCAATCGAGGCTGTCGTGGGTGATGGTGGCCATGGGGCGCAGGTAGGGCAGGTTAGACCAGAGCGTATCGCCTGTGGTCACATGGGTGCCGTGAAGAGCGCGGGTCTTGCCGGAAAAGAAGCGCTCGGAGAGGTCATGGGCGTTCCAGAGGTTAAGGTCCCCGACCTGGGGGCCATCGACCGAGGTGATGCGGATCGTTTGGCCTGCTTTGGCGTGGAAGCTGGCGGCCTCTCGCGGGGCGGCGGTGTGGGTTGTGACGGGCCCCGTGGGTGTGGCGGGGCCGAGGTTTTGCGGCTCTGGCAAGGTCTCGGGCGGATAGCAAACGACCGGTTTGACGGCTCGGCGCGTGGCAGCATCGGAAGGGGCGGGCGATTGTTTGGGACGGCGGTTGGGCATGGGCGGCTCCGTTTCTTTGGGCTAGGGTCACCCACGAAACCCGGAGGTGCAAGACCATGAAGTTGGAAGACTTTTCGCAAGGCGCGAATACGAAGCCGCCAAGTCGGTTAGGCCAGCGATACGATCACCAACGCTTCCTGCCGGATCCGGGGAATACAGTCGTGTGTCATCTGGATTTGGACACGGCGGGGGGCGCGGCGGTTCTGCTCGCCCGTCAGCGGATGCGGGCTTTGCCGGGGGCAGAGCGGTTGCTGTTCACCCCAGAAGACAGCATCCACATGACGGTGTTTGAGGGGGTCTTGGACGCGCGCCGTACGGCAGATGCGTGGCCTGCGGATATGGCGCGCGATGCTGATGTGGCCGAGGTGACAGCGGCGATGTGCCAGCGGTTGGCGACGTTCGATGCGCCAGCGCCTTTTGCCGTCGCAGTGGACGAGGTGCGGCTTGGCGGATTGGAGCTGCGCGGCGCGACCCCGGCCGATGAAGTCGCCTTGCTGGAATGGAGAGAGGCGCTGTCGAGGGCATTTGGGTATCGGCAAGCGGCCCATGACACCTATCGGCATCATATGACCTTCGCCTACATGCTGGATTGGTTGCCCGATGCTATTCTTCCCGACTGGAAGCAGGGATTGGCCGATATCCAAGCGGAATTACAGGCCGCTGCGCCGATCTTGCCATTGCGCCCCCCGGCCTTTTGCACGTTCAATGATATGACGTGGTTCGAGGAATTGCTGCCCCTCGCCTAGCGCTATCCGGCGGCCAGATGTCCGGCGAGGCCAAGGGCGAAGCCCGCTACGGCACCCAGGGCGGGCCGCGCCTCGTCCGTGCCTTTGGCGGCGGGGGCCACGTCTTGGAACACCAGATATAGGATGCCGCCGGCGGCGAATATCATGATGCCGCCAAGCAAGGCGCGTTGATCCGATAGCAGGGTCAGGCCGACGACGGCGCAAACTGGTCCGGTTAGGGCGAGGGCCGTAAATAGAAGCAAGGCGCGTGCCTTGGGGAAGGTGCCTGCGCGCAGAACCTCGCGGAAGGCCGAATAGCCCTCAGGCAGGTTTTGCAGGAAGATCATTGCCGCCAACACCCACGCTGTCGCCCGGTCGATCACGATCATCGCGCCAAGGGCGGCAGCTTCGGGCAGGTAATCCAGCAGCATCGCCAGAAGCTGAGCCCCCGCGCCTCCGGACCGGGCCACAAACTTGTCCACGAAAAAGAACGTCACGCCCCCGGTCAGCAGCAAAAGGCATGATAGCCAGGGCGGTAGGGTTTCGGCCCCTTCAGGGACCAGCACCAGAGCCACGGCGGAAACCAATGCGCCGCCGCCAAAGGCCGTGACCGCGTGGTTGATCGGCTCGGGCTCGTCCTTGCGAGAGGCCAGCCACGCCCCAAGGGGCATGGACAGGCCCGCAACACCCGCCAGAAGGACCGCAAGAAGAAGCGGCTCCACGGCTTAGATCGTCCGTTCGACCATCATCTTCTTGATCGAAGAAATGGCCTTGGCCGGGTTCAGACCCTTGGGGCAGGTCTTTGTGCAGTTCATGATCGTATGGCAGCGGTACAGCTTGAAGGGATCTTCCAGCTCATCCAGACGTTCGCCCGTGGCCTCGTCACGGCTGTCGATGATCCAACGGTAGGCGTGCAGCAGGGCGGCTGGCCCAAGATAGCGGTCGCCATTCCACCAGTAAGACGGGCAAGAGGTGGAGCAGCAGGCGCACATGACACACTCATAAAGACCATCGAGCTTTTCGCGATCTTCAATGGATTGCTTCCACTCTTTCTCGGGGCGGCTGGTCTTGGTTTCCAGCCATGGCATGATGGAGGCGTGCTGCGCGTAGAAATGCGTCAGGTCGGGGATCAAATCCTTAACCACGGGCATGTGTGGCAACGGATAAATCGCCACGTCGCCGCTGATTTCGTCCATCCCGTAGATGCAGGCGAGCGTGTTGATCCCTTTGGTCTTCACGCCGCCGATGTTCATGGCGCAAGAGCCGCAAATACCTTCGCGGCAGGACCGACGGAAGGTCAGCGTGGGGTCGATCTCGTTCTTGATCTTGATGAGCGCGTCCAGAACCATCGGGCCGCAGGTGTCCATATCGACCCAATAGGTGTCGAGAGAAGGATTTTTGCCGTCGTCGGGGTTCCAACGATAAATCTGGAACTTGCGTAGGTTGGTGGCACCCTCGGGCTTCGGCCACGTCTTGCCGCGCGTGATACGAGAGTTCTTGGGGAGGGTGAGTTCAACCATGATCTAGGTCTCCACTTGGGATGATGAATTTCGGCCCGCGCCGTACGCGCCAGTTTTGTCGAGCCGCAAACCAATTGGTGCGCCCTGGTCACTCGCGTCTCTCTCGCCGCGGAGCAGGTTTGCTTGTTGCGTCGTTTCAGAAAGCATTTTGGCAAGCAGCAGTGATACGAATACGTAAATCGGTAGGATGTCATCGGAACGTAAGAAAGTATCGCCAAGAATCGCGAGCGGCATAGGGAGTACAATGGCCAAACGGATCGTGTCTACACGAAGCCCCGCATTATGATTGCGCCCAGCAACAAGCGGGGCAAGCACAAATAATGTTCCAGACACGAGTGCTACTATGCCGCCCCAAATTGTCCAAGAGAGGTATTGATTGTGAACATGCGTGTGGTTGAAGGGGGCTGCCGCGTTTTCCTCCGCCCACATGCCATTGCCGAACCAAAGCGCCTCCCTTGCTGCGTCCAAACCAGCTTGAAGAAGGGCTACCCTAACCGAAACACTCGCGTCTAGTGTTGGTGGCACTGCATCCGCCCCTGTTTGCGCTGAGAAGCCCATGAAATGAGAAAGCGCCTCTAGCGCTGACACTAAGCGCTCGGCATTCCCGCATGAGTTGAGTCCATTTGCCATCACCGCCCAAGCAAGGCCAACAAAAACTGCGCCCAAAACGGAGATGGCACTCAAAAGCCCGTGTGCTCTACTGCGACGCCAAAGCGTAATGGCAAGAAACAGAAAGATCACCATTTGCCCAAGTGCAATGAAGCGAGATCCAGTATAGCCGAATGAGATAGCGATCGACATCGCAACAAGTCCCAGTCGGAGCCCTTGGCCAAAGCGGCTCGCTACTGACCAACTTGAGAACGACATCAGGGCGAATACTGATGCGAAAAGAGCGGGTACAAATACCATGCTTGATAAGCCGGCCACTCGACATTGCTCACCGTGGAGTTCCGTAAGGAAGTCGACGGTGAGGTAAGCAAATGCCAAAGCCGCCGCCGTGGGAACCAAGCGGTCAACTGACCCAGTCACATCCTTCATCGTAAGTGCGCTAGCCGCAATCAGTACCATTACGGCAAATGCAATTAGCCAAAAGGACAGATCGGCCGCATGATCGTTGGCGGTAACGCCTTCTGGGGGCGCATTCACCACCAGTAAAGCAGCCATAACCAAAGGATATTGAAGGATGGCCGCCCCCGTGACGAGAAGTCTTCCGTCGAGGGCTAAAGTGGTTCTAAGCCGCGTGACCGAAACCAAACTGGCCATGAACAGGATTGCGAATAGGCCATGCCCGTAGTTTCCGAGCGAGGGCCAGAAAGGAGAAAGCCCTACGGTAATCGCATTCAACCAACTCACAGGTTCAATACACCCGTGCCTTCGGCTTGATCTTGTCCATATCAATGCCGCCAGCATCTGTGCCGCTCAAGGGTTCTAGCCCCACGGCGCGGTAGCTACGCTCGACCTTGTTGCCATCGACCACGGCCAGCGAATGCTTGCGCCAGTTTTTGTCGTCGCGATCTGGGTAGTCCTCGTGGGCATGGGCGCCGCGGCTTTCCTTGCGTGCTTCTGCTCCGGCGATTGTGGCCAAGGCATTGGGCATCAGGTTTGTCAGCTCCAGCGATTCCATCAGGTCCGAGTTCCAGACCAATGACCGGTCCGTCACAGCGATGTCGTCCATCTTACCCGCCACGACTGTCATTTTCTCTAACCCTTCGGCCAGCGTCTTGTCGGTACGGAACACGGCAGCGTCGGCCTGCATGGTCTTCTGCATCTCCAACCGCAACTCGGCCGTTGGGATTGCACCATTGGCGTAGCGGACATCGTCAAACCGCGCGAGTGCCTTGTCGATCTGGCTTTGCGGCACATCGGGGTTCGGCGCGTTCGGGTCCACGATTTCACCGGCTTTGATTGCCGCCGCGCGGCCAAAGACCACCAAATCGATCAGCGAGTTCGAGCCCAACCGGTTTGCCCCATGGACCGAGGCACAGCCCGCCTCGCCCACAGCCATCAGGCCGGGGACGACTTGGTCAGGATTATCTGCGGTGGGGTTCAAGACCTCGCCCAGATAGTTCGTGGGGATGCCGCCCATGTTGTAGTGAACTGTTGGCAGAACCGGGATCGGCTCTTTCGTCAGGTCAACTCCCGCAAAGATTCGAGCACTTTCGGAGATGCCGGGCAGACGCAGGTCCAGCGTTTCCTTGGGCAGGTGGTTCAGGTGCAAGTGGATGTGATCCTTGCCCGCGCCCACACCGCGCCCTTCGCGGATTTCCATCGTCATGCAGCGCGAAACAACATCGCGCGACGCGAGATCTTTATAGGTAGGCGCATAGCGTTCCATGAAACGCTCACCCTCAGAGTTGGTCAGGTAACCGCCTTCGCCCCGTGCGCCTTCAGTGATCAGGCAGCCAGATCCGAAGATGCCCGTGGGGTGGAATTGTACGAATTCCATGTCTTGCAGGGGCAGACCCGCGCGGGCAACCATGCCGCCGCCGTCGCCGGTACAGGTATGCGCCGAGGTGGCCGAGAAATAAGCCCGGCCATAACCGCCGGTGGCCAGTACGCACATCTTGGAATGGAAAACGTGCATTGTGCCGTCGTCCAGTTTCCAAGCCACGACGCCCACACATTGGCCGTCTTCGTCCATCAGCAGATCGGTGGCGAAATACTCGATGAAGAACTCAGCGTTGTTCTTCAGGGATTGGCCGTAAAGCGTGTGCAAGATCGCATGGCCAGTCCGGTCCGCAGCGGCGCAGGTCCGCTGCACCGGGGGGCCTTCGCCGAATTCCGTGGTGTGACCGCCAAAGGGGCGCTGGTAGATCTTGCCGTCTTCGGTGCGCGAGAACGGCACACCGTAGTGCTCCAGCTCATAGACCGCCTTTGGGGCTTCACGCGCCAGATATTCCATTGCATCCGTGTCGCCCAACCAGTCCGAGCCCTTCACGGTGTCGTACATATGCCAGTGCCAGTGATCGGGGCCCATGTTGGACAGCGAGGCCGCGATACCGCCCTGCGCCGCAACGGTGTGCGACCGCGTCGGGAACACCTTGGAGATACAGGCCGTCTTCAAGCCCTGCTCGGCCATGCCAAGGGTCGCCCGCAGGCCGGAGCCGCCCGCGCCGACGACAACAACGTCATAGGTGTGATGGGTCAGCGCGTATGCGGGGCCCGTTGCCGGGGATGTCGTGTCATTCATCGTGGAAACCTCAAAGCGCGATTTGCATCAGGGCAACAAGACCACCAGCGGCCAGCCCGTAACAGATAATGGTGGTCGCGATGATCGCGGCCTTTTTGGTCATGCCGTGGGTGTAATCCTCGATCATGATCTGCATCCCGAAACGCAGGTGATGCATCCCCACCACCAGATATGCGGCGACGATCAGCGCGGGGACCGGCTTGCCCAGGGTCGCAATAACCTCGGCGTGGTCGCTGCCAAGGGCAGAGCCGATGATGCCCAGAAAGAAAGGTGTCAGAACCAGAAGCGCCACGGAGGTGACAGTCATCGTCCAATGTTGCGCGGTGCCGCCCTTAGCAGAGCCGAGGCCGGAAACGCGCTTGCGGTCAGTAAGAAATGCCATGTCGATGCCCCTTAAATCGCGATCAGCGTCAGGAAGGTGAGGGCGACAGAGCCAATCAACATGCCCCAGCCCATCTTGTCAGACGTATCCGCGTCCAATCCGTAGCCCGCGTCCCAAACCAGATGCCGAACCCCTCCGAGGGCGTGGTACCAAAGGCCAAGAACGGACAATGTCATGACGATATCGCCAAGGACGCTGGTGACGAGGCCATCAATCGTGGCGAAATACTCTGGCCCCGAAGCGGCGGCCATTAGCCACCAAACCACAAGAAACGCGGAAACAAGCATCGCGTTGCCGGTGATCCGCACGAGAATCGACGTCATCGAGTTCAGTTGCGGTTTGTAGATGGTAAGATGAGGTGAAAGCGGACGATTGCCGCGGTTGACGTCGGCCATAGCTAGAGTCCCCCTTGATTGCGCCGTCAGGTCTGGCTGGTTCCGGTCGTTACCATATCAATAGCGGGTTTTCGGCTGTAGTCACGTCCCTGCGGGGTAAAATTCTAGGCAATTGTGGGGCTTAACGCCGCAGAAAGTGATCTTGTGATCACACGTTTGGCGAGTGTGATCACAAGGTGGGCGCCCGTGCCGAAGGCGAGGCGCCCTTTCCGTTTCAGTGTTGCGCCAAGTTAGGCGCGATTCCCGCGCAGCACGAAAAACGCGCCCACAGCCAGCAGCAGGGTTTGGAACTCCATCCCGCCACCGGGGTGAGTCTCGGACGGAGACGCGCTCCACTGGCCCCAATGCACCAACACGATTGCGCCGATCATGACGACGATGATGGATAGGCCGCCCAGACGAGTGACCAGATCGCCGATCTGGTTACGCAAGGCACCGCCGCCGATCAGAGCAACACCGGCAAAAATCTCGGCCAGTGCGACAAGGGTCCAAAGCCAAACAGGCATCCCCATGAACGCCGCTGCCGCTTCTAGAGAGGGCAGTTTGTCGATGCCGTGGTAAAGGAAAGTCGCCGCGGTGGACAGGCGGATCAGCCAATGAGCGTGGGTACTAAGCGCAGTGTCGGTCAGGGTATTAGTGGTTAGCGTTGCCATGATGTGGCCTCCGGTGAATCAAAGATGACCGGGGATTATTCGCGCATGGTGTATTAGGCAAAGCACAGGGAAGGTGCGTAAATGTGGGGGCTATTTCGGCAGAAGCGCCCAATAGTCCAGATCCAGCAAAACCTCGGGCAGGTACTTCCCGTCCTCGCCGCGTAGGGCCCCAACCTCGCCCTTGGTGGCGACAAGGCGCAGGCGCAGGGCTCCGACGTGGGAATTGGACGTGGGCGCGGTGTCGAGAACCTCGGACCACGCCCGGATCGTGTCGCCCGCCATGGCCGGATTGGCATGGGCGCCAGAGTTAATCGCCGCCAGAAGTTGCGCATTCGCAAGCCCGTTGAACGAGAGGGCGCGGGCGAGGCTGATGATGTGCCCGCCATAGATCAGCCGCTTGCCATCGGGGCGCGCGGTCACGTCGAAGTGGACCTTTGCCGTGTTCTGCCACAGGCGGGTGGCCATCATGTGCTCGGGGTCTGTCAGGGTGACACCATCGACGTGGTCAATGATCTCACCGACGGCATAATCGCCGTGGCGGTGCGGTTCTCCGCTGGCGGCAAAGTCGTAAGTGGACCAGTCCAACGTTTCGGGCACGTGAAGTTCTTCCGCCGCCACGACCTGCGCCAAATCTGGCACCACGGTTTCCGGGGCAGGGGCTGCGGCGTCGCGTTTGCGGACCATGACCCAGCGGACATACTCCAGCACCGGCACATCGAAATTGGAGAACCCGCGGGTGCGAACCCAGACAATGCCTGTCTTACCGTTGGAGTTCTCTTTCAGGCCGATGACCTCGGACATCGCGTGGATCGTATCGCCGGATTCCACCCGTGTCAGGAACCGACCTTCGGCATAGCCCAGATTGGCCACAGCGTTCAGCGAGATATCGGGAACCGTTTTGCCAAATACCGTGTGGAACGTAATCAGATCATCCATCACCGGGTTGCGCAGGCGACTGCCCGGCGCGGCGAAATCCCAAGACGATTGCAGCGCAAACCGAGGGCCATATAGCGCCTGATACATCGCCACATCCCCATCATGCAGCGTGCGCGGCGTGGCATGTTTCAACACCTGCCCGACGCGGTAATCCTCGAAAAAATAGCCTTGGCTCGTCTTCGACATTACTGCTGTCCCAGCTTCATATCCGGGGAATAGGGCGTGTCGATATCCTTCACGACCGCCTGCCCGCAGCGCATCACGCCGCGCGCCGCGTCAAAGGACATGGTGGGATCGCCATGAAGGCTCCACCCTTTGGCGATGGCGTCAGATACCTTATGGCAAAAGGCGGACGTGTCATCTTCGGTAAGCAGTCGGTAAATCAGCATGGTCTAGCCCCAAGGTTGCACGCCAAGGGCGTAGTGAATGCCCATGACGATGATAACGACCACGATCGTGGCGATAATTGCTGTAATTTCCTTTTTGACCGGCACCGGATGTGGCGGTACCCAAGGCGCGCCGCGCCGTTTAAGGATAATGACCTGTCCCACGGCCCAAGCCAGTAACCCGCCAAACAGCACGAAAGACGCCAAATCGCCGTTCACTAACAGATGTGCCACGGCCCAAATCTTGAAGCCGGTCAACTGTGGGTTCTTGATTTTCGTGGTGATCCAGGTCTTTGCGCCCGAAGCCGCAAAAAGGTAGAAGGCGAAGATCATCAGGAGGTTATTGATCCCCACCAAGGCAGGAGAACGCCCCCACCACACCGGGCCATACGCCCCCCGGTAGCCAAGCACCATCAGCACAATGGACAAGATAACAAGCCCCGCCACGATGCCTTTGCCCTTGTCGCCGAAACCGGCCCGGCTGTCGGGGGCGAGCCGCTTCCAATAGTGGGCTCCGGACCAGAGGGCGAGCCCCACAAGAAGTAGTATCCAAGCCATCATAGGGCCTCCAATGCGGCGATCGCTTCGGCCTTCGCCAAGGTCGCCCGTGCGGTTTCAATGTGCAGGTTCTCGACGATTCTTCCGTCCACAACGGCCACGCCTTCGCCCTTGGCGAGGGCCTCGGTATAGGCTGAAATCTGGCGACGCGCGAGGTCGATATCGTCCGATGTCGGGCCAAAGGCCGCATTCGCAATGGCCACCTGCGCCGGGTGAATCAGGGTCTTTCCGTCAAAGCCAAAATCGCGGCCCTGTTGGCATTCATCGCGCAGGCCGTCTTCGTCCTTGAAGGCGTTGTAGACGCCATCAACGCAGAAAATTCCATGGGCGCGGGCGGCGAGGAGGCAGATTTGCAGGGCCGACGTCATCGCCTCACGGGTGCGGGCGTTCAGGTCTTTGGCAAGGTCGTTGGTCCCCATCACAAAGCCTGCCATCCGCGGCGCGGCTGCAATCTCAGCGGCGTTGAGGATACCCAGAGGTGTCTCCATCATCGCCCAAATCTGGGTTTCCTTGGTCTTGGGGTTCGCATCCAGAAGGGCGGCGAGTGCCTTGATGTCCTGGGCGCTGTTGACCTTGGGCAGAAGCACAGCCTGGGGGGCGGCATCCGCTACTCTGGCGACATCATCTGCGCCCCATTCGGTATCAAACCCGTTAATCCTGACGATCTGCAACCTTGGTCCAAAACCGCCTTCTTGCAGCGCCTCGGTCAGCGTATCGCGGGCGGCAATCTTTTCATCGGCGGCAACCGCATCCTCCAAGTCGAAGATGATTGCGTCGATCGGCAGGGTCTTGGCCTTCTCCATCGCGCGGGCACGGGACGCGGGGATATACAGGACGGAACGGCAGGGCTGTGACTTCGGTTGGGACATGGCTGGCTTTGCGACTTACTTGTTTCGCCCATTTGGGACCACATGCAGAGCGCAAGCGCAAGGGTCTTGCTGCAATGCAGAATGTCGCGCAACAAAATTTCGCGGCAATTTTACCGAATGTTAACGCCTGAACGCGCAATATCACGAAGTCAGGCACCCCCAGAGGTGCAGCATGGTTGGAGGGGAAGTCCACTTGGACAGGGTCGCCTCGAGCATGTCTGTGACGCGTCCCGCATTGGAAAGGGGACATCACCATGAAGAGAATCGCATTAATCGTTGGCGCCATTTTGGCGGGATTAACGGCCTCACCCGCCGCTGCCCAAAATCAAGCCGTAAATATGTTATGTGCGGATCGCAGCATCATTGTGGGGGAGCTTACGGGTCGCTACGGCGAAGAGGTTCACGGGATGGGGTTGGCCAATCAAAACCGCATTGTAGAGGTCTATGTCTCAGCAGAAACAGGGTCTTGGACCATTGCGGTGACGTCTGCCGACGGGACAATGTGCTTGATGGCTGCCGGGCAGCACTTTGCCCAAATGACCCCAAGTATCCCCGGTGAAGATCTGTAGAAAAAAGCGGCGTTCCTCGGATTGGGGCTATCCGCCGCGCACAGGCTCCTTGCGCCGGGGCCGTGCTAGGTCTACCCCTCCGCCCGACAAAACTCTGAATCCGAGGATCTTGAGATATGGCCAGACCCAAAATCGCGCTGATCGGCGCAGGTAACATCGGCGGCACACTTGCCCACCTTGCAGCGGTAAAGGAATTGGGGGACGTCGTCCTCTTCGACATCGCAGACGGCTTGCCCCAGGGCAAAGCGCTCGACATCGCGGAATCGGGCCCTTCCGAGAAGTTTGATGCCCGCTTGAGCGGCACCAGCGACTACGCCGACATCGCAGGCGCGGACGTTTGCATCGTGACCGCCGGCGTTGCGCGTAAGCCCGGCATGAGCCGTGATGACCTTCTGGGGATCAACCTGAAAGTGATGAAATCCGTTGGCGAAGGCATCCGCGACCACGCGCCAGACGCCTTTGTGATCTGCATCACCAACCCGCTGGACGCCATGGTTTGGGCGCTGCGCGAATTCTCTGGCCTGCCGCACCACAAGGTTTGCGGCATGGCAGGCGTTCTCGACTCTGCTCGTTTCCGTCACTTCCTTGCGGAAGAATTCGACGTATCCATGAAGGACGTGACCGCCTTCGTTCTGGGTGGCCACGGTGACACAATGGTGCCGCTGACACGCTATTCCACCGTTGCCGGTATCCCTCTGCCTGACCTGATCGAGATGGGTTGGACCACGAAAGAAAAGATGGACGCGATCGTTCAGCGTACCCGTGACGGCGGTGCCGAGATCGTTGGCCTGCTGAAGACAGGGTCCGCTTTCTACGCCCCCGCAACTTCGGCGATTGAGATGGCCGAAGCCTACCTCAACGACCAGAAGCGCGTTCTGCCATGTGCCGCCTATGTTGACGGCGCCTTTGGCCTGAAAGGAATGTACGTTGGTGTTCCAACCGTGATCGGCGCCGGCGGTGTTGAGCGCATCGTGGACATCAAAATGACCAAGGACGAGCAGGCGATGTTCGACAATTCTGTCGCCGCTGTGAACGGCCTTGTGGATGCCTGCAAAGCGATCGACGAAACGCTTAGCTAAGGCGGCGGGCTGCTAGCCCGTCTACAAAAACTTACGCGGCCGGGTTCAACGCCCGGCCGTTTTCCGTCATGGCATCTAATACTGCGTAATCCGCTTTGTAGAAGGCGATAATTTCGTCGCGAATGGTGTCGTTCACCTCAATCTTGTTGGCGACTGAGCGTTTTTCCCAGATTTCTCGGGATGCCGTTTCAGTTCCGGTCACGGCATCGACCCAGTCAAAGACCGCCTCCATCCCCATTTCCAGCCGGAACAAGACCATGCCGGGCCGCAAAAACTCGGCCTGAGGGCGGATGTGGTTGTCGTAGACGTAGCCATCGCGGCCATAGGCATCGAAGGCCGCGCGGACCCAATCGTCGAAACTGCGCTGGCCTTCAAACCGGTCCAGCCGATAGCGATATTCGCTCACCATGCGCGCCACCGGATCACGTAGAACTGCAAAGCTTTCATCGTAAAAACCGTCCGGGACAAGGCGCGTGTGGACCCGCGCCTCCATATGCTGTGCCGTGGTTTCCGACCATCCAAGACGGCGCTTGAAGCGCAGCGCGACCGGGCCCTTGGCGTCTAGATAGGTTTCAACGCTCGACCCGCCGGTCTTGGGGATATGCGCGAAGAAAAGGAGCTTGTCGGCAATTCTCGCCAGAGGCATCGGCGTTGTCCTTAGTGACTTTTCACCACCCTACGCGGCACGAAGGACAGTCGTAAAGGCACCTAAATCTCCACGCCGTTGCGCCGCGCGATCTTGCGCCACGCGGTCATGCGGGGGCGCAGGAGGGCGTCGAAAGCGTCGGGCGAAAGGTCCACGGTTTGTCCTGGGAAGACGGCCTCCAAGGCGGGGGTAAGGTTGAAGCTGTCGCGCGTGATGTAGCCGTCTTCCTCTAGCGCGTCGACCTGCTCTGGGGTGTATCCGTTGATCTCGTCATAGAGCAGGCGCAGGGCGTCCGGGTCATCGAGGCAGGCAAAAATGCGTTGCCATTGCGCGATGCGGAACGGCGGCAATTGTTGCAACCGGTCGGGGATCAACGCCGCCTGACGCACGAATTTGGCCGCCCAGTGCAGCGGTGTCATGCCGTCGAAATGCACCAGCTCCACCTGATCTGCGGGGTAATGCGGGGGAACCACACGGGCCTTAATGTGGCCGTGGCGCGGAACGTGGATGCCGATGTTCATGCCGATCTTCGTGCGCACGAAAGGTTTGCCCGCCGCGTGCCCGGTAAAGCCCATCGGCGTCATGTCCGAGGTATTTAGGGGCGTGCTGCGTTGACCTTGGTAGAAGACCTTGAATACCCCCTCGAATATCGAGGCTTGGGCCGCACCGCGCACCATGGCGCGTTCGAGGTTGAAGATCTTGGCCCAGGTCAGATGCTCGGGCACCTCGGCCAGTTGCGCAGCTACATTCGAGCGCGGGCGCAGGAATTCATCCGCGTCGCAATGCAGGAGAAACGGCACCTTGCATTGGCTTTGGGCGTGGGTAGCGTTGGCGGATTGTCGGTTATTGTGACGTTTGGGTTTCCATGTCACCGTATTGCGCCAATAGCCCATGTCGCAGCGGGTGACGTGAACGGGGGGAAGCCATTCCAGAATGTCGGCCACCGGGTCATGGGGGTCGTCGCAATAGATGTGGATTTCAGAGGCACCAAGGGACAGATGGTGGGCCACAAAAGCCATAACGAGGGGGGCGGGCTCTGCCACCGTCGCCACGATCCCCCATCGGGCTTTGTCTGGCCCCCATCGGACTTTGTCTGGCATGAGCGCCCCGCATCTTGGCCTGAGGCCCAAGATTGCGCCGGATTACAGGGGCACGCAAGCCTTTGACGCTTGCTGAGTCGGGTTGCCCGGGGAGGTTGGGTAAGATTTGTGATCACACAAAAAAATCCGTGATCACAAATGTGCGTTTATACCGCAAATCCTATGTATTAGGGCATATTCTCGTTCCCTTGACCGGAAGGGTTGTGTTTACGTGAGGCGAACATGACCAAAAGAATGGACTTTTTTCATGAACATTCATGAGTACCAGGCGAAAGCCCTCCTCGCGCAATACGGCGCTCCTGTGTCTGACGGACGCGTCGTTTTGAAGGCAGAGGATGCCAAGACCGCAGCGGGCGAAATGGACGGGCCGCTTTGGGTCGTGAAAGCGCAGATCCACGCAGGTGGTCGCGGTAAAGGTAGCTTCAAGGAAGCAGACGCCGGCGAAGCAGGCGGCGTACGCCTTGCGAAATCCGCACAGGAAGCTGCGGAAGAAGCCAAGAAAATGCTCGGCCGCACGCTGGTTACGCACCAGACCGGCCCCGCCGGCAAGCAAGTGAACCGCATCTATATCGAAGACGGCTCCGGCATCGAGACCGAGATGTACCTGGCTCTTCTGGTGGACCGCCAGACCAGCCGCATCAGCTTCGTCTGCTCGACCGAGGGCGGCATGGACATCGAAGAGGTCGCCGCCGCGACGCCTGAGAAAATCCTGTCGTTCTCTGTTGATCCGGCTACAGGCTACCAGCCTTACCACGGTCGCCGCGTTGCGTTCTCGCTTGGTCTGGAAGGCCAGCAGGTCAAGCAATGCGTCAAGCTGATGGGGCAACTGTTCCAAGCCTTCCAAGAGAAGGACATGGAGATGCTGGAGATCAACCCGCTGATCGTTACCGATGAGGGCAACCTCAAGGTGTTGGACGCGAAGGTTTCTTTCGACGGCAATGCCGTTTACCGCCACGCCGATGTGGCATCCCTGCGCGACGAGACTGAAGAAGACGCCAAGGAACTGGCAGCGTCCAAGTTCGACCTCAACTACATCGCGCTGGACGGCGAGATCGGCTGCATGGTCAACGGCGCGGGCCTTGCGATGGCGACGATGGACATCATCAAGCTGTACGGCGCCGAGCCTGCCAACTTCCTTGACGTGGGCGGCGGTGCCACCAAAGAAAAAGTGACCGAAGCGTTCAAGATCATCACCAGCGACCCCCAGGTCAAAGGCATCTTCGTGAACATCTTCGGCGGCATCATGCGCTGCGACATCATCGCGGAAGGCGTGATTGCGGCTGTGAAAGAGGTTGGTCTGAAAATGCCACTGGTCGTGCGGCTCGAAGGCACCAACGTCGAGAAAGGCAAAGAGATCATCAACTCTTCCGGTCTCGATGTGATTGCTGCCGACGACCTCAAGGACGGCGCGCAGAAAATCGTGAAGGCTGTGAAAGGCTAAACGGTGTCAGCGACGATCGAGACATCCATGCGCGCTCAATGCGTTCCTATTTTTGCTGTCAATCTGCTCCGGGCAAATGCTCGACGCGAGTTGATGGAAAAACAAGCCGCGCGCGTGGGTGTAACGCTACAGTTCGTCGAAGCAATCGATTCACATAGTGATGTCGGTGCACTGGAGATAGACCGCTTGCCGGATTTTGGCCCGTGGGGCGTATTCCACCGCCATGATCGTGCCTGCACGCTGAGTCACTTAAAGGCTTTGGAATGCTTCTTGGAAAGCGGCGCTTCGCATGGGATGATAATGGAAGATGATGTCTTCTTGTCACCCGATTTAGGTGCGTGGCTGGCGGATATTTCGTGGTGGCCGGAAGGCGCAGACGTCGTGAAGTTAGAACGCTGGCGCGATGACCGGCTTTTGGTGGCTTTGGACAAGGCGGCGCTCCCCGTCTTGGGGCGCACGTTGCGGCGTATGCGGTCTCGGCACTCCGGGGGGGCGGGCTACATCGTTACCAAGAAAGCGGCCCGTGACATTCTGAAGGCGCCGTCGCCGAATGTGCCCATTGATCACCTTCTGTTTAGCCCCAACGTTTCGGCAATCGCTCGTGACAGTATCACCTTTCAGGTCACGCCAGCACTTGTTGTTCAGGGAAACGAGCCGCCGAAAGACCCAGCGGCATTGCCAGTGGATCGCGGTACGCTACCGGAAAGCAAACTCCGCAAGGATTTGTTGCGCGGCTGGCAGGAGGTCAAAGTCATGCCCCGTTTGTTGGCGCTTTGGGCTCTGGGGCGCGTGAGCCTAGAAAAAATTACCTATATCGAGCGGGAAGAACTCTGATGCTTCGAGCGCCGCTCATTTTTGTATTGGCCTCGGCAACGAGTCTCTTTGCAATACCCGCACAGGCGCAAGACGATGGCGTTGCCGCGATGGCAAGCATGGCTTTCGCGCGGAATTGCTTTAGCCCTTTCATGACCGCTGCCCGCGCGGAAGAGGTTTTGGCCTCGACCGGCGCAAGGGTGGATTTCTATGATCTGGACCCTCTGTCTAACGGTCCGACCTCTCCGGTTGTGGGGCGTGCTGCGACGCAGGGCACGGATCGCCGCTGTGAAGTGGCCTTTGATGGCGATTATGCGCCCCTTGCTACAAGCGCGGCCACTACAGGGCTGGACATGGAGGGGATCACGACCGAGGCCGCCGTGCCCGAAAACTACACTCCGACCGAAGGCACCGCGCTTCTGGCTGCCCGCCAGTTGAACCCAAGCCGCGTGGCCGTGGTTCATGTGGGTACGCGCCCCGGACCCAACGGCACAGAAACCTTCCTTTTGGTTGAGCGTTTGACACCGTCGGAGGCGACGCAATGAGTGCGCCCACTTCCCATCGGATCAACCCGCAAGAGGAAACCGTACTTTTCGCTCGGGCCATTGGATGGAAGCTGATTCTTGGTTGCATCGCGATTGCGGCCCTTGGCGCTGTGGTGCTGCCGATCGCATGGCAAAGCGGTGAATGGGTGCCGTTTGGCGCGGGCGTCTTTTTGCTCTTTCTGGGCGTCGTGCTCAGCGTTGCTTTGCTGCGCAAGCGCGCAAAAGCAGAACCCGGCCCCGCCGTAACCCTATCCCCCAATGGGTTGGAGATGCACCAGAACGCTGTGGGCGTCGTTCCTTGGAGCGATGTGGAACGGCTCAGCTATATGAACGTCAAAGCCACCCAACTGATGTTGGTCCATATTGCGCCCGCCGCCATGGCGCGGTTGGCGCAAAGTAACTTCCTACGAAAAGCGCGCAAGCTGGACACCGCCGTCGGTGTCAGCGCGTTGACTTTCCACCAGCAGAATCTGGAGATCCCTCTGCCGGATTTCGAGACCATGCTTCACACCTATTCCGTCACCCATGGCGGCCCCGCTTTGCAGGCCGCGCCATGACTAATTCCTATACTCAAACGACCACAGGAGGCCCCGATGGCCGTACTCGTTGATGAAAACACCAAGGTAATCTGCCAAGGTTTTACCGGTTCCCAAGGCACGTTCCACTCGGAGCAAGCCATTGCCTACGGCACCAAGATGGTCGGCGGCGTGACACCCGGCAAAGGTGGCATGACGCACCTTGACCTGCCCGTGTTCAACTCGGTCCACGAGGCCAAGCACGTGACCGAAGCGAATGCTTCCGTGATCTACGTGCCGCCCCCCTTTGCGGCCGACTCGATCCTCGAGGCGATTGACGCCGAGATGGAGCTGATTATCTGCATCACCGAAGGCATCCCGGTGCTCGACATGATGCGCGTGAAGCGCGCGCTGGAAGGCTCTTCCTCCAAGCTGATCGGCCCCAACTGCCCCGGCGTTATTACCCCTGACGCCTGCAAGATCGGCATCATGCCCGGTCACATCCACAAGCGCGGCTCTTGCGGTGTTGTCAGCCGTTCCGGCACGCTGACCTATGAAGCGGTGAAGCAGACAACGGATGTGGGCCTTGGCCAATCCACCTGCGTGGGAATCGGCGGCGACCCGATCAAAGGGACCGAGCATATCGACGTGCTGGAATGGTTCCTGGCCGATGATGAAACCGAAAGCATCATCATGATCGGTGAAATCGGCGGTTCCGCCGAGGAAGAGGCCGCTCAGTTCCTTGCCGATGAAAAGAAAAAGGGCCGTTGGAAGCCTACCGCGGGCTTTATTGCCGGTCGCACGGCCCCTCCCGGTCGCCGCATGGGTCACGCGGGCGCGATTGTCGCCGGCGGCAAAGGCGGTGCGGAAGACAAGATCGAAGCGATGAAGTCTGCGGGCATCATCGTGGCCGATAGCCCCGCCACCTTGGGCGAGGCCGTGTTGCAGGCGATTGGCTAATGATCGGGTTCGGCGCGGCAGTCAAAACGTGTTTTCGGAAGTACTTCCGAATATCGGGACGGGCTAGTCGCGCCGAATACTGGTGGTTTGCGCTGTTCACCGGGCTGTTGGTATTGGTTGCCTCTGTCGTGGAGGTGCTACTTATCGGGCCGCACACGCTGGAAGGCAGTGGTGGGCCGGTTGTGGCACTGGCAAATTTGGCAACGATCTGCCCTTCTTTGACGGTGTTAATCAGGCGAATGCACGACATTGGAAAGCGCGGGTACGTTATTCTGGTGCCGCTGCTCTTTGCGGCTGTTGGCATCGCGATCGGGGCGGCCTTCGGTCCCGCCTTGGGGGCAGGCGCGGGTTGGATCGTTGGCATTACGATTCTAATGGGCGTTTTGTTGCAGTTTTACTGGCTGGTGAAGCCGTCGGATCATGGGGAAAACGCCTTTGGTCCCTCTCCCTTGGAGCAATTTTAATGACCTTTAAAGAAGCCATCCGAACCAACATCGTTGAATGCCTCAACTTTCAGGGCCGGTCCCCGCGCTCGGCCTATTGGTGGTACGTCCTTTTCATCACGCTCGGGTCGATCGTGACATTCATCCTCGACATTGTATTCTTTTGGCCACCCATGGCCGAAATGGGCCCTTTCTTTATCGAAAGCTTCGGCTCGATCAGCGATTTCTACATCAAGGTCATGCCGATCACGACGTTTTGGTACTTGCTGAACTACCTGCCGGTTCTGGCCGTAGGGGTCCGCCGGATGCATGATTGCGACCGTCCGGGCTGGTGGTTCATTGCCACGGTGATTTTCGTCACGATTTTCTCGTTGATTGTTTTTCAGGTTGTCGGGCCACAATCGGCCGAGATGATGTCGGTACTGTTTGATCCCACCGCATCCGCCAGCGAGATCAACGCGATCTTGCTTCAGGCCGAGGATATGAACCGAACCTCCTCGATCCTGTCGGGCATTCAAACCCTGCCGAGCCTGCTGATTATCATCTGGATGGCCAGCAAAGGCACCGATGGCCCCAACCAATATGGAGAGGACCCCTTGCAATGACGTCTTCTTCATCTTTGCTTCTTAAGAGGGCCTGCGCGGCCCACCCAAGCGCGTCACAGTCACACCGGAGCGACTACCCATGAACGACCAATCTCCCAACGATCAGCTCCATGCCTCTAGCTTCATGCAGGGGCACAACGCCGAATACTTGGAACAACTCTACGCGCAATACGCCAAAGACCCCGCCGCGGTAGATGCCGCATGGGCGGATTTCTTTGCGCAACTGGGCGATAGTGAGGATGCGCAAGCGCCCGCAGCTGGCCCGTCGTGGGCCCGCAGGGATTGGCCGCCTGTTCCCGGCGACGACCTGACTGCGGCGCTGACCGGTGAATATCCCGCTGCCGATGAAGGCAAGGAAGCGGGCAAAAAGATCAAGGCAAAGGCCGAAGCCAAAGGCATCGAGCTGACCGACGATCAAGTGCAACGCGCCGTGCTGGACAGTATCCGTGCGCTGATGATTATCCGCGCCTACCGCATTCGCGGCCATCTGGTGGCGGACCTTGATCCCTTGGGGATGCGCGACCAGACCCCTCATCCCGAGCTGGACCCTGCGTCCTACGGCTTTGCCGATGCGGATATGGACCGTCCGATTTTCATCGACAACGTGCTGGGGCTGCAAATGGCCTCCATGCGGCAGATCATCGAGATCGTGCGCCGCACCTATTGCGGCACCTTTGCCCTGCAATACATGCATATTTCCAACCCCGAGGAATCGGCGTGGCTGAAAGAACGGATTGAGGGCTACGGCAAGGAAATCCAGTTCACCAAGGAAGGCCGCAAGGCGATCCTGAACAAGATGGTCGAAGCGGAGGGGTTCGAGAAATTCCTTCACGTCAAATACATGGGCACCAAGCGTTTCGGGCTGGATGGCGGCGAAAGCTTGATCCCGGCGATGGAACAGATCATCAAACGCGGTGGTCAGTTGGGCATTGAAGAAATCATCGTCGGCATGCCTCACCGGGGCCGCCTGTCGGTATTGGCCAACGTGATGGCCAAGCCCTACCGGGCGATTTTCAATGAGTTCCAAGGCGGATCGTTCAAGCCTGAAGATGTCGATGGGTCGGGCGATGTGAAATACCACCTCGGCGCGTCTAGCGACCGGGAATTTGACGGAAACTCTGTCCACCTGTCGCTGACGGCAAACCCCTCGCACCTAGAGGCGGTGAACCCGGTTGTCTTGGGTAAGGTCCGTGCCAAGCAGGATCAGAAGAAAGACACAGAGCGCACGAAGGTCATGGGAGTTCTGCTGCACGGTGATGCGGCCTTTGCGGGCCAGGGCGTTGTGGCCGAAGGCTTTGGCCTATCAGGTCTGCGCGGGCACAAGACCGGCGGCACGATCCATATCGTTGTGAACAACCAGATCGGCTTCACCACCGCGCCGCATTTCTCGCGCTCGTCCCCTTATCCCACGGACATCGCGCTGATGGTGGAAGCACCGATTTTCCATGTGAACGGCGATGATCCTGAAGCGGTCGTTCACGCCGCCCGCGTGGCAACGGAATTCCGCCAGAAGTTCCACAAGGACGTGGTGCTGGATATCTTCTGCTACCGCCGGTTTGGTCATAACGAGGGTGATGAGCCCATGTTCACCAACCCGATCATGTACAAGAAGATCAAGGCCCAGAAGACCACCCTTCAGCTCTATACCGAGCGTTTGATCAAGGACGGCCTGATCCCCGAGGGCGAGATTGAGGACATGAAAGCCTCGTTCCAGTCTCACCTGAACGGAGAGTTCGAGGCCGGGAAAGAGTATAAGCCCAACAAGGCCGACTGGCTGGATGGGCGTTGGTCGCATCTGGATAAGGAAAAGGGCGAGTATGACCGCGGCACAACCGCGATCTCGCCCGAGACCTTTGCGGAAGTGGGCAAGGCCCTGTCCACCGCGCCCGAGGGCGTGAGCCTGCACAAGACCGTGGGCCGTCTGTTGGACACCAAGGCCAAGATGTTTGAGACCGGCAAAGGGTTTGACTGGGCCACCGGCGAGGCGCTGGCCTTTGGGTCGTTGATGACCGAAGGCTATCCCGTGCGTTTGTCGGGCCAAGACAGTACCCGCGGCACGTTTAGCCAACGGCATTCGGGCCTGATCGACCAGAACACCGAGGAACGGTATTACCCCCTCAACAACATCCGGGAGGGGCAGGCGCATTACGAAGTCATCGACTCGATGCTGTCGGAATATGCCGTGCTTGGGTTTGAATACGGCTACACACTGGCAGAGCCCAACGCGCTGACCCTTTGGGAAGCCCAGTTCGGTGATTTCGCCAATGGCGCGCAGATCATGTTCGACCAGTTCATCTCATCGGGCGAAAGCAAGTGGCTGCGGATGTCCGGCCTCGTGATGCTGTTGCCCCATGGCTATGAAGGGCAGGGGCCAGAGCATTCTTCCGCCCGGTTGGAGCGGTTCTTGCAGATGTGTGGGCAGGATAACTGGATCGTTGCAAACTGTACGACGCCAGCGAACTACTTCCACATCCTGCGCCGCCAAATCCACCGCGATTTCCGCAAGCCGCTGGTCCTGATGACGCCAAAGTCTTTGCTGCGTCACAAGATGGCGATTTCCGAGGCCGAGGATTTCACCACCGGGTCCAGTTTCCACCGGGTGCTGTGGGACGATGCCCAGAAAGGCAATTCGGACACCGAGCTGAAGCCCGACGACAAGATCAAACAGGTCGTGATCTGTTCCGGCAAGGTCTACTACGACCTGTTGGAAGAACGTGACAGCCGCGGGATCGACGACGTGTATCTTCTGCGTCTTGAACAATTCTACCCGTTCCCCGCTCTGGCTCTCACGAAAGAGCTGGAACGCTTCAAGAAAGCCAAAATCGTCTGGTGTCAGGAGGAGCCTAAGAACCAAGGTGCTTGGTCCTTCATCGAGCCTAATCTGGAATGGGTGCTGACGCGTATCGGCGCCGAAACCACCCGCCCGCGTTATGCGGGTCGCAGTGCCTCGGCCTCACCCGCGACGGGTCTGGCCTCCGCCCACAAATCCCAACAAGCAGCACTCATCGACAGTGCGCTGACCATCGAAGGGTAATTGAGATGTCTGTAGAAGTTCGTGTGCCCACTCTGGGCGAATCCGTGACCGAGGCGACCGTGGCGACATGGTTCAAAAAGCCCGGCGATGCCGTCGCAGTGGATGAAATGCTGTGTGAGCTGGAAACCGATAAGGTCACGGTTGAGGTGCCTTCGCCCTCTGCCGGGACACTTGGTGAGATTGTTGCAGCCGAAGGCGAGACGGTGGGCGTGGATGCGCTGCTGGCTACGTTGAGCGAAGGCGAAGGGGCTGCCCCTTCGGCGGCACCTGCCGCGGAAGCTGCACCGGCCGCCGCGGCTGATGCTGCGCCGTCGGGTGACGCGGTTGACGTGATGGTGCCGACACTTGGCGAAAGCGTCACCGAAGCCACGGTTTCCACATGGTTCAAGAAAGTCGGCGAAACCGTCGCGCAGGACGAAATGCTGTGCGAGTTGGAAACGGATAAAGTCTCAGTCGAAGTGCCCTCGCCTGCGGCGGGTGTGCTGTCTGAGATCCTGGCGGAAGAAGGCGCGACGGTCGAGGCCTCGGCCAAATTGGCGGTAATCGGTGGCAGCGCCGGCGCCGTCGCACCGTCTGCCAATGGCGGGCCGGATGTGGCTGCCCCCAATGCCCCCGCAGCGAAGGACGCAGGTAAAGGGGTCAAGAACGCCCCCTCAGCGGAAAAGCTGATGGCCGACAAAGGCTTGTCGGCGGATCAGGTCACGGGCACGGGCCGTGATGGCCGGATCATGAAGGAAGACGTACTGAAAGCGGGCAACGCGCCAGCGGCGGCTCCGGCCCCCGCGGCCGCGGCGCCACGTGCGCCAGTTGCAGCAAGCGATGAGGCACGGGAAGAGCGGGTCAAGATGACCCGCCTGCGCCAAACCATTGCGCGTCGCCTGAAGGATGCCCAGAACACGGCCGCCATTCTGACGACCTATAACGAGGTCGACATGACCGAAGTTATGGCGCTGCGGAACGAGTACAAAGACCTGTTCCTGAAGAAGCATGGCGTGAAACTCGGCTTCATGTCCTTCTTCACTAAGGCCTGTGTCCACGCCCTGCGCGAGGTGCCAGAGGTCAACGCGGAAATCGACGGCACGGACATTGTTTATAAGAACTTCGTCCACATGGGCATCGCTGCGGGCACGCCGCAGGGCCTTGTGGTTCCGGTGATCCGCGACGTCGATCAGATGAGCTTTGCGGATATCGAAAAAGCCATCGGTGAGAAGGGCGCCCGCGCCCGTGATGGTAAGCTGTCCATGGCAGAGATGCAGGGCGGTACGTTCACGATCTCCAACGGCGGTGTCTACGGCTCGCTAATGTCTTCGCCCATCCTCAATCCGCCACAGTCTGGCATTTTGGGGATGCACAAGATCCAGGACCGTCCCATGGCAATCGGAGGAGAGGTCGTGATCCGCCCGATGATGTATCTGGCCCTGTCTTATGACCACCGGATCGTGGACGGCAAAGGCGCGGTGACGTTCCTTGTTCGCGTGAAGGAAGCGTTGGAAGATCCGCGGCGGCTGCTGATGGATTTGTAAGCCAGTGCGTGGTCCGACTGCATTGGTTTTGGCGCTCGCGGGATTTGCTCCTGCGGGGGCCGCCCATGCGGATTTCATCCCTGATTTCTTCCAATCAACCGAAGAACTCTTTTGTCAGGTATGCGAAGCGCAGATGGTTGAGCGGCTGCGGTCTCCGTCCTCTTATGAACGGCTGGAGTGCGAACACTTCGATCTTGAGCCGATGGATGAGGCAGCCTATGCGACGTGGCGCGGGGTCGAATCTTTCGATGCCCTTGAAGAAACGGACCGTCGAATATTCTCCTATGGCACCAGCTATGTGGCGTCTATTTTTCTGAGCTACGAAGCGGCGAACGGCTTTGGTGCTCAGATCAGAGGCGTAGCTCAATGCCAGGCCCGTGTGACGGATGAAAGCGCTGCCCGTGACGTCCGCCCCTATGCGATGCGGGTGAACGGTGAAACGAACATTGATTGGATGACGGGGCGCGTGTTGGATCGCTTGGAATAATCCAGTCGCGCCCCTTTCCTGAAAACTGAGCCAGAACATGACCCCCGAACTCACTGCCCTCGCCCTCGCCAGCTTGCTACAGGTTGTGCAATTCGCGCTCTACGCCATTCCGGCGAATATGGAGCTCGGCACCGGCTACACCAGCTCTGCCCGGGATAGGGAACCATCGCGTGCCATGTCGGACCGGACGGGGCGCCTGGGGCGGGCCTTTGATAACCATTTCGAAGGGCTAATCCTGTTTACGATTGCCGTGGTGGTCGTGACCCTTGCAGATCAATCAAGCGCCGTGACAGCGGCCTGCGGTTGGATCTATCTGGCGGCCCGCGTGGCCTATGTGCCCGCTTATGCCTTTGGCTTGCGTCCTTGGCGAAGCCTCATCTGGTTCGTGGGCCTGCTTGCGACCATCATAATGACCGTTGCGGCGCTGATCTGAATGCGCCGCTGCGCCCCCTAAAGAACCCCTGTGCTGCGGTTGTTTGCTGACCTCAGCGCCCCTATTATATGCCCTAACCAACGACCTTTGGAGGCCTTCCATGTCCAGCTATGACGTTATCGTAATCGGCTCCGGCCCCGGCGGCTATGTCTGCGCCATTCGCTGTGCGCAACTGGGCCTGAAAACGGCCGTGGTAGAGGGGCGCGATACCCTCGGCGGGACGTGCCTGAACATCGGCTGTATCCCCTCCAAGGCGCTGCTGCATGCGTCCCATATGCTGCACGAGGCGGAACATAACTTCGCCAAGATGGGTCTGAAGGGGAAATCCCCCTCCGTGGATTGGCCGCAGATGCAGGCCTACAAAGACGATGTGATTGGGCAGAACACCAAGGGCGTGGAGTTTCTTCTGAAGAAGAACAAAGTTGACTGGCTGAAAGGCTGGGGCAGCATCCCCGAGGCTGGCAAGGTCAAGGTCGGTGATGAGGTGCATAGCGCCAAGAACATCATCGTGGCCTCTGGGTCTGAACCGACAAGCTTGCCGGGGATCGAGATTGACCAGAAGGTCGTCGTGGATAGCGAAGGCGCGTTGAGCCTTCCGAAAGTACCCAAAAAGATGGTTGTGATCGGCGCGGGCGTGATCGGGCTTGAACTGGGCTCGGTCTACAGCCGTTTGGGCACGCAGGTAGAGGTGATTGAATTCCTCGACCATGTAACACCCGGCATGGATGCAGAGGTGTCCAAGGTCTTCCAGCGCACCCTGAAAAAGCAGGGCATCGGCTTCACCATGGGCGCGGCGGTGCAATCTGTGGCCGCAACGAAGACCAAGGCAAAGGTCACCTACAAGCTGCGCAAGGACGATAGCGAAGTAACCGTGGACGCCGATGTCGTTCTGGTCGCCACCGGGCGCAAGGCCTACACCGACGGCTTGGGGCTGGAGGCGCTTGGCGTGAAGCTGTCCGAGCGTGGTCAGGTCGAGGTCGATGGCCAGTACCGTACCAACGTGCCGGGCATCATGGCGATCGGCGACGCGATCAAAGGCCCGATGCTGGCCCACAAGGCCGAGGATGAAGGCATGGCGGCCGCCGAAGTGGCCGCGGGCAAGCATGGTCACGTGAACTATGGTGTGATCCCCGGCGTGATCTACACCCACCCCGAGGTCTCCACCGTCGGCGCAACCGAAGAAGCCCTGAAAGAAGCGGGCCAAGCTTACAAGGTTGGTAAATTCAGCTTCATGGGTAATGGCCGCGCGAAGGCGAACTTCGCCGGGGAAGGCTTTGTAAAACTTCTCGTGGATGCTGAAACGGACCGTATTCTTGGCGCGCATATCATCGGCCCGATGGCAGGTGATCTGATCCACGAGGTCTGCGTTGCGATGGAATTCGGCGCTTCGGCTCAAGACCTCGCCATGACGTGCCATGCGCATCCAACATATTCGGAAGCCGTGCGCGAAGCAGCGCTGGCCTGCGGCGATGGCGCAATCCACGCCTGACACAGCGTGAAGCATAGGGGGCGTTTGCCATGAACGCCCCCCTCTACGGCCACACTTTCGAACGATTTTAAGGGAATTAAGGGGACAAGTTTTGCCCTAAGGATTCCCATGCCCGTCTATTACCTGTACGTCTACAGCCCCTCGGACTTCGTTACTGCTCCACCAATCGAAGACGGTGCGCAGGCGGCGGGGAGCCCCACGTTCACGCTGCAACTCAAGCCCGGTGCCGTTCCTACGTTGATCGAGGTCAACGATGACGAGGCAGTGTTTGATGAGGTTGATGGCACGCAAAGCCTTAACCAAGCGGTGAACATCGATGGCAATGCCTACGCGGCAGGCACTACGATCAATACCGCCTATGACCTGATTAACACCACCACGGGCCATAAGGTGACGAGCTTCCATTTCGGCGGCGACGGCTATCAGCAGGGCGCCGTGGATGGCATTGTCTCGACGGTCGAGATGGTGCCGGGCACGTCATACACCTTCAACACGGAACGGACCTCTCATCAGCAGGCCAATGCTTACGACGATTATGTTGCGTGCTTTGTGGCCGGCACCCGGCTGAGCACCGCGCGTGGCTGGGTCGCGGTCGAGGACTTGGCGGTGGGCGATATGGTACGCACATTGGACGCAGGTGATCAGCCGTTGCGGTGGGTCGGCAAGCGTCAGGTGCCTGGCATGGGCGCCTTTGCTCCGGTGCGCATTCCTGCCGGTTGGAACGGCCTGAAACGCGATCTTCTGGTGTCGCCACATCACCGCATGTTGGTTTCTGGCGCGGGGTGTGAACTGGCCTTGGGGGCCGATAGTGCCCTCGTTTCGGCACGGCAGATGACGCAGATGGGCCTCGCCCATCAGGCCCCGCAACCGCGCGTCACTTATCACCACATCATGTTTGACACCCATCAGATCGTCATCGCTGAAGGCGCGCCAAGCGAAAGCCTTCTGGCCAATGATGAAACCCTTACCGGATTTGACCTGAGCGTCGCCGAGGAAATTCGTGAGTTGTTTCCAGAGCTTAGTGCAAACCCCATGGCCGTCGCCCGTTCCGTGTTGCGCGGGCACGAAGCATTCTTGGCCCTGCGCTAAGCCGCCAGAAGCCTTAGTCCTTGGGTCACATCGGCCCGCAGGGCAAGGCGCAGACCCGGTTCATCGCCTGCTTTCAGGGCCGCAAGGATCAAGCGATGGTGGGGCGGCGATTCCGTGCGCCCCAACCGCCCATAAAGCGCCCGCATCGTCGGCCCCATCTGCAACCAAACCGTTTCCGCCAGCGCCAGCATCGCCGGGGCTTGGGCCCGCAGGTACAGCGTCCGGTGAAATTCGAGGTTCAGCTTGATGTAACCCACCGCATCGCGTTTCGCGATTACATGGGCGATTTGACCGTTGATCGCCTCCATCCTCTCGATCAGCGCGGGGTGGGCGCGGGGCAACGCGCGCGAGGCGAGTTCCGGCTCTAACAGCGCCCGTAGCGATGCCAATTCCTCAATCCGTTCATTCGACAGCTCGGGCGTCGATACCCGCCCCGAGGTGGACAGAAACAACGCCCCCTCGCTGACCAGCCGACGCACCGCTTCGCGGGCCGGGGTCATGGAGACGCCGAATTCACGCCCCACACCGCGCAGGGTCATGGCTTGGCCGGGACTGACCTCTCCGTACATGATCCGGGATCGCAACGCGCGATAGACCCGGTCATGGGCCACAGCGGCGCCGGTCTCGGTCGGCCGAGGGTTCATCAACATGGCACTACTCCTGCGCGTCAAAGCGCCAAGCCAGCAGATCCGCACCATTGGCGCGCATCCAGCGGCGGTGCTGGTCAGTGGTGGGGCAAAGCTGCTTGCACAGCGCCCAGAAGCGGGCTGAGTGGTTCATCTCGACCAAATGCGCAACTTCATGGGCCGCAACGTAGTCCAGCACCTCTGGCGGGGCCATAATCAACCGCCAGGAAAACATCAGATCGCCCTTGGAAGAACAACTGCCCCAACGCGACCGGGGGTCCCGCAGGGTGATCTTGCCATACCGCTTGCCAATCGCGCCTGCGTGGATCGCCACGGCGGTGCTAAGCCGTTCACGGGCCATTGCAGTCAGAAGCGCCTTGATGCGCGGCCCTTCGCGGGGGCCTTCGGGCACATGAAGCGCCCCGTCTTTGAATTGCGCGGCCCGTCCCGATCCGGCGACGACAGGTCGCGGCACGCCACAAATGGGAACATCCGCGCCAATTCTCGCGGCTTTCAAACCGGGATAGCGATCCAGATGTTCTCTTACCCATGGCTCACGTGCACGAAGAAAAGCCAAAGCCTCGGCTTCGGGCGCCCAACTGGGAAGGCTCAGCGATACACGTCCATCCGAGCGGCTGACCCGCAGGGAAAACCGCTTTGCACGGGCGTTGCGACGCATCAAAACCTCAACCGGAGGGTCTCCGGGAAGAACATGGGTTGAAACCGACGATTGAGCGGCCAAATGTGTAGCTCCATACTGCGAGACGGCGCGCACGGCCGGAAAGGCTTTGACAGCCTGACCCCACTATGGCAGAGCGCGAGTTCCCGCGATAGCGATGATTGAAGCCCGTGAAATAAGGGGGGTATCATGCCCAAAGAGGAATGGGGCGTTAAGCGCGTCTGTCCCACGACCGGAAAACGGTTCTACGACTTGGGTGCAAGCCCGATTGTCAGCCCATATACGGGCGAAGTCGTTGTGCTTGAAACCGGCAAGGGCGGTGCCCAAAGCCTGGTGGCCGATAAGGCCGCGACAAAAGCCAAAGAGACTGATTCGGACGATGAGGATCTGGTCCTCGACGACGACATCGACATCGAAGATGACGATGACGCCGATCTGCCCGATGATGATGTGCTAGACGATGACGACGAGGACACAGTTGCCCTCGACGATATCGCAGACGTAGCCTCGGAAGAGAGCGAAGACTGACCTAGCAACGGACGGTTAGGCCGGGAAATGACGCTCAAGCAGATTTTTCGCTTGCGCGGCCTGCGCCCCGGCCTTACACCGCCCGCCAATGGGGCCTTAGCTCAGCTGGGAGAGCGCCTGCATGGCATGCAGGAGGTCAGCGGTTCGATCCCGCTAGGCTCCACCATTTTTCCAATGGTTCATTTGATACCTCGGTCCTGCCCGACCGATGGCGCATGACCCTTGCGGTGCTACGCACGCGCTTGGGATCAGCGGTTCGATCCCGCTAGGCTCCACCGTAAGCTCTTTGCATTGCAAAGAGCGCAGGCCCCACAGGCTATTTTCCGCAGGAAGATGTCCCGAAAGGGCAAAAGCTCCCTAGTCTAAGAAGTCCCGAGAGCAATCCTCCCGCTCGCCTTAGCTCTCCCGCGTTGAATTGATCGTCGCCATCTCTCTGGGCTACCGTTGATCGAAACCTGCGGGACCAACCACCATGATCTCTGACATTGACGACTATTTTGCCCAGGGCTGCGGTCGGTGCGATCGCTTTGCGACGCCGGCCTGCTCCGTCCATCAATGGGCCGAAGGCTTGGCCTATTTGCGCCAACTCTGCCAGGAGGCCGGGCTGGGGGAAACAGTGAAATGGGGTCATCCTTGCTACGTCCATGCGGGCCGGAACATCGTGATTCTCGGGGCGTTTCGGTCCGATTTTCGGCTGACGTTTTTCAACCCCGCCTTGATGAAAGACCCAGAAGCGGTGTTCGAGCGCAAGGGCCCCAACACCCGCCACCCCAGTGTGATCCGATTCTATTCAAGCTCCGACGTTACAAGGATGGCATCGATCATCGCCGCCTATCTGGCCGAGGCGAAGGAGTATGCCACCAAGGGGATCAAGCCGCCCAAGGAAGATCACGCGATAGAACTTCCCGCTGAGTTGCTAAAGGCGCTCGACGGTGACCCCGATCTTGCCGAGGCCTTTGCGGCGCTCACGCCTGGACGCCAGAAAAGCTACGCCATCGCTATTGGATCAGCGAAAAAGCCAGAGACCCGGTTCGCGCGGATCGAGAAATTCCGAGACAAGATTTTTGCCGGGAAGGGCGCGATGGATCGGTGACGTACCGTCGGTTGCCCCCGCACAATGGAGCGCGAGGGCACGGGTTCTATTGGCGCGCCAGACTTTCGGCCAGACGCATCAGTTGCACGGCCTCGGTCCGGTAGCCGAATTCATCTTCGCCCCGGTTTGCGTTGGCCAGCGCGATCGCGTCCGCGTAGTCCCAATCGCCCAAGAAGTCCGAGCCGCGTAGAAGCTGCCCGAAACCTGCAATAGCGGCGGCGAATTGTGCCTCTGTGCCCGGCTCTGCAACAGCAGCGGCGATGGGGAAGTCGATCAGGGTGCTGTCTTCCTCGCCCGGTTCTTTCCACCGCAACGAGATGAAGCCCAGTTCTTCGCCATAACGCGCTTCTGTTCCATCATCGGAAGCATACCGCAGAGGGGCCACCAACACGGCGGGGGAACCTACGGGCGTCACCTCGTAGATCGCCGTCACCGAATGGCCCGCCCCGATGTCGCCCGCGTCTACGGCGTCGTTGGCGAAATCTTCTCGGGCCAAGGCGCGGGTCTCATAGCCGATCAGGCGATACTCGGCGATCACTTCGGGATTGAACTCAACCTGCACTTTCAGATCGTCCGCGATGGGGAACAATGCGCCCGCCATTTGGTCCACCAACACCCGCTGAGCCTCGTGGAGGGTGTCGATATAGGCGGCGGTGCCGTTGCCGTTCTGCGCCAAGGCCTGCATCGTGTCGTCTTGCAGGTTACCGCGCCCGAACCCCAACACGCTGAGGTAGATGCCCGTCTCGCGCTGCTCGGCGATGTAGTTCTCCAACGCAGTGGGGTCGTTGATGCCGACGTTGAAATCCCCGTCCGTGGCCAGCAAGACGCGGCTTACATCGCCGTCATCCGTCATCTCGGCGGCAAGGCGGTAGGCTTCTTCCAGCCCGCCGACGCCGTTGGTACCGCCACCCGCTTGCAGGGCCGTCAGCGCGGCCGAAATCGTGGCTGTGTCGCTGGCTGGTGTGGGCGCCAGCGCCACGCCTGCACTGCCGGCATAGGTCACGATGGCGACCTCATCATCGGGGGCGAGGCGATCCAACATCAGCCGGAAGGACTGGATCAGCAGCGGCAGTTTCGCAGGGTCATTCATGGAGCCCGACGTGTCGATCAATAACACGAGGTTCAGGGGCGGCCGGTCGTCAATGGCGGGCATCTCGCCCTGAATGCCGATGTGCAAAAGCTGCGTGTCAGGGTTCCAAGGGGTCTGGAACACTTGCACCGTAGGGCGGAACGGGCTGATGTCGTCAGCCGTGGGGGCAGGGTAGTCGTAGGGGAAGTAGTTCACCATCTCTTCGATCCGCACGGCATCGGGCGCGGGCAATTGCCCTTGGTTTAGGGTCGAGCGCAGCAACGCGTAAGAGGCCGTGTCCACATCAATCGAGAAGGTCGAAACCGGGTCTTCGGCGACCACCTGCAAGGGATTGGCATCGGCATTGGCGTATTCTTCACTCAGCGGCGCGGGGGCGGGGGCGAGGTCCTGCACAAGCGGCGCGATACGCCCTTGCGGCAGCGCAGCCACCGCAGCGGAATTGCCGTAACCTTGCTGGGAAATCGCCCCCAGCGGTGCGGCAATTCCGGCAAGACCGCCCTGATCCGAATCCCCGGCGACAGGGGCGGCAGGCATCGCGGTGAGGGGGCGCGGGGCGGCGGGGGGCGCGAGTTCCGCCTCCGCATCGGTATCGGCCATTTCAGCCACGATCATCGGCGCCGCAACAAGCGCGTCGTCGGCCACATCCACCTCGGCTTGGGCCGGAGCGGTAACAGGGGGCGCGGAAGTGATTGGTGCAGGCACCTCTGACGGGGCTTGCAGCAATTCTTGGCCCTGTGGGCTCAGAAATAAAAGACCGACCCCGACAAGGGCGGTGGTGGCGGTCAATGCGCCGCCGGTTTTTAGAATGGGGGTCTTGGAAATCAACATGTCAAAAGCTCCTCTGAAAAAGCCCCGATCTTTCGGGGTCTCAGAGGTTTGACGCGCCGCATCCTGCGATCCTTGGGCGCGGTTGAAGATTTCTAGCGAGCGCGCCATCGCCTCGGCCTTGCGGGCAGCATCGGGCGTAGGCGTGGCTTCGGCCATCGCGCGCTTCAGGTCGTCTAGATCGTTGAAATTATTGGAGGTCATTGGTCCTCCTCCTCTGCTTTCAATGCCCGTAGCTTCTTCTTGGCTTCTGCAACGCGCCACGAAATTGTGCCCTCGGAAACGCCCAGAATCTCCGCCGCCTCGGTGTGGGTGACGTCGTCCAGCACCAGCGCCAGCGTGTCCCGAAGCGAGGGCGACAGTTCCGCCAGCGCGCGATACAGCCACGCCGTTGCCTCGGTGGCTTCCTGCGCCGATTGCACACGGTCCACCTCCCAATCGGCCCACCCATCGGTGGCCCGCGTGTAACTGGCTTGCCGCCTGCGCCGATCCGTGGCGGCATTCACCGCGACCCGGTAAAGCCACGTCGTCACTTTTGCCTGCGCCCGGTATCCCGATAGCTTTCCGGGTAGCGCGAGGCAGATGTCTTGGGTCAAGTCTTCCGCCTCGGCCCGGCTTCCGGTGAGTCGGAAACACAGTCCAAACAGGCGATCATAGACGCGGCTCAGCAACAGCTGATACGCGGCCCCATCGCCGCCTGCTGCCGCTAGGGCCAGGTTTTCATCACTCACGTTCATGCGCATCTCATACCTTATGACGGGGCTCGTTCGGCAACCCTTGGCAGGGGGAAGACATTTTTTTGGTGCGCGATGAATGCCGATCGGATTTTGAGACCCATATTCTCAAAACGCCCTTGAATCTGGTCGCGAATTGGGTGCAGTGAAAGTCAACATCCGGCTATGGCTTTTCGCCGCAGCCGCTGCACTGGCATTTGCAGGGCAAGCCGGGTTACACGCAATCACAGCGACAAAAAGGTCCGACCGACATGCAAATCTACCTACCGATTGCCGAGGTGAGCGTGAATGCGTTCCTTCTGCTGGGGTTGGGCGGACTTGTGGGTATCCTTTCGGGGATGTTTGGTGTCGGTGGCGGGTTCTTGATGACCCCGCTTTTGTTCTTCATCGGTATTCCGCCCGCCGTGGCCGTTGCGACCGAGGCGAACCAGATTGTCGCGTCGTCCTTCTCGGGCGTGTTGGCGCATTTCAAGCGCAAGACCGTTGATCTGAAGATGGGCGGGGTGCTGCTTGTCGGCGGTCTGATTGGCGCCGCGATCGGCGTCCAGGTCTTTGCAATGCTCACCGCGATTGGCCAAGTCGATCTGCTGGTGAAGCTTTGTTACGTTGTGTTCCTTGGGATCATCGGCGGGTTGATGTTCTTCGAAAGCCTCAACGCGATCCGCAAAGCCCGTAGCGCCGGGGGCGTTGTGCCACCCAAGCGCCGTCAGCGCGGCTGGATTCATGCGTTGCCGCTCAAGATGCGGTTTCGGACTTCGGGGTTATATGTATCGGTGATCCCGCCGCTGATCGTGGGGCTGTTCGTGGGCGTTTTATCGGCGATCATGGGTGTCGGCGGTGGCTTCATCATGGTGCCTGCGATGATCTACCTGTTGGGCATGCCGACCAAGGTTGTTGTTGGGACATCGCTGTTTCAGATCATCTTCGTCACGGCGTTTTCTACGCTGATGCACGCCACGACGAACTACACGGTAGATATGGTTTTGGCCGTCCTGCTTCTGGTGGGCGGCGTCGTAGGCGCCCAGATTGGCGCGCGTATCGGAACGAAGCTGAAGGCCGAGCAGTTGCGGATTCTGTTGGCGATCATGGTATTGGCAGTGTGCGGGAAACTTGGTTTTGACCTGCTGGTTATGCCGGCAGAGTTGTATTCCGTTGGCGCGGGGGCAAGCCATTGAGAGTGATCGCGCTTCTCCTCGCTACGCTCCTCGCAGGTGTCTCTGCTGCTGACGCAGAAGAGGTGGTGGCAGGGCTGTCGCAAGATGCCATCAACATTACCGCGAACTTTGAAGGCTCGGAGATCATGATCTTCGGCGCCGTTAGCCGGACCGCGCCCGCACCTGAGGGCGACCTGGAGGTGATTATCACCGTGGAAGGTCCGTCGATGCCCGTGGCCGTGCGCCGGAAGGATCGCCGCTTTGGTATCTGGGTGAACACCGACGCCGTCGAAGTGGATTCCGCCCCGTCGTTCTACGCTGTGGCAACCACGGCAGGTTTTGGGGCCACGATTTCTGATACAGAGGATTTGCGCCACAGGGTGTCGATCCCAAGAGCGATCCGCGCTGTGGGGCTTGGGGTGGCGGATGCCGAAAACTTCACCGAGGCGTTGATCCGCATCAGAGAATCCGAGGATTTGTACCAGTTGAACGAAAGCAGCGTGAGGCTGCGTAACGAAACTTTGTTCGACACAGTGATCCAATTGCCTGCGAACTTGGTTGAAGGTGACTACCGCACGCGCATATTCTTGACCCGTGGGGGCGAAGTCCTCGACGTGTATGAGCAAGATATCGCGGTGCGGAAAGTCGGTTTGGAACGGTTCATCTATAATCTCGCCCATGAGCGGCCCTTGGTCTACGGCATCTTGTCGTTGGCGATCGCCATTCTGGCAGGATGGATGGCCTCTGCCGTATTCCGCTATATTCGCGCGTGAGTTCGGCGGCCCGTAGGGGGCTCCTATGAGCTCAGCTTCCCAGAAGGTCGTGCGCGGATTCTGGAAGGCTATGGCCAGCAATGATTTCCATGCGGCAAGCCTTTGTTTGACAGAAGATTTTCGACTTCAGTGGCCGCAATCCGATGAGGTGATTGAAGGCCGTGAGAACTTTGCTGCGGTGAACTCGGCCTACCCGTCCAAGGGGCTGTGGACCTTCGATCTTCGGCGCATCGTGGGGCAGGGACATCAGATTGTAACGGAGGTCTGCGTGAGCGACGGGGACGTGCGTGCCACGGCGCTGACGTTTCACACGGTGAGAGGCAATTTGATCGCTTTGCAACGAGAGTTTTGGCCTGATCCGTTTGAGGCGCCGACCTGGAGGTCGGAATGGGTGCGGACGCCGGATTGAGTCTTTTTAGAAGTTGGGGGGCGCTGCCCCCAAGACGGCCCCGAAGGGCCCGCCTTTCCCCCGCGATATTTTTGAAAAGATGAAGCTGGGACTAGCCGCGCCCCACGTAGGGCATGTTGGTGGCGAGGATGGTTTGGAACAGCACATTGGCGGAGGCAGGCATGTTTGCCATATGCAGGACCGCTTGGGCGGCCTCGGCCACATTCATCATATCCATCAAGGGTTTGCCGTCTGAGATACGGCGTTCATTCAGGGCATCGACGAGGTCGGTGCGGGCGTTGCCGATGTCGATTTGGCCCGCTGCGATGCCGAAGGGGCGGCCATCGAGGCTGAGGGTTTTGGTCAGGCCTGTGACGCCGTGTTTTGTGGTCGTGTAGCAGATCGAGCCTTCGCGGGGGGAGTGTGCGGAGAGGGAGCCGTTGTTGATGATCCGGCCGCCCTGGGGGTCTTGGGCACGCATCTGAGCGAAGGCGGCGCGCGCGGTGTTGAACATGCCCGTGAGGTTTACAGAAACGCTTTGATGCCAGTCATTTACGTCGATTTCGTCAATGGTGCCCTGGGGCGAGAAGATACCGGCGTTGTTGAACACGGCGTCCAGGCGGCCCCATTTTGCCACCACTTCGGCCACGGCGTTTTCCATGTCTTCCAGGCGTGTCACGTCGCCCGGCAGGGCGAGGGCATTCTCATGCCCACGGGTCACATCTGCGAGGAGCGCGCGGCGGCGCGCGAGGAGGGCGACGCGCCAGCCGTCGGCCAAGAAAGCTTCGGCTGTGGCGCGGCCGATGCCGGAACTGGCGCCGGTGATGAGAATGGTTTTCATGGGGTATTCTCCTACAGCAAGATCGGCCTGTGACATCTGTACACCGGAGCGTACACACCGCGTACACTGAAAAGCATCTTTGTCAGCCCGGCGTCGTCCCGTCGGGATTGTCCTCGGATTCCAGCGCCAGAGGGGCGGCCTTCACGATCAGGTCGTCGGTGTTGAGGTCATTTTCCGGGCGAGACAGCATGTAGCGTGTCACCCAGATCAGCCGCTCTTCCGCGCGCGTGATCGCCACATAGGCCAGCCGTTTCCACAGCGCCTGTCCTGCCTCCATCCTGCCCGCCCGAGAGGCGGCATAGAGATCGGGGGCGAAGACCTGCACTTCGGGCCATTGTGAACCCTGCGCCTTGTGCATCGTTACCGCCGCGCCATGAAGGAACGCGGCCCCCATGCGGGCGGCGTAGGGGAGGAAGGGTTCCTCTTCCCCTGGTTTCTCGATCTTCACGATCGAGGCGGCGGAAAAGCGAGGAGTTTCCGCGCCCATGACATGCAATCGGGAAAAGCCCGGTTTGTTGCCCGGTCCCAGATAGATCACCGGCGCGCCTTTGATCAGGCCACGCGCCTCTAGGTCGATGCGTTTCTTGCGGTGTTTGAGGGGCAACTCGATGCCGTCGCAGATCAGCGGCTCGCCGGGCAGGATCTCATCATCGCCCGCGCCGAACGCGGATCGGAACGCGGCAATCAGCCGGATGCGCGTGGCGTTACGCCAGACCAGTACCGGGGACCGCGCCATCATATCGGAATTGGCCCGAGGGCTGACGACCACCCGGTCGTCGCGGGCGGCGGCCTCTTCTATCATCTGCTCGAAGTCGCGGAATTCCAGTTGCGGGTCTCCCAGCGCGTGAGCCAGATCGAGGATCGGGTTATCGGCGTCTTGGCGGTGGACCCGGCCCAGATGCAGCAGGTTGTCGCCTTTGAAACGGTCGAAGATCATCGCGCCCGATTGGCCCACGGGGGCAAGTTGGGCCGGGTCGCCGAACAGGACGAGGGTGGGGAAGATCTCTTTCAGATCCTGGAACTGCTTGTCATCGAGCATGGAGGATTCATCGATCAGCCCGATATCCAGCCCATCTTCGCGCCGCTTCCATCCGGTGATGAAGTCGGACCCGCGCAGGCCCGCAGAGGCAAGGGCAGCGGGGACGGATTTGGTGGCCTCGTAGACCTCTTTCGCGCGGTCCATGGCGGCATCGGTCAGGGCCTCGATCACCGGGCGCTCCCCTTGACCTGCCAGCCATTCGGCGACCTTCTCGAATTCCGGGTCGTACATCGGCGTATAGAGGATGCGGTGGATCGTTGTGGCCGGAACGCCTCGGTTCCGAAGCACAGAGGCCGCTTTGTTGGTCGGCGCAAGAACCGCCACGGTGCGCCGTTCCTTACGGCGTTTGCCTTCCCAATCGCCTGAGACGATTTCCACCCCGGTGCGTTCCAGCGCTTTGACCAGTTCGGCCAGCAACAGCGTTTTGCCTGACCCCGCCTTGCCGGTCACGGCGAGCACCTGAGAGTGGGTGTCTTTGGCAGGCACGAGGGTATCGTTGTCGATATCCACACCCATTTCCCGCAAAACCTCGGTTATGCGGTCGTGGGCTTGGGCCTGATCGTCGGAGAAAGTGGGGGCGAGCGTGGTCATGGGCGGACCCTACCTGCGCCCCGGGGCGAGGGGTAGAGGCGAGGCACGCTTGAGCCGCGTTTTCTAGAGTAGAAGATCGCTAAGCCGGACGCGGTTGCGATCCTTGCGAATGTGGGAAAGGTCGTCGGCGGCTTTCACAAGGGTAAACGCCAAAGAGCGGGCGAGTTCTGCATCGGCGCGCCCCGTTGAGGTGCCCGCGAAGGTTTCCAGTATCACCTGATCCGCCGCCAGTAGCGCCCGGATTACGGCAATTGCCGGGGCATCGGCCAACGTGTTGCGAAGGGTCGTGGCGAGGGTAAGGGCATCGGTTTTGGGGGCCATGACGGCCGCAAGAACAGTTTCCAGAAGGGCTTCGGTGTCTTTACGCATAGGTTTTAGGGTCCGTGGCGGTCCGTTTGGACCGATGAATTGACCGGGTTCTCCCGCGCGGTGGTCTGTTTCATCGACATCAATGTTGAAATTTGAACATGACGTAGTCGCGCCGGGGGGCACGGACAAGATCGGGATTGGAAACAGATAATTTTAGGTAATTGGTTAAGGTGCTTGGAACACGGTTAACGCTCTAGGGGCCTTCGACTGTGCCTAAAACAAAGGCACAATCACCGGGTTTGATCAGGCCCGGAACGTGGCGAGCAGAAACCAGCCCTGATCGCTGAGCATAGAGGGTCTGCGGCGGGCTTTGCAGGTCCTGGGTCGCGTAGATATGGGCGAGGGGTTGGTCTTGGGCAACCATATCCCCAAGGGTCGCAAGGGGGTGGAACAGCCCGCCGCGCGTGGCGAAGTGAAAGCCCAAAGGGTCGGACAGGTCGAGGCCACGGGTCGGCGCGGGCGCGGGAGCGGTAGAAAGAATGCCGTGATGGGCCAGCGTGCGAAGCAACCCGTCGAGGGCCACCGAAGCAGAGGCGGGCGTAGAGGTGCCCGCGCCGCCGATTTCGGTCGTCACAAAGGTTTTGCCGGCCCGCTCGGCCGCGCCATCGAACATGCCAGTGTCGTCGATTTCCCGAAGGCGGGCTGTATAGGGAGCGCTAAAGGCCCGCGCGGCAGCGGCACAGCGGGTGTCTTGGGCCGTGTCATCGAGGATATGGCTGATGGCCATAGGCAGAAAGTCGAGGGTTTTGCCACCGGAGTGGAAGTCGATAACCAGATCAGCCGGAGGAATAAGGTGGTCATTCACGAAAGCCGCAAGGCGTTGGGTGAGCGTCCCGGTGGGATTGCCGGGGAAGGCCCGGTTGAGGTTCACGCCGTCGATGGGGGAGGTGCGGGTTGCGGCCTCAAACGCGGGCATGTTGAGTTGAGGGATCAGGATCAGGCGGCCTGTGGTTGTCTCGGGCGTGGCGGTGTTGATCAGTTGGCGAATGGCGATCGGCCCCTCGTATTCATCCCCGTGGTTGGCGCCCGTCACCAGTGCCGTGGGGCCGGGGCCGCCGTTGACCACGCAGACCGGCACCATGACATGGCCCCAGGCACTGTCGTCGGCAGAATGGGGCAGGCGGATGTGGCCGTAATGTTTGCCGGGCGTGTCGAGGGGAACGGTGAGGGTCATGGTAAAGCCCTTCGGGCATTGGCGGCGTCGTCTCGTCCGGCCCGACGGGCCGTCCTCGCAGCGGTGAACGGATGGGTCATTTAACGAAGACTTCCCGTGGGAGGGAAGATAGGCATTCAACGCCGGTCTCCGTAATCAGGATCGGTTCGGTGATCTCGATCCCGCCATCGTCCAGCCAAAGGGCAGGCATGAAATGGAAGGTCATGCCCGGTTCCAGCACCGTCGTATCGCCGGACCGGAAGGACATCGTCCGCTCGCCCCAATCGGGCGGATAGCTGAGACCGATGGCGTAGCCGCAGCGGCTGTCCTTCTCGTAGCCCAAGCGGTTGAGCGTGGTGTTGAACGCGTGGGCGATATCTTCGCAGGTGTTGCCCGGTTTGGCCGCCGAAAGCGCCTGTGCGCTGGCTTCGAGCACCGCCGCTTCGGCGCGTTTGTAGCTGTCGGGCATGTTGCCCAGAAACAGCGTGCGAGACTGGGGGCAATGGTAGCGGCGGTAGACGCCAGCGATCTCGAAGAACGTGGCCTCTCCCTGCGCCATGGGTTTGTCATCCCACGTCAGATGCGGCGCAGTGGCATCCATGCCCGAGGGCGTCAGGGGCACAATAGCGGGGTAATCGCCCCAAGCCTCGTCGGTGCCCAGAACCGAGGTGCGCAAGATTTCAGCCACGAGATGATGCTTGGGCAGGCCCGGTTCGGCCACCTCCAGAATGCGGCGGTGCATGGCCTCGACAATGCCCGCCGCTTTGCGCATGCGGTCAATCTCGGCGGGGGATTTCACCGCGCGTTGCCAGTTCACAAGACCCGTGGCGTCAACCAAAGTGGCATCGGGCAGATGCGCCAGAAGCGTATTATGGGCGGCGGCGGAGTAGTAGTAATTGTCCAACTCCACCCCGATACGCGCCTTCCCTGCACCGCGTTCCAGCAGCAAGGCGGCTAAAGTCCCATGGGGATGCTTGGCAGGGTTCTGGACGTAGGTGTCATCATAGCCGACCACATGATCGTCGGGCATATAGACGGTGCGCAGCGCCCCCAGCGCATCCATTGCGCGGCCCCACCAGACCGGCAGACCGGTGGGGCCCACAACCACCGCTTGATGGACGTAAAACGACCAGCCGTCATAGCCCGATATCCATGCCATGTTCGACGGGTCGGTGATAATCAGCCAATCCAGTCCGTGCCCGTCCATCGCCGCGCGTAGCTTGGCCAGACGGGCGTGATAATCTTTATCGGCGAAATTGAGATTGTTGCTGGCCATTGCCATGTTCCCCATATTGCGGGCTCTGCTGCAAGAGCCTCGGTTTTTTGGGGAGTGTGGGCGGGGCGTCGTGATGCGTCCCGCCCATTTGCGACACTTTAGGGAGCTCTACAAACTGCTGCTGCTGCTCTCGAAACGGCCGCGCAATTCGGCGGCAGTTTGGTTGCCTGCGGGAACTTCAATTCCGCGATCAATCATGATCTGCTCTTGCACCGCGACATAGTCGGCACGGGTCCGCGTTTCCTGAGAGAAAGCAGATTGCGTCGTGGCGTATTCATAATTGGCGGCATATTGGGTCTGAAGGGCGGCGTCGCTCAGAATGTTGGGGTCAGACCAGCCTGCATAGGTGCTTTCCGCCCAATTGCGGCCCTCGGAATCGGTGCCCCAAGAGGCGCCGTGTTGGTTGGCAAGATTGGCATAGCTCCCCCAGTCTACTCCCACCGATGCAGAGGTGAATTCAGCTTGAAGAGTCAATTCGTTGCTGATGTCGTACGAAAGATCCTCGATCCCTGTAGTGACGATGGCGGCTGATACAAAGCCCAAGCCTACCATTGCCGAGGTCAGAACGACCCAATCGACTGTGACAGCGCCGCTGTCGGATTTGATAAATGCCTTGAAATTCATACTGTCTGTCCCGTTTGGTGTTCTATGTTGCCCAATGGTTTGACGGCGAAATGTGGCGAGGATCAGCGCATTTGTGTGAATTTTTGTGTGAATTCACATCAAGGAATGTGACTTGCAAAAGGCCACAGGGTGCGCGTGAACTGCGCGTAGGTAAACGGCCCCCTGCGAGGGCGGGCCGTCAAACACTTTCAGCTTAAGGAGTGGCGCAATGCTGACGAACGACCAACTAAGCCAGTGGGATCAGGACCACTTCTTTCACCCTTCCACCGCGCTGGGTGCCCATGCGCGGGGTGAAGCGCAGGGGATGATCGTCAAGACGGCTGAGGGCTGTCACCTCGTAGACCGCGACGGTAACCGGATGCTGGACGCTTTCGCCGGGCTTTACTGTGTGAACATTGGTTATGGCCGCCAAGAAGTAGCTGAAGCCATCGCCGCCCAAGCGCGCGAGTTGGCCTATTATCATTCCTACGTGGGCAATGGCACAGAGGCCTCGGTCACGTTGGCCAAGATGGTGGCGGATCGCGCGCCTGAGGGATTGAACCGCGTGTTCTTTGGGCAAGGCGGATCTGACGCGAACGAGACCAACATCAAACTGGTTTGGTACTACAACAACATCCTTGGACGGCCCCAGAAAAAGAAAATCATCTCGCGCTGGCGGGGATATCACGGGTCGGGGTTGATGAGCGGTTCCCTGACGGGTCTTAGCCTGTTCCACAAGAAGTTTGACCTTCCGTTGGACACGGTGCGCCACACGACAGCGCCGTACTATTACCAACGCGAAGACGCCAATCAGTCCGAGGCCGATTTCGTCGCCATGTGCGTGGCGGACCTGGAGCAGATGATTGCAGATGAGGGCGCGGACACCATCGCAGCCTTCATCGCAGAGCCGGTGATTGGCACCGGTGGGATCGTGCCCCCGCCTGAGGGCTATTGGGCCGCAATCCAGAAGGTGCTGAAGCAGCACGACATCCTGTTGATCGCCGATGAGGTCATCACCGGCTTTGGGCGGATGGGCACCATGTTTGGGTCAACCCATTACGATATGGACCCTGATATCATCACCATCGCCAAGGGCCTTACCAGCGCCTACGCGCCGTTGTCGGGTTCCATCGTTCATGACCGCGTGTTCGAGGTTCTGGCCAGAGGCACCGATGAGAACGGGCCTTTGGGCCACGGCTGGACATATTCCGCCCACCCCATCGGCGCGGCGGCGGGGGTAGCCAACCTGAAGCTGCTCGACAGCCTAGGGCTGGTGCAGAACGCCGGCGAAGTCGGCCCCTACCTGACACAGCAGATGCGCAACGCGTTTGAGGGCCACGACCACGTGGGCGACATTCGCGGCGTGGGCATGATGACGGCGCTGGAGCTGGTCGCGGACCGAGACAGCCGCGCGGGGTTTGACCCGGCGGCCAAGGTGGTGCCGCAGATCTCGGCGGCGATGGCCAAGCGTGGGGTGATTGCGCGGGCGATGCCGCAGGCCGATATCGTGGGCTATTCCCCGCCCTTCTGCCTGACCCGCGAGGAAGCCGACACCATCGTCGGCGTCACCGTCGAGGCTGTGGCCGAGGTTTTGGGCTAGAGCGGCCCGGCGCACGGAGCGGCGCGCAGTGGTAAGGAAATCCAGCGGGGGAGGTGCGAATAGCGCTTCCCCCTTTACGCATTGGCATTGGTCCGACTAGTATCAACCCATTCATGATTAACCCGATTTCGGACCCACGCCTTTATGACTGACACGCACGTCACATGCCCCAATTGCGGCTACGGCCACGATAACCTCCGAAAATCGACGCGGATGTTTGATTGCCCCGCCTGTGGCACCACTTTGTTCCGAGAGAATGAGACGGTCGCGCCGGTCGGCAATAGCGGCGAAATGCACGACTATCCGATGTTGTTCGGGATCGGGGACACAGTCCACGCCGACGGCCAGAAATACGTCATCCAAGGCCATGCCCGCTACGATTACGGGCGCGGAACATGGGACGAGATGTACGGAGAAAACAGCAAGGGTGAGGGGGCCTGGATCTCGATTGATGAGGGCGACGTCGTCGTCCAATACCCCTACGACGGCAATGCTGGCCCACGCCGCAGCGACCCGCCCGCCGTGGGCACGAAATTCAGCTATTCCAGCAAAGACTACGTCGTCACCGAAGCGGATACCGCCAAATGCATCGCCGTGCGCGGCCAGTTTCCAGAGCTTATTCAGGTCGATGATGAACATTTCTTCGTCAACGCCTCGGGGACATCGGGGCAGCTTTTGTCCGGAGAGTTCTGGGAGGGCGGCCACCAGTGGTATGACGGCGCGTGGCTTGATCCGTTCACGTTGAAAGTGGATCGCCAAGACGGGAGTTCTGGCCCATGACAAACGCGGCGGGGCTGGGATCAGTCAATTGCACTTCTTGCGGGGCGGGCCTGTCCGTATTGGGCGGCGGCCGCGTTCTGTCCCACGTTTGCGGCTATTGCGGCGCGGTTCTGGACACGCAAGACGGCTACAAAGAAGTCGACAACATCGGCAAACGCAACCATCCCGACAGCCCCGTGCAGATCGGCCAGACCCTGACCCTGGAAGGGGTAGAGTTCACGGTGATCGGCACCCTCGGCATGGTGGAACGCTACGGCGGGCAGGTCTGGAAATGGGTGGAGCATCAGATATTCTCGCCCACCCACGGCTATTTGTGGCTGAATGTCGATCAGGGTCAGCTGACCTATTCGCGCAAGGTGCGTGACTACAACATGGGCCATTGGTTGAGCGCTTCAACGGTAGAGCGGTCAGAAGTGCCGCCAACGCGCATCTATAACGGTGAGAAGTACCGCTACTTTGATATGTCCGTGGCCGAAATCGACTTCATGGAAGGCGAATTCAACTGGGTGCCCAAACTGGGCGACAAGAATACGGTCATCAACCTGCTTGGTCCTGACGCGATGCTGACGCTGGTCAAATCCCCGACCGAGCGTGAGGTCGAATTGACCCGCCTTCTGCCCCGCGCCGAAACCGCCAAAGACCTTGGGTTTGAGGAATCCGCCCTTGGCGCGGTGGGCGATGTGCATCCGCTCACGCCCTATACGCCGCTGCCCGAGGAAGGGCTTTTGCGCAAGGTTCTGGGGCTTGTAGCCGTTGCGGCCGCCGTACTTGGCTTGGTGTTCATGTTCTCGGGCGGTCGCGAGATCCTGGAGACGCCGTACAACGAAGTCACCACCCTGCCGCAGTCGTTCGAATTCCAGATCGACAACACCTCGCAGTTGGCGCAGGTGCAGTTCTTGAGCACGTTCAACAACCAATGGGCGACCCTGGGCACCGAAATTCGCGGCCCCGACGGAGAAGTTGTTTTGGCGGGTGAACGCACGATTTCCTATTACTCTGGCCGCTCCGGCGGAGAGAGCTGGTCCGAGGGTAGCCGCCGCAACACCTTCCGTTTCCGCCCGTCGCAGGCAGGCACCTACACGGCCTCGCTGGCGCAGACCCAGGGATCGAACCCGGAGTTGGGAACCGTGGCGCTGCGCGTGTCACAGGGTAAGCCAACAGGCTTCTGGCTGTTTGGCCTTGCGATCATCGCGGGCATCGGGTGGCTGATCGTCACCGGACGCCGGGCAATGCACACGAAACGCCGGTTCGCCGGCTCTGACTGGAATGACGACTGATGGCCCCAATTCGTCTTATCATCATCGGCGGCGCTGTTATCGCGCTTCTTGGGGCCAGCTACCTTAGCTATTATGGCGTGGGCCGCGAAAGCCGCGACCTTACCGCCAGCGCACCTTCGGTGCGATCAGGATCAACAGGTTCGGGCGGCGGCTTTTTCGCCTTCGGTCGGATCAAGTAAACACCATTTTGCAACAGGAGCCTCTGCGCCATGTTTGACCAAATCATCTTCGCCGAGTTCATTTCGATGATCTTCTACAGTGTCGTCGGCATGCTGCTGATGTTTGTCGCTTATAAGATCATCGAATTCTTGTCGCCCTTTCCGATCGTGAAAGAGATCGAGGAAGACCAGAACACCTCGCTCGCCATCCTGATCGGGTCGGTGTTCGTGGCGATGGCGATCATCATCGCGGCCGTTATTCTTTCGTGAGCGAGACCACAGGGGGGCAGGCCGAGCCGGACAACGGCGGGCTGACCCCGAAGGTTGCATGGCTGCTGGCAGCTACGTTTATCGTGGCCGTCGCGGGCCTGATCTATGAGCTGATCGCAGCCACGATATCCAGCTATCTGCTGGGGGATTCGATCCGCCAATTCTCCTTCGTTATCGGCGTATTCCTGAGTGCCATGGGCGTGGGAGCCTGGGCGTCGCGCTTTGTGGGCGACGCATTGGCGGCGTTCGTGCGGGCTCAGATCGCCTTGGGGGCCATCGGCGGCGCGTTGGGGCCAGTGCTTTTTTTCAGCTACGCGATCTATGGCTCGGTCGGGTTGCCTCTCTATGGAGGGTTGGTGGCCATAGGGGTGCTGTCGGGGATGGAAATCCCCCTGATCAGCCGAGTGATGAAAGAGATCGGCGCGGCGGAATTCCGGTTCGAGAACGTCCTGACCGCCGACTACATTGGCGCATTGGCTGCGTCCTTGGCGTTCCCCCTGCTGATCGTGCCGAACCTGCCGCTGATGAGCGCGTCGCTTGCCTTCGGCATCCTCAACCTACTGGTCGCAGGTTTCTCTCTCTACCTGTTCTCGGACCGCTTGGCGCGGGGCTTGTGGTGGGCATGGGGCGCGCTCCTCCTCGCTTCGCTCCTCGCATTTGGGATGAGCGAACGGATGGTGTCCGCCGTCGACGCGCGGCTGTTCCAGGACGAGGTCATCTTCTCGGAAACCACCGCGTACCAAAGCATCGTGATTACCCGGTTTGACGAGCGCTATCGCTTGTTTCTGGATCATTCGATCCAATTCGATAGCCTTGATGAGCATCGCTACCACGAGGCGCTGGTGCACCCGGCGATGGGGCTTGTGGCGGACGCTCGGCGGGTGCTGGTTCTGGGCGGAGGCGACGGCATGGCGGTCCGAGAGGTGCTGCGCCACGAAGGGGTGGAACACGTGACGTTGGTGGATCTGGATCCCCGCGTGACGGAACTATTCGCGACGAACCCCGATCTGGTATCGCTGAACGAAGGAGCGCTGACTGATCCGCGGGTCGAGATCGTGAACGCGGACGCTTGGGTCTGGGCTGCAGAGGCGGAAGGCACCTTTGATGTCATTATCGCCGACCTGCCGGACCCCAAGAGCATCGCGCTGAGCAAGCTCTATTCCATCGAGTTCTACGCCATGCTGGCGGAGCGCTTATCGAGCCACGGCTTGCTAGTGACGCAAGCTGGATCGCCCACCTTCGCGACCGAAGCGTTCTGGATCACGGAAGCCACCCTAGCGGCCACACGTAACCCAATCGCGCCAGGAGAGACCCTAGAGACGGTGGCGTATCAGACCTACCTTCCGAGTTTCGGTAATTGGGGTTTCGTGATGGCAGGTCAAACGCTCCCCGCCACAGACCGCTCACCCGAACTGCCGGAAGGGCTGCGGTATCTGACCGCGGCGGTGTGGCAAGCGGCGCAGGCTTTCGGCGTGGATCAAGCGCGACCGGAAGACGTGCCGGTTAATACGATCCAAGGACATCCACTGGTGGCCGCCTATCAACGCGGCTGGGAATTCTGGTTCCGTTAACCGACCCGCCAGACGGCGAAGGGAGAAGGGGGCCAGCCCCCTATGCGCATCCAAGGGATGCGCATACCCCCGGAGGTGTATTTGCCAAGATGAAGGGAGCAGCGGGTGCTGTGTTTCTATCTCACGGCAACGCATTTCTTTAGGGCGGGTCAACTCAATGTTAACCTTAACGAGCCAGAGTGGCGATGCGCCGATAGCTGGAGAGTGAAGCGGCGTCCAAGGTGAAGCCTCGGACCTCGGACATGCCGGTAGCCAATCCGGTAGAGCCGGGGCCGGGGTGGAGCTTGGTGCAGCGCGCAAAGTCAGGCACGCCTCCCTCCTTCATCTTGGCAAATACAACTCAATCCCAAAATCAGCCGCGGGCGCTACAGCTATTATGAAGCGCCCTGCGCGAACTAGCGTTCTTTGACGTAGGGCTCCCCCCCCGCACGGGGCGGGATGGCGCGGCCGACGAAGCCTGCGAGGATCACGACCGTAAGGATGTAGGGTAGCGCCTGCATGAATTGAACCGGCACGGTGATCGAGAAGATCTCGATATTCTGGAACCGGTTGCCAACGGCATCGAGGAGACCAAACAGCAAGCAGGCGTATAGGGCGTACCAAGGGCGCCATTTGGCGAAGATCAGGGCGGCGAGGGCGATGAAGCCGCGGCCAGCGCTCATCTCTTTCACGAAGCCTGCGGATAGGCCTGTTGCCAGATAGGCCCCAGCCAAGCCGCACAGTACGCCGCAGATCACGACGGCTGCATAGCGCAGGGCGACCACGGAGATGCCTGCCGTATCCACTGCGCCCGGGTTTTCGCCCACAGCACGCAGGCGCAGTCCGAACCGGGTCCGATAGAGAACCCACCAAGAAAGGGGCACGATAAGCAGCGAGATGTAGACCAAGATTGAATGGCCGGAGATCAGCTCGGAGTAGATTTGCCCCAAAGGCCCCAACTCGGCGATGTCACGGATGCGCGATGCGGCGCCCGGTAGAACGACCTCGTTGAAACGGGAGGCCCCGGTCAGAGGTGGTGTGCGTCCGCCTTGGGAAAACCAGGTTTGCGCGATTACCACGGTAAGCCCGCTGGCGAGGAAGTTTAGCGCCACACCAGAGATCAGTTGGTTTCCCCGGAAGGTGATCGACGCCAGCCCGTGCAGGAGAGAGAGGGCAATGGACGCCAAAATCCCCGCCCCTAGGCCGATCCAAACATTGCCCGTTGTGAAGGCAATCGCTGCCGAGAAAAACGCGGCCGCCAGCATCTTGCCTTCCAGCCCGATATCGAAAATCCCGGCCCGTTCGGAAAACAGCCCGGCGAGGCAGGCCAGCAGAAGCGGTGTCGCAAGGCGCACCGTGCTGTCGAGCAATTGCAGGATGGTCATGAAATCCATGGGCTCAGCTCCGAGTAGTCGCAAGTTTGAAGGCGGCGAAGGTGAAGAACGCGCCCAAGGCGCCCTCGATATAGCGGCGAGTGTGGTGGTAGGCGCGGCGCACAGGCGTTGCTGACAGCGCCAGCGCCCAAGCGGCATGGCAGGCGAAGGAAATCACCCACATGGACGCCATGAAAAGGCCGACGACCCAGAGGGGCGCATTTGCCGTGGCCCCGACGCCCGCGATGGCCAGCCAAAAGGCGATGGCTTTTGGGTTGGTGATTTGCAGCAGGTAGCCCTTGGCAAACAGGGCAGGCGCACTTTGGCGTTTCACCTCGATTGCCGCGATTTTCGGCGGGTGGAGCGCCTTTTTGAATGCACCGTAGGCCAGATAGAGCAGATAGGCCGACCCCAAAACCCGTAGCACCATCATCGCCCAAGCGGCTTGGCTCAGGATCAGGCCGACGCCCATAATCGTCAGCAGGTTGATCGTGGCCGACCCCGTTGCAATACCTGCACAGGCGATCAGCCCGGCGCTGCGCCCTTGCCCCACGGATATGCCCATCAGCATCGCCACAGCCGGCCCCGGAGAAGAGGCGCCGACAAGCAAGATGCCATAGGCAATGGCGAAGGCAGGCAGAAAGGGGAGGAGCGTTTCCATCGTGTCAGCCCCCGCGCCGCATTGCGCGGAAGAGTTTCTCCATCGGCATCCGAACCATATTGTCCAACGCGCCGGTGAACAGGATCACGAGGGCTTGGATTACCAGGATCATCTCTCGGCTGACGGCGGGCATCTCGAACGCCAGCTCAGCACCGCCTTGGTAGAGCATCCCAAACAGCAGCGCCGCAAGGCAAATACCGATCGGGTGAGAGCGGCCCATGAGCGCCACGGCAATCCCCACAAAGCCCGCGCCGCCGACGAAATCCAAGCGTAACTGCTCACTTTCGCCCTGCACGGCATTGACCGCCATAAGCCCCGCCAAACCGCCCGAAATCAGCATCGCGATCATGGTGATCTTGACTGGGTTGATCCCGGCATAGACGGCAGCGGTTTCCGAATGGCCAAAGGCGCGGATCTCGTACCCCAATTTCGTGCGCCAGATCAGCAGCCAGACCGCCACAGCGGCAAGCAATGCCAGAAAGAAGCTGACGTTCAGGGGGGTAGAGGCACGGAAGCCCAGAAAGCCTGCGAATTCCCCTGCATTGGGCAGGTGGGTGGCCTCGGGGAAGCGAATGCTGGCTGTTTCTGCCGAGCCGGGGATCGTGAAGATGTTGTTGAGCACATAGATCATCAGCGAGGCGGCAATGAAGTTGAACATGATCGTTGTAATCACGATATGGCTGCCGCGTTTGGCTTGCAGATAGGCCGGGATTGCGGCCCATGCCGCACCACAAAGGGCGGTCAGTATAACAGTGCCCAAGAGCGCGAGCGACCAATGGGGCCAAGGGATCAGCAAGCAGGCAACCGCCGCACCGATGCCTGCCACATAGGCCTGACCTTCGCCGCCGATGTTGAACAGGCGGGCATGGAAGGCCACGGCCACCGACAGGCCGGTGAACATGAAGTTTGTGGCATAGAACAGCGTGTAGCCCCAGCCATAGGCCGAGCCGAACGCGCCGTTAATCATGATCGACATGGCGCGAAACGGGTTCTCGCCGATCAGGGCCACAACGGCACCGGACACGATCAGCGCGAGGATGATCGAGATCAGCGGGATCAGCGTCACATCCGCCCACATGGGCATCCCGCCCGAGGTGGTCTTGCCAGAGCCGAAGAACATACGCTCGATAAAGGTGGTTTCGGCCATGTTACGCAGCCCCCTTGCTGTCGTTCACACCGGCCATCAACAGGCCGAGATCACCTTCGTTGGTTTCATCGGGCAGACGCTCGCCGCTGATCTCGCCGTCAAACATCACGGCGATACGGTCGCTGAGCCCGAGGATTTCATCCAGTTCAACGCTCACCAACAGCACGGCCTTGCCCGCGTCGCGCAGGGCGATGATCTGCTTGTGAATGAACTCGATCGCGCCGATATCAACGCCACGCGTGGGTTGGCCGACCAGCAGCAATTCGGGCTGTCGGTCCATCTCGCGGGCGACCACGATCTTTTGCTGGTTCCCGCCGGAAAAGTTCCGCGCCGGAAGCCGGGGGTTGGGGGGGCGCACGTCGTAACGCTCCATCTTCTCGGCGCAATCGGCTTTGATCGCCGCGTTGTTCATCAGCATCCCGGATTGGTACTTCGGGTCATGGTGGTAGCCAAAGGCCGCGTTTTCCCATGCCTCATAGGGCATGATCAGCCCTTCGACCTGACGATCTTCCGGCACATGGCCGATGCCACGGGCGCGGCGGCTTTGACCGTTGCTGTAGCGGCCTGTGATGTCGATCGGTTCGCCGTGCAGCGTGATCTCGCCCGAGGTCGCGGGGATCATGCCGCCAAGCACTTCCAGCAGTTCGGACTGGCCGTTGCCCGCCACGCCTGCGATGCCCAAGATCTCTCCGGCGCGGATCTGGAACGAGATGCTTTTGACCCGCTCCACCCCGGTTGCGTCCACCACGCGCAGGTTCTTCACGTCCAGCACCACGTCGCCCAAAGACGGCGCGGCTTTGTCCACCTCTAGCAGCACTTTGCGGCCAACCATCAGTTCCGCCAATCCAGCGGGAGAGGTCTCGGCGGTCTTCACCGTTGCCGTCATCTCGCCCCGGCGCATGACCGACACGGTGTCGGTGACATCCATGATCTCGCGCAGCTTGTGGGTGATGAGGATGATCGTCTTGCCCTCTTCCTTCAGACGCCCAAGGATGCGGAACAGCTGGTCCGCTTCGGCCGGGGTCAGCACGCCTGTGGGTTCATCGAGGATCAGGATTTCGGCCTGACGATACAGCTGCTTGAGGATTTCGACCCGCTGTTGGTGGCCAACGCTCAGGTCTTCGACAATCGCATCCGGGTCCACGTCCAGCCCGTATTCCGTGGCCAGTTCCGTCAGGATGCGCCGCGCCTTGCGCAGGGAAGGCTGCAACATTGCGCCATCCTCGGCACCAAGCACCACGTTTTCCACGACGCTAAAATTCTCGACCAGTTTAAAGTGCTGGTGCACCATCCCGATACCGGCGCGAATGGCGGCCTGGCTGTCGGGGATATGGGTATGTTGGCCGTTGATCCAGATCTCGCCCGCATCGGCTTTGTAGAAGCCGTAAAGGATCGACATCAGCGTTGATTTGCCCGCGCCGTTTTCCCCGACGATCCCGTGGATCGTGCCCTTGGCCACTGAAATAGAGATGTCTTTGTTCGCTTGAACAGGTCCAAAGGCCTTGGAAATGCCTTTGAGTTCAATAGCCGGAGAGGGGGCAGGTGCCGTCATGCGCGCGGTCCTTGGCAAGAAAGGAGACGGGCCGCGTCCTGATGGGGCGCGGCCCGAAATGGTGCAGAAAGGCCGGGCCGCAAAGGGCCCGACAATCCGGTGGTTACTGCATCTCGACGGGGCAGGTGCCGTCGTCGGTGTAGTTGTGAACCGAGATTTCGCCCGCGATGATCTGCGCACGTGCCGCGTCAACGGCTGCGATCATCTCTTCTGTGACCAACTCTGCGTTGAACTCGTCCATCGAGTAGCCGACGCCGTCTTCGGCAAGGCCGTAAACGAAGATACCGGGCTCGATGGTTTCGGCGGTGAAGCTGTCATAGACGGCCACGTCCACGCGCTTGACCATGGAGGTCAGGACCGAACCGGGGTGCAGGTAGTTCTGGTTGGCGTCAACGCCGATGGACAGGATGCCTTCGTCCGTCGCGGTTTGCAGAACACCCAAGCCGGTGCCGCCTGCGGCTGCGAACACAACGTCAGAACCTTGGCCGATCTGGCCGCGGGTCAGCTCACCACCACGTACCGGGTCGTTCCAAGCGGCAGGCGTTGTGCCTGTCATGTTGGCGATAACCGTCGCATCGGGGTTAGCTGCAACCGCACCTTGGGCATAGCCACAAGCGAAGCGAGAGATCAGCGGGATGTCCATGCCGCCCACGAACGAAACCGTGCCGGTTTCAGACGCCATACCGGCCATCATGCCCACAAGGTACGAACCTTCATGCTCGGAGAAGATGATCGACTGGACGTTTGGCGCGTCAACAACACCGTCGATGATGACGAAGGTGGTGTCAGGGTAATCAGGTGCCACAACTTCCAGCGCAGAGGCTTGGCTGAAGCCCGCCATCACGATGGGGTTGGAGCCTGCCTCGGCCAGACGGCGCATGGCTTGCTCACGCTGAGCGTCGTTCTGAAGCTCGATCTCACGGTAGGTGCCGCCGGTTTCCTCGGCCCAACGCTCGGCACCGTTGAAGGCGCTTTCGTTGAACGAGCGGTCAAACTTGCCGCCAAGGTCAAAGATGATCGCAGGGCCGTCGGCCAGAACGCCAGTGGCGGTAATGGCAAGCGTGGCGCAAGCGCCGAGCAGGGTTTTCATCATGGTCATAGGGTCGTCTCCCAGGTCAGGTTACGGGGCGCATATTATCGGGCCTTATCGTGGCCTTGCGTCCCCAATCACGTGGTCCTCCGCCGGTTGGCGGAATCCTCATGGGGAATAAGGGCAAAGGGTGACCGGGGGGTCAAGCCGATTCCGCGAAACAAAGGGTGTGAAAGCGCCGCTTTACGCTACGTGCTTACGGGCAGGGCAGTGGCCATAAGCACGGCATCGCTGCGGCTGCCATCGGGATGGGCGTAGTAGCCTTTGCGTCGGCCTGTACGGTCAAATCCCGCTGCGGTGTAAAGCGCCAAGGCAGGGGCATTGTGGGCATCAACTTCTAAAAACACCTGCGATACCCCCCGTTGTGACGCGGCGAGGAGGGCTTGCCCGAGGAGCCGTTGGCCCTCGCCTTGCCCGCGCAGGGCTGGATCGACCACAATCGTCAACACTTCCGCTTCCGGCGCAATCACTTGCAGGATCGCGAAACCCGCTTCGGTACAGGCCAGCAGCGTTGTGGGTTTCTCCAGAAGTTGCGTCAGCTCTGCTTCCGACCAGCCGCGCGCGAAACTTGCGGCGTGAAGCTCCGCCATGCGTGCGGGGGTCATGGGTTTCACAGGATCGTTGGCCCTTGTTCGCGCGACGGGGCCGCATCGGCGGGCTTGATATAGAGTGGCGCGGGGCGAGGTTGCGCTGTGGCAAGCCTTTCCGCCGCGATCCGGGCAATGGCAGAGGCGGGCGCGAAGGCGGCGGGCACATGGGGGATGCCAAGGGCCTGCGATAGCTCCGGCGAATCCTGCCCGATCAGCGTGATCCCCGGTGTGACCCAATCAGCCATGTCGGCCTTCGCGATCATCGTCGCAGGCCGCGCTACGGCTTCTCCAAACCGCTGAACATAGGCCATGCCGCGCGGCGCGTTGATCGTGGCAAGGCAGGGCCGGGGGGCGTGATAGGCCAGCGCATCTAGCAGGCTTACCCCAATCGCAGGCACCTCAAGGGCCAGCGCCATTCCCCTTGCCGCAGAGACCGAGATGCGAATTCCGGTGAAATTCCCCGGCCCAATGCCCACGCCCACAGCGTCGAGCTGCGGCAGCGTTACCTGCGCCTCGTCCAGAGTTTGCTGGATCAGCGGCATCAAATGCTCGGCCTGACCCTTCTTCATGTCGACGTAATGGGCGGCACAAACGTCCCCGTCGCGTAAAAGCGCGGTCCCGATCCACGGGCCAGAAGTGTCGAATGCAAGGATCGTTGGGTGCGCCATGGCAGCGGCTTAGCCGCTGTTGCCCTTGCCTTGCAAGCGGAGGCTGGGTCGAAGGGCAGGGCGGAGCGCGGCGGGCCTGTGAGCGGCCCGCCCACGCGAATGTCTTCAGGTATTAACGGGGCGCACTTCCACCACTTCAGGAATGTAGTGGCGCAGCAGGTTCTCGATCCCCATTTTAAGGGTCAGGGTGGACGAGGGGCACCCGGCGCAAGCACCTTGCATATGCAGGTACACGACGCCGCGATCAAAGCCGTGGAACGTGATGTCGCCGCCGTCTTGGGCCACGGCGGGGCGCACGCGGGTATCCAGCAAGCTTTTGATTTGGCCGACGATTTCACCATCTTCGCCGGAATGCTCGGCATGGCCGCCTGCGGCTTTCTCATCACCCTCCATGACCGGATCGCCGGATTGGTAATGTTCCATGATCGCGCCGAGGATGGCGGGTTTCACGTGGTCCCACTCCACCGCTTCGGCCTTGGTCACCGTCACGAAGTCGGTGCCAAAAAACACGCCAGTCACGCCTTCAACCGCAAAGATGCGCGATGCGAGAGGCGATTTTCCCGAGGTCTCGGCAGTCGGGAAATCCGCGGTGCCCATTTCCAGCACGGACTGGCCGGGCAAGAACTTCAGGGTCGCGGGGTTTGGTGTGGATTCGGTTTGAATGAACATGAGGGCATATCCTTACTGGTTGCGTCAGATATGCGACCGGTAGGGCATAGAGTCAAGTGATTTGGAATCATTCTAAAACGGCAATTCGGCGATCGCAGAGATACCGTCGGGGCAGGTCGCCGAAATTCAGGTGATCGCTTCCAACTGTTCCTTGCTCAGCTCCACCGGCACAATCGTCATCGGCGCGGGCAGGTTGCCCGCCATCTTCGTCATCGCCGTTACCAGCGGCCCCGGCCCACCTTTGCCGGAGTTCGCCCCCAGTACCAAAACGCCGATTTCCTTGTCGGCCTCGATATGGGCAAGGATCTGCTCTTCCGGTACGCCTTCACGGATCACCAGTGTCGGGTCGATGTCTTGCTTGTCGCGCATCCACTTGGCGAAGACGTTGAAATGCGCCTCGATCCGCTCGCGGGCCTCGGCGCGCATGATGTCGCCAACACCGATCCAATGGTTGAATTCATCGGGCGGGATCACCGAAAGGATTTCCACCCCGCCGCCAGTGTTATGGGCGCGCATCGCTGCAAAGCGCATGGCGTTCAGGCATTCACGGGTGTCATCAAGGACGACGAGAAATTTACGCATGAGCTTGGTCCCTTTTCCGAGGATCGACCATGGCGATTGTGGCCGTGCCTGTCTAGCGGTTTACGCGGCCGAGCTCGCCCAATCCCAATAGAGCTGCCGAGCGCGTTTGGTGATGGACCCATGCTGATAGTGGGTGCCGTCAAATTCAAGAACGGGTGTCACTTTGTTGAGGTTGCCGGACATGAACACCTCATCGGCGGCGCGGAAATCATCAAAGGTCAGCACCGCTTCATGGACGGTCACGCCATCGGCACGCAGGTTAGAGATGTGGCGTTGACGGGTGATCCCGTTGAGGAAGGTGCCGTTGGGCATTGGGGTAAAGACCTCTCCGTCACGGGCCATGAAGACGTTCGCCGTGGCGGCCTCGGCGACATTGCCAAGGGCATCGGTCACCAGCGCATTGTCATAGCCCTTTGATCGGGCCTCCATCAGCATCCGCGCATTGTTGGGGTAAAGGCATCCGGCCTTGGCATCCAGAACAGCGGTGGCCAACACCGGGCGGTGGAACTGCGTTGTCGCCAGCCGGGAGGCCGCATCGGGCGCTGCCATGGGAACTTCTTCAAGGCACATGAAGAAACCAGCCTCTGTCTCGGCTGGAATGATCCCGTAGGGGCCGCCATCAATGCCAAAGAAGTTCGGGCGCACGTAGACCGCAACGTCCTTGGGGTAGCGGCTGAGCCCTTCCCAAGCGATGTCAAAAATCTCTTGCCCCGTCAGGCCGGGGTTGAGGGACAGAGCACGGGCCGAGCGGACGACCCGCTCACAATGGGCCAGCAGATCCGGCGCCAAGCCGTTTACATAGCGGGCGCCGTCAAAAACCGTTGTGGCCTGCCAAGAGGCATGGTCACCGGCCCGAATGACGGGGACATCGGCATCGTGCCAAGCGCCGTCGAAATAAGTTTTGATGTTGGTCCCAATGGCCATCGTCGTTCCCCCACATGTGTCGGGAGGGAACGTACGCCTAGCTTAGACCGAAGGTCCAGAGGTGAAGCCCATCTGGTAATCCATGCTAGCCCCTTTGGGGGCAGCGGAATGCGCGGTCGCACGGGCGCTTTTGTGTTCTGTGCGGGCCGGCTTAGCCTGCTTGGCGCGGACAGTTGTGGATGTAGCCACGATACGGTCTGCCGTATGGGTAGAGTCGGTACGATTATCGAGACGCCTGTTCATACAGTTCCCCTAAAATGGATAGCGATGTCTGGTTTGCTGCAGCCTTATATGCCGCGACTTGAGTTAATGTCCAGTTAACGTTCTGAATTCGACCTCAGAAGGAAGAAAAACGACGCGACGTAATGGGCTTTCGCTGCCCTTAGTCGGCCCGTTGTAGCCTGCCATCGGCCAACATTTCCTCGGTTTCGGCCACGTAATCGCGGATCGACAGAGGGGCGTTGACCATCGTCAGGTTTCCTTCTGCATCCATTGGCCATTCATCCCTTGGGTGATCGACGTACAGCTCCACCCCATTGCCATCGGGATCGCGCAGATAGACCGCCGCAGAAACGCCATGGTCGGCAGCCCCGTCAAAGGGAATACCCGCCTCCGCAACCCGCTGGATAACATCGGATAAGGCAACGCGATCGGGGTAGAGGTAGGCGCCATGATACAGCCCGGTATGCCCCGGAGGTGGCGGCGCCGCACCCCGGCTTTCCCACACATTCAACCCGATATGGTGGTGATACCCGCCCGCGCCCAAGAACGCGGCGCTGTTGCCCATGCGCACTGTCACGGGAAACCCAAGGATGCCCTCGTAGAACGCGATGGCACGATCAAGATCGGCCACCTTCAGGTGGATATGGCCGACGCGGGTGCCGGCGGGGGCAAGAGCATTCATCGTGATCTCCTTCTACTCGCCCAAATGTGTGGGCGTGAGGGCGGAGGAGCAAGCGCCGTGGGCGCACAGGTTCTGCGCTTAGCTGCGCAGCATCCCGACGATGTCGTAAGTCTGCTCAAGGATCGGCACGGTGATCTCTCGGGCACGCTCAGCGCCACGGCCAAGGATGCGGTCGATCTCGGCGGGGTCATCCATCAGCCGTGACATCTCACTGGAGATGGGGGACAATTTAGACACCGCCAAATCCGCCAAAGCCATCTTGAAGTGACCAAACAGCGCGCCCGCGTGCTCATCCAGCACGACTTGCGGATCAATATCCGCCAGTGCCGCGTAGATATTCACCAGATTGCGGGCATCGGGGCGATCGGCCAGACCAGCGACTGCATCGGGCAGAGGGTCTGGGTCCGTCTTTGCCTTCTTGATCTTCTTGGCGATCGTGTCGGCGTCGTCGGTCATGTTGATGCGCGTCTTATCGGCGGGGTCGGACTTTGACATCTTCTTGGTGCCGTCTTGCAGGTTCATCACGCGCGTCGCCGCGCCTTCGATGACTGGCTCGGTGATCGGGAAGAAATCAACGCCGTAGTCGTGATTGAATTTGGCCGCGATATCGCGCGTCAGTTCCAGATGCTGTTTCTGGTCATCGCCCACGGGAACATGGGTGGCATGGTAGATCAAAATGTCAGCCGCCATCAGCGCCGGATAGGCCAACAATCCGAGAGAGGCACCTTCTGAGTCTTTCCCGGCTTTGTCTTTCCACTGGGTCATCCGGTTCATCCAGCCCATGCGGGCGACGCAGTTGAAAATCCACGCAAGTTGCGCGTGTTCAGGCACTTGGGATTGGTTAATCAGAATGGATTTCTCAGGGTCCACACCGGACGCAAGGAAGCCTGCGCACAGCTCGCGCGTATTGTTGCGCAGCTCATCCGCAGACAAAAGGCGCGCCGTGATGGCGTGCATGTCCACCATGCAGAAAATCGTCTCGTGGGTGCCGGCATTCTGGGTCTGTCCAAAACGCTTCAACGCGCCCAAATAGTTGCCAAGGTGCAATCCGCCCGAAGGCTGGATGCCCGAGAATGCCCGTGGTTTGAACTGTGTCTCGGCCATGGTCGTCGCCCTTTGAAACGCTTGAATTATTGCGCCGGGCCTACTGGCCAATCAGCGACATCGGGCTTACCCATGAGGGCACGGATCGTCAACCAAGGGACCGTTACCATGAACCAAGACAACACCTCCCCGTTCAACGCGCTGCCCCCTGTGGTTGTGGCCCTTGCGGTGGTGATTTTCGGGTTGGAGGTCATGTTTCAAGCGGCCACGGCGGGCCTTCTGGGTGGGCAAGGCGGCGTCGGCTGGCGTTTGGCCGCGATCCAGGACTACGCGGTGTTGACCGCGGTCTGGGATTGGATGACATCCACCGGGCAATATCCGACAGAACATCTGGTGCGCTTCGTCGCCTACCCGTTGATCCACGGCAGCTTTATCCACGCGGCCTTTGTGGTGGTGTTCATTCTCGCCCTCGGCAAAATGGTGGCCGAGGTCTATTCGGTTGCGGCCTTCCTTGCAGTCTTTTGGTTCTCTTCCATTATGGGCGCGCTTGGCTTCGTGATTTTCACCAACAGCGAATATCCGTTGGTCGGCGGCTACCCCGGCGTTTACGGGTTGATCGGCGCGTTCACCTTCTTGGTGTGGATGCGCGCCGAGGCCGAGGGAACGGGCCAAATGCGCGCGTTCTCCTTGATCGGGATGCTCTTGGCGATCCAACTGCTGTTTGGCCTGATTAACGGAGAGTTCGGCAGCGTCGTTGCGGATTTCTCGGGGTTTGTGACCGGACTTGGCCTGTCGTTTGTGGTCAGCCCCGGCGGCTGGCGTCGCATGTTGTCGCGGTTGCGTCAGCGTTAATTGATCGAGGAAAGACAAAAGCATGAAGCGACTTCTTCTGAGCGCGGCAATGGCCCTGAGTGTCATGGCCACACCCGCAATGGCGCAAAACGCCGATGCGCTGCGGGCGCAATTGACCGGCCAAGTGCTGAACCTGCGCGGCTATGACGACGCGAACCAACGCACCGGCGAAACCGTGAGGTTGCAATTGTATGATAACGGCGCGGCACGGGTGCGTTTCAACGCCTTTGAAGGCGACGACGGCGTCGAGGGCTGGATGTTGTGGCGGGTCAGCCCAAGCGGGCAGTTCTGCACAACCTTTGCCGTGCAAGATGCCCGAGGCGCTCTGCGCCCAGATGAGGAGGAAGACTGCCTGGACTTCCGCTTGGACGGGAACCGAATTGGCCTGAACTTCTACGGCAGCACCGGCAACATCGACCGCTACTCAGGCACCTTGCGGCCCATGTGACCGGGCCTTTAGTGGCCCCGCATGGTGCCGCGAAGCTCTCGTAGGTTGAACGCGCCGAAGAGGCGGGCGAAGCCGAAGTAGCTGACAAGGCCAAGGGCTACCAAAAGCGCCAGCGCCACGTAGCGAAGGCCCGGTTCACCAAAGAACGGGCCAAGCATCAGGGCGCTGGCAAATAGCACGATCCCCATCGCGACCGAAGCGGCACAGATGCGCCAGATACGGGCTCGAAAACGGTCGTCGAATTGCGCCACATCGCCCAAGCCGCGCCGCCCGCGTGATAGCAACCCCACCATGACCCAAGCCGCCGCCGTGGTGGCAATGGCCGCGCCCAGAAAGCCGATGAAAACCGACAGGCCGATGGCCACAAGGGCGTTTACGAACATCGCCACCAGCGCATAATGAAACGGGCGGCGGGTGTCTTCGCGGGCGAAGTAAACCGGTTGCAGCACCTTTTGCAGCACGAAGGCCGGTAGGCCCAAAGCGTAGACCGTCAGCGCCAGTGCCGTGGCCGCGGTATCGTCCGAGGTGAACTCGCCTCGTTCAAACAGGACCGAGATCAGCGGCACCGAGATGACCGCCAAGGCCACCGCCGCCGGAATGGTGAGGGCCATCGAAAGCTCTCCCGCGCGAGAGAATGCAAAACGCCCGCCCGCGTCATCTCCCGCGCGCAGGCGGCGCGAAAGGTCGGGCAGCAGCACGATGCCAATGGCGATGCCCACAACGCCCAAGGGCAGCTGATACAGGCGGTCAGCGTAGTAAAGCCACGCAATCGCCCCGTCAAAATAGCTCGCCACAAATCGCCCCACCAGAAGGTTCACCTGCACGACGCCCCCCGCCAGCATGGCAGGCAGGGCGATCAGCGCCAGTTTGCGCATGTCGGGCGTCAGGCGCGGCAGGCGCAGGTTGACCCGATATCCGGCCCGGTACACGGCGAACCAGACCAGCGCCATTTGCGCGATCCCCGCCACGGGCACCGCCCATATGAGGGCGCGGCCATAGGCCTCGGCCGGGTCAACCAGGGTGGTCATCTTGCCGTCGGGCACGGACCATGACACCCCAAGAAGCACCCCCACGAGGATGATGTTCAGCAGCACCGGCGCGGCGGCCGCGGCGGCGAAACGCCCCGTGGCGTTCAACATGCCCGAGAACAGCGCTGCGAGGGAAATGAACAGGATATAGACGAAAGCGATGCGGCCATAGTCGACGGTCAGGGGAAACCGCTCATCCCCCGCGAAACCGCCCGCCATCGCCAGCACCAGCCATGGCATGGCGAGCTGCGCCACAAGGGTTAGAACGATCAGGATCGAGGCAAGGCCCGAGAAGGCATCTTGCGCAAAGCCTTCGGCGTCCGAGCCCGATTCCACCTTTTTGGAGAACATCGGCACAAAGGCAGTGTTGAACGCGCCCTCGGCAAAGAAGCGGCGGAACATGTTGGGCAGAGCAAAGGCGATCAAAAACGCTTCGGCCACCGGGCCCGCGCCCAGAAACGCGCCGATCAGGATGTCGCGGGCAAAGCCGAAAATGCGGCTGGCCAAGGTCCAGAAGCCCACGGTGAATATCCCGCGCATCATGCGGATTGGCTTCGCTTCGCCTTTTGGCTTGGTTGGGGGGGCGGGCTCCACTACGCGCCAGCCCGCTCTGCAACCCGCGCAATGGCATCGCGCAGCTTCTTTTCCAACGCGGCCCGGCGCGGCTCGGAATGCAGCTTCAGCCCGAACATATCCTTCACGTAGAAGGTATCCACCACCTGCACGCCGTACGTCGCGATGGTGGCCGAAGAGATGTAGATATTTGCCGCCGCCAGCGTTTTTGTCAGGTCATAAAGCAGGCCGGGACGGTCGCGAGTATCAACTTCGATGATCGTGTAAATCTCCGACCCCTCGTTATCGAAGGTAATCGTTGTGGGCACATCGAAGGGGCGTTCACGTTTCTTGATCTTGTCGCGTTTTTCCATCGCTTCCGAGGCGACAACTTCGCCGCGCAGGGTCTTGCGGATCATTGCGGTCAAACGCGGCAGGCGCGATTTTTCATAAGGGTGGCCATCGCCATCCTGCACCCAGAATACCGCCGTCGCGTAGCCGTCTTTCGACGTATAGGTCCGCGCGTCCACCACGTTGGCCCCCACCAGGCTGATCGCGCCCGCAAGGCGGCAGAAGATGCCGGGGTGGTCGGCCAGCGCAAAGCAAACCCGCGTGGCGTCGCGGTCTTCGTCTTGCTTGGTGTCGATCTTGATTTCGGTCGCTTTCAGGCCGCTGAGCATCTTGGCGAAGGTGACCTGCGTTTGCAGATCTAGCCCCTGCCAATAGGGGCCATAGTGGCGGTCCACTTCGGTCTTGATGTCGGTCTTTTTCCAGTCCTTCAGGGCTTCGCGCAGACGCTTCTTTGCCTCCCCCTCCAGCTGGTCACGGTTGAGGTCCTCCAGCCCGGTTTCCAAAGCCATCGCGGTAGATCTGTGCAGCGCCCGGATCAGCGTCGCTTTCCAGTTGTTCCACGTGTTTGGTCCAACGCCGCGAATATCACACACCGTTAGAACGGTCAGCAAATCCAGCCGTTCGCGTGTTTTCACCGCCTTGGCAAAGTCGCGCACCGTGCGCGGGTCCGCGATATCGCGTTTCTGCGCCATGTCGGACATCAGCAAGTGGTAGCGGACCAACCATTCAACGGTTTCGCATTCCGCTGGTTTCAGCCCCAGTCGGGGCGCGATGCTACGCGCCATTCGTGCGCCGAGGATCGAGTGATCTTCGTTCCGACCCTTGCCGATATCATGCAGCAGGCAAGCCACGAACAGCACCTTGCGATTGACGCCCCGCTTCAGCACACCCGAAACCAGAGGCAGTTCCTCGACCAATTCCTCGCGCTCGATCTGGGCCAGCGTCGAGACGACCTGAATCGTATGCTCGTCCACGGTGTAGCTGTGGTACATGTTGAACTGCATCATCGCCACGATATGGGCGAATTCCGGCATGAAGGCGGCCAGAACGCCAAGCTCGTTCATCCGGCGCAAACCGCGTTCCGGGTTGCCGTGCTTTAACATCAGATCAAGGAAAATCCGGTTGGCTTCCTTGTTGTTACGCATATCATCGTCGATCAGGTCCAGCCGCGCGGTGGCTTCACGCATGGCGTTGGGATGGATCAGGTAGCTGGTGCGGAGGCCTTCTTCAAACAGCCGCAAGATGTTCAGCGGGTCTTCAAAAAACGTTTCGGGTGATTGGATATCAAGGCGGTTCTGGCGCAGGGCGTAGCCGGGCTTCAGGCGTTTGCGGCGGGTGACGCCGCGCAGGAAGCCAAGAATGGCGGGCTCTTGCTTGACGTGACGGGCTTCCAATTCGGTCAGGAAAATGCGCGTCAATTCACCCACTTGGGTGGCATGAAGGAAGTAATCCTGCATGAAATGTTCTACCGCACGGCGGCCTGAGTGATCCTCGTAGCCGAGGCGTTCGGCCACTTCGACCTGCATGTCAAAGCTCAGGACATCTTGTGCCCGGCCCGCGATCAGGTGGAGGTGACAGCGCACCGCCCAAACGAACCGCTCGGCGGCGTCGAAGGCTTGGAACTCTTCGGGGTGGAAGACATCAAGCCCCACCAGCTCCGCCGCCTTAACGACGTTGTGTTCGTACTTCGCGATCCAATAAAGCGTCTGCAAATCCCGCAGACCGCCTTTGCCTTCTTTGACGTTCGGTTCCACCACGTAGCGCTGACCGCCCTGCTTCTTGTGGCGAGTGGTGCGTTCTTCCAGCTTGGCCTCAATGAATTCGCCTGTCGTGCCGTCGAACAATTGCTCCCGAAGGGTGGTTTGCAATTCAGCGCTAAGCTGTTCATCGCCGCTTAGATGGCGCATCTCCAGAAAGGTTGTGCGGATCGTGTAATCCTCGCGACCCAAGCGCAGGCAATCCTTGATCGTCCGAGAGGAATGCCCAACCTTCAGGCGCAAATCCCAAAGCATATAAAGCGTGCTTTCGATGATGCTTTCGACCTTTCCCGTTACTTTCCAAGGGGTCAGGAACAGTAGGTCCACATCAGAGAAAGGGGCCATTTCGGCGCGCCCGTAGCCGCCGACGGCCAGAACGGCGATCCGCTCGGCCTCGGACCGGATGTTGGTGGGGTGAAGGTAGGTCTGGGCGACGCGCAACACCTCGGTCACCAGAGCGTCGGTTAGATAGGCGTAGGACCGGGTCGCCCGACGCGCGGCAAGGGGCTGCGCGGTGATTGCCGCGGCCAAGGCCGCTCGCGCGGATTTCTGGGCCTCAGCCAGCGCCGCCACTGTGGCGGCGCGAATGGCGCTGGCGTCTTTGGCATCAAGGCAAGCGGCATCAATGCGCGCGGCCAAGGCCGATCGATCAATAATTTCCTCTCCGGGCAGCAGAAGGGTACCCGGAGAGGAAGCAGCGGAAAGGCTTGGGTTTAGCGGCCGATCAGAGGCCGGCACCGCCAAGTCTGCTTGGGGCAGGGTCAATGACATTTACCTGTTGGTTTGCAATCTCGGCCACGGCCAATGCCCGTTCGATTGTGCCGTTGTTAAGGAAGCGGAACGCGCCGCCGGAACCGTCAATCTGGCCTGCCGCAATCAGATCCGCAGACCCCATACGGCCCGAAGGTGCTGCTGCGGCAATGGCGCGGATGGCGTCATAGCCAAGCCCGCCAAGGGTATGGGGCGCGCCCCCGTTCGCAGCGGCGTAGCGCGCGTTGAAGCTGGCTGTGGCGTTAGGGTCGGGCAGCGCGAACCAACCGCCTTGCAAGCCGGTGAACTGAAGCGTCGCGGGCGGGATGTCCCAACGGGTCAGGCCCATCATTTGCACGCTAGAGGTGTTCAGGCCGTTTTCGGGCAGGAGCTGCGCGAACAAGGGCAGGGCGCCGGCGCTGTCGGACGACAACAAAACAGCATTGCCACCACCAGAGCGCACCGCAGACACAACTTGTGGCACGGCGTTCACGACGCCGTTTTGGCTGAATTCGTAAGGTACAGTTGCCGTGATCGTCGCGCCAGACCGGGCGGCGGCACTGCGCACGGCGTCGCGGGCAACTTCACCGGCCAAGTTGTTGGCGTGAACCATCACGATATTGCCACGGCCTTGGCGGGCCGAATAGCTGACGATCCGTGCGGCGGTGTTGGCAAAGGTGTGCCCCAGGACAAGAACGTTGCCCCCGGCGATCTCGGTATTATTAGAGAAGCTGAGTACCGCGATGTTGGAGTTTGCAACCGCAACACCCACAGCTGCCGCCGCATCCGAGCGGAGCGGACCAACGATGACGTCGGCACCGGCCGAAACGGCCTCTTGCGCGCGGGTGGCCGCGGTGGCCGCGTTACCTGCGGTGTCGTAAACGGTGATCTCAATCGTCGCGGACCCTGCAACATCGGCAGCGGCCAGACGGGCGGCGTTTTCCAGACTGCGGGCCAACAGGGCGTCTCCGCCTGAGCCGCTGACGGGCAAAAGCATTGCGACTTCAACGGTTTGACCGACGCGAGGCCCCGTTCCAAGCCCAACAGGGCCGCCGCCGATCTGACAGGCCGTCAGGACAAAAGACAAAAGAAGGGCGACCAACGCGCGCAGCGGGTTGCGAAGTGTGCTGAAACCGGAAACCATAGGACGAAGGCCCTCCCCAAGAGGCGTAACAGAAATAGACGTGGCGAGAGGCCCGCAGATGCACGCTACGGCGATAATCCGTTCAAGTAAACGCAACACCCAATGCCGCAAGCCCCTAGGCTTGGCTAATGGACCGGAATGCCGGGCTATTTCAATGGGAGAGGTGCGCGTTGTTTCACCGCAAGCGGAGGCACGCCCATGAATGCGGCTATTTCCATCGCCCCCGGCCTGCATTTCGTGGCCACGCCCATTGGATCGGCCCGTGATATCACCCTGCGCGCCTTGGATGTGTTGCGTGGCGCGGATGTCATTGCCGCCGAAGATACGCGCACGGCCCGCAAGCTGATGGAAATCCACGGCGTGCCGGTCAACAGCCGCCCGATGATTCCCTACCACGACCACAATGGCGCAGAGGCGCGGCCCCGTGTCTTGGGCGCGTTGGAAAAGGGCCAGTCTGTGGCCTATGTCTCTGAGGCGGGCACGCCTTTGGTTGCTGACCCCGGCTACCAATTGGGACGCGCTGTGATTGATGCGGGCTATTCGGTATTTTCTGCCCCCGGCCCCTCGGCCGCATTGGCGGCTTTGACGGTGTCGGGCCTTGCCTCTGACCGGTTCTTGTTCGCGGGCTTTGCGCCGAGCCAAACGGGCGCTCGGGCGAAATGGCTCAACGGCCTCGATGCGGCGGGGGCCACGGTGATCATCTATGAAAGCCCCAAACGCATTCACCGAATGTTAGGTGAATTGTGCGAGGCTCTGGGCGATGATCGAGAGGTGGCGATTTGCCGGGAACTGACCAAACGTTTCGAAGAAGTGATACGCGGCACCTGTGGGCAGGTCCGCGACCGGCTGGCGGACCGTACGTTGAAGGGCGAAATTGTGGTCGTGATCAGCCGCGCCACAGCCCAGGCCCCATCGGAACAGGATGTGGAAACGGCCCTGACCATAGCGCTGGAAGACATGCCGTTGAAGGCCGCATCAAACCATGTGGCCGAGATGTTGGGCATGTCCAAACGGGACGTGTATCAACTGGGGCTGCGGCTGAAAAACGGCGGCTAAGGGGGCAGGCGTCCTATCTCAAGGGCAAGGCCGCAGAAGACAGCGCGTTGCGCGTCTACATCGATCATGGCCACCGGCTTATTGCCCGCCGCTGGCGCGGCCCCGCCGGTGAAATTGACCTGATCCTCGAGAAAGACGGAGAAGTTATTTTCGTTGAAGTGAAATGCTCCAGCACCCATGCCCGCGCGGCGGAATCGCTGACGAAACGCCAGATTGGGCGGCTGCTGCGCAGTGCGGAACATTGCCTTGGCACCTTCCCCAAGGGCCTTGCGACGCCGATGCGGTTTGATGTGGCCCTGATCGACGGGCAGGGCCGTTTCGACGTGATCGTGAACGCGCTCTGTGCTTGATCCCCCATTGCACCTGCGCCCGTGCCGCGCCACATAAAGGGCCAGAGCCAACACCGGAGGGGCAGATATGTTGATCGCGTTTCAGATGGATCCGATTGAAGACGTAAATATTGACGCGGATTCGACGTTCCGTTTGGCGGAAGAGGCTCAGGCCCGCGGCCACGAGTTGATGGTCTACACCCCCGACGACCTCTTCTACCGAGAGAATAAGGTCTGCGCCCGCGTCCGTCGCATCACTGTGCAGCGCGAGCAGGGCGCCCATGTCACGGCCCAAACCGCTGAGATTGTGGATTTGGAAGAAGTTGACGTGGTCTGGCTGCGTCAGGACCCGCCCTTCGACATGGGCTACATCACCACGACGCATCTGCTGGACCGCCTGCGCGGCAAGACGCTGGTGGTGAATGATCCATTCTGGGTGCGCAATTCGCCTGAAAAACTGTTGGTACTGGACTACCCCGATCTGACCCCGCCCACGATGATCGCCCGCGATATCGACATGTTGAAAGCGTTCAAGGAAGACCACGGGGACGTGATCCTTAAGCCGCTCTATGGCAACGGCGGCGCGGGTGTGTTCCGCCTGACGCCCGAAGACCGTAACCTGAATTCTCTGCATGAGCTCTTTACCGGCATCAATCGAGAGCCGCTAATCATGCAAAAGTTCCTGCCCGACGTGTCGGCAGGCGACAAGCGGGTGATCTTGGTGGATGGAGAGCCGGTTGGCGGCATCAACCGGGTGCCTGCCAAGGGGGAGGTGCGTTCGAACATGCATGTGGGCGGCAAGCCCGAACCCACCGCCCTGACAGAGCGCGAAAAAGAGATTTGCGCCATTATCGGTCCCCGTCTGAAAGAGATGGGTCAGGTGTTTGTCGGTATCGACGTGATCGGCGGCTGGCTGACCGAGATCAACGTGACCTCGCCCACCGGCATTCAGGAGCTGGAGCGGTTTGACGGTGTGAACATTGCCGCGAAGATCTGGGAAGCGATCGAGGGGCGTGTTGCCGCGATGGCATGAGACGCGCCTTCGGCACGGGGTTTCCAGGGCGCCTTCGGCGCTCTAGTCATCGCACCTCCGGTGCGTTTTCCGCGCGGCGCACCTGCGGTGCTTTCTTCCTAAACCTCGCGCACCGCGACAAGCCGGTAGCCGATGGCCTCGGCGATATGGGGCAGGCCAATTGTCTCCGCCCCGTCAAGGTCAGCGATGGTCCGCGCCAGGCGCAGAACGCGGTGATACCCCCGCGCGGTAAGCTTGAACTTCTCAGCCGCTTGCAACAGCATCGCCTTGCCCTCAGCATCGGGGGTGGCGATTTCGTCCAGCAACGCACCCTCGGCATCGGCGTTCACCCGCGCTGACGCCCCTAGGGCGGAAAAGCGAGCCGCCTGCACGTCGCGCGCCAGCGCGACACGCGCGGCGATAGCGGCACTGGTGTCGCCGGAGGCGGGAAGGTCGAGGTCCGAGAAGGCAACCGGCGGCACCTCTAATCGCAGATCAAACCGATCCATGAGAGGCCCCGAGATCTTTCCCATATAGTCCTGCCCGCAGATCGGCGCCCGGCTACACGCGGCATCGGCATCATAGAGGTTCCCGCAGCGGCAGGGGTTTGCCGCCGCGATCAGCAAGAAACGGCAGGGGTAGGTCACATGGGCATTGGCCCGCGCCACCATAACGTCGCCGGTCTCAATCGGTTGGCGCAGGGTTTCCAGGACCGCGCGAGGGTATTCCGGGAATTCATCCAAAAACAGCACGCCGTTGTGGGCAAGGCTGATTTCCCCCGGTTTCGCGCCGCGCCCACCGCCCACGATTGCCGGCATGGAGGCCGTGTGATGCGGCGCCCGGTAAGGGCGGGTGCGCGATATGCCGCCCTCGTCCAACAACCCGGACAGCGAATGGATCATCGAGGTCTCTAATGCCTCGGCCGCAGAGAGTGGGGGCAAAATGCCTGGCAGCCTTGCCGCCAACATGGATTTTCCGGACCCCGGAGAGCCGACCATTAGCAGGTGATGCCGCCCCGCCGCGGCGATTTCCATCGCCCGTTTCGCGCGCTCCTGCCCGCGCACTTCTGACAGGCATTTCTCGCCGGGATCGGCGGCAACCTCACCCGGTGCGGCAGGCTCCAAAGGGGCGCGGTCGGTGAGGTGAGCGATCAAATCGCCCAAGGACGCAGCCGCGAAAACCGGCGTCGCCCCCACCCAAGCTGCCTCCGCGCCGCAACCGCTGGGGCACAGCAACGTACGGTTGTCCTCGCCCGCGGCAAGGGCGGCGGGGAGTGCACCCAACACAGGCACCAAGCGCCCATTCAGAGATAATTCACCAAGGGACAAAGCCTCTTCCACCCTCTCTTTCGGCAAGATGCCTAAGGCCGCCAAAAGCGCCAAGGCGATGGGGAGATCGAAGTGAGAGCCCTCTTTCGGAATATTGGCGGGAGACAGATTTACCGTGATCCGCCGCGATGGCAGGGCGATGGCCATGGCCTGCAAGGCCGTGCGTACACGCTCGCGAGCCTCGGACACGGCCTTGTCGGGCAGGCCCACAATAGCAAAGCCGGGAAGGCCCGAGGTCACGGCGCATTGCACCTCGACCCGGCGGGCCTCCAGCCCTTCAAAGGCCACGGTATGGGTCAGGGCAAGGGCCTCGGGGCTGGCGGCTTCAAACATGCCGCCAACTCTGGCCGATAGATGGTTAGCGAATGGTTAACGCACCCAAGGTTGGATTAAGCATCCCGCCCGCATCAAGAAAACGTCGGGAAGGGTATCCGTTCCAAGGGCGCCTTGTCATAGCGCGCGATTTCTTGGGTTTCTTTCATGCCTGCGTCGCGCCATTCAACAAAGGAGGGGTGGGTGACGATGGCTTTCGCGTAGGCCGTCGCCCTGTCTGACATTGGCAGGCCATAGGTCAACAGGCGCGTCGCCAAGGGGGCGTAGAAGGCATCGGCCAGGGTGAAGGCGCCAAAAAGGTACGGCCCACCGGACCGGGAAATGGCCCGTTCCATGATCTGTTCGAACCGGGCCACATCGGCCAAAATCTCGGGCGAGGGTTCAAATCCAGCCCAAGCGTTGCGAAGGTTCACTTGGCATGCGCCGCGAATGGCCGCGAAACCGCCGTGCATCTCGGAGATGATCGACATCGCTTCGGCCCGGTCCACGGGATCGGAAGGCAATACGCCGCGATCGACAAAAGTCTCGGCCACGTGCCAAGCAATCGCCATGCTATCGGTCAGCATGCCGCCGTCAGGCGTTCGGGCGGCGGGCACGGTGCGATTGCCGCCGAAGGCTGCGACGTCGTCAAAGAACGTATCGCCGTAAATCTCGACCTTGTGGAGAGTGACGGGAATGCCAAAGGGCGCGAAGGACAGCCATCCGCGAAGGGACCAGCTGGAATAGGACTGTTGTCCGATAAGGAGATCATAGGTCATGGGAGCAATAGGCCGTGCGGGCGCGGGCACGTCAATCGAAAGGCTGTGATGGGGGCGATCAGGGCCAGTGATTAAGTGCAGCGATTAAGCCCCATTTCAGGGACAATGATTAACCGAGGCCAGAGACCAGTGTCCCCCCTGCAAATGCAGCTCGGACACCGATAGGGGATCAATCTTCTGGGCGATGATCTGTTTCGGCGTCTGTCCGGTCAAAAGGCCGATCTGGCACAGGATCGCGCCGAAATGGGCCACCACGACAAGATCACCCGGCCGAGCCGCCATGTGACGGGTGACAGCACCACCAACACGGGTGGCCACATCGTTCCAGCTTTCGCCGCCCGGTGGCGTGATATCGCCCGGATCATCCCAGAAGGCTCGGCTCAGGATAGGATCGCGTTTGCCGACTTCTTCAAACCCCAGTCCATCCCAGGCGCCAAAGTCAAATTCCCGCAGGTCGCGGTCATGGGGCAGGCGCATCCGCCCGCCTGCGATGGCATCAGCCGTTGCCACACAGCGTTGCAGATCAGATGAGACGATCGGCGCATCGGGCGGCAAGTGATCGCGCATCCGCGCTACGGCAGCGGTGTCTGACAAGTCAGCGGGCACATCACGCCAGCCGGTGAAGACGGTCTGATGGGTAGGCCCGTGACGGATTAGGAAAAGGCGGCGCGGCATGGTCACCAAGGCTCGTCCACGTCGTCCAGCTGAGGCTCACCCTTGAGCACTGTGGGCAGACCAGCCGTGACGTAGACCACCAGATCGGCCTGTGCAGCAAGGCGTTGGTTCACTACACCCTGGGCCCGCTGGAAGGCGCGTGCCAGTGCGTTTTCCGGAACAACGCCGCCGGAAACATCATTGCTGACCAGCACAACGGGCGCGCGCATTTGCACCAAGACGTCCAGCAAAATCTCTAGTTCTTCGTCCCAATCGCCATCGTCGATCATCAGGTTTGTCAGCCAAAACGTCACACAATCCAGCAAGGCGATTTCGCCCGCTTCAATCTGCGTCAGGGCGGTGGCGGTTTCATGGGGCGCCTCAACCGTGCGCCATCCCTGACCCGCCCGCTGGCCCCGATGTTTTGTGATCTTCGTCTTCATTTCGCCGTCGCGCGCCTCGGCGGTGGCGACATAGACTTTGGCAAGCCCGCTTTGGCGGACCATGCGTTCGGCAAAAGCGGATTTTCCGCTGGAAGCGCCCCCAAGGACGAGGCTGATAGGAGGCAGGCGCAACTTTTTTGTCCTTAAGAATGATCCAACCAATTGACCCCTGCGTAACACAATTGAAGGCGCGGTACATGCGCGTCTGTTATGCAGGAAAAACCGGGGGGTCAAAATGGCTGTGGATCGGAGTGGAGAGTTCAACATTTCCCGTCGCGCGATGAAGGCAGAAATGCTGGACGCAGAGACGGAACTGAAGCTGGCCTATGCGTGGCGCGATGACCGCTGCGAGGAAAGCCTGCACCGATTGATTACTGCCTATATGCGGCTTGCGATCTCTATGGCGGCCAAGTTCAAGCGCTACGGGGCGCCGATGAACGACCTGATACAGGAAGCGGGCCTTGGCCTGATGAAAGCCGCCGAAAAGTTCGACCCCGATCGCGGCGTGCGCTTTTCGACCTATGCCGTCTGGTGGATCAAGGCGAGCGTGCAAGATCACGTTATGCGGAATTGGTCGATGGTGCGTACCGGCTCGACCTCCTCGCAGAAGAGTTTGTTTTTCAACATGCGTCGGGTTCAGGCACGGTTGGAGAGAGAGGCGTTGAAGGCCGGGGAGCCGCTGGACAAGCACCAATTGCTGGAGATGATCGCGCAGGAAGTGGGCGTGCCCCTGCATGATGTGGAAATGATGGATGGGCGGCTGTCCGGGTCTGACTTTTCGTTGAACGCCACGCAATCGGCCGAGGATGAGGGGCGAGAGTGGATTGACGCGCTGGAAGATGACGCAGATCAGGCCGAGCATATCGTGGAGCATTCCCACGATACGGCCCAGTTGCGTGAATGGCTCATCGCGTCAATGAACGCGCTGAATGAACGTGAAAGGTTCATCGTGCGCGAGCGGAAGCTACGCGATGCCCCCCGTACGCTGGAAAGCCTTGGCGGGGAATTGGGCCTGTCGAAAGAACGCGTGCGTCAGTTGGAGGCCGCCGCTTTCACCAAGATGCGCAAGACGTTGGATGCGCAGTCGACCGAGGTGCGGGCGTTTTTGGGGGCGTAGGCCACCGGGTCTGGCCCATGGGGTTCGTTTCTTGCATTTAGCATCTGACCGCTGAGAGCCCGCGTTTCGGATTGAAGGAAGGCCGCGACGCGCCTACCGTGACCCGCAGTAATTGGGGAGCGGTCTGAAATGCTGACAGGCAAGCGGGTTTTATTGATCATTGGCGGCGGGATCGCGGCGTTCAAATCTTTGGATCTAATCCGGCGGTTGCGCGACCAAGGGGCAGAGGTTGTGCCGGTTCTGACCCGTGCGGCAGAGGAATTCGTGACGCCTTTGTCGGTGTCGGCCTTGGCCGCTCAGAAGGTCTACCGGGATTTGTTTGACCTGACCGACGAGGCCGAGATGGGGCACATTGAATTGTCCCGTGCGGCTGATCTTGTGGTTGTCGCACCGGCGACAGCGGATTTGATGGCGAAGATGGCAACGGGGTTGGCCAATGATCTGGCCTCGACCCTGTTGATGGCCACCGACAAACGCGTGCTGATTGCCCCGTCGATGAATGTGCGCATGTGGGAGCATCCGGCGACGCAGCGAAACTTGGCGGTATTGCAGGGCGACGGGATTCTGGAGGCGGGACCAGACGAAGGCGCGATGGCCTGCGGGGAATTCGGACCGGGGCGCATGGCCGAAGTGCCCGAGATTATCGACGCGATTGAGGCGGCCCTGAGCGATGGGCCGTTGAAAGGGTGCCATGTGATTGTGACCTCGGGGCCGACCCACGAGCCGATTGACCCGGTGCGCTATATCGCCAACCGATCATCGGGCGCGCAGGGTACGGCGATGGCAGAGGCGCTGAGGGACTTGGGGGCGAGGGTGACGTTTGTGACCGGGCCTGCCGACGTCGCGCCACCGCCCGGTGTGGACGTGGTAAGGATTGAGACGGCAAGAGAGATGTTGGCCGCGGTGCAGGCGGCTCATCCGGCCGACGCGGCCGTCTTCGCCGCTGCCGTGGCGGATTGGCGGGTGGAGAATGCCAGTGGCTCCAAGATGAAGAAGGACGGGTCGGGGAAGGCTCCGGCGTTGGAGTTTGCGGAGAACCCGGACATTTTGGCGACCGTGTCACAGATGGTTGAGGGCCGCCCCGGATTGGTCGTTGGCTTTGCGGCAGAAACCGATGATGTGGTGGCGAATGCCACGGCAAAGCGGTTGCGAAAGCAATGTGATTGGATTGTGGCCAATGACGTCTCGGTTGAGACGGGGATCATGGGCGGCGATGAGAATGCGATCGTGCTGATTGATGCGGAGGGGGCAGATGTGTGGCCTCGGATGGCGAAGCGGGATGTGGCGCGGTTGCTGGCGCAGCGCATTGCCGATGCTGTTGGCGCCCGTTGAGGGTTGGGGATTGAGTTGTATGGGCCAAGGTGAAGGGGAGGGCGCGCGCGTGATTGTGCGGGTGGTGCGAGAGGCTTGGGCGGACCCGGGTGTGGCTTTGCCGGAATACGCAACGGCAGGGGCTGCGGGCGCGGACTTGCGCGCGAGTTTTGAGGATCGAGAGGCGTTGGTATTGGGGCCGGGCGAGAGAGCGCTGGTGTCGACCGGCTTGAGGGTGGCGATTGCGGAAGGGTTTGAGATGCAGATCCGCCCGAGGTCGGGCCTGGCCTTGAAGCATGGGGTAACTTTGGCCAATGCACCCGGCACGATTGATGCCGATTATCGCGGGCCGTTGGGGGTGATTTTAGTGAACCTTGGCACGGAGCTCTTCGTGGTTGAGCATGGCGCACGGATTGCTCAGGCGGTTGTGGCGCCGGTGGTTCAGGCCGTGTTTGAGGCGGTGGATGTGTTGGATGATACGCCACGCGGGGTCGGCGGGTTCGGCTCTACCGGGACGGGCTGATGGGATTTGTCTTGTTGCTTGCCGGTGTCCTATGGGGCATCGGCTATGTGATGAACGTGCCGATTGCGGTGCGTTTGCGTATGTTGGGCGCTTTGTATCTGGCGGTGATTGCGGTGCAGGTTCTGCTTGCGGACGGGCACCCGTTGCGGGAGGTGACGGGGGGCTCGGCGGCGCTGTGGTTGCTGTTGGGGGCGGGATTGGCGCTGGTGCTGGGGTACCGGGCGCTACTGCGTCGGATGCGCGACCGGGCGGCACAGGCAGATATCGCGAGGGGCGGCGCAGAGGCCTTGCCCGAGGGTCCGTTTCTGGGCGTAGAGCTGGAGCGTTATGCCCGTCACATCACCTTGCCGGACATTGGTGGCGGCGGTCAGCTCGCCTTGAAGCGGGCAAGCGTATTGGTGGTGGGAGCCGGTGGATTGGGCTCTCCGGTGTTGTTGTATTTGGCGGCGGCCGGGGTGGGGCGGATCGGGGTGATTGACGACGACATCGTCAGCCTGTCGAACCTGCAACGGCAGGTGATCCACACCGATGCCCGCAGCGACATGGCGAAGGTTTTCTCTGCCGAGATCGCCATGAAGGCGCTGAACCCCCATGTGGATGTGCGTCCTTACAACCGCGCGTTAACCGCAGCCGTCGCGGCAGAGCTGTTTGCGGAGTACGACCTGATTGTCGATGGCACCGATAGTTTCGCGGTGCGTGATATGATCAACCGTGCCGCCGTTGCGGCGGGTAAGCCGTTGATCGCGGGCGCAATCTCGGCTTGGGAGGGGCAGGTGACGCTGTACGACCCCAAGAACGACGCGCCTTGCATGGCCTGTGTTTTCCCCGATGCCCCCGCGCCGGGCCTCAGCGCCACCTGCGCCGAGGCGGGTGTAGTCGGGGCGTTGCCGGGGATCATCGGGTCGATGATGGCGCTGGAGGTCGTGAAAGAGATCACCGGCGCGGGCGAGGGGCTGCGCGGGCGGATGCTGATTTACGATGCGTTATATACGGAAGCACGGGTGATTGCCGTGCAGCGCCGTCCTGATTGCGCGGTCTGCGGCGCCGTTTAGCGCGGCGGGGCTGGACGACAGCCTCGGGGACGCCATACTTACCCCCAAACATCAGGGAGCTTGCTATGACTCGTTTTATCGCCGTCGCTTTGGCCGCAATGATGCCACTGACCGCCGCCGCCGATGGGCATTTGCCCGACCTTGGCGGCCAAGAGGTCGTTGTGGTCACAGAGAACGCCTACCCGCCGTTGCAGTTTGTCGATCCAGTCTCGGGCCTTGCGATCGGCTGGGAATATGATGCGCTGGAAATCTTGGCAGAGCGTCTGAACTTCACCCCGGTGATCGAAAACATCAGCTGGGACGCGATGATCCCTGCGGTGGCCGGCGGCCAGTACGACATGGGCATGACGGGTATCACCATCCGCGAAGATCGTGACGAACTTGTCGATTTCTCAATGCCTTACATGGTTAGCCAGATGCGTATGTTGGTGGCCGCTGATGAAACGCGCTTCACCGATGCGGAAAGCTTTGCTGCCAATGACGACCTGTTGATCGGCACGCAAGCGGGCACGACGCCGTTCTATGTGGGCGTCTATGACGTGCTGGATGGCGATGAGGCGAACCCTCGTCTTGTGCTGTTGGAAACCATTCCGGGCGCGATTCAGGCTCTGCTGACAGGCGATGTGGATATGGTGCTGGCCGATAGCGCGGGCGGACAGGGTTACGTCAGCGCCAACCCTGACCAGCTTCAAATGATCGGAGAGCCTTTGGGCACCGAGGAGTTTGGCTTCATCTTCCCCAACGATAGTGAGCTGACTGCCGCCATCAACGCAGGCATAGCCAGCATGCGAGAGGACGGCACCTTGGCCGAATTGGACCACCGCTGGTTCGTTGACTACGCGCTTGGCCAATAACACCTTTTTGGCGCGCCGGGCCCTACTGGCGCGCCGCTTCTGATGATGTCCCCCTCCCCCCAAGATGATGACTTCCCGTGGTGGCTGGTCGCGCTGGCGGCCTTTGGCCTCTACGCGCTGTGGCAACTCCTAAGCAGCGACATCTATTGGCAGGTGTTCAGCACTTTGCAGCGGGGCGTTCTGATAACAGTGACCGTGACCCTCGTGGGCTTTGCCTTGGCAAGTGCTGCGGGTTTGGGGCTGGCGTTGATGAGCCTGTCGCGCCACCTGATCCTGCGCCAGATCGCGCGACTTTATATCGAGATCGTGCGCGGCGTGCCGATCATCGTGCTGTTGCTTTATGTGGCCTTCGTCTTCGCGCCCGGGATCGTGGCCGGATATAACTGGCTGGCCGATAGCATCGGTATGGACACGATCCGCACAAGAGATTTTCCGCTGTTGTGGCGGGCGGTTATCGCGTTGGCCATCGGCTATTCTGCCTTCATAGCAGAGGTGTTTCGTGCCGGATTGCAATCGGTTGATCCTGGCCAGATCGAAGCCGCGAATGCGTTAGGCTTGAACCGTTGGAACCGCTTCCGCCATATCATTTTCCCGCAGGCGATCCGCACGATCTTGCCGCCTTTGGGCAATGATTTCGTGGCTATGGTGAAGGATAGCTCGCTCGTGTCGGTTCTTGGGGTGTTGGACGTCACACAACTGGGCAAGGTCATTGCCGCGTCGAACTTCCGCTATTTTGAGACCTATAATGTTGTCGCGCTGATCTACCTGACAATCACTGTCACGCTATCGCTTCTGCTACGACGGTTGGAAAAACGGATGCGGCAGGGACATCGCCGCTAGGGGGTGTTGCCTGTCGATATCTCGCCTATGTGTAGGGAAAGGAGAATTCGATGACCAATGCGCTGCTGGAAACTTGGGACACACCGTTTGAATTGCCGCCGTTTGCGCGGATCACGGATGATGATTTTGGCCCGGCGTTAGAGGCCGCCTTGGACGAGGGGCGCGCAAAGGTACAGGCGATTGCCGAGCAGGTAGAGGCGCCAACTTTCGCCAATACAATCGACGCGCTGGAACTGGCGGACGAGACATTGGACCGCGTCGCGGGCGTGTTCTTTAACCTCGCGGGCGCCGATGCGACCCCCGCGCGAGAGGCGTTGCAGCGGGAATACGCGCCCAAGTTTGCCGCCTATTCATCGGAAATTACCAATAACGAACAACTGTTTGCCCGGATTGATGCCCTGTGGTCGCGCCGCGAGGAGCTTTCTTTAAGCGAGGAGCAGTCGCGCGTTTTGATGCTGACGCATCGGTCCTTTGTTCGCGCAGGTGCGGCGTTGAAAGGGGCGGAAGGTGAGCGGTTGACCGACGTGAAATCCCGCCTTGCGGTGTTGGGCACCGAGTTCATGCAGAACCTTCTGGCCGACGAGCGGTCTTGGTTCATGGAACTGCGAGAGGCTGACCTTGAGGGCTTGCCCGATTTCGTCGTCGATGCGGCCCGTGCGGCGGGCGAGGAGAAGGGCGCCGATGGCCCCGTTGTGACGCTATCGCGTTCGTTAATCGTGCCGTTTCTCCAGTTTTCGCCGCGCCGTGATCTGCGCGAAAAGGCCTACCGCGCGTGGGGCGCCCGCGGCGCGAATGGGGGAGAGACCGACAACCTTGGCATCGCGGCCGAGACGTTGGCCTTGCGCGAAGAACGCGCCAAGCTGTTGGGTTACAAGGATTTTGCGGCCTTCAAGCTGGAAACGGAGATGGCCGGGACCGCCGATAAGGTGCGCGACCTTTTGATGGCTGTGTGGCAACCCGCCAAGGCGCAAGCCGAGGCGGACGCGGAAAAACTGGCCAAAATGATGGCCGATGACGGCGTGAACGGCCCGTTAGAGCCGTGGGACTGGCGTTACTACTCCGAGAAACGCCGCAAGGCCGAGCATGATCTGGATGAGACGGAGTTGAAGCCTTACCTCTCGCTTGATGCGATGATCGCGGCGGCGTTTGATTGCGCCAATCGCCTGTTCGACCTGTCCTTTGCGCCGCTGGATATCCCCCTCTACCACCCCGACGCGCGAGCGTGGGAGGTGACGCGAGATGGCAAGCATATCGCTGTTTTCATTGGAGACTACTTCGCCCGTGGGTCCAAGCGTTCGGGGGCGTGGTGCTCGGCCATGCGCAGCCAGAAGAAGCTTGGCGGCGACACGCGGCCCATCGTCGTGAATGTGTGCAACTTTGCCAAGGGTGACCCGAGTTTGCTGTCGTATGACGATGCGCGGACGCTGTTTCACGAATTCGGCCATGCGCTGCATCAGATGTTGAGTGATGTCACCTATGGCTCGATCAGCGGCACCTCTGTCGCCCGGGATTTTGTGGAACTGCCAAGCCAGCTGTATGAGCATTGGCTGGAAGTCCCTGAAGTGCTTGAGAAATTCGCCGTTCATGTGGAGACGGGTGAACCGATGCCCAAGGCGTTGTTGCAGCGGCTTTTGTCGGCGCAGACCTACGACATGGGTTTCTCAACCGTGGAATATGTCGCCTCTGCCCTTGTGGATTTGGATTTCCACGATGGTAATGCCCCTGCCAACCCTATGGAATCGCAAGAGAAAACCTTGAAGGCACTGGGGATGCCCCACGCGATTGAAATGCGTCACCGGACCCCGCAATTTGCCCATGTTTTTGCGGGCGATGGTTATTCCAGCGGCTATTACAGCTACATGTGGTCCGAAGTGATGGACGCCGATGCGTTTGCCGCGTTTGAGGAAGCGGGTGGGCCGTTTGACCCTGCCTTGGCCAAGTCGTTGGAAAAGAACATTCTTTCCGCCGGCGGCAGCCAAGAGGCCGATACGCTTTACATGGCGTTCCGGGGCCGGATGCCGGGGGTGGAGGCGCTGCTGAAGGGGCGCGGATTGGACAAGGTGGGCTAAGCCAAAGGCGGCAGGGCAAGCCCCGCCCGGCGGCTTGAGGGTAGATCAATGGTATATCAATTTGCCCTCGGCCTGCTCAGCGCGGCACTGCTTGCCGCCCCGGTTTCGGCCCAAACTGACCCCTACACCGGGTTTCTGGAGGAGGTCGCCCAAGGCGACGGCGGCGCGTGTCGGGCGTTGTCTGTGCAGCACAGGATCGAGAATTGGTATGGCCCCTCTGTCGCGGATGCTTTCGCCTCGGTGGAAGAGGTCATGGCCGATGTGACGGGCGGCCCCGAATTCGCAGCGCTGGGGTGTAACCGCGCGTTCCGGCATGTTTTCCTAGACTGTTCCCAAGTGGATGATCCAACCCTGACCCATATTGTGCCAACGGGCGTCCAAGCGGCCACGGATGCAGAGAGGATCGCCTTGATGCGGCATTGTTTGGAGCGGGCAGAGGAAAGTGGTCTGAAACCCTAGGGGCGATCAGTCAAAAACCTCGCCGGGTTCAACGCCCCAAATGGCATTGGCATCGACCCAGCCCTGATAACCGCCGACCTCCATCATGCACCAGCCGGGGACGCATTCTTCCAGATGCCCGGTCACGCCCACTTCTGCGTGGGCCCGGATGGTCGAGGTGGGGTCCGGGCGCGCATAGAGCGGCAGCATGTCGGTTTCCACAATCGCGGCGCGTTCGCCGGACAAGAGCGTGTAATGCATCCAGCCACCTGCGCCGTCACGGTCCACCACACGGCGCCAATGGCCGTGCTCGGCCACGATCATCATCGGCATGTGGCGACGGGTGAACACCCAGTCGATTCGATGGCTGCGCGAGGGGCCACGCCGGGCATTGCCTTCGGTCGCGCGCATGGTGACGTAGCGGGGCAGGGGGTAGCCTGTCACAGGGCCAACGCGGCGCTCGGGCGTTGCTGCATCATCGGCGGTTTGCGCAAAGGCGGGCGTGCTGGGCGTAGCAAACACAGAGAATAGGGAAAATAGGCCGATCAGTATGATCCGCATGGGGGGCTGCCTCGATCCGATGGGGCGCGAAAGCAGCCCCTTGTTGTCCTCAATCGTTCCCGCGATCTTGCGCCTCGGGTAACGATAAGAGAGTGTCACGAGGACAGACAAAAATCCATAAGACGGAGCCGTCCCATGCCATCTACGCGTCTAAGTGTTGTCGTTACGCGACGGTTACCCGAAGCGGTCGAAACGCGGATGAGCGAATTGTTCGACGTAGAGTTGCGCGAAGAAGACCGCCCGATGACCCGAGAGGAACTGGTGGACGCGATGCGTCGGGCCGATGTTCTGGTGCCGTGCATCGCCGATAAGATCGACGGGGGCATGTTGGGGCAGGCAGGTGATCGGCTGAAACTGATCGCCAATTACGGAGCGGGGATCGACCATGTTGATGTTGCGACCGCGCGGCAGAGGGGGATTTTGGTCGCCAACACGCCGGGCGTGATGACCGATGACACCGCAGATATGGCCATGGCCCTGATCCTTGGGGTGTTGCGCCGGGTGCCGGAAGGCATGGGCGTGATGCAGGAAGGCAACTGGGCCGGATGGGCGCCGACCGCGTTCATGGGCGGTCGTGTGGGCGGGAAACGTCTAGGCATTCTGGGGATGGGCCGGATCGGCCAAGCTGTCGCCAAACGCGCAGCGGCCTTTGGGATGCAGGTGCATTACCACAACCGCCGTCGCCTGCATGAGGATGTAGAAGGCGCATTGGAGGCGACCTATTGGGAAAGCCTTGACCAGATGATCGCGCGTATGGATGTGGTCAGTGTCAACTGCCCCCACACGCCAAGCACCTTCCACCTGATGAACGCACGGCGGTTGAAGTTGATGAAGCCTGACGCGGTGATTGTGAACACGTCGCGCGGCGAGGTGATCGACGAAAACGCCCTGACACGGATGCTGCGCGCGGGCGAGATCGCGGGCGCGGGTCTGGACGTGTTTGAGAAGGGCCGAGAAGTGAACCCAAGGTTGAGAGAACTATCCAACGTGGTGCTTCTGCCCCACATGGGCAGCGCCACGCGGGAGGGACGGGCCGAGATGGGGGAGAAAGTCTTGATCAATATAAAGACGTTCGCCGATGGGCACCGCCCGCCTGATTTGGTCGTCCCGAGCATGCTATGACCGATCCGGGCGACTTTATCCGTCCCGAGCCGCCGCTACGTGCGCCAGAAATGCCCGAGGTGAGGCGCGAAGTAAGGCCCGAGTTGCGACATGAGGCGAGGCCGAAGCGCCCCGGGCTGAAGCCCGGTCTACGGTTGGTGGCGTTTGTCGCAGTCGGGTTGGTGTGCCTTTGCGTGGGCCTCTTGGACCTGTCGCGGGGCGGCGGGGTGAACCCGGCCCTCCCGCCCGCCAGAGCCGCCGCACAGGATATCGCCGTGGTCACCGCCAGTGTTTACGTGTCCCTGAGGGCGATCAACGCGGCCCTTTCGGCGGCGCAAGAGATCGAGATTGGCGCCTCCATCGGGGCGCAGGCGTCTTTGCAGCCGCTCAAGGTGTTGGAGCCGGTCGATGACACCGTTGAACGGGTCGCCGATGTGGTGTTCAGCGTGGCAGCCGGGGCAGCCTTGGTCGCCGTAGGGCTGGAGCCCGTGGCCGCGATTGGCTTGGTTGTTTTGGGCATCGGTCTGATCGGGCTGGGCTGTGCCGCTATGACAAGCGGCGCCAGCGTGGCGGCCGCCAGCCTGAGGGCAGTGCGCCTTGGGGCGGCGCTGGGCCTCGTCCTGCCGCTGGTATTCGCCGGGGGCGTTTGGCTGGGAGAGAGGGCAACGGCCCCCCAGTGGAACAGCGCGATGGCACAATTGGAAGAGGTCACCGGAGAGGCGCAGGTGTTGATCGGCGCGGGGGAAGCCGAGCTACTGGCAGAGGCCGAGGATGGCGGTTTCTTCTCGGGCTTTCTCGGCGCGGTCAGTGATGCAACGAGTTCGGTGCAAAGCTACGTGGCGGCGGCGGGGGTCTTCACGCAACAGGCCGATGCCCTGTTCAACGCGACGCTGACAATCATCGGCATCTTCGTGCTGCGCACGCTGGTATTGCCAGTCCTGCTAATGTGGTCCGTCATGGCGGTGCTACGCAAAAGTGTGGGCTAGCGCGCGGATTGACCCTCAGAAAATCCGGGCGTAGCGATTGCCCATAGGCCCGCCTGGACGACCCGGCATTGAGAGGCGTGTGAAGTCAGGACGACCTGAGTGACAGGAGGTTGAAATGGCGTGGGTATATCTACTTACTGCTGGTGCATTGGAAATCGTCTGGGCGACGGGCCTGAAGAGGCTTGGCGACAGTTTCTCTTGGTGGGGCGTTCTGATCACGGCTGTGGCCTTGGTCGCCAGTATGGTGGCACTTTATGCGGCGACCGCCCGCTTGCCGTTGGGGATAGCCTATCCGATCTGGACGGGCATCGGGTCGGTGGGCTCTGTTATCGTGAGCGTCGTGATCTTCCACCAATCCATGAGCATTTATGGCGTGGTGGGCGTGTTCTTGATGATCAGCGGAATGCTATTGTTGGGGGCAGAGGCGCACTAGCGAAGGCCAACACAAGGGGTGCGGGGATCAAGAAGGCGCGATCTCTGCACCATATCGCCCCTTTTGGACCCGATGTGCCCTTGCCATTCTAGGGCAGTTTTGCGCATTTTGTGTTGCCAACCAAAACAGGAAGTTTCGTGTCCCTATTCATCATCGTTGCCTTGCCATTTCTCGGTGCCTTGTTGCCGGGGATCATGAATTCAGCGGGGCGGTCTGCCTGTGCGGGTGTGACCTTCACCGTGTCCTTGGCGGCGTTTGTCGGCCTTCTGACCAACCTGCCCGCGATCATCGACGGAGAGGTCGTGACCGCGCGTATTGATTGGATGCCGGTGCTGGGGCTGAACTTCACGCTGATGCTGGACGCGCTGGGGTTCTTTTTCGCGCTGCTGATCCTTGGCATTGGCCTTCTGATCATCATCTACGCTCGCAACTACCTGAGCCGTAAGGACAATATGGGAGAGTTCTTCACCTATCTGCTGCTGTTCCAAGGCGCGATGGTGGGCATTGTCCTTAGCGACAACATCCTTCTTTTGCTGGTCTTCTGGGAGCTGACGTCATTGTCATCTTTCCTGCTTATCGGTTTTTGGAAGCACCTGCCCGAGGGTCGCCAAGGGGCCAGAATGGCCCTGACGGTGACGGGTACCGGCGGGCTGGCGATGATCGGCGGTATGCTCATTCTGGGCCAGATTGCGGGCAGCTACGACCTGAGCGTGATCCTGCAAAACCGAGAACTTATTCAGGCCGACCCCCTGTATCTGCCGGCGCTGATCCTGATCCTGTTGGGCTGCTTCACCAAATCCGCGCAGTTCCCGTTCCACTTCTGGTTGCCTCACGCGATGGCTGCGCCGACACCGGTGTCGGCCTATCTGCACTCGGCCACGATGGTCAAAGCGGGCATCTTTCTTATGGCCCGCATGTGGCCCGTTTTGGCGGGCACGCCGGAATGGTTTGCGATTGTGACCACAGCGGGGATCGTCACCATGGTCCTCGGCGCGGTGATCGCGCTGTTCAAGCACGACCTGAAAGCGCTGCTGGCGTTTTCCACGGTCAGCCATCTGGGCCTGATTACCATGCTTTTGGGCACCGGAACGGCCTTTGGGGCCATGGCGGCCGTGTTCCACATCCTGAACCACGCCACCTTCAAGGCCGCGCTGTTCATGTCGGCGGGGATCATCGACCACGAGACAAACACCCGCGACATTCGCCGTTTGGGCGGGTTGCGAAAGCTGATGCCGGTGACCTTTGTGATCGCCACGCTGGCGGCCTTGTCGATGGCGGGTATCCCGCTGCTCAACGGATTTCTGTCGAAAGAGATGATGCTAGAGGAAGCCAGCCACACGACCCTATATGGCACGCCTTGGCTCGTGCCTGCCTTGGCAACCGTGGGCTCGCTTTTCTCGGCCGCTTATTGCTTCCGCCTGATCGGCCATGTGTTCTTTGGCCCGGTACGTGATGATTACCCCGCCCACCCCCATGATCCGCCTGCGGGCATGTGGTTGCCGCCTGCGACCCTTGTGGTGCTGGTCGTGGCCATTGGCGTTGCGCCGTTTCTGGTAGAGCCCTTCGTGAAGCTCGTCACCGGGGCGCTCATCGGCTCTGCCGCCGAGATGCCGAGCGCGCATCTGCAAATCTGGCATGGCCTGACCCCGGCGCTTTACATGTCTATCGTCGCCGTCACCGGGGGCCTGTTGATGCTGGCGCTGTTCCGTCCCGCCTTGCGCCTGTGGGATGCCGCCCCCCGGCCCGAAGCCAAAACCATCTTTGAGGCCATCGTAGAGGCCGCCGCCGCTGCTGCCCGCCTGTTGATCCTGCCGCTGCACAACGGGGCATTCACTCGCTACGCGGCCATCGGCACCGTGGCGATCTTGGCAGTGGGCTTCCACGCATGGACCACGGGGACAATCGCAGAGGCCACCCGCGAGATACAAAATGCGGGTCCGGTGCCCATTGCCGGGTGGTTGATGTTGGTGACCGCGACCGTGGCGTTGGTGTTGTTGCACCGCAATCGCCTGCTGTCGCTGATCCTGATTGGGATTGTGGGCTTGATGGTCTCTGTCGGGTTCGTGTTCTTCAGTGCGCCTGACCTTGCGATGACGCAATTCACCGTCGAGGTCGTGACGATCATCTTGCTGCTGCTGGCGCTCAACTTCCTGCCCAACCGGACGCCGATAGAAAGCACCTTGCTGCGCCGGGTCCGCGATGCGGGCGTGGCGATTGCGGGCGGCTTGGCCACATTCGCGCTGGCCTATCACTATTTGCTGCGCGATGCGGTCACGACGCCGATCTCGGAATTCCATCTGGCCAATTCCTACGAGGGCGGTGGCGGCACCAATGTGGTGAACGTGATCCTGGTCGATTTCCGAGGCTTTGATACCTACGGAGAGATCATCGTTCTGGGCATTGCGGCGCTGTTGATCTACGCGCTGACGGAAACGCTGCTGAGCGGCCCGGTGAGGGCGCGGTTGTTGAACCGTCTGCCAAGCCACCCCATTGCGGGCGATGCCCATCCAATGATGATGGTGGTCCTGACACGGGTCATCATGCCGGTGGTGATGATGGTCGGTTTCTACATCTTCCTGCGCGGCCATAACGAGCCGGGCGGCGGGTTCATTGCCGGTCTGATCGTGTCCATCGGCGTGGTGATGCAATACATGGCCAGCGGTTTCGCCTGGACCTCGGCCCGGTTGAAGTATCCGTATCACGGGGTCATCGGGGCGGGCGTGTTGATTGCCGGGCTGACCGGGATCGGGGCGTGGTTCTTTGGCAAGCCGTTCCTGACCTCGGATTTCACCTATATCCGCATCCCGCCGTTCGACGAGTTTGAGGTCGCCACCGCCGCCCTGTTCGATCTTGGCGTGTTTCTGGCCGTGGTCGGCGCGGTAATGCTGTCGCTTGAAAGCTTCTCGCGCCTTGCGCGGCGGACCCATGTGCCAGATAGCGAGCATCCGATGGACATCGACCCGTCAAGAGAGGCCGACGTGGAACCGGCCCCGCCAACGCCGACGCCTGTTGGCCAGATACCTGCGAAGGGGGACCTGTAAGATGGAATTTCTTGTCGCCTCAGCCATTGGCATTTTGACAGCGGGCGGTCTTTACCTTGTCCTGCGTCTGCGCACTTTTCCGGTCATCATGGGCATGTCCCTGCTGACCTATGCGGTGAACGTATTCATCTTCGCCTCGGGCCGCCTGACAACCGGCGCCCCCCCCATTCTGCGCTACGGGGTCGAGACCTATACCGACCCGCTGCCCCAAGCCTTGGTTCTGACGGCCATCGTGATTTCCTTCGGGATGACCGCCGTGGTGGTGATGATCGCCTTGGGCGGATTTCTCGGCTCGGACGACGACCACGTAGATGACCAGCCCGAGACGGGCACTAAACCGGCGGAAACCGAAGTATGACTCACTGGATTATCGCCCCCGTCGTTTTGCCGGCCATCCTTGCGCCGTTCATCGTGCTGGCGGCCCGCTACCATATTGGCATTCAGCGTGTCCTGTCCGTGGCGGGCGTGCTGACCCTGATCGCGGTGTCCTTGGGCCTGTCGATACAGGCCTCGGACGGTAGCATTTTGCTGTATCAGCTTGGCGATTGGGCTGCGCCCTTCGGCATTGTGTTGGTGGGCGACAGCCTATCGACGACGATGGTGCTGCTCACCGCCGTTCTGGCGCTATGCGTGCTGCTCTACGCCATCGGCTCGGGGTGGGATAAGCGCGGTTGGCACTTCCACGCGCTGTTCCAGTTCCAGCTTATGGGCATCATGGGCGCGTTTCTGACCGGGGATTTGTTCAACCTGTTCGTGTTCTTCGAGGTGTTGCTGATCGCCTCCTACGGGTTGATGATCCACGCGGGCGGCAACGAGAGACTGCGGGCGGGGGTGCAATATGTGCTGTTCAACCTGATCGGCTCGACCCTGTTTCTGTTCGCTCTGGGCTCCATCTACGCCGAGACGGGGACGCTCAACATGGCGGATCTGGCCAACCGTGTGACGCTGATCGGGCCCGAGGAAACCGTGGGTATCCGCGTGGCGGCGGTGCTGCTTTTGATGGTCTTTGCGATCAAGGCAGCGCTGGTGCCGCTGCATTTCTGGTTGCCCTCCAGCTACGCCGAGGCGCCTGCCCCGGTGGCGGCGTTGTTTGCGATCATGACGAAGGTGGGCGCCTATGCGATCATCCGCGTCTACACGATGATCTTCCCGCCAGAGCTGGAAGTCACAAGCGGGTTGCACGACGTCTGGCTGCTGCCCGCAGCACTGGTGTCGCTGGCCCTTGGAATGGTGGGTGTTCTGGCGGCCAAGCGGCTGGACCGTTTGGTGGCGTACTCGGTTATCGGGTCGATGGGGATGGTGATGATCTCTATCGCGCTGTTCACCCCGGAAGGCATCGCCTCGGCGCTGTATTACATCGTGCATTCGACCTTGGCGGGGGCGGCCTTGTTCCTGATCTCGGACCTTGTGCGCAGCGGGCGCGGCAACGTGGATTTGACGGTGCAACCGGCCATGACCGGAACGTCGCTGACGGCGGGCCTTTTCTTTGTGGGCGCGATCGCCATGGCGGGCCTGCCGCCCCTGTCGGGCTTTCTGGGCAAGTTGCTGGTGCTGGACGCGGCCTATGACACCGATTTGATGGTGTGGATTTGGGCGATTGTTCTGGGATCGAGCCTGATAAGCATTGTCGGGTTCTCTCGCGCCGGTAGCATCCTGTTCTGGAAGGCGCACAGCGTCACCGCGCCGGAAGAGGCCGAGGTTTTGCCCCGCCCTGAAACCCTGTCTTACGTGGCGGTGGGGGGGCTGATCGCGTTGCTGGTGGCCCACACCGTCTTTGCCGGCCAAGTGCACGGCTACACCACCCGCATGGCCGCGCAATTGTTCGCCCCCGGTCCCTATATCTCGACCGTGTTGGACACGCCGGGCCGGTTGAGCACCCCGTCGTCGGAAGAGGAGCACTGATATGGCCCGCGCATTCTACTGGTTGGTGCCGCACCCGTTCCTGACCCTGCTATTGGCGGTTGTCTGGATCATTTTGCAGAACGAGGTGTCGGCAGGCATGGCCGTGTTTGGCCTGATCCTTGGCATCCTGATCCCATGGGCCACGTCGATCTGGTGGCCGGACACGCCGAAGGGCTTCCGCTTGGGCAAGATGACCTCTTACGCGGTGATCGTGTTGTGGGATATCCTGGTGGCCAACGTCCAGGTCGCCTGGATTGTGCTGAGCGTTCCAAACGCCAAGCTGAAGCCCGCATGGATTGTGGTGCCGCTGGACCTGCGCCTGCCCGAGGCGATTACGCTTCTGGCGGGAACGATCACGCTGACGCCCGGCACGGTATCGGCAGATATCTCGGACGAGGGGCATAGCCTGCTGGTCCATGTGCTGCACACCGATGATCCGGACGCCGTTAGAGATGATATCAAGAACCGCTACGAGCGCCGCCTGAAGGAGATATTCTCGTGATGAGTGCAGAGGGACTTTTGGACATCGCCCTTGGCGTGACCTTCGTGACGCTGGTGCTGGGGCAGGTGCTGTCGATGGTGCGGTTGATCATTGGACCCACGCCGGGCGACCGGATTTTGGCCCTTGATACGATGGTCATCAACGCGCTGGGGTTGGTTATCATTCTGGGTGTCCACCAAGGCGTGCAAATCTACTTCGAGGTGGCTTTGCTGATTGCCATGCTCGGTTTCGTGTCCACCGTGGCCTTGGCGCGGTTTCTGTTGCGGGGGGACATCATCGAATGAGCGTGCAGATTATCGCCACCTACGCCGCCGCCGTGACCTTGTTCATTGGCTCGTTCTTTATTTTGGTGGGCGTCATCGGCCTGTTGAAGTTCAACGGCCCCATGACCCGCCTTCATGCGCCTACCAAAGTGGGGACGGTGGGGATTGGGATGTTGCTTTTGGCCTCGATCCTGCATTCCTTCGCCTTGGGCGAGGCATCGTCCCACGAGCTGTTGATTATGGCTTTCCTCTTCGTGACTGCACCGATTTCGGCCAATTTCATCGCGAAAGTCAGCATCCATAACCGGTCGTGCGACACGCCCCCTGCGCCGCCCCGCGATGATACATGGTCCACCCTGGACGCCCCGAAAACCGACGCCTGAGCCTCGGCTGCACCGTTGTCTTGCGCCTAAAGATTGGGCTGCCCTAGGGGCAGCTCTTTTCCGATGTCGGCCTTGAATGCGCCTTGCAGACAACGCTTTGTACAGGGGCGCACTTTTCTGTGCGCAGATGGGGGATTTCTGGTGGCTACCCTCTTGATATTGAGCGGTGAAGCGCCGACTTCACCACGATAATTTTCAAGAACACCGAGCTCGGTGCCGGTGCGTGCTCAGCCCTAAGGAGAGACTCATGTTCACCAAGTTCAGCGCCGCAACGGTGCTTTGCCTCATGTTGTCGTCCCTTCCCACTTTGGCCGACGCGCCCTTCGTGCGATTGGAAACAGTCACTGTTGGTGACGCCGAAGTGCGGCGCGTGTTCTTCGGGCGGGTTGTCGCGCGCGAAACGGTGGATCTGGCGTTCCAAGCCGGGGGGCAGATCGTTGATTTCCCGGTAGAGGAAGGGGCCTTCGTGCCCGCCGATGATGTCGTGGCAATGTTGGATCAGGTGCCGTTCGAGCTGGCCTTGGAAGAAGCGCAGGTGCAACACGAGCAAGCCCTGCGCACGGTCACAAGGTTGCGCGCGCTATTGGGCAGCGCCGTGAGCGAAACCGCCGTGCAAGACGCAGAGACAGAGCTGAACCTGGCGGAACTGGCGGTGCGCAACGCAGAGCGCGCCCTGTCACAAGCCACGCTGCATTCGCCGTTTGACGCCTTGGTGGCGGCCCGCTTGGTGCCCAACTTCTCGACCGTGGGAAGCGGCACGGCGGTTTTGCGGATGCACGATATGTCGGACCTGCGGGTGGAAATCGACGTGCCGGAAACGCTGTTTCAGCGGGCGGGCCAAGACCCGGATGTGTCTTTCGCAGTCCAGTTCCCCTCGGGCGAGGAAAGCTATGAATTCGACATCCGGGAGGTCAACGCAGAGACCGCCTCAATCGGGCAGACCTACACCATCACCTTGGGCCGCGAGCCATTGGAAGGCCTGTCCATCTGGCCCGGATCATCGGCAACGGTTGTGGCAGTTCTGGGCACCAGCGACGGGCGCATAGAGATTCCCGCATCGGCGGTTGTGGTGGAAAACGACGGCAGCGCCAGCGTTGTCGTGTTCACCCCCACGGGCGCATCGGCGGGTACAGTTGCGAGAACTCCGGTTGAAATCATCCCTACCGACAACGGCCGCGTTCAGGTGATCGACGGGCTGGAGCCGGGCCAAGAGATCGTGACGATTGCCGGAGGCCAGCTTGCCGATGGCGCCGAAGTGCGGCGCTTTGTTGGCTTCGAGGAATAGGTCGGATCATGGATATCGCACGTTTCTCGATTGATCGGCCCATCTACACATGGATCGTCATGTTGATCTGCCTGATCGGCGGCATTTGGGGTTTCGCCAATCTGGGGCGGCTGGAAGACCCTGCCTTCACGATCAAGACCGCGATTGTGGTCACGCAATACCCCGGCGCCTCGGCGGAAGAAGTGGCGCTAGAGGTCTCGGAAGCGATTGAGTCCGAGATCCAGAGCATGGGCGAGGTGGATGACATCGTCACCATGAACCAGCCCGGCCTATCGTGGATCGTGGTCAACATGGGAAACCAATATGACGGCACCGAATTGCCGGCCATCTGGACAGACCTGCGTAACCGTGTCGCCGATGCTGCCCTGCCAAGTGGCGCGTCCGAGCCGTTTGTGAACGACAATTTCGGCGACGTGTTTGGCCTTTATTTCGCGGTAACGGCGGAAGGCTACACCGACGCCGAGGTCAACGACATCGCCGCTTTCCTGCGCCGCGAATTGCTGGCTGTGGACGGGGTGGCCGATGTGTCGCTATCGGGTCTGCCCAATGAGGTCATCTATGTGGAGCCTGATCTGGCCCTGACCACGACCCTTGGCATCCCCCCTGCCGCCATGCAGGCCGCCATTGCGGGGGCAGACGAAATCGTGGACGGCGGCACCCTGCAATCGACCGAGGGGCGCACGCTTATTCAGCGGCCCCAAGGGTCCGACACCGTGTCTGAAATCGCGACGCTGTCGGTGGGTGTCGGCGGAGAGATCATCAACCTGACCGACGTGGCAGAGGTCTTCCGCGCCCGAGAAGCTGCGCCGAACCTGATCGTGCGCCACAACGGGACCGAGGCCTTCACCCTTGGCGTTGCCGGGATTTCGACCGAGAACATCGTCGAAGTAGGCCACCGCGTCGATGCGCGTTTGGCTGAGTTGGAAAGCGTCATTCCTTTGGGCGTTTCGGTCGAGCCCGTCTACCAGCAACACATCGTCGTGGAAGAGGCGTCCAACGCCTTTCTTGTGAACCTGTTGATGTCTGTCACCATCGTTGTGGTGGTTCTGGCGGTGTTCATGGGGTGGCGGGCCGCTGTGGTTGTGGGCAGCACTCTTTTGCTGACCGTGGTGGGCACGCTGTTCTTCATGATGCTGTACTCCATCGAGATGGAGCGGATTTCTCTGGGCGCGTTGATTATCGCCATGGGGATGCTGGTCGATAACGCCATCGTCGTGGCGGAAGGGATGCAGATCGCGATGAAGGGCGGCAAGTCATCGCGCGATGCCGCAACAGAGGCGGCCAGCAAAACGCAAATCCCGCTGTTGGGGGCCACCGTGATCGGGATCATGGCCTTTGCTGGGATCGGGTTAAGCCCTGACGCGACGGGAGAGTTCCTGTTCTCCCTATTCGCGGTGATCGCCATTTCGCTGCTGCTGTCTTGGGTGCTGGCCCTTACCGCCACGCCACTTTTGGGACATTACTTCTTCAAACAAGGCACCGGCGAAGGAGAAGGCGGCTACGACGGCGCCTTGTTCCGGGGCTATGCTGCGGTGCTCCGGGTCTGCCTGAAATTCCGCTGGATTGTTGTCGCGACACTGATTGTCACCACGGTCGCGTGTTACGCGATGTTCGGGCAGATCCGGCAACAGTTCTTCCCAGACAGCAACACGCCGCTTTACTTCGTGCATTACCAATTGCCGCAAGGGGCCTCGATCCAACAAACGACCGAGGACATGGCAGTGCTGGAAGATTGGTTGAGCGAGCGTGAAGAGGTTGAGGCGGTGACGTCCTTCTCCGGGATGGGCGCGTCACGCTTCATGCTGACCTATGACAGCGAAGACCCGAACCCGAGCTATGGCCACCTGATCGTGCGGGTCACATCGCTGGACGTGATCGAAGAAGAAATGAACGTGCTAGAGGCCTTCGCCGCCGATGCCGTGCCCCAAGGGGAATTCCGTGTCATGCGGCTGGCCTTCGGGCCGGGTGGCGGCGCGCCGATCGAGGTGCGTTTCCTTGGCCGTGATCCAGACGTTCTGCGCGATCTGGCGGATGAGGCGATGGCAAGGATGGTCAGCGCGTCCGACAACATCATCTCGCCGCGCCACGATTGGCGAGAGCGTGAATTGGTGCTGCGCCCGGTCTATGCCGAAGACCGTGCCCAGGATGCGGGTATCTCGCGATCTGAAATCACCGAGATGATGCAATTCGCAAGCGAAGGGCTTTCTGCCGGGACGTTCCGCGAAGGGGACCGCCAAATCCCCATCGTTCTGCGCGGCCCGCAAGACGGCAGCATCGCCCTGACCGATTACCTTCTGTATTCGGACAGCGGCAACGGTTTTGTACCGATGCATCAGGTCATCGACGGTTTCACCTTCGAGCCGCAGGATACGCTGGTGCATCGCCGGGACCGGGCCAATGTCATCACTGTGGGGGCCGATATCCCGCGCGATATGACGGCAAGTGAAGTGCAGGTGGAGGTGCAGGCGATCATCGACGAAATGACCCTACCCGAAGGCTACACGATGGAATGGGGCGGGGAACTTGAAAGCTCCTCCGATGCGCAGGCATCCCTTGCAGGTCAGCTGCCGTTCAGCCTGATCGTGATGGTCCTGATCTCGGTCCTGTTGTTCAACGCCTTGCGCCAGCCGATCATCATCTGGCTACTGGTGCCAATGGCCGTGAACGGGGTCAGCCTTGGCTTGTTGGGGGCGGGTTTGCCCTTCACCTTCACGGCGTTGCTGGGGCTGCTGTCCCTGTCGGGGATGTTGATCAAGAACGGCATCGTCTTGGTGGAAGAGATCGACCTGACCCGAGAAGCGAAGCCGGACATGCCTTTGACCGAAGCGATTGTCGAAGCCTCTACATCGCGTTTGCGGCCGGTGTTCCTGGCGGCGGCCACAACTATCCTTGGGATGCTGCCGCTGATCTCGGACGCGTTCTTCCAGTCGATGGCAGTGACGATCATGGGTGGGTTGGCGTTTGCCTCGGTGCTGACAATGATCGCGGCGCCGGTTTTCTACTTCCTGTTCTTCAAACGCGCGGATCAACGGGCGCGTTTGGCAGGGTAGCGATGTAATCAAAGGCCCCTCCGGCGGTCAGCCGGGGGGCTTTGGGGATCTCAGAGTTTGTAGGTCGGCAACACGTTAAACGCATCGCGCAGGGCATCACCCCAACCGTCCGAAATCTGCTGATAAATCGGGTCATCCGCGGTGATCCGCTTCGTGCGGCCCACGGTGAAACTGTCATTCTCATAGACCTGAAGATCAAACGGGAGACCGACGGAGAGGTTGGATTTCACCGTGGAATCGAAGGACACCAGAAGCAGCTTGATGGCGTCGTCGAATTCCATCGCCGCATCATAGACACGCACTAGGATCGGCTTGCCGTATTTGGTTTCGCCAATCTGGAAGAACGGCGTGTCATCGGTGATCTCGATGAAGTTCCCTTCGGGGTAGATCATAAAGACCGTGGGCTTGCCGCCCTTGATCTGTCCCGCAACGATGATCGACGCGCCGAACTGATCCTCGGACGTTTGCCCGGATGCAGAGGAGGTGGTGATCACCTCGCGCAGGGTCGCCCCGACCAGCCGCGCCACCTGAAACATCGTGGGTTCTTGCAAGATGCTGGGATCGCGTTCTTGTTCCGAGACAGAGCGTTCTTCCAGCAAGCTGATCATGGATTGCGTCGTGGCAAGGTTGCCCGCGGTCATGATGGTAATCGCCCGTTCGCCGGGGACTTCCCAAGTGAACATCTTCTTGCTGACGGCAAAATTATCGACGCCCGCGCTGGTGCGCGTGTCCGACATCAGGACCAACCCGCGGTCCAGTCGCATTCCGATACAATAAGTCATGTGGCTCTACGTTTTGAAGGGTGCGATTCCTGTCTACTGTTGGACTTGTAAAGATACCATAAGCGTTTCATCGCTTGACCCAAGGCGCAGCCCCTCAATCGGGGCGGCATCACGGGCGTCGCGGCCCACGGCGATGCGGACATATTTTTCATCCGGGGACACGCCGTTGGACACGTCAAACCCAACCCAGCCAATCTTGTCCACATAGACCTCGGCCCAGGCGTGGGTGGCTTCCTGAACGATCTGATCGTTAATCATCAGGTAGCCGCTGACATAGCGGGCCGGAAGGCCAGACTGGCGGGCGGCGGCGACGAAGATCTGCGAATGGTCCTGACACACGCCGTTTTCGCCTTGCAGCGCCTCTTCGGCGGTCGTGTCCACGGCTGTCGCGCCCGACTTGTAGGGCAGCGCCTCGAGGATCGTGGCGGAAAGCGCGTGCAGCGCGGGAAGTTGCGCGTCGGGCTCGGGCGGGATGCGGGGCAGGGCGGCAATCGCCGCACCCGGCATCGTTAAGACTGTGGGCTGGCGGAAATGCCAAAGCGGTGCGCGGCCATGAACGGGGCCAAACACGCCCGTGTCATTCAGGGTTGTGACATGTCCGCTGGCCGTGATGCGAAGGACTTGCTCACCGGGCGTAATGCTGACCAGATCAACGTGATTGCCGTGGTGGTCTTTGTAGCTCGCCTCGATCTTACCGCCGGAAACATCAAGCGACCAATCCGCCAGCGATTGCATGGCAGAGGCCAACGGGCGCAACCGCACTTTTTGCAGCGCGTAGTCCACCGGGGCGCTATAGGCGTATTCGGTTGTGTGGGTGATGCTAAGGTCCATTATGCCGAGAACCTATAGTCCAACTCGATCTGTTGTGCGAGGCCCGCTGTCTTGTCGATCAGCGTGCGGACGAATTCGTGCAAGCCTTCCTCGAAGATAGAGTCGATGTCGCGGTTCACCAAACGGGCATAAAGAACGTTCGCCATCTCATGGGATTCAGGCGATGCGCCGTAGTTCTCGCCCAGTTTTTGCAGGCTTTTAACAACCTTTCCGGCACTGAAGGCCAAGGCGCGCGGCATGCGACGGTCCAGTATCAGGAATTCGGCGATGGTGGAGGCGTTGAAATCTTCCTCAACCGCCCACCGGAAAGACCGATGCGCTGACACCGACCGCAGCATGGTTTCCCATTGCACGTTATCCAGGCGACTTCCCACGAAGGACGGCGCGGGCAGAAGCGAGTAATATTTCACGTCGATGATCCGCGCGGTGTTGTCCATCCGTTCGATAAAAGTGCCAAGGCGGCAGAAGTCGTAGACGTCGTTGCGCAACATGGTGCCGTGCAACGCCCCACGCACCAACCCCGACTGCTGGCGGATCGTGGCCAGAATGGCGGGCAATTCCGTTTGTGGAATTTCATCCTTCAGCAGTTCGGTGAACAACATCCACGACTCGTTTACCGCCGACCAGACTTCAGTCGTCAGGGCGGTGCGGACCAGTCGCGCGTTGTCACGGGCCGACTTGATGATCGACAGCACAGAGCTGGGATTTGTCGGTTCGCGCAACAGGAAGTTAACCACCTGCGCACTATCGTAGCCGTCGTTAATTGCCTCATAGGCTTGCTGCGCGGCCAGCGTTTGAATGACCGAGCGCCATTCGGCCTCGGCGTTATTGGAGCGGGTCAATGCGATCCGAAAGCCCGCTTCAATCAAACGCGCTGTATTTTCGGCCCGTTCCAAAGACCGGAACATCCAGTAAAGACCACCTGCGGTTTTTCCCAACATATCAGTCTTCCAATACCCAAGTGTCTTTGGTGCCGCCGCCTTGGCTGGAGTTCACCACCAAAGAGCCTTCGGTCAATGCCACGCGGGTCAACCCGCCGGGCGTGATGTCCACCCCCTTGGGCGAGACCAGCGCGAAGGGGCGCAGATCGACGTGGCGCGGCGCAAGGCCGCTTTCGGTGAAGATCGGCACCGTCGACAGCGACAGCGTCGGCTGCGCGATGTAATTGCCGGGGCGCGCGCGCAGTTTGTCGGCAAAATCCGACAGCTCTTTCTTGCTGGCAGCGGGGCCGACCAACATGCCGTAGCCCCCTGAGCCGTGAACCTCTTTCACCACCAGATCAGCGAGGTTGTCCAAGACGTATTTCAAACTCTCCGGCTCCGAGCATCGGAAGGTCTGGACGTTCTTCAGGATCGGTGGCTCTCCGGTGTAGAAGCGTATGATATCAGGGATATAGCTATAAACGGCCTTGTCATCAGCGACGCCCGTGCCGGGGGCGTTTGCGATGGTGATATTGCCCGCGCGATACACATCCATGATGCCGGGAACCCCCAACATAGACGCAGGGTTGAAGGTGAGCGGGTCCAGATATTCATCGTCCACACGGCGGTAGATCACGTCGATCTTGCGATACCCTTTGGTGGTGCGCATGGCGATATGGCCATCGACCACCCGCAGGTCATGGCCTTCGACAAGCTCCACCCCCATCTGGTCGGCCAGAAAGCTGTGTTCAAAATACGCAGAGTTGTGAATCCCCGGCGTCAGGATCACCACGCAGGGCCGCCCGGTGCAGCCTTTGGGCGCCGAGGCCTCAAGCGAGCGGCGCAGGTTCTTGGGGTAGTCGCTGACCGGCTGCACCCGGATGCTGCTGAACAGCTCGGGGAACATTTGCAGCATGGTTTCGCGGTTTTCCAGCATATAGCTGACGCCCGAAGGGGTGCGGGCGTTGTCTTCGAGGACGAAGAAATCATCCTCTCCGGTGCGGACAATGTCGGTGCCAACGATATGGGTGAACACATCGCCGGGGGGGCTGAAGTCCATCATCTGCGGCAAGAACGCGTCATTCTGGGCGATAAGCTGGGTCGGGATAACCCCCGCCCGCAGAATTTCCTGGCGGTTGTAGATATCGTGGAGAAAGGCGTTGATCGCGTAGACGCGCTGCTCGATCCCTTTTGAGAGTTTGGTCCATTCCCGCGATGATATAATGCGCGGCACCAGATCAAACGGGATCAGCCGTTCCTCGGCATCTTGTTGTCCGTAAACGTTGAACGTGATGCCGGTGCGGCGAAAGAAGGCCTCGGCCTCTTGCGATTTGGTGGCGAGCCGGGCGTTGTTCTGGCCGGCAAACCAAGCATCGTATTTGGTGTAGGGGCTGCGCGGCGTGGCGCCGGCATACATCTCGCTGAAGTGCGGTAGTGGTTTGTCCATTCGTTAACGCTAGCGGTTTTGGCCCTTAATGCAACGTGATGCGGCGCGGGAGTTCTTTCACATCAACTATTCGCCCAAAATATAGACAATGATGGGATGGCTGTGGCCTAGTTTGCCATTCCTTAACGCAAAACGCGCCCAGACCGATCGCGAACCACGCAAAGACCGCTTGATTGCCACTCGGCGGTCCCGTCACAATCAGCCACAGGACGAAAATAGACGAACAACCCAAAGGTGCAGTCATGCAGATCACGATTTGCGCAGCGGACGACCCGGCTTTGCGCCCGTTGATTGCGCATCATCAAGCCCACGGCGCGGGCGATTACCCCGACGAAAGCCAACACAACATGAACGGCGCGACCCTTGCCGCCGAAGGGGTGCGCTTGTTTGTGGGCAGGTTGGACGGCGAACCAGTCGCAATGGGGGGCTGGAAACGGTTTGGAGACACCGCGGCAGAGCTGAAGTCCATGCATGTTCTAGAGGCCGCGAGAGGGCAAGGCGCAGGCCAGAAAATCGTGCAAGCGATTGTGGCGGACGCGACAGCAGCGGGATGCACGGCGATCTATCTGGAGACCGGCAGCCTCCCGCCTCATGCAGCGGCACGGCGCTTGTATGAACGCGCCGGGTTCACCTATTGCCCGCCCTTTGGCGGCTACGGTGAAGACCCGAACTCTGTCTTCATGATGCGTGCGCTTTAGGTCTGAATTCCAAGCCCATTCGAAATTTGTCGTGCGCCACCTCTTCCCGGCCCCGGCCAGAGGCGCTACACCGCGCCGTAGCGGGCCCATAGCTCAACTGGATAGAGCAGCCGACTTCTAATCGGCAGGTTGAGGGTTCGAGTCCTTCTGGGCCCGCCACTCCCCCCTAAGTTCAGCGAAAACCCGCCCGAATCGGGTGTTGGGCCCGGTGATTATTGAGACCGCTCAGCTGAGGTAAGCGACCCAAGCCCGGCGAAATCATGCTTGGAAACAGGCATTTGGCAGGGGCTTGCCCTAGAAAAGGGTGGCTTTAGAGTATTCACTAAGTGGTGAATGTGAGTATAGTGCCAGCTAATCGGCACTGCCACGCCGCGAATGATCCTTGGGGGATGATCCATGATACGATCCGAATTGATTCAGAAGCTTTCTGATGAAAACCCACACCTTTTTCAACGTGACGTTGAACGGATTGTTAATTCGATCTTCGAAGAAGTGATTGATGCCTTGGCCGCCGGTGACCGGGTTGAGTTGCGCGGCTTTGGCGCTTTTTCGGTGAAAAAGCGAGACGCCCGCATCGGTCGTAATCCGCGCACGGGCGAAAGTGTCTCGGTTGAGGAAAAGCATGTGCCTTTCTTCAAGGCCGGGAAACTGCTACGCGACAGGCTGAACGGTCACGAAAGCTAGGTGCGGCGGTCCTTGGTGGCCGTAAAGGCCCAAGGGGGATGCTTTGAAAATTCTGCGGTTTATTAAACTTCTGTTCTTGGCGTTGGTTTTGCTGGCGCTGGTTTTCCTGTTTTTTGCCAACAATGATCCGGTCACGCTGAACCTGATGCCCGACGTGATGGCGAACGCTTTGCGGATGCCCAACGAGCTGACACTGCCCCTGTTCTTGGTGGTCACGGGCGCGTTGGCGGTCGGGATCGTGGTGGGCTTCGTGCTGGAATGGCTGCGGGAGCATCGCTTCCGGGCCGAGGCCAAGACACAACGCCGCGAAGCAACACGGTTGGAACAAGAAGTGGCCGCGATGAAGGGCCGCAAAGGCGACAGCCAGGACGATGTGCTGGCGATCCTAGAAGACGCCGACGCTGCGCGTTGAACTCTTGGCAGATGTTTCGATCAAGTTCTGCGGGCTGAGCCGCCGCGAAGACGTTGATGCCGCGGCCCAAGCGGGCGCACGCTACGTGGGTTTCGTGTTCTTTCCGAAGTCGCCGCGCAATGTCTCGGTCGCGCAAGCGAGGGCCTTGGCGCTGGAGGTGCCTGTGGGCATCGCCAAGGTGGCGTTGGTGGTGAATGCTGACGACGCGATGTTGGATGAGATCGTGGATCAGGTGCCGCTGGATATGTTGCAGCTCCACGGCGGGGAGACGCCGGAGCGCGTGGCCGAGATCCGCGCGCGTTATGGCCTGCCGGTGATGAAGGCCATCGCGGTGGCCGAGGCGGGGGATCTGGCGGTGATCGACACCTACGCCGAGGTCGCGGATCAGCTGCTGATTGATGCCAAGAAGCCCAAGGGCTCGGACTTGCCGGGTGGCAACGGGGTGACATTTGATTGGTCGCTTCTGGCGGGCCGCAAATACTGGACGGTGCCGTGGATGCTGGCCGGCGGGTTGACGGCAGACAACGTGGCCGAGGCGGTACGGATAACGGGCGCGCGGCAGGTGGACTTGTCCTCTGCGATTGAGTCTGCGCCCGGCGTGAAGGATGCGGAGAAGATGGCTGCATTTGCAGAAGCGCTAAAGGGGTGAAGGTGTTTCGCCGCGCTTCGCGCGCCGACCGGCTGGGGGCAAGCCCCCAGACCCCCAAGATTCTGCCGGAGATGCGGGCTTCCCGTGGCCCAAGTTTCTTTCGGGGGCGCTTGCCCCCCAAGGCCCAAGTTTCTCTCAGGGGGGCTTGCCCCCCTGGCCCCCCAGGATATTTAAAGAACAAGGAAGGGCAGGGCGTGCCCAAGGATATGGAGACGCGATATGCCGGATGACATTTTGAACAGCTTTATGACGGGCCCTGACGAGAAGGGCCGGTTTGGGGATTTCGGCGGGCGGTTTGTGTCCGAGACGCTGATGCCGCTGATCCTTGAGCTGGAGAAGCAGTACGAATTCGCCAAGACCGACGACAGTTTTTGGGCTGAGATGCACGATCTGTGGACCCATTACGTGGGTCGCCCCTCGCCCCTGTATTACGCGGAGCGGCTGACGGAACGGTTGGGCGGCGCGAAGATTTACCTCAAGCGCGATGAGTTGAACCACACGGGCGCTCATAAGATCAACAACGTGCTGGGTCAGATCATTCTGGCGCGGCGCATGGGCAAGACGCGGATCATCGCAGAGACCGGCGCGGGCCAGCACGGGGTGGCGACGGCGACAGTTTGCGCCAAGTTTGGGCTGAAGTGCGTGGTCTATATGGGGGCCACCGACGTGGAACGTCAGGCCCCGAACGTGTTCCGTATGAAGTTGTTGGGCGCGGAAGTTGTGCCAGTAACCAGCGGGCGCGGCACGTTGAAGGACGCCATGAACGATGCGTTGCGCGATTGGGTCACCAATGTGCGCGATACATTCTACTGCATCGGCACGGTCGCGGGCCCGCATCCCTACCCCGCGATGGTCCGCGATTTCCAAGCCATTATCGGCAAGGAAGCCAAGGAACAGATGATGGCCGCCGAGGGGCGTTTGCCCGATACGCTGATTGCGGCGATTGGCGGAGGCTCCAACGCGATGGGGCTGTTCTTCCCGTTCCTTGACGACAAGGACGTGAATATTATCGGGGTCGAGGCCGGGGGCCACGGCGTCGATCAGAAGATGGAGCATTGCGCGTCTCTGACCGGAGGGCGCCCCGGTGTGTTGCACGGGAACCGGACCTATCTGCTGCAAGATGACGATGGGCAGATCCTTGAGGGGCATTCCATCAGCGCTGGGCTCGATTACCCCGGTATCGGGCCGGAACACGCATGGCTGCACGAGATCGGTCGGGCGCAATATGTCTCGATCACGGACAAGGAGGCGCTGGAGGCGTTCCAGCTGTCGTGTGAGACCGAGGGTATCATTCCGGCGCTTGAGCCATCCCACGCGCTTGCCCATGTGGCCAAGATCGCGGGTGATTTGCCCAAGGATCACTTGATCTGCATGAACATGTGCGGGCGCGGCGACAAGGATATCTTCACCGTGGCACGCGCCCTTGGCTGGAACATGAGCGAGATCGCGTGACCAACCCCAAGGCGATTGTCTGGGTGCTGCTCGCGGGCTTGGCGGTGATGGTGTGTTTTGTCGTCAGCCTTGTGGCGGCCGCTTTTCTGCTGCCCCCTGACGCCTTGATGCAGGCAGTATTCGCTGTGCCGGTGTTTCTGATTTCGGGCAGCGCCTGCGGCGCGGCGATGTTACGGCAGGCGGGCGCGGTGGTTTCGAAATGGATCGTGGCGCTGATGCTGGCCGTTGTTCTGGCGATAGTTGTTGCAAGCATTGTGCTTGGCCTGACAACGCCGGGAGAGACGGCGCTGGTGGCGCTGATGTTGTTTACGGCAGCACTTTGGTGGCTGTGGCGGCGGTCCTTTAGGGTGCGGCATTCGCCTCCAACAGTTCCAGAGGAATAATTTCGAGTGCGCGCCTGTGGGTGGCCGAGAGGTTGACCAAGGGCGCGGCATGTTCTTCGGCCGCCTGCATCCAGCGACTGGCGCAGAGGCACCAGCCATCGCCGGGCTTGAGGCCCGCAAACCCGAACTCGGGGCGCGGGGTGGAGAGATCGTTTCCGACATATTTGGAGTAGGCCAAGAATTCAGCGGTCATGACGGCGCAGACCGTATGAGAGCCAGTATCTTCGGCGCAGGTATCGCAGGCGCCGTTGCGAAAGTATCCGGTCAACGGCTCGGTCGAGCAGGAGGCGAGGGTTTCGCCGTAGACGTTCAGGGAAGGGTCTTTGGGCAAGGCCATGGCGGCGTCCTTTAGGGTTAGCGGAACTTGTCGGCCAGCTTTTGCAGGGCGCTGCGCGGGTCTTCAGACGGCTCCTCAGCCGCGGGGGCGGCTTCCTCGCGGCGGTTTGGGGCTTTGGGTTTTGAGGTGGAGGAGCGGGGCGGGGCGGTGCGCAAGGCGATCGCGTTGAGGAATTTGCCGCCATCGCCTTTGGCCAGCTGCGGCGCACCGTCGGAAAGGCCACGGAGCACGTCGTCCAGCCACTCTGAATCAGCCTTGGCGAAATCGCTGAGCACATAGCCCGCCACCCGGTCCTTGTGGCCGGGGTGCCCTACGCCAAGCCGGACCCGGTCGTAATGCGGTCCGATATGTTGGTGGATGGAGCGCAACCCGTTGTGGCCCGCGTGGCCGCCGCCCGCCTTGACGCGGACTTTGGCGGGGGCGAGGTCCAGCTCGTCATGCCAGACAGTAACATCGGTGCTGTCGAGTTTGTAGAAACGCATCGCCTCGCCCACCGATTGGCCAGAGAGGTTCATGAAGGTTTCGGGCTTGAGCAGCAGCACCTTCTCGCCGCCAATGACGCCTTCGGTCACTTTGCCCTGAAACTTGCCGCGCCAAGGGGCAAAGCCGTGATCCTCGGCGATCCGGTCCACGGCCATCCAGCCGATATTGTGGCGGTTGCCCGCGTATTTCGCGCCCGGATTTCCCAGACCGACCCAAAGTTGCATGACTGGCCTCATATGATGCTTTTCATTTGATATGGCTTGGGGGTGCGATTGCCAAGGCAAGGGGCACGACGGGCAAATTGGAGGCGCGGCTTGCGCTGGCGCTAAGTGTGGCGGCAATGCACTCGGGGGGATCGCGGGCCTATCCACGGGGCCTATCGCGCCCTATTACTGCCTAAATCCCCGGTTAGCGCGCAGAGTATGACAGAGATGACCCTACCCCATAACGCCCAAGCGGATGCAATTTATCGCCTGAATGGCGTGGACCTTGGCCTGCCGGAAGGTTTGGCCACTGAGGCGATTATCGAAAAACTGGCTGACGGCAGCTATGAGGGCGACGAGGCACGCTCGGTGGATCGCTGCGTGCGCCCCGGGTTTCGGGTGCTCGAATTGGGGGCGGGGCTTGGCTATATCGGTACATTGGCAGCCAAGAAGACCGAGCCGGAAAACGTGTTGTCAGTGGAGGCGAACCCGGATTTGTTGCCGGTGATCCGCGCCAACCATGCCCGCAATGGTGTGGAAGAGGTGAGCCTGATGCATGGGGCGGTTGTGGGCCATGCCGCGGAGGGGGCGACGGCGAGTTTCCACATCGCGGGCGGCTTTACCGGGTCACGGCTTGGGGCCAAGGGCGGGAGGCAAGTGGAGGTGCCGCTGATCGGGTTCCACGAGCTGATCCGGGCCCATCGCCCCCATGTAGTTTTGATGGACGTGGAAGGGGCTGAGGCCGGCTATTTTGACAGGCCTTGGAAGTGCCCGCTGAGGTTCTGCGTGATGGAGATTCATCCCAAGCAATACGAGGCGGCGGTCATCAAGAAGATCATCGACCGGATGAGCGCCATGGACATGACGTATGATCCGGTCACGTCGCGGGGTAAAATCCTTGGGTTCCGAAAGGTTTGGGGCGAGGGGAGCTGAAGCGCTGCCGTATTGAGGGTTTGTGCGTGAGGCTTGCCGTCGGATTGAGTTGTATTTGCCAAGATGAAGGAGCGGGCGCGTTGATTTTACGCGTCGCGCGTGATCAGCCCTGAGTAACATCCGTGGCCGGCGTTGTGGGCATGGATGTAACGGATCTTCTCGTTGGAGAGCATGTCGCGGATTGCGGCGTCTGCCTCGGCGCCGGGAACGACGCGCCCGTCCTCGATTTTGTCGGCGGAATTGAAACCGCGCAATGACAGGAGCCGATGGGCCATAACTTCGGGGATTTCATTGGTGGCTGTGTAGGTCTCGGTCGCGCCTTCGAGAACGAAGATGGCGTGGCTGGATCGGTAGGGCGAGTTGGCGGGTTGGTGTTGGTGGTTGAGCAGCAGAAGGCTGTCGCCCACTTTAGCGTCACGCATGGTGATACGGTCAGGGTAGCTGTTGGGCGCATCGGCGATGACGCGCTCGGCGCCGTGGGCTTTGAGGTCCTTGTCCGATAGGCCAAAGAGGGGGGCGAAGGGGGCGGCGGGCAATCCGGTGATACGGTAGGTCATGGGGAAGCTCCTGTGATAAGACACGAGAGTTGTGCCGCAGGCGGGTGTGCCGCGCGACCCGGATGATGCGGAACTAGACCGAGGGTAGTTGTTGGGTGGCGCAATGGATACCGCCGCCGACCTCTCCGATAGGGTCCACGTTGAGCATCACGATCTCTCGATCCGGGTAGAGCTGCTGTAGCGTCCGGCGCGCAGAGCGGTCGGTCCGTCTGTCCCCGAACTGGGCGGCAATGATGGCACCGTTGCAGATGTAGTAATTCACATAGGACGCGACGAAGTCGTCAGAAGTCACGCGAGTAGCCCAGGCGTCTTCGATCACAGTGAGACGCAAGCCTGCGCCCTCCAGAATATCGCGGGTCTGGAAGGCAGCAAGCGCGAAGGGGTCGTCCGGGTCAGGCGCATCGGGGAGTTGGATCAATCCGTGGCCGGGAGCGACAAAGCGGGCGAGAGCGTCGATGTGATAGTCGGTTATGTCGAGCCCCGCGACGCCCGGTGCCCAGATCATTCGATCCGCGCCGACGGTGGTCAAAATCGCCGCCGCCACGGCATCACGGGACAGGCCGGGGTTGCGGTTATCATTCACCCAGGAGCTTTCGTGCGCGATGACCAAGCCTGCGCCATCGTGCTCCAGGCCGCCGGCCTCTCCGACGATGGAGGAAGGCAAGAAGGGCAGGCCCATCCTTTCAGCCACGCGCTGCGCTATCAGACTGTCATGGGCGTGGGTTTGCTTGCCGCCCCAGCCGTTGAAGTTGAACCCGGTGACGGCGCGATTGCCTGCGCCGTCGGTCAGAAACACGGGGCCGGAGTCGCGCGCCCAGAGGTCATCGGTGGGGATGTCCCAGACCTCCACATTGCGTGACAGTTTATGGGCGGCGGCGGTCATGGCATCGGCGGGCATCAACATGATCACCGGTTCAAACTCAGCAATCGTGTTGGCCAACTCGGCGATAGCGTCTTGCAGCATGTCGAGGAAGATGCCGTCGGGATGGACTTCGCGGCTGACAGGCCATTGCATGAAAGTAGCGTCGTGGCGGGCTTCCTCGGCGGGCAGGTGCCAGCGCGGCGTTTGCGCGCCCAGACGTTTAGCCATCATCCCGGCCCCCAATAGGCTCAAGGCAGTTTCCAGGGTTTTCCGACGCGTTATCTGCATTGCCTGCTCCGAATCTGCACTCGTTCAAAAAAAAACGCCGCCCGGCATCCCGGACGGCGTCAAATCTTCGGCGAGGCTGGCGCTCAGTCTTCGTTGACTTCGGTCGCAGGCACTTCGTCGGCTGCCGGCGTGTCACCATCGTCGGCTTCGTTCTCGGCGCTCACAAGGCCGGAAGGCGCTGTCAGGTTGGCGATCACGAAGTCACGGTCGATCGTGGCTTTCGCGCCGGAGGGCAGCTCAACCGAGCTGATCGTGACGGTGTCGCCGATGTCGAGGCCGTTGAGGTCGATGGTGATCGCCTCTGGGATATCGCCAGCAGTCACACGCAGTTCAACCTCGGGGCGAACCATGGTCAACACGCCACCCTTTTTGAGGCCGGGGCATTCTGCTTCGCCAACAACTTCAACAGGGATAAACAGCGTTACCTTCGAGGTGCGCTTGAGGCGCATGAAGTCAACGTGCGTGGGCAGGTCTTTGACAACATCACGCTGGACGTTGCGGCAGATCACGCGGACGTCTTCCTGGCCCTCAACCTTCAGGTTGAACAGGGTCGAAAGGAAGCGACCATCTTTCAAGCGCTTGAACAGCACGTTGAAGGGGATGTTGATCGCCAGCGGGTCTGCGCCGCCACCGTAAACGATACCGGGCACGTTACCATCACGGCGTGCTTGACGAGCGGCCCCCTTGCCTGTCCCCGTCCGTGCCTCAGCGATAAGATCAGGAATCTCACCAGCCATTGGAATTCTCCTAGAGTTATGAGCCGCCTCCAAGGGTGTCGGCTCTGGGTTCGTAAGTCCGCGCGTATAGGGGAGGGGGGCGGTTTTGAAAAGCCCCTATTGCGTATGGCGCTGGGCCGTGACAGCGGTTGCGACCATGTCAGTTCTTTCCGCGCTATCGCTTTCCCGTCGCCCTTTGGTTGCCTTCATGATTGTCGGCTTGTTCTGGGGCAGTTTTGCCGCACAGGTTCCGGTGCTGAAAGAGGGGATTGGGGCCGATGACACTTTGTTCGGTTTGATCCTGTTGGGCACGTCCTTTGGCTTGGTGGCTACGATGTGGCTGGCGCCGTTGTTTGACCGTTTGATGGGCCCTTGGGCGATGCCCGTGGCGGGGTGCATCTTTGCCGCGGTGGCCCTTGGTCCGGCATGGGCAAGCGCGCCCTTCGTGTTCTTTGTGGCGATGGTATTGGCGGGGTTCTGTTCGGGCCTGTTGGACGTGGTGATGAACGCCCGCGTGTCCGAGTTGGAGGCGCGTCACGGGCGCAGTCTGATGAACGCCAACCACGCCATGTTCTCGGTCGCCTATGCGATTTCGGCCATCTTGACGGGGCTTGCCCGAGAGGCGGGGTTTACCCCGGAACAGATCTTCGCCGTGGTGGCGGTTGCCATTGTTATCATGGCTTTGCCGTTGCGGATGGATGCCGAGCAAGTGGACGACGCCGCACGCCGCGCCAACCGCTTTCCTTGGGGCACCGTCGTTCTATGCGGCGCGATCGTGCTGATCGCCTTCTTCGTGGAAGCTACGGTAGAGGCCTGGTCGGCCCTGCATATTGAGCGCACCTTGGGCGGGCGCGCGGCAGAGGGCGCGTTTGGCCCGGCCGTTCTGGGCCTGACAATGGCGGTAGGCAGGTTCTCCGGCCAAGCCCTGACCGAGCGGTTCAGCGAGCACGCGATTATCGTGATCGGCACGGGCATGGCGATGGTCGGCGCGTTGGTTGCGGCGGCTGCGCTGTCGCCCCTTATGGCTTACGTGGGCTTTGGCGCGATGGGCTTGGGGATTGCAGCCGTGGGGCCCGTCGGTCTTGCCATTGTGGGTCGGATGGTGCGGCCCGAACATCGGACCGCAGCTGTGGCCCGCGCCGCCGTGATCGGCTTCATGGGCTTCGTTCTTGCGCCCTCGCTGATGGGCTTTATTTCGGGCGCTGTGGGTTTGCGGTGGGCGTTCGCCGCAGTCGCGGCGGTGGCGCTCCTCGCGCCGCTCCTCGCCGTATATTTACGCGGGCGTCATTCCCATTCGCCTTGAAATCCCTTTGGGACCAGCACGTTTTGGCGACCCAGGTCGTGGACGTCACGCTCTCCACAAAGGCCCATCGAAGTATCGAGTTCTTTGCGGATAACCTCGAGCGCTTCCATCACGCCCTGTTCGCCGCGCGCGCCCAACCCATAGACAAATGCGCGCCCGATCATGGTGCCCTTGGCCCCCAGCGCCAGCGCTTTCAGCACGTCCTGGCCCGAACGGATGCCGCTATCCAGGTGTACTTCGATCTTGTCTCCGACCGCGTCCATAATTTCAGGCAACATACGGATCGACGACAAGGCGCCATCCAGCTGCCGCCCGCCGTGGTTGGATACGGTGATAGCGTCGGCCCCAACCTCGACCGCTTTGCGGGCGTCATCGGCGTCCAGAATGCCCTTCAGGATCACCGGACCATCCCACCAAGACCGCAGCTCTTTGATGCGATCCCAATCGAGGGATTGGTCAAACGCCTGCGCTGTCCACGTGGTCAGCGAGCTCGGATCATCCACCCCTTTGGCATGGCCCACGATATTTCCGAAGAACCGCCGTTGGGTGCCGAGCATTTCCAGACCCCAAGGGATTTTGGTCATCATGTTGGCCACGGACGCGGGGGTCAGTTTGGGCGGGGCAGAGAGGCCATTTTTGATATCTTTATGGCGTTGCCCCAGCATTTGCAGATCGACGGTAATCACAAGAGCCGAGCATTTCGCGGCCTTCGCGCGATCAAACAAGCGGCGCATGAAGTCATCGTCTTTGAGGGTATAGACCTGAAACCAGAATGGCTTGTTGGTGTGTTCGGCCACGTCCTCGATCGAGCAGATCGACATGGTGGACAGGCAAAACGGGACCCCGAAACGTTCCGCCGCGCGGGCGGCTTTGATCTCTCCGTCGGCTGATTGCATCCCCGTCAGGCCCACAGGCGCAAGCGCTACGGGCATGGAGACGTGCTGGCCCAACATCTCGGACGCGGTGGAGCGCCCGGTCATGTCCCGCGCGATGCGTTGGCGCAGGCGGATCAGGTCAAAGTCCGAGGAATTCTCGCGGAAGGTCTGTTCCGTCCAGCTGCCACTTTCGGCGTAATCGTAGAACATCTTGGGCACGCGCCGCTTGTAGATGCGCTTGAGGTCTTCGATTTCGGTGATGACGGCCATGGGGGCTCTCCGCAAGGTGGTAAGAAATGTTTACCAATGCGAGGGGGCGGAGTCCATGGGGTTGAGGCTCTCGGCGCTCACTAGTAGCATTAAACCATGGAAGAGGCGTCGCATCATCCTGATTTGCAGGCATTTATTGAAAGCCTCAGGCGTCTGGAAGGCATCTTGCAGCGCCACGAAAAGGGCCTGTGGTCGGCGAAGATTACGCGCGTGCGGCAGGTGGCGGAGGCCTCTGACGGCAACTGCGTAGAGCTTTTTTTGGCAATGTACGGTGGCATGGGAAGCTTTGCTGACTTGGTTCTGAAAGCCCCGGCACAGGCCAATGATGCGCTGCACGCCGAAAGACGGCGCGCCTATCACCTGGCTGTTGCATTGAAGTAGTGGCCTACCCCCGATGCGCGCCATCCGCCAGAGAGGCCACAAAAGCCAGCACGTCCTCGACGCTTTCGCCCGAAGCGATTTGCGACACGATGGCAGAGCCTACGACACAGCCGTCAGCGATCGAGGCGATGCTTTCGGAGGCCTCGGGCGTGTTGATGCCGAAGCCCACGATGACGGGGAGGTCTGTTTTGGATTTGATCCGGGCCACTTCTGGCGCCACGTCGCTGGCTTGAGCAGCGGCGGCCCCTGTCGTGCCAGTGACAGAAACGTAATACACGAAGCCTGACGTGTTGGTCAGCACTTTGGGCAGGCGGGCGTCGTCGGTGGTAGGGGTGGCGAGGCGGATGAAGTTCAGGCCTGCGGCTTGGGCGGGAATGCAGAGCTCGTCATCCTCTTCCGGGGGCAGGTCCACAACGATCAGCCCGTCGATCCCTGCGGCTTTCGCATCCGTCAAAAACTGGTCCACACCACGGGAGTAGATCGGGTTGTAGTAGCCCATCAGGACGATGGGCGTCGTGTCGTCGCCCGCCCTGAAATCTCGCGCCATTTGCAGAGTTCTTTCCAGCGTCATACCGCCATCCAGCGCCCTTTGTCCGGCCAATTGGATCGTTGCGCCATCGGCCATAGGGTCGGTGAAAGGCAAGCCGAGCTCGATGATATCGACGCCCGCCGCGGGCAGGCCCCGCATCACCTTTAGCGAGGTATCATAATCGGGGTCTCCGGCCATGATGTACGAGACAAAAGCCTTTTTGCCAGAGGCGGAAAGGCGCGAGAAGGTGTCGTCGATACGGGTCATGGTGGGGCTCTCAATTAGCTGTCGTCTGGGTGGTTTGACCCAAGGGAGGCCAGAAATCAATGGGAGGGCGCGATCTATAATCGGGGTCGTCCGACCCGTCACGGAGGCTGATGGGGAAAGGTTACGAGTTTTTCCCTCATCCTATGGAACCAAGGCGGGGGCATCCCCATTTACTCACCATGAATTACTTACTCGCCATCCTGCTTCCGCCCCTGTCCATCTTTCTAGCCGGACGGGTAATTTTGGGCATTATCATTGCGCCGATCTGGATCTTGGCGTTGATCTTTTCGGGCGGTTTGACCCACCCGATGTTTATTCTGTTGGCGTGGTTTGTGATCTTTGAGCGGCGCGAGAAGCGCAGTTGAGAGGGAGATCCGGGCTTAAGCCCGGTCTACCTGTGCGCAGCTTGCGGACGTGAGGCGCCAGAAACGCCAAGGCAAGGCAACGGCGGCTACCGCAAGGCCAAGGGTGTAGCCAAGCCAGATGCCCATCGCCCCATACCCAAGACCGATCCCAAGGATATAGCTGCATGGCAATGCAAGGGGCCAATAGACGATCAGCGTGATGACCGTTGGGCGGTTCATGTCCGACATCCCCCGCAACGCCCCAAGGGAGGTGCCTTGAATGCCATCGGCGATTTGCATCATGGCCATGATGATGAACAAACTTGTGGCTAGCTGAATAACGGCAGGGTCGCTGGACATCGCCTCAGCCAGCAGACGCCCTCCGAAAATGAACACGCTCGCTGCCATCGCCTGCCACATGACGACCATCAGGAACGAGGCTTTCAGGATCGGGCGCAACCGATCATAGCGGCCCGCGCCCACCGCGTTGCCGACGCGGATCGACACGGCCCCCGCCATGCCGAGCGGGATCACATAGGCCACCCCGCCCAAGGCGTTTACGATCTGGTGGGCGGCCAAGGCCTCGGCCCCCAGCCAGCCGATCATAAGGCCGATCATCGCATAGGCCCCGCCTTCGCCCGCATAGCCAAGGCAGAGCGGCACGCTGTCTCGCAATTGCGCCCGGACGTCTGACCACGCCACCGCGACCGATTGGCGGTAAATACGCAACCCCTCGGCCCGTGTGACCACCAGCCAAGCCGCAATCAGCGACAGGCTTTGGGACAGGATCGACGCCAACCCGGCCCCCAGAATGCCCATGTCCAGAATGTGGATGAAGGTGTAATTGGCCGGAATGTTAGCCACCACGCCGATATAGCTGAGCCCTACTGCCGCCCAAGGCCAATCCACCGCGTCAAACAGCGCCTTCAGGCCGAAAAACAGAGTGAAGGGGATGATCCAGACTGACATGCTTAGCCAATAGGGCAGCAGGATATCCAACACCTCTTGCGGCTGACCTAAGGGCCCGAGAAGGGGGTAGACCGAGATCATTAGAAGCGCGGCGAGGATGCCTCCTATGAGGCAGAGGAGCAGGCCGGAGCGGAGCGCCATCGCCACACGGGCAGGGTCGACCGCGCCTTCGGCCTGACTGATCTGCACGGAGATGACTGTCAGAAGGCCCCATAGGGCCGAGATCAGGATGATGAGCACCGCCGTCGTCACCCCAGCTGCGGCGAGGGGCACCGTCCCGAGCGGAGAGATCATGACCGTGTCCACAACGCCGATCAACAGCGCCGCCGTCAGGCCAACCATCAGCGGCACAGCAAGGCGGATCAGGGGCGCGAGCTCGGCCTTGGTGGTGGGGGCATGCGTCATTGATCCCGTCTACGCCCCTTGGGGGGTATGTCAATCGGCACGCAGGCGCTAAACGGCTCCTCCGCCAAAGCGTCCTTGCCGCGCCGCCCTGTCTGGCAGAGCCTTGACCTTTCACCCCCGCACGACCTACATGCGCCCTTGATTTTTAGCTTTAGCCGGAGTGCGTCACATGGGTTTCAAAATGGGCATCGTGGGCCTGCCGAACGTCGGCAAATCGACCCTGTTCAACGCGCTGACCCGCACGGCAGCGGCGCAGGCGGCGAACTTTCCGTTCTGCACGATTGAACCCAACGTAGGCGACGTGGCCGTGCCCGACGCTCGCCTTGATAAGCTGGCCGAGATTGCGGCCTCCAAATCCATCATCCCGACGCGCATGACCTTCGTCGATATCGCGGGCCTTGTGAAAGGCGCGAGCCAAGGGGAGGGCCTCGGCAACCAATTCCTTGCCAACATCCGCGAAACAGATTCCATCGCCCACGTGTTGCGCTGCTTTGAGGATGGCGATGTCGTCCACGTTGATGGCCGGGTCGATCCGATCGCCGACGCGGAAACGATTGAAACCGAGCTGATGCTCGCCGATCTGGAAAGCATCGAGAAGCGCATGGCAAACCTCGTGCGGAAAGTACGCGGCGGCGACAAGGAAGCCGTGCAGCAAGAGCGCCTGTTGAACGCCGCCAAAGCGGCGCTGGAGGACGGCAAACCCGCCCGGACCGTCGAAGTTGACGAAGAAGACGCCAAGGCCTGGAAGATGCTGCAACTGCTCTCCACCAAGCCGATCCTCTACGTTTGCAATGTCGAAGAGGCGAACGCTGGCACCGGCAACGCGCAATCTGCCCGTGTGGCTGAAATGGCAGCGGCCCAAGGCAACGCCCATGTGGTGATTTCTGCCAAGATCGAGGAGGACATCAGCCAGCTCGACCCTGAAGACGCCGAGATGTTCCTGGAAGAATTGGGGTTGGAAGAGCCCGGCCTCGACCGTCTGATCCGTGCGGGGTACGAGCTGCTGAACCTGCAAACTTACTTCACCGTCGGCCCCAAAGAGGCCCGTGCCTGGACCATCAAAGAGGGCACCCAAGCCCCCGCCGCCGCCGGGGTGATCCACGGGGATTTTGAGGCCAAGTTCATCCGCGCTGAAACCATCGCCTACAACGACTACGTCACCTTGGGTGGCGAAAACCCGGCAAAGGAAGCGGGCAAGATGCGCGCGGAAGGCAAGGGCTACGTCGTGAAAGACGGCGACGTCTTGCACTTCCTTCACGGGGGCTGACGCCGCGCGGGCAAGAGGCTGCCCGCTTCGCCGGGCAGCGACCGTAGCCGTGGGAAGAGGTCTGCGGCGACGTGGTTATTCGTGATCGCCTATCGCACAATTCTTGATTTGCGCCTCGGCCCGTCTTCGGGCTTTCTCGCCGCGATCCTTTTTCCCGAAAGCCCCCCTGCCATGGCCGCCCAATCTGAAGATACCCCCAAAGGCTATGCCTACGCCGTCAGCGCCTATGTCCTGTGGGGAGGTTTGCCGATCTACTTGAAGGCGCTGTCGCACCTGCCCGCGATGGAGGTCGTAGCCCACCGGGTGATCTGGTCGCTTCCGATCATTGGCCTGCTGATCCTGATCACGGGCCGCACGGCGGATCTGAAAGTGGCGCTGCGCTCTCCGAAAATGCTGGCTATGGGGGCGCTGACGGCGCTGTTTATCTCGATCAACTGGGGCATTTACATTTGGGCGATCGCTAACGAACGCACCCTTGATGGCGCCTTGGGCTACTACATCAACCCGCTGGCCACCGTGTTCCTCGGCGCCGTGCTGTTGGGGGACCGGCTGGGCCGCTTGCAATGGACCGCCGTGGGCCTGGCCGCACTGGCCGTGATCATTCTGACGATCGAGGAAGGCGGCCTGCCGTGGGTGGCACTGGGCCTGATGCTGAGTTGGGTGGCCTATGCTTTCTGCAAACGCCAGCTACCCATCGGCCCGAACCAGGGTTTCTTTCTGGAGGTCGCGATTCTCTGCGTGCCGGCGTTTGCTTATGTGGCGTGGATGGGCGCGACGGGGCAGGGCAGCTTCATGGCCGGTGTGGCATCGGACACCTGGCTATTGATAGGCTGTGGCCTGGTCACGGCCGTCCCGCTGATTTTCTACGTGAACGGCGCGAAGCTTTTGCGTTTGAGCACGATCGGCATCCTGCAATACATTGCCCCCACACTGATTTTCCTTGTGGCGGTGTTCCTATTCGAAGAGCCCTTCGGCACCGCCCGCATGATCGCCTTCCCGATGATCTGGGCCGCATTGGCGCTCTATTCCGTGGCCTTGTTCCGGCAATCCCGAAAGGTCGCCTAAAGGTAACAATTCTGGCTTGTTTTCCCCGGTTCCCGACATTAGACGGGTCAGCGGAGACGTGGCCGAGTGGTCGAAGGCGCTCCCCTGCTAAGGGAGTAGGCGGGAAACTGTCTCGAGGGTTCGAATCCCTTCGTCTCCGCCACTTCGGCTTGCAACCGGCGGACCAAGCAGTATCGCATTTCGGAGTAGTTGTGATCTTGCCATTGGGGCCGATCAACGGGTCGGTCGAAGTGTGTCGGTGTCAATCATGTTGGCGTTTTAAGTGCCGGGCATCCGTTAATCAACTGCCCAAAAATTACGCAACCTTGGTCAAACCATTTCATTTCAGGCCGGTTTTGCCCAATCGACCGTCCTTCCACACGAAACCCGCAGCGTCGCCTTGATCCGGGCGTGGTCTTGGCGTTGCTTCAAAGGATGGAACCGTCTCGCAATACCTCTTTCAGCAGGCGTTTGGCTGCGCTGGTCCAACGTATTTACCCGGATGTGGACCCGGATATCCTTTCCAGTTTGATCGTCGGTGCCTTCTGGCCCGAGGGGACGAGGCCCCGCAAACGCGGGCGATTGCCGAGCAATAACCTGTGGACTGAAAAAGATGCGCTGGTGATCACCTATGGCAATTCCATCGTCGATGGGGCCCATAAACCACTGGATCTGCTGCACGACTTTTTGCTGCGGCGAATGAAGGGTGTGGTGAACGGCGTCCATATCCTGCCGTTTTTTCCCTTCACCTCTGACGATGGCTTCGCCGTGTCCGATTATCGCTCGGTCAATCCTCAGTTGGGGGATTGGCCTGACATCAACCGGATCAGCGTCGACTTCCATTTGATGTCCGATCTGGTCTTAAATCACGTGTCCAGCCAAGGGACGTGGTTCAACAGCTACCTTCAGGGCCAAGATCCCTACGACAAGTTCTTCTTCGAGGCGGACCCGGATGATGACCTGCGCGATGTGGTAAGGCCCCGCACAACGCCCCTTTTGCAGAAGGTTGAAACGGCAAACGGACCGCGTCACGTGTGGTGTACGTTTAGCCATGACCAAATTGATCTGGATTTTCGCAACCCGGAAGTTTTGTTGGAGTTCCTGCGGATCATCCGGTTGCATGTGGACAATGGCGTGCAGATTATCCGGCTGGATGCGGTCGCATTTCTTTGGAAACAGGCGGGCACCTCTTCTATCCATCTGCCGCAGACCCACGCGATCGTTCAGTTGATGCGGATGCTGTGTGACTACGCCTCTGAGACGATCATTTTGCTGACGGAAACCAACGTCCCCAAGGCGGAAAACCTCAGCTATTTCGGCAACCGGAATGAAGCTCACGCGATCTATAACTTCCCTCTGCCGCCGCTGATCCTACACGCGGTCATGTCGGGCTCTTGCAAGTATCTGCGGCTTTGGTCCAGCGGGATGCCGCCCGCGCAATTGGGCTGCGCTTACCTGAACTTCACCGCCAGCCATGACGGCATCGGAATGCGTCCCGCCGAGGGGATTTTGCCAGCGCAAGAACAGTCCAAGATGATCGACACGATCCGCAACATCGGGGGGCTCGTGTCGATGCGTGCTCTGCCAGACGGCGGTGAAGCACCCTATGAGATCAACACGACGTTCTTTGAGGCGACGGGGCAGACCTTTGACGGAAACAGCGATTTTCATGTCGAGCGGTTCGTGTGTTCGCAAACCATCGTGATGTCCTTAGAGGGTATTCCCGCCTTTTATATCCACGCTATGCTGGCAACGCCGAACGACCATGAACAGGTCGTCCGCCGCGGCATGAACCGCGCGATCAATCGGCATAACTGGGACTATCCCACCTTGAACGCCTTGCTCGATGATCCCAGTTCCGTGAATGCTCGGGTTCTGGGGGCCTTGTCGGATCGGTTGCGCATCCGGGCCAAGCAAGCGGCGTTTCACCCCAATGCGACGCAGTTCACGATGTCGCTTGATGACCGGGTCCTTGGGGTCTGGCGGCAAAGCCTTGATCGGCATCAGTCCATCTTTGCGCTGCATAACGTCAGCGGTGAGACCGTCGAAATCTCGCCCACGGCGATGAACTTGATCGATGACGAAGATTGGATCGACCTGCTGACCGGGGAGGTGATCGACCCGACGCAAGAGGCGATCTCACTCGCCCCCTACCAATGTCGGTGGATCACCAACCGGGCCAGCTAATCAAACATATTCCTCCTGATCGGCCTTCGCGGCGGCGGCCATATCGGGAATGAACGCCGGGTCGGCGGAATGGATGCGGTTCCATGTGGGGATGAAGGGGGTTTCGTGCGGGTTCTCTAGAAACAGGTTACCCGCCCGCACGATGTTTTCCGCAAACAGTTCGATCGCGCGTTCTTCGGTGTGGCGATCAATGCTCAGCCCGTTCATGACCGCGTCGTTGTAGTGGGATTCCAACACATCCAACGCACAGCGATAATAGGTGGCCTTCAACGTCCGAAAGACGTTTGGGGTGAAGACCGTGCCGTCTGCGGCCAGCTTGCGGAAGATTGCCTTGCAGATGTCGGTGGACATCCGGTTGAGGCCTGCGTTCGCCTCTTCCGGGCTCAAGGTTTGGTGCTTGTGGTCGTAGGCGTCAGAGATGTCGACCTGACAGACAGCCTTTGGCGCAAGGTTGCGCCACGCCTCGGACAGCACGCCGATTTCCAGCCCCCAGTCAGAGGGGATGCGCAGGTCTGGCAAAATCGACGTGCGCATGGCGAATTCACCCGAAAGCGGGTAGCGAAAGCTGCGCAGGTAATCGATGTAATCGCGGTCCCCGATCACTCGTTTCAAGGCGATAAGAAGCGGGCTGACCAACAGGCGCGTCACACGCCCGTTCAGATTGCCGCCGCCGATCCGAGGATAATAGCCCTTGGCCACCTGATAAGGGAAATTCGGGTTCGTCACCGGATAGACCAAACGGGCGAGCATTTCCTTGTCATAGGTCAGGATATCGCAATCATGGATCGCCATCACGGAGCTATCGGCACAACCAATGAGGTAGCCCAACGACGACCAAACGTTCTTACCTTTGCCCTTCTCGGAAGGGGCCAATCCCATGGCTTGCAGGCGCGCCTCAAGGGCCAACATGCGGGGGCTGTCGTTCCAGATGACGATGTGGTTTTGGTTCAACCCCTCAAAGAACTTCTTGGCGTGCCGAAACTGCGCTTCGTTAGCGGCATCGAGTCCAATGATGATCCGGTGCAGATACCGAACCTTTGAAAGCTCGGACAGGATGTGCGGCATCGCATCGCCTTCCAGCTCGGAAAACAGGCAAGGCAGGATCAGGGTGATCTTCCGGGACTGCGCGAAAACGGAAAGCTCATGCTCCATTTCCTCGGCCGTTCGCGACCGCAGGTTGTGCAGCGTGGTGATGTTTCCGTTCTGTTGAAAGTCGGCCATGGGCGGGTTTTCCTAATGTAAATCTAGTCGATGAAGCAGGCTGAGGATCGCTGCGTTCCAGCCCAAGGGGCCGGGGCTGTCGGTACGAACGATGCGTCCCGTGTCCTCGCCTTTCAGCTTGGGTAACGGCGGGCGGTGGGGGTTGCGGACGATGACCCCAAAGTCGGCATGTTCCAGCATCTGCACGTCATTGGGCGCATCCCCCAAAGCGATAGTATGCGTGGGGCGACAATCCGCGATGACGCGGCGCATTTGATCGACCTTGTTGCCGCCAAACGATAGGGTCAGAAACCTGCCCCCTTGTTGCGCCTGCACCCCCAAATCGAGCAGGGCGTCCACGAATTCGGTCTTCTGCACTTCAGACCCAAGCCATTGTCCCGGTTCGGAAAAATGCCTTTGCTTCGCCAGTTCTGCGGCGGGTACGGTCAGGCCCGTCATTTGCGCGACTTCTGCGGCACTCACGTCGCCAAACCCGCGAAACAGGCGGCGAATTTGGGCGGGCAGGGTGCTTAGGGTCTGTCGTACCTTGGCATGTTGCGAGGTGCCTTGGATGTGGCGCACATGGGCCGGCAGCATCCCCGCACCGTTTTCTACGATGGCGGGCCAGTCCTCTAGCCCCAGCGCGGCCCGAAGCGGGGCGATCTCGGCAGAAGTTTTGCTACTGGCCAGAACGATCCCCGCCGAAATCGACCCGAGGGCCTGTAGGGCAGGGGTGGCGGCGTCCCATTGATAGGTGTCGTGATCTATTAAAGTGCCGTCCAGATCTGTGAACACGAGTAGGGGAATTTCAGCTGCCATTGGGATTTATAGGCCCACCGGACAAACGGCCTCAACGTGGATCGCTTGGAGCGAGCAGCCTTGTGCCGGGGTGGAGCGAGTCGATTTTCGTATGTGTGAAAAATTAGGCGACCTGCCCGATTTAGAGGCGCTTTGGTGTCGCGCAGCGTGGGCCGAAGCGGCGCAAGGGCGATGTTCTCACTGGCCACCGAGCGTGCACAATGGCAATCAGTGGTGGCACGCTTTTGCGCCGCAAATGGCGCTATTCGGGTCGGCTTGTCTCGGCCCGCTATCCAGAAGGGTATTCTCTATGACATCGTCTCAGACCGTCGCCGGTGATCTTGTCCGTGCCATCGAGACTTTCTCAGACGCGCCTGCCATGTCCGACCGGGATCAAACGATCACCTACGGACGGCTCGGTCAATTTGTAGATGCCCTTGGCCGCCATCTGGATGCGCCGCAGGTGGTGGGGATCTTCGGCTCTCCGGGGATCGCCATGGCAGCAAGCGCGGTGGCTTGTGTCATCACTGGGCGGCCTTTCGTGCATCTGGATCCAGCGATGCCACAGATGGTGCTGCACAACATTATTTCCGAGCTGGATGTCAGCTTGGTTGTTACCTGCCAGGCGCCTGCTCCGGGGCATTTGCCGGGCGATTGTGCGACGATGGATGCTGTCGCCTTGTTGCAAGAAGCGCCTGCGCCGTATCAGGCGCTGCAACCGGGCCATGTGCTGCCGACCGATCCGATCTACATGGTCGCCACGTCGGGCACGACGGGCCGACCCAAATGCATCCCCGTATCGCAGGACGCCGCCTATCTGTCCTATGTGTGGCGCGACGAATTTACCCCCTACGGTCCCGGCATTCGGGTCGGCATCTACGTCTTCGCGATATGGGAGATGTTTCGCCCCCTGCGCAAAGGCGGGGCGCTTTGGTTCCCCGACGCCAACACTTTGTTTTCGCCTAGCGAGCTGGCCGATTTCCTGATTGCCCATGATGTGGACGAGATGCTGTTCACGCCCTCGTTCTACGACACTTTCCTCACCGCGCTGGACGCGGGCCGCGCCAATGCTTTGCCCCTGACCCGTGTGGTGCTGAACGGGGAAGTTGTTGGTGATGACTTGATCACCACGTCACTCCGGAAACTGCCCGATACCGCGCTTTGGAACCTCTACAGCATTTGCGAAACCCATGATGTGTGCATGTCGCATCTGACAAAACCGGCGGGGATGGGGCCTGCCTCGGTTGGGGTGCCGATGCAGCACCTACGCGCCATAATTCTGGATGAGGCGGATCAACCCTGCCCACCGGGCACGTCGGGCCAATTGCATTTTGAAGGGCCAAGAATGCTGGGGCAGGGCTACATCAACCGCCCCGAGGAAACCCGCCTGCGGTTTCGAGAGCTCTCCATCAACGGACGCGATACGCGGCTTTACGATACCGGGGACCAAGCGTGGGTTGATGACCAAGGCGCGCTACATATCGAGGGGCGCATCGCCCATATGCTGAAGCTGCGCGGCTTCTCGATCCAGACACGAGAGTTGACGGAAACCCTGCGCGACAAGCTGGCCTTTACCAGCGCCGCCCCTTGGGTGGCAGAGGTCGGCGCGCGGGGGCAAAGCCTGATCTTCTATTTCGCCGCCGACGCCACGCAGGCCAAGGCCAATGAAGATGCTTGGGGGCTGAGCGCCGGGACCAACCGGATGCCGCCCGCCCTTGCCACGGCATTGCGCGAAGTGCTGCCGGCCTACTGCGTGCCGTCCTTCCTTGTGCAAATGGACGCGCTGCCGCTTCACCCGGTATCGGGCAAAGCCGACATGCGGGCGTTGCCTCCGGTGACCGATGACGCCGGCACCAGCACCGCGGCTGAGGATGCCGTGATCGCCGCCGCCGCCTTGGCCATGTCGTGCGACCCGTCGCAGATCGACCCGTCGCGGAACTTCCACGATCAGGGAGGCGACTCTTTGATGTGCGTCACCCTGATGCTGGAGCTGGAAAAGGCTTATGGCCGTCCGATCGACTTTGAACTGGCGATGAATGTGCCATTGCACCGGTTGGATCAGTTGATGACCCAAGAGGCCGACACGCCCGCCCCCACCGACATCTTTGATCGCCCCGGCATTCTGCTGACTGGCGCCACAGGGTTCCTTGGCGGTCACGTCTTGGCCCAAGCCGCCCGTGATTTGCCGCGCGGAGAGGTCGTCTATTGCCTTGTGCGCGACAAGAACCGGGGGGCAAGGGACCGTCTGGACGACGTGGCCCGCGCCCATGGCATCCAAAGCGATCGTTACGTCATGGTGCCCGGCACGTTGGACGCCCCGGGATTTGGGCTAGCGCAGGGGCCTTTTGACACGCTGGCAGGCTCTGTCACCAAGGTCGTGCATTGCGCGGCGATGGTGAACCTCGCCATTGGCCGAGAGGAAATGCTGGATTGGTCCGCACGCGGGATGAAAACCGTGCTGGATTTCTGCCTGGCGGCCAAGGCGGACCTGCGGTTCACCTCTTCCAGCGCGGTGTTCCCTGACCGTGGTGGCCCTTGGCCCGAAACGCTGCCAACCCAGTGGGACGGTTGCACCGGCTACGGGGCAGCGAAGATTGCGGCGGAAGAGGTCATTCGCGCATCGGGCGTTTCTGCGGCGATTGTGCGCTTGCCCTCTCTCTATGATTTAGGCGCGCCTAACCCGCGCGACATTTACGAGATTATCCTAGAGGCCTCGTTCCGCGCCGGTCACATGCCCCAAGGCCTGACCTTCCCGATGACCGACGTGACCGCCGCCGCCGCGTTCCTTCTGGGCCCGGTCACGGGACCAGAGGCCCCGATCTACAACCTGATGGCCGATCATCGCGTCACCCCGACCAGCGCCAGCTCATTGGCGGCTCCTGATTGGTTGGCGATGGTCGAGATTGCCCCGGGCATCGCCAATGTGATCGAGACCTTCCCAGATACGCTACGCGCCGATTCAACCTTCCAAAACGCGGCCGCCCGCGCGGCGTGGGCGCGGGTGAGTGACCAGCCTTATGAGGGGATTTGCGACGCGAACGCTCTGCTATCGCGGCGCGAGAGCGACTACCAAAGTGATCCGGCGTTAACCTGAAAATCTTCCATCGTCAGGGCACGGGCGGCGTCGCTGACCAGGAAGGCAGCAAGCTCGGCGACCTCGGTCGGCTGCACCAGTTGGTTCTGCGGGTTCGACTTGGCGTATTCCGCTCGGACTTCCTCTAGGGTTTGACCCGTGCTGGCGATGTCGGCGTCGATGAACCGTTTCAGCATCTCGGTCTCGACCCATGTGGGACTGATCGACACGCAGGTCACGCCATGGGCCGCCCCTTCAAGGCTGACGCAGCGCCCAAGCCCCAAAAGCCCCGCCTTTGACGTGCAATAAGCGGCATTGTTGGCCATGCCATTATGAGCAGCAACTGAGGCGATGTTCACAATGCGCCCCCACCCATTGCGCTTCATATGGGGCATCACAGCGCGGATCGTGCGAAATGACCCGCTGAGGTTTGTGTCAATGTGATCGTCCCAAACCCTATCGGGATGGTCGATCACGGCGGCTTCCTCATAGACACCTGCGGCGTTCACCAGAATATCGACGCTGCCGTGGGATGCGACCACTTGGGCAACGAAATCATCGACGCTTTGGGACGATCTTACATCCAGCGCGGCCGCTTCGATGCGCCCGCTGTCCTCGCCCAGAACTTGCCGCGCATAATCCGCGTCGCCAGCGCTTCGGGCACCGACCACAACACGGGTGCCACCGCTTGCCAACTTGCGTGCAATCGCAAGCCCCATTCCCGACAATCCGCCTGTTACGATCGCTGTTTTGTTGCCGTTTGCCATACTGCTTTTCGTCCTTGCCGATGTTGACTGCCCTTGGGTTAAGCCAATTCCAGCGCGAGTGCATCGCAAATCCGCGGGCTGTGACCCTTCACCTCTGGGGCCGAGTAAGCGACCGCTTCCGACAGCCCTAGTAGACGCCGTCTTCCTTCGCCATGAGCGCTGCTTGGGTGCGGTTTTTCACGCTCAGCTTGGCGAGGATGTTCTTGACGTGCAGCTTCACTGTGACTTCAGCGAGGCCTAGAGCACGGGCGATGTCCTTGTTAGAAGCGCCATCGCAAAGATACTGCAATGTCTCCATCTCACGCGGGGACAAGCCCTTGTAGCTGTTGGGTTTTTCTGGGGTAGGGGGGGCGAAGCCGAACGGGAAATACTTCTCGCCCGACAGCACGAACCGGATCGCATTGACCATGGATGTTGCGGTGGCCGACTTCGGCAGAAAACCCTTCGCCCCGATTTCCATCGCCGATTGCGCAACATCCGGGGTAGCGATGCCCGACATCAGCAAAACCTTGATATGGGGATAGGCGTTCACCACGCTTTCAAGCCCTGACAACCCGTTCATCCCCGGCATGTTGTAATCCAGAATGACAAGGTCAAAGGGCGTTTGCCCGGCCAATAGTGCTTGGGCTTGCGGAAGGCCGGGAGCGGTGGAGACGGTGAAATCACCTTGTTGGCCCAAGTAGGCGGCGATGGTGTCGCGCACCAGGTCGTGATCATCGGCAACAAGAATGTTTGGCATAAAAGCGTCTCAGCCCTTCAATTAGCCTATAGAATAGCGAGGTATTAAGGCCGAGGCATAGCAAACCTATACCTTAGTATAGGGACCTATCCCTTTCCACTCCACCGCCAATTTGATTGGCGATGTATCGACAGCGCTATCCTTCATTCTGAAAGGCGTCCGTAACTTGTTTACACATTTGCACCGCTTCATTCTGACCGCTGTGGCCATCACGGCGATGTCTCTGCCTTCGGCGGCTCAAAACCCCGGAGCCGTGCAAGTCACGAGTGCGGATGGGACAATTGTGTCCTTCACGATCAGCGATCTCGACGGGTTGCCACAAGTCACGATCACCACCACGACGCTGTGGACTGAGGGGGAAAACACCTTCACCGGGCCCTCCCTTCGCAACGTGTTGGACGCGGCAGGGTTGGGCGACAATGACCTGACGCTGATAGCGCTAAATGACTACGCCATCGAGATGCCCGCACCCGCGACCGACGCCAGCTATCCCATCGTTGCCACGCGGATGAATGGCGCACCGATGTCGGTGCGCGACAAGGGGCCCTTCTGGATCATTTTTCCTTACGACAGCGAGCCTGACTTCCAGACTGAAACGATCTATGCGCGGAGCATCTGGCAATTGGATCGTATCGAGTTGGCGGAGTAGACAGCTTGAAACTCGATCAACGCAACCGTCCCTTCAGCAGAAACAGGCATAGGCAAATTGCCGCGCTAATATTCGTGCCCTTGCTTGTCGGCTTGCTGGTGTTTCTAGGCACAAACCTTTCGCGCGAATTGCGCAGCATTTCCACGGCGGGCGCGGACAACCTGCTTTGGACGACCCAGCAAATAGAGACCGAGATCGCGAATTTCGCCCTCGCCCTGAGTGACGCTGCGGCAAGCGATACGCCCGATACAGACAACGTGCGCCTACGCGCGGACATTGCCTTGAGCCGCCTGTTGACCGTTGAACAGGGCGCTGCGCAAGATTTGTTTCCGCAAGACACTGCGCCTGTCTGGCGTCAGGTTATCGCCTACCAAAATGCTATCATCGATATTCTGGACGCTGATCCAGAGCTGACGCGCGACGACATATTGGCGATGCGCGAGTTGACCCAAGATGTGCGGCCGCAGATGCGGAACCTTGTTCTATCGGGGCTGGAGGCGGGGACCCAACAAAACGAATCCCGTCGTTTGGCCTTCGCCGGGCAACTGGCATTCACTGGCGCCATCGCCATTGCGGTGATCATCGGCCTGTCCGCGGTCTTAGTGGCGTTATACCGGCTTTTGGCCCTCGCCGCCCGCCGTGACGCAGAGCTTTGGGTGTCAACCGCGCGCTTGCATTCCACGGTAGAAGCCTCCCTCGATGCGATTGTCACAGCAAACGAAGCGGGGATTGTTGTTGAATTCAACTCCGCGGCTGAACGTATTTTTGGCTGGAGCAGGGATGAAATCTTGGGCCGAAAGATGGAGCACACGATTATCCCTCAGAGACACCGGGCCGCCCATGCCGAGGGGATGGAAAGGTATCTAAAAACCGAGGTGCCCCGTGTTGTCGGGGCGGGACGGGTAGAGCTTTCGGCAGTTCGGAAGTCGGGCGAAGAATTCCCGGTGGAGTTGAACATCACCACGGCCGAAAGCGTCGACGGACAATTGTTCATCGCCTACCTGCGCGACATTTCCCAACGCAAGATCAACGATCAGAAGTTGATCGACGCCCGGGACCGGGCCGAAGCGATGGATCGGGCCAAATCGCAATTTCTCGCCGTGATGAGCCACGAAATGCGCACCCCGTTGAACGGTATCCTTGGGGTGCTGGATCTGTTGCGTCAGACAGACCTGACACAGCAACAGGACCGCTACGCGCGTCTTGCCTCGGCCTCGGGGGAAATCTTGCTTGAGCAGGTGAACGAAGCGCTGGATATCACTCGGATCGAGATGGGGTCGATGAAGCTATCACCACATCCCTTCGAGATGCGCGATGCCGTGAAGGGCCTTCTTGATGTCTTGACCCCGTTGGCACAGGAAAAGAACCTATCCCTTCAGTTGCAATTTGAACCCGGTATGGATCGGACCTTCGATGGTGACGGCGGACGGATTAGCCAGATCCTGACCAATCTTATCGGCAATGCGATCAAGTTCACCGACAAAGGCGGCATCAAAGTGTCCGTCGATGGCATTCACTCGGCCGATCACACCATTGCGACGATCACCGTGACTGACACGGGCCATGGCATCCCCGCCGAGCATCTGGAAGATATCTTTGAGGACTTCGTCGCCCTCGCCCATTCTGAAGGGCGGCAAGTGCGCGGCGACGGGCTTGGTCTCTCGATTTCGCGCAAAGTGGCGCGGCTTATGGGCGGCGATTTGACGGTGCAATCGGAAGTGGGCACGGGCAGTACGTTCAGGCTTCGTGTTCCCTTAAATCGGGCGCCATCGGGCTCTGTTGCCCCCCACAAGCAGCCCGTGGCATCGGCGGCTCCGTCGGAACCGCAGACCTCGATGTCGGTGCTGATTGTTGAGGACAACGCCGTGAACCGCGCGGTCCTGCGCGACATGCTGGAACGCCTCGGTCATAATGTGTCAGAGGCCGCCAATGGTCTGCAAGGTGTGCAGGCGGCGCAAAAGTCGATCTTCGATCTGATTTTTATGGATGTTTCAATGCCGGTCATGGACGGGATCGAGGCCGTGGGGCGCATTCGGGCGGAAGGGGGCCTGAACCAGCGCACCCGGATCTACGGACTGACCGCCCACGGAAGTGAGGAATACCGCGACAACGCATTGGCTGTGGGAATGGACGCGTTCTTTACCAAGCCCATTCGCTTCTCCACCCTACAAGAGGTGTTGGCAGAACCTACTATTGTCGCACCGCGCTCAGAGGATACGCCGCTTGATACAGAGGTCATCGACGACCTAGTCGCCGCCCTCGGGGCCAAGAAAGTGCATACCACCGCAACCACCTTCTTTGCCGAAGCTGAGGCGGCGATTTCCGTGTTGATTGACCCGACCGCAGACGCAGCCGCCCTTTTGCACAGACTGCGCGGTGGCGCGGCGCTACTGGGGCTTGGCGGGCTTGTGGCGGCCGTTGATGCCGCCTCGGCGGACGACATTGATGCGGACGCCGTTACAGATCTGCGAGAGGCGATGGCGGCCAGCCAAGATCGTCTTTGGCGACACCTTCCTATGCCCTCCCCAAAGGGGTGAGGTGATCAATCCCGAAGGATAGGTGCGCTGCCCGATCGAACCTCAAATCTATCCCTCGAGGCGCACATGTGGCGGAAGGCAACGAACGTCTGTGTTGATGGAAACGGAAGCCCTCCAAGAAGACGGCCCGGTGACGCGTGGCTTATGCAGCGAGCGTTGCGAAGCGAATTGCGCGAAGGACGATCACCTTAGCCCAAAACGACAAGGCGCCGGATTTTTCAATCCGGCGCCCCGCAGTGTTCAACAGTTAGGAGGTAGTCTCAGTTCAGTTCAATGTCGCGTCGAAGAGGTAAACCTTCTCATCTGGGCGCGGGGTCCAGTTGACGCGGTTGCTGACGCCGTAGAAGTCAGGCTGGAAGTAGAGGTGCAGCCAAGGGCCATCATCGTAGAAAACTTGCAGCATCTCGTCGATGATCTCGCGTGTTTCCTCCTCAGATTCAGCAGCAGCGATGTCTTCCCAACGGTCGAACCAGCGTGGGTCATCCCAATGGGTGTAGTTGGTGCCTGCATCGACAGCGGCCAAGTCGGTCATGTCGTAGAGCGGGCTCCACAATGCGCCACCGGAACCGATGAAGTAGAGGGGTCCTGCGTTACGCTCACGAATGATCGGGATGTAGACGCTGGACCATTCCATAATCTGAAGATCAACATCCAGACCCACATCACCCAGCATCTGAGCAATCGCCTGCACCACGTTGGCGTCGTTCAGGTAGCGGCCCTGACCGGCTTGGAACGCGATGGAGAAACGGACACCGTCGTCGCCACGGGGCCAACCGGCCTCGTCCAGCAGGCGCTCGGCCTCTGCGGGATCATAGGGGTAAGGTTCCAGATCCTGATTGGCGTTGGGCGGGTTCACGATACCGGTCATCCGCTCACACTCGAAGTTAAGCAGCTGGGAACAGATCGCAGGCACGTTCACCGCGTATTGCAGCGCACGGCGCACGGCCGGATCCTGGATCGCATCGCCGCCGGGCTGTTCAGCCATCGCGTCAGACAGGTTGAAGCCCACATACATGCGGCGTGTGCCTTGGATGGGGTTCACTTCGGCCACGCCGGAGTTGTTGATCACGTCCATCTGGTCGGGCGCGACGTTGGTGATGATGTCCACGTTGCCGGCCATCAGCTCGGCCGAGCGGGTGGAGGCTTCGGGGATGATCCGCCAGATGATGTTCTGGAAGCCCACGTCGGCGCCTTCAACGGCCTCTAGGACCACCTCGGAACCACGGCTCCATTCAACCAGACGGTATGAACCGGAACCGATGGGGTTGCTGGTCGCTTCGTCGAGGGTCATCGCCTCGTAGCTGTCCATGCAGTGGATGAACACCTCTGCAATCAGGCCGAAGGCGATGGGGTTTGGGGCACCGATGTTGATCTGAACGCGCAGATCATCCAGCGCTTCGGCGCTTTGGAAGTCGATGGACGAGAAGATGAAGCCGGGCGTGTTGCCGGTGAAGGCATTCTCAGGGTCGGCTGCGCGGTTGAACGAATAGGCCGCATCTTCTGCGGTCAAAGGCTCTCCATCGTGGCAGGTCAGACCTTCGTTGAGGGTATAGACATAAGCCAACCCATCGTCAGAGATTTCCAGGTTGTTGGCCAGATCGGGGTTGGCAACACCGTCGCCGCCCATGCTGTACAGCGTCCCGAAAATATGGCGGGCGATGTTGGAGTTATCGCGTGACGAAATCGGGGCAGGGTCGAGCGTGACGATATCGGCACTAAGCCCAACGACGATCGTGTCGTCATCGGCTTGCGCGAAAGCCCCCGTGGTAAGCGCGACGCTTGCAGCACCGGCTGCAAGCACATTGAGTAGTTTTGGCATTAGCTTTCCTTTCACCTGTTGGATGATCTTCGGAGGACTGAGGGGTCGTGTTCTTGGTTAGTCTTGGTCAGTCCAGTTCGTGTTGCTCCGAAGTTATCCATCAGGCGAAGGGCGCCGTTTGTCAGAACTTCGGGGTCACATTGCCTGCACAATGCCCGCCGGATCGAAGGCGGCCAGAGCGCGGGTGTGATCGGAGATAAGAGAGATAGCGCGATCGGCGTCGCCGTCGGCTATGGCTTGAACGATGGGTGGGTGGTTGCTTGCCACCTCTTCCAGATTGCGCTCGTCGCGGTTACGAAGGGCCATAATCTGGTGGATGCGCAGGTAGAGGTTTCGCCACGATGCCGCGAGCAGGTCATGATCAGCCAAGCGGATCAAGGCGTGGTGGAATGCTTCATCGGCCGCGACCAGCCCGGCGAAGTCGCCAGCCTTTGCAGCGGCAGTCATCTCGTCGCAATGGGTGCGCAGGGCATCAAGGGGGGCCTTGTTTTCCAGAATGCGGCGCACGGCCATCACCTCAAAAACTTCGCGCAGCGAATAGGTTTCAGCCACTTCACGGGCGGTTAGCGGCTTCACGCGCTTGCCTTTGTAAGCAATCGTTTCGACCAAGCCGTCATTCTCAAGAATTTGGATGGCTTCGCGAATGGGCGCGCGGGACACCTTCATCTGCTCGGCCAGCGCGGTCTCTACCAGACTTGTTCCGGGCCGAAGCCGACCGCTCAGGATCGCCGCACGCAACTGGTCGGCCACCTGAACGCGCAGTGGCACGTTTTCAATCGGGGCGATGTCGTGGGGCATCGGCGCGTCAAAGGCCGCTTTCGCATCGGTCATATACTCACTCCTCCTTGGCATACACTCTCCGCCCGTCGAACGAATGACGCCAATCCCGAGTCACAGAAGCGTCCGATAGGAAGATTGCGCAGCATATTGGAATGCGGCCGATGTCTTGCAACATCAATCAGCATGGCGCGGGTCGATTGCATACAATCCGTGACATCTGTCACCGTGAGCTGCGTTGCGCTATGCGTTGTGTGTTGTCGACAATCCATAAGTGGACAATGCTGCATGGTGGAAACGCTTGTCAAGCATTCTTGCAGATTCATTCTGGTTGACCCGCGACCTGCCTATTTTTTGAGTGCTTTCTTGAGCTCGGATAGGCGGGATAGATGCGGGCAGGCTAAACCTGCCCGCTTACGGGTCACGTTGGTGTGGAAGGACGCAGAGAAGCGCTTAAGTTGTGTGGATGCAGGCGCTTACATGGCCTTCGCCCACCGACTTCAGTTCTGGCACAACGGCTGCACAAGCGTCCGTCGCCATAGGGCAGCGGGTGCGGAAGACGCAACCGGTGGGCGGGTTGATTGGGCTGGGAATGTCCCCCTTCAAGATCACCCGGTCTCGCCGTTTTCCCGGTTCAGGGACCGGCACAGCGGACATGAGCGCCTGCGTATAGGGGTGATTTGGCCGTGCATAGAGATCTGCCACCGAGGCGATTTCCATCACTCGGCCCAGATACATGACGATCACCCGGTCGCAGATATGCTCCACCACGCCCAGATCATGGGCGATAAACAGCATCGTCAGGTTAAGGTCTGTCTTCAGGTCTTCCAGCAGGTTGATAACCTGCGCCTGGATCGACACATCAAGCGCGGAGACAGGCTCATCCGCGACAATAAACTCAGGCTCTACAGCCAAGGCACGGGCGATCCCGATACGCTGCCGCTGGCCGCCGGAAAATTCATGGGGGAATCGATCTAAGTGGTCGCGGTTCAGGCCGACCTTTTCAAGCAAGGCGACCGCACGATCTTCATGCTCGGACGGCGTGCCAATCTTATGCAAGCGAAGCGGATGGGTCAGGATATCGCGCACTTTTTCGCGCGGGTTCAGGCTGGCGTAGGGGTCTTGGAAAATAATCTGCATCCGCTTCCGGTAACTACGCAGATCGGCGGTGTTCAGCGCCATCACATCGGCCCCATCGAAACGCACCGCGCCGCCTGTGGCTTCTTCCAGCCGTAAGATCGTGCGCCCGACGGTGGTTTTGCCCGAGCCACTTTCGCCCACAAGTCCCACAACCTCGCCCGGGTTGATCGAGAAGGAGATGTCGTTGACCGCCTTCACGTTGTTGACCACGCGCTGAAGAACGCCGCCATGGATCGGAAAGTACTTTTGCAGCTTATCGACTTCTAACAGCGGTGCGTTCATGACGCTTGCCTTTCGCTTAGGTTCAGCTCTCGCCAACGGGCGCAGCGGATCAGGTGGTCGCTCTCAGCCGCCTCAAGCGGGGGCAAGGCACGGGTACAGGCTTCGGTGGCGAAGGCGCAGCGGGGATGGAAGCGGCAGCCTTGCGGCAGGTTCGTCAGGGCAGGCACGCTTCCAGGGATGGCCTCTAGCCGGATCTTGTTAACCGAAGACCCCAAGCGCGGGATCGAGTTCATCAGACCAGCGGTGTAGGGCATCTTGGGGCTTCGGAAGATCTCTTCCACGCCGGCCGTTTCTACAACCTGCGCGGCATACATCACTACCACACGGTCCGCGACTTCGGCCACAACGCCCAGGTCGTGGGTGATAAACACAATCGCCATCCCCAGCTTCTTCTGGAGGTCATCCATAAGTTCAAGCATTTGCGCTTGGATGGTCACGTCGAGGGCGGTTGTCGGCTCATCGGCGATCAAAATGCGCGGCTCGCACGAAAGCGCCATCGCGATCATCGCCCTTTGGCGCATTCCGCCCGACATCTCGTGGGGGTAGTTGTCTACACGTGTCGACGGCTCTGGAATGCCCACGAGGTCCAACATCTCAATCGCGCGGGCCCGTGCCTTTGCCTTGGATACCTTTTCGTGACGGATCACCATTTCAGCGATCTGCTGGCCGACGGTGTGCACCGGGTTAAGGCTTGTCATCGGCTCCTGAAAGATCATCCCGATCTCTTTGCCGCGGATTTCACGCATCTCTGTGTCGTTCAGGGTGGTGATTTCGCGGCCATTCAGCTTGATGCTACCGCCCGAAACGCGGCCCACGTCCTTGGGCAACAGGCCCATAATCGACAGGCTTGTCACGGATTTTCCCGACCCGCTTTCGCCAACGATAGCAAGGGTTTCGCCCGCGTGAACGTCAAAGCTCACCCCGTCCACGGCGCAGACCGACCGTGTCTTGCTAAGGTCAAAGGTGGTTTGCAGGTCCCTGACTTCGAGCAAGGGCACGCGTTTGGCGCTGTCGGAAGGGTCATGCGTCATGGGTGTGCGGTCCTTGTTGCAGCGTTAGGGCAGGGCGAGTGAACACGCGGATGGTAGGGGAAGGCAAATGCCGGGCAAAGGCTGCTCGATTTTTGGTCACAGGTGCCCCCTTGTTCGGCGTTGTGCATCGACCTACCGTCGGTGTTTGGTTTCTCGATTTGCGCGCTTGACGCATTGATAGTTGCATGGTCTTATTGTTCTACTGTCGACAATCTATAATCCACATTGGGAGAATATCAAATTGATTGTCAAGCTTCCCGAGGTTGGAACTTTGGATAAGTCGAGAAGTGATCACGTCCGGCACCAAGCGGGCCGGAGAACGATTATTCTTTTGGCAAGTTGCGATGGCGCATCTTGCGAAACGCGACGCGCACGTAAGGGGCACTACTAACATGTGGACATTTCTCGCCAGGCGTCTGCTGCAAAGCATCATTGTAATGATCGGCGTGACGCTGATCAGCTTTGTGTCGCTTCAGATCGGGGGCGACCCGACCTATCTATTCGTGTCAGAGAACGCGAGCACAGAAGAGATTGAGGCCGCGCGTATCGCGCTTGGGTTTGATCGCCCGCTCTACGTGCAATACGTCAGCTATATCTGGAATGCGTTGCAGGGGGATTTCGGAAACTCCCTCAGCTACCGGGAACCCGCCATGGGTGTTGTCCTAGAGGCGATGCCCGCGACCATTGAATTGACGGCTTTCTCGTTGATTCTCGCCATTGGCCTCTCGATTCCGTTGGGGATCTTCGCCGCTTTGCACCGGGGCAAGCCCATCGACGGTGGGATCATGACGGTGGCGATGCTGGGGCAGTCGATCCCGAATTTCTGGATGGGAATCATGATGTTCCTCTACTTCGGATTGTACTTGGGGTGGTTCCCGATCTCGGGCCATGTCGCCTTTCTGGAGCCCTTGTTTGAAGGCAACTTCGCAGAAGCCTTCGGAAACCTTCCCAGTGCGCTGCATCATTTGATCATGCCCGCTCTGGCGGTCGGGACCTACACTTTGGCGCGAAACGCGCGGCTGGTGCGGTCCTCGATGCTGGAGGTGTTGCAGCAGGATTACGTCCGCACCGCGCGCTCCAAAGGTATCTCGGAGAGCCGCGTTGTGATGAACCACGCGATGCGCAATGCGTGGCTGCCCGTCGTCACGATGATCGGGCTAGAGTTCGGTTTCCTGCTTGGCGGCGTCGTCGTGGTCGAAACGATTTTCTCATATCCGGGCATTGGGCGGTTGGTTTTCACCGCGATCAACCAGCGCGACATTCCTGTCGTGCAGGCCTCGGTTATCTTACTGGCTGGCATCTTCATCTTGCTGAACTTGCTTGTCGATCTTGTCTACGCGCGGCTTGACCCGCGTGTGAAACTCTAAGGGGACGAAACATGTCAAAGGTCGCTCCAGCGCCAAGCGCGGCAACCACGCAAGAGGTAGGTGGCATGGCGAATTCCTATCGCCGCCGCGAACTTCGCCGCGCCTTCCAAAGCATGCTGACCAGCCGTTGGGCGTTGATTGGGATGCTGATTCTATTGATCGTGACCTTCGTGGCGATCTTCGGCCCCTGGCTGGCGCCGTTTGATCCCAACAGGCAAAACATCATGATGCGTTTGCTTGAACCCGGCCAACCCGGCGCGGGTGATCTGACCTATTGGTTAGGGTCCGACCAACTGGGCCGGGATACGTTCTCTCGGCTGCTGTACGGCGCACGGGTATCCCTGCTTGTGGGCGTTGCCGCCATTGCGGTCGGCGGCACTTTGGGCACGGTTGCGGGGTTGGTTTCGGGCTACTTCGGGGGATGGATCGATGATGTCATCATGCGTTTGGGCGATATCCAACTGGCATTCCCCTTCATCCTTCTGGCGATCATGTTCCTTGTCGTTCTTGGGCCGGGGTTAGTTAACATTATCCTCGTTCTGGGGATCGGGCAGTGGATTACCTATGCGCGGATTGTACGGGCGCAGACCCTCAGTCTTCGGGAAAAAGAATATGTTGAGGCCGCGCGTGCCATGGGTGACAGCACATTCTCGATCCTGTTCCGCACCATCCTGCCCAATATCATTGCACCGCTGACCGTGATTGCATCGTTCAACGTGGCGGGCGTGATCCTGTCGGAAGCCGCTTTGTCGTTCCTTGGCCTTGGCGTGCCGCCCGATGTGCCGACATGGGGCAGCATGTTGTCGGAAAGCCGCGATCACCTGCTGTCGAACAAATGGTGGTTGGCCGTCTTCCCGGGGCTGGCGATTGTCTTCACGGTGCTGGCGTTCAACATCATCGGCGATTGGCTACGCGACTTCCTGGACCCCCGCCTGAAAGAGAACGGCTAAGCGGGGCGGCTATCGGGCAAACAAAAAGGGCGGCACCTTCGGGGAGCCGCCCTTTTTGTTGTCTGCAATACCGCTCAGGAGCTTTGCACCTCACCCGCATCAATGCTGGCATCCGGTACGTCATCAAACGACGCATAATTCACGCTGTATAGCTGCGCATACAGGCCGTTCATCGCCATCAGCTCGTCATGGTTGCCTTGTTCCAACACTTCACCGGCTTGCAAGACGATGATCCTGTCGGCGTCGCGGATCGTGGCCAAGCGGTGCGCGATCACAAGACCCGTGCGCCCCGTCAAAAGCGTTTCCAACGCCTTCTGGATCAGCATCTCTGTATAGCTGTCGATGCTGGCTGTGGCCTCGTCCAGCACAAGGATGCGGGCATCGGCCACAAGGGCGCGGGCGAAGCTGATAAGCTGTCGTTGACCAAGCGATAGCGTGCCGCCCCGCTCGCCCATCACCGTCTGATAGCCCTTGGGCAGCGCCATGATGAAGTCATGGGCCCCGACAGCCTTGGCAGCAGCGATAACGTCTTCTTCGGTCGCGTCTGATTTGTTGTAGCGGATGTTCTCCAACAAAGTGCCGCTGAACAGGTAGGGCTCTTGCAAAACCATGGCGATCTCGCGCCCGATGGAGGCTTGGGTCACCTCGCGCACGTCTTTGCCGCCGACAAGGATCTCTCCGCCTTGCACGTCGTAGAACCGGTTGAGCAGCGACATGGCGCTGGATTTGCCCGATCCGGTGGGACCGACAAGGGCCACCGTTTCACCGGGTTGCACCTTGAAGCTGACGTTCTTGAGCACCGGATTGGCTGGATTGTAGCCGAAGGTCACGTTCTTGAACTCAATCGCGCCGTCCATGTCGTGGGGCAGGTCGACGGCGTCTTCGGCGTCCTTGATATCGACGGGCACGTCCAGCACGTCGATCAACCGCTGGCCCGAGGCCATCGCCCGCTGCATCACCGAATACTGCATCGTGAGCGAGCGGATCGGGTCAAAGAAGCGTTGAATGTAGAACAGGAAGGCGACCATCACGCCGACTTCAAGCTGCTGGTTCAGCACTTTCGACCCACCAACCACAACCACAACGGCCATGGCGATCCCTGTGAGGCTATCGACGATCGGCACCATGACCTGCGCGAATTTGGACGCGGTGCGATGCGCCAGTAAGGTTGCCCGCGCCTTATCGGTATAGAGCGCAAAGTTGACCGGCTGGCGGTCCATACTTTGGACGGTGCGCACGCCGTGGATCGCTTCGGCCAAGGCGCCATTGGCCACGGAATTTGCCTCGTGCGCGGCCATGAACGCAGCACGTGCGCGGGGCAGCCAGACGATGCGGACAATGAACAGCACCGGCAGAACACAAAGCGTCAACAGCCCCAACTGCACGTTGAGCCATAGCATCGAGATGATGATCCCGAACAGCAGAACGATATCGCCTACGGAGAGGACCGAGGTCTCCAGAAACTCCTGCATCGCGTTCACGTCACCTTGCAGACGCGACATCAGGCGGCCCACTTCGGTCTTGTCCATGAAGGTCAGCGACACGTCCTGCAAATGGCTGAACATGGCGGTGCGGATGTCGAACAACACGTTCTCGGCTGCTTTGCCCACGATGCTTTCTTGCAACCAAGCTGCGCCGTAGTTCAGGCCGATAGCGATCATGAAGGCGATCATCGCCGTGCGCAGGGCCGATTGCCCGGCAAGGTCTGCGGTCAGGCCGTTGTCGATGCCGTAGCTGATGATCAGCGGGATCGCGATCTGGGTGGCGGTGAAGACAAGAACCGCCAGAACCGCGATGATAATCTGCCGACGGTAGGGGCGGACGAAATCCCAGATGCGGGAGGTGATGGCTCGGTCAAAGACGCGGCCAAACATCTCTTCCTCGATCCGGTGCGAGCCTACAACCGCACGGGGCGGGCGGCGGCCATTGTCGCGGATATCGCCGCGTTCAACTTCGAGTTCCTCGCTCATTGGGCGGGCTCCTCTGGTCTGATTTGAAGATCGTGCAAGGCGCGATAACGCCCGCCAAGGGCCAGCAACTCCTCATGGGTGCCGCGTTCGACAATTTGACCGTCCTCGACAAACAGGATCTGGTCGGCATGCATCAAAGAGTTCAACCGATGCGCCACGATGATGGTCACACGCTCGCTCGCCTGCGCTTGAATGGTGGTCCTGATCCGCTGCTCGGTGCCCGCATCCACAGCGGCCGTGCTGTCGTCGAAGATCAGCACACTGGGGCGAAGCATGAGCGTGCGGGCAATCGTCATGCGTTGCCGCTGACCACCTGACAGGGACGCGCCACGCTCACCCACGATCGTCTCGTATCCGGCGGGCAGGGTGGCGATGAACTGGTGCAATTGCGCCGAGGCGCTCGCGTCCGCGATCTGCGACGGCGGGGCCCAAGGGTCACCGTATGCGATGTTGTTTTCCAGACTAGTGGTGAACAGAAACGCATCCTGCTGCACGGCGACCACCTCATGGCGGAGCGATTTGAGCGTCACGTCACGGACGTCTTGGCCATCAATTGAAATCGCGCCACTGGTCACGTCGTAGAAGCGGGGAATAAGGTGGGCAATGGTGGATTTGCCGCTGCCGGGCGGGCCGATCAGGCCGATGGTTTCGCCCCGTTTAGCGGTAAAGCTTAGCCCATGCAGCGTGGGCTTCGACGCGCCGGGATAGGTGAAGCCGACATTGTCGAATTTCAGGACGCCGCTTTTAACTTCCAGATCACTGGCATTGTCTGCATCAGTGATCGCTAGGTCCAGATCCAGCAGAGCGAACACGCGCTCACCACAGGTCGCGGTGCGGGCGAAGGAATTGACCAACATCCCCAACTGGCGCACCGGCATTTGCAGGATCGTCATGAAGGTCAGGAAAGAGGCCAAGGTGCCCACGGTAATGTCGCCTGCGACGACCTTGTTGGAGCCGACCCAAAGCACCAAGCCCATGGCCAGCAGGAAGGAGAAGGTCATCATTGACGTGTTGCGCACCCGGATATCGACTCGTTCGTGGGCAAGGTCGAGGGCAGAAGTCGAGGCGTTTTCGTATTTCGCCATCTCGTAGGGTTTGGCTGCGAAAGCACGGACCACACGGATGCCGCCAAGGTTTTCTTCCATCACACGGCTCAGCACGGACAGGCGGTTTTGCAGCTCCAGCCACGTGCCACGCAGCTTGAGTTGCGTCACAGAAGACCGCCACGCAACGAATGGAACGAAGCTAAGCGCCAACAGGCCGAGGACAAAGTCGGTGGACAACAGAAGGTAGCCACCGGCGCCGATCAGGATGCTCAGAAGCACGATCCGCACCAGACCGGTGGAGAAAAACATTCGCACGCCTTCCAGATCCAACATGCCCAAGGTGATCAAATCGCCCGAGTGCATGCGGTCATGAAAGCCGAAGCTAAGGCGTTGGATCTTCTCGTAATACTCCAACCGCAGCATATAGCCGACGTTGTGGCCCACGCTTTCGCTGAAGTAGTTCTGGAAAACGGTGAACAGCCCGCGTGTCACCATCACGCCTAGTACCAACAACGCAGTCGCCCAGAGACCCGAGGCCGCCGTGTCGGCGCTAGAAGGGTCAGAGACAAGGCGCTGCGTTTGGTCCACGGCCCGCCCCAGAAGGACCGGCACCAGCAATTGCAGTACCGACGCCGCAACGGTTGATCCAAGCGCGATCGCGACCATCCAAGGCGACTTCAGCGCCAGCGCTGTGACCCGTTTGATGGTGTTAAACCCGCTTTTCCAACCGACGGTGTCGGTGGGGCGCATGATCTCATCAGCCACGGCCATGAGCGTCCTCCCTTTAGAGCAAGGGCCAGACGCTTGGAGCATCCGGCCTCTATCTGTATTTTTTCGTCATTTCCCGGCGGCAGGGGTCACAAATTCCCCCGCGCCTTGTGCGCCAACAACGGCGCCGTCTTTGAAAACCGTCCTGCCTTGAAGGATGGTCTGGGTGACCTTGCCGCGCAGGCGACGTCCTTCAAAAAGATGCGCAACTTCGCGGGCATGGGTGTGGAGGGTCTTGGACGAAATCAACGTCTCACCGCTCATGTCCACAATCGTCACGTCCGCCGCGCTCCCCGGCAGAAGTGCGCCTTTGGCGGGGTAGAGTCCATACCGCCGGGCCCCGTTTGCACAGATTAAGTCATGGGCGCGTTTCAGGCTCAATCGGCCTTGGGCTACGGCGTCGAGCATGGCTGGCAAAATGAACTCGATCCCCGGCACACCGGGAGGGGCGGCGGGGAAGTTGCCTTCGGCGGCTTGCTTTTCCGCTTTCGCAAAGGGCGCATGGTCGGTGGTGACGTAGTTAATCACGCCGTCTTCAATGGCCTGCCACAGCGCATCCTGATCCGATTGGTGGCGGATCGGCGGATTGACCTTGGCGTAGATGCCAGCCTTCGCCACGTCCTCTTCCGTAGTGAAAAGATACTGGGGACAGGTTTCAGCGGTGAAATCCGAAGTGCCCGCGAAGGCACGCAGAACCGCGACTGTCTCGGCGCTGGTGACATGGGCGATGTGCAGTTTGGCTTGTGCGGTCATGTTCATCGCCAGCAACTTGGCCACTGCCACAGACTCGCAGATCGCGGGGCGGGACTTGCCATGCGTTGCCGCATCAGCTGGATCAAGCGCCTTCGCGGCGTCCTCAAAATGCGCCAGAAGCGATGCGCTTTCGGCATGGACCACGATCGGCATTCCGGTGTCTGCCAGCAGTTGCAATGCGCGCAGCTGGTCCGCCTCGTCCGGGAAGGCCAAACCTTCGAATTCATCGGCACGGCCAGCGGGGGAGGGGGTGGTGAAGATTTTCCAGGCAATCGCCCCGATCTCCATCATCTTGTCGCGGCTGGCCTCGGTCAGATCGCCCGGCGCGGCATAGAGCGCGAAGTCGATAACCGCGTTTTCGCTGAAGTGATCGCGGCGACGGGTTAGTTCTTCGGGGGTGGAGCAGCACGGCTTCGAGATTGGCATCTCGAACAATGTCGTCACACCACCTGCCGCTGCGGCCCGTGTCTCGGACAGGACCGTACCGCGTTCGGGGTAGGCGGGCGCGCGGACGTGGAAGTGGATATCCACGATGCCCGGAAGGATGGTTTTGCCGGTTGCGTCGATCGTCTCGGCTGCAGTGGGTCCGGTGCCGGGGCTGTAGACCCCGGCAACCCGACCGCCCATCAAGCCGAGATCAGCCTTCACCAAGCCGTCGGGCAGCAAAACCTCGCCGCCCGAAATCAATGTGTCCAAGATGCTCATTTCAGCCCCAGTTCGGTCAACGCCTTGGCCACGCCATCCAGATTAGTCAGGTGCATGGAGGCATAGTTGGGCGACAGAACAACGCCGTGCCCGCCCGCGCGATAGGTCGCCATGACTGAGCGATAGGCGATATCTGGCGTGCATTTTGCTTGATCCGCCCGCACCCGTGGCGCGTCGATCCCAAGGCCCATGAAGACCTTCGCCTTGTCATGGACGCCCGTCAGCGCCTCGGCGCATTGGCCGTAGACGTAGGTATCGGGGTCGAGGCCGTCTTGCACAACGCTGTCGAGGCCAGAGCCTTGGATCCCCAGAATGCCGTCGAGGATTTTCATCGCAACTTCAGGATCAAAATCGCGCAGGATCGTTTTCTGGAAGAAGCCGAATTCCTTGTGCCAGATTTCACCGGATTGGTGCTGATAAGTAATCGGCTTGACCCAGTCGGCGTACATCGTCTGCTCTTCCCACGGCCATTGGGCACGGCGGAAGATATTGAAATGGTTGCGGTTCCAGACGTTCAGGCCAAAGGGCATGTTCGGCTTGCACCACTTCACAAGGCCATAGAGCTCGCGGTCGAGGTCTTTGTTCCGCTCCAGCCAGAAGCGCTCCCAGATCAGCACTTCGGGGTTTTGCATCAGCACGCGAATAAAGGTGATAAACGCACCATCGTCGAACTCCTTGCCGCCCAAGGCGTCCTGCATGAAATCATACATCGCGATGCAGGCACGGCGGCAGGCTTCCACGTCGATGCCACGGGCAATCGCCTCATTTCGGCTGGCCTCTGAGAAATCACCGGGGGCTTGACCCTGCATCATCTGATCCAGCGGAGAGTTCCGCTCGTTACACCACATGATCCCGTCGATGTCGTAGTTGCGCACCTGATCTTCGATGATCGCATGCATCCAGTTGCGGTAATCGGGGTTGGAGGTGCTGGGCTCATCCTTGCGGACCCCGAAGACGTCCACTTCCATGCAAGAGGCAAGGTTGGGGATCTCGATGTTATTGACCGATCCGTGGCCCGCATATTTGAAGAACGGCTCCATCAGCTCGACATAGACCTTCATGTCGCGCTTGTGCGCCTCGGGGATGACGAGATCGAGAATGTCGATCCCTTCCATCTCTTTATCCGTGGCGCGGAAATCCTTGATCAATGTCTTGGAGTAATAGCGCGGATCGGGGTTGTAATAGGCGCCGCCTTTCATCGTGAACGGCTCGGGCACGCCGTGGTCGGGCCAGCCGTCCAGCTTGTGTGCGATGGATCGTCCGGTCTTTAGGCCAAGCCAGGACACGGTGCCAAGCATCAGAACATTGACGCCCACGCGGTCCTTCAGCGTATCCAGAACAGTATCGACGCCTTCGTCAATAAAGCTGATCGGGCTGACTTGGATTCCGACGAATTTTTCATCGGGGTTCGGGGTCATATTGCTCATGCGGAGGCCTTCTTGTTGGCGGTGATAAAGCCTTGGATGCGGCCCATCGCTTCTTGGATGACGGGCAGCGGCTGGAGGTAGCTGATGCGGATGAAATCGCTGTCAGGCTCGCCAAACATGTCGCCGGGGAAGACCATGACACCGGTGTCGCGCAACAGGTTCTCGCAGAAGGGCTTGGCCTTCATGCCCGTGCTGGAGATGTTGGTATAGATGTAGAATGCCCCGCCCGGTGCGCCGTAGGTCAGGCCCGCGTCGGTCAATGCCGCCATCAGATAATCGCGGCGTTCGGCATAGTCGCGGAACGTCGCCTCCATCTCGTCTTGCGGGCCGGTCAACGCGGCCAGTGCGGCGTGTTGCGATACGGTGCAGGTGTTGATCGACAGCGTGTGGCGCGGCTCGGTCAGTTTCTCCACGAAATCCGCGGGCGCGGCCATGTAGCCTACGCGCCAGCCGGTCATTGCATAGGTCTTGGAGAAGCCGTTCAGCGTGATCGTGCGCTCCTTCATGCCGGGCAGGGTGGCCAGCGACAGGTGCTCGTGCCCCGGATAGATCAGCTTGGCGTAGATCTCATCCGCAATGATCAGAATGTCATGCTTGATTGCCAGATCCGCGATCTTGCGGATCACGTCGGGCGGCGTCACCGCTCCCGTGGGGTTGTTGGGAGAGACCAGCACAAACATCCGCGTCTTGTCGGTGATCCGCTTCTCAATCTCGTCCACGTCCAGCGCGAAATCGTCCTTCTGGAAGGTGGGCACCGGCACCGGCACGCCGCCACACATGTGGACGGCGGTGTCGTAGGTGGTGAAGCGGGGAGAGGTGATAAGCACCTCGTCGCCCGGTTGCACCAGACCCAACATGCACAGCATAATGCTTTCCTGCACCCCGGCGGTGACGATGATCTCGTCTGCGTTATAATCCAGCCCGTACTCGGCCTTCAGATTGTCGCAGATCGCTTGACGCAGGGGCGGCAGGCCCGTGGGGCCCGTGTAATGGTGCTGATTATCATCGAGCGCGGCCTTGGCGGCCTCGACGATATGGGCTGGCGTGTGGAAATCGGGGTCACCGCGCCCCAGCGCGATGACGTTATCAAGGCCAGATGCGATCTCGAGCATCTTGGTGCGGAAAGAGCCGTCTTCTTCGACGATCCGAGGGGCAGTGCGTTGCAGCAGTAGCGAAGTCATCAGTGCATCCTTTTGCCGTCGATGAAAGTCATCTCGACATTTTCCAGGGCGGTAAGGTCTTGGTCGGGCTTGCCGTCGACCACGATCATGTCGGCCAGTTTTCCGGCTTCCAGCGTGCCAAGCGTGTCGCCGACACCGTTCAGAACGGCCGCGCGCGCGGTGATGGCACGCAGGGCATCAAGGTTGTCAGGGCACACGCCCACTTCCACCATGAAGCCAAGCTCCGGCACGATGCGATCGTGTTCCACCGCAGGGCTGCCTGCGTCGGTGCCGAAGACGATTGGCACACCGGCTTTGGCAGCGCGCACCAGCCCGTCGAAGCGGGACTTGTCGGCCACGGCGCGCTTGCGCTCTTCGATCTTCCACTCGGGGATGCCGAAGTCGCGGGCGATCTTCTCGTTGGCCTGAATGACAAGGGCCGAGAAGGTCGTGACGATCGGCAGTTTCTTGTCGAGCAATAGTTGAATGGTCTCATCGGTCATCGAGCCGCCGTGTTCGATGCAGTCGATCCCGGCCTCGGCAACTCGCGCGATGCAATCATTGTACGTCGCATGGGCCGTAATCGGCAGACGGTTGCGGTGTGCCTCGTCGATGACGGCGTGGAGTTCCTCGTCGGTGAATTCCAGCGTGTCGTGGCAGGCCATGATCTTGATCAGATCGGCGCCACCTTTCACCTGATCGCGCACGGCACGGCGCATCTCGTCGGCACCGGACGCCTCGCGGCACACCCAATAGGTGTGGCCTCCGGTCTGGATGATGCTCTCGCCCGAGACCAAAAGGCGCGGGCCGGGGAAGATGCCTTGGGCAACCGCCTGTTTGGTGAACAGGTTAGCGTTATGCACGCCTAGGTCGCGGACCAGCGTGATGCCTGCGCGCAGGCTTTTGATCATGTTGCCCGCCGCCTTGTAGGCGCGGATTTCGGGCGCGTCATACATACTCTGCTGGCTGAGTTCGTGAATGCCGTCCCAAGACAGATGCGCGTGGCTGTTCATCATGCCGGGCATCAGGGTCTTGCCCTGCGTGTCGAGGGTCTCAACCCCTTCGGGCGCCTCGGCGCGGGGGCCAACGGCCGCGATCTTGCCGTCTTTAACGTGGACAAAACCGTCTTCGATGATCTCATCGGCAACACAGGTAATAACCCGGCCAAAGAAAACGCAATCTACGGCCTCTGCCTCAAACATCGGTTTGGTGATTTTCTGGTAATGCCAGGCGGCTGGTTCGGGCATCTCTAAAGCTCCTCAGATTGCGATGACGCGGGCGTCGATGGGGGTGGTGGTCTGGAACCGGGACGGGATATCGACACCGTCCTCGGTCACGACCATCGTGTTAATCGTGCGGTATCCGTCGAGGCCGGGGCGGTAGACACCGGGCTCGTTCGAAAAGATCATGTTGGTTTGGATCGGTGTGTGGTCGCCGGGGGCAAGCCATGGAGCTTCATGGCCCTCTAGCCCCATGCCGTGGCCGATGCGGTGGCGGATCGCGTCGCCAAGGCCCGCCTCGCGGAGTGCCTCCAGCGCGGCATCATTGGCCTGAGTGCAGGTTGTGCGGGCAGCGAGTGCGGCGACGCCCGCGTCGTTGCAGGCCTCCATGGCGGTCATGATCCGGCGCTGATCGGCGCTGATCTCGCCCACAATCAGGGTTGCGCCACTTTCGGCGTGATAGCCGCCAAGACTACCGCCGATCCCGGCGATTAGGGTCTCTCCAGGTTGCGGCACCCGCTCCAGAACTGCGCCATGGGGCAGGGCAGCGCGGGGGCCGGAATGGACCGAAGCGGTGATGCCCATGGGCGTGCCGGAAAAGGCGGTTTTGTGTTTTGCAAAAAGCGCGCCACGGGCATGACCCATGGCGTCGGCCATCAAATCGGCTTCGGTGCCGCCTTGGGAAATAATATCGCCGGCCTGCGCGTGCAGGCGTGTCAGGAACAGGTCCGCGAAACTGGCGGCCTCGACCGTCAGGGCGATTTCCTCGGGTTCTTTAATCGCGCGGATCTGCATAGCGTAGTCGGTCAAGTCGAGCTGCACGACCATTGTTCTTGCTGCATCCAGTAGGGTCGCATCCAACAAGTCGACCGCGACGCGCTTCCGTCCGATTTGATCGAGCATCCACAGGACGGCGGGCACCTCACCGGGAAATTCATCGTAGAAACGCAGGTCATTTATACCCGTGCCTTCGGCGTTCTCCCGTTCCAGCGCGGGCAGCATCAGGATCGGATCGCCGTCAACCGGAACCCAGACGCCCATGGGGCGCTCGTTGGCGGAAAGGAACAGGCCAGTTGCATAGGCCAGATTGGGGGCCCGCAGTAGGAGAAGGCCATCAACACCTGCGGCTTGCGCCCGCGCGCGCAACCGGTCACGCGCGCGGGCAAAGAAATCTGCACCAAGGGGGCGGAGGCTCATAGGAAATCGCCCGTGTAGGGGCCAAGCTCGTCAAGGGGCGATTTCAGGCCCAATTCCTTCGCAAGCTCTTTCATGTCTGCCAAAACCACAGTGTCGATTGGCACGCCGTTCTCGGATTTGGCTGCGGTGCGACGGGCTTCTTGTTCGCCGGGGACAAGGATCTCGTCAAAGCCGGGGCGCAGGGCGCGAGTCTTGGCCATCTGGACGAATTCACCCATCCGCGTGGCGTAATCCTCGGGATCCATGAACCAAGAGATATCGATGGCCTGGAAGTAGTGGGACACGTCCAGTTTCTTGGGGTCGGAGTAGGGTTTCAGACCAAAACCGCCCCCCGAAAGCACGCCCGTCAGCGCCTCGGTCATGAAGGCGAGGCCATAGCCCTTGTGCCCGCCAATCGCGAGAAGCGGGCCTTTCAAGGCGGCAGCGGGGTCGTCGGTTTCCTCGCCCTCTGGGGTGATCGCCCAATCCAGCGGCATCTTTTTGCCCTCACGGATCAGCCAGTTCATCATGCCTTTGCCCGCCGTGGTGATGGCGATGTCCAGCACTGTCGGGAAGCCTTGGTCAGACGGCGCGGCGATGGACCACGGGTTGGTGCCCGTGACGCCCTCGCGCCCGCCCCAAGGGGCCATTTCGGGGCCCGCATTGGTGAACGCCATGCCGATGCAGCCGTGTTCCAGCGCTTGGCAGGCGTGAACGGCGCTTGATCCGTAGTGCGTCGAGTTGCGCACGATCACGGTCCCAATGCCGCCCTCTTTCGCTTTCTTGATCGCTAAGGCCATAGCCTTGGACGCGGCCACGGTGCCGATCCCGTTGTGGGCATCGACCAGCGCCAGCGCGGGGCCTTCCTTCACGACGGACCATCCGGCTTGGGGGTCGACCTCGCCATTCCCGATGCGCTCATGATAGCGACGCAGTCGGGCGACGCCCTGGCCTTGGCCGGGGTGAAACCGCAGTTCCGAGAAGATCAGCGCATCGGCAAAGATACCTGCATCCTCGGCGGTCAGGCCAAGCGCCTCGAACCCTTCCGAGACAAAGGCCCGCAGTTGAGCGCGGTCGACGTTGGTCATTTTGATGACGCGGGCAGGGGTTTGTTCAGTGGTCATGCGGAAAGTCCTAGAATGTCTGCGATATTGGTGCCGGGTGCGTCGAAGCTGCCCAGTTGGCCTGCGGGCGCGGTCATCACGACAGTCATGCCGGGGCCGTAGCCTGCGCGGGGGCCGTCGGTCTGGCCCACGATGCCAATGCTCATCGCGCCGCGCAGATAGCCGTGGTTGTAGCGGCTGTCGGTGTCCTGGATCGCGACGACATCACCAAGGCGCAGGTTGTCGAGCCCGTGTTCCGCCAGAGCGGCACGGTCGGTGGATTGGATATGAAGTGAGCCGCCTTCTGACGTAAGCCCCGCGCCGGCACCCACGAAATGCGGCGGCACCGTTGCGACAACGCCGATTTTCAGAACGTCGCCCTCCATCTTTTTGGGAAGCGCGTCGAAAAGGGCCGGGGACAAGGATTTGAAGGCAACATCGGGACAATTGGGCACCGACAGACCAACACCTTGGCTCTTTACCAGAATTTTGTCATCCACAGCGATCTTGCGGCGGGTTTCGGTGTCGAAGTGTATAATGACTTGGTCCGAGAACCGCCCGGATTTGCCCGTCACCACACCGCGCGCGCCTTTGGCAGCGCCGCTGGCGATCATCGCCTCGTTGCCGACACAGGCAAAAACGTTGAGACCCCGGTTCTTGTTCGCATCGGGGTGAGAGATGCTGACAGAAGGGTGGATGCAATCGCCCGCCCATCCAAAGGCACTGTCACCCACGGTGACATTATAGACGATGCCGCCGAAGGTCGGCCAAAGGAAGGCTTTGCCGTCCGCGTCCAAGCGGTAGGGTTCTGCCGGAAGGCCAGAAAGGGAGGGGTTCGCGACCTGTCCCATGACAGAGACGGTGACAATATCGGCGGCGTTGGTTTGGATGCTCATATCAGGCTCCGAGGTCGAGAAGAGTGGCAAGGTTCGCGGAGGGATCGACAGTGAAGTCGATCTCACCCTCGCGGGCTGTCATTAGGGTCAGAATGCCGGGGCCATGGCCTGTCATGATGCTATCGCCGTGGATACACAGGCAGATAGAGACGGCGCCCTTACGGTAGGACCGGCCCCAGTGATGATCGGCGTGGCGGATGGCGATGACATCGCCAAGGCGCATCTGGTCAATGCCGAGTTCCGCCATTAACGCGCGGTCGCCCGACATCAGATCCTGGTCGACATATTCCGAGTTCAACTCGGCCCCCGAGCCCATGATGCGGATCGGCAGTTCCATCGCGACATTTACATGGAGGCGCCCGGCGTCTTCGGTGATGCCGAGGGCATGGAACAGGCGCGGGCTCATCTTCTTGAGAGCGACACCGGGGTAATCTGTCAGAGCCAGGCCTTGACCCTTGGTCATGACCTGAATGCGATCACCCGGTGCCATAATATCGTGCGCCTCGGGCGAAAATTGCACAAGAATGCGCGCATGTTCTCCTACGACAATGCCACGTGCACCGGCGGCCATCCCAGAAGTTACAACCGCCTCGTTCCCGATACAGTTGAGGTAATGCAGCGCGTGGTGGCGACCCGAATCCGATTCGTCATCAATGGAAACACCCGGCTCCACATGGTCGCCCGCCCACCCAAAGGCACGATCGCCACAGCGGACGTTATATGTGATCCCGAACATGCCCGGCAGGACTGTCGCGCGGCCGTCGGGATGCGGAATGTACTGGCCGGGGCGCACCGCGGGCGTGGTGATTACGCCTGATACGGCCATCTCGACCAAGGCGGCTTCGTTGGTGGTTGGGGTAGACATTTAGTGACACGTCCTTTGCGGGCAGGGGCGGCAGAATTGGACAATGTTTTGGTTTGACTTCCGATGACTTCCTTGCCATCAGTAGATTGTCGACATTGTACTTGTTCAAATGAGATACACGAGCAGGTTAGATAGTCAACACCCCGTATCGACGACGTTGCCGCCTGAAAGGTGGGACCGTTTCGCAAGCAACATCCGAGTGGAGAGCACCCAAAAATGAGTTACGCTGGATTGATCGAAGTCACCGGTCGTGTGAACGATTTCTTGAATGCCGGATCGGTCCTGTCGTGGGATGCACGAACGATGATGCCAAAGGGCGGGGCAGCGACTCGGTCCAAGCAATTGGCCACCTTGGCGGTCGCTGCGCGTAACCTGCTTTGCTCGGACGAAATGAAGCGCGCCCTTGATGGGGCAGAGGCGGAAGTCGCTGGTAAGCCCGATGATAGCCCTGAGGCACGGATTGTTGCGCAGGTGCGTGAGGCGATTGGGTATCACGAACGCATCCCGGCAGAGCTGCTGCGCCGCAAGACGGAGCTGGGCTCTGCCGCTCATGAGGTTTGGGCAGAGGCGCGTGAGAAGGCTGACTTCTCTATCTTCGCGCCCGCGCTGACCACGATGGTCGATATCAACCGCGAAATGGCCGAGGCGCTTGGCTATGAAGACCACCCTTATGACGCGCTGATGTATCGGTTTGAGCCCGGCACGACGACAACAGGCCTCACCAAGCTGTTCGGGCGATTGCGCGAAGGTATGATCCCGCTGATCCGCGCCATTGCAGAGGCCGAAAAGCCCCGCGCTGAATTCCTCTACCGTGATTTCCCAGAAGATGCGCAGATGGATTTCGCGCTGAATATGGCCAAGAAGATTGGCTACGACACGGATCGCGGCAGGCTCGACACCACGGTTCACCCCTTTGAAGTCTCTTTCACCCGTAATGATGTGCGTATCACGACACGGGTGAACAAAAACTACATGCCTATGTCGCTGTTCGGTGCCCTGCACGAAGCAGGCCACGCGATGTATGAGCAGGGCGTTGATCCTGCCTATACGCGCACACCGCTCGCCACCGATCTCATCAGCCTTTATGCCGTGGGTGGCGTCAGCTTTGGCGCCCATGAGAGCCAGTCTCGCCTTTGGGAAAACCATGTTGGGCGTAGCCGCGGCTTCTGGAAAAACCACATGGGCGATATCCGCGCCGCGTATCCCGGTTTGCTGGATGATGTGAGCGAGGAAGAATTCTACCGCGCCGTTAACCGCTCGGAGCCATCGTTCATCCGCGTGGAGGCGGATGAACTGACCTATGACTTCCACGTTATGGTGCGGTGTGAGCTAGAGGCCAAGATGGTTGACGGCTCCCTAGAGGTCGCGGACCTGCCCGAGGCATGGAACGCGGCAATGAAGGAATACCTTGGCGTCGATGTGCCCAATGACGGGCAAGGCGTTTTGCAAGACGTGCATTGGTCGTCGGGCCAGATCGGGACGTTCTGCAACTACACGATCGGCAACATCATGGCGGCGCAGTTGTTTGATACCGCAACCAGCACCAAGCCCGAAATTCAAACGGCCCTCGACAATGCGGACTACACGCCGCTGCGTGAATGGTTGACCGACAACGTGGCGCAACACGGGCGCCGGTTCTCACGCGATGAACTGTTGGAGAAGGCTACCGGGCGCACACTCGATCCCGAACCCTACATCGCGCATCTCACCAAGAAATACTCTGAAATCTACGCGCTGGCTTAAGCGAGAAGGATACCATCATGACCACACCTAATTCCGCTCGCCTTGCGAACCGCGTGAAGCTTTCCGACGGCGCCTTGATCACCAAGATGCTGGATATCGCGGAGGGGCTTGATGACGTCATCAAGCTTGGCCGCGGCGACCCGGATCTGGATACGCCCGACCATATCATCAAGGCGGGCCAGGACGCGTTGGCCAATGGGGCCACGCATTACACGCACCCCTTGGGCATTCAGCCGCTGCGCGAAGCAATTGCGGACAACATTCGCACCTATGGCGGTGCTGATTACGCCTCCGATGAGATCATGGTTACGCCCGGTGGCCAGCAGGGCATGTTCATCATCGCGCTGTCGCTTCTGAACCCCGGCGACGAGATCATCGTGCCGTGCCCCGGTTACAACCCTTATGGTCAAGCCGCTGAAATGGCCGATGCCAAGGTCGTTCAAATCCCCATGACGATGGAGACGAACTTCACCCTGACCGCAGAAATGGTAGAGGCGCATATCACGCCGAAATCCAAGATCCTCGTGCTGATCAACCCCAACAACCCCACGGGCTCTGTCACGCCGCCCGATGAGGTGCGAAAGATCGCGGAAGTGGCGAAGAAACACGACCTTATCGTGATCTCGGACGAGATTTATGCGCGTCTGACCTTCGGCAATAATACCGTGCTGCCGGTCGCGTCTTTGCCCGACATGAAAGAGCGCACGATCACGCTGTCGGGTTTTTCCAAGGCCTACGCGATGACGGGTTGGCGCATCGGATATCTGGCCGGGCCACGCGATCTGATCATGCCGATGTCCGAAGTGAACCACGCCTTCGCGATCTCGACCGCTGCCGTGTCGCAGCACGGCGCATTGGCGGCAATGACCGGCTCACAGGATTGCGTGGAAGAGATGCGCCAAACCTATGACGGGCGGCGCGCGGCAATCTGCAAGGGGCTCGATGCCATCGGCATGAGCTACGCCGAACCGCAGGGTGCGTTCTACGTCTATGCCAATGTCGCAAGCCTTGGGCTCGGCATCACCGCGGGGGCGTTTTGTGAACGGCTTTTGGCCGAGGGCAAAGTGATGATGTACCCCGGCACCATCTACGGCGACCACACCGATGACTTTGTGCGGATGTCGATGACCCAACCTGTCGACCGCATTGAAATCGCCATGCAACGCATGGCCGCCGTCGTGGAAAGCTTCCGCGCCGAGCAAACCGAACCTGCTGAGTAAGGACCTCCTCCCATGACCGTAAAATCTGACAACCCGAACATTAAAAGCATCAAGCACATGGCCTTTGCGGTCAGCGATGCCGAAAAAGCGCTGGCGGCATATTCGCAGTTCCTGCACGTCCCCAAGGATACCGAGATCACCCACTTCGCCAAGTCGGGCAACAAGGTGGCTTTGTTCTATCTGGGCGGGATTGAATACCAGCTCTGCCAATCGACCGAAGCTGACGGGCGCTTTGCCACCTGGATCAAGCAGCGCGGCGGCGAAGGCCTTCACCACATCTGCTACGAGGTCGACAACATCGACGACGCGCTGGAACACGCGAAGTCCCAGGGCGCTGATCTGCGGATCTGTCAGGCCTGCGGTGTCTACGGCTCGCACGCGCATCCCGAAGGATGGGTCGCGTTCCTTGATAACGACGCAGGCGGGATCGAGATCGAATTCATGCAGGTCTACACGCCCGAGCAATTGGCCGAGTGGGAAAACAGCAAGGCAGAAGCAGTATGAGCACGACAAGCAACGAAAGCGTCACCGTAGGCTCCGCCACTGCGGCTCCGGGTGAAATCAAGCGCGGCGCGATTGCCGCCGGTGATCTGGCGGGCGGCGTCAAAGTCGAAATCCCCGTGGTCGTTATCAATGGCGCGGGCGCAGGTCCGACGTTCTGGGTCAATGCCGCGATACACGGGGACGAGCCCGAGGGGCCTTTGGCCTGTGCCTTGGCTTCCAAGCGCATTGATCCGGCCAAGCTGAAGGGTGCTGTGGTTTTGGTGCCGTGCGTGAACCCGCTGGCGTTCTCGGCGGCGGAACGGGGCAACCCGCTCGACACGTTCACCTACGACATGAACCGCATCTATCCGGGCAAGCCTGATGGCTATTTCTCGGACCGCGTGGCCCACGCCCATTGGGAAGCCATGAAGGACGTGGCCGATCTGGAAATCTCGATCCATTCAGGCGGTGCCCACAGCTTCCTTGATAAAGCGATCTTTGTGGATGAGCGCCCCGAAAGCGTCGAACTGGCCAAAGCCATGGGCGAAGGGTGGGGCTGCATCATGTCCAACTTCACCAAGTCCGGCAGCCCCATGGCCGCGATGAATAACGCGGGCAAAGTCGGCATCACGGTGGAGCTTGGCGGTCGGTCCTATACCTCGCCTGAGCGGTTCCGTTACGTGGGCGAAGAGCTGGCGAAATCCATCGTCAACATCTGCTACCACTACGAGATGTTGGACGGGCAGGCGACCTATCCCGACGATGCAACCAAAGGCCAGCAAGAGGCACTTCTGGCGCCCGCATCCGGCATCTTCCTGCCAGAGCCGGGCGTCGATTTCCTGACGATGATGAACAAAGGCGACACGATTGCCCGGATCATCAACATCTTCGGGGATGAAGTGGGCGAGTTGAAGGCCCCCGCCGACGGCATGTTCTTCGGCCTGCGCGCCTTGCCCAACGTGAACCAAGGCGACTGGTGCTGCTTCTTCAACAAGGTGGAGGGGCCTCGTGACTAAGCATTACCCCTCCAATGGTGAGCGCTCATGAACCGGGCGCGTGATCTTGTAGGATATGGGGCCAACCCGCCCGATATCACCTGGCCCGGTGGCGCGCGCCTTGCCGTGAACTTCGTGCTGAACGTCGAAGAAGGGTCCGAATACTCCATCGACGATGGGGATGGCCGTTCCGAGAGCGCACTAAGCGAAGTTCGGGCCTCTCGCATCCCGGCGGGTTCACGGGACTTGGCAGCTGAATCGATGTATGAATACGGCAGCCGCGTTGGCTTCTGGCGCATCCATGATCTGTTCCGGGACCGCGGGTTGCCGTTGACGATCTTCGCCAGCGCCATGGCTTTGGAACGCACCCCCGATATTGCCGCTGCAATTGCGGCGACGGACTGGGATATTTGCGCCCATGGATATCGGTGGGTGGAGCAATATCACCTTGATCCAAAAACCGAGGCAGATCATGTGGCCCGCGCCCACGATAGCCTGCTGAAAAGTGTCGGGCGGGCGCCACGCGGGTGGTATTGCCGCTACTCTGCCTCCACCGCGACACGCGGGATCGTGGCCGCCCATGGGGGGTATGATTACGACAGCGACGCCTACAATGACGATCTGCCCTATTGGGCAGAGGTAGAGGGCAAGCCGCATCTCATCGTGCCCTATACAATGGTAAATAACGACGCGAAATTCCTTGCAGGGGACGTCTTCTCACCCCGAGATTTTTCCGACTTTCTGATTGATAGCTTTGACGTTCTGCGGGCCGAGGCCCAAACGAAGCCGAAGATGATGTCCGTGGGGCTTCATAGTCGGATCATCGGCCACCCCGGCCGTTTCGCAGCACTTGTTCGCTTTTTGGATCACATCGCGCAATGCCCAGATATCTGGGTGTGTGGCAGGGGCGACATAGCGGACTATTGGAAACAGAACGTACCGGCAGGGCCTGCTCAATGACGGGCCTTGTTGTCACGCTTCAGCCGCCTGATCCAGTCGCCTTCGCGCCGTTTGGGCAGTTCGTGACAGCCCCCGATCAACCGGGCAAACGGCAATTCTACAGCGAAGCCTTGCATCCCCGCAGCCCCAGCAGCGCACCGGTGCTCCATGTCAACCACGTCTTGCCTAAGACTTTTCCAATTGAGGTCAGCGGGATTGAGCGTCATCCCCACGCCGCGCAATGCTTCTTCCCTATCGACGTCGCTCGATACGCCGTCATGGTGATGCCCTCGGACCAGACGGGCGCGCCGCTTCTGGACCAAGCCCGGGGGTTCATGGTGCCCGGCACGATGGGGGTGATCTACAACCGCGGCGTCTGGCACCTTGGCGCAACAGTGTTAGAGCGCACGTCCCATTTCGCGGTCCTGATGTGGCGCGGTGGGGCGCAGCAAGACGACGACTTCCTCACAATCGACCCGATGACGCTGGTGGAGCCTCTCTGAGGTCTTCGCGCGTCCCATAATCTTGAAAGCTACTCAACATGAGCACTCGCAAAATTGAACTCTTTGTGCCTGCGATCACGCCCTTCGCCTCGGACAACTCGGTTGATACCGCGCGTTTTGTGACAAACGCGAAAGCGCTGTTGGCCAATGGTGCCCACGGCTTGGCCCCGTTTGGCACCACGAGCGAGGCGAACTCTCTTTCCGTGGCCGAACGAATGGCGGCGCTAGAGGCCCTGATCGACGCCGGAATTGACCCGGCACAACTGATCCCCGGCACCGGTTGCTGTAACGCGGCCGACACGATCGCCCTGTCGGCCCATGCCACCAAGTTGGGATGCCGAGGTGTCCTGATGCTTCCGCCATTCTACTACAAAGGCGTCAGCGATGCGGGTGTCTTCGCGGCTTATGCCCAAGTGATCGACGCCGTGGGCGCGGGCCTGCGCGTGTATCTCTATCACATTCCTCAAATGACGGGCGTGCCGATCACTCTGCCGCTGATCGAGATGCTGCTGGAAGCCTACCCCGATGTCATTGCCGGGTTGAAAGACAGCTCTGGCAGCTGGGAAAACACAGCCTCTGTCATCGAAGCCTTTCCGCAGATTGACACGTATTCCGCCTCGGAATCGCGCATCCCTGACAATGTCGCGGCCGGCGGGGCAGGGTGCATCAGCGCCAGTTCCAACGTAAACCCCAAAGGCATCCGTGCGCTGATTGACGGGTTGAACGGAGCCGATCACGCCGCCTTGCACGATCAAGTCAGCGCCGTGCGCACGATCTTTGAGAACGTGCCTCTGATCCCCGCAATCAAAGCCGCCGTTGCGGCGCAAATGGATGATGCGGAATTCGCCCGTGTGCGCCCCCCCTTCATGGCCGTTGGTGCCGAGCATTCGGAGGCTATCGCCGAAGCGGTGCGCATCGCAGGGGAGCAAACCCGGGCATGAGCGATGGTGCGATCCTTGTGACGGGCGCGGGCGGGTTTGTCTGTTCCGAGATCGTCTTGGCGCTGCACCGGGCCGGGCGCAAAGTGATTGCCGTCGATCAAGCCTTCGACGCTGCAACACGGGCGCGTCTGGCGGGCATAGAAATGGTCGAGGGCGCGCTGAGCGATGCCACTCTCGCGGCAATTACAGAGCCGCTATTTGCCGTCATCCATGGCGCGGCCATCACCGCCTCGCCGGAGCGGTTGGCGATATCCAACGCAGCGCACATACGCCGGAACATGGACGTGTTGACGGCGACGCTCGACTTCGCCCGCAACACCGGGGCCGAGCGGTTCCTGTTCGTCAGCTCCATGGGTGTGTTTAATCCCGACGATGCCCCCATCACCGACGGGCTATTCACCGAGGCCACAAAACCCACGGCGACCTGCACCTATTGCGCAGCCAAGCACGCGGGTGAGTTGCTGGTCCAATCCGCCCGGGACGACAGTTTAGCGACCCTTAGCCTAAGGTTGGGCAATATCACTGGCCCCCATGAGGCTGTGCGCGAAACCCGGCAACACCTTTGCCTCGTGGCCCGAATGGTGGCCGATGCGCAGGCTGACGGGGTCATAACCGTTCACACGCCAGATGCGTTGCGCGAATGGGCTTGGTTGCCGGACTTGGCAACCGCAATCTCCGGGTTGGTTACTGATACGCCGTGGGATGGCCCGACCGTCATACACGCCGGAACGCCGCCGACGATCACGGACCTCGATCTGGCCCGTGCTGTGGCGGATCGTATTACGGGCACGACCATCCGCCTCGCCAGCCCGCCCCACGCGCTGATCCGCCCGCCCATGGGCAGCGATGCTACGGCGTTGCGCGGCGTGAATTGGACAACAATGGAGGGTGTCTTGGACAACCTTATCCAAGCGGAGGCGCTTCAATGAGCCCCATTCGTTTAATCATCGTGGGCCTCGGTGCCCGGTCCCGGACCTGGGTACAGGTTGCGATGGCCAACCCCGACATCGAGATTGCGGCGCTATGTGACCCCGACCCTGCCGCCCGCGCCCGTGCCGCCGAGGCGTTTCCCGATGTGCCCATTGGCGCGGATATCGCCGAGATCATTGGTACCGCCGCCGATGCCGTTCTGCTTTGCACTCCACCCGGGAATCGCGACGCCCAGATCGAAGCCTGTTGCGCCAACGGCCTTGCGATCCTTGCGGAGAAGCCCCTGTCCGATAGCGTCGTTAGCGCCGCGCGGTTTGTGGACATGGCTGAAGAGGCCAACGTGCCGCTGATTGTGGGCCTCAATTTTCGCTATCTTGCCGTGACCCAAGCGATGCGGAACCTTCTGCGCGATGGAACCATCGGCAAGCCCGAGTTCGGGCGCTTCATCTATGAGCGCTGGCGCGATGGCACGCAGGATTGGTTGAATTCCTACCCGCTGACGATGGACCATCCGATGCTGTGGGAACAATCGATCCACCACTTCGATCTAATGCGTTACGTCTACGACGCCGAACCCGCCTACATTCAGGCCCATACCTTCAACCCTAGTTGGACGATGTACGAGGGCGATACCAACGTGTCCGCCCTGATCGCGTTCGAGAATGGGATGCGCGTGAATTACCAAGGCACATGGCAATCGGGCCATGAGCCGATGAACTTCAACTGGCGCACCGATGCATCCGAAGGGATCGTGGTGCAGCGCGAGATGTTCGGCGATCTGGCCTATGCCGAGCGAATGGATGCCGAGCTGACGGAAATTCCGCTGCCTGAACATAAGGCGTGGATCACCGATGCCACCGCCTTGCTGGCGTCGTTCGTGGATACTCTTCGCGGCACCTCTGCGCCCGAATGCACGGGCCGCGACCACCTGCAATCATTGTTCATGTTGGAGGCTTGCATCCTTGCCTCTGACCGCCGCGCGACCGTCTGGATCGACGAAGTCCGCGCTCTTACAACCTCAAAGGAGTTAACATGATTAACGTCGGCATCATTGGCGCGAGCTTTGCGCGCGACGCATATCTTCCTGCGTTCGAACATATCCCCGGCGCAAAAGTCGTGGCGCTGGCCTCGGGCCGGATCGAAAGCGCCAAGGCGGCGGCCGAACCTTACGGGATTACGGCGGTCTATGATGATTGGAAGAAGATGCTGGACGAGCACGCGCTTGATCTGGTGTGCATCGCGACACCCACGGTCATGCACGCGCCCATGGCGCTGGCGGCGATTGCCAAGGGCGCCCATGTCCTGTGCGAAAAACCCACAGCGATGAACGCAGGTGAGGCGCGGCAAATGCTGGACGCGGCACGCAAGGCCAACCGTCTGCACATGATCGACCACGAGTTGCGCTTCAACCCAACCCGTGCCCGCATCGCCGAGCTGATCCACGGCGGCGACTTGGGTGATATCCGCCACGTCAATATCACCAACATCGGCGCGTCATGGGCCAACCCGGCCTCGCGTCCTAAGGGCGATTGGTGGTCCGACGCCGCCATGGGTGGAGGCCGGATGGGGGCCAATGGCTCGCACCAAGTCGATATGCTGCGCTGGTGGTTGGGAGAGCCGACTTCCGTGATCGGGCAGGCGCTGACGATCATGCCGGATCGGGTCTGCAAGAACACCGGAGAGGCGTGGACTGCCACCTCCGACGATCTGTCCCACATGACGCTGGAGATGAAATCAGGCGCGCTGGCGCAGATTTTCATGAGCGGCGTCGCCGCCGCCAACATGGGGAACGAGACGCAAGTCTTCGGCAGTAAAGGCACCATCACGCTGTCCAACAGTGATGAGAAGCTTTACTTCGCCAAGGCCGGTGAAAGCTTCAAGGATATCAGCGTCGACGATCCCAACGCCTCGCTTGACGGGCTGAACAAAGGCATCTGGAACGTCTCGGTTCTGGCCGCTCTGCAAGAATTGTGTGGCGCGATTGCTGAGGATCGCGGGCTGGCCCGTGGGGCCAGCTTCGTGGACGGGCTGCGCAACCAGATGGTGGTGGACGCGGTCTTTGCCTCGACGAAAAGCCGGAAGTGGGAAGACCTCGACATGGACGGCGCTGTCTGATGCCGGCGTTATCGGATCAGAGGGTTGTGATTACCGGGGCCGCGCAGGGCCTCGGGGCAGCCATCGCCCGCGTGTTTGCGGGCCTCGGCGCGGACCTCGTGTTGATGGATGTGGATGCAAAGGGTTTGGCAGCGGTCAATGCGCAACTCGCAGATACGGCCACCGTAATCGCCGTCGATCTGGCTGATGCGTCCGCGACCGAGCGTGCCATCGCGGCACTCCCCGGTCCGGTAGATACGCTGATCCACAACGCCGCTATTTTGCGCCCGGAGCCTCTGGAAGAGGTCAGCCTAGCGACCTTTCAGGCAACGATGGACGTGGGCATTCAGGCTGCGTTTCAACTGTCCAAAGCCGTTTGGCCCACAATGAAGGCCAGCGGCGGCGCGTTGATTTTCGTGTCTTCGCAATCGGGGATCAAAGGCTTTGAGGATGAAACCGCGTATTGCGCGGCGAAACACGCGCTTGAAGGGTTCTCCAAATGCCTCGCCATGGAGGGCGAGGGGCAGGGGATCGTGTCGTGCACAATCACCCCCGGCAAAGCCATGCGCACCCCCATGTCCGAGCGAAACTATCCCCCCGAATTAAAGGCGCAATGGATCGAGCCAGAGGCGCTCGCCCCCGCGTTTGTCCACATTGCCACCTCCCGCGACGCGGCCCTGAGTGGGCAGCGGCTGAACGCGTGGGAATTGTCGCAGGAGCATCCCCTATGAAAGATATCTACGACTATATCGACGCCCATGCCGATGAATTCGTTGCCGATTTGCAAGCGTTTGTGCAGCAACCCTCGATCTCGGCGCAGGACATCGGGCTTCGTGAATGCGCCGCACTGATCCGCGATATGATGCACCGTGACGGCCTTCCGGCGGAGTTCCATGAACTCGAAGAAGGCCCGCCTGTGGTTTACGGCGAAGTGCCGTCGAAATCGAAGAAGACGCTGCTGTGTTACTCCCACTACGATGTGCAGCCGCCCGAACCGATCGAGGCATGGAGCCACGGCGGCCCATGGTCCGGCGCGGTCGTCGACGGCATCCTTTATGGTCGGGGCGCGACCGACAACAAATCGGGTGTTCTGGCATTCAACAAAGCCGCCAAGGCGTTTCTTGCTGTGCGTGGTGAAGTGCCGGTGGGTCTCAAACTTCTTATAGAAGGAGAAGAGGAAATCGGCTCACCCAACCTTGGGCCATGGGCAAAAGCCAACGCCGAGATGCTGGAGGCCGATGGTATGCATTGCCTCGACGGCTCGCTCGAGATCGGGGTGGAAGTGCCGGACGTTTCGCTTGGTCTGAAGTCGGTGCTGTTTGTGGAGCTGATCGCGCGCGGTCCGCGCACCGATGTGCATTCGCTCAACGCGCCGCTGGTCCCGAACCCCGTCTGGGATCTGGTCCATGCGCTAGCCACGATCATGGACCGTGAAAAGAATATCCTGATCCCTGATTGGGCAGAAGGCATCTATGTCCCCAATGACGAGGATATGGGATATCTGGCCGATAAGGCCGCGCGGATCGACTTCGGCATGCTCAAGGATGAAATGGGGGTCGATGAATTCGCCCTTGGCCGCGACGGCGTGGACGCGCTGAAGGCCCGCACCTACGAGCCGACCGCAAATATCCAAGGCATCACCGGCGGCTATACCGGCAAGGGCACCAAGACGATTGTGCCGTCCGAGGCGCGGGTGCGGATGGATTTCCGCCTGATCCCCAACATTTCTCCGGCCAAGGCGATTGTGAAGCTTCGCGATCATCTCAAGGCGCAGGGCTTTGACAATATCGAAGTGAAGGGCGAAGCGCGCACCGAGGAGCCTTACAAAATCTCGGCCCGCGAAGACATCTCGGTCTCGATCATCGCCGCCGCTCATGAGGTCTACGGGGAGCCGCCGATTGTAAACGGAGTCTCTGCCGAAGGGGCGATCCTGAAACATGTGTGGATTCCCTGCGTGCTGACCGGCTTCGCCAACCCCGGCTGTAACCTCCATGCGCCGGACGAGAACATTCACGTCGATAAATACATCCAAGGCATCAAATACGCTGCCGCCATTATGGAACACTTTGGCCGCACCTAAGCGCCCAGTTGCGGCCCCGCCGCGATCCGAACTGCTGAAAGGACCACGGTCATGACCGTCAATATCGCCTTCGATACCTACTACAATTACGAACAGATGACCGCGCATCTAAATGCGCTGGCCGATGCCTATCCCAAGTTGTGCACGCTGACCTCCATTGCAAAAAGCTTCCGCGGCCGGGACGTCTGGTTCATGACGATCACCAACCCTGATACCGGCCCCGCGCTGGAAAAGCCCGGTTTCTACATCGACGCGCAAATCCACGCCGAAGAACACGCCACCAGTGCCACAGCGCTTTATGCGTGCTGGTATCTGCTGACCAAATACGGCGAGGATGAAGAGGTGACGCGTTTGGTCGACACCCAAGTGTTCTACATCATCCCGCGCATTAACCCTGATGGCGCAGAAAACGCGATGACCGCGCCCTATCATCCGTGGTGTGGCAACGGGCGCTTCTTGCCCGGCGAAGACCGGATTGAGGGGCTGATCCCGCAAGACATCACCGGCGACGGCTACATCGTGCAGATGCGCGTGCCCGACAGCAAGGGGGAATGGAAATGCGACGAGGTGAACCCCGACATCATGGTTCAGCGCGAACCCGGTGAAGAGGGGGGCGAATACTTCCGTCTCTATCCAGAGGGCATGATCCGCAATTACGACGGCGTCCACGTGCATATCGAGATGCAGGAAGACGGCAACATGAACCGTAACTTCCCGACCAACTGGACACCGCAGGAATACGGCGCGGGGGAGTATCCGTTCTCGGAACCGGAAACGGCGGGCATGCGTCAGGTCATTCTGGACCATCCCAACATCACTGGCATGTGCGCCTATCATACTCACGGCGGTATCATTCTGCGCCCCTCTATGTTGCAGCTTGATAGCGAGATGAGCCCGCCCGACCTGTCGCTCTACAAGGCATTGGGCGAGGTTGGTGAACGGCTAACAGGCTACCCCACGATCTCGGTCTATGAGGAGTTCACGCCCGATAAATCCAAGGCCCGTCACGGCACTTTGACCGACTGGACCTATGAGGAGATGGGCATCATCTCGTTCGGGACGGAATTGTGGGATTTGGAGCGTACGGCGGGCGTGCCGAAAGAGGGGTATTACAACCTCGGCCCACGGGACGCGGCGACACAACGGTTGGTCCATGACTGGGTGGTGGAAAATGTTGGCGACCACGGCTTCCGCCCTTGGACGAAGTTCGATCACCCACAGCTTGGCCCGATCGAGGTTGGCGGCATGGTCTACATCTGGAGCTACCGTAACCCGCCCGGCAAACTGCTGGAGGAAATCTGCCACAACAACGTGTTGTTCAACCTGCGCCACGCTGCCGCCGCGCCGCAAATCGCCATTGATAGCGTAACGGTGGAGCCCTTGGGCGCAGACTTGCACCGCGTCACGGCAGTGGTCTCGAACCACGGGTACCTGCCCACGAACCTTTCTGACGTTGCCGTCAAGAACGGCGTGGCGAAGCCCGTGACGGTTGGGTTGCAGTGCGAGGGTGCCGAGTTGGTGATGAACCCGGCCGACGTGAAGCTCGGCAATCTGGCCGGACGCAACGAGCGTCGCTATGCCTACTCCAACTGGGGTCAGCAGTGGTCGCCCGTCACCAAGAAGACGGAGTGGTTGGTCAAGGCCACAGGGCCGGACGCCCAGATCACGGTTGAGGCGATTTCCGAAAAGGGCGGCGCGTGCCGAACCACGGCAAAACTGGGCTGACACAACGCAGAAACAGCGAACCGGCCCGGGATGATACGGGCCGGTTATGCGTCGAAGGTTCGATCTGGGTGCTACGTGGCGGCAGGTCCCTTGGCGCGGGCGCTCGGGCCACCTAAGTGGGGTGGTAAGGAGCACGCCCATGCAGAAGTTCTCACTACTGGACCTTTCGCCAATCCCGGAAGGTAAAACCGCAGCCGACGCGCTGAACAACACCGTGACACTGGCACAGGCGGCTGAAGCGGCAGGGTATCACCGGTTCTGGCTCGCCGAACATCACAACATGCCCGGTATCGCCAGTGCCGCGACGTCGGTTGTGATCGGCCATGTGGCGGGCGCGACTTCCTCCATGCGGATCGGGGCGGGGGGCATTATGCTGCCCAACCATGCGCCGCTCGTGATCGCGGAACAATTCGGCACGCTGGCCACGCTTTACCCGGACCGAATCGACCTTGGCCTTGGGCGTGCGCCCGGCACGGACATGGCAACGGCGCGTGCGCTGCGGCGACATATGGCGCCGGAGGACAGCTTTCCGCAGGACGTGCAAGAACTGATCCACTACCTTGGCGACACGCCAGCGGATGCGCTCGTGCGCGCCATTCCGGGGGTGGGAACCCACGTGCCAGTTTGGATCTTGGGGTCCAGCCTCTATGGCGCGCAACTGGCCGCGCATCTGGGCCTACCCTACGCCTTCGCCTCTCACTTCGCGCCGGACATGTTGGACGAGGCTTTGGCCATCTATCGTGCTTCTTTCCAACCGTCGGAGCATCTGGAAAAGCCCTATGCCATGATGGCGGCAGGCGTATGTGCTGCGGAAACCGACAATGAGGCCGAGTATCTTCGGTCCTCGCAGTACCTTGCGTTTGCCCGACTTCGCACTGGCAAACCCGGTAGGTTGCCCGCGCCCACCCATGATCTCGCGTCGCAGATACCGGGCGCTGTGATGGCCGGGGTGAAACATGCGTTGTCAGTCTCTGCCACCGGATCGGCGGCGACGGTGAAGCAGCAACTGTCTGGCCTGATCGAGACCTATCAGCCCGATGAGATCATGGTGACGGGCATGATCCACGACAGCGCCGCACGGGTGCGGTCGTTTCAGATCGCGGCAGAAACGCTGACTGAGCTGCGCGATTCATAGCTGTTGTCGCCCTTCGGGTCGCACTGGTGGCGTGAACGCGGGCTCGGGGCGCAAATAGGGCCTTCCGCCCGGTGTTCGCGTCTCGCCTGATAATTCATCAAAAGGGATAGAAAGGTTGTGGTTTTTTTAGCAAGGTCTGCTATCTGACCCGCGCATTGAGTGCGCTTTCAATGCTTACCGGATGGCACAGTTTTGTGCGTCCGGAGCCCCATGGACAGCGTATCAAAAAGCAAAGGCCAAACCTGCGGGCCGCATTAACGAGATAACTTCTAATCAAAGGCTAAGACCTATGTTGACTGTTGGACTACTTGGCGCGGGCCGCATCGCCGGTGTGCATGCAACCGCCATCACCGCTCATCCCGGAAGCAAATTGGTCGCGGTATCGGATTATTTGCCCGAAAACGCGCAAAAACTGGCCGAGCAATTCGGCGCTGAGGCACGCACCACCGAAGAGATCATCGCAGACCCCGCGATTGATGCGGTGCTGATTGCCACCTCCACCAACACACATTCCGACCTGATCGAAGCGGCGACGCAGGCCGGAAAGGCTGTCCTGTGCGAGAAGCCTGTCGATCTGTCTCTAGACCGCGCCCGCGCGTGCCTTGCCAACGCCGGGGCAACGAACCAGCCCGTGATGATCGGCTTTAACCGCCGTTTCGACCCCAACTTCGCCGCCCTCAAAGGCGCATTGGACGCCGGTGAAATTGGCAAATCCGAAATCCTCGCCATCACGTCCTATGACCCTGCACCGCCGCCGATTGAATACATCAAAGTATCGGGCGGCCTGTTTCGCGATATGATGATTCACGACTTCGACATGGCGAACTTCATCATGGGCGAGCCTCCGGTCACCGTCTCTGCCGTGGGCACCTGCCTTGTTGATCCGGCCATCGGAGAGGCGGGCGACGTGGATACCGCCGCCGTCACGCTGACCTATGCAGATGGCCGCATCGCGGTGATCCGCAACACCCGCCGCGCAGGTTATGGGGACCAGCGGGTCGAGGTTCAGGGCTCGGAAGGGATGTTGCAAGTGGGCAACCTGGGCGAGAACCTGATGGTGAAATCCACCGCAGCTGGTGTTGTAAGCGCCAAGCCAGTCCTGTTCTTCCTTGAACGCTACATGCCTGCCTATACCGCCGAATGGGGCGCCTTCGTTGCGGCGGCGACTTCGGGCGAGGCGATGCCGGTGACGCTGGAGGACGGCGTCGCAGCCCTTGCCATGGCCGAGGCCGCTACGAAATCGGCGCAATCCGGGCAGCCTGTGAATCTCGCGGATATCTGATCCGGTTACGTAACTTCTTTGGCAGATCGGTTGGTCTGCCAAAGCGCTCTGGCTTGAGGCGGGCGTTCAGGCCTTTACTGACAATCCAGCAACGATGGATTACTTGGGTGGGCAAGCCCCAGAGGCGGCCCGTCGGTCGATAGCTGAAAGGACAATACCCAATGCCAGAACTTCTTCGCAAACCATTTGGACGCCACGGGAAGGTGCATGACATCACACCGGCGAATGCGGGTTGGCGCTATGTGGGTTTTGCCCTTCACCGCCTCCGCGCTGGCGAAACATTGGCCGAGGTCACGGGCGACCGCGAAGTGATCATTGTGATGGTCGAAGGCAAAGCCCGGATCGAGGGCGCGGGCCAGGATTGGGGGGAACTGGGCGACCGGATGGACGTGTTTGAAAAGACGCCGCCCCATTGCCTATATCTGCCGGACGGCAGCGACTGGACGGCCGAAGCAACGACCGACTGCACCATCGCCGTTTGCTCGGCCCCCGGCATCGGCGGCCACGAGGCACGGCGCATCGGCCCCGATGGCATCACGCTGACCGAACGCGGGAAGGGCAGCAACAGGCGCTATATCAATAACATCGCGATGGAGGCGGAAGACTACGCCGACAGCCTGCTGGTGACCGAAGTGTTCACCCCGAACGGCAACTGGTCATCCTACCCCAGCCACCGCCATGACGAAGATGATTATCCCAACATCACCTACCTCGAAGAAACCTATTACCATCGACTGAACCCCAAGGACGGCTTCGGCATCCAGCGCGTCTACACCGAGGACGGCACCTTGGATGAAACCATGGCCGTTAGTGATGGTGATGTGGTGCTGGTTCCCCGCGGGCATCACCCCTGCGGCGCGCCCTACGGGTTCGAGATGTATTACCTGAACGTCATGGCCGGACCGCTGCGCAAATGGCGCTTCATCGCGGACCCTGCGGTGCAATGGATCATGGACCGCGACGCTTGAGCGGCCCGAAAACGTCGGGCGGCCACCCTTAGGGATAGCCGCCCGCCTTTGCGCTTACAGGCAGTCTGCCAAAGTTCCCGCAAGGTTGCGGATCAACTGAGGGTATAGGCCGGAGCCGAGCTCTAGATCAGAGCCGAGAGGGTCCATAACCCCGGTGTTGGCGGTGGTGCCGTCCAGAGCGGTCTCTACCAGACCCATGTTGAACTGCGGTTCCGCCAAGACACAATCCACACCTTCTGCCGCGATCCGGTCTTGGATTTCAGCGATACGCGCCGGGCTTGGGTCCGAGGCGTCGCTGAGAGAAATCGCCCCCGAAGCCGGGAAGTCAAAGGTCGTCTCAAAGTACTGGTAGGCGTCGTGGAACACGATGAAGTTCCCGCCACGCACCGGATCAAGGATCGCGTTTACCTCTTCTACGAGCGCCACGATCTCAGAGCGGGCGCTGGCGGCGTTGGCAAAGTAAGTGCCCGCGTTGTCAGGGTCCGCCGCCGAAAGTTGCGCGGCGATTACGTTCAGCCAAGTGGCGGCATTGTCAGGCGAGAGCCAAACATGGGGGTCGTGCGCGCCGTGGCCGTGTCCTGCGTGTTCGTCGTGATCGTGCCCCTCGTGGTCGTCATGATCCTCGTCGCCGTGCTCTTCGTGGTCATGTCCCTCGTGGTCGTCGTGATCCTCTTCGCCAGGGTCCTCGTGGTCATGCCCTTCGTGGTCGTCATGATCATCTTCACCGTGCTCGTCGTGATCGTGTTCTTCATGATCGCCATCATCTTCATCACCATGCGCGGCGTGGTCCTCATCCCCGTGGCTGTGGGCCTCGAACAGGGCGCCTTCGCGGAACGGCAGCTCGATTGTGCCGTCGGCTTCCATCAACTCGGTCACAACGGCATCGGTGGCGATGGTTTCGATCGCGCCTTCCAGCCATGGCGTAAGGTCCGGACCAACCCAGAACACAAGGTTCGCGTTCTGAAGGGCAGCGGCCTCGGATGGGCGGAGAGAGTATTCGTGAGGGCTCGCGCCTGACTGGACGATCAAGTCCGGCGTGCCGACGCCTTCCATGACACGGGCTACCAGCGAATGGATCGGGGCGATATCCGCCGCAACATTGGGGACATCGGCAAGGGCCGTGCCGCCCATCAAAGAGGCGGACAGCGAGAGAGTGAGGAGCGTTCTGGACATCGGCATTCCCGTGTGATTGTATAACATTACACACCGCTTAATCAAAATGTGATAACATGACAAGTCAATCCAGCGACCTTCCCTTGGGCTTTGAGCCGCACGACCATACATCTTGCGTGTCAGAAGCCGTTGTTGCTGCCGAGGATCGTTGCGCCCGTGAAGGTCTTCGTTTCACGCCTCAGCGCCGGAAAGTGCTGGAAATCTTGCTGCAAGAACACCGGGCCTTGGGGGCCTACGCCATTTTAGACAAACTGCGCGAAGCGGGTTTCGGCTCGCAACCTCCGGTGGCTTACCGTGCGTTGGAATTCCTTGTCGATAACGGGTTGGCCCATAAGATTGAGCGGCTCAACGCTTTCATCGCCTGCGCTCATCCCGGCGAGAACCATGCGCCTGCGTTCATGATTTGCCGTCTTTGCGAAACTGTTGCAGAAGCCCAATCTGGTCCGGCGAGGGGCGCATTGGGCGACGTGGCCCGCGCCACCGGATTTCAGATAGAGCGGACAGTGGTCGAGGCCGAAGGCATCTGCCCCGCATGCGTGGAAAAGGCGTAACGATGAGCGATAGTCAAAGCCTTGTGGCCGTCAAAGGCCTGAGCATCAACTATGGGGCCAAGAGGGTTCTGTCCGATGTTTCGCTTGAGGTGTCCGCCGGAGAGATCGTGACAATCGTGGGCCCCAACGGGTCCGGCAAGACCAGCCTTTTGCGGGCCATTATCGGCGCGGTGAAACCCGTGTCGGGAAAGGTTGTTCAAGGGCCGGGCCTGCGCATCGGCTATGTCCCGCAGCGTTTGCACATTGATCCGACCTTGCCGATGACCGTGGCGCGGTTCCTGCGCTTGGCAGGTAAGATCGCGACCCCGGCAGTTAATGCGGCCTTGGCCCAGGCCGGTGTCCCCAATCTTGCCGCCGCGCAGATGTCGCAACTTTCGGGCGGCCAGTTTCAACGGGTCATGCTGGCCCGTGCTCTGATCGGTAAGCCGCACCTCTTGTTGCTGGATGAGGCGACGCAGGGGCTCGACCAACCGGGCTCTGCCGCGTTCTACCGCCAGATCGAGGCCGTGCGCACCGAAACCGGCTGTGCCGTCTTGATGATTAGCCATGAATTGCACGTCGTGATGAGCGCCTCGGACCGGGTGGTCTGCCTCAATGGTCACGTCTGTTGTGAAGGCACACCGGATATCGTCGCCTCCGCGCCTGAATACCGGGCCTTGTTTGGCACCGGCACTGGCGGAGCCTTGGCGCTGTACCGCCATGACCATGATCATGGTCACGATAACGGACACGTTCATTCCGATGCCTGCGGGCACTCCCATTCCGAGGCAGCTGAATAATGCTTGATGATTTCATGGTCCGCGCCGCCCTTGCCGGGGTTGGTGTTGCGATTGCGGCCGCACCTTTGGGGTGTTTCGTTGTCTGGCGGCGCATGGCGTATTTCGGCGATGCCACCGCCCATGCCGCGATCCTTGGGGTGGCGTTGTCGCTTGCCTTGTCGATGTCGGTCTTTGCAGGGGCTTTGGTCGTGGCGCTGGTCATGGCACTTGTGGTCAATACACTGACGGGGCGCGGCTACGCGATGGATACGCTTTTGGGTGTTCTGGCCCATTCGGCTTTGGCGTTCGGCCTTGTCGCCGTGTCGTTCCTGTCGGGCATTCGCATCGATCTGATGGCATATCTTTTCGGCGATATCCTTGCGGTGTCGCGGGGCGATTTGGCGGTGATCTGGGGCGGTGCTGCCTTGGTGGTGGCGCTGATTGGCTGGCGTTGGTCGGCGCTATTGACCGCAACCTTGAACGAGGATTTGGCCTACGCCAGCGGCATCAACCCCAAGCGCGAGCAATTGGTCCTGACCCTTGCCCTTGCCATTACGGTTGCTGCGGCAATCAAGGTGGTGGGCGTTTTGCTTATCGCGGCCATGTTGATCATCCCCTCCGCCGCTGCACGTCCCTTGGCGCGGACGCCTGAGGGCATGGCCTTGGTCGCGGCGCTTATCGGCGCGGTTTCTGCGGGGATTGGCCTGCGGGCCGCATTCGTTTTGGACACGCCTGCGGGGCCGTCGATCGTTTGCGTCGCCGCATTGATCTTTGCCGCGACCAGCATGTTGCGGGGCATTCGCTCCTTGGGGTGACTGATCCCGATGGCGGTGGCGCACAGAATAACGGGCCGCTCAAAGGTGTCACCGCTGTGCCGCAGGGGATGGGGATAAATTTCATTCCACCGGATTTCCCGCGCGCCGCCCACAATAAGTGCTAAAAACGACACAAATCATCGGCACTACAGCCGTAAAGATAAGAATGTACGGGCAGAAACATGGCTTTTTCATCACGCGGGGCATTCGCCCTTTCTCTTATGGCGACCCTTATGGGGGGTGCTGCGCAGGCAGAAGATAGCGGCCTGACGCGCCTTGGGGTCGTGCAAATATTTGACAACGATTGGTTCGGTATGCCCTTGGGTGACCGGTACGATCGTTGGCGCACGGGCTCTTACCAAGTCAGCGGCATCTATGGCCGCGACGAATGGGACGGGGCGCTGCCCTATGCGCCCTTCGCGTTGATGGAATTCCGGTTCCGGGGCGAGATCATCGCCCCCGACAACCTTGCAGCCCCCGCCGCAGGTGACCGCCGCTATGCCCCTGTCCTGTCTTTCGGCGCAGTGACGCATTTTGACTATCGCGGGTTGGACGTTTCTGCCGGTCTCGATTTGGCCCTGACAGGGGAGCAGACGGGCCTGATGGACGTCCATGACGGCATCCATCGCACTTTTGGTGGCTCGGACGTCGACCTGTCAAACTTCATGATCGAAGACGGCGTCTATTTGAACGCAACCGTTGAAGGCGCTCGAACCCTGGAATGGGGCAATAGCGAAGTCCGCCCCTTTGTGGAGGCGCAAGCGGGCCTGGAAACGCTGGTGCGCGTCGGTGCGGACCTGCGGTTTGGCAACTACGACCCCGAGGCCTTCTTGGTCCGTGACGCAACTACGGGACAACGCGTCGTTGCCATCCCCGGCGAAAGCGTGGGCGGTTGGAGTTTCACTTTGGGCGCCGACGCGGCCTATGTCAGCGACTCTGTGCTTTTGCCAGCCAATGGCCCCGCCGCAGAAGACATGCGGTATCGGGTGCGGGGTGGCGTGGGGCATGGTTTTGGCCCGGTCGACTTCTTTTATGGGGTGACATACCTCTCGGAAGAGTTCGAGGGCCAAGAAGAAGGTCAACTTGTAGGCACTTTGTCCCTATTGTTGCAGTTCTGAGGCGCAGAAGACTCACCTAAACGCAGTTTCGCGAATCAGACTCTTTCCACAGCGAATCACCTCTGCTAGCGTCAGCGACAAGGCTCGGGGATCAACCACCGGGTTACGTCAAAAATGACGAGGCAAGGGCATACATATGGGTACGGGCTTTCAGGGCGCGTTCGTGATTGCATGGGCGCAGACCTGCATCGAAGGGTTTCCGGCAGAACCAGAAATAGAACTGGTCGAAGGGATGAGTTGGAGCTGGCATGGTCAGCTAATGCCGTTGGATGGCGATCCGGCGGCCCTACTCCTTACGGCCAGCCGGGACCAGGATGAGCTCCGTTCCCGTGCGGCGCGGGTGGTGCGCAAACTCTTGCAGCACCCCGCGCCGGGCGCTGTAGAATTCGCCGCTTCAGAAGCGGATCCGTTGTTTCGCGGGGCGTTCATCGTCAGCGATGGCGCGAAGTTCCACACGATTGTTCCGATCCTTCTGGAAGATGGTGCCGCGCCGCTTTTGCTATTCGCAGGTAATCCGCCGCCTTCGGGGCGCGAATTGACGGTTGTGCATCGCAACGAAGAGACCCTGACGCCAACGCCCTCTGATGCGCCCGCAGTAATCTGTTTCACGCCCGGCACGCGCATTCGCACGGAAAACGGCGATGTCGCGATTGAGGAACTGGGCACCGGTGATCGCGTTTTGACCCGCGATAGCGGCCCGCAAGAAGTTTTGTGGTCCGGTCATCGTCGCATGTCTGGCGCACGTCTGTTCGCGATGCCCGATCAACGGCCCATTCGGATGCGGGCAGGGGCCTTGGGAATAGACCGCCCCGACGCCGATCTGATCGTCTCGCCCGAACATCGTGTATTGGTCACTGGCCGCGCCGCGATGGACCTTTGGGGCGAAGATGAGGTGCTTGTGCGCGCCGCGGATCTGGTGGGCGATAGCCGGATCACCGTCGACCACTCACTGCGCGAGACGTTCTATATCCACCTCATGCTGGATCGCCACGAGGTAGTCTGGGCCAATGGGATGGAAGTCGAGAGTTTCCACCCCGGTTTCATGGGGCTCGATCATCTGACCAATCTGCAACGCAACTCCATGCTGGAAATGCGGCCCGAGCTTGCGGCAAACCCCCATGCCTACGGCGCCCCAGTGCGCCGGATGCTGACACGGGCCGAGGCCGCGATCTTGATCCACGGTGCGCCAACCAAACCACTGGCGGCGCGTTCGATGTACGGCTCCACGTACAGCTCGCATTGACAGGGCTCTGAACCCTCTCTAAAGACCGCTGAGATCCCGGCAGCGATGCCGGGGTTTTTATTGGTGTTGGTGGCCCTCGCAAGGGGATCCCTGTCAGAGCTTCGGCTCAGAGGACAACGCCCTTTTGAACGGCCTGACAGCCTTTCGAAAATGGACCCCACGGGTGACGCGGAGACGCGATTTCAGCCCGAAAAGTGGGAACCGGTTTTCGGAACAAGCTGAAATGCCATTATTAAAGGAGAACAGCCGTGACCAAACGCACGTCTGCCAAGTACAAAATTGACCGCCGCATGGGCGAAAACATCTGGGGCCGTCCTAAATCCCCAGTGAACCGCCGCGAATATGGCCCCGGCCAGCACGGTCAGCGCCGCAAGGGCAAACTGTCCGACTTCGGTCTTCAGTTGCGCGCCAAGCAGAAGCTGAAAGGCTACTACGGCGACCTGACCGAGAAACAATTCCGTCGCATTTATGCCGAAGCCGAGCGTCTGCGCGGAGACACCGGTGAATTCCTGATTGGTCTGCTGGAGCGTCGCCTTGACGCCGTTGTTTACCGTGCCAAGTTCGTTCCGACTGTATTCGCAGCGCGTCAGTTCGTGAACCACGGCCACGTCACTGTAAACGGCCAGAAGGTGAACATCCCTTCCTACCGGGTGAAAGAAGGCGACGTGATTGCTGTGCGCGACAAGTCCAAGCAACTCGCCGTTGTTCTGGAAGCCGTTCAACTGGCCGAGCGTGATGTGCCTGACTACATTGAGGCCGATCACTCCAAAATGACCGCGACCTTCGTTCGCACTCCTGGTCTGGGCGACGTGCCTTACCCAGTGCAGATGGAACCAAACCTCGTCGTGGAATTCTACGCGAAGAACTAATCTTCGCCTCCGACGCAGAATTCAGAAAGGCCGCCCCAACCGGGCGGCCTTTTTCGTTGGCATTGGCCACGGAACGGAACCCAAGCGTTGCACCAACCGTTGCTCCTATGAAGTGACAATAAGGAGAACGACCATGGCCGATTTGAAACACGAATTCTGGGACCGCATCGAAGATGTCCGCTCCGGTATGCTGGGGATCAAGGGAGAAGGCCGCTTGGTGCCGATGTCGCCCAAGGCCGACGATGACATCCCCGGTGCCTTGTGGTTTATCACTGCTAAAGGCACGGAATTGGCGCGGGCGGTGGCCGCCGGTCCAAGGGACGCGCAGTTTGTCGTCGCTGACGATGGAGAGGGGCTCTATGCCGATTTGGACGGCAAGCTAGAGCATTCCACTGACCGTGAGGCCCTTGATGAAGCATGGAGCTTTGTTGCCGACGCATGGTTTGAGGGCGGCAAACACGATGCGGCTGTTTGCTTGCTGAAATTCACCCCTTCCGAGGGAGAGGTATCGGTGACCGAAGGGGGCGGCGCGAAGTTTCTTTATGAAATCGCGAAGGCGCATCTCACCGATGAAACGCCTGATATGGGCGAACAAGGCACCGTAACATTCGCCTGACCCGTTTTACCGCGTCTGAAAGGCCGCCCCAACCCGGGCGGCCTTTTCCGTGGGTACGGTGTCGGCGGAACTGACAGACGCCATGGCATCTTTGGTTTTATTTTTGCCCAAGCCCCCCTATGAAACGACCACTTAATGAAGGGGTACTCTCATGGCCGATACGCATCCGGTTTACGCTAAGATTGACGGTCCGATCGTGATGATCGGCTTTGGGTCGATTGGGAAAGGCACTTGGCCCCTGATCGAGCGGCACTTCGACTATGATCGCAGCCAATTCACCGTGATCGAACCCGACGCGCGCCAACATGATTTCCTGAGCGACCAAGGCTTGTCCTTTGACGCCACCGCGCTGACCCCCGACAATTACCGTGAGGTGTTGGGCCGGCTACTTGCGCCCGGCAAAGGCTTCTGCGTGAACCTTAGCGTGGATACGTCCTCGCTCGATCTAATGCGCTTCTGCCGCGAAATTGACGTGCCCTATATTGATACCGTGGCAGAGCCTTGGGCCGGGTATTACTTCGGCACCACCGACAACGCCGCCCGCACCAATTATGCCCTGCGCCAAGCCGTCCGCGATGAGAAAGCCGCCAACCCCGGCGGCACGACGGCGGTGTCGTGCTGTGGCGCCAACCCCGGCATGGTCAGCTGGTTCGTGAAGGAAGGCTTGCTGACACTGGCCAAAGACACGGGCCACAAGGTGGAAACTCCAACCACCCGCGAGGAATGGGCCAAGCTAATGCAAACCCTCGGCGTCAAAGGGGTCCACATCGCAGAGCGGGACACGCAGGTACGGCTAGAGCCTCGCCCGCGCGGGTCGTTCGTGAATACATGGTCGGTGGAAGGGTTCATCTCGGAAGGGTTCCAACCAGCAGAGCTAGGCTGGGGCACCCATGAGCCTTGGTTCCCGCCAAACGCCCACCGCCAAGAAACCGGCTGCAAGGCCGCGATCTGGATGGAACGCCCGGGCGCGGTGACGCGGGTGCATACGTGGTGCCCCACGCCGGGGCCGCAGTTCGGCTATCTGGTCACCCATAATGAGGCCGTGTCGATCAGTGACTATTACACGGTCGGCGAAGGGCACGAGCCAGAGTACCGCCCTACCTGCCACTACGCCTACCACCCCTGCGATGACGCAGTTCTGTCCCTGCACGAAATGTTCGGCTCTGGTGAAACACAAACCACCCACCATATTCTGGGTGAGGACGAGATCGTTGAAGGCATCGACGAGTTGGGCGTGCTTCTTTACGGCCACGAGAAGAACGCCCTTTGGTTTGGGTCTCGTCTATCGAATGAGGAAACCAAGACCCTTGCGCCGTATCAGAATGCAACGGGCTTGCAAGTCACCAGCGCCGTGCTGGCGGGCATGGTTTGGGCCTTGGAAAACCCCGGCGCAGGCATCGTGGAAAGCGATGAGATGGACCACGCCCGCTGCCTGGAAGTGCAACGCCCCTATCTCGGCCCGGTGGAGGCTCATTACACCGATTGGACGCCTTTGCAGGACCGATGGGACCTGTTTGACGAGGACTTGGATCAGAACGAGCCTTGGGCCTTCCGCAACGTGCTGGCGACCTGATCAGGCGGACTTCGAAAAACGCGCGCCCTCTCTCGCCATTCCCTGCGGATGGGCGTAAGTCGGTGCCATGGCTCTCGGAGACTCCCTTAAAACGATGACCTTGGACGAAGGGCGGACGCTGCCCTTCTGGCGGCGCCCCGTTGCACTGTTGGCGTTGATGGCCTTCGCTATGCCCGTGGCATTTTCGACGTGGTCGGCCTTGCTCAATAACTTTGTGGTTGAGGTCGCCAACTTCGATGGTTCCGATGTCGGCTGGTTGCATACGGTCCGCGAAATTCCGGGCTTTCTGGCGATTGGAGTCATCTTTCTTCTACTGATCGTGCGCGAGCAGGTGTTGGGGCTGATGTCCCTGCTGCTTCTGGGCGCGGCCACGGCGATGACGGCGCAGTTCCCCTCGATGGGCGGCCTTCTGATCGTGACGCTGCTCAGCTCCATCGGGTTCCACTACTACGAGACGGTCAACCAATCGCTTCAGTTGCAATGGATACAAAAGAACCGCGCGCCGCAGGTGTTGGGCATCTTGATGGGCATCGGATCGGGGGCGACGCTGCTGGCCTACCTGCTGATTATGGCCACGTGGGAGACCTTCGATCTGAGCTATGATCTGGTCTACTGGGTGTCGGGCGGGGCCACAGTGCTGATCGCGCTGGCCTGTTTCTTCCTGTTCCCGCAGTTCGAAAGCCCGAACCCTCAGAAGAAAGAGATGGTCCTGCGCCGTCGCTACTGGCTGTATTACGCGCTGCAATTCATGTCTGGGTCGCGCCGCCAAATCTTCATGGTCTTCGTGCCCTTTATGATGGTGGAGCGCTACGGTTTCGGCACCGATGATATGACACGCCTTCTGATGGTGGGCTTTGCCGTCAATATGGTGGTCGCGCCCCTGTTTGGGCGGGTGGTTTCTTGGGTCGGGGAGCGTTTCGCCCTGATAGTGGAATACTCGGGCCTTGCGGCAGTGTTTGTAGGCTATATGGCGCTTTATTTTCTGGAGCTGGGGTGGGTCTTTGCTTCGGTCCTATACGTGCTGAACCAGCTGTTCTTCGGGCTGGCCTTGGCGATCAAAACCTACTTCCAGAAAATCGCCTCGCCCGAAGATATCGCACCCACTGCGGCTGTTGCCTTCACCATTAACCACATCGCGGCCGTGTTCCTTCCTGCGGGCCTTGGCTACCTTTGGTTGGTGTCCCCGACATCGGTGTTCGTGGTGGCTTGTGGCATGGCGGCGGTGTCCTTTGTGCTGTCGCTTCTGGTACCGCGCCATCCAACGACCGGAAATGAAACGATCTTCTGCCGCGTTAACGCGCAGCCCGCAGAGTAACCTCGCCAAGGGCTAGCCTCAGATGTCAGTGCCCGTCCGAGGACAAAGGGGCGTGATGTCAAACGCCTGAATGCGACTGTTTCGCAGGTTAATCTGAAGCTCACTTTCGCAGCCGGAAACGGCCTCTCCCACCCCGTAGAGGTCGGTTGAACGTATGTCGCCAAAGCCGTTGGTACTGCGTGACGAAAAGCCGATGTGATCCCAGGGTTCGATTGGGCCGAATAGCCGCCCTAACCCGCCCGGTCCGACACGCTGGATCAGCGAGGCCGTCATGAGGTCTTCAGCCTCGCCGAATTGCTCTGCCGCAATATGGGTCAGGAACGCGCGGGCGATGGCCACGTCTTCGCGCTGGCCTTCAAACGCCTTCCATCCAAGCGCCCCCAGGGCGGCCACAGCAACCAAGGCCAGTGAAATCGGCACGATGGCGCGCCGAAAGCCGCCGGGGCGACGGGCAGGGGGCTGGTTGTCCGGATCAGGCATCGCTGGCGCCACCCCGGCACAGAGGCGCGATGTCGAAGAAGGTGATGACACCATCCCGAAGATCGAACCGCAGATCGCTTTCGCACCCGCTGTCGGTCGTGCCTGTGCCGGTCAGTTCGGTGGAGCGTGACCCGTTAGAGGAGGAGAAACTGATCGAGGGGAAACTAATATCGGTATAGACCTCCATCCCGGAAAGGATGTTGGCAAGGTCTTCCACGCTGTGTTGTTCCCGGATCGAGGCCGACAACAGCGCGTGCGCCTCGGCGGTTTCGCCGGCGGCGGCGTGGGTCATGAACAGACGAGAGGTCTCGGCATCGTCCTTTTGTCCCTGAAAGCCAAAATAGAACGCGCCCGCGATGATGATGGCCGCACCTAGTAGCGTCACAAGTAGGCCGCGTGGTCCCTTAAGCATCGGTATTTCCTTCCGTTCATATGTTTCCTTCTGCCTATACTATTAGCCTGTGCCGCCACATCTGCGGGAATCCACCAGTTAAGTCGCGCGGGATTTGCCATAGGCCGCCAAAGCGGCTACCGAACGGCGAAACATCGCATTGGAGCCCCCATGCCTACTTGGACCGCCTTGACCACCTTGCCACAAAAGCCCCCCGCGGAAGCCTTGGGGGAAGCCTTGGAGCAGCTAGAGCCCGCGCCAACCGGCGTTGGCGTCTTTGAGATGGAAGACGGCTCGGGCCTGTTCGAGGTGGGCGCCTATTTCATCGAGGCCCCCGATGAGGTCGCCTTGGCGATCCTTGCCGCGGCCTATGGCGCAAGGGACTTCGCCGTGTCCGAAATCCCAGAGACAGATTGGGTCGCCCACGTTCGCCGAGAACTGCACCCGGTCGAGGCGGGACGCTTCTTCGTCTATGGCAGCCACGACGCGGATAAGGTGCCTGAGGGGTCGATTCCCTTGCTGATCGAAGCGGCAATGGCGTTCGGAACGGGTCATCACGGGACCACAAAAGGTTGTCTCGAAGCCGTGGACAAACTGTTTACGGACGGATTTTCGCCACATTCTGTGGCCGATATTGGCTGTGGAACGGCGGTATTGGCGATCGCTGCGGCGAAGGTTTTGGACCTTCCGGTCATGGCCTCTGACATTGACCCCCAAGCGGTCGATGTGGCCCTTGTGAACGCGTCCGCCAATGGCGTCGCTAAACTGGTTTCCTGCGTCGAGGCGGCTGGATTCGATCATCCGGCGATTGCGGAAATTGGCCCCTATGACCTTGTTTTCGCTAATATTCTCAAGGGTCCACTGGTGGAGCTTGCCCCCGATGTGGCAGTGCACACGAAAGACGGTGGGTACGTCATTTTGTCTGGTATTCTGAATGCGCAGGCTGATGATGTGATCGCGGCATACAAGGCGCAGAACCTCGGTTTGCACGCGCGTGACGAGATCGGAGAATGGACGACATTGACGTTGCGGAAGGCGTCCTAAGGGGCGCGCCGCGCGGCGATCCAATTCCGCCTAAAAGTTGTCGTATTTATACCGGATGTTCGCTATATTCATCCGTGGTGGGGGCAGTTAACTAGTAGAGCTGCCCGATGGTAAACGAAACTGAACATTTTAACGATCGTTTGGAACGTATCCAAAACGTCCGACGTCGTAATCGGGGCGGTATGGGGTTTGTCGTCCATCCTGATGGGGTGGTCACCTCCATCGGTAAGCCGTCTTCCAGTTTGCGATTTGGCTTCCCGCTGAAGGGTCTCATCTTAGGGTTCATCGTGGCAGTAGCCGTGAAATCCTATCTGATGTGGGCCGTTGGATCTGAAGTCTACTCTCTCCAAGTTGAATCAATGCTGACGGGCCAAGCCTTTGAGCAATTAGCCGCGTTGATCCTTATGCCCGACGCGCTCTCGCTTTGGATGGTGGAACGCTACGACGAAATTTACGCATTTGTCCAAGCTGGTCTGGCGGTGGGCGAGCCCGCCTGACGGCTAAGTCAAATGCGTCAGGAGCCTAGCGATGAGGCTCTGTTCCGGCCTGCGCAGCGTGAAGTTGTGCAGGCCGATGCTTTTCCAAGACACTAAAAAAGCGGCTTGGGGATGTGCCCCAGCCGCTTCTTGCGTTTCAGCTTTTTCAGCCGCTTAGCGGTAGTAACGACCGTGCGCGATGTCATCGATGTCGCCCCGGCACAGGCCGAGGTCGTCAAGCTCGCGGTTGGACAGCGACGACAGTGCTTTGCGCGTGACGCGCGCGTCGTTCCAAATTGCGATGCGTGCCACCAGATCGGAGAGCACACGTGTTACATTGAAGCCTGCGCCGAGAGGGCGATTGGTGATCGAGGCCATAGGTCTCATCCTTTCCAGTTTGTGTTTCTTGAGGGTGACGGTGGACAATGCCAGTCCGTCGATGAACGGCATCTAGGGGGCAGCCCGCACCCGAACAAGCCACTTTTTGTGCATGGGACCTATGCGGAAACTGCATGACTGGAAAGTTAATTAATGCGCGGAAATTAAACGATAAATCCCGGTTTCAATGTCGCGATTGGATCGCAAGGTGTCGCTATCGGCGCTCAAAAATTAGGCATGTCGAAAACATGCCGGGAAATGTCGAAAACGACCCACGATGGGGATCGGTTCTTGGAGATGTTCGCGTTTCGTGCTAATGGAGCGAAAAGCCGGAAACAGGCGTATTAACGGGCGGAGCGGGCGACATGCGAATAATTGGGATCGACCCGGGGCTCAGAACGCTCGGCTGGGGGGTGATCGAGGCCGAGAATGGCCGCCTAAGCCACGTCGCCAACGGCCAATGCCAGTCGCAGGGAACCGATTTGGCGCTGCGCCTTCTTTCGCTTCACACGCAACTTAGCGCCGTTGTGGCGCAATACCGCCCTGAAGCTGCTGCGGTGGAACAGACCTTCGTGAACCGAGATGGCGCAGGCACCCTGAAGCTGGGGCAGGCGCGGGGCATCGCGATGCTAGTGCCCGCGCAGGCCGGGCTAGTCGTGGGGGAATATGCGCCCAACGCGGTCAAAAAGGCTGTCGTGGGCGTGGGCCATGCCGACAAGAAACAAGTGGAACATATGGTGCGGCTGCAACTTCCGGGCTGCGCGCCCGAGGGGCCAGACGCGGCGGACGCGCTGGCGATTGCGATCTGCCATTCGTTCCATGCCGCCACGGCCGGCCGTTTGGCCGCCGCGATAGGAGCAGGGCGATGATTGGGAAGTTGACGGGACGGTTGGACTACAAGGGTCCGGATCACGTGCTGATTGATGTGGGGGGCGTGGGCTACGTTGTCCATTGCTCGGAGCGAACCCTTGCCTCGCTGCCGGGCAGCGGAGAGGTCGTGGCGCTTTATACCGAGATGCTGGTGCGCGAAGATTTGTTGCAGCTTTTCGGGTTCCTCACGCCATACGAAAAGGAATGGCACCGATTGCTGACCTCGGTGCAAGGGGTGGGTGCGAAGGCCTCCATGGCGATCCTGGGCACCTTGGGGCCGGAAGGCGCCGCGAGAGCGATCACTTTAGGCGATGCCACGGCGATCAAGGCGGCACCGGGGGTAGGGCCGAAACTGGCGCAGCGCGTGGTGATGGAGCTGAAAGACAAAGCCCCCGCCGTCATGGCGATGGGCGGCACGCTGGATGCCGCGATGGACGCAGTCGTGGCCGATGACCTGCCCGCGACCGCAACGGCTGCAAGCACCCCGAAGAAACCGGCCGCCCCCAAACGTCCCGCCTCCAACATGCAGGCCGAGGCGCTTTCGGCGCTGCAAAACCTTGGCTACGGCCCCTCCGACGCGGCGCAGGCCGTGGCGCAAGCCGCCGAAGATGCCTCGGACACGCCGGACCTGATCCGGCAAGCCCTGCGCCTTTTGGCCCCGAAAGACTGACCGCCGATGCCCACGTCTATTCCCCAAAGCCTTGCAAGGCTTTGTGCAAACCCTTGCAAGGGTTTGCGGCACCCCATGGCCAATGTCGCGCTCTGTTGCCATAAGGTGGCTCCATGACTGAGCCCGACCCAACCCTCCGCGCAGAGCGTTTACCAGACGACGACCGCGCCCTGCGTCCGCAATCGCTGGATGACTTCACCGGGCAGGAAGAGGCCCGCGCCAACCTGCGTGTATTCATCGAGAGCGCCCGTAAGCGCGGCGAGGCGATGGACCATGTATTGTTCCACGGTCCTCCCGGCCTCGGGAAAACCACGCTGGCGCAGATCATGGCGAAGGAGTTGGGGGTGGGTTTCCGCATGACCTCGGGTCCGGTGCTTGCCAAGGCCGGTGATTTGGCGGCGATCTTGACCAATCTTGAGGCCCATGACGTCTTGTTCATAGACGAAATCCACCGCCTCAACCCGGTGGTCGAGGAAATCCTCTATCCCGCGCTCGAAGATTTTGAACTGGATCTGGTGATTGGCGAAGGTCCCGCTGCGCGCACTGTGCGGATCGAGTTGCAACCTTTCACCCTTGTCGGCGCCACTACGCGCCTTGGCCTGTTGACGACGCCTTTGCGGGACCGTTTCGGCATTCCGACCCGTCTGAATTTCTACACCATCGATGAACTCGACCAGATCGTGGCCCGCGGCGCGCGACTTGCCGGGATCGAGGCGGACCCCAAAGGCACCGCCGAGATTGCCAAACGCGCCCGTGGAACGCCTCGGATTGCCGGGCGGCTTTTGCGTCGGGTCATCGACTTTGCTGTCGTTGAAGGAAATGGCCGGCTGACCCAAGAGATTGCCGATAGTGCTTTGACGCGCCTCGGGGTCGATGTGTTGGGTCTCGACGGGGCGGATCGGCGCTACCTGTCGCTGATCGCCGAGAATTATAACGGTGGACCTGTGGGGATCGAAACGGTGGCCGCCGCCTTGGCCGAACCACGCGATGCCCTTGAAGAAGTGATCGAGCCGTTCTTGCTACAACAGGGCCTGATCGCGCGGACCCCTCGGGGGCGGATGCTGGCCCATAAGGGGTGGAGCCATCTTGGCTTGCCGCAACCGCGAAACGAAGGTTTTATCTAGCGCGCCGCCGTTCGTAAGGTTCGAAACCAGTCATACGGCACCGAAACGATGCGCCCCGAGGAGATCCCCATGACCCGCTTGTTGATCGCTGCCCTTGCAGCCATGCTCTTGCCCGCGCCCACCTTTGCGCAAGTGGACTTTCGGTATGACGAGGTCCTCAGCACCCGCTTTGGGGACATTCATGCAGTGGGTTCGGACTATCAGTTCACCCTGTGGCACAATCAAACCCAGTTGCCGTTGCCGGAAAACGCCCGCTGGTGGGTGCAATGGGCCAGTGAACCCGCGCAGGGCGACATTGATTGGGTATTGGCGGCGCATCATCATGGCGGCAATTCTTGCGGTGGCGGCTACTTTATCTTGCAAGTAAGTGCGTCCGGCGTTGTGCCGAGCCGCGAGATTTCCGACTGCGATGGACGCCTCATGGATATCCGCTTTGGTGAGGATTGGATCGAGATTGACCGTTTGGACAGGGATATCGAAGTGGCACTTACGACGATCCGTTGGCAGGGCGATGCCTATTCGGAAACCTATCACTACGCGCCCCCCGAGGCACCGGCGGGGCCGGGTGACGACGTCACGCGATGGATTGGCGAACATGCCTATTCCATCTTGCAAGACGCCAGCGAGCGGGCGCGTTTCGGCATGGCGATGCAGATTTGGGACATGCAGGACCTCGCGATCCGCCTGAGTGTTGGCAACTCTGTGGTGCAGGCCGGAGACTGGGTTGTCGGTACCGGCTGTATGCCCCATGCCTGTGGTCTGGAAATAGGGGCGATCGGTATGCGGATCAGTGACGGCGCGGTGGCCGCGATCATCCAATCTCACGGCGAAGTAGAGCGGGCGTTCGGCCTTGCCAGGGACCCGGTCTTTCGCGCCGCCGTGGCGGAGGGGTTACAATGAGCGATCCAGCGCAGGTTGAAGCCCTGTTCACCCGTGCCGACGGGCAGTTTCTTTTCGCCCGTTGGGGGCGTCCGATTGTGCCGATTGTCTTTGGTGTGGAAGACAGCACAATCGCGGTCTTCAAAGGCGCGATAGAGGCGGTCGTTGCATTGGCTGGCCATAAGATGGACGAGCAAGACGCCGAATTGGGCGCGAACCTGATGGTGTTCTTCTTGCGTGATTGGGACGAGTTGACCGCAACGCCCAATCTTGACCGGTTGATCCCTGACGTGACCCCCTTGGTGGCGCGTCTGAAAGAAGCGCAGGCCAACCAATACCGCAGTTTCCGCTTTGACGAAGACGGCGCCATCAAGGCCGCTTTCGTCTTCATCCGCATGGACGCCGCCATGTCGCAAGCCGGGGCCGACACAATCGCCCTGTCGCAAATCGTTCAAACCATTTTGCTCTGGAGCGATACGGCATTCCAGAACGCCTCTCCGCTGGCTGTGCTGAAAGAAGACGGCCCCGCCGTGCTCAAGCCCGAAATCGCCGAAGTGATCCGCGCCGCCTATGATCCCGTCTTGCCGGTCTCAGCCACCGACAAATCCCACGCCCTGCGCCTGTTTGCCCGGATGGGGCAGGCGCAATGATTCATCGCTGGTCGCTTCGCGTGTACTACGAAGACGTCGATCTGGCGGGCATCGTCTATTATGCCAACTACCTCAAATACCTTGAACGTGGCCGGTCCGAGATGGTCCGGGAGGCCGGAATTTCGCAACTCGACATGAAGGCAGCGGGCCTCGTTTTTGCCGTGCGCCGGGTCGAGGCGGACTACCTGAAACCCGCCAATTACGACGACGAACTGGTGGTCGAGACGCAACTCGATACCCTGAAAGGGGCCAGTTTCGACATGCCTCAACGGATTCTACGCGGTGAAGAAGTGTTGCTTCAGGCCCGGATCAAGGTCGTTATCCTCAATGCACAAGGGCGTGCAGCCCGTCTTCCGGCGGATATTCGCGCAAAAGTCACAGCTATCACGGCAAGTGACAGCCCGTGACAGAGAAGTGTTCGCCATAGGGCTTCCCAACTGCTAAACTAAGACACAAATGAGGCGCATCAAAAACAGCGCCCTTACGTGACATACGGTGTTGAGGCCGGGGCAGAGGACAGCAGAAGACTTATGGAAACGGAAACGCTCGCGTTGGCGACTGAGGCGGACTTCACCCTCATCGCTCTATTCTTTCGTGCAAGCCTGATCGTTCAGTTGGTCATGATCGCTTTGATCGTGGCCTCTGTTTGGGTTTGGGCAATTGCCTTCTCGAAATTCGCCATGTTCCGGCGGTCTCGGGCCAATGCGGCGGCGTTCGATGTCGCCTTCTGGTCTGGCGAGCCGCTGGACGAGTTCTACGACAAGGTCGCCGACGCGCCCAGATCGGCCTCGGAACGGGTCTTCGTGGCGGGAATGACGGAATGGCGTCGGTCCCTGCGCGATGACGGCGCGTTGATCCCCGGTGTGCAGCAGCGGGTGGACCGGTCTATGGATGTCGCGATTGCGCGGGAATCCTCACGCATGACAAACGGGCTGACGTTTCTGGCAACCACCGGAGCGACCGCGCCCTTCGTGGGCCTGTTCGGCACCGTCTGGGGTATCATGCGCGCTTTCCAGGAGATCGCGATTTCAGGACAAACATCCCTTGCCGTCGTGGCACCGGGCATTGCCGAGGCGCTTTTGGCCACCGGCCTTGGCCTTCTGGCCGCGATCCCTGCGGTGATCCTTTACAACAAACTGTCCAACGATGCCGATGGGATCATCGGCACCTATGAAAGCTTTGCGGATGAATTCTCGACACTGCTTAGCAGGCAGCTGGACTGATGGGCGCGTCGGTCGCACAGCGCGGCGGCGGGGGCCGTCGGCGGGGCAGGGGACGGCGCAGTGCCGCGCGTCCTATGGCGGAAATCAACGTCACGCCTTTTGTGGACGTAATGCTGTGCCTTCTGATTATTTTCATGGTCGCCGCCCCGTTGATGACTGTGGGCGTGCCGATTGACCTGCCCGATACCTCTGCCGAGGCATTGCCGAGTGAGCAGGAAGAACCGCTGACCGTGACGCTCGCGGCCGATGGCCGGGTGATGCTGCAAACCACTGAAGTCGCTCGGGACGAAATTATTCCTCGCCTTCAAGCGATTGCCGCAGAACGCGACAGCCCGCGCATCTTTGTGCGGGCCGATGGTGGCATCCCGTACGAGCAGGTGATGGAAGTCATGGGCGCGCTAAACGCGGGCGGCTTCCGGGAAATCGGCCTGGTCACGGACGCAGGCGGTCCGCGCCTGAATGGCACCTCGGAAGTAGGGGAGTGACGCGACGATGCGCCGGTCCCTCTATGCCTCTGGATTAGCACACTTGGCACTGCTCGCATGGGTGGTGTTCGGTGGCATGCTGCTTGATCGCAGCCCAGAGGCAGAGTTTCAGGTGACAGGCGTGACGCTGATGTCTGTGGCGGATTTCGACGCGCTGACGAACGCCGCCCCAACGCCGTTGGTTGATGTGCAGCCCGCCGCGCTGGAACAGCCGGCAACGCCGGAAGACACCTCGGCCCCTGCCGCAGAAGCGCCGCCACCCGCGCAGGATACTCCCGCCGAGACCCAAGCCCCGCCGCCCGAGCAAACGCCGGTTCCGATAGAGCCTGTTCCGGATACAGCCGTTATCGACGATGTCGCCCCCTTGGCACCGCCACCCGGCGCGCCGGACGCTCAGGTGTCGCCAACGCCGCGTCCCGACAGCGCGCCGCGCGTTGCCCCCGTGGCCGCCCCCTTGCCGGAACCCGATGTGGAAACCGCGCCCGATGTGTTGGAGCAGACCACAGAGCCGGAAGTGGCCGAAGAAGCGCCGGTAGAAGAAACGCCCGACACAGCGCCCGAGGAAGCCACAACCGAGATCGTGACCGAAGCGGAAGAACCCGCCGCGGCGCCCTTGGGGCCGACATCCTCGCGCCGCCCCACAGCCCGTCCGGCCCGTCCCGCACCGGTAGAAGAGCCCGTGGAAGTCGCGGCAGAAGCCCCGGTTGAAACCCCGGCAGAGACACCAGCGGCAACCGAAACACCGTCCGAGGCGGAAGTGGACCCCTTGGCCGCAGCCATTGCCTCGGCCGTGGCTGATGCCGTGGAAACGCCTGATCCGGCCCCTGCGCCCGCCGCGCCCTCTGGCCCGCCTTTGTCGCAAGGGGTGCGTGACGGATTCCGCGTCGCGGTTCAGGCGTGCTGGAACCTTGGAACTGTGTCGACCGATGCTTTGAATACGACCATCGTCGTTGGTTTCGACATGGCTCGTAGCACCGTACCCGACTTCGGCACTTTGGAATTGCTAGAGTATGATGGGCCGTCCGAGGCTGCCGCCCGTGTCATGTACGAAGCCGCGCGCCGGGCGATTCAGCGGTGCGGTGCCAACGGCTTTGACTTGCCACAGGAAAGCTATGAACGCTGGCGGCGCGTCGAACTGGTCTTCAACCCCGAAGGAATGCGCCTGCGATGACCCGATTTGCCCTGATCCTCAGCCTTCTTGCTTCCCTTGGCGCGGCGCCCGTTGCTGCCGATGTGGTGCCACAGATGCGCCCGGATGACCTGGTGGAGCGGAACCGCGCCGCGGCCACTGCTGCGGAAGCTGTGCAGGAACAAGCCGCGCAAACAGAAGTTGAGGCTGCCACCCCTGATCGTGCCGAGATTGCTGCGCAGATTTCCGGCGCGATCCGCAGCTGTTGGAACGTCTCCAACCTGACCGACGAAGCGTTGGCCGTACGCATCAGCGTCGCATTCGAGGCAACGGCGGACGGCCAATTGATCCGCGAATCCATCGAAATGACCAACTACGAAAACGGCACCCAAGACGCCGCTGAAGAAGCCCTCGGCGTGGCCTTCCGGGCAATTATGCGCTGCGCGGAAGCAGGTCTTGATCTGCCACCCGAAACACATCCGATCTGGCAGCGGGTCGAGATGATCTTCGATGCGGCAAGTTTGGTGACGCGATGATCCGATTTGTATTTGTATTCAGTATTCTAGCCGCACCGTTGGCGGCGCAGACGGCCCTGCAAGACCGGCCGGGGCGGTGGATAAGCAACCCCCGATTGGCGGAGCCGTCGGCCACGCCCGCGCCCGTGCTGGAAGCGCCCTCATCCGGTCCGCTTATTACCGCAGGCCCCGCGTCTGGTCCGCTGTTGGGAGCCAACTCGGACTCTGAGCCGACGGTCGTGCTAACGGCCCCGGAAACCTCTATCCTTTTGACGCCGCCGGTTGAGGTCTCGACAGCGGCGCGCCCCGCCGCACCAGATACCCGGCCCACGCCACGCCCCGACCGTGCGGTGGCTGCTGTGGCTGTGGATGAAGAGGTTGAAGTCGCGGCCTTGCCCGTGGACCCCGAGCTTGATGCGGCGGTTGAGGAGGCGTCCATTTTGCCACCGCCCGAGGCGCCGTCCGTCGCCGGCACCGTTGATCCAGCACCAGCGCCGATTGCCGAGGAGCCCCCCCTGCAAATCGCCGCCTTGCCCGAGCGCCGTCCCGCCCCGCGCCCAGAGGCCGAGGCTACGGCCGCCATGGCTGAGGCGCTGGCCGCAGAACTGCAAGCAAGTGCCCGCGCGATCACGACAGCCGCGCCGCGCTCGGTGCCCCAAACCAATGACATCGCCCCGGAAGAGACCTTGGCGCCGGTCCGGATACCGAACGTGCCCGAAGTGGACGTTCCTCAATCGGTCGTTCCCGTGCGCGTGCCGCCCGAAGCAGCCGTCCCAGTTGTGACCTCTCCGGCCGTGACCGTCCCCGTGGTCGTCGCGCGAAACCTGCCCGCGCCTGCGCCGGTTCCTGCGATGCCCGAGAACAGCGCCCTTGTCGCGCCTGCGGCTGTTCCAGTGCTTTCAGCCGCCTCTTTGGTCGCCGGACCGCCGAACCTCGCAACACCGTCGCCAGCTGTTTACGTATCGACCAGCCCCACCAATGCCCGGCCCGTTGTGCAGCCCGTGGCCTTTGTGATGCCGCCCTTGGAGGAAGCCCCGATCCTACCGCGCCTGCATCCGTCCGGGCCTTGGGCGTTGGAGGCAATCGCCGGGCTGGCCTCTCCGCAGGTGTCCCAGCTTTCTGCGGCGCTGCTGCCCGCGGCAAGCCCGCAGCCAGATGTCGAGGCGCGGCTTGGGCGTTCTCCCATGCCATCCCACGATCCGTTCCCTCTGTCGGCCTTGCCCCCCTCGGCGCTGGCGCAAGGCCCGGACGCGATGGAGCGGGCGATCCAGCCGCCGTTTCCCTTTGCCGAAGGGCACGCCGCCGTTGTGTTCGGGGCGGCACCCGTCGTTCCTGTCCGCTTGCCTGTCATGGCCCCTACGGCCCTGCCCGAAAGGGACGCGCCAGTGACGGACCCGGATGCGCCCGTAGCCTTGCCCGCCCCTGACGCCGGGGCGGTCGCGCGGATGATGGACGATGCGATGATTTGCTGGCGCTTGGCTGATCTGCCAACAGAGGCGCAATGGGCCCAGCTTTCGGTCGATGTGGCCTTGGACGAGACCAACATGCCCTCGGCCGCCTCCATCCGGTTAACAGGGTTTGCCCATGTCGTGTCAGGTGCCGCAGAGCAGGCCTATAGGGCCGCCCATGCGGCGCTGATGGGATGTGCTGAGGCCACCGCGCAAGAGCCGGCAACGGCCCCAACAACGCTTGTTTTTGATCGTAGCGGGGTTCGGATTAGATGATCTGCACCCCATCGGAATTCCTTGAAGGAGGTTACACATGTTGAACCGCCGCACGTTTATTCGCGCCACCTCGGCTTTGACCGCATCAACGGCCCTGCCAAGCTTTGCCTTCGCGCAAGCGGGCCCATTGCGGTTGGAGATCACCGAAGGGGTGATTGAACCACTGCCCTTTGCGCTGCCCACCTTTCTGCCCCAGGGAAATGCTGGCGATGTGGCCGCAGACGTCAGCCGAGTGATTGCCGCTGACCTACGCGGCACCGGCCTGTTCCGACAGATCCCGCAGGATGCCTACATCAGCCAGATCACCAACTTCAGCGCCCCTGTGGCCTATCCCGATTGGCAAGCGATCAATGCGCAGGCGCTCATAACCGGTGAGGTCGAGCTTCGCGATGACGGCCAAATTGTCGTGCGGTTCCGCCTGTTTGATATCTTCAGCCAAGCGCCTCTGGGTGAAGGGTTGCAATTCGTTGGCCCCGCCGACAGCTGGCGGCGCATGGCCCATACGGTCGCCGATCAGGTCTATTCGCGGATCACGGGCGAGGGGGGGTACTTCGATACCCGCGTCGCCTTTATTGCAGAGGAGGGGCCAAAAAATGCCCGCCTCAAGCGGTTGGCGATCATGGATTATGATGGCGCGAATGTGCAGTATCTCACGGATTCTCGGGCGCTTGTTCTGGCGCCACGCTTCTCTCCGCAGGGCGATCGTATCCTCTATACCAGCTATGAAAGCGGCTTCCCACAGGTCTACATCATGGACGTCGCCACGGTGCAACGTCGCCCACTAGAGGCGATCCCGGCGGAAACCATGACCTTCTCGCCCCGCTTCAGCCCCTCGGGGCAATCGGTGGTATTCAGCCTCGTGGATGGGTCTAACACCGATATCTATTCGCTTGATCTGGCAACGGGCACACGCACGCGCCTGACACAGGCACCGTCGATTGAAACGGCACCGTCGTTCTCGCCCGATGGCAGCGAGATCACCTTTGAAAGCGACCGCTCGGGCGGGCAGCAGATCTATGTGATGGCCGCTACGGGCGGTGAGCCGCGCCGGATCTCCGCAGGATCGGGCCGCTATGGCACCCCTGTCTGGTCGCCACGCGGCGACTACATCGCCTTCACCAAACAAGAAAACGGACGCTTCCACATTGGGGTCATGCGCACCGATGGCTCGGAAGAGCGGTTGTTGACCTCATCCTTCCTGGATGAGGGCCCGACCTGGGCCCCGAACGGTCGCGTCATCATGTTCACCCGCGAAACGCCGGGCGATGATGGGGCGCCGGCGGTCTATTCGGTCGATATCTCGGGGCGGAACCTGCAACGGGTCGCAACGCCCGGCATGGCATCTGACCCCGCATGGTCGCCGCTGCAAACGTAATTGGCGCGGGCAAGCCGCCCATGCTATATTGAACAAAACAATAGCTCCGAGGATCAGAGCACATGACTTTTTCTTTTCTCAAACCAACCCTTTTGGTTGCAACCCTTGCCCTTGCGGCCTGTTCCCAAGGCGGCCTGAATGGTGACGTAGATGGCACGGGCGCCGGCGCAGGGGCTGGCGCGAATGGCATCGGCACCGGCGGCGTGAATGACCCGACGAGCCCCGCCTACTTCAACTCGGTCGTCGGCGATCGCGTCTTGTTTGCCGTGGACCAATCCACCCTGTCGTCTGAGGCGCAGGGCGTCTTGGCGGGGCAAGCACAGTGGTTGCTGTCAAACCCTGAATTCACCGCCCTTATCGAAGGTCACGCGGATGAACAGGGCACGCGGGAATACAACCTTGCCTTAGGCGCGCGTCGCGCCGCGTCCGTGCGGGAATACCTTGTGAGCCAAGGGGTGCCAGACTCGCGCCTGCGGACGATTTCCTACGGCAAAGAGCGTCCCCTTCAGATTTGCTCGACCGAGGCATGCTACAGCCAGAACCGTCGCGCTGTGACGGTCATCTCCGCTGGTTTGGGGGCCTGATAGCATGCGGCTTGCATTGGCAGTTTGTTGCGCGTTGATCGCCGGGCCGTCGCTGGCCCAGGACAACACGCAGACATTGGCGGATATCCGGCAGGAACTGTCGGTGCTTTACGTCGAAATCCAGCGCCTACGGGGCGAGTTGAACACGACGGGCGGCGCGACGGGTTCTGGGGCCAGCGGCTCTACCTTGGACCGGGTGAACGCGATTGAGGCCGAGGTGACTCGGCTCACGTCCCTGACGGAACGGTTGCAGCTTACCGTCGATAGCGTGGTGCGCGATGGCACGAACCGGATCGGCGATCTGGAGTTCCGCCTGTGCGAATTGGAACCGGGCTGCGACATTGGCTCGCTTGGGGAAACGCCGTCCTTGGGCGGCGTGACACCCACCTCCGGTGGGGGCGGCGCGGCGGCTGTTCAGGCAACGCCGTTGCCTTCCACGCCGCAGCCCTCGGGCTTGGCGGTGGCGGAACAATCGGATTACGACCGGGCAAATGCCGCGTTCGAGGCGGGCGACTACAGCGACGCCGCGACGCTGTTTTTGTCGTTCACCGAGACCTACCCCGGATCGCCGCTATCGGCCGATGCCCATTACTTGCGCGGAGAGGCAGAGGCCAATCAGGGTCGTTGGAACCCCGCCGCGCGAGCGTTTCTTGCGTCGTTCTCTGCCGGGCCCGAGGGCGCACGGGCGCCCACGGCGCTGACCTCTCTCGGGGTGGCCTTGGCACAGATCGGCCAGCCGGAAGAAGCCTGTTTGACGCTCGCGGAAGTTGCCGTACGCTTCCCCGGCACGGCGTCGGTAGCTGAAGCGCAGGCCGAAATGGGGCGGCTGAACTGTCAGTGACCCAAGACCTGCCCCAACACTTTGCCGACCAAATGGGTCGGCTTTTGGGGCCTGACTTTCCAGAGAAAATTGCCCTCGCCGTCAGCGGTGGGGGCGACAGTATGGCGATGCTGACCCTCGCCCATGGATGGGCGCGGGTGTACGGCGTCGCCCTTCATGTGGTGACCGTCGATCACGGTTTGCGGCCGGAAAGCTGCGAGGAGGCCGCGCAAGTGGCCGAGGAGTGCGCCGCGCTCGGACATCCCCACACGACGCTGAACTGGCACTGGGACGGGCAGGGCAACCTGCAAGACGCCGCCCGTCGTGCGCGCCTGCGTCTGATCGGCGACTGGCGTGGGGATATCGCCCATGTCCTTCTGGCCCACACCCAAGATGACCAGGCCGAAACCCTTTTGATGCGCCTTGCCCGTGGCTCAGGGGTAGAGGGGTTGTCGGCCATGGCGAACACCCGTGCCATGGGCGGTTGGCACATCGTGCGTCCGCTTCTGACAACGACGCGGGCCGCCCTGCGCCACTACATCGACGTGTTGAAAGTGCCTTATGTCGATGATCCCTCGAATGAGGATGACACCTATGAGCGGGTGCGCGTGCGCAAGGCGATTGCCGCGCTTGGGCTTGATGTGGCGGGGCTGAGCGACACCGCGCACCGCATGGACCGGGCGCGTTCGGCGCTGTGGGCGCGGGCCGCAGATGTGGCCGCCTCATACGTCACGCAAAGTCGTTTCGGGGACCTGCGGATCGACCGTGATGCTTTCGTGACGGTGGAGCGTGATACCCAACTGCGGCTTCTGGCAGCCGCCCTTCAGTGGGTGTCCCACGCACCTTACCGCCCCCGTGCCTCTGCCTTGGAAGGGCTTTTGGATCGCGCCCTTAGCGGCGGCGGCGGAACGTTGCAGGGGGCCGAAGTGCGCGTTGGCAAGAGCCACCTTCATATTCTACGCGAATTTGCGGCCCTCAAGAACACGTTGGTGACGCAGCCCCTTTGGGACGGACGGTGGGAGGTTGCGGGCCAAGGGATCGAACGCTACAATCTTCGTGCCCTTGGACCCGATGGATGGGCGCAATTGCCCAAAGATGCGGCCCTTCCTGACGGGCTGTCTTTTCATATCGCCCAAACCCTTCCCGCGCTGTTCGACAACGACCGCCTCGCAGGGTTCGCGCCGCTGAATTTCGGGGCAGAACACGTCTTGCGATTGTGTCCAGATGAAGGATCATTCGTCGCATCCTTGCTTTCACGTTGAACTCAGCCGCTTACCCCTTATCTTAGAGAAAACGCGTGGGTCTTTCCCGCGCCTTCCCCCGTTTGAGGAGACGTGCCTTGGGCAACGCGAGAAACATCGCATTTTGGGTCATTCTGTTCCTGCTGATCCTGGCTCTATTTAACCTGTTCTCAGGTGGTCAAAGCCAAGTGAATAGCCGGACCGTGGCCTATTCTGATTTTGTGCAACAGGTTGAAAACGGTAGTGTAATCTCTGCCACACTGGACGGCGAGAACGTGCAGTTCACCACCGGCGAAGGGGCGTTCTCGACCATTGCGCCATCGGACGCGGAAACCACTGCCACGCTGCTGAGCAATGATGTCCGCATCGAAGCGCGGGCGCAGCAGCAGTCGGGTTTCCTGAGCATTTTGTCCCTGTGGCTTCCGGTGCTGGTCCTGATCGGCATCTGGATTTTCTTCATGAACCGGATGCAGGGTGGCGGCAAAGGCGGGGCGATGGGCTTTGGCAAGTCCAAGGCGAAACTGCTGACGGAAAAGCATGGCCGTGTGACGTTTGATGACGTGGCGGGCATTGATGAGGCCAAGGAAGAGCTGGAAGAGATCGTGGAATTCTTGCGCAACCCGCAGAAATTCAGCCGTTTGGGCGGTAAGATCCCCAAAGGCGCGCTTTTGGTGGGCCCTCCGGGTACCGGTAAAACGCTTCTGGCGCGTGCCATCGCGGGCGAAGCTGGCGTGCCGTTCTTCACCATTTCGGGTTCGGACTTCGTGGAAATGTTCGTGGGTGTCGGTGCGAGCCGTGTGCGCGACATGTTTGAGCAAGCGAAAAAGAACGCGCCTTGCATCGTGTTTATCGACGAAATCGACGCCGTGGGCCGGTCCCGTGGGGCCGGATACGGCGGTGGCAATGATGAGCGTGAACAGACGTTGAACCAGCTTCTGGTGGAGATGGATGGTTTTGAGGCCAACGAAGGCATCATCATCGTCGCCGCCACCAACCGCCCCGACGTGTTGGACCCCGCGCTGTTGCGTCCGGGCCGTTTCGACCGTCAGGTGCAAGTACCTAACCCCGACATCAAGGGCCGCGAGCGGATCTTGGGCGTTCACGCCCGCAAGGTGCCCCTTGGCCCCGATGTAGACCTGCGCATCATCGCGCGCGGCACGCCCGGTTTTTCGGGTGCCGATTTGGCAAACTTGGTCAACGAATCCGCGCTGATGGCGGCACGGATCGGGCGGCGCTTCGTGACGATGGAAGATTTCGAAAGCGCCAAGGATAAGGTCATGATGGGCTCTGAGCGGCGCTCCATGGTGATGACCGAGGACGAGAAAAAGCTGACCGCCTACCATGAGGCGGGCCATGCTGTGGTGGGCCTCAATGTGCCCGATCACGACCCGATCCACAAAGCCACGATCATTCCGCGTGGCCGGGCCTTGGGCTTGGTTCTGTCGCTGCCCGAGCGGGATCAGTTGAGCGTATCCTACCGTAAATATACGTCTAAAATCGCCATGGCGATGGGTGGTCGCGTGGCGGAAGAGCTGATTTTCGGCAAGGAAAACATCACCTCCGGCGCGTCTTCGGACATCCAGCAGGTGACGAAGATCGCCCGCGCGATGGTCACGCAATTCGGCTACGCTGAAGAGCTTGGATACGTTGATTACGCCAACGAACAGCAATCGCACTTGGGTGCATATGGCGGCGGCACCAGCCACTCGGCCGCGACCCAGAAGATCATCGACGACAAGGTGAAGGAACTGGTGGAAGAAGGTTATCAAACCGCCAAACGTATCCTGACCGAGCGTAGTGAAGATCTGGAGCGTCTGGCGCAAGGCTTGCTGGAGTATGAAACGCTAACCGGCAACGAGATCACGAAAGTGATCGCCGGAGAGCCGTTGAACCGGGGCGATGATGACGACGAAGCGCCGACGTCCGGTGGCACCCCGTCGGTGACTGCGATCCCGAAGTTGAAGCCAAAGTCCAAGCCTTCCGGCGATATGGAGCCTGAACCGTCCACTTGAACTGGCTCGGTTGCATATAGAGTTAAGAAAAGCCCCGGCCAAAATGGTCGGGGCTTTTTGGTTGGTGCAATGCGCCGAAATCGGGACAAAGCAGGGACAACCGAGCGTAATCCAACACCGGGAAAGTCGGCGTCCTTGTTACGATCGCTTCACCCCATAAATTTCTTGCGGGCTTCTTCCATCTGGCCTTCCATGTCTTTCCAAGCCTTCTGCATCGTGGCCTGCACGTCCTTGGCCGCGTTCATGTTGGCCTTGCCAAGTTCTTCCATTTGCTTCTCAGCAAGCTTGCGCTGATCGTTCAGCGCTTCCATCTGCTTGACCATCTGCGCTTGTCCGGCTTCGCCAGCTTCCTGCATTTTGGCCTGCATTTTGGTCATCTCTACGTGCCAGGCATCCATCTGCGCTTTGGCTTGGGCCATGAATTCTTTTGGATCGGTCATGAACGTATCTCCTGCTAGTTCAAGGGCAGTGTAGCAGGATTTTGGCCCATGTCGCGGTTTAGACGGTGGCGACGATCGCGATTCCTGCGGACATGCCCAAGGCGAGGCCGGCGTAGATCATGAGGCTGATGGTATGAAGTTGCATGGTATTCCCCAGTTGTGTGACTGACCCCAGTTTGGCGCCGCTCTATTAAGATACGGTTACCAACCCGCTTTTGTTCCATGCGCGTGCACATTTTTCCTTTTGGAAACGTGGCGACACGTTGATGACGGGTTGCCCTACGAAAATGTCGGAATTGGCCCTGTCGCCCGCCGCCTCGCTCGTTATAGCCAATCTAAGCACTGTATTTTCGCGCTTGGGAGAGAGCACCATGGGTTACAAATCAGACATAGAAATCGCCCGTGAGGCGACCAAGCGGCCAATCCAAGAGATCGGCGCAAAGATCGGCATCGAAAGCGCCGACCTGCTGCCCTATGGTCACGATAAGGCCAAGGTTAGCCAATCGTTCATCAATTCTGTTCAGGATCGCGACAACGGCCACCTGATTCTGGTGACCGCGATCAATCCAACGCCCGCGGGCGAAGGGAAAACGACGACGACGGTGGGTCTGGGCGACGGCCTGAACCGCATCGGCAAGAACGCGATGGTTTGTATCCGAGAGGCATCCTTGGGTCCAAACTTCGGCATGAAGGGCGGCGCTGCGGGCGGTGGCTACGCGCAGGTTGTGCCAATGGAGGATATGAACCTCCACTTCACCGGGGATTTCCATGCGATCACCTCGGCCCACTCTTTGCTGTCGGCGATGATCGACAACCATATCTATTGGGGCAATGAACTGGAAATCGACGTGCGCCGCGTTGTCTGGCGCCGTGTCGTGGATATGAACGACCGGGCGCTGCGCCAGATCACAGCGTCCTTGGGCGGCGTGGCGAACGGCTTCCCTCGGGAAGCGGGCTTTGACATCACCGTGGCGTCGGAAGTCATGGCGATCCTCTGCCTCGCTAAGGACCTGCAAGACCTGCAAGAGCGGCTCGGCGCGATGATCGTGGCTTACCGCCGGGACCGTTCCCCCGTGTTCGCCCGTGACATCAAGGCAGACGGTGCGATGACGGTGCTGCTGAAAGACGCGATGCAGCCCAACATCGTGCAGACGTTGGAAAACAACCCGGCATTTGTCCATGGTGGCCCCTTTGCTAACATCGCCCACGGCTGTAACTCGGTCATCGCGACCTCTACGGCCCTGAAGCTGTGCGACTATGTGGTGACAGAGGCGGGCTTCGGTGCTGACCTTGGCGCGGAAAAATTCCTCAACATCAAATGCCGCAAAGCGGGCCTTGCGCCTTCCGTTGTGGTCGTGGTCGCCACCGTGCGCGCCATGAAGATGAACGGCGGGATCGCCAAGGCAGACTTGGGCGCCGAAAACGTCGACGCTGTGAAGAACGGCTGCGCCAACCTTGGTCGCCACATCGAGAACGTCAAATCCTTCGGCGTGCCGGTTGTCGTAGCCATTAACCACTTCGTGACCGACACCGAGGCCGAAGTGCAGGCGGTGAAGGACTACGTCGCCTCCCAAGGCGCGGAAGCGGTCCTGTCGCGGCACTGGGAACTGGGCAGCGAGGGCTCTGCCCCGCTGGCGGAAAAGGTCGTGGAAGTGATCGAGAAGGGCGAAGCCAACTTCAACACGCTCTACCCCGACGACATGCCGTTGGCCGACAAAATCCAAGCGGTGTGCAAGAACATCTACCGCGCGGACGAGGCGGTGATGGACAAGAAGATCCTCGACCAGTTGAAGCTGTGGGAGGATCAGGGTTACGGTAACTTGCCGGTATGTATGGCGAAAACGCAGTACTCGTTCACCACCGACCCGAACGAGCGTGGCGCGCCAACGGGCTTCACCATCCCCGTACGGGAAGTGCGCTTATCCGCCGGTGCGGGCTTTATCGTCGCCGTCTGCGGTGAGATCATGACCATGCCGGGCCTGCCGCGTAAACCCTCCGCCGAGGCGATCCACCTCAACGACGCGGGCGACATCGAAGGATTGTTCTAACATGCATGAAGCCCGCGTAACTTGGCAGTCGGACGGTGATTTCGCCGCCAATCGCTACACGCGCGGGCACATGTGGCGCTTTGACGGCGGGGCCAAGGTTCCGGCATCGGCTTCCCCCTCGGTGGTGCCAGAGCCGTATTCTGACCCTGCCGCCGTGGACCCGGAAGAGGCCTATATCGCCTCTATCTCCTCGTGCCACATGCTGTGGTTTCTGGACTTCGCCCGGCAAGCGGGGCTGGAGCCCACCTATTACGAGGACCGCGCCACGGGCGAGCTAAAGCGCCAGGACGGCAAAACCTGGATACCGCGCGTGGATCTGAACATTCGCGTCACATGGGCCAACGCCCCAGACGTCGCGACCCACAAATCCCTTCACGACAAGGCGCATCACGCCTGCTTCATCGCGAATTCTGTCCGGACAGAGATCGTGGTTAACCTATTAGAGGACGCTCCATGACGGCGAAAATTATCGACGGTAAGGCCTTTGCGGCCGATGTGCGGGGGCAGGTTGCAGACCATGTGGCCCGCTTGAAAGCAGATCACGGCATTACGCCCGGACTGGCTGTGGTACTGGTTGGGGAAGACCCCGCGAGCGAGGTTTACGTCAGCCACAAACACAAAGCGACGGTCGAGGTTGGGATGCAGTCGTTCGAGCACAAACTGCCCGCCGACACGTCCGAAGAAGACCTTTTTGCCTTAATCGACAAGCTCAACGCTGACCCGAGCGTCCACGGCATCCTGTGTCAGTTCCCCGTCCCCGATCATCTGGACGAACGCCGCACCGTGGCGCGCATTGATCCGGCAAAGGATGTCGATGGCCTAAGCGTGACCAACGCGGGCCTTTTGTCGAGCGGGGGCGAAGCGCTTGTCAGCTGCACGCCCTTGGGTTGCCTGATGCTATTGCGCGCCGAATTTGACAGCCTGTCGGGCAAAGACGCGGTGGTTATCGGCCGCTCCAACCTGTTTGGCAAACCGATGGCGCAACTGCTGCTTGGCGACAATTGCACCGTCACGATCGCCCATTCGCGCACCAAGGATCTGGCCGAGGTTTGTCGCCGTGCCGATATCCTCGTGGCCGCCGTGGGGAGGGCCGAGATGGTCCGCGGCGATTGGGTCAAACCCGGGGCGACAGTGATCGACGTGGGCATCAGCCGTGTGCCGCATCCTGAAAAGCCCGGCAAAACCAAGCTGATCGGGGACGTGAACTTTGCCGAAGCAGCCGAGGTTGCGGGTGCCATCACCCCGGTTCCGGGCGGCGTCGGCCCGATGACCATCGCGTGCCTGTTGGCGAACACCGTTACCGCCTGCTGCCGTGCCCATGGGCTGGATGAGCCCAAAGGCCTGACGGCATAGCCCGCTACACGGAGATCATTGTCCCCTGTAGCAACGCCACATCGCGGAGGCTGCCATCGTCGGCCTCCGCCTGCACCGTGCAGCGGGTAATCACCAACCTGCGGCCGGCCTTTACAACCTCTCCTATGGCGATCAGGCGACGCCCCGCTGCGGGCGCGATCAGGTTGATTTTCATCTCGACCGTCATCACCTCTGCCCCCTCATCCATGACGCTCAACGCCGCATAGCCCGACGCGCTGTCACCGATGGCAAAGGTTGCCCCCGCGTGGGCGACACCATGCTGTTGCGAGACCCCTTCCGTTATCGGCAATTTCAGAATTGCCCGACCTTTTTCCAAATGGTCAAATTTACAGCCCAGAGTTGTCATTAACCCTTGGCGCGCAAAGCTATCTTCTATTTCACGAATTTTATTTGGGTTCATTTTCTGGAAACACGCTGTCTATTTTAGAAGGGTTGATCGGCATCGACTTGCACGAGTATGTTCATTGGAATTTTAACTGCCAAGAGCCAATAATTAAGATGAATTCAATTGGATCGGGCGCCCCGAAACACACTCAGCGGGACTGGATCATCCGCGTTGGTGTGGCTTCTCTGGCAAGCGTATTATGTGCACTTATCGGACCATTCGGGACTTACGCGGATTTTTCATTTTCCGAACGTTTGGTCTATTGGGGCGGGTTGATTATGGGGCTTTTGATACCCGTTTTCTTTATCCGCATCCTCGTTTATCGCCATATTTCCGGGCCGCCGTGGCGCGCTGATATATCGGCGGTAGCCTGCATGTCGGTTACCTTGGGGCCAATAGTGTGGCTCTTTAATATCTATGTGATGGGCTTTCGAATTGCCGAGCCAATTATGCTTTTCCAACACATCGCCATGATGGCGATGATTTGTTCCGTGCCGGTCTGCATCCGCGCCTACCTACGGTGGAGCGTGCGCCGCATTCAGTCCGAACAAGTGGCAGAAGTCGTTTCCGTGCCAAAGCTTACTGTCGTCCAAGCAGCGTTTTTGCGCCGGATTGATCCGAACATGCGCGGAGAAGTGTGGCGTGTATCGGCTGATGACCATCAGGTGCGGGTCTGGACTGAACTTGGCGAAACAAAGGTTCGCATACGGTTCAGTGATGCTCTGAAAGAACTGACAGAATTTGAAGGTGCGCGCATTCACCGGTCTCATTGGGTCGCGTTCAATCGCATCGAGAGTGTGGAGCAAGATGGGCGGCGCTACGTGGCGCGGCTTGTTGGCGGATCGCAGTTGCCCGTGAGCCAGAAGGGCCTAGAAACATTGCAAAAAGTGGGTGTGGCCAACCTCTCAGACCCAGATCGGGCACAGCATACTGCCTAGCGTAGCAAGGGCAGTGCCCTTGGGGTTGGGCCGGTCAGGATGGTTTGCGCCTCTGGGCCGACCAACGACATTAGCGGCGCTTCATGGCAGAACAGCCCGCCGGTGTAGGTGCCGTAAGCAGGCAGAATTATACGTGTGTCATCCACCAGAAAACACCGTCGCGTAATCGTGCGCCCTTTCAACCGAAGCCGGGTCTTTGGGTGGTAATGGCCCGAAACTTCGCCGGATTTCGTGGGTTGTGCAATATGCCGGAAGGTCAGCGGGCCAAGGCTAAGCTCGGCCAGATGTTCCCCCGTCAATTCAACCGGTCCGGGGTCGTGATTTCCCTCGATCCACACCCATCGCCGCCCCGCCAAAACAGGGGCAAGCCGTTCTGCCACAACGCTTTTCGCGGCCTTCGCGGCGGTCAGGTCATCAAAGCTGTCGCCGAGGCAGATTACGATCTTGGCGGAGGTGAAGGCGATGTCTTCCAGCAATCGGTCAAGCGTCTCGATCACCTCATAGGGGGGTAAGATGGGCCCGCCGCGCCGCGCAGTCCGCTCCGCCTTACCCAGATGCAGATCGCTCACGATCAGCGTGCTCTCAGAAGGCCAATACAGCGCGCCAGAGGGCAATGCGCAAAGCTCGGTGCCGCGAAAAGTGAAGGGGAGCGTGTTCATGCTTCGTTCATATCTTTGTGGCGTGTGACAACGCAAGCGTCAACGGTTTGATCCAAACTCCAAGCCTGCCGTTTGCATTAACCTTTCGGTTTCCTCTTCCAGTAGCCGCTCGTTCGCGGCGCCACTCACGGACACGCGCCCCATTTCCAGCATCATCGGCGCGGCAAGTGGGCTGACACGGTCCAACCGACAATGATCGACCCGGCCCGCAACCCGCTCCAACATCTCTTCAATCCGCGAGAAGTCCACAAGGCCGCGCATGGCCTCGGTCCGGGTGATGTGCAGCATAATATGATCGGGGTCATACTTGCGCAGCGTGTCGTACAGAATGTCGGTGGAAAACGCCGCCTGCCGCCCGGTTTTCCGCTTCCCGCCCGGGGCCATGCGATCCACAAGGCCTGCAATCACGGCGCTCCCCTTAAACGTTTTCTTCATGACAGAGGTATCCGCCAGCCAGTTCTCCATCGACGAAATCAGGGTGTCCCGGCTAAAAAGAGGTTTAGGATCAACCACTTCATCAAGTCCCCAAATCATCGTCGCGTAGTCGGTGGAGACGAAGCCCAAGGGATGCAGCCCAAGGGTTTCCATCCGGTGCGTCAGCAAAAGCCCCAACGTCTGTTGCGCGTTCTTGCCGGCAAATCCGTACGCCACAAGATAGGCGCGGTCTTCATGAGCGAAGGTTTCAACAAGCAATCGGTCCTTCTCAGGTAGCTGAGAGGCTTGGCGCTGCAAATGCAGCCAGTCGCGGGTATGGCCGGGAAGCTCGGGCCAATCGTCTTGCCGAAACATGGTTAAGATGCGGTCGCTCAGCTGAGTAGAGGTCGCGAACTTAGTGCCTGAGAAGGTCGCAATCCGGGGCTTTGTCTGGCCGCTTCGCGACACTTCGACCGTCATCTCCCGCAGGCCCTCAAACCGAACGATTTTACCGCCGATCAAGAAGGTGTCCCCCTGTCGCAGGGTCGAGGCAAAGTACTCCTCCACTTCCCCTAAGGGCTTGCCACCCCTCGCCTTTTTCATCCTCACTGGCATCTTCTCGGAATCAATGATCGTCCCGATATTCATCCTGATCCGCGTGGTCGCCCTTGGGTCGCGCAGCCGATATTCGCCGTGCTTTTGCACCAGACGTTGCCACTGATCGTAAGCCCGCAAAGCGTAGCCGCCCGTCGCCGCAAAATCGAGACAGCGGTCAAACGTGGCACGTGGAAGGTCACTGTAGGCACCGGCGGTGGTGACCTCCGCATACAGTGCATCGGCGGTGAAAGGTCCGGCACAGGCGCGGATCAGGATATGCTGGCACAACACATCGAGGGGGCCAGTATGGTCCGTATCGCCGTCCAGCGTGCGCTCCCGGACCGCCTGCAACGCGGCGACACATTCGATGACCTCGAACCGATTTGCTGGCACAATCAACGCCTTAGACGGCGCATTATAGCGATGATTGGCGCGCCCAATGCGTTGCACAAGCCGTTTGACGTTCTTCGGCGCCCCCACTTGGATAACCAAATCCACATCGCCCCAATCAATCCCCAGATCGAGGCTCCCGGTGCAAACAATCGCCCGCAACTGCCCCGCAACCATCGCGGCCTCCACCCTCTCTCTCTGTTCTCGCGACAACGCCCCGTGGTGGATGCCGATGGGAATCTGCTCGTCATTGGCCAGCCAGAGATTGTGGAAAAATATCTCAGCCTGTGCGCGTGTATTGTGGAAAATGAGCGTGGTTTTATGGGCCTTTACCTGCTCCAGAACGGCTTCCATCGCGTATTTCCCCCCACCTCCGGACCACGGTGGTGGCACATCGGTGGACAGCATGGCGATGTCAGGATCGGGGCCCGGATCAGCCTGCAAGATTGCGCAGGGGTCCGGGTGCTTGGCCAAAATCCGCGCCACCGCTTGCGGGTCTTCTACCGTCGCCGACAGACCAACACGCCGCAAGCCAGGCGCAAGAACGCTTAACCTCGACAGCGCCAGCATCAGCTGATCGCCGCGCTTGCTCTCGCTAAGGGCGTGAATTTCATCAATAATTACGCGCTTCAGCCCCCTAAACGTGCGCCCCGCATCTTCGTAAGAGGTCAACAACGCAAGGGATTCTGGCGTGGTCAAAAGGATATGCGGTGGATCGGCCCTCTGCCTCCGCTTGCGGCTGGCAGGCGTATCGCCGGTGCGATCTTCGATCCTAATCGGAAGATCCATTTCCGCCACCGGACCCGACAGGTTTCGCTTGATATCGGCGGCTAACGCCTTGAGAGGACTGACATAAAGCGTGTGCAACCCTTCATGTGTGCCCTCCGCCAACTCTGCCAACGTCGGCAAAAATCCCGCCATTGTCTTGCCCCCGCCCGTGGGGGCAATCAGCAATTGGCAGGGCTCTCCCGCCAACTCCAGCATGTCGCGCTGATGGGGGTGGATCGTCCACCCACGGGCGCTGAACCAATCTTCAATCTGGGGGGGCAGGGGCGCTGTCATTCACCATAGATAGGGCGCGAGGCACGCCGCGTCATCTGCCAATGGGGTATATCAATAGTATATCAATCGGCGCCCACACGCACACCGCTCCTGCTTCATCTTGGCAAATACAACTCATCCCGCACTCAGCCAAGCCGAGCCGCCGGGTGCTGCTTCGCGCCCTAATGAACGATCTTCTCTTCGCGCACGTATAGGTTCTCCCACGCGCGGTCGATGTATTCGGGGGTCATGTGATACGGCTCCCCCTCAAAATCGCAAATCGCCCGGATCTGGTCGCACAAAAACACCGGATGGTAGTTCGCGTAGACGTTGTCGATCGTGGGGTAACGTACCTTCAGCATGTGGATCAGCGATTTCTCATCCAGCGGGATGCCCTTCTTCTTCGCAACCATGGCGAAAATTTTCAGGAATTGCTCTTGGTTCGGCCCGTCAATTTTCACCTTGAAGAAGATCCGACGCAGGGCGGCCTGGTCGAAAATCTCATTGGGATGGAAGTTGGTTGAGAACACCACCAGCGTATCGAAGGGCACTTCGAACTTCTCGCCCGATTGAAGCGCAAGGATGTCGTAGTTGACCTCCATCGGAACAATCCAGCGGTTGATCAGGGTCTGCGGCGGTTCTGCCTGTCGGCCAAGGTCGTCCACGATAAAAACGCCACCGGTTGATTTCAGCTGCAAGCTGGCCTGATAGGTCCGCGATACGGCGTTGTAGTTCAGGTCGAGCATCGAAAGGCTCAATTCGCCCCCGGTCATCACCGTGGGGCGCGTACACAGAATGTAGCGCGTATCGAAGCGGGACGCGTTCTTGCGAAGGGGGCTTTGTCCCTCGGCGTCGGCTGTCTCTACTACGGGGGTGTGCACAATCGGGTCAAACAGGGTAATCACCTGTCCCGCATAGCTTAGCGCGTGGGGGACATAGATGTTGTCGCCCATCGCCGCGCGAATACCTTCCGCGATGGAGGATTTACCGTTACCGGGCGGGCCATACATCAGCACCGAGCGGCCCGAGCCCACGGCGGGCCCAAGCTGGTCAATCAGCCCGTCGGGCAAGATCAAATGCCCCATCGAAGCCTCTAGCATCGGGCGGGTCAGCTTCACGTCGCGGATCGACTGGCGCTTCACCTGAATCTTGTAGTCTTCTAAGGGCACCGGCATCGCGCCGTAGTATTCAGACTGCGAAAGCGCATCCAATGCGCGGGCCTTGCCGCCGTCGGTTAGCTGAAACCCCATTTCGTTGGACGAGGTCGCGTGCAACGTCCCGGTCGCCTGCAAGAAGCCCATGTCACGCAGCATATCAATGAGTTGCGTGGTCAGCGGGATCGGCAAGCACACCGCCTTCGCGATCTCGGACGTCTGTTCCACGTTCTTGCGGAAAATCGTCTTCAACAAGATATCGCGCATCATCACGATGGTCAGCCCGGTGTCCTCCAACTTGCGGAGGGCAGGGGGGGCGAAGCCGGGATCGGCGGCGTTCGTTTGCATATTCATCGGCGTCGGCCTTCGTGCAAAACAGGGATAGGTCCGCGCCCCGTGTCAGGGCGCGGCAATTGTCAGATGCCAGAGGCAAAGCCCATGGCGAGGTAAACGATCAGCGCCCCTGCAAGGGCGACGCCCATGGGGAACAATTTGCCCTGTTCCCAGCTGGACCAATGGGACGTGGCGCGGCGCACTGCGGGAACACGACCGGCCGAGCGGTGCGTGATCCACGACCCGACCAGCACAAGGCTAAACAGAGCCAGGAAAAACAGATAGTCCCCCGGCGCGATAAACGGCGCCATGGCGGCGGCAAATTTACTGTCGCCCGCGCCCACCAGCCCGAGGGAGGTGATGACAAAGCCCGCCACCAAGACGATCCCAAGGGCGGCCAAACGCCAAAGGTATGCATCCATCGGCAAGATGATCAGGCCGACCACAAGGAACACAGCGGTCAGGGCCAGCACGGCCACATTAGGGATGCGCATTTGGCGCAGGTCCGACAGGGCCACCCAGATGCAGATCGGGAAGGCGAGGGGAAGGAACCACATCGCCTCTTGGCTGGTAAGCATGAGCGTCATAGCGACCTCCGAATTCAAGCGTTAAGCGCGCGGAGCGCTTCAACGGCAGCTTCAAAATGCTGCGGGTGGGTATCAATAGCCTCGTTCAGCAGGCCCCGGCCTTCGTCCACATCACCGCGGCGAATGGCGGACAAGGCGGCGGTGTGCAGCAATTGCGCCCGTTCAATCTGGGTCATGTTGATCAGCGGAAGGGCGTAGTTGCCCTGCGCCGCGCGGGCGAGCACGAGGTTGTTTTTGGCGGTAAAGAGCTCGGGATCATAAGAGATGGCGCGTACGAAAAGTTCTTCAGCGCCCGCGTAATCGCCCCGTGTCAGGTGCGAGTAGCCCCAGTTGTTATAGACATTCGCAGGCCGCGTCGTCAGGCCAGCCGCCGTTTCATAGAAGCTGTCGGCACGGTCCCAATCTTCTTCGCTGTCCGCGATCATCGCTTCGAGACGGTAGCGTTCGTAGGTTTCAAACGTGGGCGGCGTCGCATCAAGTTGCGCCTGCGCCCCGTCCCAATCGCCGGTGCGGATCAAAGCATCGGCATAATCCACGCGGTCCTGGTCCATGGCGCCATCATGGCTGATGACCGTTTGCCAAACCGTTAACGCCTCGGCCGCTCGTCCGGCGCGCACAAGGCTGGTGGCCAGACCACGCTGCAAATCAATGCGGTCGGGGTCTTCATTCACGGCCCGACGGAAATAATCGACTGCCTCATTGGGCGATGCCGCGCTGAGCATAATGTCAGCGAGGTTGGTTTCATCAATGACGTTAAGAGGGTCGAGCGCGCGCTCAACATCGGCATCGGTGGTGTTACACGCAGCGACGGCCGCGACGGCGATAGCCGCCGGAATTAACCGGAGGGTTCGGATCATGCTCTGCCTCATTCAATGGACGCAGGTCTAGTGCCGCGCCTTCATTTTATTTAACCGATGCCCTTACAGCGAAGATTGCAGGGTATACCGCCCGCCGCCCCGCCGGATCAGACCCGGTCGATTATGCTCGTTCTCTTCAATGTATACCTGATTTTCCATTCGCGCGATAGCGAGGCGTAAGTTGTCGCGGATCGTTTCCGAACTGCCACTATCGAGCGCGAAGGCTTGCTCTAAAATGCGCCGCGCCTCCCCATATTCGCCCTGTTCGATAAGGACTGCCCCCAAGTTGTTGAGTGCAGGCACAAAATCTTGTTGTCGCTGAAGCGCGGCGCGGAACTGTTCTTCAGCCTGCCCAAAACGACCCAAAGCAAGGTTCGCGGCGCCAATAGCGGTGATGATATCGACGCTTAATCCATCCTCAACGCCGGCCCGGTAATAAGACCGCAAGGCCAGCTCGTATTCGCCCGCTTCCATCAAGCGGTCCCCCGCGATCAGGCTATCAAGGCTGTCATCAATCCGTCCAACACTGGGGGGCGCATAGATTTCATCATCCCCCGCATCCAGCCGAGGGGTGAAATTGCACGCGGCAAGCGTGATCGTCAGAAAGAATAGGGGCACGTGCTTAAGCACATTCTGCCTCATCTGTAAAAACTGCTCAGGCGCCACCATAGGGATGGTGACGCCTGTTGGCTAAAGGTTTTTACGCGGGCCTGCCCTTAGCGGCTAAGGTCCGTGGCAATGCCGTAGATCGACGGGCCGATCAGGATCACCAGTAGCGGCGGCACACAGAACATCATGGTGAACAGCGTCAGCTTGGTGGGCAGTTTGTTGGCCTTTTCCTCGGCCCGCATCACGCGCTTGTCGCGCATCTCGTCGGCGTAGACTTTCAGCGCCTCGGCCACGGATGTACCGAAGGTGGCGGATTGGATCAGCGTGGTGATGAAGGAGTTCACGTCCTGAATGCCCACCCGTTCACCCATATCGCGGAGCACCTTGGTTTTGTCCTTACCGGCTTTCATCTCGTAGGAAACGATCTCATATTCCTCGGCCAGGGCGGGGTAGGAGGGTTTGATTTCACGGGCCACTTTGATGATCGCCTGATCGAGCGATTGTCCGGCCTCCACGCAGACCAGCATCAGGTCAAGCGCGTCGGGAAAGCCCGCGTTAATCTGTTCCTCGCGGGTCTGCATCCGCTTGGTGATCCAATACTTCGGGGCGTAGTAGCCCACGAGACCGGGGATCAACACGATCAGAACCGAGTTCTGGGCCGAGCCGCCGCCACCGGACACCATCACGTAAAGCGTGCCCAGAAGCAGGCCGCCGATGCCAAGGGCTAGCTTGGCGAAGTTGAACATCTGGATCGACGATTTGGACCGATAGCCCGCCCGGATCATCATCAGCTGCGTTGCAGAAAGTTCTTCTTCGTCCGTGGGTTCCAGATATTGGGCGAAGCGGTCCAGCTTCTCGTTCTTACCGCCAATCCGCAGGCCGTTCTTCTTGTCGGTCGTCACATCACCGCGCGATTCACGCAGCTTTTTGTAGGGATCCTTTTGCTTCTTCATCAGCGTCGGCAATGCGACGAGGCACAGAAGAAGACCCAGGCCACCGACGGCGATCAGGGGACCCAGTTCACCAAATTGTTCAACCAAGAGGCCATTGGCTTTGTCGAAAAGGCTACGGAGGAATTCCATCGGACTGCTCTTTCAGGTTGGGGCGGCTGCCTTGTGAAGGCGTGACGTGCGTCGCTTCGCCCGCTGCGGGAATTTCAGACTTTGATGTTCACCAGCATGCGCATGATGGCCATGTTCAGGCCAAGGGCCACGGCCACGCCTGCACAGGCGGGAATGAAGATGGGGGTGCCGATCACCTCGGCGTAGTAATCGGGTTGCATCACGTTGATGCCGATCAGCGCCAAAATCGGGAAAACCGACAGGAAGTTGCCGGACCATTTGGCCTCGGCCGTGATGGCTTTCACCTTGCGGAACAGCTTGAACCGGGCCCGGATCACGTTGGCGAGGCCCTGAAGGATCTCGGCCAGGTTACCACCAGAGGTTTGCTGGATACCCACAGCCACGGCGAGGAAGCGCAAATCCTGGATGCCAAGGCGGTCGGCCATGGCGCGGATGCTTTCGGCGACATCGCGGCCATAGGCGGCTTCATCGGCGATAATGCCCAACTCGGACGCGATGGGGTCAGACATTTCACGCGCCACGGTGTTGATCGAGGATACGAAAGGGTGACCCACACGCAGGGAGCGGACCATCAGTTCCACCGCGTCGGGAAGCTGTTCCTCCAGCAAGGCGATGCGTTTCTTCGCGGTCGAGTTGACCCAGAAGAACACGCCGCCCACGCCCATACCCACAGAGCACAGGGCGCTGATTGGCAGGGAAGCGGTGGTGAGGATTTGCAGCAAAAGAAACGCGGCAACGGTGGCGCCCAACATCACCAGCATCAACTGGTTTGGGGTAAAGGCGATGTTCCCCTTCTGCGCCTTATCGGCGATCAGCGTGTAGAACGGCAGAGAAATGCCGCCCTTGTGCTGGTTCATCTCCTTGCGAAGCTTTTCAAGCACATCTTCGCGGGAATCGCCCTTCTCGAGCATGGTCAAGCGGCGGTTCACACGGGCATTCAAGCTGATCGCCTTGCCGAAGATGGCAAGATAGACGCCGTTCACCAGCATGATCACACCGACGAAAATGCCGATATAGATGAGAGGTTCGATAGACAGTTCCATCGTGGATCGTCCTTGTTGCTTAGGCCTTACTGGGCCGCGATGGGTTCATAGATCGACGCGGGCAGATCGTAGCCCCACTGCCGGAACCGCTCGGAATAATGGGACCGCACACCGCAGGCGGTGAAATGGCCAAGAATTTTGCCGTCAGGCTGAAGCCCCGTGCGCTGGAAACGGAACACCTCCTGCATGGAGATCACTTCGCCCTCCATCCCCGTCACCTCGGTGATGGAGACCATCCGACGAGAGCCGTCTTGCAAACGAGAGGCCTGCACAATCAGGTGCACAGCCGCCGAAATCTGGGCGCGAACCGCCTTTAGCGGCATCTCGATCCCGGCCATGGCGACCATATTTTCCAGACGCGAACAGGCGTCACGCGCGTTGTTGGCGTGGATCGTCGTCATGGAGCCATCGTGGCCCGTGTTCATGGCCTGCAACATGTCGATCACTTCTTCGCCGCGGGTTTCCCCCACGATGATCCGGTCAGGACGCATACGCAGGGCGTTGCGCAGACAGTCGCGTTGGGTCACAGCGCCTTTGCCTTCCACGTTCGGCGGGCGGCTTTCCATCCGGCCCACGTGAACCTGTTGCAGCTGAAGTTCTGCCGTATCCTCGATCGTCAGGATGCGTTCGCTGTTGTCGATGAAGGAAGACAGTGCGTTGAGCGTGGTGGTTTTACCCGAGCCTGTACCGCCCGACACAATCACGTTCAAACGGCACGCCACGGCGGCCTGAATATAGGCGGCCATTTCTTCGGAGAACGCGCCGAACTTGACCAGGTCGTCGATCCCAAGCTTTTCTTTCTTGAACTTACGAATGGAAACCAACGATCCGTCCACGGCCACCGGCGGCACCATCGCGTTGAAACGAGAGCCGTCTTTTAGCCGCGCATCGACGTAGGGGTTACTTTCGTCCACCCGGCGACCCACGGCGGACACGATCTTGTCGATGATCCGCAGCAGGTGACGTTCGTCCTTGAAACGCACGTCAGACAGTTCCAGCTTGCCCGCGCGTTCAACGAACACACGGTTGGGGCCATTCACCAGAATATCGTTAACGGTGTCGTCTTTTAGAAGCGGTTCCAGCGGGCCGAGGCCGGTGACCTCGTCGAACAATTCTATGTTCAGGGTCTGGCGATCTTCACGGTTGAGCACGACACCCATTTCACCAAGCTGCTCGCTGGTGATGGAGGTGATTTCGGCGCGAAGCTCTGCCTCTTTGGCGCTTTCCAGCGCAGATAGGTTAAGGTTGTCGAGAAGCCGGTGGTGCATCTCGGTTTTGACTTCATCCAGACGCAGGCGGCGCTTGCGGTCCTTGTCCTCGCCGCTGGCAGCGGCAGGCGTCGGAACCGCGGCCACCGGGCCGGGCTTGCGCGCGACTTTGGGCGCAGGCGCTGCGGCTTTGGGGGCGTCGGCTTTGGCGGGGGCCGGTGCCGGAGCGGCTTTCGCGGCCTTGGTCACTTCGCTGATGGGCGCAACGCCATCGCTATTGCCAGATTTTTTATACTTGGAGAACATCGCCTTACCCCTTCGCTTTCGCGCCGGTCGCCATGGCTTTGTAAAGCCCGTCGGTTAGCTTCATGATTTCCTTGCGCAGGGGGTTTTTCTTCGCGGCTTCGGCCAATGTTTCGCCGTTGTCGCCCGCCTGCATGACGGCCTTGCCCCCTTCGGGGAGCAGGGTGGAGAACTTCACACCAAGACTATCGGCCATCTTCTTCATGCGGTTTTTGCCATTCAAATCGGTCATGCCCGGCGCGCGGTTCAAGACGTAGTGCATCTTGTCCAGCGGCAGCCCTTCGGATTTGCACGCCTCGATGAAACGCATGGCGTTTTGGGCTGAACGCAGGTCCAGCTCCATCGTGGTGAAATATACGTCCGCCCGGTCCAGCACGGTTTCCGTCCACATCACCATCGTCTGAGGCATATCAACGACAACGATGTCAAAGGACTGCGCGGCAAGATCGATCACCGCGTTCACCTCGTCAGGGCCGATCAGGTCCAGGGGAACAATCTCGGCCGGGGTGGTGAAAACAGCCAGCTTTTCTTGATACGTCACAAGCGCCTGCTTGAAGCCGTCGTTGTCCATCGACGCTGCATCCTGCAACAGTTCCAGCACGATTTGACGGCGCGGCAGATCCAGATAGGTCGCGACAGAGCCGTGTTGCAGATCAAAGTCCAACACACAGACAGACGGCGGGTTTTTCTTGTCGGCATGGGCCAATTCCCACGCCATGTTCACCGCAAGCGTTGTCGCGCCGGTGCCGCCTGCAAGATTTTGCACGGCGAAAATGGCGGATTGCCCATCCATGCGCTGACCAGTGGCCGCCGTTGGGGCGGCGGGGGCGGGAACCTCGGCAATGGGGGCGGGTTCGGGCGGACGTTTTGCGTTGGCGATCTTTTCGATCGCGTCATGCAAAGCGCCTTCGGCCAGAGGGTAGGGGACGAAATCATCCGCGCCAAGGCGCAGCAATTCGCGCAGGCCAGCGGTTGAAAGGTTTTCGGGGATCAAGATCACGGCGACATCTTTGGCGCGGGCGGCGTGAATAACCTCTCCCACGCGGCCAAGGTCCGCTTCATCTTCCTCGCGCACAGCAAGAGCGATGAACTCCAGCGTGCCTTTGTCCAACGCATTAAGAAAATCGCGGGCCTCGTCAAAGCCCAGGTCACCCCATGCTTCGCCAAGCTCTTTTTCCATGTCTTCGATCAGAAGACCGAAGTGATGAACCTTGCTCGAAACCGTGCACGCCACAATAGGCGCTGGTTCAGAGTGTAATGCCAATCCGCTACTCATTCCTCAAATCCCACATCTGCCCGGGCTTCCCGGGTCGTTGCTATTCACGGGGCGTTTTTATCTGCTCGTACACGCCGTCCGTGATTCCATCGGGTCCGCTGCACATTCGGCACATGGGACCTTCTCGAGGATGAACTTGACCGCAGAAAGCGGCAGGAATGGGACACAAATGAGGGAATACGTTTACAATTCGCGGGCTTTCACTGGTTTGTCTCCAAACGAAAAACCGCGCCGAGCGGGGGCTCGACGCGGTTTTTGTTCTTAAATTCAGCAAGTTGCCCGGCGTAGACTGGCCTTAGCTATTCAGCCGCCGCACCGCCGCCACCTGCATCTCCCGCGCTTACGCTGCCAGAACGATAGGTGCGGTAGATGATTTCAGCGTAGCGACCATCCAGGACGAGGGGGTCGTTTTCCAGGAAGCCAGTCACCTCTGTCACCGTGCGACGGTTGCGGCGTTCTTCACCGTCCGTCGCCACGATTGGCTGGCTTTCACCCAAGGAAACAAGGGCTTGCAAGCGGCTGCGGCTGATGCCCTGGCTGACCAGATAGTTCACGGCAGCCCGCGCCCGGCGACGTCCAAGGCGCTGGTTGTACCCGTTGGAACCGACCGCATCGGTGTGCCCATAGACCGAGAATCGTACTTCAGGGAAGTTGCGGATGAACGCAGCCTGTTGGTTCAGAATATTGCGTGCTTCCGCGTCCAATTCAGCCGAATTAAAGGCAAAGTTGATCGTTGTGGGCACGGTATTGGCGAAGCGTTCGCCCAGGATCTCGGCCCACTGGATATCGCCGTTGTGCACGCCGATATTGTTGCGGGTGGGTTGGCCGAACGTGCCGTTTTCATCCAGATGCGCCCCAAGGGGCCGCCCGGTTTCAACGGTAAGTGATCCGCAAGCCGTCAGGGCCAAAGTGGACCCCAGCGTCGCAAGAACAGCACGGCGGGAGTGGCGTTGATGTGTCATGGTCAAGTCCCTCTCAATCCAACACGTAGCCGTAAGAGCCGGAGAAGTCTTGTTGAGCGACCTCTCCTGCCGCGGTGCCGGGGGCGGGGCCTCGGCCTTCGACGTGACCGCCAAAGAACAACTCGCTTTCGGTCGGGATACGAACACGGTCGGTGGGCAAGGCCAGAGCCTCACCGTTGACCGGGCTAACCAGATGCGCGGTGACGATAATCACCAGCTCCGATTGCTCTCGCTGATAGGACGAGGACCGGAACAGCGGCCCAAGAACCGGAAGATCGCTGAGCCACGGCACTGCACCAACCGAGCTGCGGAAGTCATCTTGCAACAGGCCCGCAATGGCAAAGCTGTCACCGTCACGCATTTCCACCGTGGTCGTGGCCGAGCGGGTGTTGACCGCAGGGGCGCCGGTGGCGGCGATGATCTCACCGATCGAAGAGATCTCGGCGTTCAGCGCAAGGTTGATGATCCCGTCAGTGACAACGGTGGGGGTGAAGGCCAGCTGGACGCCGAAAGGTTTGAATTCAATCGTCGTGCCGCCCGATTCCGATTCCGTGGGCACCGGATATTCACCGCCCGCAAGGAACGAGGCCGTCGCACCGGAAAGCGCCGTCAGGTTCGGTTCGGCCAACGTGCGCACGAGACCATTCGATTCAAGGGCTTCCAGAAGAACCGACAGTTGCAAACCGCCCGCCGAGAAACTGACGCCAAGCCCGCCGGTACGGCCACTTAAGCCCGAGCCGATATCGGACGCGCCGAAGCTTGTGGGACCACTGGCGCTGCCAGTGCCGAGGGTCATGCCAGCATCAGAAGTGGAGCCGCCGATCCCGAGGGAGGCTGACAATTCTTGCCGCACGGTGCGCTGCATTTCGGCAAAGCGTACCTGCAACATCACCTGTTGCTGTCCGCCCACCATCATCAGGTTGGACACTCGGCCCGGCGCATAACGCTCGGCCAATTCCATGGCGCGATCGACGGCAAAAGAAGATCCGACAGTGCCCGACAGGACGATGCCGTCGTTGGCGGTGCGTACCTCGACGGCGTCGCCGGGAAGGATTTCACGCAGACGCTCGCGCAGTTCGGCCACATCGGGGACGACCTGAATTTCGACGTTGGCGATGAGGGAACCGTCGGCCCCCAGCAGCGTCATCGTCGTCCGCCCGGGCGCACGGCCCAGAACGTAGATGGAGCGTTCAGAAAGTGTTGCGATATCCGCAATTGCCGGGTTGGCGACGGAAAGCTCTGCAAAGAGCATCTCTGCCTCAACAACGACCGCGCGGTTCATCGGCACCCGTAGGGTACCGGTGCTTTCGCCCTCTACAACACGCAGGCCTTGGGCCTGAGCTGAGGGAATTGGTTGAATAAGAAGTGTTGCCGCACCCAGAAGGCACGCGCGCAAAATACCAGTCATACTCATTGTGACCTGCCTCTATGCCACGGTGTAAGGCGTTGTCCAAATGGCCGCCCTTTAGAGCAACATGCCTCATTTACTCTTTTCACGCAAGAATCATGGCGTTGTGGCGTGAAGTTCATGTGCCATATCCACAACGGTTGCGATTTATCCACATGAAAGAAGGCGCCCGCGGCGGGAAGCCGGGGCGCCTTGGTGGGCTGTGGATAAAGTGTGTAGCCTCAGTTCACGCAGGGAACCTGAGTGATGACAACTTCAGCGCCGCGACGGTTGCGAACGGTGCAAACACGAGGTCCGTCAGAGGCCACGACCTCGACCTCACCCAGAAGCGCAGAGGTCGAAACTTCGACTTCGCCTTGCTCGGTGTCATCGTTCACGCCAACCAGCGCCAGCGTCAAAGAGCCGGAGCCTTGGGCTTGCGTCAAAGCGGCCACATCTTCAGGACGCGCCGTGACGGTAATGGTCCGCGCAATGGTCGGGCTGTTGCGCTGTTCATCGGCAATCTGGTCGATTGCGATCAACTGCACGTTGGCCCGGATCAGACGCGTTACCGTATCGCCGTTGCGGCCAGGGCCCGTCCAGTAGACGTCGACGCGGTCACCGGGACGCAGGAAGCCGGACACGCCGGAGTTCACATCGACACGCAACGCAATGGCGCGCATTCCCTCTTCCAAACGCGAGGCAACGCCCGCGTCTTCACCGGGGGCGGTGACTTTGGCCAGAAGGATCGGCTCGTGCTGTTCCATCATCCGAATGACGGTGCGCGGCTCGTCCCCGTCTGCGGGAAACAGGTCTTCCATGGACGTGAACGCGCCGAAGGGGACGTGCTCGGCCGGCCAACGGATAAGTTGAACATCCTCAGGGGTCAGACGCTCTCCGTAGCGGAGCTGCCTGTTGACCACGACCACCTCGACGGTGGGAAGGATTGCATCGCGCTGTTCGGCCAGCGCGGTCTGATATTGGTCAAAACGATCTTTGGCGATTGAAACGGCAAAGCCGGCCAAGCCGACGCCAACGGCAAGGACTAGTATGAAAACGATACGCATGTTGCCCACCTCGTAATTTAACTGCCCGTGCCGGGACAATCCCGGCAACAAAGCTGGCTACACCCTGCGTTTGTTGCGCAGGAATCGGGCGAAAACATGGTGGCGTTACGGAATGACCGTGGCGCGGCCACTTTGGCCCTTGGCGCTGACCTGGCCGACCTCGGGATTGCCCCGAAGGGCACCCGAGGCGGGCGAGGCGCGCATTATTCAGTTTCAGTGAACGTCGTGTTGTTGGCGAATGGATCGGTCAGCGGATCTGTGTCCGTCAGGCCTTGGCCAATATCGGTGGAGAGGTTTTCAACACCGCCCGAGACGACAGACATGACAGCCAAACCAAGGCCCACGAGGGCGGCGGTCAGGACAACCCAGTCAACCGTGACGGCGCCAGATTCATTGAGGGCGAAATTCGTGATGTGCGACAGAGCCATAATAGGAACTCCCATTTTGTCAGTGAGAAAGTTGCCGATCCCTTCAGAAGGAAGGACCGAGGCGCGTTCTGCACCGGCGCTTTTCGATGAGCGCAGGGAATGTTTGGCGGGAAACTGGGGGCAAGAATGTGGCAGGGGTTCGTTCGCGAACGCCCGTTTCCCTAAGGCTTTAGTCGATGTTTCGGATGTTTCGAGCGGGGGTAGGCGCCGCCCAAACGAAAACCGCCGCGCTCTGGGGGAGCGCGACGGTTACGTAGATCAGCAGTAGATGCTGAAATTAGTCGTTGCCAGCAATCGCGGCAGCGTTGGTCGCGAAGATGTTGGCGGATGGGTCGGTTGCAGTCAGGTCGGCGGAGATGTCGTTGGACAGATCTTCAACACCGTTGGACACAACGGCCATGACGGCCAGGCCGAGGCCAACGAGAGCAGCGGTCAGAACGACCCAGTCAACGGTCACGGCGCCGGATTCGTCTGCTGCGAAGTTTTTGATGAAGTTAGTCATGGTAGGCTCCAATTTGATAAAAGTTGTTCAGTTCCAGGTTGCGGTTCCCGTTGTGGGCCGCTGCCCTTGGGATGAATACTGTTTGATGGTTAATCGGGGCGGGAATGGGGCGTGTGTGCGCAATTTATGAGAAATCTGCCGGGTTGTTTTAAGGCACCTGTTTGGGGCCAACCTCGCGCCGCTCGTCGCCAACGAATCCTACGCGGGCTTCTGAACGTGGCAGCTCAACAAACGAAAGCGGTCCTTGAACAAAGACCGCCCTTCAAACGAAAACCGCCGCGCTCTGGGGGAGCGCGACGGTTACGTAGATCAGCAGTAGATGCTGAAATTAGTCGTTGCCAGCAATCGCGGCAGCGTTGGTCGCGAAGATGTTGGCGGATGGGTCGGTGGCTGTCAGGTCGGCGGAGATGTTGTCGGACAGATCCTCAACACCGTTGGACACAACGGCCATGACGGCCAGGCCGAGGCCAACGAGAGCAGCGGTCAGAACGACCCAGTCAACGGTCACGGCGCCGGATTCGTCTGCTGCGAAGTTTTTGATGAAGTTAGTCATGGTAGGCTCCAATTTGATAAAAGTTGTTCAGTTCCAGGTTGCGGTTCCCGTGTGGGCCGCTGCCCTTGGGATGAATACTGTTTGATGGTTAATCGGGGCGGGAATGGGGCGTGTGTGCGCAATTTATGAGAAATCTGCCGGGTTGTTTTAAGGCACCTGTTTGGGGCCAACCTCGCGCCGCTCGTCGCCAACGAATCCTACGCGGGCTTCTGAACGTGGCAGCTCAACAAACGAAAGCGGTCCTTGAACAAAGACCGCCCTTCAAACGAAAACCGCCGCGCTCTGGGGGAGCGCGACGGTTACGTAGATCAGCAGTAGATGCTGAAATTAGTCGTTGCCAGCAATCGCGGCAGCGTTGGTCGCGAAGATGTTGGCGGATGGGTCGGTGGCTGTCAGGTCGGCGGAGATGTTGTCGGACAGATCCTCAACACCGTTGGACACAACGGCCATGACGGCCAGGCCGAGGCCAACGAGAGCAGCGGTCAGAACGACCCAGTCAACGGTCACGGCGCCGGATTCGTCTGCTGCGAAGTTTTTGATGAAGTTAGTCATGGTAGGCTCCAATTTGATAAAAGTTGTTCAGTTCCAGGTTGCGGTTCCCGTGTGGGCCGCTGCCCTTGGGATGAATACTGTTTGATGGTTAATCGGGGCGGGAATGGGGCGTGTGTGCGCAATTTATGAGAAATCTGCCGGGTTGTTTTAAGGCACCTGTTTGGGGCATGATTCAGGAATTGGCGCTCTGACAACTGGCGAAGACCAGTAAAACAAGGCGTTTTGAGCAGTTTTACAGGTGATCCATGATCAATCGGATAGTGTGGACGACCGCTTTTGCGGTCCTTTTGGGCAATTCTGCCATCGCGCAAGAAAGCGGAATTCGCTTTGTCCGCGCCCCGGAAGCCGGGCAAACGGGCCCGCGCATTAATATTCAGATCACCGAAGAAGATATGGTGCGGCAGGGCGCTCCGGTGGCGGTAGTGCCCGCTTTGGACGAGGTGGCCGCTGTGGTCGCGCCCGCATCTGATGGGGCATCGGCGTGGTTCTGGGCCGCGGTGCCAAGCCAGATGCCTGCCGATCCCGCGCGTTTCTGGGCCGCGCAGGAGCATTTGGCCCAAGCCCCCGAGGCCAGCGGTCTTGGCGCGCCGCGTCTTGATACGGTCAGCCGGATTGCCGCCAGCCACGGACGAGAGATTTTGGCCGCCACCATTGGCACGCAGGTCTCTCCTGCTTTTGCGCTGGCGGTCATCGCCGCAGAAAGCGCCGGGCGCGTGGATGCGGAAAGCAGCGCGGGTGCGCAGGGGTTAATGCAGTTAATCCCCGCCACGGCTGAACGCTTTGGCGTCACTGACGCCATGGACCCGGCGCAGAACATTGCAGGGGGTGTGGCCTACTTGGATTGGCTCATGGAAACCTTCGACCGAGACCCGATTCTGGTGCTGGCCGCCTATAACGCGGGTGAAGGCGCGGTCACACGCGCGGGCGGCGTGCCCGAGTATGATGAGACCCGCACCTACGTGCCCCGTGTCCTGTCCGCTTGGGCGATGGCAAGGGGCCTGTGCAATACGCCGCCCGATCTGGTGTCGGACGGCTGCGTTTTCCAGATGATGAACTAGGCTTCGGGCGGCAGAGGCCGGGTCACGCCGGATTCAGCGATCGCCACAAAGGTAAAGTCGCCCTCGGTCACGAGGATTTTCTCACTCGTGCGCTGACGGCGAACCCAAGCCTCAATATGCATGGTCACCGAGGTGCGGCCCGTCGCGGTGATCTGCGTGTAGACCGAGAAGAGATCCCCCACCAAAACCGGTGCGTGGAAGCGCAGCGCCTCAATCGCGACGGTGGCGCAACGGCCTTGGGCGCGGTCAATGGCGGTGGTGCCGGCGGCGATGTCCATCTGGCTCACGACCCAGCCGCCAAATACGTCCCCGCCCGCGTTGGTATCGCCGGGCATGGGGACGGTTTGCAGGGTCAGTGTGCCTTGGGGGCTGCGAGGTTCAGACAATGGTGGCCTGCGTCGCGGCACGCAGCTCGTCTTCAGTGACGCCTTCGGCGGTTTCAACGATCTTTAACCCGCCCTCGACCACATCCAGCACGCCGAGATTGGTGATGATCCGGTCCACAACGCTTTTGCCGGTCAGCGGAAGGGTGCACTCGCGCAGTACCTTGCTGTCGCCGTGTTTGTTGGTGTGGTCCATCACCACAACGACCCGGCCCACGCCTGCAACAAGGTCCATTGCACCGCCCATGCCTTTGACCAGCTTGCCGGGGATCATCCAGTTTGCAAGGTCGCCATTCTCGGCCACTTCCATCGCGCCGAGGATCGCCATGGCGATCTTACCACCCCGGATCATGCCGAAGGACTGAGAGCTATCGAAGTAAGAGGTGTGAGGCAGCTCCGTAATCGTCTGCTTGCCTGCGTTGATCAGGTCTGCGTCTTCTTCGCCCTCAATCGGGAAGGGGCCCATGCCAAGCATCCCGTTCTCAGACTGTAGTGTCACCTCGATCCCATCGGGGATGTAGTTGGACACCAGCGTCGGGATGCCGATGCCAAGGTTCACATACCAGCCGTCCTGAAGTTCTTGCGCGGCGCGTGCGGCCATCTGGTTGCGGTCCCACATAGGGTATCTCCTTCGGGCTAAGGGAAAGCGTGTTAGCGTGTTGTGCCGATTGCTATCGCAAAGGCGTTGAAAAGCGAAGCGCCGAAATCGGCGTTCATGTGACGGTGATCGTTGAGCAAGCGGCCCTCGGCCCGGAAATCCATCGAGCCAAGCCCATAGGGTTCCTTTGTCAGGAAAGGGGCGGCGATAGTTTCTTCAGGTTGCGGCACGTAGGTCATGTCCCGGGCGGCCAAGGCGCGAGTAAGGGCCGCGCGGTAGAGAGCGTGCAATGCGTCGGCATGGGGGTAGCTGGCCATGGACGCATAGGGTTGCTGGTGATGGTCGCCTTTGGGCACGACCGCTGTTGTGGGGTAGGGCGCGAGGGCGACATGCAGGGGGCGGGTGCCGAACTGCGCCCGCAAGTGATCGGCGCGGGTGGCAATCGCCTCGTCCATGGTGGCCTGCAAGGCGGGCAGCGATAGCAAATCGCGGCCCGTCCGGGTGGGCCAGTCGGCAATGTCATAGGACAGGGCCGTCCAGAGGGTGGAGGGCATGCCAAGGGTATCGCCAATCACAAGGATGTCGGAGAATGGTGCAAGATCAAGGGTCGGCGCGCCGTTTACCCGCCGGGCCAGTTTCATGGCGGCGTGGTCGGCTCGGTCCGGGCCGAAGGCGCCATCAATTGTGCAAGCGCCATCAAACTTGCCGCCGGGCAGGCCGTAACAGGTCAGCGAGAGGGTGGGGTGGGCAGATGCAATCCGGTCTTGGGCGTATTTCACCGCGCCAATGTTCGAGGTGCCGATCACGGCAACTTTGCGGACGGGCGGTGTCATTTCGCCTCCGACGGGGCAAAAGCGTCCAGAAGGATATCTTCGCAGATGGCGTCATCCTCAGGCGTAGCGGTCGCAGCAGACGGCTCCTCAGCCGCTGCCGCGCCTTCCTCGCCGCACAAGCTGTGGGCGGATAGGAAACATTGCATGATCTGGGCGACGATCTCGGGCCGGACAGAGCGTAGATCGTCGGCGAAGACGCTTTGCGGATGAGCGGGCGAGGTCACCAATTCGTAGCTCGGGAAGTAATCTATCCGCTCGCTGCTGTCGGCCAGCATATCGCATACCACGCGCAACACGGACTTGGAGCGTACGGTGGCGGGCAACACGTGGTCGCCCGAGGCCGTGGCCGCGAGCGGCACCGGCGACACGGTCAGCAGCCACTTCAGGTCTGGGTTGATCGAGGACAAAGCCTCTTCCAGCGCGGTGAAGTCTTCGATGATGTCGGCCACGCCGTAGTTGGCAAAGCGGAAGACGTCGGGGTCGTACTGGCCGGCAATGGTGCCCGGCGCGGTGGGGTAGACGGTGCCGGATTCGCGATGTTCCCACGCCTCTGTCAGGCCCAGGGTGAAGACAATCACATCTGCCTCTTGCAGAGCGCGGGCCAGCGCGGCCAGATGTTGCGCCCGCATCTCTTGCACCAATGCCGCGGACGCGAGCCCCTCCGGCTCCACCCCGGGGCGTTGCGCATCCCAAAAGCGTCCGTCCTTTTCCCACACCGGCAGGGCGGGGGGCGCCCCGCCCAGTTCCTCAACCAACTGGCGGAACTGTTTCACTGTGTAGATATTGCCGAACCGCGCGGAATAGACGCCGTAGCCAAAGCGTTTCGCGGTCTCCGGCGGCAGGCCGCGCCGGGCGGGCTCTGCATCTATCACGTTGATGCCCGCGCCTTTCATTGCCGCGCCCACATGCTGCGCGAAGCAAGAGCCTGCGGTGAAAACCTTGGTGTCTTTGGTGACGGCAAACTTGGGGCGATAGATACCTGCCGGAAAGGGCGAGGCCCCCGCCACACCGCCCCGCCAAAATGCGCGGGCCGCAAGGCCGCTGTAGGGCGAACGGGTCATGATGCGTCCCCCTGCAACTGGGTGAACAGCATCAGGAAACCGTCAGGATCTTTGATGTGAAATTCGCGGGTGCCGTAGCTTTGATCGAACGGCGCACGCACGCGCCCTTCGGGGAGATCCGCCAGACGCGGGGCAATCTCGGTCCAATAGCCGTCCAGATCATCCACCCACATCTGGGCCGAGATATTGTTGGCTGTCGCAGCAAGCGCCGCTTCATCTGCGGCGTTTACAAAGGCCACCATCAGCGCCCCACGCCGGACCAAGCCATAGCCGTAGTCCGCATTCCCGACCTCATGGGTGAAGCCGAGCCGTTGCGTGTAGAACGCAAGGCTCGTTGCCAGATCAGACACCGGCACGATCGGCGATGTGCCAGAGACGCCCGGTGTGGCGCGCATTTACGCCGCCCGTACCGTCCGTTGCTCGATCCGCTTTTCGTGCTCGCCTTGGATCATCCGGTGCACGTAAATACCCGGCAGGTGGATGGCGTCGCCGTCCAGCGTGCCGGTTTCCACGATCTCTTCCACCTCAAGGATGCAGACCTTGCCGCACATTGCCGCTGGAGGGTTGAAGTTACGCGCGGTCTTGCGGAACACGGCGTTGCCGGTGGCGTCCGCTTTCCATGCCTTCACGATAGAGAGATCGGCGAAGATGCCTTCTTCAAGGATGTAATCTTGGTCGCCCCAGGTCTTCACCTCTTTGCCTTCGGCAATCACAGTGCCGACGCCAGTCTTGGTGTAGAAACCGGGGATGCCGGCGCCGCCGGCGCGCATCCGCTCGGCCAAGGTGCCTTGGGGGTTGAACTCCAGCTCCAGCTCGCCGGAAAGGTACTGACGCATGAATTCCGCGTTTTCGCCCACGTAGGACGACATCATTTTTTTGATCTGGCGTGTCTCCAGCAATTTGCCGAGGCCAAAGCCGTCCACACCTGCGTTATTGGAGGCGACCGTGATATCCTTGGTGCCCGCCGCAACGATGCCGTCGATCAGCAGTTCGGGAATGCCACACAGGCCAAAACCGCCCGCTGCGATCAACATGCCGTCGAAAAGGACGCCATCCAGCGCCTCTGCTGCCGAGCCATAGACCTTTTTCATGCGTATATCCCCTGAAGTGCTGCGTTGCGGCGCAAATTGGCTGAGGGGGCGGGCTAAGTCAACGACGCTCACGCTGGAAGGTGCCCACCCCCGCGCTCGTTATAGATCGAGGGTTTCGGCCATCTCGGCAATCAAGGTCGAGATGTAGCGATTAAACCGCGCGTTCGGTTGCTGGCCTTCAAACTTCGCTTGAAACGGATCGGCGGCGTAGATGTCACTACCCGACATGGTTTCCAGAACGCCGTGACCAAGGAAAGGCACGTGGACTTCGGAATAACCGCCTTCATGGGCCATCATCAGGCGGCCATCGCAAAGATCGGCAGCGGCTTCCATGGTCATTTCGGTCATCGCGCGGAAGGTGTCGCCGCCGGTAATCATTCGGCTCAACGGATCCACGAGCGAGGCGTCATAGCCGCAAGCCACGACAATCGCGTCGGGCTGGAAAGCGTGAAGCGACGGGATCACAAGGCGCTCAAACGCCTCAATATAGCCAGCGTGCCCGGTGCCGGGCGGCAGAGGAATGTTGAGGTTATACCCCACACCCCCGTCCGACCCGCGATCCGCGAAGTCGCCGCTATCGAGCGGGTAGTTGCGTTCTTGGTGCAGTGAAATCGTCAGCACGTCATCCCGGTCGTAGAAGATCGCCTCGGTCCCATTGCCGTGGTGCACGTCCCAGTCGATGACGGCGACACGGTCCGTCAGCCTATGGGTCTGCGCCGCCTCTATCGCGATGGCGAGGTTGGCGAGAAGGCAGAACCCGTTGGGAAAATCTGGCAGGCAATGATGACCGGGCGGGCGCGACAGGGCGTAGGCGTTATCCACCTCGCCCTTCAGGGTGGCGAATAGGGCGGCCTTGGCCAAGCCTGCTGACAGGCTGGCGATCTCGAACCCATCGGGGCCAAAGGGAGTGCGCAGGCCAAGCTCTCCGCCGCCTTCAGCCGATTTGGCTTTGAAGCTTTCGATATAGTGACGCGGGTGAACGCGCAGCAGGTCTTCTTCTGTCGCGGCGGGGGCGTGGCGTGTGGCCAGTTCGTCCCAAAGGCCCGTGACATGGAGAAGGTTCACAAGGCGGCGCTTTGTTTCGGGGTTTTCGGGTAGGCCGCCCCCCGGCTGCACCAAACCGCCCACCGGCAAGAGCCCTGCGTAATTGCCGCCGGAATGCCAGAAGCAGCGTTCATCCCAGAAAAATCCTGTAGTCATGGCAGTTCCTTGGGTCTGAGGGGGGGGGCACAATGCCAAGAGGTTACGTCTGGTCCCGCGCCAGTTGGTAAGCCCCTTCGGGCAAGTCGAGGGCGGCGGCAAGGTCACGGACTTGGTCCAATGACAACGTAATCGTACGCACCTGATCGGTGCGCGGATCAACCTGTTGCAGGGTTACGCATTCATCAAAGGCCGAGACAATCACGTCTTCCTGCAAGGGCAATTCGCCCTCATCCACCAAGGTGACAACGGTGGCGTCGAATTCGTGCTCAATGGTAAACATGCAGGGAAGGTTAGGGGCGTGCGGTGGGGTTGCCAAGCCTCTCTCTGCGTAGATGCATCCGGTAAAGGAGCGGGGCCGCAACCCGGTCATAGAGCAGCGCAAAGATTGCCCCCACCACGGGAAGTCGCACGGTGCGTGCCATCCAGCGCAGGCCAGGCAGGTGATCCCAGATCGCGGCGAAGGCGTCGATCCCCGAGATCACTTGGCCATCCGGCAGTTTTGCGTGCAGGCGGCGGGAGGCTTGCGTTTCGGTCAGCGCCCATTGGGCCGTGTCGATGCTGTTCACATCCACAAACACCAAGGACGCATTGGCCGCTTCGGCGCGGCGGGTGTAGTGACGCATTTCGGCCCGACAGATGGGGCACCGGTCATTATAGAGAATTCGCGTGCTTTCCATGGCCTGAATATAGCCATTCTTACGGCTCTGTGAACGGGAATGCTCTGGACGCGGGGGCGGGTGCAGCTAGTGTTAAGGCTACCCTGCCGGAGACTTCGATGCGCGCCCTTATCCCCCTTCTGTCCGCCCTCGCGCTGAGCGCCTGTGTAACGACCACGCCAACCGTGAACGGCGGCGGTGGTAGCGCTGCGGTGCCAGAGAGTGTCCCCGTTTCCGTCGCCCGCGCGGTAGAGGTCACGCGGCGGATGGAGCCGGTGGCCGAACAGATGTGCCGGACCCAAGCGCCCCTGCTCAATTGCGACTTCGAGTTTCTGGTGAACCGTGATCCCCGCGCCGGGGTGAATGCGTTCCAGACGATCAACCGCGACGACGGTCGCCCGATCATCATCCTGACCGTCGGCATGATTAGAACGGTGCGAAACGACGACGAACTCGCCTTTGTAATCGGCCATGAGACCGCCCACCACATCGCCGAACACATTGGCCAGCAACAGGCGGCAGCCCGTGCCGGGGCAGAGGTGTTTGGCACAACGGCACAGCGGCGCGGCGCAAGCAGGCCGGAGATCATCGCAGCAGCGCAGCGGGGGGCTATGCTGAGCACCTCGGAATTCAGCCAAAGGGCCGAGTTAGAGGCCGATAGCCTAGGCACGATCCTGACCTGCCGTGCAGGCTTTGACCCCGTCATCGGCGCGCGGTTCTTTAGCCAACTGCCGGACCCCGGCGCGCGGGTCTTTGCCACCCATCCGCCCAATGCGGCGCGGATCAGAACGGTGAATGAAACGGCTGCACGTTCGTGTTGATTGAAGGGGTCGTAAGTGACCGCGGCTCCAAATACGCGGTTTCGGGCGGGGCCGTGGCGGACCGCGCGGGCGTGGATGCTTTCCTGAAAGAGCTCAAACGCAAGAAGAAATACGCCAAGGCGACCCATAACACATGGGCGGTTCTGCTGTCTGGCGGCCCGCTCAAGAACGACGACGGAGAGGGCGGCGCAGGCCAAGTGATCTTGCAAATGCTGGAGCGTGAAGACCTGCGCAACCACGTGGTTGTGGTCACGCGCTGGTATGGGGGCAAACACCTTGGCGGCGACCGCTTCCGCCACGTCGCCACCTGCGTGCGCACCTATCTGGAGGCGCTTTAGGCGGTTACCGAACCATATCGCCGTTATAGGCACGGGAGGTTGGTGCACACGAATCGGCCCAAGACGATCAGCGCTGCTCTCAGTCCCCTTTGGTGACTTCTTGACGGCTCAGGGCGTCCGTGTATGGGGGGATATGTTCCACCAAAAAGTCCACAAGCCGAGATTGGACTTTTGGCGCGACCTTCTCCAGCTCAAGATTCATTTGATGGTCGTCCTGCGCGCGGGACAAGTGGATGGTTTCTGCGGCTAGCCTCGTCCACTTGCCGGTTAAGCTCTTGCTGCTGCCCGTTTGGGCAGTGGGATGTTGGCTGATCCGAGTGTATATACTTTCGCGGGCAGCAGCATCGCCGGGGTTAATCTGAAACCGCACATGAACGCGTTTTCCGTAGCATTCGAGTTCGCACAAGAGCAGACGCTTTCCAGCCTCTGCATCATCCGGGTCGATATTTCCATGGGGGTCCCAAGCAGGCACGGAAATCCGTGTGTAGGTGTTGGAACTAGATTCCAATTTAATTCGGTGGCCCGTCTGTTCTTTGACGGCGCTCGCGACCCGCCCAAAGACCTCGGGCGACTGCATCAGCCCCGAAAGATCACGCATGGGATTGGGGCGCTGCTCCATCAAGTAGTTCAGGGCCATACCATGGCGCGCCCAGATGCGGGTGGCCAATTCTTCCAAATCAGGGTTGTCCAAGTGGCGTCTCCTCATCATAGCAACATAAGCTCTGAGCATGTCTGCCCCAGCCTCAGCAGTACCGCGCGTCTTCATCATGCGTTCGAAGTTTTCCACGACGCTCAGGAAAGACACGGGCTCCCATCTGTCGTCAGAGGGCTCATCCGCTTTCACCGTCAAGAAAAAATAGCGTTTGATCGCATTGGGCCATTCAGCTTCAACAATACCGGCGTATTTGGGGAGTTGGTCTTTTGTTTCAGCCGCGCCGATCTTGATTTCAATGGCGAAGACATGGGCGCTGCCTTCGCTGCCTTCAAAAATCAACAAAAGGTCGATGTTTCGCCACTCACGGCGAACCTCGACGTTCATATCAGTTGCATATCGCAACAGCAGTCGAGTCTGCGAAGATGCAGAATTCGCCAAAAGGGCGTCGGTGAAGGCGACGAGGCCAGCGGTACCAAGCCCATGGGGGCGGGACGGGTCAATTATGTAGGAAAGAAAATTGGAATGCCGGATTTCTTGGTGGGAGATCCCGGTGGCGTCGAATGGGCAAAACACATCCATGCGCTCCGATAGTGCGCGAAAATCGTTATCATCCAAGATGAGGGCAGAAAGTTCGTTGCCGGCGTCCGCACTCAAGAAAGCGTACCCCAAAGGTCGTAATCGCTGGCCTCGTCCACCTCGACCGTGACCATGTCGCCGGGGTTAAGGTTCTCAAACCCTTCGTCGATGAACAGGTTGCCGTCGATTTCGGGCGCGTCTGCCATGGTGCGGCAGGTAGCGCCTTCTTCGTCTACGGCGTCCACTAGCACTTGCATCGTGCGGCCCACTTTGGCTTGCAGCTTCGCTTCGGAAATCGCTTGCGCCTTCTCCATGAAACGGTCCCAACGGTCTTGTTTGACCTCGGCAGGCACGTGATCTGGCAGCGCGTTGGAGCGGGCGCCATCGACGTTTTCGTACTGGAAGCAGCCGATGCGGTCCAATTGCGCTTCATCGAGCCAATCCAGAAGGGTCTGGAACTCTTCCTCGGTCTCGCCGGGGTAGCCGACGATGAAGGTGGAGCGCAGGGTGATATCGGGGCAATCGGCCCGCCACGCCCGAATTTCATCGAGCGTACGGGACGCCGCCGCAGGCCGCGCCATGCGTTTGAGCACATCGGGGTGGGCGTGTTGGAACGGAATATCCAGATAGGGCAGCAACCCGTTGGCGGGATCGGCCATCAGGGGGATCAGCTCGCGCACATGGGGGTAAGGGTAGACATAGTGCAGGCGCACCCAAGCGCCCAAGGTGGCCAGATCACGGGACAGGCCAAGGATCGGAAACTTCTCGTCCCGGCCCTTCCAGTCAACGCCATAGGCGGAGGTGTCCTGAGAAATAATCAGCAGCTCTTTCACGCCACTTTCCACCAGTTTCTCGGCCTCGCGCATCACGGCTTTCTGAGGGCGAGAGGCGAGTTTGCCCCGCATGTCGGGGATGATGCAGAACTTGCACTTGTGGTCGCAGCCCTCGGAAATCTTCAGATAGGCATAATGGCGCGGCGTCAGCTTCACGCCAGCCGCGGGCAGCAGATCAACAAAGGGATCGGGCGACGGCGGCACGGCCCCGTGGACGGCATCCAGAACCTGTTCGTATTGTTGCGGTCCGGTGACGGCCAGAACCTTGGGATGAGCGCCGGTGATATATTCCGGTTCCGCCCCCAGACAGCCCGTCACGATAACCTTGCCGTTGGCCTCCAACGCCTCACCAATAGCGTCGAGGCTTTCAAGCTTGGCGCTATCAAGGAAGCCGCAGGTGTTCACGATCACCGCTTCGGCCCCGGTGTAATCGGGGCTGATCGCATAGCCTTCGGCGCGCAGCCGGGTCAGGATGCGTTCGCTATCCACCAAGGCCTTGGGACAGCCAAGCGACACCATGCCGATACGCGGCTGACCGGGGCGGGCATCATCGGGCACGCGGGCGCGGGCCAAGTCGGGGCGGAGAAGGGGTGGGTTCTGGCTCATGCCCTGCCAGATAGCCGCTGCGCGATGCCAAGGAAAGGCCCGCGTGGATCGGCAAAGCCTTGCCGTTTGTGCAGGTTTTGGATGTGCGAAGCGCCTGAACCGCGATAGGCTGGGGATATTGAGCAAATAAGGCGCAGAAAATGCGGTGGATATTCAGAATTTTGGGCGCGGTTGTCGTCCTGTTGTTTTTGGCTTCGGGCACGATTTTGCTGATCCCCGCAGAGCGGATCGCAGAGATTGCCAGTGACCGCATCACCCAAGCCACGGGGCGGTCGGTAACGATCAGCGGAGAGGCGCGGCCGACGCTGTGGCCTGATTTGGGCATCGTGATCGAGGGCCTGCGCGTTGGAAACCCCACATGGGCCGGCGCCGCCCCGATGATCGAGGCCGAAAGGGTCAACGTGGGCGTGGCGTGGAGCGGCTTGTTCTCGGGCGATATCCAAGTGCAGCGGGCCGTGTTTGAGGGGGCGCAGATCCTGTTGGTGCGCGCCGAGGACGGGCGTATGTCTTGGGATATGAGCAACGCCAGGGGCGGAGCCGAGGCCAGCGGTGGCGATGTCGGGTCAATGCAGATCGGTTTTGACGAGGCGATCATCCGCGACGCCCGCGTGCGCTATCTGGACCGCGAAGGCGGGGCCGATTGGGATGTCTCGCAATTGGATGCGACGTTGCGCCTGCCTGACGCGGGTGGCCCGGTCGCGTTTGAAGGGGACGCACAAGTCAACGGCGTGCCGCTGATGCTGGAGGCCACGATCGACGGCGCGTCGGGTTTGCTCGCCGGAGAGGCTCGCCCGGTGGTGGCCACGCTGCGGTGGCAGGGCGGGTCCCTCGGATACGAGGGCGCGTTTGCGCTGGATGCCACAGCGGAAGGGTCGATGAACCTCAGCGCTGAGGATTTGGCCCCGCTGGTCGCACTGGCGGGCGGGTCGATGCCGGAGATGCCCGCAGGTTTGGGCCGCAACCAGATCGCCGTGTCGGGCGATGTGCGGCTGGCGCAAGAAGGCTCGGTTCATCTGCGCGAAGGTTTGGTGAGGTTGGATGACACCCTGCTAAGCGTCGCCGCCGATCTGGTGCCCGGAGAGGACCGACCGATGTTACGCGGCACGATAACCGGCGGTGAGATCGCCTTGCCGGGCCTGCTGGAGGCCCGCGATGACACGCCCGAAACGGGGGGAGGCTGGCCGAGGGATGTCATTGACGTCTCGGGGTTGTTCGCAACCGACGCGGATTTGACGGTGCGGGCCGATAACCTTGATCTGGGCGCTGTCGCCCTGAGCGATATCGACCTGAGGGCTAGGATCAACCGCGGGCGGTTGGTCTTCGATATCGCCTCGATCCGCACCTACGAGGGGCAGTTGGCGGGGCAATTCGTGATAAACGGACGCGGCGGCCTGTCGGTGGGGGGCGATCTGATCCTATCCGATGTGGCGTTGCGCCCTCTGCTGACCGCCATGGCGGAATATGAGCGGTTGGAGGGGACGGGATCGGCCTCCCTCGAATTTCTGGGGGTGGGCAATGATCTGCACACCATCATGGATGGGCTAGAGGCCGAGGGCGATGTGGCCCTGGGACAGGGCGCGATATTGGGGCTCGATCTGGGGGGGATGCTGCGCAATTTCGATCCTTCGTTTCAGGGAGAAGGCCAGCGTACGGTCTATGATCGGGTCACCGCTGATTTCATCGTTCGCGATGGCGTATTGCAGAACGAAGACCTGCTGCTGGACGCCCCATGGGGCGAGATGCGCGGCGCGGGAGAGGCTGATTTGGCGGCCATGACGGTCGATTACACGCTGATCCCCGGCGTGCTGCGCGACGCCGATGGGGTGGCGACGGTCCGCGTGCCGATTGCCGTGACCGGGCCGTGGTCTGCGCCCGCGATCGGGCCCGACTTGGCGCTTTTGGCCGAGATCGAGCTGGCCGAGGAAACGGCCCGCCTAGAGGCTGAGGCCCGCGCGGCGCTGGAGGCGGAAGAAGACCGCTTGGAAGAACTGGCGCGCGACGGCGCGAATGAGCTACTGGGCACCGATATCCAGGCGGGCGATAGCCCCGAAGACATCGAACAACAGCTGACCGATGAGTTTATTCTCGGCGTGGAGCGGTTGATTTTCGGCAATGGAGAAGAGAGCGAATGAAGGCGATTTGCGTGATGGCCCTATGTGTGGCCTTGGCGGGCTGCGGCGGCGGTATCCTAGGCTTTGGCGGGGGGCGAGACGACGCCCCCACGGTGACGCGGGGCCAGCCGGATCTTTACCCCGGTGAGACCGCTGAAATGCGGGCGTTGGTTATCGAATACGCTGCCCGGCACGACATCCCCACGGCGCTGCTGCACCGGGTGATCCAGCGCGAAAGCGACTACCGCGCCAATGCCCGTAACGGGCCCTATTATGGCTTGATGCAAATTCTACCGGAAACGGCGGCACAGATGGGCCATCAGGGTAGCGCCAATGACCTGTTGGATGCCCGCACCAACCTTGAATACGCTGGCCGCTACCTGCGCGGGGCGTGGTTGTTGAGCGATGGGGACATCGACACCGCCATCGGTTGGTACGCGCGTGGCTACTACTACGAGGCCCGCGACCGCTGCATGTTGGTGGAAACCGGTCTGCGGGACCGCGAGGTCAACCGCGCCTGCCGTTAAGGGACGTTAAGGTATATGACGGGCCGGGAGCGACGCTGTTTGGCTAAAGCCAAAGGCGCCCCGCCCGCCGTCCCATAGCGGCGCAATGGCCAGCCTAAAAGCAAAGGGGCCCGCGATTTTCGCGGGCCCCTGATATGTTTAGCGGCGACGGTCCCGGCGGGAGGACATGGGCTGGAACGCCACGCCCACATGGGCCTCGCAGTAAGGTTTGCCTTGTTGCACCGGCAAGCCGCAGAAGTAGAAATCATCTGTCGCCGGATCGCCGATGGGCCATTTGCACACACGCTCGGTCAGGTCCATGAGGCTGATCTTCTTGGCGTGTTTCTCAACCTCGGAAACTTTGGCAAGCGCCTCTGGGCTGATCTCGTTGGCCGAGGGTTGCGGCGGCAGGGGTTGGCCTGCGGGCGCGATAGGCTTGCGCAGGGGCATGATGTTGGTTCGCGGCGCGGGCGCTGCGGCAGGAGCCTCGGCCGCTTTGGGCGCGGGTGCAGGTTCTGCGGCGGGCGCAGGTTTCGGCGCGGGGGCTGCCTTGGCAGCGGGCGCTTCCTTGGCGGCGGGCGCGGGCTTGGATGGCGCAGACGTGCCGCCGCCGCCCGAGCGGTTGGACAGGCCCAAGCGGTGCACTTTGCCGATCACGGCATTGCGCGTCACCCCGCCCAATTCTTTGGCGATCTGGCTGGCCGACTGGCCTTCGCCCCACATTTTCTTTAGCGTCTCAACCCGTTCATCGGTCCAGGACATAGCTGTGCCTTCCGGTCTATCGTTCCGCCACACGCGGCATTGGTTTATGAGCGTGGGCTTATGGCGCGGGTGCTCCGCGATTTGAAGACCTATTGTGGGGGTCCGCGAGGCCGAGGGCAAGGTGGTGCGGGTGGTTTTGAGGACAACAGAGGGTGTGAGCATGCGAAATTTTGTTCGGTCACTGGGAATCGCGTTCGGTCTGGCGGGATCTGCGGCGGCGCAAGACGTGCCGCAAGCGTCGCCGCAGGATATCGCGACGCAGTTGGCGGCGCTTCAAAGCGTGCCGGGGGCGGCGGCGGGCTGGGTGACGGCGGAGGCGATGGAGGTGGCTGTCGCCGGTAACCGCGTGGTGGACGGGGAAGACGCCGTTCAGGCAGGCGACGCCTGGCACGTGGGGTCAATCACCAAGGGCATGACCGCTACACTTGCCGCGAGGATGGTAGAGGCAGCCGCGATCACATGGGATACGCGCATCGGCGCGGTTCTGGGCGATGCCTTCCCCGAGATGCACGCGGATTGGCACGATACGCCATTGCGCGCGCTACTGTCCCACCAGTCGGGCATGGCAGCGAACTTGCCTAGCGCCTCTGCGGTGGATCTGGGCGAGGGGCCGCGCCACGACTACGTGGCCGAAATGTTGTACAGCCAGCCGGAAACGGCGGTTGGCGAATTCGTCTATTCAAACGCAGGCTACGTGGTGGCGGGCGCGATGCTGGAGGCTGTGGGCGGCGCCCCTTGGGAAGAGCTGATGCAGGAGCATGTTTTTGGGCCGCTCGGCATGGAAAGCGCCGGGTTCGGCCCGCCCCAAGGCGCGGCGATCGAGGGCCACGCAACGCGCCTGCTGCGCGGTGTGCGGTCTGCGGGGCAGGGGCCCGAGGCCGATAACATCCCCGCCATGGGCCCTGCGGGGAGGGTACACCTGAGCGCAGGCGATATGCTGCGCTATCTGCGGGCGCATTTGGTGCGGGATGAAAGCTTTCTGAGCCCGGCTACATGGGAGGTGCTGCACACGGCGGCGGGCGACCGCGGCTACTCAGACAGCATCGAGGGCTACGCGATGGGATGGGGGGTAGACGAGAACGGCAATCTTGTTCACGCGGGCTCTAACACGTTTTGGTATGCGGTGGCCTACATTGACCCCAGCGCCGGTGTCGCGGTTTTCGCGGCGACGAACTCGGGTGATCTACGGGCCGTGGCGGAACCTGTGGACGGGGCGCTTAGGGCTTTGCTTGTGGGGCGCTGATCGGGGCTTGCGGGGCCTTTCCGGCCCGCGCCTCTCTCCAAGCCAGAAGGGCGGCGCCGGCGACAATGATCGCGGCCCCCAGATAGGTGAGCCCGGTGGGCGAAACGCCGAAAATGGCAAAGTCATAGGCCGCCGCAAAGATCAGCGTGAGGTAGGAGAACGGCGTCACAAAGCTGGCGTCGGCGCGGGCCAGGGCGTTCACAAAGCAGGCCTGCGCGGTGGCCATCACGATCCCCAATCCCGCCAGTCCCGCCCATTGCGCCATGGTTGGCGGCTGCCAGAACGCGGCCACGGCCAGCGTGGCGATGACCACGCCGAGCCCGTTGTTGATGAAAAGAATCTGCAACGGGGCCTCACGCCCTGAAAGGCGTTTGATAAACGTCAGCTCCAACCCCAACGCCATGGCCGCGCCCAAGGCCAACAAGGCGCCCGGGGCAATGGCTCCCGCGCCGGGGCGGATCAGGATCAACGCGCCGGTGAAGGCAATCGCGGCAGCCAGCCAACGCCATTTGCCGACTTTCTCTCCGAGGATGGGAATCGCAAGAATCATCCCGAACACCGGGTTCAGAAACGAGATCGCCGTTGCATCCGCCAAAGGGATCATCGCCGCAGCGGCAAACATGCACGTCACGCCGGTAAACCCCGTTACCGTGCGCCCGATGTGCAACCCCCAAGAGGGCTGCACGAAGGTGGGCCGCATCACGGCCACCACACAGGCAATGGTGATCCAGGCAAACAGAAACCGCCCGTGGCTGACTTGCAGCGGATGCAGCGCCGGGCCAAGGGCATCGGTGCCAAGGGCCTTGGCGATCAGCGTCGTGGCCGCGATGAACGCCGTCGCGCTGAGAATGAAGACAACCGCCAGACGCGGCGCGGGCGCGGCAAGGCCAGAGGGCGTCTTTTGCGGGGCAGAAGGGGGAGCTGACACGGCGATCTCCGACGAGGTGCCTTGCTGCGATGGCCCATTTTGGGGGGCGGTGCAAGGTGCTCTTGCAGTCGGAACGGGGCGGACACATCTTTGGTGTGACGCTAGGGAAGGTTCGCCGTGAAACGGATTGTGATTTTATGCGATGGGACTTGGAACCATTCCGATGCCAAGGACCCTACAAACGTAGTCCGTTTGGCACGCGCCATGGCCGCAACCGGGGTCGACGGGGTGCCACAGATCCCGATCTATGTGGAAGGCGTGGGCAGCGGGCGCGGCGTGACAGCAATGGCGCGTTTCACCGATAGAATATTGGGTGGCGCTTTCGGTTGGGGTCTGATGGACAACGTCATAGAGGCCTATCGCCATTTGGTGTTCATGCACGAACCGGGCGATGAGATTTACATATTCGGCTTTTCTCGTGGGGCATTCACGGCACGATCTTTGGCGGGGTTCGTGCGATCAACCGGGATCGTGGATCGTGACCGATTACATCTGCTGCCCGAGGCCATTGAACGTTACCGCCGGCGCGACGACGACACGACTCACCCCAGCTCGGACGAAAGCCACGCCTTCCGCGCAAAGCTATCGTTGCGGGTGGTTACCAGTGCCGCAGAAGCAGCCTACCGCGCCGCCCAAGGGATGCCCGAGGCGCCGCTTATCAACATCGCCTATCTTGGGGTATGGGACACGGTGGGTGCGTTGGGTGTACCGAACCATTTGAAGCTGGCCTCGCTGCTCAATGGGGGGAGTTACAGCTTTCACGATGCCGACCTGTCGAGCCTTGTGCGCGCCGCCCGTCACGCCATTGCATTAGATGAATTGCGCCCAAGCTTTGCGCCCACAAGGTGGGACAATCTGGACCGTCTGAACGCCGGTCGCACCAAAGATGTCGCCCCCTACCAAGAGAAGTTCTTCGCCGGGGATCATGGCTCTGTGGGCGGCGGTGGCGATATCTTGGACCTGTCCAACATCACGTTGGAATGGATCGCAGCGGGCGCGCATGCGGCGGGGCTTGCGTTGGACCCGACCCGGATGGACGCCATCCGCGCCGCGCAAGACCCCACCGGGCCGTTGCATAATTTCAGCAACCCCCGGCCATCGATCATCCAGCGTCTGATGCGGTGGCGAAAGGTGGATCGCGCAGGGCCCATGAGGCTGGATGAAGTCCACCCGGCGGTGCACCAACGTTGGACGATGGAGGCCAAGAGCGCAGGCTTCAAACCCTATCGCCCCGGCAGCCTCAAGCGGCTGGAGCCTGAATTGACGGCCTACCACGCCCCCACAATGGAAGGTGAAAACCCGCCCCGCGCTATAGTCTGATCAAGCGCCCAGGCACCAACGCATGATCGCCTTTTGGGCGTGCAGGCGGTTCTCGGCCTCGTCAAAGACAACAGAGCGGGGGCCGTCGAGAATGGCGTCGGTGACTTCCTCGCCCCGGTGCGCGGGCAGGCAGTGCATGACCATCGCATGGTCAGGGGCGGCTTCCATCAAACGCTCGTTCACCTGATAGGGGCGCAGAAGGTTGTGGCGGCGCTGACGAGAGCTTTCGGCATCGCCCATGGAGACCCAGGTATCGGTCACCACAAGGTCGGCATCGGCGACGGCTTTGGCGGGGTCACGCTCAATCCGAACGTCTTGGCCCGCTTTGCGCACCGTACCGATCAGCGCGTCCTGCGGGTCAAGTTGGGCGGGGCCAGAGAAGGTGAAATCGAACCCAAAGGAGGCAGCCGCATGGAGGAAGCTTTGCGCGACGTTGTTGCCGTCGCCCATCCACGCCACGCGCTTGCCCTTGATCGGGCCGCGATGTTCTTCAAACGTCATCACATCGGCCATGATCTGGCAGGGGTGTGAATTATCGGTCAGGCCGTTGATGACCGGCACTGTGGCGTGTTCGGCCATCTCATGAAGGATATCCTCGCCGAAGGTACGGATCATGATGAGATCCACATAGCGAGACAGGACACGGGCGGTGTCGGCGATGGTTTCGCCGTGCCCGAGCTGCATTTCCGCGCCTGATAGCACGAGGGACGTGCCGCCCATCTGTCGTACGCCCACGTCAAAGGACACTCGTGTCCGGGTCGAGGGCTTCTCGAAGATCAGCGCAACGACATGGCCCTCAAGGGGGAGGTCATCGTCGGGCGTGCCCTTGGGACGGGTGCCCCGGGCCGTTTTCATCTGGGTGGCGCTGGAAAGGATATCGCGCAGGGCGGCAGGGTCTGTGGTGTGGATGTCGAGAAAATTTGGCATGATATGTCGCTTGTGGCTGGCGGACGCACCGGGGGGCCAGCCCCCCGGACCCCCCGGGAATATTTGAAGAACGAGGAAGGGTTAGGCGGCGCGCGCCTCAAGCGCCGTGGCGGTGGCGTCGAGGCGGTCAATGCCTTGGGAGATTTCCGCTTCCGTGATGGTGAGGGCAGGAAGAATGCGCAGGGCGTTGTCGGCGGCAGGCACGGTGAGAACGTCGTGCTTGTAACCCTCGGCCACCACATCGGTGGGGGGGATCTTGCAGGTGAGGCCGAGGATCAGGCCTTGGCCGCGGACGCTCTCGAAGATGGTGGGGTGCGCGGCCACGAGACCTTCGAGTTTCTGGCGTAGGAAGCCCGCCTTGGCGTTAACGGCATCCAAGAAGCCGTCCTCGGTTATCACATCCATCACGGCGCCGCCCACAGCGCAGCCCAAGGGGTTGCCGCCATAGGTGGACCCATGGGTGCCTGCGGTCATGCCCTGGGCAGCCTTTTCCGTGGCGAGAAGTGCCCCGAGGGGGAAACCGCTACCGATGCCTTTGGCGACCAGCATGATGTCAGGGCTGATCCCCGCCCATTCGTGCGCGAAAAGTTTGCCGGTCCGGCCCACGCCGCATTGGATTTCATCAAGGATCAGCAGGAGCCCGAGTTCATCGCACAGGGCGCGAATATCCTTAAGCCGTTGGTCGGAGAACGGCCGGATGCCGCCTTCGCCCTGGATCGGCTCCAGCATGATGGCGCCGATGTTCGGCTGGGAAGCTGCATCGCGCAGGGCCTCGTCGTCGATATCGAAGGGCAGCGTTTGGAAACCATCGAGAAGGGGGCCGAACCCCTTGGTCAGCTTCTCAGACCCCGCCGCAGATATCGCCCCGAGAGAGCGTCCGTGGAACGCCCCTTCAAAAGTCAGGATACCCATCCGTTCGGGGGCGCCGGTTTCAGTCCGGTATTTCCGGGCCATCTTGATGGACAGTTCTGCCGCCTCAGTGCCCGAGTTGCAGAAGAAGACGGTGTCGGCGAAGGTATGCTCCACCAACCTCTCGGCCAGCGCTTTTTGTTGCGGTACCTCGTAAAGGTTCGACGTGTGCCATAGCGCATTAGCTTGGTCGGTCAACGCACCAACGACCTTGGGGTGACCATGGCCCAAAGACATCACGGCAATCCCACTGGCAAAATCCAGAAAACGTCGCCCGTCTGCTTCCACCAGCCAAGAGCCTTCGCCTTTGACGAATGACAGGTTTGCGCGGGAATAGCTTGGTAGGACTGGCGAAATCATCGACCGGACTCCATGGGGGTTAGACAAGCGCCTGTGTTGCACTGACGTGGCGTTGTAGTCAATTCAACGATGCTTATAGGGTCAAGTGCCGGGCTTGATGGGGGCGGGCATAATCAGACAGGTGGTGGAGCCTGTGGCATACAGCTTACCCGTCTCAGCATCTCGGATAGTGCCTTCCGCCACCCCGGTGCTGCGTCCGCTATGGGAGACCACGCCCTCCGCCGCGATCTCTCGTCCTATGGGGATCGAACGGGTGATGTTCACCTTATACTCAAGGGTCGTATAAATGCTTCCCCTAGGCACTTTGGTCATCACCGCGCAGGCCATGGCACTATCTAGTAGCGTCCCGTACCAACCGCCATGCACCGTGCCCAACGGGTTGAGTGTCTCGAATGTCGGGGTGCCCCGGAACACGACGCGCCCCTCCTCGACCTCGTGCAACATGTAGCCAAGGGCGCGCCCAATTGGTGGGTTCGAAATCTCGCCCCGCAAAATCGCTTGCATGAACTCCAACCCTGAACGCGTAAGAGTCTCCTCCATCGTCGGCAAATCCGCCGGCTCTCGGGCAAAAAAGGGCTCTCCCATGGGCGTCTCCAATATGGCTCTCGCCATAGCGCCACGCTCCTTGTCAAAGCGCAACCCATGCCTTCACCTTGGCCATACACCTCTGGGGGTGGGTGGCCTTCAGGCCGCCAAGGGGGCTAGCCCCCACTACGCCACCTCAGCCAACGCTACCTTCGGAGCGATGCCCAAGGCCGCGCAAACATCCCTTGTCAGCTCGGGCCGGTTCAGCGTGTAGAAATGCAAGTGCTCCGCCCCGCCCTCGATCAGGTCGGTGCATAATTCGGTGCAGATCGCCGTGGATAACAAGTCCGCCCGATCATCTCGGATCGCGCTGGCATAGGTGTCATCCAACCACTGCGGAATAACCGTGCCGCAGGCGCTGGCGAAGCGGCGTGCGCGGGGCCAATTCTCAATCGGCAGGACGCCCGGCAGGATCGGCGCGCCTATTCCGGCCGCGGCGCAGGCATCGCGGAAGCGGAAGAACGTGTCCGCCTCGAAGAAGAACTGCGTGATCGCCGACGTCGCCCCCGCATCAATCTTTCGCTTCAAATAATCGACGCACTCCTGCATCGACCCAGCCTCTGGATGGGGATCGGGGTAGGCGCCTACGCGAATCTCGAACTTGCCCGTTTTGGCCAGTGCCTCGATCAATTCGACCGACGACCCGAACCCCTCGGGATGCGCCGTAAAACCATCCGCCCCTTTGGGTGGGTCGCCCCGCAATGCGACGATCTGCGAAATGCCGGCCTCGGCATATTGCTCTGCGATATCCAACGTCTCCGCGCGTGTTGCATCCACGCAGGTCAAATGCGCGGCCACAGGTACGCCAAAATTGGAGTCGATGGCGGTGACGGCCTCGTGGGTCAACTTCCGAGTCGTGCCGCCCGCCCCGTAGGTGACGGACACGAAATCCGGCTTCAGCGGAGCCAGGACGCCAAGCGTCTCCCAAAGCTTGAACGACCCCTCCAGCGACTTGGGCGGAAAAAACTCGAATGAGACGGCAGGTTGGGTCATGACGGAAAGGATCCTTGATATGTCGCAACTGGATGTCGCATAGATGGCGCCAATCAGCAAATTCATAACTCTCATCATCAACATGAGTTTCATATGCATATCGAGTTTCGCCACCTGCGCACCATCAAGGCCATCCATGAAGAGGGCGGCCTGGCGAAGGCCGCTGACAGCCTGCACATTACCCAAAGTGCGCTGAGCCATCAGATCAAAGGGCTGGAAGATCAGGCAGGGCTAGAGCTTTTCATTCGCCGCTCTAAACCCATGCGTTTGTCACCTGCGGGGATGAAGATGCTGCGCCTCGCCGAAGAGGTCCTGCCCCGTGTCGCGGCCCTGGAGGAAGACTTCACTGGATTGCGTGCCGGTAAATCCGGGCGACTCCATATCGCGATCGAATGCCACGCCTGCTTCGATTGGCTGCTTCCGGTGCTGGAGGCCTTCCGCCAGACGTGGCCCGACGTGGACGTCGATATCCGCCCCGGCCTGCAATTTGAGGCGCTTCCCGCCCTCAACCGCCAAGATGTGGATATGGTCGTCTCCAGCGATCCTGAAGACATCCCGGGCACCGATTTTACCCCTTTGTTCGACTATGAACCCGTCTTCGTTTGCGCCGCCGACCATCCGCTGGCCGCCAAACCCTTCATCGAGGCCGAAGACTTCGCCGATCAGACGCTGATCACCTACCCCGTGGATCGACCGCGCCTTGATGTGTTCAGCCAACTGCTTTTCCCTGCGGGGATCGAGCCCAAGGCCGTGCGGCAAGTGGAACTCTCTGCCGTGATTTTGCTGCTTGTGGCCTCGGGGCGCGGCGTGTCGGTTCTGCCTGATTGGGTCGTTCGCGACGCCGCGGGCAGCCAATCCCTCGTCACAAAATCCCTGACTGAAACCGGCCTGACCCGCCGCCTCTACGGCGCGACACGGTCTGAGGACACCGCGAAACCCTTTATGTCCCACGTCCTGAAACTCTGCCGAACCGAGCCGCCAAAACTGCAACGGCGCGCCTAGACCACCCCAGACCTTTGCAAAGGTCTGGACAAACTCTTGCAAGAGTTTGGTGCGCCCCTTGGCACGGGCAGGTACGAGGTCTATAGGATCGCGCCTGACTTAGAAGGAAATCCGATGCAAGGCTCCGCCAATCTCAACGTGATGATCAAAGCCGCCCGTATGGCGGCGCGGTCTCTGCAAAAAGACTTCCGTGAAGTCGAGCAGTTGCAGGTCTCGTCCAAGGGCCCGGGCGACTTCGTGAGCCGCGCGGACCGGGCGGCGCAGCAGGTCATCAAGGAAGAACTGATGGCCGCGCGCCCCAACTACGGGTTCTTGGGTGAGGAAGAGGCCGAAATCATCGGCAAAGACCCCACCCGGCGCTGGATCGTTGATCCCCTCGATGGCACCACCAATTTCCTCCACGCGATGCCCCATTGGGCGATTTCCATCGCTTTGGAGCATAAGGGCGAGATTGTCGCCGGCGTGGTATATGACCCGGCCAAGGATGAGATGTTCTTTGCCGAAAAGGGTGCGGGTGCTTGGTTGAACGACACGCAACGCCTGCGAGTCTCGGCGCGCAAACGGATGTCTGAGTCGGTTTTCTCGGCGGGCTTTCCCCCCGATGGCGGTCGCTACCTGCCCGGCGTCCTCCGGGATTTGGCGCGTTTGATGCCTTTGTGTTCCGGCATGCGTCGCAACGGCGCTGCCTCTTTGGACCTGTGTTGGGTCGCTGCGGGGCGTTTTGAGGGTTACTGGGAATACAATCTGAAGCCTTGGGACATCGCGGCAGGTATCCTGATCGCCCGTGAGGCCGGTGCCTTCGTGGAGCCGATCCGTGAGGATCAATCTCTTCTGGAAGATGGCCATCTGATCTGCGGCACTGAAGCGATCTTTGATCAATTCGCCAAAGTCATCCGTACGCGGGACTAAAGCGCGGGCCTTTGGCCCCGCCTCTTGGCGTCCATCGCCTCAAGACCCACAAAACACACAGGACAACGCGGGCCCTTTGGGGCCGTGCGTTACCTCGCGTAGCCGCGATCGTAGATGATCTGTTGCGCGATGCCTGCGGCCAGCAGGTACACAGATGTGACCGTGACCACTGCCGTCAAAACCGGGTTAGATGCGAAATCGGTCCATGCGGCGTAGGCGATCGACGATACCCAAACCAGCGCGACGGGCAGCGACACGTAGCGCCAGCGTGCGGTGCGCACGGGATGGACAAACTTCAGGTTCAGGAATTGCGCCGCCGACAGCACCAGAACGATGCCAAGGATCACCGGCGGGGGCGGCACGATCACCAGCGTGGCCAAGGCCACCATGTTCCAGCATCCCGGAAACCCTCGGAACGATTTGTCCGCCGTTTTCATCCGCGTATCGGCAAAATAAAGCGATGAGGCGAAGGGGATCAGCAGCACCACAAGCCAGCCCGGCCAGCCCGGCAACAGGCCCGAGCCATAAATCGCGTAGGCGGGGATCATCACATAGGTAAGGAAGTCGATGATCAGATCCAGAAGCACGCCGTCAATTACGGGCGCGTTGGTCGTCACGTCGTAGCGCCGTGCCAGGGGGCCGTCGATGCCATCGACGATGAAGGCCACAGTCAGCCAGATCGTCATCATCGCCCAATCTTGTTGGGCGGCTTCCAAAAGCGCCAGCATCGCAAGGGATGCCCCGGCGGCGGTAAACAAATGTACGGAGTAAGCTCTAAATCGCATAGCAGCTTCGATGCCCTTTTGTGGCCGGGTTTGCAAGCTTCTGTGATCTTACAGAGAACATCACGCCTTGGGATGCGCGGCGTTGTAGACCTCCATCAGGCGTGCTGTATCCACGGCCGTGTAGGCTTGCGTCGTGGAAAGGGAGGCATGGCCCAGAAGTTCCTGAATGGCCCGCAGGTCGCCGCCCGCATCCAGCAGATGGGTGGCAAAGGAATGGCGCATCGCATGGGGCGTGGCGGTGGCGGGCAGGCCAAGCTGCATCCGTGTCTTCTCCATCACCAAAGCAACGGCGCGGGGGCCAAGGGCCCCTCCTCGGATTGCGCGAAACAAGGGTGTTCCGGGGGCAAGATCATGGGGGCAAAGGCGGGCATATTTCGCCGTGGCCTCTTGGGCGGCAGGCAACACTGGCACCTCCCGCTCTTTTCCGCCCTTGCCGGTGATGCGCAACACGCCGGGCAATTGTGCGTGGGCGGCGTCAAGGCCAAGCGCCTCGGAAATCCGCAAGCCGCAGCCGTATAGCAGCGTTACCACAGCCATATCTCGGGCCTGCACCCAATCACGGTCGTCCTGATCCGCAACGCCGGAGATCATGTCCTTCGCGCCGCCTTCCGTCAGGGGGCGGGGCAGGCGGCGGATGTGTTTGGGTGCGCGCATGGATAAAACGGCAGTGGCATCAAAGCCGTCACGATCTGCCCACCATTTGTAGAACGCCTTCACGGCCGACAAACGCCGCGCCAGAGACCTCGCGCCCACATCTCGGGCCCGCTGTGCCGCCATCCAAGCCCGCAAATCGCGCGTCTGTAGTCCACGCAGCCCCGCGGGGCCGGGGGCACCGCCCAGATGGTCGGCCTGAAAGGCCAGGAATTCCCCAACATCGGCTGCATAGGCCGTCAACGTGGCCTCAGCCCGCCCGCGCACGCCGCGCAGGTGGGTTAGCCATGCGTCCAGCAAGTCCCGGACCGCTGGGGTCAGGGACAGGCTCAATCGAGCCAGCCGCGCATGAGGCGCTCAAAGGCACCTGCAAAGAAGGTCAGCAAATCAGTCCCTTGGGAGGGGCGGAACTGATGCGGGTCTTCGGCGCCCATGACCAAAAGGCCGGGCAGGCGACCTTCGCCCAGATCAAGTGTCAGGCACGCTTCGGAGTGAATCCACCGCGAGGCTTCTCCGAAAATACGCTCCGCATCGCCGCCCACTTGCCGCAGGCTGACCTGGCGGTGGGGCACGTCGCGCCCTCCGGTGACGTAATCTTTGACGAAGCCGGGGGCCACGACCGTCAACACGTCTTCCAACTTCTGCACCTTGGGGGCTTCAGTCTCGGTTGCCTCGGCGCTTTCCAACACCAAACGCACCCGGTCCACGCGCAGAATGCTGGCGATATCGGTGCCCAGAAGCGTCAGAAATTCGGTGAACTCCTTGGCGTCCAACATGCGGATAATGGAGCGGTGGATTTGGTTGGTGCCCGCAAGGTTTTCGTAAGCCGCCGCAATGACAGAGCGGTGCGTGTCTTCCAGCCGATCCAAGCGATTTTGCAAGCGTTCCATCGCAATACCGCGCATATCGACGATATTTCCGCCCATCTGGCGGTCATTGGCGGCGATCAACGCGCGCATCAAATCGCGATCTTCGAGGATCAGTTCAGGGTCCGCCAGCGCCCGGTCGCGCCAGTCAGAATCAGGTCCACTCACAAGGGAATCGAGCGGGGCTTCCGCCTCGGTGCTGCTCATTAATACTGCCTCAACTTTTTTATCGTTAGGGTCAGCTTATACCGGAGCCCGCGCATATTGCGCGAAAAATTTGCCGAAGCCCGCCAAACTGTGTCCGCCGGGCCTCAGATCGCGGTGCCGCGCCTTCAGGCGGGTCTGAAGTTTAGGGCAAGTCCGTTGATGCAATGGCGCATGCCCGTGGGGGCGGGGCCATCGTCAAAAACATGACCAAGGTGGCTGCCGCAGCGGCGGCAGTGGCACTCGGTCCGAACCTGGAAGATCGAGCTGCGGTCTTCCATCGTGCCAATGGCATTGGGCAAGGCTTGGGTAAAACTGGGCCAACCGGTGCCGCTGTCGAACTTATGTTCGGCGGCATAGACTGGCAGATTACAGCCGCCACACAGGAAGTTGCCCGCGCGGTTTTCGTCGTTCAGGGGGCTGGTATAGGCGCGTTCCGTTTCCGCCTCGCGCAGGATGGCATATTCCGCATCGCTCAGTAGACTGCGCCATTCTGCCTCGGTTCGGGTGATTTCAAACGGGCCTTCGGCAAGGGACGTGGCAGCGCCGGGGCGCACCATTGCGCCCAATGTGGCGGCGGCGGTGGTAGCGATTAGAAAAGCGCGACGGTGCATGGGAATGTCTCCGAATATAGGGAATAAGAAACCGGCAACGGGGCACCTGAATGCGGGCAGTCAGGGGTAGCCCGTCACCGAAAACACTGCGCCCCAGCCGCTGCCCATCAAGTATGCAGGGCCGAGGCGCAGATCGTTCGGTTGCGTCTAGCCAGAGGGCAACAGCACGGTGTCGATGACGTGGATTACGCCATTGGACTGGTCGACATCGGCGATCGTCACCGTAGCCGTGCGACCCTGCTCGTCTTCGATCATGATCCGACCGTTGGACATACGGGCCGTGAAGACACAGCCGCCGACAGTTTCGATCGGATGCGCGCCGCCGCTATCGCCAATCATGCCACCGATGGCAGATGAGAACGCCTCGGCCGCCACAACATGACAGGTCAGGATCTGGGCCAGGCGACCGCTGTTACGAGGCTCGAGCAGAGCTTCGACGGAACCCGCGGGCAGCGCTGCAAAGGCGTCATCGGTTGGAGCGAAGACCGTGAAAGGGCCGGGGCCTGCAAGTGTCTCGACGAGGCCCGCCTCGGTCACGGCAGCTACAAGCGTGGTATGGATCGGAGAGTTTACTGCGTTCTCTACGATGTTGCGCTCGGCCAGCATCGGCGCGCCGCCGACGGTGGGATTGGATTGCGCGGAGGCTGCCACGGCGCCAGCCAGAGTGAGGGCGGCGGCGCCGAGGACCGTTGTTGCTTTGGTCGTGATGGACATGAAGTTCTCCCTTTTTAGCAGTCGGCCTGAGTGCCGATGATGCTAAGAACCACGATGGGTTCGGGAGAAAGTTTCAGGTCCGTGGTAACGACTTCGTTACACGATGCTTTGCCCGGTCTTGGCCCAGTCGGCCATGAAGGCATCAAGGCCCTTGTCAGTCAGCACGTGGTTGGCCATTGCCTTGATGACACCGGGAGGGGCCGTTGCCACATCCGCACCGATCAGGGCGGCGTCTTTCATGTGATTGGCCGTACGGATGGACGCCACAAGGATTTCGGTATCGAAATCGTAGTTGTCGTAGATCTGGCGAATTTCGGCGATCAGATCCATGCCGTCGATGTTGATATCATCGAGCCGCCCCACGAACGGCGAAATGAACGTCGCGCCAGCTTTGGCCGCCAAAAGCGCCTGATTAGCCGAGAAACAAAGCGTCACGTTAACCATGCGGCCTTCGCCGGACAGCACTTTGCAGGCCTGAAGCCCGGCCCATGTGAGCGGCACTTTGATGGTGATGTTGTCGGCAATCTTAGCCAACTCGCGGCCCTCGGCGATCATGCCATCAGCGTCCAGCGCAACGGTTTCAGCCGAAACGGGGCCATCGACGAGAGCACAAATCTCGGCGGTGACTTCCTTGATGTCACGGCCGGATTTCATGATCAGCGAGGGGTTGGTTGTAACGCCATCCACCATGCCAAGGCCGTGCAGTTCACGGATTGCATCAATATCGGCGGTATCCACAAAGAATTTCATAAGGCTGGTTCCTTTCAGGAGGATTACGTGATGATTTAGCGGCCTTCTACAACAACCAGGTGTGGCCCGAAAGCCGTGGACGAGCATTTTGACGAAGGTGATCTGGTGGGGGTTCTGACGGCAGAGCCCTTGGATCGCGTGCTTGATTACAAAGCGCCTGCGGGTGGCTGCTGGCTTGGGGCCTATGTCGAGGTGCCACTGGGGCCGCGCAAGGTGTTGGGTGTGGTCTGGGGGAAAGGGCGTGGCGATTGGGACATCGCCAAGGTGCGCAAGGTAAACCGTGTGCTGGACGTGGCTCCTATGCGTATGGAAATGCGAGAGTTTCTGGAGAAATCCGGCGCTTATACGCTGACGCCGATGTCGCAGATGTTGCGGCTGGCAACGCGCGCGCCGGGCCTGTCGGACCCGCCGTCGATGCGCAAGGTCTACCGTTTGGGCCAAGGCGCGCCGGACCGCGTTACGCCCGCGCGGACCCGCGTGATCGAGACCTTGGTGGAATACGGCGGCCTAGGGTTCACCTTGAAAGAACTCAGCGATCTGGCGGGCGTCACGTCCACGGTCGTGAAGGGGTTGGCGAAACAGGGCGTGGTGGAAGAGGTCGATACCCCCCGCGATGCCCCCTATCTGACGCTGGACCCAAGCCTGCCAAGCAAGGAATTGACCGACGATCAGGCCGCCGCCGCCGGTCAGTTGCAAGAGGGGCTGGCAGCACGGCGCTACGGGACCGTTTTGCTGAAGGGCGTGACCGGATCGGGCAAAACAGAAGTGTATCTGGAAGCCGTCGCGGAATGTCTGCGCCAAGGGCGGCAAGCGCTTGTCTTGTTGCCGGAAATCGCGCTCACGTCCGAGTTCCTGACCCGTGTGAAAGCGCGTTTTGGCGCGGAGCCCGCCGAATGGCACTCTGGCGTGACCATGACCGAGCGCCGCCGCTGTTGGCGCATGGTTGGCCAAGGGGACGCGCAGCTGGTCGTTGGCGCAAGGTCTGCGTTGTTCTTGCCCTACCGCGACCTTGGCTTGATCGTCGTGGATGAGGAACACGACACCTCCTACAAGCAAGATGAAGGGGCCAGCTACAACGCCCGTGATATGGCGGTCTTACGCGCGTCGCTGAACGACGCTCAGGTGGTTCTGGCCTCGGCCACGCCCTCGCTCGAATCATGGGCAAACGCGGAGGCGGGCAAATATACGCGGTTGAACCTCGTGTCCCGCTTTGGGCCGCAGGATTTGCCGGAAATGGCCGCGATCGACATGCGAGCCGAGGATTTGCCGGGCTCATCATGGCTGTCGCCCAGTTTGCAAAGCGCCGTGGGGGCAAGGTTGCAGGCAGGTGAGCAAGCGTTGTTGTTCCTGAATCGTCGCGGCTATGCGCCGGTGACGCTCTGCCGGGCCTGCGGGGAAATGGTCGGCTGCGATCATTGCGACGCGCGGATGGTGGAACACCGCTTTCAGAAGCGCCTAATCTGCCACCAATGCGGTGAGACGAAACCAATGCCCGATGCCTGCCCTTCGTGTGAGGTGGAAGGCAAAATGGCCGCCGTAGGTCCCGGCGTGGAGCGCATCGCAGAGGAAGCCGCCGCCGCGTTCCCCGACGCGAAAGCCGCGATTTTGTCGTCGGACCTGTTTGGCTCTGCCCGTGCGTTAAAGCAGCAGATTGAGGAACTGGCCCACGGGGACACCGATCTGATTATCGGCACGCAATTGGTGGCCAAGGGGCACAACTTTCCCCGGCTGACCTTGGTAGGCGTGGTGGATGCGGATTTGGGCCTGCAAGGCAGCGACTTGCGCGCCGCCGAGCGAACGTTTCAACTGATGCGACAGGTGGCGGGCCGGGCGGGCCGCGCGGACAAGCCGGGGCAGGCATTGTTGCAGACATTTCAACCCGAGCACCCGGTGATCCGAGCGATCCTTTCGGGCGATGAGGAAGGCTTCTGGCGCACCGAAGCCGCCGAGCGGGAAGCGGCGGGAATGCCCCCTTTCGGGCGGCTTGCCGGGATCGTCATCAGCAGCACCGAAGCCGCCGCCGCCTTTGATCTGGGCACTCATTTGGCCCGCAACGACACTCCGATCCGCGATGTGGGCGGCATCGTTTACGGGCCTGCGCCCGCACCCATCGCGCGGGTACGCGGGCGACATCGGGTGCGGCTTCTGGTCAAGGCCCCCAAGGGCGTGGCCCTGCAACCGGCGCTAAGTCGTTGGACGCATGGACTAAAACTTCCCGGACACCTGCGTCTATCCATCGACATCGACCCGCAGAACTTCTTTTGAAAACGGTTCCCCCGCGCGGGCGCGCGCGCTAGAACCTTTCGAAACCGTAAACGGATACCAACATTATGACCGCGCCCAAGATCGCCCCCATTCGCCCGCAACCCGGCATCCTCGACATCGCGCTCTATCAGGGCGGAGCTTCGAAGATCGCGGGCCATGCGGCGCCGTTGAAACTCTCCTCGAACGAGAACCCTTTTGGGCCGTCGCCCGCCTCGGTGAAGGCGATGGCAGAGGCGGCGGCAATGGCGCATCGCTACCCCTCCATCGACCACGCGGACTTGCGCGGCGCAATTGCGGAAATCCACGGACTGCAAGCGGACAACATCATCTGCGGCGTCGGCTCCGACGAAGTGATCCACTTCCTGTGCCAAGCCTACGCCGGGCCGGGGGACGAGGTGCTTTATACCGAGCACGGCTTTGGCATGTACCCGATTGCCGCCAAGGCCGCAGGGGCCGCGCCCGTTGTGGTGGCCGAAGACACGCGCTGCGTGGATGTGGACGCGTTGATCGCCGGGATCACGCCCGCCACGCGGTTGATCTTCATCGCCAACCCCTCCAACCCCTGCGCCACGTTGATCGACAGCGGCGAGATTGCGCGCCTTGCTGATGCCTTGCCGGACCAATGCCTATTGATCCTGGATGGGGCCTATGTGGAGTTTGCCGAGGGCTACGACGGCGGAAAATCTCTGGTAGAGGCCCGCGACAACGTCGTGATGACACGTACCTTTTCAAAGGTTTACGGGCTTGGCGGCCTGCGCGTTGGTTATGGCTATGGGCCGCGTCATGTTATTGATACGCTCAACCGTATTCGCGGGCCATTCAACCTAAGCGCCATGGCGCTTGCCGGGGCCGAGGCCGCCGTGCGCGATGTGGATTGGGTCGCGGAATGCCTACGCATCAACGCCGAAGAACGCGTCCGTTTGGTGGGCGGCTTGCGGCAATTGGGCATCGCTTGCGACGATAGCCACGCCAATTTCGTGCTGGCCCGATTCAAGGATGAGGCCGCCGCCGACGCCGCCGACGCGCATCTGAAAGCCGATGGAATCATCGTGCGCGCGCCCAAGTCCTACGGTCTACCCGATTGTTTAAGGATCACCGTGGGACGGCCCGAGGATAACAGCCGCGTGCTGGCGTCCCTCACGGCGATGGTGACGGCATGAGCGTGCTCTACAACCGCGTCGCATTGATCGGGCTTGGCCTGATCGCAGGCTCCATGGCGCACGCCATGCGCCGCGCGGGTCTGGCGGGCGAAATCGTCGGCACCGCGCGGTCTGCTGAAACCCGCGCCATCGCGGCAGAAATCAACCTATGCGACCGGATCACCGACACAATGGCTGAGGCCGTGGCGGGCGCAGACCTTGTGGTGCTGGCCGTGCCTGTGGGGGCCATGTCGGCTGTGGCCGCAGAAATCGCGCCGCATTTGGCCGAGGGCGCGACGGTCACAGATGTCGGATCCGTCAAGCAAGAGGTGATCGTCGCGGTCGGCCCGCATCTGCCGGACAACGTGCATTTCGTGCCCGGCCACCCCCTTGCCGGAACCGAGCATTCCGGCCCCCGTTCGGGCTTTGCCGAGTTGTTCGACAACCGCTACACGCTGCTCACGCCGGTGGAAGGCACTGACTCTGCCGCGACCGCCAAGCTACGCGCCCTATGGGAGGGCTGCGGTGCCTTGGTGGAGGAAATGGAGGCCGACCACCATGATCTGGTGCTGGCCGTCACCTCCCACACACCGCATTTGATCGCTTACACGATGGTCGGTGTGGCGGACGACTTGCGCCGGGTGACGGACCGAGAGGTCATCAAGTATTCCGCCGCAGGCTTCCGGGACTTCACCCGGATTGCCGCTTCAGACCCGACGATGTGGCGAGATGTGTTTTTGTCCAACAAAGAGGCTACACTGGAAATTCTTGGTCGCTTCACCGAGGAATTGTTCGCCCTGCAACGGGCGATCCGCAAAGGGGACGGCGATCATCTGCACGCCTATTTCACGCGCACCCGCGCGATCCGGCGCAGCATTATTGAGGCCGGGCAAGATACCGATGCCCCTAACTTCGGTCGTAAGGTGGCGAAGAAGGAAGACAAGTCATGAACCTCGGTCGCGTTCTATCTGTCTTGGCTATTATGGCAGTCGCGCCCGGTTCGACCTGGGCGCAAACGGCGGAAGTGCGTGTAATTACCGCCACCGACCTTGCGCCTGGCGTATCGAGCAGGCCCGCGGCGCGTCCGGGTAGCGGCATCCCGGTGCCGTCGAGCGTGGGGCCGGGCGCGATTGAAACCGCAACGGTTGGCTCAACCGTCGGCACAGTGCCCGCCGCAGAGGCCCCCGCGCCAGAGCGCCCGCGCGGCATTGCGGGCCTGTTTCGTCCGCGCGGGGAAACCACCACCGTTGCGGGGGTAGGTGGGGCCAGTGGCGGCTCGACCTTGGCGATCACCCAATCACTGCGCCCGCTTTTCCGCCCCGAAGGGCTGGAAGAAGCCGGCCGTGCCGCTGCGACCCGCAACACGCCCGGCCGCGTGGCACAGCCGGGGCGCAACACCGGCACTTTGTGCGGTGTCGTCGGGTTGCAGGGTGAAGAGATCGAATCTGTGACCGGCCGGATCAACGGCTGCGGCATTCCCAATGCGGTGCGTCTGCGTGTCGTCCACGGGGTTGAGCTGACGACGCCCGCCACCATCAACTGCACCGCCGCCCAATCCCTGAGCGAATGGGTGCTGGACGCCGATGAGATCATCGGCGGCACCGGCGGTGGCATGGCGAACATGCGGGTAATGGCGTCTTACGCGTGCCGTACGCGGAACTCTCGACCCGGTGCGCGGCTGTCGGAACATGCCACAGGCAATGCGATTGATATCGGCGGAATTGGCCTGCAAAACGGCAGTGAACTCAGCGTGTTGGGGGATTGGCGCGGCGGCAATGCCACAGTCATGCGCAACCTGCACGAGGCCGCCTGCGGCACTTTCGGCACGGTACTGGGCCCCGAATCAGACCGCTTCCACCAAGACCATTTCCACTTCGACGTGGCCTCTTACAGGTCCGGCGCTTACTGCCGCTAACGCAGGCGCAGGCTTGGGGCAGGTCCAATGGGCAATGGGCCGACAAACATGCGCCCGTTTGAAAAGGTCAGTGTCGCGTCGATGTTCTCGGGGCGGCCTGTCATCCCGGCCAAGACCCGCAACATTGCCTCGGCAGTGGCGCGAATGCGGTCGGGTACGATGCCCGCGTTGCTTGCCAGATCGACCATCGCGGCCCAATTTTCGGCCCTTACCGAAAGCTCCCCCTCGGGGATGCCGCCGGGGGTAACCTCTAGCGTCCCTGTGGCGCGAAACAGCATATCGCCCCAAGCCATGCTGACATCGTCAATGTCCAGCTCGGTCACTTGTGGACGGGCGCGTTCAACCGCGTCCATGTCCCAAGGCGCATCGAAAGTAGCCGTTCCACGGACCTCGGCAAATTGGATCGTTTCGGGCAGTAGCCCCGCCGGGTCCAAGCGTGCGCGCCATGCCTGCGGCGGCACCATCGCGGTGGCCAACGCGGCAACATCATAGGTCGCGTCTGTTCCCTCAACCCGCGCCACGTTCAGCGTGCCTTCCTGCCAACGGGTTTCCCACCCCTCGCTAGAGGTGACGTGCAACGCCCCGGTTTCGGCAGCCATTGCGTCCAATGCGAAGCGGTTGGTGGGTTGCACATCCAACATGGCAGTCAGGTGCAGGTCCTCTGTGTCAGGCGAAGCGACCGTTAACCTTTCGAACGGAGAGGCAATGGTCTGCGCCGCCGGCCAACGCGCCGCGATTCGGTCTAGACGGAAAACATCTTGCTGAAACTCCAAAGAAGCGACCGACCAAGCAAGGCCGGTGCCGGGGTCTGCCAGCTCTACATCTTCGAACAACGTTGTGAACCGAAGCGGGAAGCCGCCGACCGAGATGTCCGAGGCGTTTGCCACCCACCCATCGGCACGGCGATCGTCCATCCAACGGGTCGCCGCCGTTTCGGTCAGCATCGCGCCGCCGCCCCAAGCGACAATCGCCAAACCCGCCAAAACCACAATCCCGATTAAAAGCCGCTTCATCGCTCTCCCCTTCTGGAACTCTATCGCCTATAGCGGCGGGGCACGACAAGGACCATCGCATGACCTCTGCTCTCTGGGTATTCGGATACGGATCACTTTTGTGGAATCCGGGCTTTCCCGTCGCCGAAACGCGCATCGCACGGCTGGAGGGGTGGCATCGGTCCTTCTGCATGACCTCCATCCACCACCGCGGAACCGAGGATGATCCCGGTCTGGTCTTGGCCTTGGATGCGGCGAAAGACGCCTGTTGCGACGGTCTGGCCCTGCGCGCCGAGCCCGGAACCGAAGAAGCGACGCTGGCTTATTTGCGCGAGCGAGAGTTGATCTCTTCTGCCTATATCGAAACTCGGTTGCCGCTTCGGTTCCGCGACGGGACGGTGCAGGAAGATGTGCTGACCTACGTGATTAACCGCGACCACATCCAATACTGCCAACACCCGCTAGAGCGTCAAGCGCAGATCATTGCGGGCGCGGTCGGCGGGCGCGGGCCGAATGACGAATACCTCTACAATACTGCCGCGCAGCTTACCGAACTGGGTATCGGTGACGCGGACCTAGAGGCGCTGGTGGACATGGTTCGCAGATTGAACGCCCCGGCCTAAGGCTTTTGTTGGCGTGATCGCCCGCAACTGTGTATAGTTGCCAAGACAAGTCAAAAGAGCGGTTGAGACAAACCCCATGGCGAGCAGCAGAGAGGGCGCAGAAGCCGCCCGATTCACACGACCCACGCAGCAGATTGTTCTGATGCTTATCATCCTCGTCCTTGTGGTGGCGGGGGGTATATTGGTGTGGCCACGGGTTCAGGATGTGTTCCTGACCTCGCCCTACTTGAACGGTACGATTGGTGTCGTTTTCGTGGTCGGCGTCTGTGCCACGTTCTTCCAAGTCATCCAATTGTTCTCCTCGGTCGCGTGGATCGAGCAGTTGGCGGGCGGCTCGCAAGCCAACAGTGACGACACGCCACCGCGCCTTTTGGCTGCGATATCCGGCGTCGCGCGGTTGCGCGGATCGCGGACGCAGGTGACGCCCGCCTCGGCCAAGTCGATCCTTGATAGCGTCGGCGCGCGGATGGAAGAAAGCGGCGACATCACGCGGTACATCGCCAACCTACTGATCTTCTTGGGCCTTTTGGGCACATTCTTCGGCCTCGCCACGACGGTACCTGCGGTGGTGGAAACCATCCGGTCCCTGCAACCCACCGACGGGGAAGAGGGGCTTGCCGTCTTTGGCCGCCTCATGGACGGGTTGGACGACCAATTGGGCGGCATGGGTACGGCCTTTGCCTCGTCGCTTCTGGGCCTTGCGGGATCGCTGGTTGTGGGCCTGCTAGAGCTTTACGCGGGCCACGGCCAAAACCGTTTCTACCGCGAGTTGGAAGAATGGCTGGCCTCGATCACCCGTGTCTCGTTTTCGGGCGACGGGGACGGGGCGATTGATAAAGCGGCCATTGCGACGGTGCTGGATCATATGGTGGACCAGATGGACACGCTGCAATCGCTGTTCGCGCAATCTGAAACCCGCCGTGCCGCGACCGAGCAACGGGTGCTGACCCTTGCCCAAAGCATTGACGGGCTGACCGAACGCTTGGGGCCGGGCCAGGTGTCGGCGACCGAACGGCTCGCCACGGCGCAAGATCGCCTGGCCGCCGCATTGGATGGGATCGCAGCAGAGCAGGGGCTTGATGACGAATCCCGCAACAGGTTGCGGTCCATCGACGTGCAGTTGTTCAAAATGGCAGAGGAAATCGGGGCCAGCCGGGATGCGGAAGTCATGGGCCTTCGCGGGGACATGGCGCAGCTGACCGAGGCATTGCAGGCCCTGACCCAAGCCGCCCGTGCGCCCGCTGCAGCCCGAGCGCGGCAGCGCGGGGACGGCTAGGCCATGGCCTTTCATCGCGGCAGCAAACAAGGCGTGTCCGGGGCGATTTGGCCCGGCTTTGTGGATGCCATCACGGCGCTGTTGATGGTGATGATCTTCGTGCTGACGATCTTCATGGTCATGCAATACGTGCTGTCAGAAGAGATCAGCACTCAAGACGATGAACTCAATTCGTTAACCGCACAGGTGAACCAACTGGCCCAAGCCTTGGGGCTGGAAGAGGCCCGCGCCGGGCAATTGGAATCGCGGGTCGCGACTCTTTCCGGCTCTCTTTCCGATGCAGAGGCAGAAGCCGCCGCACAAGAGGCGCTGATTGCGTCGCTGACCGCGCAGAGTGCCGCGCAATCGGCGCAGATCGTGGCGTTCGAAGAACAGGTTGCGGGGCTGTTGGCGCGGAACTCGGACTTGGTTGCAGGCCAAGCCGCGACCGAGGCGGAATTGGCCGAGGCGATGAGTCAGGCCGAAGCCCTGAACCTCGCGCTGGCAACGGCCCGATCCGAGATTGACGAAGCCTCCGAGGCCGCAAGGCTGGCGGCGGCCCGCCGCGAAGCGCTCGAGGCGTTGATCGCGGATCTGGAGGCCGAAGGGGCCGCCCGTGAAACCTCGCTGGCCGAGGCTTTGGCCGCATTGTCGTCCACCTCGTCCGAATTGGAGGCGCGGCAAACGGCCCTGACCCAAGCCCTGACCGCACTGGCGGGCGCCGAAACCCGCAACGCGCAACTGGCGGGATCGCTGGTGGATAGCGACCGGTCCCTGACAGCGGCCTTGGCCGCACTGGCCAGTGGTGATGAGCAAACCGAAGAACTTCTCTCTCGCCTGCAAGGGGTTGAGGGGGAACTGACCGAGGCAGAGACGGCGCGATTGGCGGAAGCCGCCGCCGCCGAGGCCCTGCGCCTGCGTCTGGCAGAAGCGGAAACGGAACTCTCCGAAGAAGAGGCCGCGCGCCTTGCTGATCTTGCCGCTGCCGAGGCGCTTCGGGCCCGCTTGGGGGATCTGCAAACAGCCCTGTCCGAAGAAGAAGCCGCGCGCCTGGCCGAAGCTGCTGCCGCTGCTGCCCTGCGCACGCAGCTGGATGCCGCTACCGCCGCCTTGTCCGAGGAAGAGGCGGGTCGTTTGGCCGAAGCCGCCGCCGCCGAAGCGCTGCGCCGACGTCTGGAAGATGCCGACGCCGAGTTGACCGCCATGTCTCTGGCTTTGGAGGAACAGCGCCAGCGGGCCGAGGATACGTTGACGTTGTTGGCCGCCGCCGATGCCGCCCGCGACGATCTGGCGACGCGCCTGGCCGGCGCTTTGGCGCGTGCGGAAGACGGGCAGGGAGAGGCCGCTTCCCTTGCCGATGCCCTTGCCGCCGCCCGGTTGGAACTGGACCGGGCCGAGGCCGCGCTTTCGACCCAAAGCGGTGAAATGACGGAGTTGGAACGGCAATTGGCCCTGACGCTGTCGCGCCTTGAAAGCGCAGAGGCCAGCGCCGCCGCCCGTGTTGCGGAACTGGAAGCCACCATCGCCGCGTCCGAGGCCCAAGTTGCAGAAGCCGCCAATACCGCCGGAGATTTGAGCGCCCTGGAAGCGCAATTGGCCGCCGCCCTCGCGGCGCGTCAGTCGACGGAAGCGGCCTTGGCAGAAGCTTTGTCCGATGCTGAACGCCGCGATGCCCTTCTGGCGCAGGCCAACCGAGAGCTCGAGGCAACCCAAGCCCAATCCACGCAAAGCGCGCAGCAGGTGGCCCTGTTGAACGAGCAGGTCGCGGCGTTGCGGGCACAATTGGGATCGCTCCAGTCGTTGCTCTCCCTGTCAGAGGACCGCGATGAAGAGGCGCAGGTGCAAATCCAAGCCTTGGGTTCCAGGCTGAATACAGCGCTGGCGCAATTGGCCGCCGAAGAACGCGCCCGCGCCGAACTCGAGGCCGCCGAGGTGGAACGTCTGGCCGCAGAAGCGCAGGAACTGGAGCGCTACCGCTCGGAGTTTTTCGGACGCCTGCGCGAGTTGCTGGAGGGCCGCGAAGGCGTGCGGATCGAGGGGGATCGCTTTGTTTTCTCGTCCGAAGTGCTGTTCGAAGTGGGCTCTGCCGACCTGGCCGAAGAAGGCTTGGCGCAAATCGAAAACGTGGCTGAATTGCTGTTGGAGATCGCCGAAGACATCCCCGAAGCAATTGACTGGATCATCCGCGTGGACGGCCACACCGATGACCAGCAGCTTCGCGAAGGCGCGACATACGCCAACAACTGGGAACTCAGCCAAGCCCGCGCCTTGGCCGTGGTGCTTTACATGAGCGAACAACTGGGCATCCCGCCGCGCCGTTTGGCCGCCACCGGATTCGGGGAACATCGCCCAATTGCTTCGAACGCGACGGCACTTGGGCAGGCGGCAAACCGGCGGATCGAGCTGAAGCTGACGGAGCGTTAATTCACTGTAACCGAGGTTGTTGCCTGGTCGAGCGGCACGCCGTCACGGCTAATCGTGATGGTGCCTATATATTGGCCCGGTGCGATTGGTTCCCGTATCCGGCGCCCCGTTGCGCGGAAAAGCTGCGCTTGGGTAGCTTCCAGAGCGATCTCTTGGGTGTGAAACACCGCGCCGTTGGGGGCGGTGATGGTGGCGGTCACGATATCGCCCGTGCGTCCGCCGTGGAAGAAACCCCAGATAACAATGGCATCGGCATCGGCTCTTAGCGTGGCGGCATCCGCCGTGCCCGCCCGGATTGCATCAAATTCAGGCACGGCTTGGGCGAATCCAACGCTCAGGATGCCGCCTTGGGCCAATGGCACCGGCTCGCCCCAAAGAGGCGAGGCACCCTCGCCGCAGGTGGCGGAGTCGGTCGGGTCGAAGGGGTCAACCACCTCCCCCTCATGGCGTAGGGTCAGGTGGAGGTGGGGAAACTCGGTGCTTCCTGAAAAACCCATTTCTCCCAAGGCGTCACCTGCTGCGACCACGTCCCCGGTGCGGACCAGAACGGAGCCTTGGGCCATGTGGCAATACTGGGTTTGCCAGCCGTCTTCATGCTCGATCACCACCCCGTTGCCGCAGTCCTGACCCTCAGGAAAGCCGCCAATGCCTGTGTCTGGTACGTTGTTGCGAGTGCCAAGGATGGTTCCGGGGGCGGCGGCGACAATCGGGATGCCAGCCGCCAAAGCCTCCATATCCGGGACGCGGATGTCCGTGCCGCGATGGCCGTCGTAGGTCATGGGACCGCAGGTGAAATCCAGCGCATCGGGGCCGGCGTCGCGGTCCACCAATTGTTGGATCATGCAAGTTTCGCCCAATTCGCAAACGACCGGAAAGGTCAGCACCGGGGCATCCTGCGCGGCGGCGGGAAGGGCGGAAAGGATAAGGACGGACAACGCGCGCATGGGGACGCCTTTGGATGAGATTGTGGCAGAACACTCAGGAAGGAAGGCTAAGGGCAACAGACGCCGGAGGGCAATCTAACAAAGAAAAAGGGCCGGGGAATGATCCACGGCCCTTGGGGATTTTCACCGATGCGCTGACATTAATCAGCGGTCAGAAGCGGCGGTTTCTTCTTGGGCGATAGGCGGGGGCTGCCCGCTTCATCCACCCGCAGGTCGATGGCACCATCTTTGACGCCGACCTTCACGTTGCCGCCTTTGGCGAGTTTGCCAAACAACAGCTCCTCCGCCAGGGGCTTCTTGATGTGCTCCTGGATTACGCGGCCAAGGGGGCGCGCGCCCATGCGATCATCGTAGCCTTTTTCTGCCAGCCATTCGGCCGCCGGTTTCGTCAGCTCGATCGTGACGTTGCGGTCCATCAGCTGCGCTTCCAGTTGCAGCACGAACTTTTCAACCACTTGCAAGATCACGCTCTTCGGCAAGGCGCCGAAGGAGATGACCGCATCCAACCGGTTGCGGAATTCCGGTGTGAACGTACGTTCAATCGCGGCGGTGTCTTCGCCTTCACGACGATCACGGTTGAAGCCGATAGCAGCTTTCGCCTGTTCCGCCGCACCTGCGTTGGAGGTCATGATCAGCACCACATTGCGGAAATCGACCGAGCGTCCGTTGTGATCGGTCAACGTCCCGTGATCCATGATCTGAAGCAGGATGTTGAACACATCGGGGTGCGCTTTTTCGATCTCATCCAACAGCAGCACACAATGGGGATGCTGGTCGATGCCGTCGGTCAGAAGGCCACCTTGATCAAAGCCCACATAGCCCGGAGGGGCACCGATAAGGCGGGAAACCGCGTGTTTCTCCATGTACTCGGACATGTCGAAACGGATCAGTTCAACGCCCAAGGTATCGGCCAACTGCTTGGCTACCTCGGTTTTACCCACACCTGTCGGGCCTGCGAACAGGTAGTTGCCGATGGGCTTTTCAGGCTCCCGCAGGCCAGCGCGTGCCAGCTTGATGGAGGAAGACAGCGCCTCAATCGCCTTGTCCTGCCCGAAGACGACCCGTTTCAGGGACACCTCAAGGTCTTTCAGCACAACGGCATCGTCCTTTGAGACGTTCTTGGGCGGAATGCGGGCGATCTTGGCGACCACATCTTCCACTTCCTTCGTACCAATCGTCTTGCGACGTTTGCTTTCCACCACCAGATGCTGCGCCGCGCCCGCTTCATCGATCACGTCAATCGCGCTGTCGGGCAGCTTGCGGTCGTTGATGTAGCGAGAGGCCAATTCCACCGATGTCTTGATCGCATCGGCGGTGTATTTCACCCCGTGATGCTCCTCAAAATACGGCTTGAGACCTTTGAGGATCTTCACCGCGTCATCCACCGAAGGCTCGGCCACGTCGATCTTCTGGAAACGCCGCGACAGGGCGCGGTCCTTCTCAAAGTGTTGGCGGAACTCTTTATAAGTCGTGGAACCCATGCACCGCAGACCGCCGCCTTGCAGCGCGGGCTTCAGCAGGTTGGAGGCATCCATTGCCCCACCAGAGGTCGCACCCGCACCGATAACGGTGTGGATTTCGTCGATAAACAAAACCGCATCGGGATGATCTTCAAGCTCTTTCACCACGGCTTTCAGACGCTCTTCAAAGTCGCCACGGTAGCGGGTGCCAGCAAGCAGCGCCCCCATATCGAGCGAATAGATCGTGGCGCCTTCCAGCACTTCGGGGGTCTCCCCCTCCACGATCTTCTTGGCCAAGCCTTCTGCAATCGCTGTTTTACCAACGCCGGGATCGCCCACCAGAAGCGGGTTATTCTTGCGGCGGCGGCACAGCACTTGAATGCAACGCTCCACCTCGGACGAGCGGCCAATCAGCGGGTCCACATCGCCCTTGATCGCCTTGGCGTTCAGATCGACGCAGTATTTCGCGAGGGCGGATTCCTTTTCCTCCTGCACGGCTTCTTCTTGCAGATTGGGGGAATCGGCGCCTTCATCTTCGGCCCCGGTCACGGGACGCGCTTCGCCATAGCTGGGGTCTTTGGCGACCCCGTGGGCGATGAAGTTGACGGCGTCATACCGGGTCATGTCCTGCTCTTGCAGGAAGTAGGCGGCATTCGACTCGCGCTCGGCGAAGATGGCGACCAGCACATTGGCCCCGGTCACTTCGGTCCGGCCCGAGGATTGGACATGGATCGCGGCGCGTTGGATCACCCGTTGGAAAGCGGCCGTGGGCACAGCCTCGGACCCTTCAACATCGGTTTCCAGCGTCGACAGATCATCGTCGATGAATTTGGACAGCGTGTCGCGCAGCACTTCGATGTCGACGGAGCAGGCCTTCATGACCTTTTGCGCGTCGGGTTCATCAATAAGCGCGAGAAGCAGGTGCTCCAACGTGGCCAATTCGTGGCGACGTGCGTTGGCGTTGGCCAAAGCGGCATGGATGGCCTGTTCCAGTGTGTTCGAAAAAGACGGCACTATCTGTGCTCCTTTCGTCTGCATCGAGGCAGGCCGCAGCCCATCGCTCGATCGTGGCCTCATATTGTTAAATTTTGCTTTCCACGGGCAGGTTTCAAGCAAATTCGCATCAACACAGTGTGTTTCGGGCAGGATCGAGGGGGGAAACTGCCTCGAAATTGATCTAAAGCACTGGTGCTGCTGGTTTTTTGGTCGGTTGCCTAGAACGCATCTTTTTGAGCGCGTATCTGGGTAAAGACACGGACAGGGTCCGCGTCGGTCAGGTTGAGGGTGGCAGCTATGGCGGGTTGGTCTGCCCGCAGGAAGGGGTTCGTGGCCAATTCTTCGGCCAGTGTCGAAGGGACAGTCGCCTCACCGGCCGCGCGGGCGGCGGTGATGCGCGCTACCCGAGAGATAAGGTCTGGATTGTCCGGTTCAATAGTTAACGCAAATCGTGCGTTCGCGGCGGTGTATTCATGGCCGGAATATACAATTGTGTCAGCGGGCAGGGCGGCCAGCTTTTGAAGGCTGTCATGCATCTGCGCCGGAGTGCCTTCAAACAAGCGCCCGCAACCCAGGGCCATCAAGCTATCGGCGGTGAAAGCGGCTTTGACGGTGGGAAAGTGGAACGCAATGTGGCCGAGCGAATGGCCGGATACATCCAGCACAGTGCCCGACAGGTTGCCGATGGTGACCGTATCCCCTTCAGACAACGCATGATCCAGCGGGGGCAGGCGGTGGGCATCGGCAGCACCGCCCCAAACCTTCGCACCGGTGGCGGACACAAGTGCCTCGACCCCATCTATATGGTCCCAATGATGATGAGTGATGAGAATGTCGGACAGGGTCCAGCCCCGGGTCTGAAGCTCGGCAAGGATAGGCGCAGGCTCGGGGGCGTCGATACAGGCCGTAGCCCCCGTGGCCGGATCATGCAGAAGGAAGGCGTAGTTGTCTTCAAGGCAGGGGATGGTGATGATCTGCGGATCGGCCATGGTCTTTACGCTCGCTTCGGTTAAAGATTTGCCCAGTAGCCTGCGATGTGGGCGATAAGTATGCAATCGGCTTTTAAGGGGAGCACGTCGCCGTGCATCTGGATGTCATTGACCTGCGGCAGTTCTACTACCGCACGCGGCTGGGGCGGATTGCCCAGAAAGCGGTGCGTGAACGCATGTTGGGGATGTGGCCCTCGGCCAAGGGGGAAACCGTTGTAGGCTTTGGCTTTGCGGTGCCCTTGATGCGCCCCTATCTGGCCGAAGCGCAACGGGTGATCGGCGTGATGCCCGCAGAGCAGGGCGTGATGCCTTGGCCTGCAGGGATGGATAATGTCTCGCTTTTGTGTCGCGAAGGGCTATGGCCCGTGCAGACAGGGCAGGCCGATAAGTTGATTTGTTTGCATGGGTTAGAGACATCCGAGCATCCGGCATCGGTCCTGGACGAATGCCAGCGGGTCTTGGCACCGGGCGGGCGGGCGATGTTTGTGGTGCCGAACCGGATGGGGCTATGGGCCCGGCGCGATGGGACGCCATTTGGGTTCGGGCGGCCCTATTCCTTGGGCCAGCTAGAGGCGCAGTTAGAAGCGTTTGATTTCATCCCCCAACGCCACGCCGCGGCTTTGTTCGCACTGCCTTCGCCGAAACGGTTCTGGTTGAAATCCGCTGATATGTTGGAGAGCCTCGGCACCACGCTCAGCCGCAACCGCGCAGGCGGGGTCATCTTGATCGAGGCCTCCAAACGCATACCCGCCCGTCGCAAGCCGGGCCTCGCCGAACGGGTGCGTCGCCCCTTGCGCGTGCTGGAAGGCAGCCCGCAGCCCGTGGGCGTTTCGGGGAGACATCTTGGATGATCTGCATTCCTTACTATAGCGGCGCCGGTCGCACGGCGCTTTTGGCACGGGCTGTTGCCGAAGGCGCGGGGGATGCGCGGGTGATAGATGTGACCGCGATCCGGCCCGACGATTGGGCCGCGCTGGACGCGGCCACGGCCATCGCCTTTGGGGCGCCGACCTATATGGGGTCCACGGCGGCGCGGTTTGACCAATTCCTTGAAGACGCCTCTGGCCCGCGTTGGCACACGAGCCAATGGCGCGACAAGCTGGCGGGCGGCTTTACGGTGGCGTGTCACCCCTCGGGGGACAAAGGGTTTGCCTTGCAGCGGCTGACGACTTTTGCGGTGCAGATGGGCATGATCTGGGTCGGGCAGGCCGAGATCGGCACCCCGGTGATCGAGAATCGCCCCGGCATCAACCGGGACGGATCGTGGTTAGGACTGACGGCGACCGATGCACAGTCACCTGACACGCTGCTGGACGCCGTGGATCTGGAAACCGCCCGACTCTATGGCGCGCGTCTGGCCAGTGCCGCGCGACGTTGGCAGGCCGGGGCAGTGACATAGGGCCATGGCGCGCGCGGAACTAACGGATACCCCCACCTTCTGTGCGAATTTGAGCGGGCACCTTCATCAAATCGTTAAGAATCGCCGAATTGCGCCGTGCATTTTTCGCGGGCAAACCGCCGCACCGCAGAAAATTCCGTGCACAACCTTGTTTTTATTGAGTTTGCTGCCAAATCAGGCGGTTTTCAGGACGGTTGCAGCAATTCAAACCCTCTGCTACATCACGCTCGATTTACCGGGGAACGGGCGGATTGGGCCGCCCTGACACGTCATATCGAGAGGCATCACCACGCTTCCCGACCACTGGACGTGCATATGAAAGGGTTGATGTGAGCGAACCTGCTTCGATCTCGACCGGCATTGCCGCGCGCTACGCGACCGCGATGTTTGAGTTGGCCTCTGAGGCCAAAGCGCTTCCAGCGCTGGAAGGGGACGTCGATGCACTCGACGCGGCCCTTTCCGAAAGTGCTGATCTGCGTGATCTAATCCACTCACCGATCTACAGCCGCGAGCAAACCGCAGCGGCGATTGGTGGCGTGGCGGATGCAATGAATTTGCAGGCGATGACCGGCAACACATTGCGCCTGATGGCCGAAAAGCGCCGCCTGTTCGTTTTGCCTGCGCTGCTGGCGGAACTGCGGGCGCGCATTGCTGATCACAAGGGCGAAGTGACCGCCGAAGTGACCTCGGCCAAGGCCCTGACGAAAACACAACTGGACAAGCTCACCAAGTCGCTCAAGGCGCAGGTAGGCAAGACCGTGACTGTTAAAGCGACCGTTGATGAGAAAATCATTGGCGGTCTTGTTGTAAAAATTGGCTCGAAGATGATCGACACGTCGGTCCGCTCCAAGCTGAACGCACTCCAGAATACGATGAAAGAGGTCGGATAATGGCTATCCAAGCAGCTGAGATTTCTCAGATCCTCAAAGACCAGATCAAGACGTTTGGGCAAGACGCCCAAGTGGCCGAGGTTGGTCGGGTTCTGTCTGTGGGCGACGGTATTGCCCGTGTCTATGGCCTCGACAATTGCCAAGCCGGTGAGATGGTCGAATTCCCCGGCGGCATTCAGGGCATGGCCCTGAACCTTGAATCCGACAACGTGGGTGTTGTTATCTTTGGTTCCGACCGGGACATTAAAGAAGGCGACACGGTCAAGCGCACGAACTCCATCGTGGACGTTCCTGCCGGTGACGAGCTTCTGGGTCGTGTTGTTGACGGTCTGGGTAACCCGCTGGACGGCAAAGGTCCGATCAACGCTTCTGGCCGTCGCATCGCCGACAGCAAAGCGCCCGGCATTATCCCTCGTAAATCGGTGCATGAGCCGATGGCGACAGGCATTAAGGCGATCGACGCGATGATCCCCGTTGGCCGTGGCCAGCGCGAATTGATCATTGGCGACCGTCAGACCGGTAAAACCGCTGTGGCGCTCGACGCGATCCTCAACCAGAAGTCCTACAACGACGCCGCTGGTGACGACGAAAACAAGAAACTTTACTGTATCTACGTTGCTGTGGGCCAAAAGCGTTCCACCGTGGCGCAGCTGGTGAAGAAGTTGGAAGAAACCGGCGCGATCGAATACACGATCGTTGTGGCCGCGACCGCTTCCGACCCTGCGCCCATGCAGTTCCTCGCGCCTTATGCGGCTACCGCCATGGCCGAGCACTTCCGCGACAACGGCCGTCACGCGCTGATCGTTTATGATGATCTGTCCAAGCAGGCCGTGTCTTACCGTCAGATGTCCCTGCTTCTGCGTCGCCCACCAGGCCGTGAAGCCTATCCTGGCGACGTTTTCTACCTGCACTCTCGTCTGCTGGAGCGTTCCTCGAAACTGAACGAGGACAACGGTTCCGGTTCCTTGACAGCGCTGCCTGTCATCGAAACCCAAGGTGGCGATGTTTCGGCGTTTATTCCAACCAACGTGATTTCGATCACCGACGGTCAGATCTTCCTTGAGACAGAATTGTTCTTCCAGGGTATCCGCCCTGCTGTGAACACCGGTCTGTCGGTTTCGCGTGTTGGTTCCTCGGCTCAGACGAAGGCGATGTCCTCCGTTGCGGGTCCGGTGAAGCTGTCGCTCGCTCAGTACCGCGAGATGGCCGCGTTTGCTCAGTTCGGTTCCGATCTTGATGCTTCCACCCAAGCCCTTCTGGCCCGTGGTGCGCGTCTGACCGAGATGATGAAGCAGCCTCAGTACTCGCCGCTGACCAACGCCGAGATCGTTACCATGATCTTCGCGGGCACCAACGGTTTCCTCGACAAGCTGCCCGTCGGTGACGTGGGTCGCTTTGAGGAAGGTCTTCTGAACCACATGCGCTCCAACAAGAAGGACGTGCTGGATTGGATCACGAACGAAGATCCGAAGATCAAGGGTGATGCAGCCGACAAACTGAAGGCAGCTATCGAAGAATTCGCCGCCGATTTCGCGTAAGGGAGATTTGGCATGCCCAATCTCAAGGACCTAAAAAACCGGATCGCGTCGGTCAAATCGACCCGCAAGATCACCAAGGCGATGCAAATGGTCGCCGCTGCAAAACTGCGCCGTGCGCAGGAATCGGCGGAGATGGCGCGTCCCTATGCGGATAAGATGGAGGCCGTGATGAGCGGCCTGGCATCTGCCGTTGGCAATTCGGAAGGCGCGCCGCGTCTTCTGGCTGGCAATGGCCGGGATCAAGTTCACCTGCTGATCGTCATGACGGCAGAGCGGGGCCTCTGCGGGGGCTTCAACTCTACCATCGTGCGTAAAGCCCGTGCCCACGCGGCCGAGCTTTTGGCAGCAGGTAAAACGATCAAGATCCTGACCGTAGGCAAAAAAGGCCGCGAACAGATCAAGCGCGACTATGCCGATCACCTGATCGGTCATGTAGATCTGTCCGAAGTCAAACGCATTGGCTATTCCAATGCCGCTGAGATCGCCTCGGATGTTCTGGCCCGTTTCGACGCCGATGAATTCGACGTTGCAACGATCTTCTTCAACCGCTTTCAGTCGGTGATCTCTCAGGTGCCAACGGCAACTCAGATCATCCCCGCTGTCTTTGAAGCAAGCGAAGATGCAGAGCCTGCAACGCTGTATGAATACGAGCCCTCGGAAGAGGCCGTGTTGGAAGACCTTCTTCCCCGCGGGATCGCCACACAGATCTTCACCGCACTGCTCGAAAATGGTGCGTCTGAACAAGGGGCGCGGATGTCCGCAATGGACAACGCAACCCGGAACGCAGGCGACATGATTGACCGGCTGACCATCGAGTATAACCGCTCGCGTCAGGCCGTCATCACCAGCGAGCTGATCGAAATTATCTCGGGCGCTGAAGCGCTTTAACGACGGAGACACCACATGGCTAATGCAGTCGGTAAAATTACGCAGGTCATCGGCGCTGTCGTTGACGTGCAGTTCAACGATAACCTGCCAGAGATCCTGAACGCCCTGGAAACCACAAACGACGGTAAGCGTCTGGTTCTAGAGGTTGCTCAGCACCTTGGCGAAGGTACGGTTCGTACCATCGCGATGGACTCTTCCGAAGGTCTTGTCCGTGGTCAGGAAGTGACCGACACGGGCGGCCCGATCACGGTTCCAGTTGGCCCTGCCACTCTGGGTCGTATTCTGAACGTTGTGGGCGAGCCCGTTGACGAAGGCGGCCCTGTCGCCACTGAAGAACGTCGCGGCATCCACCAGGACGCACCAGACTTCGCAGACCAGTCCACCGAGGCCGAAATCCTTGTGACCGGCATTAAGGTTGTGGACCTTCTCGCGCCTTATTCTAAAGGTGGTAAGATTGGCCTGTTCGGCGGTGCCGGCGTGGGCAAAACGGTTCTTATCATGGAACTGATCAACAACATCGCGAAGGTGCACTCTGGTGTGTCCGTGTTCGCGGGCGTTGGTGAACGGACCCGTGAAGGCAACGACCTTTACCACGAGATGATCGAATCCGGCGTTATCGTTCCCGATAACCTCGAAGAGTCGAAAATTGCGCTGGTTTACGGCCAGATGAACGAGCCTCCAGGTGCGCGTATGCGGATTGCTCTGTCCGGTCTGACGATCGCGGAACAGTTCCGCGACGCGACTGGCGCAGACGTGTTGTTCTTCATCGACAACATCTTCCGCTTCACCCAAGCCGGTTCCGAGGTTTCGGCCCTTCTGGGTCGTATTCCTTCCGCTGTGGGCTACCAGCCAACACTGGCCACCGACATGGGCACCATGCAGGAGCGTATTACATCGACCACACGCGGTTCGATTACCTCCATTCAGGCCGTTTACGTGCCTGCGGATGACCTTACCGACCCTGCGCCAGCAACCACCTTTGCTCACTTGGACGCGACAACCGTTCTGTCGCGTGCCATCTCCGAGCTTGGCATCTACCCGGCGGTTGACCCGCTCGATAGCTCCTCGCGTCTGATGGACCCAACGATTGTTGGCGAAGAGCACTATCAGGTTGCCCGTGACGTCCAAGGTATCCTTCAGCGCTACAAGTCGTTGCAGGACATCATCGCCATTCTCGGCATGGACGAACTGTCTGAAGAAGATAAGCTGACCGTGGCCCGTGCCCGTAAGATCCAGCGCTTCCTCTCGCAGCCGTTCGACGTGGCGAAAGTCTTCACCGGTTCCGACGGCATTCAGGTGCAGCTGGAAGACACGATTGCCTCGTTCAAGGCGGTTGTTGCGGGTGAATACGATCACCTGCCCGAAGGCGCATTCTACATGGTTGGTGGCATCGACGAAGTGATCGCCAAAGCCGAGAAAATGGCAGCGGACGCCGCCTAATCCAACGGCGGGAAACATCCCGCCCTACGGACCGCCTGCAAGGGCACCGTGGGGCGGGGTTCAGCCCGCCATTCGCTCTATGACTGGAGGCCGACATGGCAACCATGCAATTCGATCTTGTTTCGCCCGAGCGGCGTTTGGCCTCTTTCGAGGTCAGCGAAGTGCAGATCCCCGGCGCAGATGGGGACCTGACAGCGATGCCGGATCATTCGCCCATGATCACCACATTGCGCCCCGGCGTTTTGAAGGTTGCGGGCACGGACGGCGAAAAGTCCTACTTCGTCACCGGTGGCTTCGCGGATATCGCGGGCCCTTCGGCGACGATCTTGGCTGAAATGGCATTGCCGATCGAGGAAGTTGAAGCATCCTTGGTAGAAGAACTGATCTCCGCGTCCGAGGCCCGTGTTTCTGCGGCAACGGGTGGCGCTGCGGATGTCGCTGCGAAGTATCACGCAGATCTGACATCCACGCTGGACGCAATCATCGGCCGGTAATCTCGGTTGATTTGACTTTAGCGCCCTCGGCTTCATCGCCGGGGGCGTTTTTGTATCAACTTCCAAAAATCATGTAATCGTTTCGATTTTTCTACGGCATCCCCATCGAAATCCGCGTATCAACAAGGCGTAACGCCACGATGTTGATATGAAACGCTTTAAAAACAACCTCATCGCTGTCGACCAAGGGTCCAGCGTCATGTTTTCGGATTTCGCTAACAACGGCCCCATGTGGACCGGTGATGGACCCCGTGAGGCTGTGACAGAGGTAGAGTTCGCGGAAGCGTATCTGGAACCGCCTATGGTTCATGTCTCAATCTCCATGTGGGACACTGGCGGCGATACAAACCAACGTGCGGATCTCCGGGTCGAGAAGATCACCCAAACTGGCTGCTCTTTGGTGTTCCGCACTTGGGGCGATAGCCGCGTCGCCCGTATCCGGGCCGACTGGATGGCGATCGGCGAGGTCCCGGACGAGGATGCTTGGGACGTTGGGTAGCACCACGGAAAAGGTGCGAAAGTTGACGGGCCATCCATGAAATTTTTCAGTCTTTGAGAGGCAGGCCGCGACCACGCGCCTGCGATGGTCCAAGCCAATTTTGACCGTTGGGAAAGCCTTGTAGGCCGCACCAACGTCCATATCGTCGAAGGGGATGAATTGGCCTCTCACATCGACGAACTTGGCCTTTCTGACCGCGGCCTGACGATACAGGCAAAAAGCAACCTCCTGCGTGTGCAGCTCCTGCAAGAGAGGGGCGGCGCATGGTTTGATGCGACGGTTCTACCGATGCCCGGTGTCGCAGCTTGGACACGTCAAAGGGTGGAGAACGCCCCATTCTTCGCGTTCCGGCGAGGGCGGGCAGGCACAGTGTTGGGAAGTTGGTTCCTTGTGGCGACGCCGGGCCTCGAATTGACGGAAGCATGGCTGCAAAACATGTGTGCCTATTGGGATCGGGACCGCGTCCCTGCCGGCAAGTCGCTGCTCCGGCCCTTGCAACGGCGATGGCGTCATCGGGTCCGAGCCAATCCGGTTTGGGCCGTGACGCCCGGCGCAGGGGCGGCTTCCAGGTTTCGGCCTTACCACTGGATGCATTATGCGTTCGAATACACCGTCGCGACCAATCCCACCGCCGCCCACCAGTGGGAGGCCGGGGATCGCCTATCCACCCTCCCGCCCCATCTGATCAAACGCTTGCGCGAGAGCACCGACGATTCCGAGTTCTTGGAACTTTACCCCAGCCTGTTTACGCATTCACCGGTTCACAAGCTCTGTTGGCGCCTTCACTGGCCAGAAGCCTTTATCGAAGACATCCGTTCCCAGACCTTCGAGGAATGTGCCTAGACGGCGCCCACCAACGTTTGGTGTCGCCCAAGGTTCAAGTCTTCCCGCCGTTTGAGGTCAATTTTCACCACTCTAGGTCGGTTGGAGCAGACGCCCATCCAAGAATGAGCTCTGGGGGGCGACCGGAGTCAAACCGAACGGCTGGCGGTCGGCAGTGATACGAAAGATACGGCTCAAGAGTTGAACGTCGTTCATTTTCTTGCGAAGGTGCGGTGCACACCGTGAAAGGCGACACCTATGACCCCAGTCATCGACACCTTGAAGCAAGGACGTATCCTTTGGACGATTGCCGCCGCAACGCTGTCCGGTTGGATATCCGCCGCCGCGCTTACCCCGGTAATGGACCAGCTAGAGCGGCTTGGCTTGGGCGACTTATCAGGGTTGCTTGTTAGCTTCTCATCCACCGCAGGGATCGCGTTTGGCCTTTTCGGCGGAGCATTGCTGCACATATTCGCCAAGCAACGCCCCCATGTCAGCGTGGCGTTCTTGGTCACGTCAATGGCGGGCATCGCAGCGGCGGTCTATGTGGCGATGGTTTCTTTCAGTAATGCCGACCCGAGCTTCATTCTGCCTTACGGTCTCGGGAGCCCCGTGGGCGCGCTGTCAGTGGCGGTCCCTTTGGCCTTCATTGGCCGATACAGAACCCCGTGGACCTGTATCGGCTTGGCAACGCTTTTGCCGACGATGTGGGCCATTGGCGTGGCCGCCTTTTTTGACCACGACGCAGCGCTAGAACTCGCGGGCCTTTCCGCACTGTATATAGGTTGGCAGGGTCTGTTTCTTGCGGTCTTCGTGCTGTCGCCAAAGGCCGCAAAGGCGGAACCCACGTCCGGGGGCTCCGCCGAGCTGCCTTAGCGGCCCCACATGCCGTTGGGGTAAAGGCTCTCGTAAATCGGCACCAAGGACGCCGTGTCGAACAGCGACGAAACCGACGTGCCGTGCCAGACATTCAGGATCGACTGCGCGAACATCGGCGCGGTCGGGACAACGCGAATGTTGGGGCAGTTGGCGACGGCTTCGGTCGCCTCAATCGTGTCGGTGATGACCAGCGATTTCATGACCGAGTTCGTGACCCGCTCCACCGCAGGGCCGGACATGACACCGTGGGTGATGTAGGAATGCACTTCCAGCGCTCCGGCCTCCATCAGCACTTCGGCAGCTTTGCACAGGGTGCCCGCCGTGTCGCAAATGTCGTCAACGATGATACATTTCTTACCGGTCACATCGCCGATCACAGTCATGCCGGCCACTTCGCCCGCCTTTTCGCGGCGCTTGTCTACGATGGACAGGGGCACGCCGATCCGGCTTGCCAGTTCCCGCGCCCGCGCCACGCCCCCCACATCGGGAGAGACGATCATCACATCGCTCATATCGCCGCCAAATTGGTGCAGGATATCCAGCGCGAAGATTGGCGAGGCATAAAGGTTGTCTACCGGCACATCGAAGAAGCCCTGGATCTGCGCCGCATGCAGGTCCATGGTCAGAACCCTTTCAATCCCGCCAGAAGCGATCATGTTGGCGACGAGCTTAGCGGTGATTGGCGTACGTGCCTTGGTGCGGCGATCTTGGCGGGCGTAACCGAAATAGGGGATCACTGCCGTGATGCGCGCGGCCGAGGACCGGCGCAGCGCGTCGGCCATAACCAACAGCTCCATCAGGTTGTCATTGGCAGGGCGCGAGGTGGGCTGGATGATGAACATGTCTTCGCCGCGGACGTTTTCATAGACCTCCACAAAGATCTCACCGTCGTTGAACCGTTCGACTCGGGCATCCACAAGGCCCACTTGCAGCCCCCGGTGCATCGACATGCGTCGCGCGATGGATTCCGCCAAAGTCTTGTTCGCATTGCCAGAAATGAGTTTTGGATCTTGTGCAGCCATAGTCATTAGTCCCCGAGATGCGGGGTGTCGCCCCGTCCCCACGTGGCCACCCCCTGAGCTGTTGACACCCCCTAGCACTCAGCCCACGGTTCGCGAAAGCCTAAATGGGCGCACAACCACCGGAAGGGGGCCAAGATGGCACATATCGACTACTACTTTGCCACGTTCTCACCCAACGTCTATCTCGCCGGCACGCGGATGGAGGCGGTCGCCGCCAAACACGGGGCCAGCGTCACCTACAAACCGCTCGATCTGATGGGGCTCTTTGCGGCCACGGGCGGTGTGCCACCCGGTAAACGCCACCAAAGCCGGCAAGAATATCGCCTGCAAGAGATGCGCCGCCAAGCGGCGAAGGCAGGCCTACCGATAAACCTCCAGCCGATGTTCTTTCCCACAAATCCCGCGCCCTCTTCCTATGCCTTGATTGCCGCGCAAAAGGCGGGCGGCGGCGATCTGGGCGCGCTGACTTTCGCTTTGGCCCGGGCTTGTTGGGCGGAAGAACGCAACATCGCCGAAGATGACGTGATCCGCGCCGCCTTGGAAAGCGCAGGGTTTGACGGCAATTTGGTCAACAGCGGTATGCTGTCCGGGGCCGAGGTCTACGCCCGCAACCTTGAAGAGGCGATCACAGCAGGGGCCTTCGGCGCCCCCTTCTACATTGTTGACGGGTCCGAGCGTTTCTGGGGCCAGGACCGCATCGACGATCTTGATACCTATTTCGCCTCTCTGGCATGAGCGTCAAACACTGGGGCAGCGGGCCGGAAACGGCCCTGCTGCTCCATTGCACCTTGGCCCAAGGGGGCGCTTGGGGGCCCATGGCCCGCCACCTGCGGGACCGCTTTACCATGATCGCGCCGGATTTGCTGTCCCACGGGAACGGCCCCACCCATGACGCGTCGCGTGACTTCCATGAGCAAGCCACAGCCGAGGCCGCCACCCATCTGCCCCAAACACCAACACATCTGATCGGCCATTCCTTCGGCGCCACCATCGCCCTGCGCCTCGCGCTCGATCACCCGGCGCGCGTTAAATCCCTCACCCTGATCGAACCGGTCCTGTTCTGCGCCGCCACAGGTCCCGGCCGCGCCGCCCATGATGCTCTCACCGCCGATATCCCCTCCCACTTGGCCTATGGTGACAAATCCGCTGCTGCCCGCATCTTCCTGTCCCTGTGGGGGGCAGAGCCCTTTGACGCCATGGCGCCCGCCTTGCAATCCTACGTTACGGACCGCATCTGGATCCCCGCCGCCTGCGAGCCTGCCCTTACCTCGGACACCGCCAACCTGCTTCCCCGCTTGTCGCGCCTTCAAACCCCAACCCTTCTGCTACAGGGCGATCGCTCTCCCCCCGTCATTGCTGAAATACTGACCCGCCTCGCCAAGGATATCCCCCACGCCCGCCGCCAGATCATCCCCAACGCGGCTCACATGGCCCCACTTACCCATCCCCAAGCCACGGCCGCTGCAATCTCGCGCGCGCTCTAGGTGCTCCTTCATCTTGGCCCATACACCTCCGGGGGTTTGGGGGCTGGCCCCCAATGAAGGGTGCGTTTGGGGCCAGCCCCCAGTGATGATGCCTTCCAAGCGCCCCTCCAATTCCCTGCGTTTCCGCGCAAACCGCCCATTCTCCCTCGCCATAAATCACCCGCCCCTTGCACTGCACCGTCGCCTGACGCATCTAAGACAAGGTAACGAAAGGCATCTGCATGGCTCTGCCCGTCCGGCAACAAGCTCTTTATTGGTCCGTCTCGGCAGCGGTCTTCCTTCTGCTCCTTTGGGTGTTGGGGAACGTCATCATGCCGTTCCTTGTAGGCGGTGCCATTGCCTATTTCCTTGATCCCGTGGCCGACCGGCTGGAGCGGATGGGCTGCTCTCGCGCCATCGCCACGACCATCATTTTCGTCTTCCTGATCCTCAGCGTTGTCACGATTACTCTGGCGATTGTGCCGCTTTTGGTGCAGCAATCCTCCGGCTTGATCGAGGCCGCTCCCGGCCTGTTTGAAAACCTTCGCAGCTTCCTGACCGAACGCTTCCCCAACGCCTTCGATGAGGGCTCCCCGATCCAGACCTCTCTCGCCAATCTGGGGGAGACGATCCAATCGCGCGGGGCCGAGCTGCTTCAGACCGTCCTATCTTCGGCCGCCAGCGTCGTGAACGTCATCGTCTTTATCGTCGTTGTGCCCGTTGTGGCCTTCTACATGCTGTTGGATTGGGACCGGATGGTGGCCCGGATCGACCAGCTTTTGCCCCGTGACCACGCCCCCACAATCCGCCTTCTGGCGGCCCGTATTGACCGCACGTTGGCCAGCTTTGTGCGCGGTCAGGGGACCGTTTGCTTGGTGCTGGGGACGTTCTACGCCGTGGCCCTGATGATCGTCGGTCTGCAATTCGGCCTCGTGGTCGGGCTTATCGCGGGCCTTCTGACCTTCATCCCCTATGTGGGCGCGCTGGTGGGCGGGGCCTTGGCCATAGGCTTGGCGCTGTTCCAGTTCTGGGGCGAATGGACGTGGATCTTCAGCGTCATCGCCATCTTCATGATCGGGCAGGTGCTGGAAGGCAACGTGCTGACCCCAAAACTCGTCGGCTCCTCGGTCGGGCTGCATCCGGTCTGGCTGATCTTTGCCCTGTCGGCTTTCGGCACGGTCTTTGGCTTTGTCGGGATGCTCGTCGGTGTTCCCGTGGCGGCTGTAATTGGCGTGCTCGTGCGCTACTTCGTGGAGCGGTACCAAGAGGGGATGCTCTACCAAGGGATCGCCGCCCGAGATACGACCGAAGAAGACGCCTGATGCCCCAGCAACTTACCTTTGATCTTCCCCTTCGCCCGGCGATGGGGCGGGATGATTTCTTTGTCTCATCGGCCAACGCCGGGGCGGTGTCGCAGATTGACGGGTGGCAAGACTGGCCCCTGTCGAAACTGGTGCTTTGCGGCCCCGCGGCGTCGGGCAAAACCCACTTGGCCCATGTATTCGCCCAGGCAGCCGGCGCGCAGATCATTGCCGCGCGTGACGTCGCCGCCAATATCGAGAGCTTAACCGAGGCCCCCGCCCTTGTGGTCGAGGAGGCAGATACCATCTGCGACGACGCTTCAGCGGAGGAGGGGGTGTTTCACCTTCACAACGCCATGTTCCACCGCAATGCGCCGCTTCTGTTCACCGCCCGCAAACCTCCGTCGCGGTGGGGGACAAAGTTGCCCGATCTGGCCAGCCGACTTGCGCAGGCCGGATTAGCGACCCTAGAGGCCCCTGATGACGCGCTATTGATGGCGGTGATGATGAAGCGGGCGTTTGACCGTAAACTGCCACTGTCGCCGCAAATCCTTAACTACGCGGCCCCACGGTTGGAACGCTCCTTTGCTGCCGCCGATGCCTTCGTGGCCCGTGTTGACGCCCTGTCGCTTAGCGAAAAACGCAAGCCTTCCCTGTCCCACGCACGCCAGGCCCTGTCCGACGCAGACCTTGCGTCCCCCGCCGATGATACGTCATCGTGACGTCACACTTTGCCGATAGGCCGCGCCCATGAGCTTTGCAGACTTCCTGAACGCCCCGCACCCCGCCCCGGTTTCCGTCCCCGACGCCGAAGGGCCGGCCCGTTTCTTCAACCGTGAACTTAGCTGGCTCGCCTTCAACTGGCGGGTGTTGGAAGAGGCCGTGAACCCTCGTGTTCCCCTGCTGGAACGCGTGCGCTTCATCTCGATCTCGGCGGGTAACCTTGATGAGTTCTACACCGTCCGCGTGGCGGGCCTGCGCGAGCTGGCGCAAGAGGGCAACCATACGCCCGCCCACGACGGGCGCACCCCGGCAGAGCAGTTGAAACTGATTAACGCCAACGCCCGCCAATTGATGCGCAAACAGCAACAAGCCTGGATCGACGTCCGCGCCGAGCTAGAGGCCACGGGCATCACCGTGGTCACCCGCGAAGACCTGACCTCTGCCGACGAACGGCACCTGTCGGAAATTTTCCTGGCACAGGTCTTTCCTGTCCTATCGCCTTTGGCCATTGATCCGGCCCATCCGTTTCCGTTCATCCCGAACGAAGGCATTGCCCTGGCGCTGCAACTCAAACGCGACCGCGACGGGCGCGTGTTGCAGGCGCTCTTGCCGATCCCCGGCCAGATTGACCGCTTTATCTCGCTGCCTGCCGAAGAAGGCTCGATCCGCATGTTGCCGCTGGAGGAGCTGTTGCTTCTCAACATCGTGGCGCTGTTTCCGGGCTATAAGCTCAGCGGGTCTTGCATGTTCCGCGTCCTGCGCGACTCGGACCTAGAGGTCGAGGAAGAAGCCGAAGACCTTGTGCGCGAATTTGAAACCGCCTTGAAGCGCCGCCGACGGGGCGAGGTCGTCCGCCTGCAAATCAGCGACGGGGCGCCAGAAAAGCTGGCCCAAGAGATCATCGAAGAATTGCATGTCACCGGCGACGAGGTCGTCGAAGTCAAAGGTATGATCGGCTTGGTTTCCCTGAAGGAACTGGTGCGTGATGACCGCTCGGACCTTATGTGGCGCAGCTTCACTCCCCGCGTGCCGGAACGGGTGCAGGACCACGATGGCGATATGTTTGCCGCGATCAGCAAGAAGGATATGCTGCTCCACCACCCCTATGAAACCTTCGATATGGTGATCCGTTTTCTGGCCCAAGCGGCCCGTGATCCCAACGTGGTGGCCATCAAACAGACGCTCTACCGGACCTCGAACGAAAGTCCGATCGTGGAGGCGCTATGCGAAGCGGCGGAGAACGGGAAATCTGTCACTGCGCTGGTCGAGCTGAAGGCTCGTTTCGACGAGGCCGCCAACATCCGCCAATCGCGCAAGCTGGAACGCTCGGGCGCCCATGTGGTCTATGGGTTCATCAACTACAAAACCCACGCAAAAATCAGCACCGTGGTGCGCCGTGAGGGCGACAAGCTGGTCACCTATACCCATTACGGCACCGGCAATTACCACCCGATTACGGCGCGGTTTTATACGGACCTGAGCCTGTTCACCAACGACGCCTCTCTCGGGCGGGACGCCACGAAGGTGTTCAACTACATCGGCGGTTATGCCGAGCCGGAGTCGCTCGAAAACCTCTCCATCTCGCCTTTGATGCTCAAGAAGACCCTGATTGACGGGATCTTGGCCGAGGCCGAGCACGCCCGAGCCGGAAAGCCTGCGATGATCTGGGCGAAGATGAACTCGCTGATCGAACCGGACGTGATAGATGCGCTCTATCAAGCTAGCCAAGCCGGGGTGCAGATTGATCTGGTGATCCGCGGCATTTGCGGCTTGCGCCCCGGCATCGAAGGGTTGAGCGAAACGATCCGCGTGAAGTCCATTGTGGGCCGTTTTCTCGAACATTCACGCATCGTTTGCTTTGGCAATGGCCACGGGCTTCCGGCCAAAAAGGCGCGGGTCTACATCAGCTCGGCCGATTGGATGGGGCGCAACCTGAACCGTCGCGTTGAAACGCTGGTGGAATGCACGAACCCCACCGTGAAGGCGCAGATTGTCAGCCAAATCATGGCCGCCAATCTAGCTGACGTCGCGCAAAGCTGGGTTCTGCAACCCGATGGAACCTACCTGCGCCCTGATCTGAGTGAATTGGATAACCCATTCAATTGCCACCGTTTCTTCATGGAAAATCCTTCGCTATCCGGGCGCGGAAGCGCCGGCGCGAAGGATGTGCCCGAGTTGACCCACAGCGAAGATTGACCCAAGCGGCGCGCCCGTGCCATCCTTGATATAGACGACCTTGGAGGGCCCGATATGGGTGAACAAGACCCTGATTTCGGTCCCTTTGGGTTGCCGTTGTTTGATGGCCCCGAGGCGCGGTCACTGGCCCGTGTGGGGGTGATCGACATCGGATCAAACTCAGTCCGTTTCGTGGTTTTCGACGGCGCGGCGCGGTCTCCGGCGTATTACTTCAACGAGAAAATCCTGTGTGGTCTTGGGGCGGGTTTCGCTGAAACAGGCCGCTTGAATGCCGAAGGCCGTGTGCGGGCGTTGCGCGCGCTGAAGCGTTTTGCAGTTCTAGCGCAAGAGATGGACGTAACCCCCATGCTGACCGTGGCCACCGCTGCGGTGCGCGACGCCGAGGACGGGCCTGATTTCCGCGCAGAAGTGCTTCGCGAAACGGGGCTGGAAATTCAAATCCTTGATGGCGCGGAAGAAGCCCGCCTGTCGGCCCAAGGGGTGCTGCTGGGGTGGCCCGGCGCGGAAGGATTGATCTGCGATATCGGCGGCTCGTCGATGGAGCTGGCCGAGCTATTGGGCGACGGCGTTGTAGGCACGCGGCGCACTTCGGATTTGGGGCCGCTGAAATTGATGGGGATGAAAGGCGGCAAGAAGGCCATCCGCAAGCACATCCGTGAAAAGGTCGCAGCACTGGTGGCAGAGTTTCCAACGGCCCCCAAGCGCCTGTTTCTGGTGGGCGGATCATGGCGGGCGATTGCGCGCGTTGACATGGTGCGCCGCGATTATCCGCTGCGGGTTCTGCACGAATACCGCATGACGCCCAAGGCGATCATGAACACGATCAAGCACATCGGCGAAGTGGACCCAGAGGCACTGCGGGCCGAAACGGGCACCTCGTCCGAGCGGATGCGGTTGGTGCCCATTGCTTCGCTCGTGCTGAAAGAACTGGTGCGGCAGGTGCGCCCCAAGGAAGTGGCGATCTCCAGCTACGGCATCCGCGAAGGTCTGCTTTATGACCAAATGTCGGACACCCTGCGCCACCGTGATCCGCTGATCGAAGCCGCCCGCCACGCCGAGGCATCATCGGCGCGGCATCCGGGCTTTGGCCGGGCGCTATACCGTTTTGTGGAGCCGTTGTTTTCCGGCGCACGGCCCGAGAAAAAGCGCCTCGTGCGGGCGGCATGTCTGCTCCATGACGTCAGCTGGCGCGCCCACCCCGATTACCGCGCCGAGGTCTGCTTTGATAACGCCACGCGGGCCAACTTGGGTGGGTTGACCCACGGCGAACGTGTCTATCTGGGGCTGGCGTTGCTGCACCGCTATAAATCCAACCGGTCGGGCACAGGCTTTGATACCAACCTGTTGGACCTTCTTCCCGCGTCGCGAGTGCAAGAGGCCGAAAATCTGGGCCGCGCCATGCGCTTCGGTGCGATGTTCGCCACCGCCAACCCGGTGGATCATGGGCAATTGAAATACCACCCAAAGCGGCGAGAGTTGATCCTTAAGCTGACCTCGGAAGAGGGGCGCGATCTGTTCGGAGAGGTGGCTCAATCGCGCTTCCAGTCGCTGGCAAACGCGATGGGTGTGGAAGGCATCGTGAAGGGCACGGGCAAGCGACGGTAGGGATTCCCGCCATTTGCCTACCGACCGACACGCCCTATCTCTGGTGTATCGCAATCGAGCGCCCAACCGGAGAGACACCCATGATCGCCCTGAACGCCATCGCCTGCTCAGCCGTCCTGCTGATCCTTGTGATGTTCACGATCATGGTAGCTGCCCCTGTCTCTGTCGGATCGTTCTAACACGCGTGTACCTCTGGTGTGGTGGGCTTCTGTCCCTTGTCCCGCCACACCGACTTCCCTGTTCACACTGCCTCAACGGTCCCTTCGCGGGGCCGTTTTTTTTTGCGATGCGTGGCGTATCGGGGTACGGAAAGCCTGCCTTTTGCGCCGCGTTTGTGCACGCTAACGTGATGACATCGGAGAGAAGGAGCTGCCCAAATGTCTACCATGAACGTACTGTCCATCACCCTAATCGCCCTGATCCTTGGCGCTATGCTTGCCCTGTTTCTTGGGGTTCGCTCCGCCGCAGCGCAGGCCAACGCGGTCCCCGCAGAGCTGCCGCAAACCATCGCTACCTTGTGAGAGTTTTCCCTTTGGCGTAGACCGCAGGGAACACCCATTTCCCAAGGTTCGCCAACATGCGCCTCAGCCGCTACTTCCTGCCCGTCCTCAAAGAAACGCCCGCCGAGGCGCAGATCGTCAGCCACCGGCTGATGTTGCGCGCCGGGATGATCAAGCAATCCAGCGCGGGCATTTATTCCTGGCTGCCCCTGGGGTTCAAAGTTCTCAAGCGGATCGAGCAGATCGTCCACGAAGAACAGACCCGTGCCGGTCACATTCCCATGTTGATGCCCACGTTGCAATCGGCCGAGCTTTGGCAAAAGTCCGGGCGCTACGACGCCTATGGCCCCGAAATGCTGCGTCTGAAGGACCGCCATGACCGTGACATGCTCTACGGTCCCACCAACGAAGAGATGATTACCGACATGGTCGGCACCTTCGTGACGTCCTACAAATCCCTGCCTCTGACGCTGTACCACATCCAGTGGAAGTTCCGCGATGAAGTTCGCCCCCGTTTCGGCGTGATGCGGGGCCGAGAATTTCTGATGAAGGATGGCTATAACTTCGATTTGACGAAGGAAGCCGCGCTGCATGCCTACAACCGCCACCTCGTGTCCTACCTGCGCACGTATGAGCGCATGGGCCTGCAAGCGATCCCCATGCGCGCGGACTCTGGCCCGATTGGCGGCGACTACACGCACGAATTCCTTGTGTTGGCCGACACTGGTGAATCCGAGGTGTTCTATGACGCCGAAATCACTGATCTGAAGTTCGGCGACCGCGAGATCGACTATGACAACTGGGATGAATGCGCCGAAGTGCTGACCGAGTTCACCTCTCGCTATGCGCGCACCGATGAAACCCACGACGCGGCAGAATTCGCCACTGTGCCCGAAGATCGCCAGCGTACGGCGCGGGGCATCGAGGTGGGGCAGATCTTCTATTTCGGGACCGAGTATTCTGAGAAGATGGGCGCGTTCGTGCAGAACGACGAAGGCACGCGCGTGCCGCTCCACATGGGCTCTCACGGGATCGGCGTCAGCCGTCTGTTGGGCGCTATCATCGAGGCCAGCCATGACGACAAGGGCATCATCTGGCCCGAGGGCGTCACACCGTTCCACTGCGGGATTGTGAACCTCAAGCAAGGCGATGCCGAAGCAGATGCCGCCTGTGAGGCGCTAGAGACCGCGCTGGAGAATGCAGGGCTAGAGCCGCTTTACGATGACCGCAATGAACGCGCAGGCGGCAAGTTCGCCACGATGGATCTGATCGGCCTGCCATGGCGCATCACCGTCGGCCCCCGTGGCCTGAAGAACGGCGTGGTGGAGCTCACCGACCGGCGCACCGGCGAAAGCGAAGAAGTGTCACCCGAGGCCGCCGTGGCCCGCGTGGCAGAGGTCTATGCGGCCCACGGGATCGGGACCGCAGGCGCATAACCGCGCCCAAAAGGCCGTTGAGAATGTGAAAGAGGGCGCAATCAGTTGCGCCCTCTTTTGCTGTCTACTTGGTCTCGGGGGCAGGTGCCGGGGCGGACGCCGCGCCTGCAAGCCGCGCCAGATCGGCCACGATGTAATCCACATACATGGCGACGTTGCGATCAAAGGGCTCATCTGGTTGCGGATCGGTGCGGGATTCAACGCCGATGATCTGATGACCGCCGCTGTCCGTGGCAATAAACAACGGAGAGCCGCTATCGCCCGAAAGCGTATCACACTCATGCTCCAACACGTTCTGGGGCGCGACCTCGATCAGGGGGCAGCCGATGTTCCCGGTCAGCACGCCCTGCTGGTCATAGCTATATCCCGCCTGCAAGATTTCCGGCCCCCGGCCCTGCATCATCTCGGCGATTTGGCCTTGGGTCAGGGGGGCGACGGTCATCCAGCCCAACTGGTCGCCCAAGGGCTGGTCGAGGTAGATGAAAGCGTAATCCGTGCCCTCTTGCTCACCGTTCACATAGCCCTCGGCCACGAAGAAATCGCGCACACCCGAGCGCGCCACGTGGGCCCCGTTCTGGAAGCCCGCAAGGAACTCGACCGGGGGCGTATCCACGACGCCATTTTCAACGATGCAATGGGCCGAAGTCAGCACCACGTCAGGGCCGATCAACGTGCCGGTACAGCTGGCCTCGGACAGATCCACAAAGCCGATCATGTTCCAAGGGGCCGTGGCCGCGTCGATAATGACCCGGTCGTCGTTACCAAAGAAGGCGCGATCAAAGTTGATCTCTGGCATCCCCAATTCGGTGATGAGGACATCGGCGGTCGGGAAATTCGGCGCGGTTTCCTCATAGGTGCCGATCCAGATGTCGTATTGCCCGCCAAGGGGCGTGTCGAAGTTCAGGGCCGGGTTCAGATCGACGGTGTCGTCGTTGCAGTACCACTGCCCGTCTGGCGCGTTGATCAGCATCACCGTATCGGCCCCGGATTCCACGTAGAACGACAGCGGGAAGCCGAAGTCTCCATCGGTGAACTGGAGCCGAAGGTCAGGGGCGTCAGCGAAAAAGCCGCGGCAGGCGCCCCCGCTGGCGGCATCGGTATGCTCGCCATAAATCGGGCCGCCCGCCGCAATGGTCACGCGATGCGGGTCGGGCTGGAAGTTTGTTTCCAACGAGATTTCGCCAAAGGTCGGGGGCAGGGTGTAATCCTGTGCCGTAGCGACGGGCGCGGTGACCAGCAGGAGGCCAGCGGCAAGGGTGATGGGGTTAGGCAATGTCATGGCGCTATCCAATATGAAGGAGACACCCGCAAAGACTACGCGGGGGGCCGTTTTCCGGCAATGAGGATGAAAGGGGTTAGGGGGCGCAATGCGCCGGGGTGGACCGGCGGCGAGGGGGATGCCCCCCGCCGCAGTCGTAGGTCTACTTCACCACAGGCTCGGGCAGCGCCGTGGTTGCCGGGGACTGGCCGTTCAGGGACTGATATTCAGCGACGACATTGGCGATATACATCGCGACGTTCATGTCGAACTCCTGCTCGGGCTGGAAGTTGGTGTGGGATTCCACGCCAATGATCCGGTAGCGGTCGCCGTCTTGCACAAACAGCGGAGAGCCACTGTCCCCTTGCACCGTGTCGCATTGGTGCACCAGCCGGTTCTGGCTGGCTAACTCGACGAACGGACAGCTCAGGTTGCCCGTCAGCACGCCCGGTTGATCGGCACTGTACCCCGCCTGAAGGATATCCGGACCCGCACCATTGGCGAAACCGGCAAGCTCGGCCTGGGTCAACGTGCCAATATCCATCCACCCCAATTGATCGCCAAGGGGTTGTTCCAGATAGAAAAAGCCAAAATCCATGCCCTCTTGTTCCGCCAAGCGCCACAGCTCGGGCACGTGGTAGCTGGTCACGCGAGAGGTCGCCACGGCGTTGCCGTTCTCATACCCTGCGCTGAACAACATCGGTGGGTTGTCGGGCTCTCCCAGACCCACAAGGCAATGGCCGCCGGTGAGCACAACATTCGGCCCGATGAGCGTGCCTGTGCAGCTGCCGGATTGCATTTCCACCAAGCCGATCATGTTCCACGGCGTCGCTGTCGGATCCATGACGATACGGTCGTCTTCCCCGAAGAACGAGCGCCTGCGCTGCGGCTCGAACGGCTCTTGCGCGGTGAAGCCCAGTTGCGCGCCGGGATAGTCGCCTTGAGGATCGTTATAGGTGCCGACCCAGACGTCATAGACGCCGCTTTGAGGGGCCTCAAACGACACCGCGCTGTCGAGACCAAAGGTATCGTCGTTACAATACCACCGCCCATCGGGGCCGTTCACCAACAACACGGGGTCCGCGTAGGATTCTGCCGTGATCGAGAAAGGATCGCCATTGGTGGCGTCAAAAACCATACGGAAATCAGGGGCATCGGCGAAATAACCCCGGCACACGTCGCCGCTTACGGCATCGGTAAACGAGCGTTGATCGAGCCCTCCCGCCAGCAAATAAACCCAATTGGGATCGTTGGAAAAGCCCGCCTCCAGGTTCAAGACGCCGAACGTCGGGTTCAACGACGGGTCCTGCGCGTGGGCAGGTGACAGAGACGCCGCAAGGGCGGTGGCTGCAACAAGGGTTAGGTGGCGCATGGGTCACCTCCGTTAAGAAAAGTATAAACATAACGTAGGGGTAGCAGTGGCGCTTGGGCAAGGTTTGGCTTGCGGGGAATGTTCGGGAATCGGGGACGGAAAACCTCCAGTGACACGCGTACACTGGGGCGTACACACCGCGTACACCGCCCCCACATCCATAAAATTTTAACCGATTTGTGCGATTCTGGCCGGACCCAAGGCTTCAAGGACCGGACAATTGCCCCCCAAATTCATCGACAAATCCCCCACCAAGACCGAGCGCTTCCACCACTTCTACATGGTCGATGCGATGCGGCGGTTCGAATACGACATGCACAACGCCATCGCCCTGCACGGCCGCGTGCCGCCGGCTTGGCACGACCTGTCATCGAAACGAGAGACCACCAAAACCCGCGTGACCGTGCGGCTGGATACCGATGTGGTGAAGTGGTTCAAATCCATGGGACCGGGCTACCAACCCCGCCTGAACGCGGTGCTGCGGTCCTTCATGCACGCCAAACTGATGGGGCTGTTGCAAGGCGACGAGACCCTAGACATGTTCCGCGACCCGATGTTTGACGGCGCTCGGAAGCCGGAATGGGGAGACATGGCTCGGGCTCGGGGGGAGGATTGATGCATGAGTGATGTTACGCTATATATAACGTCATGAGATTGGTGCTCGACACAAACGTTTTGGTCGCGGGCATTCGGAGCCGTACAGGTGCGAGCAATCCGCTACTCATCGCGGGCTTTCGGGGCCAGTTCGATTGGGCGTGCTCGGTGCCGCTATTCTATGAATATGAGGACGTCTTGAGCCGGGCGGATTTGCTACTGGATTGCGGTGTCAGCCGCAAAGAAATGGAAGCGTTCCTCACCGACGTTGCGGGGATCGTGCAGCCGGTGGACCTGAAGTTTCTGTGGCGGCCTCAGCTGCGCGATCCGGGTGATGAGATGGTGTTGGAAACGGCGGTTAACGGGCAGGTGGACGCCTTGATTACCCACAACACGAAGGACTTTGGAACCGCTCCGCAGCGGTTTGGTATTGAACTATGGACGCCAGCAGATGCGTTAAGGAGGTTGAAGTCATGAAGGCACGGGTATCACTGAACCTTCCACAGTCGCTGAAACGCGCGGCAGAGGAATTCGCCGAGAAAGACGGCGTATCCCTGAACCAATTCATCGCACTGGCGCTGGCAGAGAAGGTCGGGACAGTTGGCGCGGCGGAGTATTTCGCCGAACGCGGCAAAGGCGCAGACGCCGAGCGGGCCGTGGCGTTTCTGGAGGGGCGGCCGGGGTGAGGGGTCAAACGTCCTCGTCGATATCTTCCTCGTTCTCGTCGACGAGGAGGAGCTTGTGGACGTTGCGGCTGATCTCTGCTGCGATCCCTAGGGCTATGGCAATGAAAAGACTGTACGCCGCTTCGTCCAATATAGAACCTGAATTTGGCTCGTTGAATAATTGCCTAGCAGCGTTGCGGTTGTCTTCCATGGTCTCGGTGCCAAAAAGGATGCCATAACCTGCAACGAATTTGATCAAGGCAGAAATGAAAATCAACCAAGCGATAAATCTACCGACCTTGGTAAAGAACATTTGCTCACTCCAGTAATGCCGGGGCTCCGCCCGTGAATTGACCGAAAGGTCCATTGGACCTTTCGCCCGCATACGGGTTCGTCAATTCACCCCTGCAAAGCCCGCACCACAGTCTCGCCTTCCCGCGCCGACATCATCGCCTGAGCCGCCGCGTGGCTGCCTGCGAGCGTGGTGAAATAGGGGATTTTGTCCATCAGCGTGACCGTCCGCATGGAGCGGGAGTCCTCGACCGCTTGGGCGCCTTCGGTGGTGTTCATCACCAGTTGCACGTCGCCGTCCTTGAGGATGTCGACGATGGTGCGACCGCCCTCGTATTGTTTGTTCACCAGCTCTGTCTCGATCCCGTGACCGGACAGGAAGGCGGCGGTGCCTGAGGTTGCCAGAATGTGGAAGCCCAATGTTTTCAGCATCTTGGCCGTGTCCACCAAGTCGGCGGTCTTGTCCGCCTCTTTGATCGACAGGAAGGCGGTGCCGCTTTCAGGCAGGGAAACACCCGCGCCGAGTTGCGCTTTCAGGAAGGCGCGGGGGAAGGTGCGGTCCCAGCCCATGACTTCGCCGGTAGAGCGCATTTCAGGCCCCAGAAGCGTGTCGACGCCGGGGAAGCGGGCGAAGGGCAAGACAGCCTCTTTGACCGAGAACCAAGGGGTGCGGAAATCGGCCAGCGCCATCGGCTCGCCGGGGATGATCGGCGTATTCTCGTCCACCGGGACGTGGGGTTTTGCCTTGGGGAAGTCGGCCAGTTTCTCACCGGCCATGAGGCGCGCGGCGATGGAGGCGATGGCGCTATCGGTGGCCTTGGCCACAAACGGCACGGTGCGCGAGGCGCGGGGGTTAACCTCGATCAGGTAGATGTCATCGTTGCCGTTCCCATCGGGTTTGACGGCGAACTGGATGTTCATCAGGCCAACGACGTTCAGCGCCTTCGCCAGCGCCTCGGTCTGGGCGATGATGCGGTTTTGCACGTCAACGCTCAGCGTATGGGGGGGCAGGGAACAGGCGCTGTCACCGGAGTGGACGCCCGCTTCCTCGATGTGTTGCATGATGCCCGCCACATGCACGTCGGTGCCGTCACAAAGGGCATCCACGTCGACTTCCGTCGCGCCATCAAGGTAGCTGTCGAGCAGCACGGGGCTGTCGCCGGAGACCACAACGGCGTCACGGATATAGCGGTTGAGTTGCGCCGTATCGCGCACGATTTCCATCGCACGACCGCCCAGAACGTAGGAGGGTCGGATCACCAGCGGATAGCCGAGCGCCTCGGCGGCGGCTTTGGCTTCCTCGTCGGTGGTGGCAATGGCGTTTTCGGGCTGCTTGAGGTCCAGTTTCTGGACAAGCTGTTGGAAACGCTCACGATCTTCGGCCAAGTCGATGGCGTCGGGCGTGGTGCCGAGGATCGGGATACCGGCCTCTTCCAGCGCATTGGCCAGCTTCAGGGGGGTCTGGCCGCCGAATTGGACGATGACGCCGTGCAGGGTGCCGTTTTCTTGCTCCACCCGCAGGATTTCCAGCGTGTGCTCCAGCGTCAGAGGCTCAAAATAGAGGCGGTCCGAGGTGTCGTAGTCGGTCGAGACCGTCTCGGGGTTGCAGTTGACCATGATCGTCTCGTAGCCCGCGTCGCTGAGGGCGAAACAGGCGTGGCAACAGCAGTAGTCGAACTCGATCCCTTGGCCGATGCGGTTCGGGCCACCGCCCAGGATGACCACCTTCTTGGCGTCAGAGGGCCGCGCCTCGCATTCCGCCTCGCCCATCACGGGGGTCTCGTAGGTGGAATACATATAGGGGGTTTGCGCCTCGAACTCGGCGGCGCAAGTGTCGATGCGCTTGAACTGAGCGTGAACGCCCGCGCCGGTGCGCGCGCGGCGCACGTCGGCTTCGGATTGATCGGTCAGCTTGGCAAGACGGGCGTCGGAGAAGCCCATCATCTTGACGCGCCGCAGTTCGGCCGCGTCGGTGGGCAGGCCGTTTTCGCGGATGCGGGCCTCTTCCTCGATGATCTCGCGGATACGGGCGAGGAACCAAGGGTCAAACTTGGTGACGGCGTGGATGTCGTCGTCCGACAGGCCGTGGCGCATGGCCTGCGCAATGACGCGGATGCGGTCCGGGGTCTGTTTCGCCAGCGCCTTGGTGATCGCGGCGGGGTCTTCATCCGTCGCGTCCGACCAAAGGTCGGCAGTAACACCCGGAATCTCGATCTCATCGAAACCGGTCAGGCCGGTTTCCATGGAGGCCAACGCCTTTTGCATCGATTCGTGGAAGCTGCGGCCAATGGCCATCGCCTCACCCACCGACTTCATCGCCGTGGTCAGGTAGGGCTCAGAGCCCGGGAACTTCTCGAACGCGAAGCGCGGGATTTTGGTGACGACATAGTCGATGGTCGGCTCGAACGAGGCGGGCGTGACTTTGGTGATGTCGTTGTCCAGCTCGTCCAGCGTGTAGCCCACGGCTAGCTTCGCGGCGATCTTGGCAATCGGGAAGCCGGTCGCCTTGGAGGCCAAAGCGGACGAGCGCGACACGCGGGGGTTCATCTCGATCACCACCATGCGGCCATCGGCAGGGTTCATCGCCCATTGCACGTTGGAGCCACCGGTTTCTACGCCAATTTCACGCAGAACAGCGATCGAGCCGTTGCGCATCACTTGGTATTCTTTGTCGGTCAGTGTCAGCGCCGGGGCCACGGTAATGGAATCGCCGGTATGGACGCCCATCGGGTCCACGTTTTCAATCGCACAGACGATGATCGCGTTGTCGGCCTTGTCGCGCACCACCTCCATCTCGAATTCTTTCCAACCGAGCAGCGATTCATCCACAAGGATCTGCGCCATGGGAGAGGCTTCCATGCCCGAGCGGCAGAAGAATTCGTATTGCTCACGGTTATACGCCACGCCGCCGCCGGTGCCGCCAAGGGTGAAGGCGGGGCGGATGATGGCGGGCAGACCCACGTATTCGATGGCCTCAATGGCTTCGGCGACGCCCGCGTTGATGTCGAACTTGCCGTCATCGGTCTTGGGGGCGGTGATAATGGTGGCCTTGGGGTTTTCCAGCCCGATCCGGTCCATCGCTTCACGGAACAGCTTGCGATCTTCGGCCATTTCAATGGCGGGACGCTTGGCACCGATCATCTCGACGCCGAATTTTTCCAGAACGCCCATTTCTTCCAACGCCAAGGAAGTGTTCAGGCCGGTCTGCCCGCCCATGGTCGGCAGGAGCGCATCGGGGCGCTCTTTCTCGATGATCTTGGCGACGACTTCGGGGGTAATCGGCTCGATATAGGTGGCATCGGCCAATTCCGGGTCGGTCATGATCGTGGCGGGGTTGGAATTGACCAGAATGACCCGGTAACCCTCTTCGCGGAGCGCCTTACAGGCTTGCGCGCCAGAGTAGTCAAATTCGCAGGCTTGGCCGATCACAATAGGCCCCGCACCGATGATCATGATCGAGTTGATGTCTGATCTTTTTGGCATGGTAGCCCCCAACATGTGCGCAAACTGTCGGCGTTATAGACCGGAGGCGCGGGGGTGCAAGGGCGTAAGGGGCGTCTTGGCGCGAAAAGACGTGATCGCGCGACAATTGGCGTGGCCCGTCAGGGCCACGGGCACGGTGACGCGCCGAAGGCGCGCGCGGGCGAATTGCGAAGCAAAGCGCAATCGGGGCGGGGAATGCCCGTTAGGGCAGGTATTCCGCAGGGTCTACCGCCTCGAACCCACGGCGCACTTCAAAGTGCAGGAACGCCGGGTCGCCGCCGCCTACTTGGGCCACGGTCTGGCCTTGGCTGATCCGGTCGCCGCGCGACACCGCGATGTTCTGGATGTTGGCATAGACGGTCAGAAGCCCGCCGGAGTGGCGAATCACAAGGATTGGCACCTGGTCGGTATCTTGGGTGATCGCGGCCACGGTGCCATCGGCGGCCGCTTGCACGGCGGTGCCGGCGGAGGCGCCAATATCGATGCCTTCATTGCCCGAGCCGTAGCCGCGCACGATTGAGCCCGAAACGGGCCGGATCAGCGGTGCCGCTTCGCGTGGCGCAGTAGCGGCGGGGGCTGGCGCCGGGGTGGCCGTGCCAGTGCCTGCGCCTTCTAGGGCGGGCAGCGCGGCGGTTTCAATGCTGCCGGGCAGAGGATTGGCGGCCGAGGGTGGCAGGGGGGCCACGCTATCGCCGGGGCGGCTGTCGTCGGCGGCTTCAGCGGTTTCAATCACGATGGGGATCAGCAGGTGCTGGCCTTCGCGCACTGCCAGATCGGGGCCAAGGCCGTTCCATTCCGCAAGGCTACGCACCGAGACGCCGTAGAGGCGGGCCACGGAGTAGGCCGTTTCGCCGCGCCCGACGCGGTGGCGGACGGGTTCCTGACCATCGGGCAATTGCGGTCCAGAGGCCGAGGGCGTGCCGCTGCCCGCAGCATCAATCGCGGCCCCCGCGATGGAGGCGATGTCCGTCCCGCTGCCTGTTGCAGAGGCACCGCCGGCCACACGGCTTGGCAGGGCGAGAACCTCACCAGAGCGCAGTTCATCGGTTTCAGAGCGGCCATTGAAGGAGGCCAGTTCCGAGGAGGACAGCCCGATCCGCGCTGCCACATCGGCAACGGTGTCGCCGCGCCGGGCGATGGCGACCTGGTAGCTGTCGTAAGAAATAAGCCCCCGGCTGTCGGGGTCGGGCCGATCGGCCACAGTGACATTGGTGCGGGGCGCGTTGGGGCGGAAGTCGAAATCCCATTCCGCGGGCGCACCGACGCAGGCTGCAAGAAAGACGGGCGCCAGCAGGGAGAGCCTACGGGCGGGAAAATACTGTGTGATCAGGCGCATGGCGCTCGAACCTTCCTCAATAATGCGGAGCCTGCGGCCCTCTTTGCGCGTAGTTTACACAGAAACGTCGGGTTTCGGAAGGGGGACAGGTGAGGGCGGTTTCCCAGTGGCGAACGATCGCTGGGGGGAGGCCATGGGATTGAGTTGTATGGGCCAAGATGAAGGGGGAGCGGTGCGCGTTAAAGCAGCGGCGGGGGGCTAGTCGCGGGCGGTGCCTTCGATGAGGGGGACGAAGCGCACGGGCATCAGTTCGTCGTAGTCGTAGCCGGTGTCGTGCCGGGTGACTTTTATCAGGCTTTGAACGGTATCGGATTGTCCCACGGGCACAACCATGATGCCGCCGATTTTGAGTTGTTGCATCAGGGGGCCGGGGGGGTCTTCGGCGGCGGCGGTCACGAGGATGCGGTCAAAAGGGCCTTGGTCGGGCAGTCCGAAGGAGCCGTCACGGGTGAGCACGGTGATGTTGACAAGGCCTTGTTTCGTGAAGGCGATTTCCGCTTCACGGGTCAGGTTGCGGTGGCGGTCGATGGTGTAGACGCGTCGGGCGAGGTGGCTGAGGATGGCGGCCTGGTAGCCGGAGCCGGTGCCGACTTCGAGCACGGTGTCACGGGGTTGCACGTTGAGGGCCTGGGTCATCAGGCCGACAACAGAGGGTTGGCTGATGGTCTGGCCCGAGCTGATCGGAAGGGGCATGTCCTCGTAGGCGCGGGCGGCGAAATGGCCCCGCACGAAGGCGCCGCGATCGACGCGCTCCATTGCGGTGAGGACGCGTTTGTCCATCACGCCTTTTTGGCGCAATTGGTAGAGGAACTGCATTTTGCGTTCCGGGTCGAAGCCGGCGCCCTCGCGGTCGGTCATTCGATGGCATCTTTCAAGGTGGCGAGCCTGTCATAGGCGGTGAGGTCCGCGCGCATCGGGGTGACCGAGATATAGCCGTCGAGGTTGGCGGTGGCATCGGTGTTGTCGCCGGAGGGCACGTTTTGGGGAGATCCGGTGATCCAGAGAAATTTGCGCCCGTTGGGGGCGGTGTCGGCGCGCATGCCCATGCCGGTGCCGCCTTCGCGGAAGCCCTGGGCCACGGCGCGGATGCCTTTGACTTCGGCGGCGGGAAGGGGCGGGAAGTTGACGTTGTAGAACAGTTTGTAGGGGTGGCTGGTGAAGGCGTCCGGGGTGGAGAGAATTTTGCGAATGACGTCGGCGCCGTGGGTGCTGGCGGCTTCGAACTGGTTTTCGAGGCTCACGTTGCCGGGGCCGTAGTATTGCGACAGGGCGATGGCGGGGACGCCCTGGATTGCGGCCTCGATCGCGGCGCCGATGGTGCCGGAATAGAGCGTATTCTCGGCCGAGTTATTGCCCTTGTTGACGCCGGAAAGGATCAGGTCTGGGGGCGTGTCCATCAGCACATCGTGGAGGGCGGCGATGACGCAATCGGCTGGGCTGCCTTCGGCGGCGAAGCGACGGGGGCCGAATTCCGAGATCATCGTGGGGTGGGTGTAGGAGATGCAATGGCCGACGCCCGATTGTTCAAAGGCGGGGGCGACGGTCCAGACCTCTCCGGTGTCGCCGGCGATGTCGGTTGCGATGGCGTGGAGGACTTCAAGGCCGGGGGCGTTGATGCCGTCGTCGTTGGTGATGAGAATGCGCATGGGTGCGGGTGTAGCTTGTGGCCGCCATTGCGGCAAGCGGTGGCAAGGAGGCGGGGCGTGTCCTTTTGACCTTGGCGTCGGGGGCGGCGTTGCGCAGTGAGTTGTATGGCCAAGGTGAAATGGGGGGGAGCGTCAGGTTTACTGCCGGAGGCGCTGGAGGGTCTGGGAGCTGAGGATTGCGATGACGGTGATGGTGGTCCCGAGGGGGAGCGTGGCGCCGTTGGGGGTGTTGGCGACCACGACACCGATGAGCGCCCAGAGGACGGCGGCGGCATAGGGCAGCGGATGGGCGGTGGCGCGGATCACGAGGGTGGCGACAGCGCCGATGACGATGAGGCCGCCGATGCTGACGATTGTGGTGGAGAGGCCGGTGTAGGCGGCGATGATTGTGGCGCTGGCAACGATGGCGGCTGCCGACAGCCAGCCCGCGTAGAGGGCGATGGGCGCGGCGGCGAGGGCCGATTGGGAGGCGGGCGCGTTGAACAGCGCGATGAGGGCGGTGACCAGCATTGCGAGGATGAGAACCGTTGAGGTGACGGGGGCAGAGAGCGCCACGGGAATCCAGCTTGCCCCGATCACCAGCGACAGGAGCAGCGGCGCGCGCATCGGCTGCCAGTCGGGTGCTACGGCGCGAGACAGGAGGCCGTAGGCGGCGCTGATGATGAGCCAGACATAGATCACGCCCCAGATCGCGAAGGCGTATCCGGCCGGTTGGATTGGGGGATCATCCACGGGACGGGGCAATTGGCTGGGGTCAAAGCCCGAGAACGGCTCGGTCAGGAGAGGAGAGACCGCGAAGGCGATGGCAGCCAGCAAGACGAGGGCCGCCATCGCTTTGGACGAGAGATCAGGCAAGATTGCCCTCCGCCGTGATTTGGGTTTTGCCGCCAAGCCAGGGGTGCAGCGCCTCGGGCAAGCTCACGGAGCCATCGGCGTTTTGGCCGTTTTCCAGCACCGCAATCAGGCAGCGCCCGACGGCGAGGCCAGAGCCGTTGAGGGTGTGTACGAACTCGGGCTTGCCGCCGGCGCTGGGCTTGAACCGCGCGTTCATGCGGCGGGCCTGGAACGCGCCACAGGTGGAGACCGACGAAATCTCTCGGTAGGTGTTCTGGCCGGGCAGCCAAGCCTCGATATCGAACGTCCGCGTCGCGCCGAAGCCCATGTCGCCTGCGCAGAGCAGGACCGTGCGGTAGGGGATGTTCAGCTTGTCGAGAATCCCCTCGGCACAGGCCAGCATCCGCATTTGTTCGTCGTCAGACGTGTCCGGGTGGGTGACGGAGACCATTTCGACCTTTTCGAACTGGTGCTGGCGCAGCATCCCCGACGTGTCGCGGCCCGCGCTGCCCGCTTCAGACCGGAAGCAGAGAGAATGGGCGGTGTAGCGGCGGGGCAGGGTGGCTTCGTCTACGATATTGCCGCTGTCGAGAGAGGTCAGCGTGACCTCGGATGTGGGGATCAGCCACCAGCCATTGGTCGTCTGGTAGCTGTCTTCGGCGAACTTGGGCAATTGGCCGGTGCCATACATGGTTTCGTCGCGCACCAGCACGGGGGCGTTGATCTCGGTCAGGCCATTCTCGTCCGTGTGGGTGTCGAGCATGAATTGCGCCAAGGCGCGGTGGACGCGGGCGACGGCGCCTTTCAACGTCACGAAACGCGCGCCCGATAGCTTGGCGGCGGTCTCGAAATCCATGGAGGCAGCGACACCTTTGATGTCAAAATGCTCGTTCGGCGTGAAGTCGAACACACGCGGGGTGCCGCGGCGGTGCTGTTCGACGTTGTCGTCCTCATCCGCGCCCGGGGGCACGTCGGGGTGGGGCAGGTTTGGCAAGGCTTCAAGGATCGCGGTCAGTTCCGCGTCTTTTGCCTTGGCCTCTTCATCGAGGCGGGCAATTTCGTCTTTCTTGGCCGCGACGAGGGCGCGCAGACGCTCAAACTCGGCCTCATCGCCCGAGGCTTTTGCCTTGCCCACTTCCTTGGAGGCGGCGTTGCGGTCGGCCTGTGCGGTTTCTGCCTGCGTGATCGCGTTGCGGCGGGCCGTGTCGATGGCGAGAATCTCAGAGGACACAGGAGACAGACCCCGAAGCGCCAGAGCGGCGTCGAAAGCGGCAGGGTTTTCGCGGATCGCGCGGATGTCGTGCATGGGTTGTGCCTCCTTAAATGCGTGAGCGCGGTATGCCAGAGGGCGCGGCGCGGGGGAAGGGGCGGCGTTGCGTGTCTGGCCTCGTCCCGCTGTGGCCCAATTGCGGGATGGATCACGCGGAAATGTGTGGCGGGAAGGCCGGGCCGAGGCCCGGTCTACGCGATGGCACTTGCGCCGCTGCATATCTGCGCCCATCTGGCACCCAAGCACATTGCACTCAGCCAACCGCGCCCTTAGGGTGCCGCAACTTTTCAACATCGGGTGCTTGGCACCCAAGAAACTTTAAGGACGCAAGCCCATGGAAGCCTTCGGCCAGGTAGTTCCGCTGATCCTGATCCTCGTGATCATGTATTTCTTCCTCATCCGCCCTCAGCAAAAGAAGGTGAAAGATCATCAGGCGATGGTCGAGGCGCTGCGGCGCGGGGATGAAGTTGTCACCCAAGGTGGCCTGATCGGCAAGATCACCAAGGTCAAAGACGAGACCGAGGTTGAGGTCGAGATTGCCAAGGACGTGAAGATTCGCGTTCTGCGCCCCACGATTGCTCAGGTCCGTTCCAAGACCGAGCCTGCCAACGACTGATCTCTTGGCGCTTCCCCCGAGCCCCAAGAACGTAAGGACGACCCCATGCTGCAGATCCCTCTCTGGAACCGGCTGTTCATCATACTGACGGTTCTTGTGGGCCTTAGCTTTGCGATGCCCAACTTTTTTTACGGCACCGTAGAACGGCACAATGACGCGTTGGCTGAGATTGAGCGGACGGGCGCGGAAACACCGCAACAGACCGAGGATGTCGCGGCCTGGCCCGGCTATCTGCCTGCGACGTTGGTTAATCTGGGGTTGGACCTGCGGGGCGGGGCGCATTTGCTGGCCGAAGTGCAGGTGGAAGACGTCTACGTTCAGCGCATGGACAGCCTGTGGCCGGAAGTGCGCGATGCCCTGCGCGAGCTGCGCGATGTGGTCGGCACGATCCGCCGTGTCGATGCAGAGCCGGGCCTGCTTCAGGTGCGCATCAGTCAGCCCGAAGGCATGGTATCGGCCCTTGCCGCCGTGCGCGAATTGGGCCAGCCGGTTGTCAGCCTGACCGGTGGTTTTGGCGAAAGCACGTTGGATGTCAGTGGCGCGGGTGACGTCATCACCGTGCGACTCAGCGAATCCGAGCAAGCAGCAACCAACGACCGCACCTTGCAGCAGAGCATTGAAATCGTGCGCCGCCGTGTGGATGAGGCCGGCACGCGGGAGCCGACCATTCAGCGCCAAGGCGCGGACCGTATCCTTATTCAGGTGCCGGGCATCGGCTCGGCGCAGGAACTCAAAGAGCTGATCGGCACCACCGCCCGGCTGACCTTCCACCCCGTCGTGGGACGCGCCAGCGGCCCCGATGCCGATACCGACTCGCGCCAGATGGTGCTGCCGTCGGTGGATGAGGGGGACGGCTACTATATCCTTGAGGAAACTCCCGTTGTGACGGGCGATGACCTTGTGGACAGCCAACCGGGCTTTGACCAACAGACCGGAGAGGCCATCGTTACCTTCCGCTTCAACCCAACGGGCGCGCGGGCCTTTGGGGAATATACCGCCGCCAACGTGGGCGCGCCCTTCGCGATCGTGCTTGATGAAGAGGTGATTTCCGCCCCTGTCATCCGTTCGGCCATTACCGGCGGTGCGGGCCAGATCAGCGGCAACTTCACCGTGGAAGGCTCGACCGAACTGGCAATTCTGCTCCGTGCCGGGGCATTGCCTGCGGAAATGACCTTCCTTGAAGAACGCACCATCGGGCCAGAGCTTGGCGCGGACAGTGTGCAAGCGGGCCAAACCGCGGCACTGATCGCCTTTGCCGCCGTCTTGATCTTCATGGTTGCCAGCTACGGCCTGTTTGGGGTCTTCGCCTCGATCGCGTTGATCCTGAACGTGGGGCTGATCTTTGGTATTCTGTCCCTGATCGGGGCCACCCTGACATTGCCCGGTATCGCGGGGATCGTGTTGACCATCGGTATGGCCGTTGACGCCAACGTGCTGGTGTTTGAGCGTATCCGAGAGGAACTCAAGACCGCCAAAGGCCCTGCAAGGGCCATCGAGTTGGGCTATGAGCGCGCCTTGTCCGCCATCATCGACGCCAACATCACGACATTCATCATTGCCACCATCCTTTTCGTTCTGGGTTCCGGCCCCGTGCGCGGCTTCTCGGTCACGCTGGGGATCGGGATCGTGACATCGGTATTCACGGCAATCTACGTGACACGCCTTTTGGTGGTTTACTGGTTCGAGCGGAAACGCCCGAAGAAAATCGAGGTATAAGTGATGCGTCTTCGTCTAGTCCCGCAAGAAACCTCGTTCGATTTCTTCAAACACGCCCGTCTGACCTTTGGCGCGTCTATCGTGGCGGTCATCGCCTCGCTGGTGATCTGGGCCATGGTCGGCCTGAACTTCGGCATCGACTTTCTGGGCGGCACGACGATCCGCACCGACAGCACGGTGCAGGTTGAGGTCGGGGAATACCGGGCTGCCTTGGACCCTTTGAACCTTGGCGACGTGGTGATTTCCGAGGTGTTCGACCCGAACTTTGCCGACGACCAGCACGTTGTCACCGTGCGCATCCAAGCCCAAGAAGGCGCGGAGGCCGTGACACCAGAGGTCATCACCGCCATCCAAACCGCCCTGCAAGAGGCCGTGGACCCCGCGATGACCTTCCCGTCGGTTGAATCCGTCGGCCCCAAGGTCTCGGGAGAGTTGATTCAGACGGCGATTATCGCGGTTCTGGCCTCGCTTGGGGCGATCCTTGTCTACATCTGGCTGCGGTTCGAATGGCAGTTTTCCGTCGGCGCGGTTGCCGCCCTGATCCATGACGTGATCCTGACCATCGGCGTGTTCAGCCTGTTCCAGATCCGGTTTGAGCTGGCCACAGTGGCGGCGCTGCTGACCATCGTGGGCTATTCGATCAACGACACCGTGGTGATCTTCGACCGCCTGCGCGAGAACTTGATCAAATACAAACAGATGGCCCTGCGCGACGTCATGAACCTGTCCGCCAATGAAACCCTGAGCCGGACCCTGATGACATCGGGCACCACGCTGATTGCGTTGATTGCGCTGTTGGTTCTGGGCGGCGATGTGATCCGTGGCTTTGTCTTCGCCATCGCTTGGGGCGTTGTTGTGGGGACGTACTCCTCGATCTATGTGGCCAAGAACGTGGTGCTGATGATCGGCGTGAAACGCGACTGGTCCAAGCCGTCGGACGGTGGCGGCGCATCGGGCACCCAATTCGCCAATATTGATGCCTGAGGCCCTTACTCTGGCCCTGCAAACGCCGGGGCTGGAGTGGGTTATCTGTGCGGGCTTTCTGGCGGCATTGGTTTACGGCTTTGCGGGCTTCGGCTCGGCCCTGATCTTCATGCCTCTGGCGACCATTTTCATGCCGCCGCCCCTGGCGATTGCGGCATTCTCTCTATCGGCGCTTGGGTCGCTGGTGACGGTTTTTCCGGGCGCGTGGAAATCGGCCGACAAGGGGCAAACCCTGATGGTTGTGGCCATGTCGATCGTGTTCATGCCGGTGGGCATCTTCCTTCTTCGCATCGCCCCCGAGGTGACAATCCGCACCGCCGTTTGCGTTGTCACCCTGCTGACGCTGGTTCTACTGGTATCGGGTTGGAAAGTCCCCTTGCGGGGCGGGCGGGGGCTGCAACTGGGCGTTGGCGCCTTGGCGGGTATTACCGGCGGCTCTACCGGTCTGAACGGCCCCCCGGTGATCCTGTTCAACCTTGGCACCGATCAGCCGGTGGCGGTGACCCGTGGCAATCTTGCCTGCTTCCTGACGTTGAATTCGCTTTTCATGATGCCGTTGATGTGGGCGCAGGGGTTGGTGGACGCGCGGGCGTTCTTTCTGGGGCTGATCTTGTTGCTGCCATACGCGCTTGGTGGTTTTGTAGGGGTGCAATTGTTCCGTCCCGGTGGCGCGGCGCTTTACCGAACAATTGCCTTTGTGTTGATCGGCGTGGCAGGTGTGATGGGCCTGCCGATATGGGGATAGAGCCATGCGTATGAACGAAGTGCAGTTTGATGAAAGCAACCCCGTGGACGGCTACGGGCCGGGCTTCTTCCGCGTCGGCGGAGAGCGGTTTGACGGCGCGGTTTTGCTGCTGCCCTCGGGCGCGGCGCTTTGGGGCGGCTACGAGGATGCCGATGCTTTGGTTGCCGCCGCGACAGAGGTGGACGTGCTACTGCTTGGCACCGGGGCCGAGATTGCCCATCCCCCCGCTGCCCTGCGCCGCGCCGTGGAAGCGGCAGGATTGGGGCTGGAGGTTATGGCCTCGCCGGCGGCGTGCCGGACCTATAACGTGTTGCTTGCCGAAGGCCGCCGCGTGGGCGCTGCGATGTTGCCCGTCTAGGGTGTCAGTGAAGGCGGAATGAGACCGCCGAAGATCATCGCCCGCAATTCCCGTTCCAGTTTGCGCTGAATGGCCTCGGCGAAATGGTCGTGGTTCACGGCGTATTCCACGAAAGCGCCGGGGCCGTGGATCACCTCTGCGGCGAAGTAATCCTCAATCTCTCTCGACGCGCCGCCAATGGCGAGGCCATTCACCGTGACCCCGTCGAAGTCGAAATGCTCGAAGGCGGCGGCGGGGGCGAAACCGTCATTGTTCTGCCCATCGCCCGAGATATCGAGGGTTTGGAACAAGCAATCCGGCGCTTCGTCAAAGCGGGTGGCAGCGAAGCCCAGGGCGTAACCGAGCGCGGTGGGGTGATCTTGCGTGCCCCGTTGCGATCCGGCGATCCTTTCGGCGATGCGAAGTAGGTCGCCCTCGGACCGGATCAGGGTCCAATCCACCAGCACCTCTTGTTGGAAGCGCCCGGACCATTCGAAGATTGATAGGGCGACGGGGCCGGGGCCGCTGAAAAAGGCGTCAGACACCACCGGATCAATCAGTGCGGCGGCAAGGCCATCCACCTGCAACCGGTACTCTGCCACATCGACCGAGGCCGATACGTCCAGCCCCAATTGTAGGGCCAGACGGCAGTCTTCCTGCGCCGCAATCGGCGCAGCTGCGAGGAGGCAAGCGGCGTAAGCCGTCGCGCCGAGGAGGCGCTGACCTACCAATGCCCCGTGTTTTCCATGGAGGCCCAAGGCTCCGCCGGGGCCAAAGGCTCCCCTTCCTGCAACAACTCAATCGAGACATTGTCGGGCGAGCGCACGAAAGCCATATGGCCGTCACGCGGAGGGCGATTGATGGTGACGCCGTTGTCCTGCAAATGCTGGCACATGGCGTAGATGTCATCGACACGGTAGGCGAGGTGGCCAAAGTGGCGGCTGTCCGACGGCAGGCCGTCGTCGCCATCCCAGTTATAGGTCAGCTCGACACTGGCGTTCTCTTGGCCCGGAGGCGACAGGAAGATGAGCGAGAACCGTCCGCCCTCATTCTCGATCCGCCGGGTCTCTTCCAGCCCCAGAAGTTTGAAGAACGCGATCGAGGCGTCCAGGTCTTTCACGCGCACCATCGTATGCAGGTAGCGAATTGCCATTATGTACTTCTCCATTGTGCCGTCTCGCCCCTCGGGAACGGGGCGGGATCGGTGTTACATCCCAGTGTAGCGCCATGAGCGGGGCAAAAACTACCCCGCCGTTCAGTCACTTTCGCGGGGGGAGGGGCGGATTTCATCGTCGTGCATGGCGTCGCGCACCACCAGCGTGACCGTCACAAAGGCCACGAACAGCAGCAAATACCACGACCCGAACTTACCGATATCCACGAGGCCAATGTCGCCTTGCACCGCGTAGCTCCACGTCTGGGTGAAGGTGCCCACGTTCTCTGCGATCCACAGCAACCAAGCCGACAGAAACGCGCCGACGGGCAAGCGGATGGCGATGGGCTTGTGCCGGATAAACAGCCAAATCTTCGTGCGCCAAAACAGGAATAACGTGGCCGCAAACAGCAGCCACCGGATGTCGTAAGTGTAATGGTGCGTGTAGAAATTCGCGTAGATGGCCACGGCCAGCACATAGGTCGCCCAGAACGGAGGATAGGGGGCGAACTGGATATGAAAGAACCGGATCGAGCGGGCAATGAAGCTGCCGACGCTGGCGTACATGAAGCCCGAAAACAGCGGCACACCGCCAATTTCCAGAATGCCCTGATCGGGATAATCCCACGATCCTTGGGCCAACTTGAAAATCTCCATCACGGTGCCGGTGATGTGGAAAATGAGGATGACTTTCGCCTCCTCCCAAGTCTCTAACCCGCGCCAGATGAACACGATCTGTGTGACCACCGCGAACACCACCAGCGCGTCATACCGTGCAAGGGGCCAATCGTCGTTCCAGATCAATCTTGTGGCAATGATCGCCGACAAGATCATCACGCCAAACAGCGCCGCCCATAAAAGCTTGGCGAAAAACACCATGACGCCGGGCCATCCCGCCGTCATCCGTTCCAGTTTCGCCACGCCGTCGCTTGCCATGATGCCTCATTATCTTGCGATTGGTTTGCCGCTTAGGGCAATATGTGGCCTTAAGGCCCTCGCCAACCTGATTCCTCCACAAGGACAAATGTCATGCCCCTGACCCCTGAACAACTGGAGGATATCCAAGCCTCTCGCGCCAACCCCCAACCAACCCTTCGGGCCGTTGCTCCGGGGATGGAACAGCACCTCTACGAGGCCAAGCCGGTGCTGGACCATGGCTTCGTTCGGGTCATCGACTACATGGGCGACGATGCCGCCATCGTCCAAGCCGCCCGTGTGTCTTACGGCGCGGGCACCAAAAAAGCTCGTGATGACAGTGGCTTGATCCGCTACCTGATGCGTCACTGGCACTCTACCCCGTTTGAGATGTGTGAACTGAAGCTCCACGTCAAACTGCCCGTCTTCGTGGCCCGTCAGTGGATCCGCCACCGTACTGCCAACGTGAACGAATACTCGGCCCGCTACTCGATTCTGGATCGGGAGTTCTACATTCCCCGCGTCGAAGACCTCGCCGCGCAATCGGTGGTCAACAATCAGGGCCGGGGAGAGGCGCTTTCGGGTGAAGAGGCTGAACGCGTCCTGCGCTACCTCAAGGACGACGCGGGCCGTGCCTATGACCATTACGAGGAGATGATCTCCGATGACGGCCAGCAAGGCTTGGCCCGCGAGTTGGCCCGCATGAACCTGCCCGCCAACATCTACACCCAATGGTATTGGAAAGTGGACCTGCACAACCTGTTCCACTTCCTCCGCCTGCGCGCCGATGAGCACGCCCAATACGAGATCCGCGTCTACGCCGACGCCATCTGCGAAATGGTCAAAGACTGGGTCCCCGCCGCCTACGGCGCGTTTGAGGACTACCGCATGGGCGGGATCAATCTTTCTGCCAAAGGCGTCGAGGTGCTGAAGCGGCGGCTTGCGGGCGAAGAGGTGACACAGGAGTCGTCAGGCATGAGCAAAGGCGAATGGCGGGAGCTGATGGGGGCGTTTGAGTGAGCCGCGATTGGGGGAGAAATGAGCTGGCGTTTCCGCTAGATCGTGACAGCTGGGTAGGTGGAACCACTAACACTCGGGGTGCGTCGGTTCCAAATGCTCTCAAGATCACCTGCCCAATGTGCGGTACAATTAGCACGTTCGGTTGTTCCGGTCTTAGAGACATTGGAGGGAAAGAGTGTTGTTCAACCACGAGCCAGTGCCCAGCATGTGGGGAAAGGGTTTTCTTTTTTGGTTTTATGCCAGTAGTTGACGAAGCGCCGCGGGAATTGGAAATTATCGTATTTACGGAACGAAGCTCTGTACTTGCAATCAAGAACTACAAGTCTGCTGTAGATGAGAGAATTGTCCGATCCTATGAGGCGGCAATACACGCGTTTAATTCAAAAAATTATTCTGCATCTCTGGTTATGGCAGGTCGCACCCTTGAGGGCGTATTCAAATTGCTACTGGGATCAGGTTCCGAAAATAAAACGCTTGGCAGTTTGGTTGACAAGGCCTCGCAGGAGATTGGTCTGGAAGGGCCCCTAAAGAAACTTGCTAAGCTGATAAAGGATGGCCGAAATTTAGGCGCTCACTTCGATTTAGAAACGGAACCAAATAAAGATATTGCTCAACCCGTTCTGGAGTTGACCGAGTACTTGATTGAATACTATTTTGTTTTGCCGTCGCGAATTTTAGCCGCAGAGGAAGAACTGGAATCAAAGTCGGCGGAATACTAGTGTGCGATCTGGATCGCATCGAATTTCCAGCCCCCCCGCTCGGCGCGGAATCAAGGCCTCAGGCCGCCGCGCATCGCCGGGCCGCCCCCCGGCACGGCGATTTGGCTGAGGCTTGACGCTCCTTCGATAGAAAGCGCCTAAGCAGCTACCATAAAGTGGCAAAAACACCTGTTGGATCGCCGCACCGCGGCCCGCCGATGCGCGGCTTGGGGGGGCGTCGCCAAAGCTTGGCTCTCCTCCGATAGAAAGCGCCTAAGCTGCTACCATAAGGTGGCAAGATCACCCGTCCGATCGCCGCACCGCGGCCCGCCGATGCGCGGCTTGGGGGGACGTCGACAAAGCTTGGCGCTCTTCCGATAGAAAGCACCTAAGCAGCTCCCGTAAAGGGGCAAAAACACCCGCTGGAACGCCGCGCCGCGGCCCGTCGATGCGCGGCCTCGACGGTGCCCGTCCCGTAGACCGGGCCTCGGCCCGGGGCGCCCCAATAACCCAAGCCACCCCGCGAAAAGTAAACCGGGCCGAGGCCCGGTCTACGGTTTATACCTTAACCAATTCCACCGCGCTTTCGCGGCCGTCGCGGCCCTCGCGCAATTCATAGCTTAGCTTCGTGTCGTCCGGCAGATCCGTCCAGCCCGCCCGCTCCACGGCGGAGATGTGGACGAAAACGTCGCTCCCGCCTGTGTCAGGTGCGATAAATCCAAAACCTTTCGTGGTGTTAAACCACTTCACTGTCCCAGTAGGCATGTTCCCGTGTCTTCCCATTCTAAAGCCCGCCCACAGACGTTGCGGCGGTGTGATGCGCGGTTGCGTGCAGCGCATGGCGAAATGATGCGGGGATTTTTGCGGAACTCAAGACCCTGTTTTGGCCCTGTGGTGCAGTGGCGTGAGTTTGCTTATGTAGGGGGCGGACACAGTGACCGAAGGAAAAGATCATGCGCGTATACGGGGTTAAGGCCTGCGACACCTGCCGCAAGGCGGTGAAGGCATTGGGGGCAGAGCTGGTGGATATCCGGGCCACGCCCTTGGACGCGGCGCAGATCGCGGCCTTCCACAGCACCTTCGGAGAGGCGCTGGTCAACACACGCTCCACCACATGGCGCGGCTTGTCCGAGGCCGAGCGGGCGATGGACCCGGTGGCCCTGATTGCGGCGCATCCCACGGTGATGAAACGCCCGGTGATCGAAAAGGATGGCGCACTGACCCTGGGCTGGACCAAGGACGTGCAGGCGCACTACGGCGTATGAGGAGAGGGGAAACGGGAGCTGTGTTTCACCCTCGTGACGCGGCCCCCACGGCCCCATCTGATATTCAACGCAACAATGACGGAGACACCTAAATGCGCAATGCGGCCCTTGTTCTTGGATTGATTGGCGGCGTGCTCGCCATGATCGTGGGCTTCTTTGTCTACGGCTATACGGTGTTCATTGATTGGTTCGGGGAAATCCCCGACCTTGCCTATCAGGTTGATAACCCACAACTCTACCGCACGATGGCGTTCGTTTCGCCGCTTTTGGCGATTGCAGGCGGGGCCATGGCCAAGGCGCGGGCGTTGTGGGGCGGTGTCTTGATGCTGCTGGCGGCTGCGGCGATGCTTTACGCCTTCGGGTTCGGCGTCTTCACCATGTTCCCCATTGCCATGTGTGGTCTGGGTGGGGTGCTGGCGATCGCGGCGGGGCGTCCGGACGAAGAACGCGCCCACTTTTAAGCGATCGCCAGGTGCCGCGTGCAGAGTGCTGCCGCGGCTCCGACCACCATCCTGTCCGCCGTCCTGCCCCCAGATCGCAGGGGAATGGCGGCCAAAGTGGCTAGGCCGGGATAGGCCGGAAAATGCGGATATCCTGGACCAACTGTGGCACATGCACATCGAAGGCCACTTCCGACGTCCTGTCGGCATCCAATTCCACCCAAATGCCGCCGGCGCAGATTTGTTGCGCGGCGGGCAGGTGCAGGCGGATGAAGTGGATGCCCTCTTCCGGGATCACGCGGCGGATCAGGCCACCATCGCAAAACGCCTTGGCGGGAAACCGGGTCAGGCTATTGGGATCTTCTGCCCAGGAAACCGGGCAATCAGCCGAGATTAGAATAGCCGATGTTTCGGTCATGGAGGGCAGCGCATTAGGGTCAAAACGCACCGGCGCGGCCTCGGGCATGTCGTGGAGCTGGCGTTTCGTGAAGTGGAAATGCTCGATCTCGGTGATCGGCTCCAACGTACCAAGGCGGGTCAAGACCCGTTGCCCAACGGACAATTCGCTTAGCGCCTGAAAGCCTTGCTCAGTTTGAATGGGGGTCTGCGCGGCGAAAGCCTGTTTAGGAAGCGTCGGCACCTGGATCGGTTCTGAGGCTTCCGATCTTTCGTCCAGACGCAGCTCTGCTGAGCGCGAAAGTTGGCTAGTGAATTGCATACTCGATACCTACCTTGCGCCGGTTCTCCGGCGTCAAAGGTTGTATACTTCGCGAGCTGGGACGGGAGAGGGGCCGAAATATGGCAAATGTGCGATAGAAGGTTAACCGAGCGTTAACGCCGTGCACCCCAAGGAGGCGCACGGCGTCAACAAATTAACGCAAATCTGGCGCGATGGCCTCGGCGGTTAGGCTTTCGATCACTTCCGCCAAAGGCACGACCTGGGTCTGTTTCTCGCCCAAACGGCGCAGAGTAACGGTGCGATTCTCAACCTCTTGTCGGCCTACGGCAAGGATCACCGGTACTTTGCCCACCGAATGCTCGCGCACTTTGAAGTTGATCTTCTCGTTGCGAATATCGGCCTCGGCCCGAACCCCGGCGGCGCGCAGGGCGGCGACGGTGTCGTGAACGAATTCATCGGCATCGGACACGATAGAGGCCACAACCACCTGACGCGGTGCCAGCCAGAACGGCAGCTTGCCCGAGTGTTCCTCGATCAAGATGCCGATGAACCGCTCAAAGCTGCCAAGGCAGGCGCGGTGCAGCATGACGGGGCGATGTTTGGCACCATCCTCGGCGATAAAGGTCGCGTCGAGCCGTTCGGGGAGGACGAAATCGACCTGATGGGTGCCACATTGCCAATCGCGGCCAATGGCGTCGGTCAGGACGAACTCCAGCTTGGGGCCGTAGAACGCGCCTTCGCCGGGGTTCATCTCTGGCTCGATCCCTGCGGCGCGGGTGGCGCGCAGAAGCGCGTCTTCGGCCTTGTCCCAGATCTCATCGCTGCCCGAGCGGACCTCGGGACGGGTGGAGAATTTGACCCGGAATTCGGGGAAGCCCAAATCTTGGTAAATCGAGGTCAGATAGTCGATATAAACCTTGGTTTCTTCCTCGATCTGGTCTTCGCGGCAGAAGATGTGGCCATCGTCTTGGGTGAAGCCACGCACCCGCATGATGCCGTGCAACGCGCCCGAAGGCTCGTACCGCGCGCAAGAGCCGAATTCAGCCATCCGCAGAGGCAAGTCACGGTAAGACTTCTGACCTTGGTTAAAAATCTGGACGTGGCAGGGGCAGTTCATCGGTTTGAGCGCGTTCACCGCCTTTTCACGGGCGTGATCTTCGTCCACTTCGACGATGAACATGTTTTCCTGATACTTGTCCCAATGGCCGGAATCTTCCCACAGTTTGCGGTTCACCAACTGCGGCGTGTTGACCTCGACGTAGCCGCCGGCGCGTTGCTTGCGGCGCATGTAGTCTTGCAGCTCGGTGTAGATGGTCCAGCCGTTGGCGTGCCAGAAAACCTGTCCGGGCGCTTCTTCCTGCATGTGGAAGAGGTCCATTTCCCGGCCCAAGCGACGGTGATCGCGTTTGGCGGCTTCTTCCAGAAAATTCAGGTGTTTCTTGAGGTCATCGCGGTTCTTGAACGCGACGCCGTAGATGCGCTGCAACATGGGGCGGGTGTTGTCGCCAAGCCAATAGGCGGCGGCCACGGACATGAGTTTGAACGCATCGGCAGGCACCTGGCCCGTGTGTTGCAGGTGCGGACCCCGGCAAAGGTCCATCCATTCGCCGTGCCAATACATGCGGATCGGCTCATCCCCGGGGATGCGGTCGAGGAGTTCGACTTTGTAAGGCTCGTTAGTGGATTCGTAATGGGCGCGGACCCGGTCGCGGTCCCACACTTCGGTGCGCACGGCGTCACGGGCGTTGATGATTTCTTTCATCTTCGCCTCAATCGCGCCGAGGTCATCGGGGGTGAACGGTTCTTCCCGGTCAAAGTCGTAGAACCAACCGCTATCGCGCACGGGGCCGATGGTGACTTTGACGTCGGGCCACAACTCTTGCACGGCGCGGGCCATGATGTGGGCGCAGTCGTGGCGGATCAACTCGAGCGCTTGATCGTCGTCTTTGAGGGTGTGGATCGCCACGGTGGCGTCGGCATCAATCGGCCACTGGAGGTCATGGTGTTCGCCGTTGACCGTGGCAGAGATGGCTTTTTTGCCGAGGGATGAAGAGATGCTAGCGGCGACCTCAGCAGGGGTAATGCCGGCGTCAAAGTCACGCGCGTTGCCATCGGGGAAAGTGAGGGAGATTTGGGCCATCTTTCCGGCTCCTCGTCAGTTTGGCGCCTACGAAACGCCCGGTTGCGGGTATGTGTGTGGCGGCGTTTTCGCGGCGGGCGCGAGAAATGTCAACGGCGGCGCGCGGCGAGGGGGCAGGATTGAGTTGTATTGGCCAAGATGAAGGGGGAGCGGTGTGGCCCCCCCGACGGTGGCGTTAGGGGGTGAGGAAGATGGAGGCCCCGAGCAGGAGGATGCAGACCCAACCAGAGGTGAAGATCAGGGGGCGCAGGGGCATTTGGGTAAAGCCCGAGATCATGCCGATGGCATGGGCGGTCCGGAGCCAGAAAAAGGCGATGGCGGTCCAATAGGTCAGCACGGTGAAGCCATCGATGAGGTGAAGGATGAGGATAAGGATCGCGAAGGGGAAGGATTGTTCCAGAAGGTTGAGGTGGGCGCGATTGGCGCGCAGGACCCAATCGGGCAGGGCGGCACCGTCATAGGGGCGCTGAAAGGTGTTGATGCCGTCGGGCAGGTGTTTGTTGACGCCAATGATATAGGGAATCCAGAGCGAGGCGGCGAGGAGCATAAGGCAGGTGAGAATGCCGAGCTCGGTAGGGAGGGTGGCCATTATGCGGCTCCTTTCAAGGCTTTACCGGTTTCGAGGTAGGACTTCAGCGAGGAAGCAAGGCGGGCCCATCCTTCGGCGAAGCCTTCCTGGCCGGGGGCGATATCGTAGTGTTCGATGGTGAGTTTGCAGGCGTCTTCCTGGGGTTCGATCAGGTAGACCATGTGAGAGGCGGGGGCATCGGGGCCCATGAAGAGCGGCTCGAACGTTTGGGCGATGCGGGTCTTCGGGTCCAGCTCGGTCGTGACCTGGCGCAGCATGGGGTCACCGCCGGGGGTAATGAATTCGGTCACGTTGCCAGGGAGGGCATCGCCGCGAACCTCGTTGCAGACGAAGTGGTAGGCAGCCATGTGATCGGCTTTGGTCAGCGCGTCCCAAAGGGCGTCTTGGGTGCAGCGGATGAAGGTCTGCATCATGAAATCGGGTTTGCCCATCGCGTGGCTCCTTTCAAGTTTTGCTTTAAGGTCAGAGAGTTGTTTGGCTTGGGGTTGCAGGAAGGGCGCGACCCAACGGTCAAGCATTTCTTGCAGGGGCAGGGGGTTGAGGTAGTGGTATTTGAACCGTCCCTGCCGTTTCGTGACGATCAGGCCCGCGTCTTCCAGCAGCTTGAGGTGCTTCATGACGCCGAAGCGGGTCATGTCGAATTGAGGTTCCAGATCGGTGAGGGATTGGCCGTCGGAGGCACGCAAACTGTCGAGGATGGCGCGCCGCGCCGGGTCGCTGAGGGCTTTGAAGAGGGTGTCCATGGAATCGCTTATAGGTGATTATTTAGTCACGTGACAAGTGAGTCACTTAAATTTGGCAATGCTCCGCCCATCGGTGGCGGGCGGGATTGCGGAATATGGCGCGGCGGGGCAGGGTCTGCGCCAGAAATTTAGCGCCAGAACCGGAGGAATAATCCTTGGCCGAGATGCAGTATCTAGAGACCGACGCGGGACGCCGTCTTGCCTATCACAAATTCTCGGGCCGCCGGACGGGCGTGGTGTTTTTGGGCGGTCTGCGCTCGGACATGACCGGGTCCAAGGCTATGCATCTGGAGGCCTGGGCGCGCCGATCGGGCAGGGAGTTCTTGCGGTTTGATTATTCGGGCCACGGGGCGAGCTCGGGGCAGTTCAACGAAGGGTGCATTGGCGATTGGGCCGAGGATGCCATGGCCGCGATTGATGCGCTGACCGAGGGGCCGCAGGTGATTGTAGGATCGAGCATGGGGGGCTGGATCAGCCTGTTGATGGCCAAGCACAGGCCCGACCGGGTGGCGGGTCTTGTGACCGTCGCGGCTGCGCCGGATTTCACCGAGAATGGCTACTGGAAGGTCTGGGATGAGGAAAAGCGCACGACGCTGATGGAGGAAGGGCAGGTTGCGCTTCCCTCGGAGTACGGCGAGCCGATGATCATTACCAAGCGGTTGATCGAGGACGGGCGGGATCATCTGGTCTTGACCGAGCCGTTGCGGATCGACGTGCCGGTGCGCATGCTTCAGGGCACGGCGGATGTGGATGTGACGATGGATGTGGCCCTTGGGGTGCTGGACCATGTCGAGGGGCCGGATGTGCGGTTGGAACTGGTGAAAAACGCCGATCACCGGTTTTCGGACGCGGCTTGTTTGGACACGATCACACGGGCCGTGGAAGAGGTTTTGGCCCATGGCTAGGCTGATCTGGGGGCTTGTTCGCGTCATTGCGCTGGTGGCGATCGTGATTGGCGCATTCCTGTATCTTGGGCCGGTGGATCAGGTCCAGCGCGGGACCGTGGAAGCGCCCGATCTGGACGATCCCGATGGTTGGCTCGCGGCGCGGGAAGCCCGGTTTGATGACATCACCGACGGCACAGAGGCGCGGATTGTCTGGGCCACGGAACCGGGCGCACAAAGCGATGTGGTGGTGCTGTATCTGCACGGGTTCTCGGCCACATCAGAGGAAATCCGCCCGGTGCCTGACCTTGTGGCCGAGGCGTTGGGGGCGAACCTGATCTTTGCAAGGCTGCCCGGCCACGGCCGATCTGGGGCGGCGATGGCGGAACCCCGAGCCGGGGAGTGGCTGGACGAGACCGAGGCGATGTTGCGATTGGCGCGGGGGATTGGCGACCGGGTGGTGGTGATTGGAACCTCGACCGGGGCGACCTTGGCGTCATGGGCGGCCAGTGACACGGCAATGGCGCAGGATGTGGCGGCGATGGTGTTGATCTCGGCCAATTATGAGCTGGCCAATCCGGCGGGGGCCTTGCTGGAGCTGCCGCTGGCAAGGGTCTGGGCGCCTTGGGTCGCCGGGGCGGAACGGTCTTTTGAGGCGGTGAACGAGTACCACGAGGCCTATTGGACAACGGCCTACCCCACAGGGGCGACGGTGACTCTGGGCACCTTGCTGCGGGAGACACGGGCAAGGGATTACAGCGAGGTGAGAACGCCCGCGCTTTTCCTGTTCGCCGATACGGATCAGGTGATCTCGGCCCCGGCTTTGCGGGCATTCGCACAAGGATGGGGGGGAGAGGTGACGCTGGTCCCTGTGCCAGTGCCAGAGCAGGGGGGCGACCCGTTCCATCATGTGATTGCTGGCGATATCTTGAGCCCGGCCCTGACGGAACGGGTGGTTGATGACGTGACGGCGTGGCTGCGCGAGACGTTGTATTGACCGATAGCTAGGGGTGTCGGCGGCTTTGCCGACGACCGCGTGGGGGCGCTGCCCCCACACCCCCGTGAAGGGGGCTGTCTGCCCCCTTTCAAATCCCCCGAGGATATTTTTGGAACAAGGAAGCATCGGGGCGTGTGCTCGGGTGTTGGAGGCGGCTTGGCGGTTCTTTGCATTCGTATGCAGAATCATCTTGAAGCGGGGCGGGGCGATTGTATCCTTCGGAAGAATGTCAGGGGGAGGGATGCCAGATGGCCGAATATCTTAAACGTGGAAAGCCTGCGGAGGAGCGGGCAGAGGACGACGCCAAGGTGCGCGGCACCGTGGAGGAGATATTGGCGGATATCGAGGCCCGAGGCGATGCGGCGGTGCGAGAACTATCTGCCAAGTTTGATGGCTATGAGCCGGAGGCGTTCCGGCTAAGTGCGTCGGAAATTGAGGCGGCGATGCAGAAGGTGTCGAGCCGGGAGATGGCCGACATTCGGTTTGCGCAGACGCAAATCCGACGCTTTGCCGAGGCGCAGCGGGCCTCGATGCGCGATGTGGAGGTGGAGACGATGCCGGGGGTGATCCTTGGCCATAAGAATATCCCGGTCAACTCGGTCGGGTGCTATGTGCCGGGGGGCAAGTTCCCGATGGTGGCCTCGGCGCATATGTCGGTGTTGACGGCGAAAGTGGCCGGGGTGAAGCGGATCGTGGCCTCGGCCCCGCCGGTCAATGGCGCCCCGCATCCGGCGATCGTGGCGGCGATGCAGGAAGGCGGTGCGGACGAGATCCTGGTGCTTGGCGGCGTGCAAGCTGTCGGGGCGATGGCCTTGGGAACCCAGAGCGTGAAGGCTGTCGATATGCTTGTGGGGCCGGGAAACGCCTTTGTGGCGGAGGCCAAGCGGCAATTGTTTGGGCGCGTGGGCATCGATCTGTTTGCCGGGCCGACGGAAACCTGCGTGATCGCTGATGACACCGTGGATGCGGAGCTATGCGCCACGGACCTGCTGGGGCAGGCGGAACATGGATATAATTCTCCGGCGGTGTTGATTACCAACTCCCGCGCCTTGGCGGAGGCAACGTTGGCCGAGATTGAGCGGATTTTGCAGATCTTGCCGACGGCTGAAACGGCGCGGGTGAGTTGGGAGGAATATGGAGAAGTGATCCTATGCGACAGCTATGACGAGATGCTGGCCGTGTCCGAGGATATCGCCTCGGAGCATATTCAGGTAATGACGGACCGTGACGATTGGTTCTTGGAGAATATGACCAGCTATGGGGCGCTGTTTCTGGGGCCGCGCACCAATGTGGCGAATGGGGACAAGGTGATTGGAACCAACCACACGCTGCCCACGAAGAAGGCGGGGCGTTACACCGGCGGCCTGTGGGTGGGGAAGTTTCTGAAAACGCATTCCTATCAGAGGGTTGTGACCGATGAGGCCGCGACGCTGGTGGGGGAATATGGATCAAGGCTCTGCATGTTGGAGGGCTTTGTGGGCCACGCAGAGCAGTGCAATATCCGGGTCCGGCGCTATGGCGGGGTGAATGTGCCTTACGGCGAAGGGGCGCCGTATCGCGAGGCGGAGTAGCGCGCAGGCGGCGTGTCTGGGGCGAGCGGAGCGCTATAGGGGGCCAGCCCCCTCTGCGCATCCAAGGGATGCGCATACCCCCGGAGGTGTATGGGCCAAGATGAAGGAGCTTCCGAGCGGCGGAAATATTGCGAGAGAGGCACCGGGAACGTACACAAGTGCCTTATGGATGCGGGGGGACTCCCTGCGATTTGGGCTTAAATTGGGCCGACGATTTTGGAGTATTCTTGATGACATTGCCACGGACGCCGTCGTTTTCACTTGCCGGAAAGCGAGCCCTTGTTGCGGGGGGATCGCGGGGGATTGGGCTTGGGTGCGCTGTGGCGTTGGCCGAGGCGGGGGCTCATGTGATTATTGCCGCCCGCGGGCAGGAGGCTGTGAACGGGGCGGTGGCCGAGATGACAGAGGCGGGGTTCTCTGCCGAGGGCGTCGTTTTGGACATCACGGATATCGACGCCATGGGCGCGGCTGTTGCGGGGATGGGGCGGCTGGATGTGCTGTGTAATTCTGCGGGGTTGGCGCGGCACAGCGCGGCGACCGACACGACACCGGAAGACTTCGATGCAGTCAATAACGTCAACGTGCGGGCGGCGTATTTCCTTGCCCAAGCGGCGGCAGCGACGATGGACGGGGGCGGGTCGATCATTCAAGTGTCGAGCCAGATGGGCCATGTGGGGGGCATCGACCGGGCGGTGTACTGCGGCACGAAACATGCGGTTGAAGGGTTCACCAAGGCGATGGCGATCGAGTGGGGCGCGCGCAGCATTCGCGTCAACACGTTGTGTCCCACGTTCATCCGCACCCCCCTGACCGCGGCGACCTTTGCCGACCCAGAGAAGCGCGCCTGGATCGAGAGCAAGATCAAACTGCCCCGCGTGGCCGAAGTGGAAGATATCATGGGCGCGGTCCTGTTCCTTGCATCGGACGCGAGTGCCATGGTGACCGGCACGTCGATCCTTGTGGACGGCGGTTGGACCGCTGGATGACCGAGCAGAATGGGGGCGGCGGTAAGGTCACCTCGACCGACGTGGCGCGAAGGGCCGGGGTGAGCCAATCGGCGGTCAGCAGGGTGTTCACCCCCGGTGCCAGCGTATCGAAAAAGATGGCCGCACGGGTGCATGAGGCGGCGGATGCGTTGGGCTATCGGCCCAACGTTTTGGCCCGCTCTTTGATTACCGGGCGCTCCAAGATCATCGGTCTGGTGGTGGCTTATCTGGATAATCCCTTCTACCCCGATGCGCTGGAAAAGCTGAGCGCGGCCTTGCAGGCCAAGGGCTACCACATCCTGATTTTTCTGGCGGGAAACTCTCGGGGTGATGTGGATGAGGTGATTCAAAATCTGATGGATTATCAGGTGGATGGGATCATCACCGCCTCGATCAACTTGAGCGGAGAGCTGACGGATCGTTGCCGGGCTGTGGGCCTTCCGGTTTTGTTGTTCAACCGGGGCATCGAAGGCTCGGGCCTTAGCGCGGTGACCTCTGCCAACCGCGTGGGCGGGGCGAGGGTGGCCGATGCTTTGCTGGACGCGGGGCACCGACGGATCGCCACGATTTCCGGCTGGCTGGGGGCCTCTACCGGGCGCGACCGTCGCGATGGGTTCGTGGCGGCCCTCAAGGCGCGCGGCGCGGCCCTGCATGGGGAGGCGGATGGGATGTTCCAACGCGAAACAGCGGCGGAGGCGGCGCGCGATATGATGGAAAGCGCACAGCCCCCCGATGCGATTTTTGTGGGGAACGACCATATGGCGCTGGCCGTGATGGACCGGTTGCGCATCGAGATGGGCGTGGATGTCCCCGGCGATGTGTCGATCATCGGCTATGATGACGTGCCCATGGCGGCTTGGCCGTCCTACAAGCTTACGACCTTGCGCCAGCCGGTGAACCGGATGGTGGAGGCCGCAGTCAGCACGCTGTTGGCAGAGATCGAAACCGGGCGCGCGCCCGGCACAAGGGTTGAGATTGAGGGCGAATTGATCCGCCGCGCCTCTGCCCGGTTATCGCCCTTAGGCTCATGACCGGGGGGGGCACGGCGCCTTGTTGAATAGTTGCTCTCGTCGCGCCATTCTCCTTCCAGTGGTTTGGGTCTTCGAAAAGCCGCAGGCATGTCCTGAAGGCTGCCAAACAAAAGTTAAGGGACAGTTACGCCGACCCGGTCCGTATTTAAGTAAGGGATTATTTCATGAAATCAGCCTATTACGCTTTGGCCGCCCTATCGTTGGCGACAGCGCCGCTTCATGCCCAATCGTGGACGCCGCTGACCTCAGATTCCGGGGCGATCCTGTTCGCGTATGCTCAAGTGGAAGGCCGGACCTTGGGCTTTGGCTGCACCGCACCCTCGCCACAGGGGTTAGGGCTGATGGAGACAGGAAGCCACGAAAGCCACCTGACCGATCCGTTCGAGATGATCGTGGAGATCAGTGACTCCATCCTTACGTGGGAGCCGCCCTATACCATTGAGGGCATCGTGCTTTCCGTCGATGATGTGGGCTACGGCCTGCCGCCCTTGCAACTCAATGAGCTACAAGGTTCTGCCGTCTATCTGCCGATGACCGATCAGATGGTGTTGGCCTTGTTCGAGGCGCAGCGGCTCGTCCTCGATCCGGGCCAGGGGGTGGCATATGAGTATCCCGTGGATGGGTTGACCCAAGCGCTGGACACGGCGTTTTCCTATTGCGTGGGACGGTGGGTGGAGATGGGCAATCCCTTGCCCCCCGCGCTTAACCGATATCAGGGGACGGGGCAGGTGGCGGGCGTCGTTGTCGCGCCCGAGCCGGTTATCGCCCCTGCGCCACTCGATACGATCCCACCATTCATTGCAGAGGCCGCCGCCACGGGGTGCAGCGCCTCGGGCTACACGTTGGACGCGGCGGACCTGAGCATTGCCGACCTCGATGGCGACGGGGCCGAGGATTATTTGCTTAACCATAGTGCGGTACGCTGTGTCGATGGAATGAACGGGTGGTGCGGCGCGGCCAACTGCTCGATTGATGCGTTCCTTTCGACGCAGGATTTCTCGCGGAGAGAGGCGTTCTTGGGGATGGGGGCGGATCTTGTTCCGATGTCCGATGGCCGGACCGGAGTGCAGATTGCGGGCACGTTTTCCCTGTGCGGGGATACCGGGCTGTGTCCGGGGCCGCAGGTCTGGGATGGAAGCAACTTCTCGTTAGTCGCGGATACGACGCCGACCCCGGCCCCGTCCGGGCCAAAGGACTGACGTGGGAAATATCTTCGGTTTCTGGGTATAACCCAGGGGATAACCCTGTGAGCAAATCGCAAAAGCGATAGGCTCAGCCGCGGCCCGCATCACGCGGCAGAAGCTCGGGCTCCGCGACGGGCTGCCCCGTGCTCACGTCAAAAAACGGCGTGTCGCGCCAACGGCCCGAGACCAGCGCCGCGACGCTGCGTGACATCAGCGCCATGATCGAGGGTATCAACCGCGTGTGCTTCACCCCGCCACCGGGCTGCGCCACAAAGGCGTGGGTGCGGGCTTTGCCCAAAGGGGTGGCATCGGGAAAGATGGTTTGCACTGGACTGAAGAAAGAGAACTTCGGCGTGGTTGAACCGACACCCAATTGTGTGTTGCAGCATGCGGCATACCAGCGATACGGGCCCTTGGGCGACAGCCGTGCGATGGCCAGATTTTCAGCGCCTGCGTCGATCTTGAAGCGGTCCGGTGTGGTTTGGAAGACGCCCACACCTTCCAGTTGCGTCGCCTCCACGCCGAAGTGGCGCTGCGCCCGTGTGCAGCTTTCGCAATGGCAAATGGCAGGCGTGCCCGATCCGCGTTCCACCGCCAGCGTGCCGTTTGTGGCCCCGCATCGGCAGGACCATGGAAGGGAAGTCGCGTTCATTTTGCGGCTTTCTGCTTGGCCTTGGGTGCGGCTTTCGCCGTTCCCGCATTGGCGTCGATGAAATCGAGCACGAGGGGCCGGATGTTATTGCGCCAGGACTTGCCCGCGAAAATACCGTAGTGGCCGGCCTCGGGCTCAATGTAGTTGGCCTTCTTCTCGTCCGGCAGACCGGTCAACATATCCAGCGCAGCGACGCATTGGCCGGGGGCCGAGATGTCATCCTTGCCGCCTTCAACCGTCTTCACCGCGACCGAGGTGATCTTGCCGATATCCACCAACTTGCCATCCACCACGAAGGTGTTCTTGGCGATTTCGCGGTTCTTGAAGATACGTTCCACCGTCGTCAGGTAGAACTCGGCGGTCATGTCCATCACGGCAAGATATTCGTCGTAGAAGGCGTTGTGCTTGTCGTGGTCGCTCGCCTCGCCTTTGGACACGGCAACGATCTGATCGGTGAACGCCTTGGCGTGTTTCTCGGCGTTCATCGCCATGAAACTGGAAAGCTGCTGGATGCCGGGATACACCATCCGGCCCGCGCCCGCGTATTTGAAGCCGACGCGCTGCACGACGAACTTTTCCAACTGGCCCATCGTCACCCGGCGGCCAAAGTCGGTCACATCCGTGGCGGCGGCGTCGGGGTCAATCGGCCCGCCGATCAGGGTCAGGGTGCGCGGCTGTGCCTTGGGGTCTTCCTCGGCCAGATAGGCCGTGGCGGCCAGCGCCAGCGGTGCAGGCTGGCAGACCGCGATCACATTGGTGTCTGGGCCCATCTCGCGCATGAAATCAACAAGGTAGAGGGTGTAATCCTCAATATCGAACTTGCCTGCGCTAACCGGAATATCACGGGCGTTGTGCCAATCCGTGATGTAAACATCGGCGTCGGGAAGCAGCGAGATCACCGTTTTACGCAGCAGAGTGGCGTAGTGGCCGGACATCGGCGCCACGACCAGAACCTTGCGGCCCGTGGGCTCACGGCCCTGCACGTCAAAGCGGATCAGGTCGCCAAAGGGCCGTTCCATCACAGTCTCGATCGAGATCACGTGGTCGCGGCCGTCTTTGCCGGGGATCGAGGAGATACCCCAATCAGGCTTGGCCGCCATACGCTCAAAGCTGCGCTCTGTGACTTCGCCCCAGGCGGCGGTCAACTGAATGAACGGGTTCGCGGCAAGGCCAAGCTGCGGGTAGCTGCACATCGCGCGGGCAGACGCGCCCATCCACTGATTTGTGACGCGCATCGATTCCATTAGGTCGTAGGTGAGTAGCTGTCGCATAGTAACTCCAGGCGTCCGGTCCAGATCATATACATATGAGCCGGATCATTTCGTCGCGTGGACCGCCTCACCCCGGTCCCCGTAGAATTATAGTTATTATGCAGATGCAGCATCAAGGCGGGGAAATCAAGGTGTCACAAGGAACTGAAGACGGCGGCGCCCCGGAAGGCACAGCCCCAGATGGCGCCGAAGCGCTGGAAAAGCTGAACGCGAACCTTGCCAAGGTTGACGCCCTGTCCAAACGTCTTGTGGCCGCCATGGGCCAGCGAACCCCTTCCGATCAGGGGCTTTCGGGGCCAAGCCAGGATCTCTACATGAAAGCCGGTGCGGCCTATTGGGCCGAAGCCTTTGCCAATCCCGGCAAGCTGTTAGAGCAACAGGCGATGTATTGGGGGCAGGCGATGTCTCAATACATGGAAATGCAGGACGCGCTGGCCACAGGGCAGGTGCCTTTAATCGATGACAGCGATCTGCCCGAAGACAAACGCTTTGCGAACCCGCTTTGGAAATCGCACCCCTATTTCAACTTTGTGCGCCACCAATATGTGTTGGGCTCCGACGCGATCCGCAAGGCGGTGACGGACCTTGAAGGTCTTGACGGCAAAGACAAGCAACGGGTGGAGTTCTTCGCCTCTCAGGTGATCGAGTTGTTTTCCCCCACCAACTACTTCGCCACCAACCCCGATGCCCTGGAAAAGGCGGTCGCGACCGAGGGCGAAAGCCTTGTTCAAGGTCTCGAAAACCTCGTTCGGGATTTTGAAGCCCACGGCGGAGAGCTTCTTCCAACCCTCGCCGATCCCGATGCCTTCGAAGTGGGGGTGAACATTGGCACCTGCGAAGGCTCTGTCGTTTATCGCAACCGGATGCTGGAGCTGATCCAATACGCCCCCACGACTGAAAAAGTGCATAAAACCCCGCTTATTATTTTCCCCCCCTGGATCAACAAGTTCTATGTGCTGGACCTGAAGCCGCAGAATAGCTTGATTAAATGGGCGGTGGATCAAGGCTACACCCTGTTTGTGGCAAGCTGGAAGAACCCCGACCAGACCTACGCCGATGTGGGACTGCAAGATTACATCGAAGACGGCTATCTTGCCGCGATCGAACAGGTGAAAGAGATCACCGGCGAAAAGCAGGTAAACGCCGTGGGCTACTGCATTGCTGGCACGACCCTGAACCTGACGCTTGCCCTGATGAAGAAGCGTGGCGACAAGTCGATTAAATCGGCGACCTTCTTTACCACGCTGACAGATTTTTCGGTTCAGGGGGAATTCACCCCGTTCCTGCAAGACGATTTCGTCGATGCCATTGAACGCCAAATCGCCCAGGACGGCGTGCTCAGCAGCTACTTCATGTCCAAGACGATGTCGTTCCTGCGCTCCAAGGATCTGATCTACGGCCCTGCCGTGCGCAGCTATATGATGGGCGAAACGCCCCCGGCCTTTGATCTGCTCTACTGGAACGGCGACAGCACCAACCTGCCCGGCAAAATGGCAAAGGAATACCTCCGTGGCCTGTGCCAAAGCAATGCTCTGGCCACCGACGGGTTTGAGCTGTGCGGTGAAACCCTGTCCCTGAAGGACGTGACCGTGCCGCTCTGTGCGATTGCCTGCAAGACCGACCATATCGCCCCTTGGGTGGATTGCTTCCGGGGCGTTACCAAGATGGGGTCGAAGGACAAAACCTTCATCGTCTCGGAATCCGGCCACATCGCGGGTATCGTGAACCCACCGTCGAAAAAGAAATACGGCCACTTCACCAACCCGAAGGTCTCGGGCGAGGCGGCGGATTGGCTCGAGGCGGCAGACTTCAACGAAGGGTCTTGGTGGCCGCAGTGGGATTCGTGGCTGAAAACACGCTCTGGGCCAAAAATTGCTGCGCGTGCACCCGGCGACAATGGGCAAGAAATTTTGGCCCCAGCCCCCGGAAATTACGTAAAAGAAGGCAAAAAGCTCTGATTTTGTTCGGCTTTTTCACGTGACCCTAGGTTATGCTGCACCGCAGAATAAAAGTTGACTTTCTGCGGCGCAGCATCCATATATTCTCCATGTTCAAACACCCCGCACGGGTACTCAAATCGGAGAATTCCAATGGCTAAAGCAGCAACAACCCCCGACTTCTCGAAGTACATGACTGAAATGATGGCATCTTTCCCTGTAGACATGTCCTCCATTTCCGAGTCGTTCAAATCTCAGGCCGCCGTGTCCGAGAAAATGTCCAAAGTGGCTCTGGAAGCTGCTGAGAAATCCACCGAGATTTCTTCCAAGTGGACAAAAGACACCATCGCCAAAATCGGCGACGTTGCGGCCGTCAAAGACGAGCCTGCTGACTACACAAAATCCATGACTGACTTCGCCTCCGCTCAAGCCGAAATGGCTGCTGAGTCCATGGCCGCTTTCGCTGAGATCGCGAAAAAAGTTCAGATGGAAACAGTTGAGCTGATGATGGCAGCTGGCAAAGAAGCTTCCGAGGAAGCAACTGCCGCCGTCAAAAAAGCAACTGCTGAAGTGACGACTGCTGCCAAGAAAGCCGCAACCGCCAAGTAAGCGGTCCACTCGCGCCTTCCTCCCCGGCGCGAAGGGCTTTCACATAAGCGATACAGGGTCCTCCCGCCCTTATATATCGCTGAACCGGATAAGGCGGACCCGCAAGCGCAGGTCCGCCTTTTCTGATTCTGTTGGGCTATTTGGAATCTTATGCAAGAACGCGCCACAAAAAGGCCCGTTTGCATTCTCAAATAAGAGGCGTAGGCTGCAAATGCTGCACCGCAATACCAGAGGAGGGCCAGCCATGACCAACACACCCGAGCCGCTTCTCATCAAGCGCTATGCCAGCCGGAGGCTCTATAACACGGAAACCTCTGACTATGTGACGCTGGAAGACATTGCAGGCTTCATCCGCGATGGCCGCGAAGTGAAGATCGTAGACCTCAAGTCCGGCGATGACCTGACCCGCCAATACCTTCTGCAAATCGTGGCCGACCACGAATCGCGCGGGGAATCGGTGCTGCCAATCTCGGTCCTGACCGATCTGGTGCGCAGCTATACGACCCAAGCCCATTCCGTGGTGCCCGAGTTCCTCGCCTCGTCCTTCGAGATGCTGAAAGAGGGGCAATCAACCATCATGGATAATATGGCGGCGATTAACCCCATGGCCGCCATGCCCGGTTTCGACGCCATGCGCGCGCAGCAAGAAGCCTTCTTCAACGCCATGACAGGCGCTGCAACGGGCGCGACAGGGCAGGGCGCTTCACCCGCCGCGTCTGATGACCCGACCCCCTCGGAAGAGTTGGACGCCATCAAGCGCCAGCTCGCCGAATTACAGAACAAACTCAGCAAGTTGTGACCCCCTTGATCCGTATTATCCTCTCCGTTCTCGTGGTCTCGGCCACGGCGTCCTGCTCGATCCTCGCGCCGATTTTCGGGCTCGATAGCCCATCTGACGATCTCAGCACCTATGACGCCGCCATGGCTGATTTCTCCCTATGCGAAACCGCACAGAACCCCGCCGATCGTGCCGCGGCAGGCGCGCGTTTGGCTGCGGCGGCAAGCACCATGACCGCCGTGGCGCAGCCCACCAATCCAGATCATTTCTACGAGATGGACCGCGTCGTGGCGGCAAACGCGCGGTGTCAGGAAGCCCTCTCGGCGCCCTAATGTCCGGCCGCGTACCACTGCGCCTTCCGTAACCGCATCCGCACCCATTCTGTCCGCCCGGCCCCAAGGTCCAATATCCGGCTGTCCTCTGGCACAGCCCCAAGCTTGGCCGTCGCCTTCTGCGACCGGATATTCGTGGGCGCAATGTGAAACCACGCCTCATCAACGAAGCGGAAAAGATGCGCCAACATCAACCGCTTCACCTCAAAATTCGTCGCGCCACCCCAATGGGATCTCACCAGAAAGGTGAAGCCAATCCCTATCCCCTCTGGCGCATCGGATGAGGCGTAGAATCTCGACATTCCAATGGCTTGCCCATCGGAATCTCGTAAAGTGACACCGCCTCCCGCAGACATTATTTCGTCAAGGTAGGGCTCAAAAACCCGCGCCCGATACCGGTCTGTCGCTGGATGTCCGGCCCAAATGCCGGGGTCGCTGGCGGCCTCCACCAACGCCCTGCGATCCTCGCGCGCCAAAGGGCTGACAGACACTCGGTCGCCCACAAGCTCAGCTACCGAAAATCCACCCGGCAACGCCCGAATATCCATCGCGCCGCCCCCCTTCACCTTTTTCCAAATATCGAATCCCGCGCCTTCAACCCGTGCCTCAGGTGATCTCGGAGAACACCTGCTGCAACGCAGCGTCAAGTTTCTCGAACATTTCGTCCATCTGCCCATCCGTCAGCGTAAACGCCGGACACAACACCACCGCTTGCCCCAAGGGCCGACAGATCAACCCGTGATCCGTGCAGGCGTTGGCAATCCGTTCCGACACGCTCAAATGGCCTTCAAACGGAATCTTGCCCTCTCGCACCGCTTCCAGCGCCCACATGTACCCCACGCCGCGCAGCTCTCCGATGTTGGGGTGCCGGGCGATGTCTCGAAGGCCCGCCTCCATCCGTCCCGTGCCCGCGCGCACCATGTCCAACAGGCCCTCCTCAAGCACCACGTCGATGGCCTTCAACGCCACCGCACAGCCCACCGGATGACCGCTGGCGGTAAATCCGTGGGGGAACTCCTCGATCGGATCAATAGCGGCTTGCAAACGGTCCGCCATTCGCGGCCCCAGCATCACCGCGCCCATGGGGAAATACCCGGCGGTCAATGCCTTGGAGGAGATGATGACATCCGGCACAAAGTCGTAAGTCTCACACCCCCACGTATTGCCCGTCCGCCCGAAGCCGCAAATAACCTCGTCAGAGATCAACGGAATACCGTGCTTCTCAAGCACCGCCTGGATGGCTTGGAAATAACCTTCCGGCGGCGGGATCACACCGCCCGCCCCCAGAACGGGCTCGGCAAAGAACCCCGCGATGGTGTCCGCGCCTTCGCGTGCGATTACATCCTCCAACTCACGGGCAAGGCGGGCGGTAAAGGCGGCCTCAGACTCCCCCTCAGCGCCCTCGCGCCAATAGTGTGGACAGGTCAGATGAATGAACCCCTCCATCGGCAGGCCGAACACCTCATTGTAAGGCTTTGCCGTCATCGAGGCCGCAACCGCCGTCACCCCATGATACCCGTTTCCCCGCGTCAGGATTTTCCGCTTCTGCGGCGTTCCTTCTGCGCGCCCCATGAACCACAGCATCTTGACCATGGTGTCATTGGCCTCGGACCCCGAGTTGGTGTAAAAAACCTTGCCCCGATCCCATGGGCTCACGTCGATGAGCCGCTCCGACAGCGCGACGGTTTGATCTGACATTCGGCCAAAAAAGGCATGGTAGCCGGGGAAGCGATCATACTGCGCCTTGGCAGCCTCGGCCAAACCCTTGTGATCAAATCCGGCCACCATGTTCCATAGTCCGGAATTGCTATCGAGGTATTTTTTACCATTGGTATCAAAGATGTACGGACCCTCTCCATGGGTCACAACAACCGTGCCACGGTCTCGGATCGAAGGCAGATCAGTGAAGCCGTAAAGCGAATATTCCTCAGCGCGGGCTTCCCAGGAGTTGGGGGTATTTGTCGTCATGTCGGACACTCTCAAACAAAGTTGCCCGACGGTACGCCTGCACTGCGTCGCCCTCAATAGGGATAATCAAAGCGGCGCATACTCTCGCGCGCCACCCCCTTTCCCCCGCCCCGCATCAGGGTTTTGCAAAACCCTGGACAGAGCCTTGCAAGGCTCTGTCCAACGCCCTTGCAAGGGCGTTCTCAAATCTTTTGCAAAAGATTTTTGCGGCTCACGTGCCGTAAGCGCGGGGGGTGCCTTTGACGTCTTCGGCGGCAGAAAGCAACGCCCCGATGATGTGGTCGAGGTCTGCTTTTTGCAGCCTTGCGGGCAGGCGCGCATCGCAGGCGCGCATCAGCATCGCTCGGGTTTGGGGTAGCTCGGGCAGGTCTCCGGGGATGAATTGCCAGTTCCAGAAGGCCCGTGCGTTGTCGGTGCTCAGTCCGAAGATCTGCACCTTCACGCCTCTTGCAGCGGCAGCGTCCGCGAAGGCGCGGGCTTCGGCGTCGCTGTCAAATCCTTGCAGGTTGAACTGGATCGAATCCGGTGCGCGTTCTTCGGGGCCGAGGGGATCAGGCACGGTCAGCCAGTCCGAGGTGTTCAGCGCAGCGGCCACATAGTCGTGGTTCTTGCGGCCATCGCGGACGCGGCGCGCTACTTCGGGCAGTTGAGGCCGGATTACGGCCGCGCTCAGGTTCTGCATCCGCAGGTTGTAGAGCGGCAGCTTGTTCTGCCACCGGCCAAAGGCCCCAACCAGGGCGGCATCGTCGCCGTGTTTCGCCCAGTTATGCTCATAGGCGCCCGACATAATGACGGCGCGCGCCACCAGATCGGCGTCGTCGGTGATCATGATCCCGCCTTCGCCTGCGTTAATCAATTTATAGGACTGGAAGCTAAAGCAGCCAACCTTCCCGATGGTGCCAATCTTCTTGCCGTGCCACTCGGTTCCCAGGGAATGGGCCGCATCCTCGATCAGCGGCACACCGGCTGCATCACAGGCGGCCGAGATCGCATCCATGTCCGAGGTATGGCCCCGCATATGGCTGATAAGAACCGCTTGCACGCCGGGCAATTTCTCCATGAAATCAACCATATCGACGCGATAGTTGTCGGCCACTTCGCACAGAACCGGCTGCAAGCCCGCGTGCACGATGGACGACGGAACAGCCGCAAAGGTGAATGCGGGGATCATCACCTTGGCGTCTTTGCCCAGATCCAGCGCCTCTAGCGACAGGAACAGCGCGGCAGAACAGCTCGACACTGCAAGCGCGTATTTCGTGCCCATCATTGCGGCGAATTCACGCTCCAACAGAGCTACGGGCGCGTTCTCGGGCGCGGTGTAACGAAACAGGTCCCCGCTTTGCAGGAGGCGGTCAATCTCGGCGCGAGCGGCCTCGGGGATCGGTTCGGCGTCGTAGACGTTCGGCGCGGACAACGTGGACATACATTCACCATTTTCAAATGTGATATTTCGTTTTTCTTATATATGCAGAAGAACGTCACAGAAAAGCGACAACCTCGCGGTCGGCGGAAATCGTCCACTTTTTGCCTAGAGGCCGATGCGATCGCGCAACGCAAACCACGACATGGCCAGTGTAAGGATCGGGGCGCGTAGGGCCGTACCCCCTGGAAACGCAGGGATTTTCAGCGCGTCGAACGTGGCCAAGCCGCCCTCTTGCCCCAAAACAGCCTCGGCCATCACCCGGCCCGCCATCCCGCTCAGCGCGACCCCGTGGCCGGAGAATCCGGCCCCAGACAGCACCTTGGAGCCAACGCGGGCCACATGAGGCAGGCGAGAGGGCGTTATTCCCAGCGATCCGCCCCAAACGTAATCCACCTTCACGCCGCTCAACTGAGGGAACAGCTGCGCCATCCGCGCAACAAGGGCGGTCTTTATGTCCCTCGGAAATCCGATGGAGTAGCTTTCCCGCCCCCCGAACAAGAACCGCCTCTCGTGGTCGAAGCGATAATAATTCACCACGAACTTGCTATCGGACACGGCAATGTCACGGGCCATCACCTCTTGCCAGCGCTCGGGCAGCGGCTCGGTCGCGGCGATGAAGGAATTGATCGGCATGACCCTGCGGTTTACCTGCGGCAACAGGTTCGGCAGATAGCCATTGCCCGCAGCTATCACGTGGCCCGCGTTGATGCGCCCGCGCGGCGTGGTCAGGCGCACCCGCGTCCCCTCAGCCACGCTCAGCACTTCGGTCCGCTCATGGATCACAGCGCCAGCAGCCTCGGCGGCGCGGGCGAGGGCGAGGGCGTAGGCCAAAGGCTGAAGATGCCCGCCGCTTTCGTCCAAGGTGCCACCCACATAGGCCGGGGCTTTGACCAACTGCGCAAAAGCATCGCGGCCCATTACCGTGGTTTCGATACCGTAGTGGCGCGCCATATGGTCGGCTTCTAGACGCGCCTCCGCCAAGGACAGCGCGCTATATTCGCCATGGGCCACGCCGGGGCGATAGTGGGTTTCCGGCGCCGTTTCGCAGAAGGCCCGGAGCTGATCCTTGCCCGCTTCCGCCAAGTCCCACAGGGCGTGGGCGCGGTCTTTGCCCAAGCGGTCCTCCAACGCCCGTTGGCCCATGTTGAAGCCGGAATGCACCTGTCCGCCGTTGCGGCCCGAGGCGCCAAATCCCACGCGGTGCGCGTCCAGCACCACCACGGACCGTCCGGCTTTCGCCAAGGTCAACGCCGCCCACAACCCGGTGATGCCCGCGCCGATCACCGCCACATCAACGCTGATCTCCCCGGTTAGGGGCGGGCGCTCGGGCGCACTGACGCCCGCTGCATAGACCGAAGGCGCGTGGCGTCCGGGGCGGTCGTTACGATAGAGCGCGTTCATGGCGAGGTTTCCAACGGATGCAAGGGACAGGACACGTAGATCGCTCGGCCTTCCACCATGGCGCGTAAGTTTTCCTGGGTCAGACAGCCCGCATCCATCAGGTCCGCCACTGTTCGAGGCATAGGCGCGGGCGCAAGGACGGGCGCGACGGTGGGCGTGGCCGGGGACACGGCGTCGCCACCCGCAAATATCGGCCCGTCCCAAAGGAAAGCCGCCAGAACCACGCCGCTGCCCGCGATCAGGGCGGTCTCAAGCCACCAATCTTTGCTTCCGGGCCTGTGTCTAGACATTCAGCAACAAATGCTCCCGCTCCCAAGGGCTGATGACATGCAGGAACTCGTTATATTCCAATTGCTTAACGGCGGAATAGACGCGGCAGAAATCCTCTCCCAAGCATTGGCGCACGCCCAGATTGGCCTCCAGCAGGCCCAAAGCGTCCCCCAATCCGCGCGGCACGCCGCTTTCGGCGGAATAGGCGTCGCCGTTGAATTCCTCGGACGGGCCTTCGCCCTCCACCAAGCCCAAATAGCCCGTCGCAAGGCTGGCGGCGATGCCCAGATAGGGGTTGCAATCCATCCCCGGCAGACGGTTTTCCACCCGCCGTGCCTCGGGGCCAGAGACGGGCACCCGCAGCCCCGTGGTACGGTTGTCACGCCCCCATTCGAGGTTAATTGGCGCGGCGAAATCAGGCACATAGCGGCGGTAGCTGTTCACGTAAGGCGCCAGAAGGGCGATCACGGCGGGCATATTGCGTTGCATGCCGCCGATGAAATGCATGAAGGCGGGGGTTTCCGCGCCGTCTGCGTCCGAGAAGATGTTTTGCCCCGTCGCCGCGTCCACGACAGAGTGGTGGATATGCATCGCTGATCCCGGCTCTCCGGCGATGGGTTTGGCCATGAAGGTTGCGTACATATTGTGCTTCAGCGCCGCTTCCCGGATCATCCGTTTGAAGTAAAACATCTCATCGGCGAGCTTGACCGGATCGCCGTGGCGTAGGTTCAATTCGATCTGCCCCGCGCCGCCTTCTTGCAGGATGCCGTCAATTTCCAGCCCCATTGCCTCGGCGAAATCGTAAATGTCATCAATGACCTGGCCGTATTCATCCACCGCGGACATGGAGTACGCCTGCCGCGCCGCCGCGCGCCTGCCCGATCGGCCCATGGGCGGCACGATTTCCTGCGCGGGGTCGGTGTTGGGGGCGACGAGGTAGAATTCCATCTCGGGGGCAACAATCGGTTGCCAGCCCCGTGCGTTATAAAGCTCAACCACCCGTTTCAGCACGTTGCGCGGCGCGAAAGAGACCGGTTGGCCTTGTTGGTCGTGGATGTCGTGGATCACCTGAAGCGTCCAATCGGCCGTCCAAGGGGCGGGCAGAGCGGTGTCGAAGTCCGGGGTCAGGATCATGTCCGGCTCGGTGAAGCCATCGCCGACGTCGTCGGCCCAATCCCCTGTAATGGTTTGGAAAAAGATCGAGTTGGGCAGGTAGAACTGCGCTTGGCGCGCAAATTTCGTGCCCGGCATCGCCTTGCCCCGCGCCACGCCCGCAAGGTCCGAGACGATGCATTCGACCTCATCTAGGGTGCGGCCCTCCAAGTAGGTGCGGGCAACATCGGGCAGTTTGGCGAGAAATTCTGCGGGGATCATCGGGGAAAGTCCCTTGGTTTTGTGGCGTCCGCCCCTTCTAGCACGTCGGCGAACCAATCGGCGATCAGGCGGTTGTCGTTGGGCTCTGTCAGCAGGGCCTTGGCGATGGCCAAACGGTCAGGTTCCACGGCGTCACCTTTCAGGTCGATCAATGACTCGATGACCGAATTGGCGAATTCCGGGTGCGGTTGCGTCGTCAGGATGCGCGGCCCGATGGCCACGATCGCGTTGGCGCAGAAGTCGGAAGAGGCATGGACCGTCGCGCCTTCGGGCAGCTGGGTGACTTGGTCTTGATGCCAGGCGTTAAGGTTCAGGGTCTGGTCGCCGACCTTGTATTGAGTGCGGCCCACGGACCAGCCTTCAGGGTATTTTTCCACTGTGCCGCCAAGGGCCTGGGCGATGATCTGGTGTCCGAAGCAGGACCCCACGAGGGGAATTTCCGCGTCACGGATCGCGCGGATCAGATCCTCCAGCGGGGGAATCCAGGGGTGATCTTCATAAGCGCCATGTTTGGAGCCCGTCACCAGCCAAGCGTCCGCCGCTTCGGGGCCGGAGGGGAATTCACCATCCACCACGGACCAGAGCGTTTGGGTGAAGCCGCGGTGTGCAAAGAGCTTGCGGAACAACGTGGCATAGGGGCCGTCGGTGGAGGCGACTTCAGTGGGGACATGTCCGGTTTGCAAGATGCCGAGGTGCATGGGGAGGCTCGTGTGATTTGGAGTGGTGGGTGGATTGGTTGGCGTTTTGGGGGCCAGCCCCCAAGCGCGTCCTCTATTGGGGGCCAGCCCCCAAACGCGGCTGTTTAATGGGGGCCAGCCCCCAAACCCCCGGAGTTGTAAGGCCAAGATGAAGGGGGGAGCGTTGCGTGGGGGTCAGACCGTGTCGAGGTAGAGCTCCTGTTGTTCTTCGGGGGAGAGGTCGGCCATGTATTTGAGTTCCTGGCGCTTGGTGGCGAGGAAGGTTTCGCGCAACTCAGGGGCGAAGATACGTTGGATTTCGGGGGATTGGTCGAAGGCCGTGATGGCATCGGCCCAAGTGAGGGGCAGCTGCGGCAGCTCGGCCGTGTAGGCGCTGCCTTGGATGGCAGGGGCGGGGGGGAGGCCTTGTTCGATCCCATCAAGGGCGGCGCCAAGGACGGCGGCCAGGAAGAGGTAGGGGTTGATATCACCGCCCGCGACGCGGTGTTCGATCCGGCGCGCAGAGGGGTTACCCGCGGGGATACGCAGGGCGGTAGTCCGGTTCTCGTAGGCCCAGGCGGCAGCGGTGGGGGCATGGGCACCGGGCACGAAGCGGTCGTAGCTGGTGGCATGGGGCGCAAAGATCAGCATGGAGCCGGGCATGGCGGCAAGGCATCCGGCGATGGCGTGTTGCAGCGTGTCGGAGCCCTCAGCGCCGCCATTGTCGAAGATGTTGTTGCCGTCGGCATCGAGGACGCTGAAATGCGTATGAAGGCCATTGCCCGCGTAATCGGGGTAGGGTTTGGCCATGAAGCTGGCGGCAAACCCATGGGAGCGGGCGAGGCCCCGGGTCAGGACTTTGAACAGCCAGGCGTCGTCGGCGGCTTTCATCGCGTCGGGCTGGTGGTCCATGTTGATTTCGAACTGGCCTGGGCCGGCCTCGGAGATCATCGTGTCGGCGGGGATATCCATCGCCTCGCAAGCGTCATAGAGCGCTGTGAGGAACGTATCAAAAGCATCGAGTTGGCGCAGCGCAAGGATCTCGGCCTGTTGGCGGCGGATGCCGGAGCGAGGTGAGGGCGGCACGCGGAGTTCGCGGCCACGGTCGTCAATGATGTAGAACTCCAGTTCTGTGGCGACCACAGGGGTGAGGCCGCGTGCCTTGTAGCGGTCGACCACACGGGCCAGCGCGTGGCGAGGGTCGCCCATATAGGGGGTGCCGTCGTCGTGGAACATCCAGATCGGCAGGATCGCCGTGGGGGTTTCCAGCCACGGGACGGGCACGAGGCCACGGGAGGTGGGGTAGAGGATGCCATCGGGGTCACCGGCCTCGAACACCAGGGGGCTATCGTCGATGTCTTCGCCCCATATGTCGAGGTTCAGGACCGAATAGGGAAAGCGTGTGCCGTCCTTGATCGCCTTGCCCGCGAAACGCCGGGCGACCCGTTTGCCTCGGGCTTGGCCGTTCAGGTCAGAGGCGACCATACGGATGGATTTGATTTGGGGATTATCGTGAAGGAAGTCGGCCGGAGCCTGAGGAGCGGTCATGGGACACAGGAGGTAAAAAGGGTTGCGCTGTATGAGCCTTACGCCTGAGGCGGCGACCTCGCAAGCGGCGTTTCAAGGCGGTGGGGTTAGCGGATGAGGGTGGGACGGAGGCGGAGGCGTCGCTTTTGGTCAGAGGGGAGGTGACGGTTGAGGCGGCGGTTGATGGCGCCGAAAAGGGCGATGACGAGCAGAGCCACGATGATGAAGTAGCCGGCCACAATGGGGTAGGGGATGAAGGGGTTGAAGGTGCGGTCGGCGAAATAAGAGGCGTAATAGAGCGCGTCGCCGCGCTGCTGGAAGGCAGGGAAAGAGCTGAAGAACACCAGCGCCGTGGCGTGGAACATGAAGATCGCTTCATTGGTATAGGCGGGCCAGGCCAGGCGCATGGTGGTGGGGAAGGTGATGCGGCGAAACTTCTTCCAACCAGTCAGGCCATAGGCATCGGCGGCTTCCAGATCGCCTTTGGGGACGGAGCGGAGCGCGCCGTAAAAGATCTCGGCGGCATAGGCGGAAGTGTTGCAGAAAAGGACAATCAGGGCGCCAAGCCAGGCCCGGGCGAACCAGCGGGTTTCAGCCTCGATCGCGATGCCGAAAAGCTCGAACTCGTAGCCTAGACGGGGGATCATCACGAAAGCCTCATAGGCCATGAAGAACTGGATAAAGAGAGGGGAGCCGCGGAACAGGAAGATGAACCATTCCGCCGGTTTGCGGAGCAGCCAGCGCGGCGAGGCTTTGGCGACGGCGAGGGCCACGGCGAAGAAGAAGCCGAACGAGAGGGCGAGGACGCCGAAATAGACGTTCCAGATCATGCCGGAGCCGATGAGCACGAATTGTTCACAAAGGGTGATGTCGCCCTGGGGAAGGGCGCGTTCGCCAATGCCGATGGCACGCAGGGCATAGGCTTGGATCGCGTCGGTGCAGGTCATGCGGAGAAATCCTTTGCAAAGGATTTGGCACGCCCTTGCAAGGGCGTGGGCAGAGCCTTGCAAGGCTCTGGGAAGACTTTTGCAAAAGTCTTTGGCGGAGCAGGGCAGCGGGGCGTCATGGGGCGGCCTTGCGCAGGGCTTCGCCGCCCGCGGTGGCTTGGCCACGGGAGAGGCGGCGGGTGAGGCGGGAGAGGGCGAGCTCTGACACGCGCGTGAAGCAGAGGTAGAAGATCAGCAGTCCGAGGAAGTACCAAAAGCGCCAGTCGGGGTGCGGGTAGGCGAAGCGAGAATTGCGGGAGCCGCCGATTTCACGGGCCCAGTAGACGATATCCTCGATCCCCAAGAGGAACAGCAGGGGCGTCGCCTTGATCAAGATCATCCAGATGTTGGACAGGCCCGGCAGCGCGAAGACCCACATTTGCGGCACCAGGATACGCCAGAAGATTTGCCGCTGGGACATGCCGTATGCAGCCGCCGTTTCCAGTTGCGGCTTCGGCACGGCGCCCATCGCCCCGTAGAGCACGTTGCCGCAGAATGCGCCGAAGACGATGGCGTAGGTGAATGTGGCCAAGCCGAAGTTGTAGCTTTCGTGCACCCATTGGGGGGCGTTGCCTTGAGGCGTGCGGGCCGCGTCGCAGACGAGGAAGTTGGCGCCTTGGCGGATCGGCTCGTCCCAGTCGGGGCAGGTCACGATGTGGCGGAGGTATTCGATCCCTTGGTCCAGCACGAGGACGAAGAACAGGAAGAATACGATATCGGGCACGCCGCGCACCATGGCGGTGTAGGTTTTGCCGATCAGCCGCGCGGGCAGGTTACGGGCGCGGCTGGCGGTAGCGGCGACAAAGCCGATGCCGAGCGACAGAGGGGCGGCGATCAACAGCAGCAGGCCCACGGTCAGGAAGCTTTGATAGAACAGCATATGCACGCCATTGGTCAGGTAGCAGCTGAACCAGCGGAAAGTGTCGAGGGTGGAGGGATCGGAGCAAAAGCTGAACATGAGGTGTGTGGGGCTCGGGGCGGGATTGAGTTGTATGTGCCAAGGTGAAGTGGAAAGGGGGGCGTTTCAGAGGTGGGTGTCGTGTGTAGGGCGCAGGCGGTCGATGATCCAGATGATGAGCGCGCCGAGCGCGAGCAGGACGAGCGGAGGTAGAGCTGCGAGGGGCAGGAAGGCCAAGAGGATGAACGCAGTGGCCGTGGCGCTTGTCTGCCAGGGTGATGCCTCAAAGACTTCAACCGTTCCGATGACCAAAAACAGGGTCACAGCCGCTCCCCAGAGCAGGGAAAGCGCGAGCCAAGCCTTAAGCAGCCCGCGCTTCCAGTGTTGCATTGAAGCGGCCATTACCAGGTGAGGGTATCCTCGCCGAACCATTCCACCAGGAGCGCGTTGAGGGAGCCGTCTTCCTTCATCGAGGTGATGGCAGCATCAAAGACGGCGATCAGCTCATCGCCTTCACGCAGGCCCATGCCAACGCCTTGGCCGAGGGTCACGGGATCGAGGATGATCATCAGGTCATCGTCTTCAGCCGCAACCTGCAAGAGGAAGTCGTTGTCGGCAAACACGGCATCGGCCTCGCCGTTGCGCACGGCGGCGACGGTTTCATCGGGGGTGGCGAATTCGATCAGTGTCACCCCTTCGAGGGTCGCCAGATAGCCCGACTGGATCGTGTTTGTTTGCGCGGCAATAACGGCGCCATCCAGTTCAAGATCTTCGTCCATGCCCATGAAAAGCGTTGGCGCGTTGGGGATATAGGCTTGGGTGAAGTCGATGACTTCGTCACGCTCATCGGTAATCGACATGCCGGCAATGATCGTGTCGTAGTTGCCGGAAGTCAGGTTGGGGATGATGCTGTCCCATTCGTTGGTGACCCATTCGCAGGTCAGTTCGGCACGGGCGCAGAGTTCATCACCCAGGGCGCGTTCCAGACCGTCCACTTCGCCATCATCGTTGATGAAGTTATAGGGAGGGTAGGCGCCTTCGGTGCCCATGCGCACGACGGAATGGCCATCGGCCAGCGCCATGCCCGCAGTCATTGTCAGTGCCGTTGTGGCTAGGATCAGTTTTTTCATTTTGGGATACTCCCTGTTGGTTAGCTTATTGGTAGGCCAATGTCGCATAGTGCGATTGGGTCGTCTACGCCCGCCCCGGTCCAGCGGGTTGTCAGGCGCGTAATGGTTCCATCACGGGATAGGTTTACCAGCTGCGCGTCAACCTCTGCCGCGAGGTCGGGACGCAACGGCGTCACGGCGATAGAGGTGCCGCCGCTTTCAATAGCCATCCCGCCCGAGGCGGTAAGAAGGCCGCGATTGGGGTAAGTCTCCACCGCCGGATCGGCGCCGAAATAGGCGGGAATGTCGCCCGCGACGACGGCATCAAGCGCGGTGTGATCGTCGGAAAACGGACGTGCCTCCAGCCCGGCAAGAGCCAGCGCGGTGGCGTGCAGCGTTTCGCGCAGCACTGCAATCGGGCCGCTGCGAGGGTCATGGGAGGGATCGAGCACATAGAACGTCCCCTGAGCGCCATCGGCTGAGCCGGGGCGATAGGGGCAGGTCATATGCACCCGCGCCGCCCGGGCCGCGGTATAGCCAAGGGAATTGGCTGCGATGTCGATCTCGCCTGCCTCCAGCGCCACAAAGATCGCATCAAAGGGCATGATTTCCCACTGGCAATCCCACCCGGCGCGGGCGCATAGGGCGGCCAGCAGATCCCCCTCGAGCCCGCTGACGGGCGACGCGCCGTTGTGGATGATCATCGGCGGATAGGCAGCTGAGGTGGCAATGCGCAGGGTTTCCGCCTTGGCGCAAAGGGGCGCGATTGCCACCAGAAGAAGGGCCAGAAAGCGCGTCATTCAGGCGGCGTCGGAATGGCTGAGGAACTGTCGCAGCCGCGCGGACTTGGCGTGGCCGAACAGCTCGGACGGGGCGCCTTGTTCCTCGATCAGCCCTTGGTGCAGGAACACAACGTGAGAGGAAATATCGCGCGCCATGCGCATGTCGTGGGTCACGAGAATCATCGTGCGGCCTTCCTCGGCCAGATCACGGATGACGCGGATCACCTCTTGCTCCAACTCAGGGTCGAGGGCCGATGTCGGCTCATCAAACAGCAGGGCACGCGGCTCCATACACAAGGCCCGCGCGATGGCGGCGCGTTGCTGTTGTCCGCCCGACAGCTCCGACGGCCAAGCGTCGCATTTCGCACCGATGCCTACCTTGTCGAGCAGGCGGCGCGCGCGGTCTTCGACCTCGGCCTTATCCTCGCCCAGAACGGTGACGGGCGCTTCCATCACGTTCTGCAAAATGGTCATGTGGGACCATAGATTAAAGCTTTGAAACACCATCGATAAATTGGTGCGGATCAGTCGGACCTGCTCGGCATCGGCGGGGCGGCGGTTGTCGCCTGTGCCCTTCCAGCGGATCGGATCGCCTTCAAAAATGATCTCGCCCTGCTGGCTGTCTTCCAGAAGGTTTGCGCAGCGCAGAAGCGTGGATTTCCCCGACCCGGAAGAGCCGATCAGCGACACCACATCGCCCGCTTGGGCCGAGAGGTCGACGCCTTTCAGCACGTCGAGCGCGCCGAAACTTTTGTGCAATCCGTTGATCTCGATCACGGGGGGGGAGGCGGTTGTCACGTGGTCTTGTCCCTGATGTTTCGCCTGAGTTGTGCCGAAATGGCCAAGAAATGCAACGGGCAAGGGGTGGGTGCCGCAGGGGAAAGAGAGGGATTCAGGCCCTGTGCCGCGCCGCCGTGCCGATTGGCGCGGCATCGGGCAGGGCCATGGCGTGGTAGGCCGCATCGGGCAGAGACACGAGGCCGCGCAGCATCAGCGTTTCACGGTGCGCAGGCGAAAGCGCCGTAAGGGCCGCGATCACGGCAAGGCGCAGGGGGGCGGGGTCTTTGCCGCGCGCGGTAATCAGGGTTTGGCCCGGCGACGTGGCGCTTTGGGCGATGATCCGCAGGCGTGGCGCGGTGTCATCGTAGCGCTCGATCATCTGCCAACTGATCGCGTCGATGCAGGCGATGTCGGCCTGTCCCGCCACAAGGGCCCGGGCCGAGGCGCTATGGGCCCCGGTCAGAACCCCACGAGAAAAGGCGAAGCCATGGGCACGGGCGTAGCTCCAGGCGGCCCCCCAACCGGAGTGGCTGTCGACCTCATTCACCGCAAGGCGCGCATTGGCGAAGGCCGCGGGCGTGTCACGGGGATCATCGGCGCGCACCACGAAATAGGAGAAGTAATGCCCCGCAGGCGCGCCCGGCAGGCCGTAGTCACAGGTGCCGATGCGGGTGGTGAGGGTATGGGCGTGGGTGCGGTAGGGCAGGTTGCAGATTTGCCCCAGCAGCAGATCGGGCCGGGTCCATGTTTGGGTATGGGGCGTGTCGTGATCCAAAGCGTCGGGGGCGAGATGGCCGTGGTCACGCAGGGCATCGCGGATCAGGGCGTAGAACGCATCATGGGCCGCCCGCGTTTGCGCACGCAGATACATCGGGAGGGTGGCGAGCATGGGGATTGGCCTTTGCGGGTAGGCGGAAAAGGCCGGGGGTGAGGGCGCGTGGAGACCTTTGGTGGAGGCCCTTAAAGGTTCGCCTCAACCCGGCGACGGGCCAAATTGCTGTCGCGGTCATTGATGCCAAGCATCGGGGCGACAAGGCGCATCAGGGCGTTTTCATCCTCGTCCCGTTCGCCATCGGCAAGGGCGATATCCCAAAGCGCCTCGACCACATCAAGGCGGTCGTCATGGTCAACCGAATCCTTGATGGCACGGGTGAAGCGGACAGTATCGGGGGCCTGAGCCTCCAGCGCCTCGGCCTGAGCGCGCAGGGTCTTGGCCTGGCCCGGCAGAAGGCCGTAGCGATCGGCCAAAAGCGCATCAATGCGGGCGATTTCTACAGCAGCGTAATCGCCATCGGAGCGGGCAACACGCACCAGAAGGGCGGCAAGCGCAAGGCGGGCATCAGCTTGGGGAAGCGGTTCAGGGGCGGGGGCCAGAAGGCGGCTGAGCAGGTCTGAAATCATAGGAAGACTATAGGCACGGCTTTGTTCAGTTGGAAGACCCCGGAGCACGCTAAAGAATTGCCCTGCGGTGCAGGACGACATTTTTTGGGCGGCGCTGGTTGAGGGGACAGCTCCGAGGAGGGGGCGGCAGCGCCCGAGGAGGCGCTTCAGGGGATACGGATTTGGCCGGAGGCCACGGGAACCGCTTGCCCCGCGACCCGAACGGCGGTGAGGGCGTTGGCTGCCGTGTCGATGGTCAGCCGAAGGTCCGAGGGGCGGCCCATTTCGACCCCTTGGCGCAGGGTGAAAGTGGTTGTGCCGGTCTCGGGCAAGCGTCCGGTCGCGTGCAGGTGGCCCGCCAGAAGGGCCGTGGCGGAGCCTGTGGCGGGGTCTTCCGCGATGCCTGCGGGGGGATCGAACATCCGACCCTGGATCGCATTGGGCCCCGTGGGCACATAGGCATAGATCGCGCCGGTGTCGCCAGCAGTCTTGCGGGTCTCCGAGAAGGCGGGTTCGGAGATTTTGCAGCGCGACAGCGCGTCGAGCGTGGTGAGTTCGACATAGAGGAAGGAGGGCCCGCCCTCAAAATTCCCCAACGCGGTGGGCGCGAGATCGTGTTCAGCCAGCCCAAGCGAGGCGGCCATGGTGGCGCGATCTGGGGTGGCCTCCAGCGCTCGGGGGATTTTCGGGGCGGTGAATTCGGCCATGCCATCGGAGATGGTAACAGGCACGAGGCCTGCGACTTCCTCTAGGGTGACGGTGGGGGCGCCCTTGGCCAGATGCAGGGCGCAGCCGATGGTGGGATGGCCCGCGAAGGGGATTTCTGCCGTGGGAAAGAAGATACGCACCTTGGCAGTGTGGGAGGGATCGTTGGGCGTTTGGATAAAGATGGTTTCCGACAGGTTGAACTGCCGCGCGATGGTTTGCATCTGCGCTGTGGTCAGGCCGTCTGCCCCTTCGACGATGGCCAAAGGATTGCCGGTAAATGGCGTGTCGGTGAAGACGTCGTAGATATGGAAATTGAGCATAAGTCCCCCTGCGCTTTGGGCACAGGATTACGCGCTTGGGCGGATGGCACAAGGGCGGGGGCCATGACCATCTGTGATGGGGGTCATTGCCGGGACGCTCTGTCTGGCGGGCGCTGCGGATTTGGTGGCAGCTGTAGTGCGGCGTAAAGAAAAGCGGGCCCGCTTTGAAACGGGATTGCCCCCACCAGCGTCACCCGGCGGGTCGGAGGAATGCGCGATCCGAGCCGTGCGCCTGCGCCCAATGAGGGGGCGGTCTGGGGCGGCACGGCCACAGGGCCGTAGAGTGGGGCGGGTGTTAACCCACGCCCGGTGAAGATCTTCGGGAGCTTCTATAGCGCAGAAAAATGGGGTGTTGCGCCAAAGGCTTATGGTGCGCGCGGTGGGGATGAGGGCATGAGGGCCCCAATATCCTTTGACTCGAGCGCGGGGGCTGTGTCATTAAATGAACAAGCGTTCAATTACCGGGAGAGATGGGCGATGTTTCTGGGTTCGATGAGTTTTGATCTGGGCGAGGATGTGAATGCCTTGCGCGACATGGTGCATGCTTGGGCGCAGGAGCGGGTGAAGCCCATGGCCGCCGCCGTCGATGCCGACAATGCTTTCCCCAACGAGTTGTGGCCCGAGATGGGCGAGCTGGGCCTTCTGGGCGTGACCGTGGAGGAGCAATTCGGCGGCGCTGGCATGGGATACTTGGCGCATCTGGTGGCGGTGGAAGAGATCAGCCGGGTCTCAGCCTCGGTCGGGTTGTCTTACGGGGCGCATTCGAACCTTTGCGTGAACCAGATTAAGTTGAACGGCTCGGTCGAGCAGAAGGAAAAGTACCTTCCGCGACTGGTGTCCGGGGAACATGTGGGTGCCTTGGCGATGTCCGAGGCGGGCGCGGGATCGGACGTGGTGTCGATGTCGTTGCGGGCCGAGAAGCGCAACGATCGCTATGTGCTCAATGGCACCAAATACTGGATCACCAACGGGCCCGATGCCGACACTTTGGTCGTTTATGCCAAGACGGACCCGGAGGCGGGCAGCAAGGGCATGACCGCCTTTATCATTGAAAAAGAGATGGTTGGCTTCAGCACCAGCGCGCATTTCGACAAGATGGGGATGCGAGGCTCGAACACGGCGGAGCTGGTGTTCGAGGACGTGGAAGTGCCATTCGAGAATGTGCTTGGCGAAGAAGGACGCGGTGTCCGCGTGCTGATGAGCGGGTTGGATTATGAGCGTGTGGTGCTGTCGGGCGTGAACATCGGCATCATGGCGGGCTGTCTGGATGAGGTCATGCCTTACATGAAGGAGCGCAAGCAGTTCGGGCAATCGATCGGGGATTTCCAACTGATGCAGGGCAAGATTGCGGATATGTATACCTCGATGAATTCGGCGCGCGCTTACGCCTATGAGGTCGCCAAGGCCTGTGACCGGGGGCAGGTCACACGCCAAGATGCGGCGGCTTGTGTGCTATACGCGAGCGAAGAGGGGATGAAGGTGGCCCATCAGGCGGTGCAGGCCATGGGGGGCGCGGGGTTTATGAACGACGCGCCCGTGAGCCGGATGTTCCGCGATGCCAAGCTGATGGAGATCGGGGCCGGAACGTCGGAGATCCGGCGCATGTTGGTCGGGCGGGAACTTATGGGAATGATGTAAGTGTGGCAGCTGTTGCGATGAGTTGTATGGCCAAGGTGAACGGGGGCGTTGTGTCTGGTTTGCGGGCTTTGCGCTTGCGGGCAGGGGAGGAAAGGCGCGCGTGATGACAAGGGGGATGATCTTGCCGTTGGCGGCGGCGCTGGCTTTGGCGGGGGCGCTCGGGTTGTACTTGGGTGTTCAGTCGGCGCCGGTCACGGAGGGGGAGATCATCGCGCGGCATGGGGCCGTCTATGTGGCGGAAACCGGGGGTGATCTGAACGATTGCTATGGTGTGCCGGCGGGTGTGGACGGTGTGAGGTTGATGGTGATCTGCGAGGCCGAGGGATCGGAGGCGTGGTTCGTGGCGGTCGATGCCCGAGGGGAGCCAGTGGATGAGGCGTTGATCTTTGGGGAGGATGCTACGTGAGGTTGTGGCTGTTGATCTGCGGGGTTCTAGCGCTGGGCACCGGGGCTGGCGCGGCGCAGTCGTGGGGAGACGGGGCACCAGAGACGCCAAGGTTCGGGGTCTGTTTGCCGGGGGCGATGGCGGAGTTTGAAAGGGCGTTGCAGGGCCCCGGATATGGGGCGGACTGGGAGATTGGGGCGATGAATGCCCATTGGGTGCAGCATTGCGGCTATCTGGCGATGGGGATTTGTGAGGTCTCGACCGATGGGCTGGCGTGTCAGCGCAGGTTGAGGGCGGCGTTTGAGGCGAGGGGCGCGCAGATGCGGGCGCTATTGCCGGAGCCGGAAGCCGTGGGAGGCGCCGGGTTGGCGGCTTTGTACGAGAGGGTTTGGGCCTTGGCCCTTGGCCGGGACGCGGGGGATTCCTGCGCGGGTTGGGACGCCCGCCGCGCCTTATGGTGCGAGAGTTTTCAGGCCGCGTTGAAGTTTGAAGAGGCGGTGCATGCCTGGCAGGTGGCGCGGTTGATGGGGGTCATGGGGCCGTTGGATTGGGCCTTGTTGAGCGACCTCGACGCCACGCAATAGCGGCGCGGCGCGGACACGGCGCAAAAGGATTTGGATTAGGAGCTGCCTTGGATCGGGCGGGCGAAAGGGAATGAAACTGTGAAACTGAACTCTCAATTCATCGGCGGCTCGGAGCAGGCCAAAGTCAACCGTGCGGCGCATTTGGAAGCGTTGAATGTGATCTCGGAGGCGGCCGGATTGGCGGCGGCGGGGGGCGGAGCGCGGTCTCGGGAAAGGCATGTGGGCCGGGGCAAGATGTTGCCGCGAGAGCGGGTGGCGAACCTGTTGGATGCGGGATCGCCGTTCCTGGAGGTTGGGGCGCTGGCGGGTCATGGGCTTTATGACGGGGCGGCACCTTGCGGCGGCGTGATTGCCGGTGTGGGGCGGGTGCATGGGCGCGACGTGATGGTGATCTGCAACGATGCCACGGTGAAGGGCGGCACGTATTACCCGATCACCGTAAAGAAGCATTTGCGCGCCCAGGAAATTGCCGAGGAATGCGGGCTGCCTTGCGTCTACCTTGTGGATAGTGGCGGGGCGAACCTGCCTAATCAGGATGAGGTGTTTCCCGATCGCGATCACTTTGGGCGGATTTTCTACAACCAAGCGCGGATGAGCGCGAAGGGGATTGCGCAGATCGCCGTGGTCATGGGCTCTTGCACCGCGGGGGGGGCCTATGTGCCTGCGATGGCCGATGTGTCGATCATCGTGAAAGAGCAGGGCACGATCTTTCTGGCCGGACCGCCTTTGGTGAAAGCGGCCACGGGAGAGGTGGTCTCGGCCGAGGATCTGGGCGGAGGCGACGTGCATACGCGCCTGTCTGGTGTGGCGGATTATTTGGCAGAGGACGACGCCCATGCGCTGGCTTTGGCGCGGCGCGCGGTGGGGTCGTTGAAAGGTGCGAGCGGCCCCGGGCCAAGGCCCGGTCTACGGGGGCGCGATCCGGCCTATGACCCGGAGGAATTGCTGGGTGTGGTACCGGCATCTCTGACGACGCCTTATGACATTCGGGAGGTCATCGCACGGGTCGTGGACGACAGTTATTTCGACGAGTTCAAGGCGCGTTTCGGAGAAACGATTGTCTGCGGTTTCGCCGAGGTCATGGGCCTGCCTGTGGGCATTATCGCCAACAATGGCGTGTTGTTCAGCGAGGCGGCGCAGAAGGCGGCGCATTTTGTGGAATTGTGCTCGGCCCGGAAGATCCCCTTGGTGTTCTTGCAGAATATCACCGGTTTCATGGTCGGGCGGAAGTATGAGAACGAAGGGATTGCACGGCACGGGGCGAAGATGGTGACAGCTGTGGCGACGACCTCGGTGCCGAAGGTGACGATGTTGGTGGGCGGCTCGTTCGGGGCGGGAAACTACGGGATGGCGGGGCGGGCTTATTCGCCACGGTTCCTGTGGTCCTGGCCGAATTCGAGGATTTCCGTGATGGGCGGGCCGCAAGCGGCGGGGGTTCTGGCCACGGTCAAGCGCGACGCGATGGAGCGCGCCGGGGAGGAATGGTCTGCGGAGGCGGAGGCCGCGTTCAAGCAGCCCACGATCGATATGTTCGAGGAGCAGTCGCATCCTTTGTATGCCAGCGCGAGGCTGTGGGATGACGGGGTTGTTGACCCGCGCAAGTCTCGGGAAGTGTTGGGCCTATCGCTGGCGGCGGCGTTGAATGCGCCGATTGAGGAGACGAAGTTTGGCTTGTTCCGGATGTAGGCGCGGGCTGAGGGTTCGGGATTGAGTTGTATGGGCCAAGGTGAAGGGGGAGCGTTGGGCGTTCCTTTGGGCCGGGCGCGGGGGCGCCGGGTCGGATTGGCGGGGATTGAGTGCTCGGAAAGGGCTGAGGATGTTTAAGAAGGTATTAATCGCGAACCGCGGTGAGATTGCGTGTCGGGTGATGGACACGGCGCGGGCCATGGGTGTGCGGACGGTGGCGGTTTACTCCGATGCGGACGCGGGCGCGCGGCATGTGCAGATGGCCGATGAGGCGGTGCATATTGGCGGGGCGGCGCCCAAGGAAAGCTATCTGCGCGGTGAGGTGATCATCGAGGCGGCGCTGCGCACGGGCGCGCAGGCGGTGCATCCGGGCTACGGGTTTTTGTCGGAGAACCCGGAGTTTGTCGATGCGGTCGAGGCGGCGGGTTTGGTGTTTATCGGGCCGTCTGCCAAGGCGATCCGGGCGATGGGTCTGAAGGATGCGGCGAAGGCCTTGATGGTGGAGGCGGGCGTGCCCGTGGTGCCGGGTTATCATGGCGCGTCGCAGGAAGGATTGGCCGAGAGGGCCAGTGAAATCGGCTATCCGGTGTTGATCAAGGCCGTGGCCGGTGGCGGCGGCAAGGGGATGCGCCGTGTCGATGCGCCGGAAGACTTCGCCGACGCGCTGGCCAGTGCCCAAGGAGAGGCGGCAACGGCCTTTGGCAACGAGGCGGTGTTGATCGAGAAATACGTCTCGACCCCACGGCACATTGAGGTGCAGGTCTTTGGTGACGGTGAAAAGGCGGTGCATTTGTTCGAGCGAGATTGCTCGCTGCAGCGCCGCCACCAGAAGGTGATTGAGGAAGCGCCGGCCCCCGGGATGACCGAAGAAATGCGCGAAGCGATGGGTGCGGCGGCCGTCCGTGCGGCGGAAGCGATTGGCTACAAGGGCGCGGGCACGGTGGAGTTCATCGTGGATGCCAGCGACGGGTTACAGGCGGATCGGTTCTATTTCATGGAGATGAACACGCGCTTGCAGGTGGAGCATCCGGTGACGGAGGCGATCACGGGCGTGGACTTGGTGGAATGGCAATTGCGCGTGGCCAGCGGAGAGGCTTTGCCCAAGGCGCAGGAAGACCTGTCGATTGATGGGCATTCCTTTGAGGCGCGCCTTTACGCAGAGGACGTGCCGAAGGGCTTTTTGCCCGCCACGGGGACGCTTACCCATCTGGCCTTCCCTGAAGGGGCCCGCGCCGACACCGGCGTGAGGGAGGGAGATGAGATCAGCCCGTGGTATGATCCGATGATCGCCAAGCTGATTGTCCATGGCCCCACACGCGCCATCGCCTTGGCGCGGTTGGAGCAGGCTTTGGCAAGCACGCAGGTGGCGGGTTCTGTCACCAACCTCAGCTTTCTGAGGGCCTTGGCAAGGCACGAAGGTTTCGGGCGCGGAGAGGTGGATACCGGCCTGATCGACCGAGAGGTCGAGGCTTTGTCGAAAGCGCCCGTGCCCTGTACGCGCTGCCGGTCCGTGGCGGCGGTGGGCGCGATGGACATGGCAGATAACGCCGTGCAGGGGTTCAGCCTATGGGCGTCGTTGGAGCATTCCGTCGTGCTCGCGTTCGAGGGGGAGCCTGAGACCCTGAAGGTTGCGATTTCGGGGCCCGGGCGGGCGGTGGTCACGTCGGAAAAAGCCAGCCATGAGGTCACTTGGTCCAAGGAAGGCAACGACACCCAATGGGCCGTAGACGGCACGCCGGTGGCGGCTGAAGTCGTGCGCCACGGGGCTGGATTGTCGGTCTTTTGGGGCAACAACTACCACTTCACGTTGCCCGATCCGTTGGATGTGACGACGGGGCCGGGGGCCTCGGCGGGGCATATCGTGGCCCCGATGCCGGGCCTTGTGAAAGCTGTCTTCGTGGAAGCAGGCGCGCAGGTAAGCGCGGGCGACCGTTTGGCCGTGCTGGAGGCGATGAAGATGGAGCATGTGTTGACCGCCGGACGAGATGGCACCGTGGCCGAGGTGATGGCTGTGGCCGGCGCGCAGGTGGACGCGGGTGCGGCCCTGATCGTGCTGGAAGACGAGGCATGAGCGACGCGGGTTTGGTCCGCCTGCATCACGTTCCGTGGGGACGCTCTTTCCGGGTGCTGTGGTTGTTGCAAGAGATGGGGATCACGCCCGAGATTGTGACCTATCAGATTGGCACCAAGGGGATGCGCGCGCCGGGATTTCTGGAGCATTCGCCGGCGGGGCGTATCCCGGCTTTGGAAATTGACGGGATCACCGTTTTCGAATCCGCCGCGATCCTGCAATACCTCTGTGAAAGCCGCCCCGAGCATGGGTTTGGCCGTGCGCCGGGCCACGCCGATCGGGTGGCCTATCTGGAGGCGATGGGGTTTGCGGAAACGATGGCCTCGCTCATCGAGCAGCTCAACCTGAACCACCTTTTCCTGCGGCCTCCGGCCAAGCCCTCGGGCACCGTAGTCAAGCTGAACACCCTGCGGTTGGCCGACACGCTGAGGGCGCTGGATGGGATGATTGCGGGGGAGTATCTTCTGCCCTCGGGCTTTTCGGCCGCCGATGCGATGTTGGGGTTCAACCTTTTTGCGGCGCCCTACTACGTGCGTCTTGATCCCTGGCCGAACCTGCAAGCCTATTGGGCACGCCTGCAAGCCCGCCCCGGTTTTCAGGCCACAGCCCAGATCGAGGGACCGCAGGCATTCTATGCAAAGGACTTCTACGAGGTGCCCCAAGATGACTGACCGCGCAGAGATATTCGAGGTCGGCCCCCGCGACGGGTTGCAGAATGAGGCGCGCATGATCTCGACCGCCGATAAGGTGGCGTTGGTCGACATGCTGTCGCGTGCGGGGTTCATCCGCATCGAGGTGGCGTCGTTCGTGTCGCCCAAGTGGGTGCCGCAGATGGCGGACGGGGCGCAGGTTTTGGCCGGGATCACGCGCGCCGAAGGGGTCAGCTATGCGGCGCTTACGCCGAATATGCGCGGCTACGGTGGGGCAGTGGCGGCGAAAGCGGATGAGATCGCGATTTTCGCCAGTGCCTCGGAAGGGTTCTCCAAGGCGAACCTGAACGCGACCATTGATGAAAGCCTTGCGCGTTTTGCCGATGTGGCCGAGGCCGCGAAGGCCGACGGGATGCGGATGCGGGGCTATGTGTCTTGCGTCACCGATTGCCCGTTTGACGGCGAAACCGAGCCCGGTGATGTGGCCCGCGTGGTGGCGGCGTTGCGCGAGATGGGGGCCTATGAGGTCTCTCTCGGGGATACGATCGGGCGCGGTCTTCCGGAACGGATGGACAAGATGCTGGACGCGGTGGTGCAGGAGATGCCCGCCGAGAAGCTGGCGGGACACTTTCACGACACCAGCGGACGCGCGTTAGAGAATGTGGACGTGGCGCTGGCCCATGGCGTGCGAGTTTTTGACGCCGCCGTGGGCGGCCTTGGCGGTTGCCCTTATGCGCCCGGCGCAGCGGGAAATGTCGCCACGGAAAAGCTGGAGGCGCATTTGCGCGGGCGCGGCTATGAGACTGGACTGAATGCCGAGATCATCGCGCAAGCCGCTGATTTCGCAAGAACACTGAGGGAGGGCTGAAAATGGAAACGTTGCAGATAAGCGTTGATGAACGAGGCGTGGCGACGCTGAGGCTGAACCGCCCGGATGTCCACAACGCCATGAACGCCGCGATGATCGCAGAGCTGACGCAGGCCGCCGCACGTTTAGGCAAAGATCCTGCCGTAAGGGTCGTTGTCCTGACCGGCACGGGCGCGAGTTTCTGCGCCGGAGGCGACCTAGGCTGGATGCGCGACCAGATGGCCGCCGATGCCCCCACAAGGGCGCGGGAGGCGCGGGCGCTGGCGGAAATGCTCGGCGCTTTGGACCGCCTGCCCAAGCCCCTGATCGGACGTATTCAGGGGCAATCTTTTGGCGGCGGGATCGGCATGATGTCGGTTTGTGATGTGGCAATCGGCGTGGAAGGGGCGAAGTTCGGCCTGACCGAGGTGCGCCTTGGGCTGATCCCGGCGACAATCGGGCCCTATGTGGTGGCCCGTATGGGCGCGGCACGGGCACGGCGGGTGTTCTTCTCGGGCCGCCGGTTCGGCGCGGCAGAGGCGGTGGACTTGGGGCTGCTGGCAAAAGTCGTGGCCGAGGACGATCTGGACACCGCGATTGAGGCCGAAGTGAAGCCCTATCTATCCGCAGCCCCCGGTGCGGTCGCGGAAAGCAAGGCGCTGGTTGCGACCCTTGGCGGACAAGTCTCTGATGCCGATATCACAGCGACGATTGACGCTTTGGTGGGCCGTTGGGAAAGCCAAGAAGCCGCTGACGGGATCGAGGCGTTCTTTGCCAAGCGCAAGCCGCGTTGGATGGAAAGCTAGCCACGCCCCTAGTCCCGCAAGCTTGCGAGCAGCGTGTGCGGCGACAAAGCCCAGTTTCGAGGCGTGGGCGCGCGCAAAACTATAGACAGGGTGCGCATTGATCGCCCATCGTAGGCCCTTACTGGCGCCAAAAGAGCTGCCGGAATGGGAGGAAGACGATGGCCATTTTCAAGAGCCGCTACGCCGATATCTCGGTGCCGGACCAATCGGTGACGCAACTTTTGTTCGAGGGCCTTTCGGGGCGAGAAGACAAGGTTGCGGTGATCGACGGCCCCTCGGGCAAGGAAACCACCGCCGGGGAATTGATGGCGCGGATCAAATCCGTGGCAGGCGGTTTGACCGCCAAGGGCGTTTTGCCCGGCGGCACGGTCGCAATTCTGGCCCCCAACATTCCCGAATATCCGGTGTTGTTCCACGGCGTGGCTTGGGGCGGCGGCACTGTCACGACGATCAACCCCACCTATACGGCCCCCGAAATCAAGCACCAGCTCAACGATGCGGGCGCGGTGATGCTTGTCACCATCAGCGCCTTTGAGGAGGCCGCCCGCACCGCCATGGTCGGCACCAACTGCCGCGATCTGGTGGTGCTGGACGGCGACGGCAAGAACGGCGCCTTGAGCGGGGCCGATATCATGGGGACAGAATTGCCCGAGCAAGTCCCCGGCAATTGGGCCGAAGACGTGGTCGTGCTGCCCTATTCCAGCGGCACCACGGGCAAGCCCAAGGGCGTGATGCTGACCCATCGAAACCTGGTGGCGAATGTTGTGCAAGCGGCCTCGATGGCGGGAATAACCGAGAAGGATAAGGCGATTGCCTTCCTGCCGTTCTTCCACATCTACGGCATGACGGTGATGATGAACCTGTTCCTGAACCAGCGCGCAGTCATTATCACCATGCCAAGGTTCGATCTGGAAATGTATCTGCGGCTGATTCAGGACCATCAGGCAACGCGCCTCTATATCGTGCCGCCGGTCGCCTTGGGCTTGGCGAAACATCCGATGGTGGAGGAATACGATGTCTCCTCGGTCACCGAAGTCTTCTCGGGCGCAGCCCCCTTGGGCGCCGAGATCGAGGCCGCCGTGGGCATGCGGTTTGGGGCGCATTCGGTGCAGGGCTACGGCATGACGGAGATGAGCCCGATCAGCCACATGACCAAGGGCGACTCGATTCGCCACGGCTCAAGCGGGCAGGCGGTGCCCTCGACCGAGTGCCGGATCGTGGACCCCGACACGCTGGAGGATTTGCCCGCAGGCCTGGAAGGGGAGCTTTGGGTGCGCGGGCCACAGGTGATGAAAGGCTACCTCAACAATGCGGAGGCGACGGCGGAATCACTGACGGAAGACGGCTGGCTGCGCACGGGCGATCTGGCAGAGATCGACGATGATGGCTTCATGTTCATCCGAGATCGTCTGAAAGAGTTGATTAAATACAAAGGTTTTCAGGTCGCCCCCGCCGAAGTGGAAGCCGCCCTTTGCGGCTGCGAAGGGGTCACCGATGCCGCCGTCATTGGCCGCACGGACGCGGAGGCAGGAGAGCTGCCGATTGCTTTTGTCGTGACCTCAGGCGCGGTGAAAGAATCCGATTTGCGCAACCATTGCGAGGGATGCCTGGCCCACTACAAGCACCCGGTGGAGTACCGTTTCGTTGATAGCGTGCCTAAAAGCGCCAGCGGCAAAATCCTGCGTCGGGAGCTGCGAGAGATATTGTAGCGCAGGCCCAAAACGGCAAATGGCGGGTGGCGCGGATGGCGCGCCCTCCCATTTCGTCGCACCGAGCGGCGTTGACCGCCTCCAATGCGCGGCGTAAACCACCCCTCGTACCGCATCCATGGAGCGACCATGTCCGAGCTGCTTACTGAATACGCCCCGATCCTGATTTTCCTTGGGTTGGCCATTGGCCTGTCCGTGGTGTTGATCCTAGCGGCAGTGGTTGTAGCGGTCAGCAACCCGGACCCTGAAAAGGTCAGCGCCTATGAGTGCGGGTTCAACGCCTTCGACGATGCGCGGATGAAGTTCGACGTACGGTTCTATCTGGTGGCGATCTTGTTCATCATCTTTGACCTCGAAATCGCGTTTCTGTTCCCTTGGGCCACGGCCTTCCCAGACCTGACGGATTTGGGCTTCTGGTCGATGATGGTGTTCCTCGCGGTTCTGACCATCGGCTTCGCCTATGAGTGGAAAAAAGGCGCGTTGGACTGGGAGTAAGCCAGTTTGGCTGCTTCCGTCATAACGCTAAGCCTTTGACGGTGCTTTCATGAGTTCAGGCGGCTCCTCCGCCAAAGGCGTCCTCGCCAGCGTGCTATTTGCGGGTGCGGCGTTTGCTGCACTGGTGCTGAGTGTCCCTGAAGCGCCCTTGCCTGAAAAATACGACAACGCGCCAGAGCCAGGCATCATCGGCCGCGACGACCGCGTGCCGCTGGCCCGATTCACCCCCGATAGCCCAGAGGACTTTCCCGGCTGGGAAGAGGTCCAAAACGCCGTTGTGCGGGTCAGTTGCAATGGCGGCGGCACCGGGGGCGGGGTGTTGATTGGCGACGGCACAAGAATGCTGACGGCGGCCCATGTGTTCTATCACGACTATGGCGATCCTGATTGGTCTCGGATCAATTGCATGGTGCTGCACCCAAGGGGCGATGCGGTCGCGATCAGACCCCAAGGGATGAAATCGGGCCGCTTTAGTATTCCTGAGGCGCTTGGCGGGCATTTCTCGATCGGGATTACCCGCCACGATTGGGCTGTTGTGCCCCTTGCGCGGGCGCCCCACGGCGCGGAGCCGTTGCCGCTGGCGGATCGTGACACGATGGCGTTGGAGCAGGGCGCAAGGGTGATCAACATCGCGGGACCGCAGGATAACCTAGAGCTTGCGGGCTTTAACGCGCAGGTCTGTCGTTATTTCGGGGTGCCGCCCACGGCCTCGCATTTGGTGGGGGACGAGATCATTGGCCGCTTGGCCGAGCCCGGAGATGAATGGCATGTGGCGCGGTACGATTGCGATTTGGGCCGCGGTGGGTCTGGGTCGGGGATCATCGGATGGCACCAGGGCACTCCCTACGTCTGGGGCATTGTCACCGATAGCTTGCGCGGCGCGGATCGTTGCCCAGAGGTGGGCTATTCATCGTGCTACAGCGCGGGGCCGTTGGTTACCACGATGGATATCCTTCCCTGAAGGGGCTGGCACAGGGCGGCCATTAACCCGGAAGTAGCGGGTAGGGTGCGACAAGGTCACGCCGACCAATTTACGCACCTGCGTTGACCCCGGCGCGTTGCAGCCGTATCTCCGAGGGCGAACGATACTGAGGGATGAGCCACGATGGGCGTAGCAACTACTCCGAACCATGCCGGTGCTGACCGTGAGGTCGCCACACAGGCCCTGAATGCAGAGCTTCAGGACAAGGGCTTCCTCGTCACGTCCTCGGAAGACATCATCAACTGGGCGCGCACAGGTTCGCTGCACTGGATGACCTTTGGCCTCGCCTGCTGCGCGGTGGAGATGATGCACACCTCCATGCCGCGTTATGACGCTGAGCGTTTCGGGATCGCGCCGCGCGCCTCCCCCCGTCAATCGGACGTGATGATTGTGGCCGGTACGCTGACCAACAAGATGGCGCCTGCGCTGCGCAAGGTTTACGACCAGATGCCCGAGCCGCGCTACGTGATCTCTATGGGGTCCTGCGCCAATGGCGGCGGCTATTATCATTACAGCTATAGCGTCGTGCGCGGCTGTGACCGGATCGTGCCTGTAGACATCTACGTGCCCGGTTGCCCGCCTACAGCCGAAGCGCTGTTGTACGGCATCTTGCAGTTGCAGCGGAAAATCCGCCGCACTGGCACCATCGCGCGCTGAGGGGAAAGACATGACCGCAGCTTTGCAAGAACTGGCAGATTTCCTGACCGAAAAACGCGGCGACGACGTGTTGTCCACGGACATCAACGCCGTGGGCGAGTTGAGCGTGACGGTGGCGCCCGCCAATCTGGTGGATTTCATCGACTTCCTGAAAACGGACCGGACCTGCCGATTCTCGACCCTGATCGACATCACGGGCGTGGATTACCCCAGCCGGGATCGCCGCTTTGACGTGGTTTACCACTTCCTGAGCATGTACCAGAATCACCGCATCCGCCTGAAAGTGGCGATCCGGGAAGAGGACACGCTGCCCTCGATCTCGTCGGTGCATCCAGGTGCGGGTTGGTATGAGCGTGAAGTCTACGACATGTTCGGTATCTTGTTCACCGGCCACGCTGATTTGCGTCGCCTGCTGACGGATTACGGTTTCCGCGGGCACCCTCTGCGCAAGGATTTCCCGACAACGGGCTACACCGAAGTGCGCTACGACGAAGAGCTCAAGCGCGTGGTCTATGAGCCGGTGAGCTTGGTCCAAGAATACCGCCAGTTCGATTTCATGTCCCCGTGGGAAGGCGCGCAATATGTGCTGCCCGGTGACGAGAAAGCGGACGAGAAGGCCGCAGATTAATGACTGACGGTGGCCAGACCCTGGCCACCGCGCCTGCCTGACCATGGCGACGCGCCCGACGTTACTGTTTGGTCTGGGTGCCCAGAAGGCCGGAACGACATGGCTGCACGCCTACTTCCGCCAACACCCTCAAATTCACGTCCCTGCCTGCAAGGAAATGCACTATTTCGATGCGCTTTGGCTGCCGCGCAGTGCCGGGTTCGCTGATCGCAGGCGAGAGCGTTTGCGGGAGCTGGAGGCGCAAGACAGCCCCGATCTTGCGGAATTGCGGGCTTTGGTGCGGATGTATGACGCGCCGGCGGGCGACCACTCGGCCTATCTGGAGGCGCTGACACAAGGGCGCACCGATGAAGCCTGCGTCGCTGATCTGACGCCGTCTTACTGCAACTTGAAAGCGGAACATTTGCAGCGCCTGTTAACGGATTTCGCCCCGGCCAAGCTGCTGTTCGTGATGCGCGACCCGGTGCAACGCATGTGGTCGCAGATCAGGATGCATTGCGAGGCGGGCTCGGCCGAGGCGACACGTGCTGCGGCGGACCGGATGATTGCGCAGATGATCAAAGGGCGGGGTCAGGTGATCTGGCAGCGGAGCGACATGGCCGCGACCCTCAAGCGCTTACGGGCCTTGCCCGCCGAGCAGGTGAAGGTGATGTATTTTGAGACTCTGTTCGAGAAGGCGCAGATAAAAGCGCTTTGCGACTTTATGCAGGTGGACTATGTGGAAGCGCCGTTGGAAAAGCGGGTGCGTGCGGGAAAGACGCTCATGATGACGCAGGCGCAGCATGCGACGCTTCGCTGGTTGAATGGGCCGACATATCGGGCGATACACGGGCTTGAAGGCGCGGCCATTCCCGAGGCTTGGGATATGGACGCGCAAACCGCGATACGGCCGGAGGCTCTGATGGGCTCCGAGATAGACGAACAGAACTTGCAAGGGCGCACGAGATGATGGACGGCGATATCCGCGTGAACACCTACGATGACGGCTCCACCGATTTCGAGACCGGTGAACAGAAGATCAGGAACTTCAACCTGAACTTCGGCCCTCAGCATCCCGCGGCCCACGGCGTGTTGCGTCTGGTGTTGGAACTGGACGGCGAGATTTGCGAACGCTGCGACCCGCATATCGGCCTGCTGCACCGTGGCACCGAAAAGCTGATGGAAAGCCGCACGTACCTGCAAAACCTGCCCTACTTCGACCGGCTCGATTATGTCGGCACGATGAACCAGGAGCACGCTTGGTGCCTGGCGATTGAGCGGATGACAGGCACCGAAGTGCCCCGCCGCGCCCAGTTGATCCGGGTTTTGTACTGCGAAATCGGCCGCATCCTGAACCACCTGCTGAACGTGACGACGCAGGCCTTGGACGTGGGCGCGTTGACACCGCCGCTTTGGGGCTTTGAAGAGCGCGAAAAGCTGATGATTTTCTACGAGCGGGCATCGGGGGCGCGTCTGCACGCGGCCTATTTCCGCCCCGGTGGTGTGCACCAAGACCTGCCACCAGAGCTGATCGAAGACATCGACACCTGGGCCCACGAGTTCCCCAACATGTTGAACGACATCGACGGGCTGCTGTCGGAAAACCGCATTTTCAAGCAGCGTAACGTCGATATCGGCGTTGTGTCCGAGCAAGACATTCAGGACTGGGGTTTCTCGGGCGTGATGGTTCGGGGCTCGGGCTTTGCGTGGGATTTGCGCCGCGCGCAGCCCTATGAGTGCTATGACGAGTTCGATTTCCAGATCCCCGTGGGCAAGAACGGCGACTGCTACGATCGCTACCTGTGCCGCATGGCCGAGATGCGCGAATCGACCAAGATCATCCATCAGGCCTGCGAGAAACTGCGCAACGAGCCCGGAGAGATCATGGCGCGGGGGAAAATGACGCCACCGACACGGGGCGACATGAAAACGTCGATGGAAGCGCTGATTCACCACTTCAAGCTTTATACCGAGGGCTTCCACGTGCCCGAGGGCGAGATTTACGCCAGCGTCGAAGCGCCCAAGGGCGAGTTCGGCGTGTATCTGGTGGCCGACGGCACCAACAAACCCTACCGCGCCAAGCTGCGCGCACCGGGTTTTGCCCATCTGCAAGCGATGGATTACCTGTGCAAGGGCCACCAGCTGGCGGATGTGTCGGCGGTTCTGGGGTCGCTTGATATCGTGTTTGGCGAAGTGGACCGCTAGTCGCTGCACGGCTTTGTGATTTGAAAGGGCAGGGGACCGGAGGGTTGCCTGCCCTTTTGCTATTTTGGGGGCGTGGTAGGGTCAGGACGACCCCAAATGAAGGACGCTTCGCTGTGACTAGATTGACCCAACCCCTCCTCGCTACGCTCCTCGCAGTTGTCCCCTTTGTGGCGACGGCGCAGGCGGTGACGCCGGAAGATCACCCCGGCTTTTTGCTGGCCGAAGCGGTAGCTGCCCAAGGCTGCGTTTTGCATCAGGATGATGTGAACGGGATGCTGGAAGAGCTTGGCCTTGAGAATGCGCAATTCCCTCAGATGGCCGTGCCGCTGATGCGCGACGGGTTTTTGATGCCGAGTGGGCAAGGCACGATGACCTTGGTGAATTGGGGTCTGTGTGTGGAGCCTGAGACGGATGCAGAGGCCAGCATGGAGCCTGCGCAATCGGGCGATGAGACCACGCCCTCAGCGACAGAGTAACTTACGGATTCCCTCCGTTGTCGCCCGCCGCCTCTCCGGACAGATTGGTGTCACGAATACGTGAGCCTGAGTGACTGACCAAGACGCCTCTATCCTCGCTGCACCTCGCGCGTCGAGACACGTCTTAGCCAGAAAACGCGCCGCAGCGGCGCGGCTTGCACCAGTTAGCCCGGCGGAAAGAAGGGGTCCGGCCCGGGCGAGGGCGTTTTTCTTGCATTAAACCCAAGAAAGACGCCCTACTTCTTTCAGAACCCTGTTTCGTTGGTTTCGACCAGATAAATGCCACTACAGGAGACCCTCCCGATGAAAGCAATTCTCAGCGCCGGTCTGATTGGGGTCGCATCGTTTTGGGCCGCGCCTACCCTTGCGCAATCGGCGGAAGCGTTGGCCATGATGGATGCCATTGCGGACCTGGGGTGTGCTGTAAATTAGGGCAACCAAGAGGCGTTTCTGGCGGCAATGGGCCAAAGCTCTGCGGCGTTGGAAACAGCGGGTAACGAGTTGATAAATGCGGGAATCCTGCAACTCCAAGGCGGCGAATTGGTGATGGTTGGCGGGGCCTGTGCCGGGGCAACGGAAACGGTAACGCCAGCGCCGGAAAGCTTGGTGGCAACAATGCGCGCCATTCGTGACAACGGTTGCGTCGTGACCGAAGCTGGGGCGGATGCGCTGTTCCTGTCCCTTGGTCCCAGAGAAGAAGTCATGGGGCAATTGCAGGACTTGGACACGGTGAACCTGATCCACATGAGCCGGTCTTTCTCCGGCGCTGTGATGGCGGACCGAGTTTGCGACGCCGATGATACGGTGCTTGAGAGCTTCGCCGCACAGGTCGAGGAAATGCTGACATTGCCCGAGAACAACCAGCTTAGCTTCACCGCCAGCCGCCGGGGCGCAAGGACTATGTTCGTGGAATGGATCGTGTCACAGGGCTGCCGAACGCCACAAGCCGGAGCCATGGCCGGAATGGGGGCATTCGGATTCGAAAACACGCTGGCGTCGGTTGTGGTGCCGCTGCTGGACGGTGGCATGGTAGAAAGCGGAGAGGCCTATTTGTCCGTGCCAGAGCCCCTTTGCGCCGCAACTTTTGCTGAACGCCGCGCCCAGATTGAAGCTCTTCCCCCCGGAGATGCGCAATTTGAGTGAAGGAACCGCCCCTGCGGCCCTCCCGCGCATGGACAACCGGGCCGGATTGCGCGAAACCCTGCACAACAGATGAACGCCAGGGACGATACCGATGCTCCGACGCCTCCACCCCGAGCAGCCTTCAAGCTTTGCCTTCACGCCTGACAATCAGGTGTGGGCTGAGGCTCAGATCACGAAATACCCCGAGGGGCGCGCGGCTTCCGCGATCATTCCCCTGTTGTGGCGCGCTCAAGAGCAAGAGGGATGGTTGACCCGCCCCGCGATTGAGCACGTGGCCGATATGCTGGGTTTGGCGTATATTCGTGCGTTGGAAGTGGCGACCTTCTACTTCATGTTCCAACTGGCCCCCGTGGGCTCGGTCGCGCATATCCAGATTTGCGGCACCTTGTCGTGCATGATCTGCGGCGCGGAAGATTTGGTTGCCGTGGCGAAAGAGAAAATCGCCCCCAAGGCGCATCAGATCAGTGCGGATGGCAAGTTCAGCTGGGAAGAAGTCGAATGCTTGGGCGCGTGCTCTAACGCGCCGATGGCCCAGATCGGCAAAGATTATTATGAAGACCTGACGGCGGAAAGTTTCGCCGGCATCATCGACGCCATGGCGCGCGGTGACGTGCCGACGCCGGGGCCGCAAAACGGGCGCTATGCCTCGGAACCTGCGGGCGGTCTGACATCGCTTACCGAATATGAAGCAGGCCGGGACGAGCTGAACATCTCTGCCCGGATGGCTGTGGATATTGGCGATACGATCAAGCGGATCGACGGCACCGAAGTGCCGATGCTGGCCCCTTGGGGGCGGCAGTCCGGTGAGGGCCTTCCGGCTGAGCCTGAGCGGCCCAAGCCGGCGAACCGGGCCAAGGGCAAACCAGCCGACGCGACCGGGATCACCAAGGCCGAAGCGCCTGCGAAATCCAAGGCGAAGCCTGCCTCCAAGGACGAACCTGCCAAGAAGGCTGAGCCTAAGTCCAAAGCCAAAGCGGCCTCCAAACCAAAGGCGACACCTGCGGCACCAGCGGCAGCGCCCGCCGCTGCGGTAGAAGAGCAAACACCCGAGCTGCTGACAGCCGCCCGCGAGGGGGGCGCCGATGACCTGAAGCGGATTTCCGGCGTGGGACCGAAGCTGGAGGGCGTGTTGAACGACCTTGGTTTCTACCACTTCGACCAAATCGCTGCCTGGGGCCCGGCAGAGGTCGCATGGGTCGATGCCCGCCTTAAGTTTAAAGGCCGGATCGAGCGGGACGATTGGATCAGCCAAGCCGCTGCTTTCGCTGCTGAGGGGTAATCCCCCTTGCGGCTGTGAACTTCCCGAGGGGGATTACCCCTTGGGAGATGCTTCGAATCGAGTGCGAAGCCCACGAAGTGTGACCCCATTTGCACAGGTCAAATGCCCCCTGCGGCATCATGTCAACTCGGTGGAAGACACCGGGGGTTTGGTGCGTTAAGACTATGCGCAACACACAACAAATGACGAACTTGGGGGTTCAAACATGAATAATTCCGCTGGAGCCGAGTGCCGTAAATGGACATGGGGCATCGCCATCGTGACGGGCATTGTCCTGTGGCTGGTGCTGTGGGGATTGGGCGACTGGTCGTTCATCTCGGGCTTATTGTTGGGCGCCTTGTGTGCGGTGATATTGGGCGCGTTGCTGACGTGGATGATGTGCCGTGACCAGGTGGGGGCGGGCCAGGGCTCCGCGGCTGCCACATCTTCCGCTGCATCCACGCCTGCTGCCGCGCCTGCGCCTGCTGCAACGATTGAACCAGCCGCTGCGTCCGAAGAAACGCACCCGGTTGTGGAAGAAGTAGCGGCTGCTGCCGAAGAGGCAGAGGAAACCGCTTTGCGCGCGTCTGAGGATGCTGCCGCTGCCGAAGCGGAACTGGCCCATGCAGAACAGGTCGAGCTGGACCGCGCCGCCGATGCAGCCACTGAGCAGACGGAAGAAGCAGTGGGCGAAGCCGAGCGCGCGGCTGAAGCCGCGGCGGTTGCACAAGCAGAGGCCGACGCCGCCGCGCGCGTGGAAGCGCAAGCTGCCGCAGAGGCGAATGCCGCCAGCGCGGCCGCAGAAACAATCGCGGCGGCTCCGCCCCCCGCAGAGATGGAAGGCACTCGCCCCGCCGCGCTCGACGGTCCACGGGGCGGCATGGCCGACGACCTGAAGCGGATCAAGGGCGTTGGCCCGAAAATGGAGCAGATGTGCAACGCGCTCGGCTTCTACCACTTCGACCAAATCGCCGCTTGGACACCGGAAGAAGTGCGGTGGGTGGATCAGAACCTGAAGGGCTTCAAAGGCCGGGTGACACGGGACACTTGGGTTGAACAGGCTCAACTTCTGGCCTCCGGCGGTGAGACCGAGTTCTCCAAGAAGGTCGATGACGGTAACGTCTACTGATCTGACCGCGCCGCCTTCGGGCACAATATAGGTTGGGATGTGCGGCCAAGTCGCGCATCCTTTTTCATGACACCACAGCCGCCACGGGCCACCTAAACATGCCAAACGCCCCAAAAATCTCGGAAGCAGAGCGCCGCAGGGTCCGCCAAATCAGGCGTGCGGCGGCCGTGATGGCGATCACGATGGTGGTGTGGATGGGCGCTCAATTCATCGGGGGCCAGCAAGGTTGGCAACCGCGCTTCGCGTTTCTCTTCGACCTTGCGGCGTTTGCGGCACTGGTGTGGGCGCTCGTGGTGACGTATTGGGTGTGGAAAGAGCGAAAGCGCGACCCGGATCACCGCTAAGATCTATCGCGCGCACCGACCAAGGACTTGAGCACATGTTGCAAGATAAAGACCGGATCTTCACCAATATCTACGGCATGCACGACCGGACGCTTGCGGGCGCCAAGGCGCGCGGCCATTGGGATGGCACCAAGGATTTGATCGGCTTGGGCCGTGACAAGATTGTCGAGATCATGAAAGCCTCGGGCCTGCGCGGACGTGGTGGTGCGGGTTTCCCGACCGGTCTCAAGTGGTCGTTCATGCCCAAAGAATCGGACGGTCGCCCGGCTTATCTGGTCGTAAACGCGGACGAATCTGAGCCCGGCACCTGCAAAGACCGCGAGATCATGCGCAATGATCCCCATACGCTGATTGAAGGCTGCCTGATCGCGTCGTTCGCGATGAACGCAAACGCCTGCTACATCTACATCCGCGGTGAATACATCCGCGAGCGTGAAGCGCTGCAAGCCGCGATCGACGCGGCCTATGACGATGGGCTTCTGGGCAAGAACGCCGCCGACAGCGGGTGGGACTTCGACCTTTACCTCGCCCACGGCGCGGGCGCCTACATCTGCGGTGAAGAAACCGCGCTGCTCGAATCGCTGGAGGGTCGCAAGGGCATGCCCCGCATGAAACCGCCGTTCCCGGCGGGCGCGGGCCTTTATGGCTGCCCCACCACGGTCAACAACGTCGAATCAATCGCCGTTGTGCCCACGATCCTGCGCCGTGGCGCTGAGTGGTTCGCCGGTTTCGGTCGCCCCAACAATGCGGGCACCAAGCTGTTCGCGATTTCGGGCCACGTGAACCAGCCCTGCGTCGTCGAAGAAGCGATGAGCATCACCTTCGAAGAACTGATCGACAAGCACTGCGGCGGTATTCGCGGCGGGTGGGACAACCTCAAGGCGGTTATCCCCGGCGGCTCGTCCGTTCCTTGCGTGCGCGGAGAGCATATGCGCGAGGCGATCATGGACTTCGATTACCTGCGCAATGATTTGCAGTCCGGTCTGGGTACGGCGGCGGTCATCGTGATGGATAATTCTACCGACATGATCAAAGCGATCTGGCGCTTGGCCGCGTTTTACAAGCACGAAAGCTGCGGCCAGTGTACGCCGTGCCGCGAAGGCACGGGCTGGATGATGCGCGTGATGGAACGTCTGGTGAAGGGCGAGGCGCGGGTCGAGGAAATCGACATGCTGTTCGACGTCACCAAGCAAGTCGAAGGCCACACGATCTGCGCCCTCGGCGATGCGGCGGCCTGGCCGATCCAAGGTCTGATTCGCAACTTCCGTGACGAGATCGAAGACCGCATCCGTGTGAAACGGAATGGCGCGGTGGAAATCGCTGCCGAATAATCGCGGCGATTTAGGCTAAACTTGCCAAACATGGCCCAAGGGGGCGCGCGAATGGGGATAGCTCCCGTCGCGCGGCCTGTGGCGCGGCGGACTCACCAATGGGCAACAACGCCGCTGCCCTTCTTGCTGAAAACCCCAGTTTTTCTTACTCTGCCCACAAAATGATCAACCGCGCATTGTGTGACGGATTGGCGTGGTAAGGGCAAAGGGCGGCACTATGGTGCGTGTTTACTGGTATTCTCTGGCGTTGATTTATTTGGCTTGCGCGGTGCTTGGCGCGACGTTGGGCTACGGGCAATGGGGTGTCGGCGGCGCCATTTTGGGCGCGGTCATGGGCGGCATGGTCGCTTCGGGGGTGGCGATCATCCTGAATACACCGGAACGGATGGAGTCGGCGATCTACATCGTATTGGCGCTGCTGTTCATGACGTTGCTGGTTTGGCTGATCGTGACGTTTTGGGGCGTTCGGATATGAAAGCCCATTGGGCGGCGCCGCTGTTACTGGCTGCCTGCGTTACACCTCAGGTCTATGTGACCTCCATCGGGCCGCTTCGCGTCGTGCCTGAACCGGACGTGACGATTTTTAATCCTGTGGCATTGCCTGACGGCAGCGTAATCGAACCAACCCCGATTCAAGGCGGTCTTGCAGTGCGCACGATCAATGGCCGCGCCGTGCCGTTTGAGGCCCGGGATGCCGCGTTAGAAGCGCTGGAGGCCCATTGCCGGGATTTGCCGGTGCCTCAGGTGCCGTTGTTTTTCGGCTGGAGAGAGGCCGCAGACGAAGGGGTTTGGTCCGCGGCTGGTTGCGACATGCCTGCCCAGAATATTTCCGCCTATTCCGGGGCGGAATGACGCCGAAAGCGCGGATAACTCCTTTGTGACATTGAATAACCGTCACCAAAGCGCCCATGTATGCAGCCGGGAAACGGACTTACCTTTTATGGGACGACGACAAAAATGATTACCCCCTTCCGTATTGTGGCCACCGCAGGCGTGGTGCTTGCCTTGGGCCTGTTCACAACCATGAGCCACGCACAAAGTGAAAACTGGCAAGTGCTACGCGATGACCCTGAAATTCACGAAGGCCTGACGGTGATTGCCGTGGGGCGGCAGATGCAGAATGTCTGCGATGATATCAGCCCCCGGATGATGCGCGCCCTCGGTTTTGCCGAGAATTTGGGCGACCGGGCCTTGGAACTGGGCCTGACCCGGCGCGAGGTCTATGCCTTCATCGAGAATCGGGAAGAACAGCAACGCTATGATAGGGTTATGCAGGCCTGGTTTGCCGAGCGGGGCGTGGCCCATGACGATGCCGAAGGCGTCTGCCGGCTAGGCCGCGACGAAATTACCACCGGCTCTCAGATTGGCAGATTGCTCCGGTAGGGGTAGAAGCGGGTCAAACGACTGCTTGCGCGTGTCCGCGCGAGCCAAAAAAGGGACCGACCCATGAGTGATCTGCGCACGATTATCATCGACGATACAGAGGTAGAGGTTGATCCCGCCATGACCTTGATCCAGGCCTGCGAGCAGGCCGGGGTTGAGATCCCTCGGTTCTGTTATCACGAGCGTCTGACGATCGCGGGCAACTGCCGGATGTGTCTGGTGGAAGTCGTGGGCGGCCCGCCCAAACCCGCCGCGTCCTGCGCGATGCAGGTGAAGGATTTGCGCCCCGGTCCCGAGGGCGCGCCACCGGTCGTGAAAACCAATTCGCCCATGGTAAAAAAGGCCCGCGAGGGCGTGATGGAGTTCCTTCTTATCAACCACCCGTTGGATTGCCCGATCTGTGATCAGGGCGGCGAGTGTGATTTGCAGGACCAGGCCATGGCCTACGGCGTGGACTTTTCGCGCTTCCGCGAACCCAAGCGTGCCGTGGATAATTTGGAATTGGGCCCCCTTGTCGGCACCGCCATGACCCGCTGCATTTCCTGCACGCGCTGTGTGCGTTTCATCAGCGAAGTCGCGGGCATGCCCGAGATGGGCCAGACAGGCCGCGGCGAGGATGCAGAGATCACCAGCTATCTTGGCGCGACGCTCGAATCAGAGATGCAGGGCAATATCGTTGATCTGTGCCCCGTGGGCGCGCTGACCTCCAAACCCTACAGCTTCACGGCTCGCCCGTGGGAGCTGACCAAGACCGAGTCGATTGACGTGATGGATGCGCTCGGCTCCAACATCCGCGTGGATACTAAAGGCCGCGAAGTGATGCGTATTCTGCCACGCAACCATGACGGCGTGAACGAAGAATGGCTGAGCGATAAGTCCCGCTACGTTTGGGACGGGTTGAAGCGCCAGCGTTTGGACCAACCCTACATCCGCGAAAACGGCAAACTACGCCCTGCCACATGGGGTGAGGCGATGGGCCTTGCGGCTGAAAAGATCAAAGGCGCCACGAAAGTGGCCGGTCTGGTGGGCGATCTGGCCTCGACCGAGGCGACATTCGCGCTGAAATCTCTGGTCGAGGGGCAAGGCGGCAACGTTGAGTGCCGGACCGATGGGGCGAAACTGCCCGCCGGTAACCGCGCCGCTTACGTGGGCACTGCAAGCGTCGAAGATATCGACGACGCGCAGGCGATCATGTTGGTCGGCACGAACCCCCGCGCCGAAGCACCGGTGTTGAACGCCCGCATCCGCAAAGCTTGGACGAAGGGTGCCGTCGTGGGCCTGATCGGCGAAGCGGTTGATTTGACGTACGAATATTTCCACCTCGGCACGGACCGTAAGGCGCTGGCGGACCAGTTGGGTGTCGATCACCCCTCGGTCAACGGCAAGGCGAGCCTTGTGATTGTCGGCCAAGGCGCATTGACGGGCGAGGACGGCGAAGCGGTTCTGGCCCATGTGCAGAAGTTCTGTGAGGAAACGGACTCCAAGTTGCTGGTGCTACACACCGCTGCCGCACGGGTCGGCGCGATGGACTTGGGCGCAGTGACCGAAGGCGGCGTGGATGCGGCGTTGGATGGGGCTGATGTGGTCTACAACCTTGGCGCGGATGAAATGGCTGTGCCTGCCGGGCCCTTCGTGATCTATCAAGGCTCCCACGGGGATCGCGGCGCGCACCGCGCCGACGTGATTCTGCCCGGTGCAGCCTACACGGAAGAAACCGGTATCTTCGTGAACACCGAAGGGCGGGCGCAATTGGCGCAACGCGCAGGCTTCCCCCCCGGCGACGCGCGGGAGAACTGGGCGATTCTACGGGCGCTGTCCGCAGAAGTTGGTGCCGTGCTTCCCTTTGATTCGATTGCCGCTTTGCGCCAGTTGATGTCGGCGGATGCCGCGCATCTGAAATTGATCGACGAGGTGATCGAGAACGAAGGCGAGGCTTTGGCCTTGGCCGATATGGGGCAGGGGGGCTTTACCTCGGCCGTGGCAGATCACTATCTGACCAACCCAATCGCTCGGGCCTCGACCTTGATGGCGGAGCTGGCCGCGGCGGCGAAAGCGCGTCGCCAAGAACCAATCGCGGCGGAATAAGGGAATGGGCGTCGCGTTGCGACACTCAAACGGCTTATCCACCCTGATGGGTGTCTGCGCCGCTGTCGTTGTGGCGGGCTGCGCGCCCGCCGCAGACGGCCCGACGCTGAACGAGGCGCCGCCCGCGACTTATGATGGGGTAGAGACCCGTCTATTGGATGAAGATCTGGTTAATTTCCGGGCACAGATGACGGGTGTGGCCACACGCGCCGATCTTGACGCCTATGCCCGGTGTGCGGCAGCACAATATACACTGATCCGAGGATATTCTTTTGCGCGACATGTGCGCACAAGTATTACGGAAGAGGGTGGCGTTTGGGCGGCAGATGCGGTTTACACCATCTCGCCGGACCTGCCACGAGGGTTACAAACCCTGGAAGCAGAAATAGTTGCGGCCGATTGCGCAGAGCAAGGGATACCGACGGTTTAAGGGACGCCCCATGGTAGAGTTTTTCACCGAGACAACATTGGGCATGGGCCTGTTGATCCTGTTGCAGTGTTTGCTGCTGGTTGTGCCACTTCTGGTCGCTTTGGCGTTCCTGATGTATGCCGACCGTAAGATCTGGGCCGCTGTCATGATGCGGAAGGGGCCCAACGTCGTTGGCGTCTTTGGCCTGCTGCAAAGTTTTGCAGACTTCCTGAAGTATATCGTCAAGGAAATCGTCGTGCCTGCGGGTGCGGACCGGGCGGTCTATTTCCTTGCGCCGATTGTCAGCCTTGTGATGGCGTTGATCGCTTGGGCGGTTATCCCGTTCAACGACGGTTGGGTGCTGTCGAGCCTGAACGTCGCCGTTCTTTACGTCTTCGCGGTTTCCTCTTTGGAAGTGTACGGCGTGATCATGGGCGGTTGGGCGTCCAACTCCAAATACCCGTTTCTGGGCTCGCTGCGGTCTGCGGCGCAGATGATTTCTTACGAAGTGTCCATCGGGTTGATTATCATCGGTGTGATTATCTCCACCGGGTCGATGAACTTCACCGCGATTGTCGAAGCGCAGGACGGCAGCTTTGGCCTGCTGAACTGGTACTTCCTGCCGCACTTCCCGATGCTGTTCCTGTTCTTCATCTCGGCCTTGGCGGAAACCAACCGCCCACCGTTCGACCTGCCCGAAGCAGAAGCCGAATTGGTTGCCGGGTATCAGGTGGAATATTCCTCCACCCCGTTCCTGCTGTTCATGATCGGCGAACTTGTCGCTGTCGTTCTGATGTGCGCGCTGACCACGCTGTTGTTCTTCGGCGGCTGGCTGTCGCCCATCCCCGGCCTGCCCGACGGCGTGCTATGGATGATCCTGAAGATGCTGGCCGTGTTCTTCATGTTCTCGATGGTGAAGGCGATTGTCCCGCGCTACCGCTACGATCAGCTGATGCGTCTGGGGTGGAAAGTGTTCCTGCCGTTCAGCCTGTTCTGGGTTGTGTTTGTGGCCTTCATGGCCCGTTACGAAGTGCTTGGCGGCTTCTGGGCCCGCTTCGCTGTTGGAGGTTAATTCATGACGCAGATCGACTATACCCGCGCCGCGAAATACTTCCTGCTGGCGGATTTCTTCAAAGGCTTCAAACTGGGCTTCAAGTACTTCTTCTCGCCCAAGGTGACGATCAACTACCCGCACGAAAAGGGGCCTTTGTCGCCTCGGTTCCGCGGCGAACACGCCCTGCGTCGTTACCCCAATGGGGAAGAGCGTTGCATTGCCTGTAAACTGTGTGAGGCCGTTTGCCCCGCGCAGGCGATCACGATTGATGCAGAGCCGCGCGAAGATGGCTCTCGCCGCACCACGCGCTATGACATCGACATGACCAAGTGCATTTACTGCGGCTTCTGCCAGGAAGCCTGCCCAGTGGATGCCATCGTGGAAGGTCCGAACTTCGAGTTTGCCACCGAGACCCGCGAAGAGCTGTACTACGACAAGGAAAAACTGCTGGCCAATGGCGAGCGTTGGGAATCGGCGATTGCCCACAACCTTGAACTGGACGCGCCGTACCGATGATCGACGCCCCCAACCCATTTGAGGCGCTGCTTAAGCAGACCCAGGACATGACAGAGGCGTGGATGAAGGCCGCCGCGCCCGCCCTGTCGTCGGGCAAGATGGATATGCAATGGCCGCAAGTGCCGCCAGAAATGCTCGAGGCGTTTTTGGGCAAGCAGTTCAACCCCGAAGGGTTAGACGCGAAATCGCGCCTTTTGCTAACCTTGCAGGGGCTGACCATTCAGGGTGCCGTGGCCGAGGCGCAGATCAAGATCACCGTGCGCCACGCCCTTTCCATGGGCGCCACGCCACAAGAGATTGCAGAGACCATCGGTCTCGCCAGCCTGTTCGGCGGCTTGCCCGCGATGAACAAGGCGATGAATTTGGCCAAAGAGGCCATGGACGATGACGGTGCCGCACAGCGCACCGGAGAGGACGACTGATATGACCATCGCGGATTTCACCTTCTACCTCTTTGCGCTGTCTGTGATTGCAGGCGGTCTGTTCACCGTGACGTCAAAAAACCCGGTGCATTCGGTGCTGTGGCTGATCCTCGCGTTCTTGTCCTCGGCCGGGCTGTTCGTTTTGTTGGGCGCAGAGTTCGTGGCGATGCTGATGATTATCGTCTACGTGGGCGCCGTTGCCGTGCTGTTCTTGTTCGTGGTGATGATGCTGGACGTGGATTTCGCCGAACTGAAGGCCGAGATGGCAAAGTATGTGCCAATGGCGGGCCTGATCGGGGTCATCTTGTTGATGCAACTGACGTTGGCGTTCGGGTCGTGGACCTATTCCGACGGTGTCGATAGCCGCCTCGGCAACCCGGCCCCTGCGCTGGATGAGGCTCATAACACGCAAGCCTTGGGTCAGATCGTATATGACGATTACTTCATGGCATTCCAAATCTCGGGCCTGATCCTTCTGGTCGCCATGGTTGGCGCGATCGTTCTGACGCTGCGCCACCGGGTGGACGTGAAGCGCCAAGATATCGTGGCGCAGATGATGCGCGATCCGGCGAAAGCGATGGAATTGAAAGACGTGAAACCGGGGCAGGGTCTGTAAGGGACACGCTTTGTGACGGGCGCTGTGACGCGCTGCAAAACCTACGATCCCCGCGCGCTATCGCGTTGGGTTACTAAGTAAGGACGACGCCATGACCATTGGCTTGGAACATTACCTGACAGTAGCCGCCGCGCTATTTGTCATCGGCATTTTCGGGATCTTCCTGAACCGTAAGAACGTCATCATTATCTTGATGTCGCTGGAATTGATGCTGTTGTCGGTGAACATCAACATGGTCGCGTTTTCCTCGTTCCTTGGCGATCTCACGGGGCAGGTGTTCACGCTGTTCATCCTGACGGTTGCCGCGGCCGAGGCGGCCATCGGCCTCGCCATTCTTGTTTGCTACTTCCGCAACCGCGGCACGGTCGACGTTGAAGACGTCGCCAATATGAAGGGTTAAGGGCACATGGAAACGATCCTTCTCTTCTCGCCCCTCGTTGGCGCATTGATCTGCGGTTTCGCTTGGCGCTTGATCGGCGAACAGGCCGCATGCGTTGTCGCCACCGCGTTCCTGTTCTTGGCTTGCCTGCTGTCGTGGATCGTCTTCCTCGGCTTCGATGGAGAGACCTACACACGCTCCATCATGACATGGATCGAGTCCGGCACGCTCTTCACCGATTGGGCGATCCGGGTGGACCGTTTGACGGCGATCATGCTTATCGTGATCACCTCAGTCTCGGCGCTCGTGCACCTGTATTCCTTCGGCTACATGGCCCACGACGAGAACTTTAAAGAGGGCGAAAGCTACCGCCCCCGGTTCTTCGCCTACCTGTCGTTCTTCACCTTCACCATGCTCATGCTGGTGACAGCCGATAACCTTCTGCAATTGTTCTTCGGTTGGGAAGGCGTGGGCGTCGCGTCCTACCTGTTGATCGGTTTCTACTACCGCAAGCCTTCCGCAGGGGCGGCCGCGATGAAAGCGTTCATCGCCAACCGTGTGGGTGACTTCGGCTTCCTTCTGGGCATCTTCGCTTTGTTCTGGATGACGGACAGCATCCAGTTCGACGTGATCCTGCCCATGGGCGCCGAACTGGCGACCATGACGATTTCGTTCTTAGGCATGGAGCTGAACGCGGCAGAGACCATCGCCTTCCTGCTGTTCATCGGCGCGATGGGTAAATCGGCGCAGCTTCTGCTACACGTCTGGCTGCCCGACGCGATGGAAGGCCCGACGCCCGTTTCGGCGCTGATCCACGCCGCGACCATGGTGACCGCGGGTGTCTTCCTTGTCTGCCGCATGTCGCCAGTGATCGAATACGCGCCCATCGCGGGCAACTTCATCATCATCGTGGGCGCACTTTCGGCCTTTGTGGCGGCAACCATCGGCCTCGTGCAGAACGACATCAAACGCGTGATCGCCTATTCGACCATGTCGCAGCTTGGCTATATGTTCGTGGCCGCAGGCGTCGGCGTCTATTCGGTCGCCATGTTCCACCTGCTGACCCACGCCTTCTTCAAGGCGATGCTGTTCCTTGGGGCCGGTTCGGTCATCCACGCGATGCACCACGAGCAGGACATGCGGAATTACGGCGGTCTGCGCAAAAAGATCCCCTACACCTTTGCCGCCATGATGATCGGCACGCTCGCGATCACCGGCGTCGGTATCCCGCTTCTCTACTTTGGCTTCCCTGTCGGTTTCGCTGGCTTCGTGTCCAAGGATGCAGTCATTGAGTCCGCCTATGCCTTCGGCGGAGACCTTGGCCAATTCGCCTTCTGGGCGCTGGTCGTGGGCGCATTGTTCACCAGCTTCTACAGCTGGCGTTTGATGTTCATGACTTTCTACGGAGAGGCGCGCGGCAACAAGCACACCCATGAACATGCCCATGAAAGCCCGATGACCATGCTCGTGCCCCTTGGCGCGCTGGCCGTTGGCGCGGTGCTGGCCGGTATGGTCTGGTACGGCAGCTTCTTTGGCAAAACCAACTATGTGGCGCAATTCTTCGGCGTGCCCTATGCAGCGGAAGAGCACCACGAAGAGCATGCGGATGCGGGCCACGGCGAGGACGCGCATGGCGCGGAGGAGCAGGCTGAGGAAGCGCACGGCGATGAGGCTCATGCTGATGAGGCTCATGCCGAAGAAGCAGATAGCCACGCAGAGACCCACTACGTCTTCACCGGCGCGCCGGGCGAGGGGGCCATTCACCACGCTCCTGACAACCACGTCCTGAATGACGCCCATTCGGTTCCCACTTGGGTCAAGCTTGCACCGTTCTTTGCGATGCTGATCGGCTTCGGCACTGCGTTCGTGTTCTACATCGTGAACCCGTCGATCCCCGGACGCCTCGCCAAGCAGCAAAGCCCGCTTTACAACTTCCTGTTGAACAAGTGGTACTTCGATGAGGCCTATGAGTTCCTCTTCATCAAGCCCGCCCAAGCCATCGGTCGCTTCCTTTGGAAGCGCGGCGATACCGACACGATTGACGGCGGTATCAACGGGTTGGCCATGGGGATTATTCCCTTCTTCACACGCCTCGCGGGCCGCGCCCAATCTGGCTACATCTTCCATTACGCGTTCGCGATGGTCTTGGGGCTTGTCGCCCTGATCACCTTCGTCACGTTGAGCGCAGGGTAAGGCATCATGGATAACCTGATCTCCATCGTCACATTCCTGCCGCTGGTGGCAGCGGTCATCATGGCTGTTTTCCTGCGCGGCGATGATGAAGCGGCGCAATTTAATGCCAAACGTCTGGCGTTTGCGGCCACGGCGGCGACGTTCCTCGTGTCCATCTTCCTTCTGGTGCAGTTCGACACCGCCAACACCGGCTTCCAACTGGTGGAAGAGCGGGAGTGGATGTTCGGCATGACTTACAAGGTCGGCGTGGACGGCATCTCGATCCTCTTCGTGCTGCTGACAACGTTCCTTATGCCGATTACCATCGCCGCATGTTGGGGCGTCACGCACCGCGTGAAAGAATACATGATCGCGCTGTTGATCCTCGAGACGCTGATGATCGGCGTCTTCGTGGCCCTCGACATGGTACTGTTCTACCTGTTCTTCGAGGCGGGCCTGATTCCGATGTTCCTGATCATCGGCATCTGGGGTGGGGCGAACCGGATCTACGCGTCCTTCAAGTTCTTCCTCTACACCTTCCTCGGCTCGGTCCTGATGCTGGTCGCCATGGTGGCGATGTATGTGGACGCAGGCACGACAGATATCCCCACGCTGTTGAACCACACCTTCGGCACGGAAACCTTTAGTGTCATGGGCTTCACTGTTGTCGGTGGCCTCCAGACAATGCTGTTCCTCGCCTTCTTCGCCAGCTTCGCGGTGAAAATGCCCATGTGGCCGGTTCACACCTGGTTGCCAGACGCGCACGTCCAGGCCCCCACAGCGGGTTCCGTGGTCCTTGCGGCGATCTTGCTGAAGATGGGCGGCTACGGCTTCCTGCGCTTCTCGCTGCCGATGTTCCCTGTCGCCTCTGACCTTCTGGCACCGCTGATCCTGTGGCTGTCGGTCATTGCGATTATCTACACCTCGCTGGTGGCGATGGTCCAAGAGGACATGAAAAAGCTGATCGCCTATTCGTCGGTTGCGCATATGGGCTTTGTCACCATGGGTATCTTCGCGGCCAATCAGAACGGCGTCGATGGGGCGATCTTCCAGATGATCTCTCATGGGTTTATCTCGGGCGCGTTGTTCCTTTGCGTTGGCGTGATTTACGACCGGATGCACACCCGTGACATTGACGCCTACGGTGGCCTTGTGGTGCGGATGCCAGCATATGCGGCGGTGTTCATGCTGTTCACCATGGCCAACGTGGGCCTGCCCGGTACGTCGGGCTTCGTAGGTGAATTCCTGACACTGATCGGCGTCTTCCAAGTCAACACATGGGTCGGCCTGCTGGCCTGTACCGGCGTCATTCTGTCGGCCTCCTACGCCTTGTGGCTGTACCGCCGTGTGGTCTTTGGCGACCTGATCAAGGAAAGCCTCAAATCCATCACCGACATGACGACGAGAGAGAAGGCGATCTTTGCGCCGCTTATCATCATGACGATCCTTTTGGGCGTTTACCCCAGCCTTGTGACCGATGTGATCGGCCCCTCGGTTGCCGCCCTTGTTGAAAACTACGACGTGGCCGTGGCGGCATTCGAGCCCCACACTGCCGTCGCCGCCAGCCACTGAAGCCGTTCGATTTCGCCATTGAACGCACTGACTAAGGACGAACCGCTATGATCTCCGCTGATCTTGCCATTCTGACGCCCGAGATTGTCCTGTCGCTGTTCGCGATGGCGGGGCTTTTGGGCGCTGTCTACACCACCAAAGATGCGCTGGCCTCGGTCATGTGTTGGGCCACGGCGGCGCTGTTTGTCGTGATGGCCTTCTACATCGGCGTCACTGGGTCGGGCGCTCACGAGGCCTTCAACGGCATGTTTGTGGATGATGCGTTCTCTCGCTTTGCCAAGGTCGCGATTCTGTTGTCAGCCGCCGCGATTCTGGCGATCAGCCAAGAGTTCATGGCCAAGGCAGACCTGCTACGGTTCGAATTCCCGATGCTGATCGTTTTGGCAGTTGTGGGCATGATGATCATGGTCTCCGCCGGAGATTTGATCGCGCTTTACATGGGGCTAGAGCTGCAATCCTTGGCGCTTTACGTCGTGGCCGCGATGCGTCGCGATTCGGTCCGGTCCACGGAAGCGGGCCTGAAATACTTCGTCCTTGGCGCTTTGTCCTCTGGCCTTCTGCTTTACGGTTCCTCGCTGGCCTATGGCTTCGCGGGCACCACGCAATTCGCCGGTATCATCGAAGCGGCACAGGGCGGCGACATGCCCCTTGGCCTGCTGTTCGGCCTTGTCTTCATCACTGCGGGCCTTGCGTTCAAAGTATCCGCTGCGCCGTTCCACATGTGGACACCAGATGTGTACGAGGGCTCTCCCACACCGATCACCGCCTTGTTCGCCACCGCGCCGAAAGTTGCTGCCATGGCGCTGTTCGCCCGCGTTGTGCACGATGCCTTCGGCGGCGTGATTGGCGATTGGCAGCAGATCGTGGCCTTCCTTGCTGTGATCTCCATGTTCCTTGGCGCGATTGCCGCTATTGGGCAGACGGATATCAAACGCCTGATGGCCTATTCCTCGATCTCGCACATGGGTTTCGCGCTCATGGGCCTGTCGGCGGGCACCGCACAGGGTGTTGAGGCGATGTTGATCTATATGGCGATCTATGTGGCGATGAACATCGGAACATTCGCCTTCATCCTGTCGATGGAGCGTGATGGCCGCCATGTCACAGAAATCTCGTCCTTGTCGGGCTATGCCAGCAAAGAGCCGACCAAAGCGCTGGCGATTCTTGTCCTAATGTTCTCGCTGGCCGGTGTTCCGCCTCTGCTTGGCTTCTTCGGTAAATACGCCGTGCTGGTCGCGGCCGTTGAATCTGGCCTCGTCTGGTTGGCGGTTGCAGGCGTCATCGCCTCGGTCATCGGCGCGTTCTACTACATCCGCATCGTCTACCTGATGTATTTCGGGGAAGAGCGTGAGGGCTTGGACGGCAAGATGGGGCTGGTTCCCTATATCGGCCTGATCGGCATGGCTGCAATCATCGGTTTGGGCTGGATTCCCGGCGTGAACCTTTTTGGGATCGAGGCCCCGGCAGAAACTGCCGCCGCGATGCTTACCCGTTAAATGATGGATTGGCCCCAAGGCGTGGGCCGCCGTATGGTGTTGTCGACAGACAGTACCATGAAAGAAGCTGCCCGTTCCGCCCCCTTCATCAGTGGGCCGGAATGGGTCTTGGCCCTGCGCCAGACCGCAGCCGTGGGCCGACGGGGCCGGGCGTGGACGATGCCCGAAGGCAACTTCGCCGCGTCCTTGATCATGCAACCAACCGGCCCTGTGGCGGAAATTGCGTTACGCTCTTTCGCGGCGGCAACGGCTCTTCGCGAAGCGCTCATCGCCGTTGGCTGCCCGTCAGAGGCATTATCGCTGAAATGGCCCAATGACGTTTTGTATAACGGCGGCAAGCTGGCGGGTATTCTGCTTGAAAGTCTTGGCGATGGACGGGGCGGCGTATCGCATCTGATTATCGGGATCGGCGTCAACCTGGCCGAAGCACCTGATCCGGGGCAGGTAGAGCCCGGCGCGCTGCGCCCCGTGGCCCTTCCGCAAGATGTCACGCCAGAAGCACTGCTTGATGCGCTGGCCCCGGCCTACGCCAAGCGCGAACACAGCCTGTCGACCTATGGTTTTGGCCCCACACGGACCGAGTGGCTATCCCATGCTGCCCGGTTGGGAGAGGTCATCACTGCACGCTTGCCCAATGAAGAAATCACCGGGACGTTCCGTGACGTGGACGAGACAGGCAATCTGATCCTAGAGACCGCCAAGGGCCCTCGGGCTATCTCGGCGGCTGATATCTATTTTTGAACGGAGGCATCCATGCTCCTGTGTATCGACTGCGGCAACACCAACACCGTCTTCAGCGTTTGGGACGGCGCAAAATTCATCGCCACCTTCCGCACGGCCACGGAACATACTCGCACGGCGGATCAATATTTCGTCTGGTTTTCAACCTTGATGGACCACGAAAAGCTAGCTGTGGACGTGTCCGAATGCATCATCTCGTCTACGGTGCCGCGCGTCGTGTTCAACCTGCGCGTGCTGTGCGACCGTTACTTCGGCACCCGTCCGTTAGTCGTGGGGAAACCGGAATGCCTGCTTCCCGCAGAATCGCGCGTGGATGATGGCACGATCGTGGGGCCAGACCGCTTGGTGAACACCGCTGGCGCCTATGACCGACACGGGGGCGACCTGATCGTGGTCGATTTCGGCACAGCCACCACCTTCGACGTTGTGGCCACGGATGGCGCTTATATTGGCGGCGTCATTGCGCCCGGCGTAAACCTGTCGCTGGAGGCGCTTCACCAAGCAGCCGCCGCGCTTCCCCATATCGACGTGACCAAGCCGCCCGTGGTGATCGGCACCAATACGGTGGCCTGTATGCAATCGGGCGTGTTCTGGGGCTACATCGGTCTTGTGCGCGGGATCTGTGACCGAATTCGCGCGGAATACGCAGCGTCATGGGGCAGTGACATGCGTGTGATCGGCACAGGGGGCCTCGCCCCGTTGTTCTCCAGCGGAGATGTGCTATTTGACCAAATCGAAGATGATCTGACGATGCACGGGCTGACCGTCATCCACAAATACAACAAGGATAAAAACCCCACATGAGTGATCGCAACCGCCTCATCTACCTTCCCATCGGCGGCGCCGGGGAGATTGGGATGAACTGTTATGTTTACGGCTATGGGCCGGAAGGGCAGGAGCGGTTGATCGTTGTGGATACAGGCGTTGCCTTCCCCGACATGGATGGCCAGCCCGGCGTGGACCTGATCCTGCCCGACGTTGAATGGCTGGAAGACCGTAAGGACCGGATCGAGGGGATTTTCATCACCCACGCCCATGAAGACCACGTGGGGGCAATCGGTCACCTGTGGGGACGACTGGAAGCGCCCGTCTATTGCCGCAAGTTCACGGCCATCCACGCGATGCGGAAGATGGACGAAGCGGGCCATGACCCGGCGCAGGTGCGTGTGGTTGAGGCCTATCCAGAGGTTGTGGAATTGGGGCCGTTTAAGGTGTCTTTCGCGCCTGTCTCGCACTCGATCCCCGAGGCGTCTGGTCTTGTGATTGATACGAAAGCCGGCCGCGTGATCCATTCGGGTGACTTCAAGATTGACCGCACTCCGGTTGTGGGCGAGGCATTTGACGAAGACATGTGGCGCCAAATCGCGTCAGACGGCGTGTTGGCCTATGTCTGCGATTCGACAAATGTGTTTTCGCGCAATCCGGGCCGCTCGGAATCCGAGCTGCCGCCGCAGATCACCGAATTGGTGGCCAATGCACGCGGCATGGTTGTCGCAACGACCTTCGCCTCCAACATCGCGCGCTTGCAAACGCTGGCCGATGCGGGCATCGCGGCGGGCCGTTCCATCTGTCTGATGGGTCGTGCCATGCAGCGCATGGTGAAAGCGGGCAAGGAAGCAGGCGTTCTGACGGATTTCCCCTCGACCGTGTCGCCGGAAGAAGCCCTTGATATCCCACGCGAAAGCCTGATGCTGATCGTGACCGGATCGCAGGGGGAACGTCGTGCCGCATCGGCGTCACTCTCTCGGGGCAAGTATCTGGGGCACGAGCTGAAAGAAGGTGATACCTTCTTGTTCTCGTCCAAAACGATCCCCGGAAACGAGGTTTCTGTGGGCTACATCCAGAATTCTCTGGCTGAAATTGGCGTTGAGATTGTCGATGACAACTCTGGCTTCTACCACGTTTCGGGCCACGCGAACCGCCCCGATATCGAGCTGATGCACGAAGTTCTGAAACCCCAGATCGTGGTGCCCTGCCACGGTGAATACCGCCATCTTCGCGAACACGCGCGTCTTGCGATGTCCAAGGGCATGGCAGGCGTGGTCGCGGCGAATGGGATGATGGTGCAGCTGTCGGGCAATGCGCCTGACGTGGTCGAGCACGTGGACGTGGGCCGTACCTACCTGGATGGCGATGCCTTTGTGGGCCAGTACGATGGTGTAATCCGCGAGCGGATGAAGATGGCGCTGAACGGCATGGTCGTGGTCTCCCTCATCGTGGACGAAACCGACGAAGTGCTTGAAGACGCTTGGGTTTCCCTGAAGGGCTTGCCTGAAAAGGGGTCTTCCGGCGTCGATCTGCAAGAGCTGGTCGAAGACGAAATCTCGCGTCTGCTGCCGCGTTTGGATGCGAAGATCATCGACGACGACGACAAGCTGGAAGAGGCGGTGAAGCGCGTTGCCCGGAAGACTTGCTTGCAGGAAATTGGCAAAAAGCCAGAAGTTACGCTGCTGGTGAGCCGTCTGATGGCTGAGTAAACTCCGCCACTGCCTGAAACGAAAACGCCGCGCGGGGCTGAATGCTCCGCGCGGCGTTTTGGTGTTTTGGGGCAGGGGGAATCCCCGGCCTGAAGGGTTACTCCGGTGCCGGGGTGTCTTCCGCTGCCGGTGCCGGGGCGTCAGCGGCCTCGACCGGAGCTTCCTCTGCGACCTTCTTCTTGCGTGGCGCACGGCGGCGCTTGGGCTTTTCTTCCACCGCTTCGGCTTCAGGCGCGGCCTCGGCAGGGGTTGCTTCTGCCTCCGGCGTGGCTTCCGCCTTCGGCTTGCGGGTACGGCGACGCTTGGGCTTTTCCTCTGGCGCGGCTTCCGCCTCCGGCGTTGCTTCGGCTTGCGCCTCCGCTACGGGCTCCGCCGCCTCCGGCGCGTCGGCTGTCGCCTCAGGCTCGGCCTTCGGCTTGCGGGTACGGCGGCGCTTGGGCTTTTCAGCGGGAGCCTCCTCGGCTTGAACCGCAGGCTCTGCCTCGACCTGAGGCGCTTCTACAACGGCGGCCTCGTCCTCTTCCATGTTCATTTCACGGGCAGGGCCACCACGGCGTTCATCAAAGCTCAAGCCGATGAAATCAGGGGTGAATTCCCCCATGCCGACGATGCGCGGACCGCGATCAGCACCGCGGTCACGACCGCCGCGACCCCGGCCACCGCGTTCGCCACGCTCGCGGCGAGGCTGCTGCTGCTGAGGCTGCTGTTGAGTCTGTGGATCAGGAATGGCCTCGGGCGTTGCCTCCACTTTCGGCTCTTCGGTTTTGGGTTGCTCTGCCTTGGGTTCTTCGGAACGACGACGCCGGCTCCGGCGTGGCTTATCCTCGGTCGCGGCTGCTGGCGCGGCGGGTGCATTAACGGCCATGGGTGGCTCGGCGCGCGGGATTGGTTGCTTAATCAGCCCTTCAATCGCCCCGAGGTATTTCTCGTCCGAGGGCACACAAAGCGTGATCGCAACACCGGTTTTCCCGGCGCGACCTGTGCGGCCGATGCGGTGCACATAATCCTCGGCATGGCTTGGAACGTCATAGTTAAACACGTGACTTACGTTCGGGATATCAAGCCCGCGTGCCGCCACATCGGAGGCGACAAGGAAGGTGATCGTCCCATCGCGGAAGCCCGCAAGGGTCCGCATTCTGTGGGATTGGTCAAGATCCCCGTGGATTGGCTCGGCGTTGAGGCCGTGCTTTTTCAGGGACTTAGCGACGATATCTACGTCCACCTTCCGGTTGCAGAAGATGATCGCGTTGCGGAACGCTTCGCCCTCGGCAGTGATCGCGGCGCGCAGCATGTCGCGCTTCATCTTGGCCTGCGCGTCGCGGCGCGGCGCTTTGAATTCGATCAGCCGCTGCTCGATCGTGTCGGAGGTCGTTGATTGACGCTCAACCTCAACCTTTTCGGGGTTGGACAGGAACGTGTTGGTGATCCGCTCAATCTCTGGTGCCATAGTGGCCGAGAAAAACAGCGTCTGACGTGTAAATGGCACGAGGCCGAAGATTTTTTCGATATCGGGAATGAACCCCATGTCGAGCATCCGGTCCGCCTCATCAACGACCATGACCTTCACGTCGTTAAGAATCAGTTTGCCGCGTTCAAAATGGTCCAGCAAGCGGCCGGGCGTGGCGATCAGAACGTCCACGCCTTTGTCGATAGCGGCTTCTTGTTCCTTGAACGACACGCCACCGATCAGCAGCGCTTTGGTTAGCTTCACATGCTTGGCGTAGATGTCGAAGTTTTCGGCCACCTGAGCGGCAAGTTCGCGTGTGGGGCAAAGAACCAAGGACCGAGGCATGCGCGCACGGGCGCGGCCACGGGCCAGCATGGTAATCATTGGCAGCGTGAAAGACGCTGTTTTGCCGGTGCCGGTTTGGGCGATGCCCAGAACGTCGCGGCCCAAAAGCGCGGGCGGGATGGCGCCGGCTTGGATGGGGGTGGGGGATTCGTATCCCGCCTCCGCAATGGCTTTTTGTACTTTGGTATTGAGATCGAGATCAGCGAAAGTCGTCATGGGCGTCCAATCTTGCCGAGGCCTATTGCCGTTCGGCGGGGTGATGGAGCGCAAAATTTGCCAGCGCGCTCCGCGAGACTCGTCCGCGCGGATCGCGGACAGGGAACGCATTATTGCATTCCCGCAGAGTCGTCAAACTATGCCCGCTGGTGCTGGGACTTAGCGGTGCCGATGTGTCACGGCTGGGGCAGGTGGAAAAGCGTTGCCGGGGCAAAGATCGACACGTTGTCGGTGCCGGAAATCAGGCGTGCATGTAGCCCGTGACGTTGGGCAAGGGCAAACAGCGGGGCTGACAGGAAAATCAGGCCGACGTGGGCGTTTCGGCAGTGGCCGTGGCTACAGCCATCCATCCCGCCCGCGCGCCGGAAGGGGAGTTCTACGCCACCGCTCCACGCCTCCTGAAAGCGGAGGTTATGAACCCCGTCGCGCCGTTGTGACACGACGAGGGCGCGGGCGGTTTCGCCGTTACGTTCGGCCACGATGACATGGCCGAGAAGGACATGGTGCAAGTGGTCCGAGATCACGACTTGATCGGAGAATTGCCCCGTTAGCCCGGTATCAGAGGCCACAAGTTCACCCGAGTGAGGCACGCAAGCCGCCGTGAACAAAGCAAAAAAGAGGGTTAAGCGCCACATTGCCTCAAAGTAGACGCGTCTGGTTAAGGGAGGGTTAAGAATTTGACCCCGGTGCAGCTGAGGCGTGCAGGGCCGGCGCGTATCCCTCGGACAGGACCGCAAGCGTGCTTGGTGGGGTCAGCGCCATGGTGACGCCTGCGGGGCGCGGGATTGCGGGGCCGTAGCCTTGTGGATTGTAGGGCAGCAGGTGGTCGCCGTGCACCAAATGAGCTGCCCCAAGATGGTTTACAAACGCCCCGTCCGGGAGGGCATCCATGTCCACCGGATGCAGGCGCTTTTCGCGGCCATTCAGGCGTTCGCCATGCATCACGGCGTCCATTTCCACGGCCTTCGGAGCACCGGGGAAACGATCCCGAAACGCTGTGTAATTGGCCCGCCGACAGTAGGCGCAGGGGCGGTGTCCGGCGGCGAAGGCAACGGCCTCATCAAGAAAAAACAGCTCGGTCCAAGTGCCCGGTTGCGCTACGGCGCGTCTGCGACCACGGAAGTCTAACACACAGGTAATCCACGCTTTTCCCGCCCATTGGCGGTTCATCATGCGGCCATCTTTGTGCACCAGGATGCCTCGGTTTCCTGTCAGGGTGCCACGGGCGGGGTCGGTGACGATGCGGCCATCGGGAAGAACGCGATTACGTAGGGTCAATTGCGCCTCACTTCTGTCAAAGCGCGGCGCGTTCCCCAGAAATTGACGCTTTTCGGCGAACAATCTTCACAGTTCGCGGCAATTGTCTTTGAACGACGAAAACAAGAAATGTGTAAACCGAGCAGAAAGTGTAACCAGTGACACAGAGATTAAGCGATTTTAGTGGCTACGCCTATGGTAACGCCCGATTCCCCTCCTCTTTTTCGGAGGTTTCAGCATATTTAGCCAACCTCGATCCGATGACTGCGGGCTTGATCCTGCTGGCAGCTTGTGCGGCCTACCTTGTGTGGTCTGGCAGCGCGGACGAGCGGGCCCGCCACAGCGCCCGCCAGCGATCAGGCAAAGCCATTACAATGCCGCCTCCGATCGTGCCGAAGGGATCCCTCGATCGCGCCAACCGGACCGCGCGCGACTGAAAACAACTGTCCCGCCCCTGCATCATCTGAATAGTCCGGGGGTGGGAATCAGGTTCTTGAAGCGGCCAGTAAATGGTCGATCCGGCCTCGTGACAGCCGCTGATTGCCAATCGGACCAGCCGTGCGGCTTCCAAACAGTCCGCCATCTTCTCCGGACATTTCCTCATCCGTGCGTTGGGAAAGCCACGTCACGAACGCCTCTCGGTCCTCGCAGAGGTGCAGAACCGTCGTGGGATAGCCGTCCGTGGACAGGGCCAGGAAATAGCCATTGTGATCCCGAAACAAGCCATGCCCGCAGTAATCGCGGTGGTAATTGATCAGGCCGGCGAAGGCCGCATCTGATCGGTCCGATCTGGCAAATTCCTGATCTAGGTGATCGCACACGCGGCTCGCCCGGTCTCGGCCCACGGGCGGCCCGTGGTGGATGACGGGCCGCTTGCGAAACCAGCGGATCACACCATCAGCTCTTTCGTGGCCGACAGGTTGATATCGGGATAGTCGCGACCGACACGGTCGATGTCCCATTGCAGGCGCGTCAGGTAGACCGGGTCGCCGTCGTTATCGGTGGCGATGTGCTGTTTGTTGGCGTTGGCGAAGGCATCGACAGCGTCCTTGTCACCGTGAACCCAACGGGCCGAGGTGAATTGAGACGCCTCGAACCGCACGGGCAGGCCGTATTCCATCTCGATCCGCGATGCTAAGACCTCAAACTGCAACGCCCCCACAACGCCCACGATGAAGCCAGAGCCGAAGGTAGGTTTGAACACCTTGGCCGCGCCTTCTTCTGCGAATTGCATCAATGCCTTATCCAGATGCTTGGCTTTCAATGGATCACCAGCGCGGCAGCTTTGCAGCAGTTCCGGCGCGAAGCTGGGGATGCCAGTGAAGCGCAGGGCCTCACCTTCCGTCAGGGCGTCACCGATGCGCAACTGGCCGTGGTTAGGGATGCCGATGATATCGCCTGCCCATGCCTCCTCCGCCAATTCCCGGTCGGACGCCAGGAACATCACAGGGTTGGAGATCGCCATCGGCTTTTTGGACCGCACATGAGTCAGCTTCATGCCCCGGTTGAAGTGGCCAGAGACCATTCGCACAAAAGCCACCCGGTCGCGGTGCTTCGGGTCCATGTTGGCCTGCACTTTGAAAACAAAGCCGGAAACCTTCTCTTCATCGGGCGAGACCTGGCGCGGATCGGCGTTTTGCACCTGCGGTTCGGGGCCGTATTCGGCGATGCCGCTCATCAGTTCCTTCACCCCGAAAGAGTTCATCGCAGAGCCGAACCAGATCGGCGTCAGCGTGCCTTCCTGGAAGGCCTCGATATCCATGGCGGGCAACAATTCGCGCGCCATCTCGACCTCTTCCAGCAGCTTTTCCAACAACTCGGCGGGCACGTGATCGGCCAGCGCCGGGTCGTCCAACCCCTTGAGTGACACCGTTTCCGCCACCTTGTTGCGGTCGGCGCGATCCATCAGTTCTAGCCGATCGTGCAGCAGATCGTAGCAGCCCAGGAAATCGCGCCCGACACCGATGGGCCAAGAGGCAGGGGTGACGTCAATCGCAAGGTTCTCTTGGATTTCGTCAATGATCTCAAATGTATCGCGGCTTTCGCGGTCCATCTTGTTACAGAACGTCAGGATCGGCAGATCGCGCAGACGGCACACTTCGAACAGCTTTTGCGTTTGGCTTTCCACGCCTTTCGCGCCGTCAATCACCATGATCGCGGCGTCCACCGCCGTCAGGGTGCGGTAAGTATCTTCTGAAAAGTCACTGTGGCCGGGCGTGTCCACCAGATTGAAGCGGAAGTTCACATCGGGGGTCGCGAAGTCGAACGACATGGCCGAGGCGGAAACCGAAATGCCCCGGTCCTTTTCCATCTGCATGAAGTCCGAGCGCGTGCGCCGCGCCTCGCCTTTGGCACGGACCTGACCAGCCATCTGGATCGCGCCACCATAGAGAAGGAATTTCTCGGTCAGCGTCGTTTTACCGGCGTCAGGGTGCGAGATGATCGCGAACGTACGGCGACGTGCGATTTCCGGGGGCAGGGTGGGGCGATTGTCCAACATGCCCCCGCATATATTGGGCGCGGGCGGCAGGGACAATCGCCATCATGCGTCAATCGTAGTCACAGCCGTATTGACGTGTGCCGTCGATCTCGTTTCCGTTGGCATCTTCTTCGTACCAATAGAACATTTCGCCATTCCCGCAGAAGTCGGAATTATCTCCGGCAGCGGTGCCCGCCGCAGATGCCGCACGCAGGCCGGGCGCGGGAGAGGGGACTTCTATCTCGATCAAACGCGGCGGTTCTTGCACGCGGATGTTGGGGCGAAGCTCATAGTCCTGCACCGGCACGTATTGGGCAGAGGCGGTTATGGGCGTAAGCAGCACAAACGCTGCGCAGGTCAGTTTCATCAGTCGGGTCATCGGTAATACTCCTTGGTGTCGATGATCCCATTTCCCACCTACAGGCTGCCCGACGATGGCGGGCCAAGACATGGGGGATATCCGCAATGGTCAGCAACGCTCCGCCGACGTGCCCGCCGTGGAGGCAGATGGCACAACGCGAGTTCGGTGGCATGGTGTGAACATTACCGGGACATATTTAGGGGGAGTTAACCGATGGATCTTAAAACGATCGCAATTACCTTGGTCGAAGCTTGCCGCTCCCAAGGCGAAGCGGCACTTTTGAACGACCACTATCACCCAGAGGCGGTGTCTGTGGAGGCCGCGGATTTCTCGGGTATGGGGCGCGAGACCAAGGGCGTTGAAGGCATCCGCGGCAAACACGCTTGGTGGGCCGAAAACTTCGAGGTTCACGGTGGCGACGTAGGTGGCCCGTACCTGCATGGGGCTGATAAGTTCGCCGTCACCTTCACAATAGACGCCACCCACAAGGCCAGTGGGGAACGCAGCAAGATGAACGAGATTGCGATTTACACGGTCGAGAACGGCAAGATCGTCCGTGAAGAATTTTTCGGGACCGAATAGGCGTTAGCCCTCACTTCGGCCCTTGGACGCGCGCGACAGGCGCTCCACCACATCTTCACCCGCGTCGTCACCGATCTCCATCGCGGCGGCGCTGGCGGCAGCCTCAGCCGATCCGGTAACGGCCATGTCTTCCGGTAAAAGCGCGCGGGTTTGGCCCGTCACAAGCAGGGATTCCACGGCAATGCCTTCGGCGTAGATGATCTCATGGCCATCAAATACGATCTGATAACTATCCACATGGCCGCCTTCTTCGCGCACCACGGTATCACCGTTCACAAGCAGTTCGGCCTTCACCATGACCTCGGCCCGCCCCGTGCCCAATTCATCGCGGCGCTGCCAGATGAACAGGCGGTGTTGCGGTGACAGGCGCAAATCGCGTGAGGTGTTCAGCGTGCCTTCCGCAATGCGCACCGGCGCCGCCGCCCCCACCGCGCGGCGGGTCTGAAAGCCGATCCATCGCACCGGCTGCGGCCCGTTTTCGCGCGTGAGCAGCACGTCGCCGACGCTTAGATGCTCCACCGGGATTTGCTTGCCATTGGCCAGCGTCAGATGGGTGCCCGCCAGAAAACTGACGCTGGCGATATCTGCAAAACGCTCGGGCGCAGAGGCGACTTCGGTGCCCACAAGCTCATATTCGGTATCCGGCTTCAGGGTCGATAGCGGCAGGATATGCAACTGCTCTGTACCGCCGGAATTGAGGGTCAGGATCAAGACCTCTACCACCTCGCCCGAAGGGCCCATCAACATGTGGCAGGCCGAAATTGCCAGTGCGTCGCCGGGCTGCCCCACAGCGGAACCATCGGCCACACAGGGCTGCCCGCCTTCGCCTGCGTCTGAAATCGCCAGCTTTTCAGTGTTAAAACCCGAGGCGAGGCGGTAGATATCGCCCGGAAGCGCATCATCCTCCAGCCCTATGCCGTCGCCCATATTCGCCCCAGAACTGACGCGCAGCGCTTGAGAGGAGTAGGTTTGGAAACGAAACAGGGGCGGGTGGGCTGACAAGGCAATCGTCCTTCGAAATGTGTCCTTCGCTTAGACAAGCGCAGGGCGGTTCGGTCAAGGCTGGTGGCGCAGGAGGGCGGCTGCTAGGCAAGGCGCAACAGTTTAATTGGAGGGAACTTTCATGGATTTGGGAATCAAAGGTCGCCGCGCGTTGGTATGCGCGTCATCAAAGGGTCTGGGGCGCGGTTGTGCCGAAGCTTTGGCCGAAGCCGGTGTTGATCTGGTGATGAACGCCCGCGGCGCAGAGGCGTTGGAGGCCACCGCGCAAGAAATCCGCGACACCTACGGCGTGTCGGTCACCACTGTTGCAGCCGATGTCACCAGCGAAGAGGGCCGGGCCGAGGTTCTGGCCGCAGCGGGCAGCGTTGATATCCTGGTGACCAACGCAGGCGGCCCCCCTCCGGGCATGTGGTCGGACTGGAACCGCGACGATTTCATTGCGGCGCTTGATGCCAACATGCTGGCCCCCATCGCGCTGATGACCGCCTTGATGCCCGCGATGATCGACAAGGGATGGGGACGGGTCGTCAACATCACCTCGCAATCGGTGAAGGCGCCAATCCCGGTGTTGGGCCTGTCGAATGCAGCCCGCACGGGCCTGACAGGGTATGTGGCGGGCACGGCCCGGCAGGTAGCCCCGTTCGGCGTGAACGTGAACAACATACTGCCCGGCATCCACGCCACGGATCGCGCAATCCAACTGGATGGCGGCGTTTCCCAAAAAGAGGGAATCACCATGGACGAGGCGAAGTCCCGGCGCGAGCAGACGATTCCCGCCCGCCGCTACGGGACACGGGCCGAGTTCGGCGCGATGTGTGCGTTCTTATGTTCGGAACATGCAGGGTTCATCGTGGGCCAGAACATCCTGTGCGACGGCGGCGCGACCAACGCCACCATCTAGGCGCCCCTTCGGTGCGGGCGCTCAACGCACCTTCGGTGCTGAAGGGCGGTCGCACCTACGGTGCGCGGATTAGACGATTGCACCTACGGTGCATCTTGGCGGGCGGGGACGAACCTGTTACGTCCCGAACCCGATTGAAATGATCGGAATTCGCTTTGCCATCTGCGGCCTCACCAGCTTCGCGTCTCGACCTTGATCGGGTTTCTTGCCGTTTCGATGGTAGGGACGTGGTGCGCGATGTGACGCTAAGCGTAGGCGCGGGCGAAGTTTTGTGCCTGCTTGGCCCCTCGGGCTGCGGTAAATCCACGACCCTGCGCCTGATCGCGGGGATCGAGCGCCAAAGCGCCGGCGTCATCAGCGCCGATGGCGACGTATTGTCAGATGTGGACATTCACATGCCGCCTGAGGCGCGCGGTGTCGGCCTGATCTTTCAGGATTTCGCGTTGTTTCCCCATTTATCGGTGGCGCAAAACGTCGCGTTTGGCCTGCACGGCTCGAAAACCGAGGTGGCGGATCGGGTGGCTGAACTTCTCGACCGGGTGGACCTGAAGGGCTACGGCGACACGCCGCCCCATATGTTGTCGGGCGGCGAACAGCAGCGTGTGGCGCTGGCGCGGGCCTTGGCGCCTCGGCCTCGGATCATGCTGATGGACGAGCCGTTCTCGGGCCTCGATAACCGCCTGCGTGACGGTATTCGAGACGACACGCTTGCGCTTCTGAAGGAGGAAGGGACCGCCGTTGTTCTGGTCACTCATGAGCCTGAAGAAGCGATGCGCATGGCCGACCAGATTGCGCTGATGCGCGATGGCGAAGTGGTGCAAACCGGCGCGCCCTACAACATCTACCACACGCCTGTGGATAAAGATGCGGCGGCATTTTTCAGCGATATCAACTTGATAAGGGGCGAGGTTCATGGGGCGTTGACCGATACGGCCTTTGGCCAGTTCCTTGCCCCCGGCGTGCCCAACGGCACCCCTGTGGATATTGTGTTCCGCCCTCAACACGTGAAGATCGACTTTGACAGGGGCGGGCGTGGCCCCAATCCGACACCCCAGGATGGCACGCCCGCCCGCGGCATTGTCAAACGTGCTCGGTTCATGGGGCATGAAAGCCTTGTCGAGTTCCAGATGGACTTTGACGGCGGCATCGTGAAGGCCACCGTGCCCGCCGTTTTCCTGCCCAAACCCGGCACGCCCCTGTGGCTGACAATCCGTCGGGATCGGTGTTTTGTGTTCCCCGAGCGGGGCGAAGCGAAAAAAATTCCTGCGTAGAAACAGGGCGCAAGGTTAAGGAAATGCGATTTTGGGCTTTGATCCTGCGCTGCAAGATCATACCTATGTTCCAGCTTTAAAGATCCACGGGCGTTGAACCGTCCGACAGAGGGAGAACATCATGCTCAATAACATCGGACCAGCCGGTCTTATCCTGATCGCCGTCGTCGTGCTCGTGCTGTTTGGCCGTGGCAAGATTGCCGGTCTCATGGGCGAAGTCGGCAAGGGCATCACAGCTTTCAAAGACGGTGTGAAATCGCCTGACCCTGAAATCGAAGACGCATCGGCCACCGCAGACGCATCGACGGCCCGTGACGTGACGCCAGAAGAGCGCGCAGAGCGCGACAACGCCTGATCGCAGGATCAATCGGCTAAGGGGTTAACGGCGTATGCCTGACATTGGCGGTATGGAACTATTGGTCATTGGGATCGTGGCGTTGATCGTCGTGGGCCCAAAGGACTTGCCTGGGATGTTCAAGAAACTCGGGCAGATTGTCGGGCGCGTGCGTGGCATGGCGCGTGAGTTCACCCATGCGATGAACGAGGCCGCAGACGGCACCGGCATGACCGAGATGAACCGCGATCTGCGTGCCGCCACCAAATTCACCAACCCCAAAGCGATGGCGAAAGAGATGATGGGCGATGTCATGGATGACATTGACCCGTCGAAGTACGAAGAAGGCTCGGCCACCCGCGTGATCGCGGAGAAGAAGGCCACGGCGCAGCAAGAGGCCAAGGAATTGGCCGCCAAAGCCCGCCAAATTCGCGCTGAGAAAGCCGCGAAGGCCGCGGAATTGAGCGGAGAGCCCGAAGAAGCCCCCGCTGATACCGCCCCCGCAACGGAAGCCGAAACACAAGAAGCGGCCCCAGAGCCACAGGCAGAGCAGCGCACATGACCCAGAGTGACGCACAGGCGGGCGCCCAGAAAGCGGCGCAGATCGAAAGTGAGCTGCCTGAGGAAGAATTGGAAGGCGGTGCGGCCCCATTGGTGGAGCATCTGGCGGAACTGCGAACCCGTCTGATCCGGTCCGTTCTTGCCTTCGTTGTCGGCATCATCGTGACCTTCACGGTCGCCGAGCCGATCCTGAATTTCGTGTCGCAACCGCTGGCCGATGTGCTGCGCGACAGGGGCGAAGACGCCAGGCTGATCTTCACCGCACCGCAAGAGAAATTCTTCGTGTTGATCCGTATCTCGATCATCATGGGGTTCGCGGTGTCTTTTCCGGTCATCGCGCACCAGTTATGGCGCTTCGTGGCGCCCGGTCTTTACAAGGCCGAAAAGAACGCCGTTTTGCCGTTCCTCGTGGCCTCGCCCGTCTTGTTCATCATCGGCGCGTCTTTCGCCCATTACGTGGTCACGCCGCTGGCGATGAACTTCTTCATTGGCTTTTCCGACGCGATCCCGGCGCTTGCGAACCTGATCGCGGGTGACGGCACGTTCGAGAACCCCGCCAACGACGGGGAATTGCAGACGATCTTCTTGGGCTCGGTGAAAGAATCCCTCGATCTGGCGCTGAAGTTCATCTTTGCCTTTGGCCTGTGTTTCCAGCTTCCAGTGTTGCTGACCCTTATGGGGAAAGCGGGCCTTGTGACAGCACAGGGCTTGGGCGATGTGCGCAAGTGGGCGGTGGTTGGTATCCTGACCCTCGCCGCTTTGGTGACGCCACCGGATGTGATTACGCAGGTGATCTTGTTTACGGTGGTCTACGGCTTGTACGAGATATCGATTCAATTGGTGCGGTGGGTTGAATATTCCCGCAACAAGCGCCTGCGGGCTGAGGGCATCCTCGACGAGGGTGAGGAACTTTAACCCGTGTCGGACCCGAACAATCTGACTGAAACGGCCCTGACCCGTATCGCGGATGCGTTAGAGCGGTTGCGTCCGCCGCCCGCGACCACGCCTGACCTCTCCATGGCCGAGGCCTTTGTTTGGCAAACGGACCCCGATGCGTTGGAACCGGTGGCCAAGGTGAATCGCGTAGAATTGTCCCTGCTGCACGGCATTGATCGGGCAAGGGACACGTTGATGGCCAACACGCGCCAGTTCGCCCAAGGATTGCCCGCCAACAACGCCTTGTTGTGGGGCGCGCGGGGGATGGGGAAATCCTCGCTTGTGAAGTCCGTACACGGCGCGATTGCGGGGGAAGAGACCGGGCTGAAACTGGTGGAGATCCAACGGGAGGATCTGCCGTCCGTTGGGCGCTTGCTGGCGCTGCTGCGCGGGGTTGATGCGCGGGTCATCCTATATTGCGATGACCTGTCGTTTAGCCACGACGACCAGCACTATAAGTCTTTGAAGGCGGTGCTGGATGGCGGCGTGACCGGGCGTCCCGATAATGTGGTGTTCTATGCCACGTCGAACCGCCGCCACCTGATGCCCCGCGACATGATTGAGAACGAGCGCGGATCGGGGATTAACCCGGCCGAGGCGGTGGAAGAGAAGGTGTCACTGTCGGACCGTTTCGGCCTGTGGCTGGGGTTCCATAGCTGCGACCAAGACGCCTATTTGGCGATGATCCGGGGCTATTGCGACGCCCATGGTGTGCAGATCGCTGACGAACAATTGCGGGCTGAGGCGATTGAGTGGCAAGCAACCCGTGGGTCCCGTTCTGGCCGGGTGGCGTGGCAATTCTTCACCGATTTAGCGGGCCGTCGCGGCGTTACTTTGAACGGCTAGCGTTGTCAGGGGGCCAGCCCCCTCTGCGCATCCAAGAGATGCGCAACACTCCCGGAGGTGTATTTACCAAGATGAAGGAGGCAGCCGCTATTGAGTGGCGGCGCGGATTGCCTTGAGCAGGTTGGCGTCTTCGGGGTCGTCTTGGTCTTGGTCTTGGTCTTGGTCTTGGTCTTGGTCTTGGGGTTCGGGTGCGGAGGGTTGATCGGGTGGCGGGGCTGTTGCGGCCGTACGGTCGGCCATCGCGACAGGGACGGGAGCAGGGCGGCGCGGCGCTGGCGTTTTGGGCGGTTCTGCATAGGCGGCCTGAGCTGCTTCCATGACTTTGAGAGCGCGGCGGTCCATCATCCGGGCCCAAAGGCTTGGGATCAGGGCGATGCTGGCCATAACAGGCATGGAAAGGGGTAGCGTGGGGACCTTAGCCTCGGGGTTGAGGCGTTCATAGGGGCGGTCGGGGTGCATGTGATGTTCGGAATGGGCCGGGGCATTCATCATCAGGTAGCTGGAGAACCCTTTTGGCGCGTTCCAGCTGTGGTGGGCGGCGACGGGCTCAAAGCGGCCATTGGGCAGCAGTAGCCGTTGCAGGCCGTAGTGCTGCACGTAGTCAGACATCAGGATTTGCGCCCCTGTAAGACCGGCGAGGCCAAGGAAGACGGGTATCCCCCCAAGGCCCGCGGCGAGGGTAACCAGGATGAGAGACAAGATCGCGCCGCCGAGCCAGATCCAATATGGGTTGGTAATGTGATTTGGGCTCCGGCCTTTGCGATCAAGCCTGTCTACCTCGCATTCCGCTCCAGCCTCGAAGGAGCCACGCCAAGCGCGGGGGAGGTAGGCCCAAAAGCTTTCCCCCGGAAGGGGCGTGTTTGGATCAGCATCGGTACCAACATGGCGGTGATGAACCAAGCGATGCGCCGAGACGTGGTGCCCGAAGCCTACGCTGGTGTAGACTGCCGCCCCCAAGGCACGCAGAGCGACAGGCGTGCGGTGGATTAGCTCATGGGCGTTGGGGTGGCTGACCTGGCCAAAGAAAGACGCCGTGGCGAAGAACAGCGCGATGGACTGGCCAAAACTCAGATCGCCTGAAGTTATCGCAGAGGCGGTGGAGAGCAGGATCAGCAAATGGCCGAACGCGAGGCCCACCGACAATGTATCGGACCATGGCACGGTTTCCTCTTCGGCTGGCGTCGCCTCGGGCGGGGCCAAGAGGCGGTCGGCCACGGCGGTCACGACCGTTAGCCAGAGAAGCGCGACCCAGGCAAAGCCGCCCCAAGCGGTGCCTGCCAGAAGAAGCAGGAACATCGGGGGCAATGTGATCGCGGCATAGCGGGCGATAACGGGCATGATGGGGCGGGTCCTTTTGTCGAAAATGCGTTTCGCAGCGGGTAACAAAGCAATCTGGCGAAAGAATGGCGCAGCGCCTTGGCCTTTCCAAGCGCGGCTTTGGGTATTAGGTGGGTTGTATAGGCTAAACATAGGGTGCCCATGTCATTTTTCCGCAAAATGAAGGATCGCATGTTCAAGTCCTCGTCAAAGTTGGACGAAGGGCTGGATGCGATCATTGAAGAGGGTGCTGACACGGCGGAGGTCGTGCCCGAGGTTGAGGCGCCAGAGGTTGAGGCTGAGGTTGCGCCGGAAGAGGTGGCAGTTGAGCGGGAGCCGACTGAGCCCCCCGAGCCAGAGCCGGAAGTTGCCGGTGATGCGGCCCCTGTTTCCGAGCCTGAACCTGCGCCGGTTGCTGCACCGGAACCTGAGCTTACTCCCTCACCCAAAAAGCCCGGCATCCTCGGGCGTCTTATGGGGCGCTCGGCCGAGCCCAAACGGGCGCTGGACGATGAGATGCTGGAGCAGTTGGAAGAGCTGCTTATCGCCTCGGACATGGGGGTGGATATCGCTCTGCGTGTCACGGCTAACATGGCTGAGGGCCGTTACGGCAAGCTGATGTCCGCAACCGAGATCAAGACGCTTCTGGCCGCGGAGATTGCTGGCGTGATGCAGCCCGTCGCCCGGCCCTTGCCGATATATCCCAAGACGCCTCAGGTTGTGCTGGTGGTTGGGGTCAATGGCTCGGGCAAGACGACGACGATTGGAAAGCTATCCAGCCAGTTCCGCGCGGCGGGCAAGAAAGTGGTGATCGCGGCGGGTGACACGTTCCGCGCTGCGGCGGTGGAGCAATTGCAGGTGTGGGGCGACCGGGCGGGCGTGCCCGTGCTAACCGCGCCCGAGGGGTCAGATCCCGCCGCGCTGGCCTATGATGCGATGGTCAAAGCCGAGGCCGACGGTGCCGATCTGTTGATGATCGACACGGCGGGAAGGTTGCAAAACCGCGCTGACCTGATGGAAGAACTGGCAAAGATTGTCCGGGTGATCCGCAAGAAAGACCCCGACGCGCCGCATAACACGCTGCTGGTTCTGGACGCTACGACGGGGCAGAACGCCCTGCGACAGGTGGAGCTTTTCGGGCAGATGGCGGACGTCTCGGGCCTTGTGATGACCAAGCTGGACGGCACCGCTAAGGGCGGCGTTCTGGTGGCGCTAGCCGATAAGTTTGGCCTGCCGATCCATGCCATTGGTGTTGGGGAGCAGATTGATGATTTGCAACCATTTGACCCCGAAGAATTTGCAGACGCTTTGGTTGGACTTGACCGTTCGTAACATGTACCCACAGCCCTGTGGATAAGCGTGAGTAGCCACTATGCGTCTAAAACCCCTGAGTCTCGCACTGGTATTGGCTATGTCAGCCTTGCCCGCCCAAGCGCTGAGTCCATCGGATTGTGGCACCATCGAGGAGCAAGCCTTCACGCTTCTTGATGCTCAATTCGACATCGAAGTCACTCAAAGCCCGACTTCCGAGGCACTGGCATTGCCCAACGGCTGCGTGTCCACGGAGCTTGACGTCTATGTGGGTGAACTTGGCCTGTCGTTCCGGGTAGAGCGTTTGGCTTTCACCGGCCAAAACTTCCTCAGCTGGGTGCGCGGAGAGGTGGTTCTGCCGACAGAACTTGGGCTGCGCATCGACGGTGCCATGCTGATGGGGCAACCCGCGCCTGAGCTTGCATGGATCAGCAACCTTGCCGGGCCTCAGACACCCGCGCGGATCGACTTGCAATGGCGGTGGCATCCGGCAACGAATGCGCTGGATATCGACGGGCTGCGGGTGGCGCTTCATGATGGTAGCACCGCCAGCTTTGTGCAGCGCGGCCATGCGCCAGGTTGGACCCCCTACAATACGCCGCTTGCCGACTTCGGGCATCACACTCTGGCTGCGGATCTGCTGTTTAACGGAATGTTTGAACGCGCCGTTGTGGCCCCGATGCAGGCCAACGGCATCGACGCCTCGCCCTTCACCTTCGCGATGGCCGCGGCGGGCGTGCAGTCCCTGACCCAAAGCGCGCCGCGCGGTTTCTTGTCCACGGCTTCTGCCACGGCGATCAACGCCTTTGCGCTGTCCTTACCGTCCCCCCGTGGGCGGCTCCGCCTGAGCCTCACCAGCCCTGAGCATTTCAACCTGAACGCGGCACTCTTTGACATGCGCACGGGCATCCCGTTTGAAGTGGCGCTTCCATCCGGCACCTCCTTGCAAGCCACTTGGACACCGCGCCAATAGATGAGCCATTGGATCACCTCCATCGAAGGCACAGAGGCGGGGGCGCAGGCAGCCCTGATCCTTGCGCTTTTGGCGGCGGTGCTACATGCGGTCTTCGGCGCCCTGCAAAAGGGCCGCCATGAGCCGCTCTTGGCCCGTGGCGCGATTGACGCAAGCTACGGGCTGATGGCCGCCCCCATTGCGCTTTTCGTCGTGCCTTGGCCCGAGCCGCATATGTGGCCGATCTTCGCGGGCGCTTTTGTGATCCACGGATGCTACAAGCTGGCCGTTCTGGGCGCGTTTCGGCGGGGCGCGTTTACCGTCGTCTACCCGGTCATGCGCGGCACGGGGCCGCTGTTCACCGTTATCGGTGCGTGGCTGATCTTTGGAGAGACCTTCAACCTCCTTCAATGGCTCGGCGTCGCGGTGCTGCTTCTGGGGCTCTACGGGCTTGCGGCCTACAATATGGCCCGAGTCACCATCGCCCGTGACACGCTGATCAACGGGCTGCTCTTTGCCGTTCTCACGGGACTTTTTGTGGCGATCTACACCACTTACGACGCCTACGGCATCCGTGCCACGGCAGACCCTTTCACCTTCCTTGCATGGTTTTTCTTTATCGACGGGCTGCTGTTCCCCGTTCTCGCAACCCGCTTCTACCTGCGCCAAGCCAGTCGCCCCGCCCTCGGCCCATTGGCACTGCGTGGCGTCGTCGGCGGGCTTGTCGCCTTCGCCTCTTTCGGATCTGTCATGTTGGCCACGCGCCTTGACCAAGTGGGCGAGGCCGCGGTCCTGCGTGAAACCTCGACCGTCTTCGCAGCGCTCATCGGCTGGCTGTTTCTACGCGAACCCGTCGGTCCCGTCCGCGCGGGCCTGATGGCTTTGATCGCGGCAGGGGCAGTGATAGTGGAAGTGGCAGGTTAACGCCGCCCCTCGTATGTCGCGGCAAAAGTACCTAAGTATCCCGAAACCGACCGAACACCGACGGAGCCCGCATGTCTGAACGAGAAATTAGCCCTTGGCTGAAGCAGAGCCTTGAATTCGGCCCCGTGCTGGCGTTTTTCGCGGCGTTCTTCCTGCTGAAGGCAGAAAGCTACCCGCTATTCGGGCAAATGGTTCAGCCGTTCACCTTCATCACCTTCTGGTTCGTGATCCTGATGGTGGTCTCCATGGGCATACTGCGGGTGCTGACGGGGCACCTGTCGCGCATGCAGATCATGACGTTAGGCTTGGTGGTGGTTATGGGTGGCCTGACAGTTTGGCTGGATGATGAGCGTTTCCTCAAGCTCAAGCCGACCCTGCTTTATGCGGCATTCTCCGCCATTCTGGCCTTCGGCCTGCGGCAAGGTAAGTCTTACCTCGCCTCTCTACTCGGAGATGTCTTGCCAATGGAGCAGGAAGGCTGGATGATCCTAACCCGCCGTTTTGCATGGTTTTTCCTCGCCTTGGCGGTGGCCAACACTTTGATCGCGATCACGCTTTCCTCGGCGGTCTGGGTCTCGGTCAAAACCTTCGGACTACCGCTGGCGATGGTGGTCTTCATGGGCCTGCAGTACAAGCTCGTCGAAAAGTTCGGCCTTATGGACGACGCGGACCCGGCTTCCCCGAACGATCAGGACTAGACCGCCCTCGTTCCGGGCGGCCCGGCTTCCCGCCCCGCTTCCCCGGCGCCAACCGGTTGCTCGTGTTCTTGGGATCAGGCCTTGTGCCCCCTTTAAACCCCTTGGGCGCCGGTTTCTTACGCCGCTTGCCCAAGGCTTTCGGCTCTGCATGGCCCTCGGTCGCGGTTTCCAGACCCAACTGATCACGCAGAACCCTTGGCTTGATCTCTTCGACCTCGCCCTGTTTCAACTCTCCCAACCGGAACGGCCCGTAAGAGATGCGGATCAAGCGGTTCACCTCGAACCCAAGCTCCGCCATGGCGCGCCGGATCTCTCGGTTCTTGCCTTCCCGCAGGCCCACCGTGATCCACGCATTGGCGCCCTGCACCCGGTCGAGCGTCACATCCATTGGCTGAAACCGCTCACCTTCGGCCACGATCCCGCGCCTGAGGGGGGCGAAATCCTCGTCCTTGGGGTTGCCCTTCATCCGCACGCGATATTTGCGCAACCACCCGGTCGAAGGCAGTTCCAGCTTCCGCTTCACGCCGCCATCGTTGGTCAGCAACAATAACCCTTCCGAGTTCATGTCGAGCCGCCCAACAGACATCACCCTCGGCAATCCCTCAGGCAGCTTGTCAAAGACCGTCTCTCGGCCCTTCTCATCGGCGTTGCTGGTCACCAGCCCCGTGGGCTTGTGATACAGCCACACGCGGGGCCGCTCGATCTCGGGCAGGGGAGCTTCATCCACCAAGATAACATCGGCGTCGGTGACGTTCAGCGCCGGGCTCTCAATGACCGCGCCGTTGACGCTCACGCGCCCGGCCTCAATCATCCGCTCCGCCTCCCGACGAGAGGCCACACCCGCGCGGCTCAGCCGCTTTGCTATACGTTCACCATCAACCATGCCCCTCGCTACAAGTTTGACAGCGCCGTGGAAAGCAGCAACGACAGGGTATGACTCAATTCACCTCATTTATGGACGCCGCCTTGGCCGAGGCCGAAGCCGCCAGCGCCCGCGGAGAAGTGCCCGTTGGCGCGGTTATCACACGCAATGGGGAAATCATCGCCCGTGCCGGAAATCGTACCCGTGAACTGCATGATCCGACCGCCCACGCAGAAATCCTCGCCATTCGCGCCGCCTGCCAAACCCTTCGCTCCGAACGGCTGCCCGATTGCGACCTCTGGGTTACGCTGGAACCTTGCCCCGCCTGCGCCACCACAATCTCCGCCGCCCGTATCAACCGCCTCTATTTCGGCGCCTCCGACCCCAAATCCGGTGGCGTTAACCAAGGCCCCCGTATCTTCACGCATCCCCAATGCCACCATGCACCCGAAGTCTACCAGGGCCTTCAAGAACCTCAATGCGCCGCCCTCCTGCGCCGCTTCTTCGCGGCAAAACGCTAAGAAAATCCGCACCGCTCTCCCTTCATCTTGGCAATTACAACTCAATCCCCCGCCTGCGCCAAGCGCGGCGGTCCCAATCAGGTCCTCTCGGAAAAAATTGCGTGGAGAGCCTATAAGCCGGATTTTGTCCACTCACGGGTTGCCCCGCAAGCTGGATGACCATTCCTCTCGGCGTACGATTACTCGCACACTCTAGCTGCCAACCCGGACCGCGGGGATGAAGCATCCCATGATACGGTCCCTATTCGGCATTGCTCCCAGGTGGGGCTTGCCATGCGGGCGCTGTTGCCAGCCCCCCGGTGGGCTCTTACTCCACCGTTTCACCCTTACTTTCCGCATCGCAAGCGATGAGGTTAGCGGTTTGTTTTCTGTGGCGCTTTCCGTCGGATTGCTCCGCCCGGGCATTACCCGGCACCTTCACTTCAGGGAGTCCGGACTTTCCTCGATCACACGCCCCGAAAGGCGCAGGGTCGCGGCCATCCAGCCCTCCACGCAAGCCCCCGGCTACGGCGCTGCATCGATCCGGTCAACCCCATAGCGTGCCGCCAGATCCGCCATCACGGCGCAATCCTCTCCGTCTAGGGGCCCGTGCTTCCAAGGCCGGAACCGCATGCGTACGACTTCTAACAACAGATCATCTTCCACGCTCGGGTACCCGAACGTTGCCGCGTCCTCCCGAAACGCTTCGGCATCCACGCTATCGCCGTCAGCCTCTGACCACACCGCCAACCCCAGTCGGGCCAACCGCTGCCAGTCAAACCGCCGCCCCGGATCAATCTTGCGCCCCGGTGCCATGTCCGAATGCCCGATCACCCCCTCTGGCCCGATCCCCCATGCGGCGAGGAGGCCTTGGCCGAGGAGCCGTTCGAGAGACGCCATCAATGGCTCGGAAAATGGGGAAAACCCGTCGTTATCCAACTCAATCCCGATGGAGCGTGAATTCACGTCGCCCGTCCCGCGCCATTCACCGGCGCCCGCGTGCCATGCCCGCATCGGCTCATCGACGAGCGACAACACCTCGCCGTCACGCCCAATCAGATAATGGGCCGAGACTTCCCTCGCCGGATCGCACAGCGCTTTTGCGGCAGAAGCGCAGCTTTTCATCGCGGTGTAATGCAACACCACCAACTCCGGCTTCAGGCCATCACGGCGTTCACCAAAGTTAGGGCTTTTCAAGCGATTACCCGTCGATTGAAGGGAGGGTATCGAACGTCTCTACAGGCGCATTCGCCGAGGCGCGCAGGGCGCTTGGGTCAAAACCGCAGACGAAACCGTCACCGTCGGGATCCATCCCATTGGGGTCACGCTCTGGCCCGCCATCGGCAAGGAAGCGATCTTGTGCCTCATCGCGGGTCTCAAACTCTAGGCAAAAGTCTTGCCCGTCAGTGCGGAACGGATTGCGCCGCCACTGGCGCTCACCGGGCTGGTGGGTCGTGCGCAACGCGAATGCGGCCACGCGGGCCAATAGCGGTGGCGGCAGAATATCATTTGCCTGCTGCGGCTGGATATTATCGAACACGCCGCCCGAAGCGCCCGCCTCGGATTCGGCAATCGCCCCTTCCGCTATGGCGGTCAGGTTGTTGGGATCAAGGAACGTCACATCCCCCGTCGCTCCCGCCTCGATCCCCACACCGGTCGAAGCGGGTTGAATCACCTCTGAAGAAATCTGGCCGTTCAACCCGGCCTGACGGGCATTCAGCCCCTGTTGGTCTAACGTCTGCTGTCCCGGAGACACATCGTTGGGCGCCGAAGCGCAGCCCGCAAGGGCCACGCAGGCAAGGGCGACAAATCGCATAGGTACCATCACTCAAGCCTCATTTTCTGGCGCAAACGTATCGTTGACCGTTAACCTACCACCAACGTGCGGGCTTTTCCACAAACCCTGCGGCGGTTTCCAACGCATAGGCGGTGTTCAGCAACTCACCCTCTTCCCAAGGCTTGCCGATCAACTGCAAGCCTAGGGGCAAGCCATTGCGGTCCAAGCCTGTAGGCACGGCGACGCCCGGAAGCCCGGCAAGGTTCACCGTGACGGTGAACACGTCATTGAGGTACATTTCCACCGGATCGTTCACCTCTTTACCCAACTCAAAGGCGGCGCTTGGGGTGGCGGGCGTCAGAATCGCATCGACGCCCGCGGCAAAGACATCATCGAAGTCTTTCTTGATCAGGGCGCGGACCCGGCGGGCGCGGTTGTAATAGGCGTCGTAGAAGCCTGCGGACAGCACGTAGGTGCCAACCATCACGCGGCGTTGGACCTCGGCGCCGAAACCTTCGGCGCGGGTCTTTTCGTACATCTCGGTGATGCCGTCGCCCGGTGCCATATCCGCGCGGTAGCCAAAGCGCACGCCGTCGTAACGGGCCAGGTTGGAAGAGGCTTCCGCAGGCGCAATCACGTAATAGGCGGGCAGGGCGTATTTGGTGTGGGGCAAGCTGATATCGCGGATCTCGGCACCTGCGTCCTTCAGCATTGCGGTGCCATCGGTCCACAATTGCTCAATCTCGGCGGGCATTCCATCCATGCGATATTCTTTCGGAATGCCAATGACTTTGCCTCGGATATCGCCCGTCAGCATGGCCTCAAAATCCGGCACATCCATATTGGCCGAGGTGCTGTCTTTCGCGTCATAGCCCATCATCGCGCGGCCCATGATCGCGGCATCGCGCACGGTCTTGGTCATCGGTCCCGCCTGGTCGAGGGACGACGCAAAGGCCACCACGCCCCAGCGAGAGCAGCGCCCGTAGGTGGGCTTCAGCCCCACCGTGCCGGTGAAGGCCGCAGGCTGGCGGATGGAGCCGCCGGTATCGGTGCCGGTGGCCGCCAGGCACAGGTCCGCGGCCACAGCCGCAGCACTGCCCCCGGAGGAGCCACCCGGTGTCAGGCCCGCGTCAGAGTTGCCCGCGCGCCACGGGTTCACGGCGTTCCCGTAGACCGAGGTCTCGTTGGAAGAGCCCATGGCGAATTCGTCCATGTTCAACTTGCCCAACATAACCGCACCCGCATCGCGCAAGTTGCCCGAGACGGTGGATTCGTATTCCGGCGTGAAGCCCTCCAGAATTTTCGATGCTGCCTGCGAGGCTACGCCCTCGGTGCAGAACAAATCCTTAATGCCCACGGGAATGCCGCACATATCGGGCGCGTCGCCTTCTGCAATCCGGGCATCAGCCGCCGCCGCACGTTCCAGCGCCAGTTCCGGCGTCTTGTGGACGAATGCGCCAAGGGCATCGGCCCCGTCGATGGCGGAAAGGCAGGCTTGGGTCAGTTCGACCGAGGTGACCTCGCCCTTGCGCAGGGCGTCACGGGCGGCGGCGATGGTGAATGTGTTGAGATCAGACATTATTCCACCACCTTGGGAACCGAGAAAAAGCCTTCACGGGCATCGGGCGCATTGGCCAGAACCTTGGCCTGTTGGCCGCCGTCCGTCACCACGTCTTCGCGGCGGGGCAGGGCCATGGGCGTGACCGAGGTCATCGGCTCCACACCATCCACGTCCACCTCTTCCAGTTGCTCGATGAACCCCAAGATTGCGTTAAATTCCTCTGCCAATGCGGGCAGGGCGTCTTCGTCAACCTTGATACGGGCAAGCTTGGCGACCTTTGCGGCGGTCGCAACATCGATGGACATGGGCCAAATCCTCTCGTGAAATCAAACGCGGTTTACCCGTCAGTGCGGGGTGTCGCAAGCGCGGCGCAGGGGCGTTGCCCATGATTTTCACCTCAGCGCCCCAATTTGGTCCGATTGCACGGCGATTCTGCCTGTGGGGGATGCAAGAGAAGGCCAATTTATGAAACGGAAACCCGAAGTTGAACTCGACGTTATCGCGCGTGTTTTGTTTACCGGTGCCAGTTCTTATCTGTTTGTTCACTACCTGCTGCTGCCGCAGTTGCTGCTGATGGACCTTAGCTTCACGGCGTATTTCTACACGGGCGTTGTCGTTTCCGGCATTCTGGCGATTGGGATCGCCTTGATGACGCGGCCCGAAAAGGCCGCGCCTGATATGTTCCCGGCCGAATAAGCCGCTCTAAAGCGCCCGGATCATCTCGACCGCGGGGAAGCTAATTCCCGGCCGCAGGCGGATATCAATCTCGCCCCGGCGCTGAAAGCCCATCGAGGCGTAGAACGGCTCTGCCGTGCGCGTTGATTGGCACATCATCCAACGTACTCCCGATGTCCTTGCGGCGCGAAAGCTGCGCTCGATCAGGGACCGGGCAAGCCCTCTGCGCAGAGCCTTGGGATGAGTGACCACATGGCGGATATGTCCCACGTCACGCGGTCCCACGCCGCCCTGGGGCGCACCATGGCTCCACCCGCCTGCCGCCAACGGCCCATCTGGGCCTTCCGCAATGTAATAGGTGCCACAGCGCAGCAGTTCCGGCTGCGCTCGGGTGATGAGAGGCAAGCACGTCACAAGCACAGAGGGCGCGTAGTCCGGTTTCAGCAAAACCGGATAGCTCGCCGCCAAAAGCGCATCCACCGCCGCGATATCGGCCGTGTTCGTTGCTCTGATTGTCATCTCATCTACCATGGCTTGTCCTTCCCTTTGCCATTGGTTGCCCTTGCGCCGGAGGCGTTTGGACAAAGAAAAAGGGCCGCGTCGATCTCTCGGCGCGGCCCTTGATGTCTTGTTTTCCGAAGAAGGCTTACTTGATCTTGCCTTCTTTGTACTCGACATGCTTGCGCACCACCGGGTCGTACTTTCGTACGACCATCTTCTCGGTCATTGTGCGTGCGTTCTTTTTTGCCACGTAGAAGTGGCCCGTGCCTGCGGACGAGTTAAGGCGGATTTTGATCGTGGTTGGCTTCGCCATGGACAGGCTCCTTAATGTCGGGGCGGAGGGCTCTCGCCACTCACGCAACAATTGGGTAGAGCGCGCCTTGTAACCGGGCCATGGGGGGAGTCAACACTCAAATGGCGGAAATGCCATAACTCGCGACAATCCCGGCCCCGCCCATGATGGCTAAAACCGCCAACAGGTCCATTTTCCGCCATAGTAGCAAGGCCGCTGCCAAACCTGATAGGGCTAGGGCCAGAAAATTGACCGTTGCAAGCTCGGGCAGCCAAAGGCCGATGGCGTTTCGGGTAACGGTGCCAAACCAGACGTTGAGCGCGAACCAGACGGATAGGTTTGCGATGACGCCCACCACCGCCGCCGTAATGCCCTGTAACGCCCCCGTTAGCCGAGGCCGCGAGGCGATCCATTCCACGTAGGGCGCTCCGGCGAAGATCCACAGGAAGCATGGCACGAAGGTCACCCACAAGGTCACCAACGCAGCGCCAAGGCCCATCCACCAGCCGCCCGACTGGTGCCCGGCCATGAAGCCTACAAACTGCGTCACGAGGATCAGCGGGCCGGGCGTCGTCTCTGCCAGCCCCAGCGCATCCATCATTTGCCCCGTAGTCAGCCAGCCGAAACTGCCCACGACCTCTTGCACCATATAGGCCAGCACGGCGTAGGCCCCGCCAAAGGTCACAACCGCAAGGGTTGAGAAGAACCGTGCGACCTCTGCGAGGAGGGGAGGGGCGAAGACCCCGATCCCGAGGAGGGGCACGAACCAGATCGCGGCCCAGATCGCCACGGTGCGCAAGGTGGCGGCGGCAGAGATCGTGACATCAGGCGCCGCGCGGACATCTGCCTTCATGGCAAGGGCGCCCGCCACGGCGGCGGCGGCAATGATGAAGGGGAAGGGGACTTCAAACACGAAGATCGCCACAAAGGCGGCGACAGCTAAGGCCATCGCAAAGGCCCCTTTCAGGGCCTTCTTGGATACTTTCATCAACGCCTGTAGGACGATGATAATCACCGTGGCCTTAATCCCAAGGAATACCGCCTCTATCAACGGGACTGTGCCAATCGCGGCATAAAGGCTTGCCAACGCCAACATCACGACGGCCCCCGGCACCACAAACAACAGGCCCGCCAGAAGCCCCCCAAGGGTGCCCCGCAGCCGCCAGCCAGCATAGGTGGCCAGCTGCATCGCCTCGGGACCCGGCAACAACATGCAAAAGCTCAGGGCCGACAGGAACTGCTGCTCGCTTAACCAAGGGCGTTCCTCGACCAACTCCCTATGCATCAAGGCAATCTGTGCGGCGGGCCCCCCAAAGGAAAGCAGGCCGATCCGGCCAAAGACCCGGACCATGTCGGAAATTGCGGGCGTGTTCATGCTGTTTTTCCCCCGGTCACAGCAGCTCTTATAGCCAATGGGAACTACTCCCGTGGAACCCTCGCCCCGCGGCCGTGTTCTGGGCACATGGGGAACGGGACGCAACAAAAAAAGGCCGCCCTGAAGGCGACCCTTTTGTAACGATCGTGTCGTCAGATTACTCGCGGTTGCCGAGGAAGCTGAGGATAATCATGAACATGTTGATGAACGACATATAGAGGTTCAGCGCGCCCATGATCGCAGACTTCGCAATCCACTCGCTATCGCCGTGCTGTGCATGGTCGATGTATTCCTGCTTGATCGCCTGTGTGTGGTAGGCGGTCAGACCCGCGAAGACCAACAGCATCAGGGCGGACAGTGCCAGATCAAAGCCGGGGATCACGATGCCGAAAAAGGCGGACATTGCGAAGGACAGAAGCATCAGGACGATGCCGCCGATCAGGCCCATCATCAAGAACGCACCCCAGCCCGAGATATCGCGCTTGGTCACGTAGCCAAACAGGCTCAGCCCCGCGAAGGCGGCAGAGGTTACAAGGAACGACTGCACAATCGACGCACCGGTAAAGACGGCGAAGATGTAGCTGATCGACATGCCCATAACGGCGGCGAAAGCGTAGAAGAACAGCTGCGCGGCAGCGGCCGAGGCCTTGGTGATGATCGCGCCGAACGCGAAGATCATGCCAAGCGGCGCGAACATGACAATGTAGCCAAGGATCGTGGGTTGGAACGTCACCGGATCATTGAGCAGCGACAGAAGCGCCGGGTTGGACCCGAACGCCCAAGCGGCGGCGAAGGTGATCAACAGGCCGATCGACATCGTGCCGTAGACCTTGTTCATGTGGGCGCGAAGGCCTTGGTCCAACTCCGCGGCGGAGCCGGCCATGCCTTGGGAGCGCATCGTCTGATATTCAGCCATGGGGTTCTCCAATAAAACACCGGGCCCGGATGTCGGGCCTCTTGGGGTGAATATCGTGCAGGTTGCACCATTTTTCAAGCGAACGGCCCCTGCAAATCCTGCAAGGGCCGCGATTTTTTCGCTTTAGCGCGTCTTTGCCGTCAGTTGCGCCAATTTTGTGGTACATCCCATAAGGGGCGCTGGGTTTCGCGGGCGACTTGTGCGTCGCTCAAGCCGATGTCGCGGCGCATGTGTGAAGGCAGTCGGTCAAGGTGCTGGCGCTGGCGCCATACGCCGATTACACGCTGCAACAGCGACAGGTGTGCCTTTGGTGCGCAGGCCGCCACAGCTTCCGAGAGAGAGGCCTGATGAGGGCGGGTGAGAGGCAGATGAGCCATGGCGTTACCTTTTCATATTGTGACGAAGTGACCGCGTGTCATTCCGATATGTGATGTATGGACGTGCGGGGAGCATTTTGATAGTGAATGTTCTTGAAGTTTATCATCACGGGAATTGATGGATGGCGCGTAATCTCGATCTGACCTCTCTGAGGGCCTTTGTCACCGTGGTGGATGCGGGCGGTGTCACGAAAGCGTCGAGCTTTCTGAACCTGACGCAATCGGCAGTCTCCATGCAGCTCAAGCGGTTGGAAGAAGCGTTGGATGTGGGGTTATTTGACCGCACGACGCGCAAGTTGAACCTGACCGGCGCGGGCGAGCAGATGTTGGGCTATGCCCGCCGTATGCTAGAGCTGAACGACGAAGTTCTCGGCCGCCTTACCGCGACGGAATATGAGGGAGAGATCATTCTCGGTGTGCCCGGCGATGTGGTCTACCCGGCGATCCCCGGCGTGTTGCAACGCTTCAGCACGGCCTATCCCCGGATGAAAGTACAGCTTTTGTCCCGTGGCACGGTCAGCTTGAAGGCTGCGTTTGAGCGCGGCGAAGCTGACGTGATCCTGACCACGGAAGAGGAAGTAGATCGCGGCGGAGAGACATTGTTGGAACGTCCGATGGTCTGGATTGGCGCGAAAGAGGGGCAGATGTGGAAGCAACGCCCCCTGCGCCTAGCGTTCGAGCGTGATTGCATCTTTCGCGGCCCCGCCCTTGCCGCGCTCGATTCAGCCGGGATCTCGTGGGAAATGGCCGTGGAATCCGACAAGATGCGCGCCGTTGAAGTCTCGGTCAGTGCTGACCTTGCGGTCCATACGGTCATCGAAGGCACCGAATCGCCCTACACGGCCATGGTGCCCCACAACGGCGCGCTGCCCACGCTGCCGCGCATTCGGATCAACATGTATCGGTCTGAGCTTGCCCGCTCGGAACCGGTGGATGAACTGGTTACGCTGATCCGGCAGGCATATCACGCAATTTAAAGGGTGCGGACAGGTCCCGGGCCGAGGCCCGGTCTACGATTGGGGTATCGTGACCACGACCTTGCCCGACACCTTCCGAGACCGTAGCAGGTCCATCGCCTCGCCCGCGTCGTCCAACGGGAATGTCGCGCCGATGTGCAGGGTTAATTGCCCTGCCTCGTACATCTCCATCAATTGCGAGAGGCTCTTAGCCAGCCGTTCAGGCGCCCACTTCAGGTAACCGCCCCAATAGAAGCCAATGACGTCGATGTTTTTGACCAACAGGTGGTTTGCCGGAATTGTGGGGATATTGCCGCTGGCAAAGCCGATCACGATGATCCTTCCGCCGGGGTTTGTTGCCCGCATGGCTGCTTTGAAATTTGCGCCCCCAACGGCGTCATAGACCACGTCGGCCCCGCCGAGCGCCTTGACCTCGGCGCGCAGGTCTGCGGTTTCGCTGTCTAACACATGGGCCGCGCCTGCGGCTTTCGCGATGGCCAGCTTTTCAGGGCCCCGTGCTACGGCGATAACCTCGGCCCCCATCTTCGCGCCTAATTCTACCGCCGTCAGACCGACACCGCCCGCAGCGCCCAGAACCAGCAACCGATCGCCCTTTTTCAAATGCCCCCGGTCCGTTAGCGCCAGATGCGAAGTGCCGTAGGCCACGATAAACCCTGCCGCTTGCTCAAACGGCATGGAATCGGGGATCGCCACGCAGCGTTCCGCGCTGAATACACCCGCTTCGGCCAACCCGCCCGAGCCCTCGAACACCGCAACCCGGGTGCCGATGGCGGGGCTTGTGACGCCGTCGCTCAATGCCTCGACCACGCCTGCAACCTCCATCCCCAATGCGAAGGGAAGGGCGGGGGTGTCTTGATAGGTGCCTTTCGCCATAAGCAAATCCGCGAAGTTCAACGCGCAGGCGTGGATGCGGATGCGCACTTGGCCGGGGCCAGGGGGGGGCGTGGGCATCTCGATCACGGATGGGGCTGTTGCGTGATCGCTCACGACGAATGCGCGCATGGCTGTCTCTCCAACGTAAACCTGTTTGGGCATTCCTATCGGCAACATTGGCCCACTGCCAGCACCAGAACCTTGACGCCTGCGCCCGACCCGTGTCACGCCCATCGCGATTGGATTAGCGGAGCGATGCAGATGCGGGATGAACAGGCGCTGATGGCCACGGCCCATTTGATGGCAGACGCCGCGCGGGCTGCGATCCTGCCGCACTTCCGACGTGGCGGCTTGGGCACGACCTCCAAGGAGGCGGATAGCTACGACCCCGTCACCGTCGCAGACCGCGCCTCCGAGGCCGCTATGCGGGCGATTTTGGCCGACCGCCGCCCTGAGGATGCGATCCTGGGCGAGGAAGAGGGCTTCAAGGACGGCACCAGCGGCCTGACCTGGGTGCTAGACCCGATTGACGGCACCCGTGGGTTCGTGTCCGGCGCCCCCACTTGGGGTGTGTTGATCGCCCTGTGCGATGCAAACGGGCCGATCTACGGCATTATCGACCAACCCTATATTGGCGAACGGTTTGAAGGCGGCTTCGGTCGCGCCCGGATGGACGGCCCCCTGGGGCCACGGGATTTGGGGGTTTCGCCCGCCGCCAGCTTGGCGGAGGCCACGTTGTTCACGACTTTCCCGGAGGTCGGAACCGATGCGGAACGATTGGGTTTCGAGGCGGTGCGCGACAGGGTGCAACTGACCCGCTATGGCTGCGACTGCTACGCCTATGCGCTTTTGGCGGCGGGGCAGATCGATCTGGTGATCGAGGCGGGCTTGCAAAGTTACGATATCGCCGCGCCGGTGGCCGTGGTGCAGGCCGCCGGCGGGGTCATCACCGATTGGAACGGTGGCTCCGTCCATGAAGGCGGGCGGGCTATTGCGGCGGCCTCGCCTGCGTTGCACGCCGAGGCGCTTGCTTTGCTGCAAGGGGTTGTGAATGGCTGATCTTGTCCTGCGAAATGTCAGCCATTGCCTGACGATGGACGACGCGGAATCCGAGCTGCGCGGCGTCGATATCTTGCTGCGCGATGGGCAGATTTCACAGGTTGGCCAAGGGATTGAAGCCGATGCACCCGCGCTGGATTGTAGCGATTGCCTCGTGACGCCGGGGCTGGTGAACACGCACCATCACCTATTTCAAACCCTGACCCGTGCCGTGCCCGGTGCGCAGGATGCGGCGCTGTTTGGCTGGCTGCAAACGCTTTACCCGATCTGGTCGCGCTTCACGCCCGATCATATGGAAACCTCTGCCGTGATCGGTTTGGCGGAACTGGCTTTGTCGGGGTGCTCGACCTCGTCCGATCACATGTATCTGTTCCCCAATGGGTCGCGCCTGGACGATTCCATTGCGGCGGCGGCGCAGGTGGGCTTGCGGTTCCAGCCGACGCGCGGCGCGATGTCTATTGGCGTGTCCGACGGGGGGCTACCGCCGGACGCCTTGGTCGAGGATGAGGCCGCGATCCTCGAGGACTGCATCCGCGTTATCGACGCTTTCCACGATCCTGCCCCCGGCTCTATGTGCCGCGTGGGCGTCGCGCCGTGCTCACCCTTTTCTGTCAGCCGTGAGCTGATGCGCGACGCTGCGATCTTGGCCCGTGACAAGGGCGTTATGCTGCACACCCATCTGGCCGAAAATGATGAGGATATCGCCTATTCGCTGGAGAAGTTCGGCTGCCGCCCCGGCCAATACGCCGAGGATTTGGGGTGGACCGGCGACGACGTTTGGCATGCCCATTGTGTGAAGCTGGACGGGGCTGAGATTGATCTGTTTGCCAGCTCTGGCACTGGCGTCGCCCATTGCCCGTGTTCTAACTGCCGCCTTGCGTCAGGGATCGCGCCGGTGCGGGCGATGCGCGATGCGGGGGTGAAGGTGGGGCTTGGTGTTGACGGCTCTGCATCCAACGATGCGGGCTCCTTGGTGGATGAGGCGCGTCAAACGATGCTGTTGCAGCGGGTTGTCAGCGGGCCGGGCGCCATGTCCGCCCGTGAGGCACTGCGGATCGCCACCCGTGGCGGGGCCGAGGTGTTGGGGCGCGGGCAAGAGATCGGGCAGATCGCTCCGGGCTTTCGGGCAGACATTGCCGTTTGGGACATGACCGGGGTAGAGGCCGCGGGCAGTTGGGACATGGCGGCACTTCTACTGGCGGGGCCACGGCGGGTGCGTGAGTTGATCGTAGAGGGACGTTTCGTGGTGCGTGAAGGGCAGATGGCCTCCCTTGATATGGGGCCACATCTGGCGCGTCAGCGGCTTCTTGCGCAGGGCCTTGCAGAGGTGGGGTAACTTCCTTTTTGCAACATTTTTGAGGGGCGGTTGAATAAAAACCGTCTAAGTATTCTCTTAAACGAACTGTTTTCTCCTTCTGTCCACAGGCACCCCCGTAGGGTAGAGAAGGGGGGTAAATCGCTTTCCCTTGCACCAACCAAGTGCCTCAGGCATCTTTGGTGACATCGAGCAAACATATAAGGGATCACAAAATGAAGATCCGTATCGCGACCGCTTTGGTGTCGCTCTCTCTTGTCCTTTCGGCCTGTACGCCGACCCAAACCACGACCGTCCAGACCGCGGGTGTTCAGCGCCTTAGCTTCGGTGAAAGCATAGATATCGCCGCTGCCGGTGCCCGGCTATCAGCGCTGCGTGCGCAGAACGGTTTGGGGCGGCCATTGGGCCATTCCGCACAACTGCAAGCGGCGGCGCAGGCCCATGCCGATGACATGAGCCGGACAGGGAACTTTTCCCATACCGGATCGAACGGCTCCAACGTCGCAGCTCGTATCCGTTCGGCAGGCTATAGGGCCTGTTTCTACGCTGAAAACATCGCTCAAGGGCAGACGAGCACAGCGCAGGTTTTCCAGGACTTCATGGCGTCGCCAGGGCATCGCCGGAACATGGTGGCCGCCCAGGCCACACAATTCGGCTTCGCACAAACGAACGGTTATTGGGTGTTGGTTTTGGGCCGAAGCTGCTGAAGCAAAGCACGCGATTGGCTGATGCCGATCCCCAGCAAAATAAGGCCGAGTGCCCAGAATAGTTGCGGGGGCAGGGCCTCTCCCATCAAGGTGACGCCGAACAGCACAGCCCAGACCGGGACCATGTAGCTGGTGAACGACATGAATAGTGATCCGGCCGAGGTGATGACCTGCACTCGTAGGATCGCCGCCAGACCGGTGGGAAACGCAGCGGTATAAAGCAGGGCCCAGGCGGCGGAGGTTTGGCTGATCTGGGGCGGGCCGTCGATGATCCATGCCAAAGGCACCAAGACCAACGCGCCCAAGGTTAACGCCGCCGCGGCGAAAGCGATTGGTGGCATCTTTGGCGCGCGCCGTGTCATCACAGAGCCAACGGCATAGCACGCGGCCGTGCCCAAACAGGCAAGGCGCCCACCCATCGTGCCCTCGCCAAAGGCGCCGGGGCCCATCAACAGCAAAAGCCCCACAAAGCCAAGGCACACGCCAATAACCCGGCGCGGCCCAATGCCTTCTTCGGGTGAGAAGATCGCCACCAAAGGCAAGACAATCAACGGGACGGCTCCCATCGCCACTCCCGCGAAAGCAGAGGGCACGTAGTTCAGACCCCATGCCAACAAGGTTAACGGCAGCGCGAGGGTGAATATCCCAATGATCGTTGCAAAGATCCACGCTCGTACGCCGCCGATCTTATGCACGCCTTGGCCCATCATGGCGCAGAGCGGCAGCAAGATCACCGCCGCAAGGGCCACCCGTCCGGCTGCGACCCACCACAGGCTGATCCCCTCCAGTGCCAGTGTCGTGCCCATAAATGCGGTGCCCCAAACGATGCCGAGGGCGATGACAAGCAGCCAGTTCGTGATGCCGGGTTTGGCAAGGGAAGGCGTGCTCATGCTTGGGTCACAATCGTGATTAAGAGCCCAATCACGATAATCGCGACGGGCCATTTCCATGCTTCATTCGTGGGTTTTTTCTTTTTTGTCCGCGGTTCGATCAATGCAGCGGGCCGATCAGGGCCGTATCGCCATGTGACGTGCGCTGGGGAAAAACCAGCCGCTTCAAACAAATCACTCGACGGCGCGCCGGTCCATACCTGCGCATAAAGATTGTCCCAATCCGCCGCGTCCGCCATCTCTTTGGCGTAGGACACAAGGTTCTGGCCTACGCCCTTTTTGCGCCATTCGGGATCGACCCAAATATCTATGATCGAACCATTCGGCGCGTTTGGGGCGTCGCCTCTCAGGTGCCAGCTCAGCAGAACGTAGCCCACAATGGTGCCGTCGGCGTCCGCGACGAACAAATTGCCACTTTCGCCGACCGGCTTCCCCTCGCCAGAGAGAAACGCGTTAACGTGATCGCGTTTCAGCAGCATATCCCAACCGTTCTCCGCGAAAGCGTGGGGCTGGCGGCTACGGTGCTCTTCCCATGTCTGGCGGCTTGCCGCCTCGATCACGGGGCGGTCTGTCGTCAGGGCAGGGCGAATGGAAACCTTCATCCCCATGACTTCGCCCGCCATTGAAGGGGCGTCAACTCCCCTCGGGTGCCGCGACCGCCCCCCCGCGTGAACAGTCCAACGAAAAAGGCAGACCCGAAGGCCTGCCTTTCCCGGTGCATTCCAAAAAACGCTTAGTTCTTCGCTTTGTCGACCATCTTGCCGGCCGAGATCCAAGGCATCATGTCGCGCAGTTTGCCGCCGACAACCTCGATCTGATGCTCGTCGTTGGAGCGACGCGATGCTTTGATCGTTGGCTGACCCACAGCATTTTCCAGCATGAAGTCACGGACGAACTTGCCGGACTGGATGTCGGACAGAACGCCCTTCATGCGGGCTTTGGTCTCGTCGTAGGGCAGGATGCGGGGGCCGGAAACGTACTGGCCATATTCGGCGGTGTTGGAGATGGAGTAATCCATGTTGGCAATGCCGCCTTCATAGATCAGGTCCACGATCAGCTTGGTCTCGTGCAGGCACTCGAAGTAGGCCATCTCGGGCTCGTAACCGGCTTCCACCAGCGTCTCGAAGCCCATACGGATCAGCTCCACGATGCCGCCGCACAGAACCGCCTGCTCGCCGAACAGGTCGGTTTCGCATTCTTCGCGGAAGTTCGTTTCGATGATGCCGGAGCGACCGCCACCGATGGCCGAGCAATAGGACAGGCCGATTTCCAGCGCTTTGCCGGAAGCGTCGTTGTGAACGGCAACAAGGCACGGCACGCCGCCGCCTTTGGTGTATTCGCCGCGCACTGTGTGGCCGGGGCCTTTGGGCGCCATCATGATAACGTCAACCTTGTCAGACGCTTCGATCAGACCGAAATGAACGTTCAGGCCGTGGGCGAAGGCAATCGCCGCGCCGTCACGGATGTTGTCCTTAACGTATTTCTTGTAGGTTTCGGCCTGAAGTTCATCTGGCATTGTAAACATGATCAGGTCGGCCCAAGCAGCCGCTTCCGAAATCTCCATAACCGTCAGGCCTTCACCCTCGGCCTTCGCCTTGGAGGCAGAGCCTTCGCGCAGCGCCACAACAACGTTCTTCGCGCCAGAGTCGCGCAGGTTCAGCGCGTGGGCGTGACCTTGGGAGCCATAGCCAAGAATGGCGACTTTCATGTCTTTGATCAGGTTAACGTCGCAATCGCGATCATAGTAAACGCGCATGGTCTCTCTCCTTTGATGCGTAATTTGCGGTGAACATGGCGGGGTTTCTGTCGGAAAGCGCTATTCAAATTGGATGGTTTTTGCTAATTGTGGGGAATATCATTCGTTATTATGTCCCTTTGGTAAAGTTTCATGCTCGACGACATCGACCGCCGCCTCCTGCGCCATTTGCAAGCTGACCCCGCGCAATCAGTCGGAGATCTGGCCGAGGCCGCCCGCATTCCTTTGGCCAGCGCCTATAAACGGCTGGAAAAGCTGCAAACCACGGGCATTCTGCGCGGCCAACGCGCCGTGATCGACTGGCGCGCCCTTGGTTTTGAGGTTGAGGTCTCTTTGCGCATCACCCTCGACAAAACAAACCCTCGCGCCTTCGACGAATTCCTTGCCAGCGCCCGCGAGGTGCCCGAGGTGATCGAGATCCAAACCTTCCTGGGCCGCGTCGATGCTCGCCTCAAGATCATTGCCCGCGACCTTCCCGCCTATCAGCAGCTCTATCGTGACAGCATCCTGACGCTGCCCCATATGGCTGATATTGAAGCGCTGATGCAGGTCGCCTCCCTGAAGCACTCCATGAGCTATCCCCTATGATTGACCTTGATGACACCGACCTGGCGATCCTTCGCCTGTTGTCCCAAGACGCGACCCTGAAGGCGTCCGAGGTGGGCCGCCGTGTGGACCTTAGCCAGCCCGCCGCGTGGCGCCGGATCAAACGGTTGACCGAAAGCGGGGTGATTTCGGGGCGCAGGTTGGACCTTGATGCAGCCGCCATCGGCTTTGGGGTGACGGTATTTTTAGGGGTGAAACTGGCCACCAAATCCCGTGTCAGTCTGGAGGATTTTGAACGCGCCATCACCGCGATCCCCGAAGTGCAAACGGTAGAGCATGTCCTTGGCCTTTATGATTACCGCCTGCGCGTTGTGGCACGTGATCTGGCTGATTTCGAACGCGTTTTGCGCCGCCGCATCATGACGCTGCCTTCCGTCGGCAATGTAGAGGCCAACGTGCTGCTCTCCGAAGAACAGCGCCCCGGACCGCTTTGATCCCGCGGCCCCTCTAAAGTCTCGGCCCCTCCAACCCTTGTCCCTCCGCCCCCGGCACCCTATCCATGCGCCAAACGGAGGATCACACCATGAACGCCCTGCTCGACACAATCGACCCCGATGGCCTGCTGGAATATTCGGTCGTCTTCACCGACCGTTCCCTTAACCACATGTCCGCCAGCTTCCAGACAGTAATGACCGACATCTCGTCGATGCTGAAAGACGTCTACAATGCCGACGCGGTGGCCCTTGTGCCCGGCGGCGGCTCTTTCGGGATGGAGGCCGTGGCCCGTCAGTTCGCCCAGAACGAGGATGTCCTCGTGGTGCGCAACGGCTGGTTCTCCTTCCGCTGGTCGCAAATCCTCGATGCCGGCGGCTTTGCAGGCAACGTCACGGTGATGAAGGCGCGCCCCACAGGCAACGACGCCCAATCCCCCTTTGCGCCCGCCCCGATCGAGGAAGTCACCGCTAAAATCCGCGAAACCAAACCCGGTATCGTCTTTGCCCCCCACGTGGAAACCTCCGCCGGGGTGATCTTGCCCGATGATTATATCAAAGCCCTCGCCGCGGCCGCCCATGAGGTCGGCGCGCTGATGGTGCTGGACTGCATCGCGTCGGGCTGCGCTTGGGTCGATATGAAAGCCTCCGGCGTCGATGTCCTGCTCTCTGCGCCGCAAAAAGGCTGGTCCTCGCAACCCTGCGCGGGCCTTGTGATGATGTCCGAACGCGCCGTCGCCCGGATGCAGGAAACCACGTCGAACTCTTTTGCGGGCGACCTCAAGGCTTGGCATAACATCATGCTGGCCTATGAAAACGGCGGCCACGCCTATCTTGCGACCATGCCCACCGATGCCCTCCGTGCGTTCCGTGACACGATGCTGGAAACCCGCGACTACGGTTTCGATAAGCTCAAAGACGCCCAATGGGCGCTTGGCAACGGCGCCCGCGCGATGCTCAAAGGCAAAGGCATCCTTCCCGTCGCAGCCGACGGCTTCGGCGCCCCCGGCGTTGTCGTCAGCTACACCAACGACCCTGAGATCAAATCCGGCGCCAAGTTCGCCGCCCTCGGAATGCAGATTGCGGCGGGCGTTCCCCTCGCGGTGGATGAGCCTTCAGACTTCATGACCTTCCGCCTCGGTCTCTTCGGCCTCGATAAACTCTACGACGTCGATGCAGCACTCGCCCGCCTGCAAACCGCGTTGGACCAGGTCTTTCCGTAGCCCAAAACGCCAGAAGCAGGGCACAACGCCCTGCTTCATCTTTTCATAAATATCGAAAAATCAGCCGCTGGCCCCAAGTCCTGCCCGCATCAATATGCGCCGGACGGGGGCCACCGCATACAACCCATTCAAGGCCTGCAATCTCATGTCTCGCAGGCCTTTCGCATCGGCCATCGAGGCTCGGTTCAAGGCGTCAATCCCGCTCACTCGGGCCCGGACCTCGGCCTGACGGGCACGGGCATACCTGGCTAACCCTTCCGCCCGGCCCGGATCATCGCGACCTGCCTCCGCAATGTTCAACAACGACGCGATATCCCCCAGGCTCATGTTGAGCCCCTGTGCCCCAATCGGTGGCACCACATGGGCCGCCTCAGCCACCAAGGCGATGCGCTCTGCGGCCATCTGATCGGCGATCTGGCTGATGATCGGCCAAACGCTGCGCCGTGATGCCAGTTTCAACGGCCCGTACAAACCTGCCGACCGTACCGTCATCTCTTCTTCAAATGCGGCCTCGGACAATCCCGCCAACCGCACGACCTCGGGCCCGCGTTCCATCCAGACCACCGCCGAACAGGGCATTCCCTCATGATCCGGTAGCGGCACCAACGTGAACGGCCCGCCGCTGCGATGGACTTCGGTCGATACATTCTCGTGTGGCGCATCATGGGTCACCGCAAAGGCCAGCGCCTTTTGCCCGTAGCGCGTTGTGCTCACCCCGATCCCCGCCGCTTCGCGCACCGGAGAGGAGCGGCCATCGGCCGCGACGATCAGTTTGGCCCGCAGGCGCATGCCGTCGCTCAACGTCACCCGTGCCTCTGTCTCTCTGGTCAAGACAGAAGCGGTGCCGGTTCCGGGCAGGAACCGGGCGTGGGGAAGGGTGGCGATATGGGCGACCATTTCGCGCCGCAACACCCAGTTTGGCAGGTTCCATCCAAACGGCAGTTCCGAGATATCAGCCGCACAAAAATCATGGCTCGCCCGCGCCTCGGCCAGGTCCCCACCGGCATCCACGATACGCATCACCTGCAAGGGCGTTGCAAGGGGAGCGAAGCGAGACCACAGCCCAATCTTCTCCAGAAACGCCTGAGCGGGCTGCAGGAATGCCGTTGTGCGCAGGTCCGCGCCCGCATCCTCCCTTGTGACCACCGGGGGGGCCGGGTCCGCACAAATCGTCCTAAAACCCGCTTGGGCAAAGGCCACAGTCGCCGCAAGGCCCGCGACACCGCCACCGGAGATGAAAACATCAATGTCTTGTACGTCACTCATGGCCAAGATGTAGGCGCTGCTGCCTATGGGGAAAAGCGGCGTTGTGTCTCGGACAGGGAAATGCGCGAAGCGGCTAGCGCTGCAACGCCTGTAGGAACTGCCCTAGGTCCGCCGTGCTGTGGTGGATGAAATCCTGCTCTTCCGGCTCCGGGGCCACGTGAATTGTGGTCAGCCCAAGGCTATGGGGCACGCGCAGATTGCGGGCTTCGTCCTCGAACATCGCGGCCTTTGTGTGGGGCAGTGCCTCTTTCCCGAAGACCGTCTCGAAGGCTTTGGCCGAGGGCTTGGGGTGATAATCGGCATGTTCCACGCCGTAAATCGCGTCAAACAACCCCTCCAACCCGCGGGCGTGGGTGACGGCCTCGGCGTAGGGGGCGGTGCCGTTGGTGTAGATAATCTTGCGCCCCGGCAAGGCTTTGATCGCGGCGGCAAGGGCCGGATCAGGCGACAGCACCGAAAAATCAATGTCGTGGACATCCAGCAGATAAGGCTCGGGATCGATGTCGTGGTTCAGCATCAACCCGGCAAGGGTCGTGCCATGGGTCAGGTAATACTCTCGCCGCAGGATGTTCGCCTCAGCCAGCGTCACCCCAAGCACCCTGCACACGTAAGCCGCCATCTTGGCGTTTACTTGCGGAAACAGTGCCATATCCGGCGGATAAAGCGTGTTGTCGAGGTCAAAGACCCATGTGTCGATGTCGGTTAATTGTGCCATGCCAATGGCCTACGCGCCCCTGTGCGCTTGCGCAAGCCACTGGACAGGGGGCGGAGCGGCGCTTAGCGTCCACGTCCTTGATAAGGGGACGATTTCGCGATGAGTGACGTGGGGCAGAAAGACGCCTATGCAATGATCCTGGAGGCGATTGATGGCGGCGTGTACCGCCCCGGCTCGCGTCTGGTGGAAAGTGAGCTGGCCGACAGGTTCGGCGTCAGCCGCACGCCGATCCGTGAGGCATTGCAACGGCTTGAAACCCAGTCTCTGCTGACCCGTGATGGCCGCTCGTTGATCGTGGCATCCCTGGATCACGCCCAAATGGCCGAACTCTATGCCGTCCGCCAAGAGCTAGAGGGCTTGGCCGCAAGGCTCGCCGCGCAACATGCGGCGACAGAGGAAATCGCCGTGCTCTATGATATGGTGGAACAAGACAGGGCCCTTGTGGGCGACCCGGAAACACTGGCCCGCGCGAACCGGCGCTTTCATCACCAGATCCACCTTGCCTCGCACAACCGTTATCTGGTGCAGCAATTGGACCTCGTGTACCGCTCCATGGCTTTGATGGCGCGGACCTCTCTGGCGGCAGAGGGGCGTGGGGCGGTGGCATTGGAAGAACACGCGGCCATCGTTGATGCGATTTCAGCCCGTGACGGAGACCGCGCGGCCAATGCGCTCAAGGCGCATCTATCGACCGCGTTCCAGGTCCGCCTGCGGGAAGAGGCGCAGCGGAGCTAGTCACCTCTGCCAAAAGGCCCCCTTCGTCCGCGTCTGGATGCGAGGCTCCGAAATTCCCATGGGTGGTCTTGGCCCAGAAGAACGGCTTCCCCATCAGCTCAAACAAGCCGATCCAAGCGGCGATGGTGCCAAACAGGTAGTAGGGCTCTACCAAAGGCGTGATCGGGCGTAGGTGGCGCAAGTGTTTGGCGCGGCAGGCGTAGATCGAAATAGCGACAGAGCCGAACAGCCCCACCAACATGATCGTCGCCAGTACCCCGTAGGCAAAGGGCGACAGCACCGCATCCAACGGGTGCCAGATGCCGAATGGCTTCACCATGAAGCTCCACAATAGCGGCGCGGTCAGAAAGCCAAGAACCGCCCCCACGAACTGGATCTGAAGCCAGACAAATCGCCATGGGCCAAGATCCCGCCAGAGCGTTGCGGGCCGGCGCATCGCGGCCCCATAGGTCATCAAATAGCCCTTCAGCCACCGAGAGCGTTGTTTGACCCAAGGCAGGACGGCAGCGTTTGCTTCTTCAAACGTCGTCGTCTCAACAATTTCGGTCGTATAGCCCGAGCGTGCCAAACGCAGCCCAAGCTCCGCATCCTCGGTCACGTTGTGGGCGTCCCACGCGCCGACGGCCTCAAGCACATTGCGACGCAGGAAAACCGTGGTCCCGCCAAGGGGCACCACAAGGCCCATCTTTTGGACGCCGGGCAAAAGCACCCGGAACCAAGCGGCATATTCAACGGTGAACAGACGGCTTAGCCAATTGTGACGGGCGTTGTAGTAATCCAACCGCCCTTGCAGGCAAGCGACTTTGGCGGAGGCTTCTGCAAAATGCTGCACGACGCGGTGGATTTGGTCGGGCTCTGGTCGATCCTCGGCGTCATAAATGCCGACAATATCGCCACGTGCGTAGTTGAGGACGTAGTTCAACGCGCGCGGCTTGGTTTGTGGGCTGCCACGGGGGACGATCACCGCCCGCATCCACGGCGGTAAACTGCCCTTGCGCAAGGCCTTTAGGGTCAGGGGGTCGTCTTCTTCCACTGCCAGAATGATATCGAGACGCTCGCGCGGGTAGTCGATCCTTCGCAGTCGTTCTACGAGCGCCCCGGCCACTTCGGGTTCATTGAACAAGGGGACAAAGATGCTGACGGTCGGCAAATGCAGTAACCGCGCCTCGTTCGAGGGGGTTGGGGGGGCTCGTGCATCGCTGCGCAAGGACTGCGCTAAGGCCGAGAATTTCAAAACGCAATTGGCGATGAACACAATGATGGCGAGGCCAAATACGGCTTCGGACAGGGCCAGCGGAGCCAGCAGAAACACGATGAGGCCAAGGACCGCTACCAAAAGGATATAGCGTCCCAAAGCGTCCCCGCGCCACGAGCGGCAGGAGTGCTTTTCCGGTGCGCGCCCTTCTGCGATGCGGGCCAGTTCCGCGCCATAGATGGCGCGCTGAGCCTCCGCGATTTGGGCGCGCGGGGCCAAGACGGGAATGATGCGTGGGACGTTTGGCAGATGCGTGCACAGACTGTACACCCGGTCCGGCCTTGTCGTGGCGACAACCAACGCCGAGCCCGCTTGTTTCCAGACCACAACCTCGGACGCGATTGCGACGTCCGCGGGCAGTTTCGAGGCAAGGGTTGAGTCGGGGCGATCGCCGGCAAGGTCAGCGATCCCCACATCGTAAATTTGCGATAGCATAGACAGAAGCTCTGCCTCGCTGATGGCACCTTGAAGCGTCAGAACTTGGCCAAGCGACAAGGACGTCCCCCGCATCGCCGCTTCCGCCCGGAGGATTTGGTCCGGGCCCGTAAGCCCACGTTCCAACAACAGCGCCCGCAAAAGTGCGGGCTCGTCGCGGAGGCGTTTTGCAGGTGCCTTCTGGGGAATTGCGCAGGCGATCTGATGCGCCGGAGCGAAATCTTCTGCGACATCGAGCGTGTCGTGCCGCAGGGCATCGGGCGCGTCTCCATCCATAACCTTGGTACAGTCCTTTCGGCGAGCGGACGAGGTCCGTGCGTCGATTGTTCTGCAAAATCGGTTAAGAAAAGGTAAACGGGCCCCGAAAGCGAGGCCCGCCAAGGCCTACGCCGGGGCTTTCGCGCGTGCGTTCACGGCCTCTGCGAAGCGCTCGAACAGGTAGAAGCTGTCTTGCGGGCCGGGGCTGGCCTCGGGGTGGTGCTGCACCGAGAAGATCGGTTTGCCGTCCACGGCGATGCCGCAGTTGGACCCGTCAAAGAGGCTGACATGGGTTTCCGAGACGCCCGCAGGCAGCGTTTGGCTATCCACGGTGAAGCCGTGGTTCATCGAGGTGATCTCGACCTTGCCAGTCGTCAAATCCTTCACCGGATGGTTCGCGCCGTGGTGGCCGTGGTTCATCTTCACGGTCCGCGCCCCAAGGGCCAGCGCCAGCATCTGGTGACCAAGGCAGATGCCAAAGACGGGGATGTCCGCCTCTAGCACGCTCTTAATCATCGGCACGGCATATTCGCCCGTGGCCGCCGGATCGCCGGGGCCGTTGGACAAGAAGACACCATCGGGGGATTGGGCCAAAACCTCTTCCGCCGTTGCGGTGGCGGGCATGACGGTCACATCCATCCCGGCGCTGGCAAGGCAGCGCAGGATGTTGCGTTTCGCGCCGTAATCCAGAGCCACGACCTTGGGGGCCTCCCCTTCGCGTTTGGTATAGCCTTCGGGCCAGGCCCACCGCATCTCGTCCCAACGGTAGCTTTGGGCGCAGGTCACGTCTTTGGCCAGATCGACCCCTTCCAACCCGGCAAAGCCGCGCGCGGCAGCCACCATCGCCTCAATGTCGAAGTTGCCTTCCGGGTCATGGGCAAGGGCCACGTGGGGGGCACCTTGTTGACGGATTTCACGGGTCAGGCGCCGCGTGTCCACGCCGCCCATGCCAACCCGGCCGGTGCGCGTCATCCACTCGACCAGATGAGCCTGCGCCCGCCAGTTGGAAGGCTCGGTCACGTCCCATTTCACTACGATCCCCTCGGCGACGGGATCAGCTGTTTCATCATCCTCGGATGTGGTGCCGGTGTTGCCGATGTGGGGGAAGGTAAACGTCACGATCTGGCCCGCGTAGGAGGGGTCGGTCATGATCTCTTGGTAGCCGGTCATGGCGGTGTTGAAGCACAGCTCGGCCACGCGGATGCCCGTGGCGCCGAAGCCCTTTCCGTAAAAGATGGTGCCGTCGGCAAGAACAAGGCAGGCGGTGGGGTGATCGGACATGGGGAGGGCTCCGGTATGTGGCAGGGGGCGGGGCAAACTTTTGGTGGTGTATGGGCGCACCGACGCGCGGTCAAGGTGCGCCTTGTTGTATTGCTACGGATCGCATACCTATCGCGCTCATTATTTTCATATCTGGGATGCGACCATGGGCTTGCGCAACAAGATCACTGACGGAATCAAGAACGCGATGCGCGAAAAGGACACGGTGCGTCTATCGACGCTGCGTCTGATTAACGCCGCCGTGAAAGATCAAGACATTGCGGCACGCGCCAAAGGCAACGCCGATGGCGTGGGCGAGGATGAGGTGCTGGCGATCATGGCCAAGATGGTCAAGCAGCGCCAAGAAAGCGCCCGTGTCTATGAAGAGGGCGGGCGGCTGGAACTGGCCGAGCAGGAGCAGGCCGAAATCGCTGTGATCGAGGAGTATTTGCCCCGTCAGCTATCGGAGGCAGAAGTCGCCAAAGCTGTGGACGCCGCGATTGCCGAGGCGGGGGCCGATAGCATCCGCGACATGGGCCGGGTGATGGGCGCTTTAAAAGGCAAATACGCCGGACGGATGGACTTTGGCGCGGTTGGGCCATTGGTCAAAGACCGTTTGAGCTGAGTCAGACGCTGCCCCTGCCGGGGCAGGGGCACGCGCTAACGCGCGTGCGGTGGCCGCTTCGCGGCAGGGGGCTGGCTTCGCCAGCCCTTATTGCATCTCCGCTACTGTTGAACATCCTGCGTCACCAAAGGCGTGCACAATTGCAGGGGGCCGCAGAAGGTGCCGGGCTCGGGCATTGTGAGGGTTGGAAATGTGACCTCTTGCGCCAGAGCCGGTGCAGCAAGGGTAAGGGGGAACATAAGGGCGATGGTGAGACGGCGCATGGGGCTTTCCTGTCATTCGTGAAACGATGAAAGGAAGATGGGGCGAGGTTTGACCTCGGGCGCTCTGGTTTTGGAAATCAGTTCAGTTTTGCGGAAATTGGCGCGTGGTTTTCAGAATCGGCGCGGTTGCTTCCGCTTCGTGCCTCAACCGGTCCGTGGGCCAAGGCGGCCGATAGCATCGCTTTGCGGTACTCGGTCGGGCTTTGCCCCGTCGCATCGCGAAACGCCCGGTTGAACGGCCCGAGAGAGGCGAACCCCACGCCATAGGCGATTTCCAGAACCGTCTTATGGGCTTTTTCCGGATCGGACAGCTGTGCCTTGGCGGCGGCAATCCGGGCCTGATTGATGAAGCTGGAAAAGTTCCGATACCCAAGGCCCGCGTTAATCGCTTTGCGCAGGCGATGCTCGGGCACGCTCAGACGCGCGGCCAATGTGCCGATGGTCAGACCTTCCTCCTGCCAAATACCTGCGGCCATGGCGGCCTTGGTGCGCTCAATCAGCAATCCATCGACGGCTGGTGCCGGGGCAGTGGCGGCTGTGTGGGAGGTTTCAGAAGATGCGCCGGGCCAAAGGGCGGTGTCGGGGCGCAAAATCCAGACAGCGAAGCTGATGACGATGGCGCAGGTGCCGCCCGACGCCAGCAACGCCATCAAAGGGCTGTCGTGACCGGGCCAGTTGAAGGATTCAGTGGCGGTCAACACGATCCCAAGCCCCGCAATCGCCGCGGCGAACCCCGGACGGGCCTGGCAGCGGCAGTCCACCAGATCATCCCGCGACGACAGAAGCGCCAGCCCGAACAAGGCCGCGAACAAGATCACCGCGCTGGTGCCGCAGGGGATGTTGGCGACAAGCACTGGCGCGGTTTGGAAGAGGTAGTAGTGAAGGGACACGAACACAGAGGCCAAAAGCCAAGGCCAGCGCTTGCCCGGCGGGTCGAGGAAGATGGTCACGATCAGCCATGTGACGGCGCTGGGGGTGAGGCTGGAGAACACGGTGAGGGTGGCAGTCAGGGGCACCGACATCTCTAACGGCATCGCGGCGGTCAGCAGCAGATGCGCCGATTGCGCGAGAGCGACGGCAACGACGGAAAGCCGCCCCTCCCACCCGATCGGCGCGCGCCAAAGCAGGGCTGCCAGCAAGCCCATCAACCCAATGCTGGACCCGCGCAGGATGATATCGAGCAAAAGCATCAGCGCCACCTCTTCAAGCAATCCGAGCCTCTACTTAGGCGCGGGCCGGATCATCATGCACACCGAAACTGAAAAATCGGGGCGATTTCATAAATCGGCGAGGGTTCTTTCCAATTGTTCTTTCAAGGTGACCCGTTCTGCGGGAGTCAAAAACGCGCCAAGCTCGATCTCCCTCGGGCCGCCTTTCAGGGTCAGGTAATCCGGTACGGGGCCGCTTTTGGGATGGATCTGCACGCGGACCCAATATGGGTTCGCCTCCCATTCGCGTGGGGGGCGTTTACGCTCATGCCGTTCCACGCGGATCAGGTCGTCCCAGATCATCAAGTCTTCATACAGGTCCATATCCCGCCATGACCGTTTGAGGGCTGTCCATACCGCCCAGAGCGCCAAGACCACGAAAGGCAGCAGCGCCCAAAACACCGACGTGCCGATAATCGCCAGTAGCGGCATGGAGATAAGCGTCGCGGTCACGGCGATGAACCAGACGAAACCCTCGGGCGTGAGGGACTTGTAAGGCGTGAGGCGCAACGCGAGATGCGGCGGGGTTTGGTCGCGGGGGGCGGCGGTGTTGGGGTCAGCTTGGGTGATCGGCATGGGGCATCTCAGGTTCGCATGCGTAGAAGGATAAGCCGCATGCAAGGCGTCACAAGGGACGGAGCGCCGCAGCAACAGGCTATCCGCCATGCGCAAGGCGAGAGGGAGCGCCGGAACGAAAAACGGCGCCCCGATCCGGGACGCCGCTGATAAATTGGCTTGGTAAGCATGTTTGCGCTCAGTGGTCTGGCTGTCTGTCCCACATGTCGCGCGTGGGCAGCGTCTCGAACGTGTGCTCTGGGGGTGGGTTGGGCAGAGTCCACTCCAGCGTGTCCGCGTGCTCACCCCAGTAGGCGGGCTCAACCACCTTCTTACCGGCGCGAAGCGTGTAGAACACGATGCCGATGAAGAAGAGGAACGACGCGAAGGAGATGAACGCACCGATCGATGACACGTAGTTCCAAAGCGCGAAGGCGTCAGGATAGTCGATGTAGCGACGCGGCATGCCCTGACGGCCCAGGAAGTGCTGAGGGAAGAATGTCAGGTTGGTGCCGATGAAGAACACCCAGAAGTGCAGCTGACCTGCCCATTCAGGATATTGGCGACCCGACATCTTGCCGATCCAGTAGTAGACGGCGGCAAAAATCCCGAATACGGCACCAAGGCTCATCACGTAGTGGAAGTGCGCTACAACGTAGTAGGTGTCGTGATAGGCACGGTCCACACCGGCTTGGGACAGGATGATGCCTGTCGTGCCGCCAAGGGTGAAGAGGAAGATGAAGCCCAAGGCGAACATCATCGGTGCCTTGAAGGTGATGGAGCCCATCCACATGGTTGCGATCCACGAAAAGATCTTGATGCCCGTGGGCACCGCGATCACCATGGTTGCGACCATGAAGTAGGCTTGCTGGGTCAGTGTCATACCAACGGTGTACATGTGGTGCGCCCACACAACGAAGCCCAAGCCACCGATGGCGACCAGCGCATAGACCATCGGCAGGTAGCCAAAGATAGGCTTCTTGGAGAAGGTCGAAACGATGTGAGAGATCACGCCAAACGCGGGCAGGATCACGATGTAAACTTCAGGGTGACCGAAGAACCAGAAGATGTGCTGGAACAAGATCGGGTCACCGCCACCGGCGGGATCGAAGAAGGTGGTGCCGAAGTTACGGTCCGTCAGAAGCATGGTGATTGCGCCGGCCAGAACAGGCAGGGACAGAAGAAGCAACCAAGCGGTGACAAACACGGACCAAGCAAACAGCGGCACTTTGTGCAGCGTCATGCCGGGGGCACGCATGTTCAGGAACGTGGTGATGAAGTTGATCGAACCCAGGATCGACGAGGCACCCGAGACGTGAACCGCGAAGATCGCGAAGTCCACGGCACGGGATGTTTCAACACCTTGCGCCGAGATTGGCGGATAGAATGTCCAACCCGGACCCGCGCCGCCATCAATCGTGACAGAGCAGAACGCAAGGCCGGTACCGGCCACATACATCCAGTAAGACAGGTTGTTCAAACGCGGGAACGCCATGTCCGGCGCACCGATCATCAGCGGCATGAAGTAGTTGCCAAAGCCGCCGAAAAGGGCGGGAATAACCACGAAGAACATCATCAGAACGCCGTGGCCCGTAATCAATACGTTCCACATCTGCCCGTTGGGCGAGCATTCCTGCGTCGCATCAGCGATCAGTCGTGCGCCCTCTTGGCACATCAGCTGGACGCCGGGGTTCATCAGCTCCATCCGCATGTAAACGGTGAAAGCCACCGAAATCAGGCCCACGAGGCCTGCGGTGAACAGATAAAGGATACCGATATCTTTGTGGTTGGTCGACATGAACCACCGGGTGAAGAACCCCCGATCGTCGTGATGCTCGTGCCCGGTATGGGTGGCGTCTGCCATGGTCGTCTCCTGCTTCGCGTCTTGGGTCGCGGTGTGGGTACACGAAGCGAACGCCCCTGAGGGCGGCGCTATTCGAGTCTATTGTCAGAGGGTTTAGTGCGCCACCGCCCCCGGATCAACGCGACATCTCGCGTTCATGTGATCTTTGTGGTGGGTAATTTTGGCGCAGGTCTTGGTGATATCGCACAGAGCTTACGTTCTTGGGTCCACCACCGAGCGCACCGTTACCCCAGCAGGAGGCGAAAAATAACCCCAGCCGCGATCAACGTCGGAAGGACAGAAATCAGCAATAACACCCCATCGCGCAGCAACAGGCCAAGTCCGATCATCACGACTGCCGCCCCCAGAAGGGAGGAGGTGAAGGGGATCAACTCCATGATCGGCATGAAGACACCATAGGCCGCCGCAACGCTTAGAAACGCTGTGCGCGCGGGCGGCGTGCTGAGCCATTCCATACGAGAGGTGGCGCGGGCCTCCAGCCATTCTGCGGCGCTGTGGATGCGGTCCAACGCCTTTTCAATTCGGCTGGGGTCCAGCCGTTGTCGGCGCAAGAACTCGGGCAGCCAAAGCCTGTCCCTTCCCATCGCTGCCTGAACGGCGCAAAGGGCGATCATTACACCAACGGTAGTCGAAAACAGCGGAATACCCGACAGCGGCGATACCAAGAGCAACCCCATGAAGGTCATGATCGGCAACAAGCCATTGGCCCCCGCTTGATCCACAATTTTGTCGACCTTGCCGTCATTTTGCTTGGCCGCACGGGCCATGTCATCCGTAAGGTCGGATAGGGCGGGCTTTGGCTTGGTGTCAGAGCCCGCGACGTTACTGCTGGTTTCCAATGTCATGGGAGGGCAACACCCGAACCGCAAAGAGGGTTCCCCGCCGCCCGTGGTTTTACCCTTGGAACACGCGGGTAAACTGCCGCTTCAAAGCCACATCCAGATCAGTGATCGTGACCGGAAGCCCCAGATCCACCAAGCTGGTGACACCGTGCCCTTGGATGCCGCAGGGCACGATGCCGTCGAAATGGCTCAGGTCCGGTTCCACATTGATCGAAATTCCGTGAAAGCTGACCCATCGGCGCATCTTTACGCCGATAGCGGCGATTTTGTCTTCGCGCGGGGTGCCATCGGGCAGGGCCGGTTTCTCGGGCCGCTCCACCCAGACGCCGACGCGGCCTTGCCGGATTTCGCCACGGACGTTGAACTCGTCCAGTGCCGCGATCACCCATGCCTCGAGCTTCTCCACAAAGACCCGCACATCTCGGCCCCGTGTGTTGAGGTCCAGCATCACATAGGCCACGCGCTGGCCGGGGCCGTGGTAGGTGTATTGCCCGCCGCGTCTGGTGTCGAAAACCGGGAACCTGTCAGGCTCTTTCAGGTCGTCGATATTGGCCGACGTTCCGGCGGTATAAAGGGGTGGGTGTTCCAGCAGCCAAATCGCCTCTCCGGCCTCGCCACGGGCAATGGCGTTGGCGCGGGCCTCCATTCGCTCCACCGCAAGAGGGTAGGGCACGGGCTTGTCCGAGGTGATCCATTCGACCATGGGGGCGCTTTCGTTATTGGGGCAGAAGGCCCGCATCTTTTATCGCGGCGATATTGGTGCGGCTGACCGGAATGTCACCCCCACCCGTGACCTGCAAGACGGCCCGATCCCCGTCACGGCGCGCGCTTTGCACCTGCGCCAGCGCCACCCAGTGAGAGCGATGAACCCGCAGGCCTGAGGTCGGCTCTGCCTCGCGGATCGCGTCCGACAAGCGGATCAGAACAAGGTCCTCACCGCGCGTCGTGCGGATGCGGGTATAATGATCCTCGGACGAAAGCGCGACCAGCGGGCCGCGTTTGTCCAAGGGCAGTCGGTCAAGCAGCGCGGGTAGGCGGGCCTCCGAGGCTTGCTCAGGCTGGGGTAATGAGCGGTCGATGGCATGAAAAATGACCGAAATGATGAGTGCGATGGCGAAGAATTGCAGGAGCAACCCGGGCAACTCCGCACCCGAGGGCACGATGCCAAAGGTCACAAGGTTAAGCGCGACAACCAGCGGCGTAATCGCCAGCCCCGTTGCCACACCGGCAATCGCCACTTTGAGAGGCAAAGGCCACGCTGTGGGCAGGGCCTGTTGTAGATACGAGTTCACCAAAAGCCCGACCGAATAAGTCGTGGCCGCCATCACCAACCAATAGGCGAAACGTGGGGCGAGCGCCAAATAGGTGCCGGTCTCGAACGGCCCCAAGATCGCCAGCAACCCGGCAACGGCACAAAGGATCAGCAGCGTCGCGGGGGCGGAAAACTGCGCCCACCATTGGCGAAGCGCGAATTGCGATGGGCTGTCGTTCACGAAGCCTGTCCTACGGTTGGCGAAGGCGCGCTGGCTCGGCGTCTTCCGGCATGAGTTTAGATACGCAATCGAAACGCAGATGCCAATCCACGGAGCTTTCCATGACCCTGACCCCGCTTCTCTACATGCCCCTCTACCTTCAAATACACGTCTCTTGCGCGTTGGTTTCAATTTTCCTGGGCGCCTTCGTTGTGTTGCGCCGCAAGCGGGATCGGCTCCACAAAGTTACCGGCTACATCTGGACACTGGCCATGGCGGCGGTGGCATTGTCGTCGTTCTGGATACGCGAATACGCCCTGATCGGCCCGTTCAGCCCCATTCACCTGTTGTCGGTTCTGACGCTTTGGACGCTTTGGTCCGGGATACGCTTTGCCGTGGCAGGGCGCATTCGGGCGCATCGCGCCGCATTTCGTAACCTCTATTGGTACGGCCTTCTGGTGGCCGGAACGCTCAACTTCCTGCCGGGGCGGCGGATGAACCAAGTGGTGTTTGGCGACACTCCGGACATGGGCCTGTGGTTCATCGGGGCCGTGGCAGGGCTGGTGGTAACGATCAATCTTTGGATTTTTGTGACCCGCCGTTGGGGGGCAGTAAGCACGGCGGCAGCGGGCTAAGGCGGACAAGGCCAGGGGAGGGGTAGGGGAATCCTGCCTAAGAGAATCGGCAGATCGTCTGCTAGTGTCATTGCCAGAGAGACTGCCCCTTCTTGTCTGCGGAGAATTTATTTATGTTTGCTAAGTATTTAATGACATCCTCGCTTGTCGCTGCCATCGCCCTGACACCTATCGCTTCGGCCCCCGCACAGGCGCAAGACGCCCGTGACGTGATTGGTGGCCTGCTTTTGGGGGGCGCGATTGGCGTCGCCATTGGCGCAGCCTCGCAACCTCGTACCCGTGTAATTCAACCGCGCCCTCAGCCCCAGGGCACGCCGCCCACGGCGCAACCCTCGCAGCCCGCGCAACCCCATCGTCCGCGCCCTGTACGCCCCGCGATCCCCGCGACGGAAGCCGGGCGTCAGGTCCAGACGGCCCTGAACTACTTTGGCTTCGATGCGGGCTTTGTTGATGGCCAAGTTGGCCCCGCAACCCGCGGCGCGGTCGAGCGTTATCAGGCGTTCCAAGGCTACCCCGTTAACGGTCGCTCTTTCCCCGAACCTCAGGCGCTGCACCTGATCAACGCCTACCAATGGGCGACCAATGGCGGCGCCACTCAGACCGGCCTGCAAGGTCAACCTCTGCTAGGGGCCTATGCGCAGGTTCTGGCGGGTAACATCACGCCTGCAACCACCACAGCCCCCCCGGTCGCCGGTGGCACCACCGTTATCGTGAACCCCGCAACCACCACGATTGTGCCCGCCCCCGGCACCAATACCCCGGTCACGACCGTTGCCGCACCCGCTGGTGGCCCGGTTCCGAACCTGTTCGCCAATGCCTCGGCCACGCCCGTCCTGTCGTCGCGGTGTGATGCCGTGGCCCTTCAGGGTCAAGCAAACGGCGGGATGATGACCCTCGGCAACCTGTCCAATCCCAGCTTCGCCCTGTCCGAGCAGTTCTGCACGGCGCGTGCCAGCGCGGTTAACCAAGGTCACGACCTGACCCAAGCCATCACCGGCCTCAGCTACGCCGACATCACCGCGCAATGTGAAGGCTTCTCCGCCGCCGTTGCGGCGCAGACGGCGCAACTCAGCACCCTGACCCCGTTGGAAGCCATGGGCTCGGCGCAAGGGTTTGCCTACACCACGGGCATTCCGCAGGCCGAACTGGCAGGCACCGCCCGTGTGTGCCTTGGAGTCGGCTATGGCGCCGATGACATGGATATGGCCATGGGATCGGCCCTGATCCTTGTCGCCTCTGGTGAGCCCGCCTACGGAGAGCTGATCGGCCACCACCTGCGCGAAGGTTTTGGCATGGCGGCAAATGATGCGGCCGCTCAGGAATGGTTCGACGTGTCCCTCAGCGCGGTTGAGGCGGGCGCCCCTGCCGTGTTCAGCCCAACCGATGCAGGCCGCTTGCCCCTGATCCGTCAGGCTGTTGCGATGACTTTGGGCGGTCAGCCCGTGCCGGTTCCCGCCGCCAGCGTCATTCAGGTGCCGACGTTCAACGTAGCCCCCGTTCAAGTGCCGAACCCGGTCAGCGTAGAGCCCGAGATCGTTGTTGCGCCGCAGAACGTGCTGCCGACGTTCCAAGTCAATCAATAGGTCTGCGACCCGATTGATACCAGAAGCGGCGGGTCCATCCGGGCCCGCCGTTTCACGTTGGACGGCCTGAAGACCCATTCTGTGACGAAAAAACCGAACAAGAGGCCTCGGACCCCCTTCACATCGCCTTTCCGAGCGGCTACAGACCGCGCACTACCTGATCACGTGCGCTCGTGGCGGAATTGGTAGACGCGCAGCGTTGAGGTCGCTGTGGGGTAACACCCGTGCGAGTTCGAGTCTCGCCGAGCGCACCATTCTCCTTACAAATCTTGTCTTCTATCTAGCCAGATGGGCGCCGACTGGTCCTGTGTGGGAAGGACGAACTGGATCGCAGAGTCGTTTCAACCGGCATGGTAAGCCTTGGCGGCGTGGGCAAAGATCAATAGGTTGCTCGAAATAACAATGATGAGCGGAACGTTTACGGTGCCGAGATCAGGACCGACGCGATTGAAGTGCGTCACCTCTACGCTTAACGCGGAGCAATCGTGTATCCGTGCAATGGGTCCGGGCGGATATCTACGCTTCACCCTTGGCTCATGGGTTAAGGGAAAGGCAACGTGACCGGCACACTCTCCCGGGTGGGCGGCGTGGCCGATGGTCTTGCCCTAGAGGCCGAAGCATTCGCGGCAGACGATGTTTCAATCTGTTTGTGGAGCCCGCGTCGCCGGGCGCTTGTTTGCCCCGCAAACCTGCGTCGCAAATCTGGCTTTGACGACGCGCGGCGGAACTCGGCAGCGCGGGGCTGGCCCTTGCATTTGCGGCCAACGGGGGGCGGGGCCGTTCCGCAAGGACCGGGTGCACTGAACCTTGCGCTTGCATTCACAGCGGGCAGGGCCTTCACAATTGACGACGGCTACCGCCTGATAACGCAGATCATTCGCGATGCGATCCCGGCTCCGTGGAGCACGGGTGCCACGCCAAACAGTTTTTGCGATGGGGCGTGGAACTTGGCCCTGTCAGACAAAAAGGTCGTGGGCACTGCGCAACGCTTGCGCCCGATTGGTGGCGGCCAACGACGCATCCTGGCCCATGCGCTTATCCTGGTTGAGGGCGATGTTGCCGAAGGCGCGGGGGCGGTGGGGGCGTTCCACAACGATCTGGGCCTCGGTCCGATCGAAGCGGATGTGCACACAACCCTTCATTCGGTCGGTGCCACTGCGTCCACGTCAATGGATGCGCTGGCAGCAGCCCTCGATGCCAGCGCGCGGCGCGAAATTGCCCAAGTTACAAAACGCTAAATCCAGTGATCGAGGGCGGCGTTCTGGCCGCTGCTATTGCAGGAAACGCTCCGCCAAGCGACTCCAGAGCGCGGCGCCTGTCGTCAGGCTCCCGTCGTCAAAATCGTAGCTCGGTGTATGTAGCCCGGCCGAGGCCTCGCCATTGCCAAGCCGCAGGAAACTGCCGGGTTTGTGTTGCAGGAACTGGGCGAAATCTTCGCTGCCGGGGATCAGGGGACAGGTGCTGACTTCGGCCTCGCCCAACAGTTCGCGGGCCACTTCGGTTGCGAATTCCGTTTCTTCGACAGAGTTCACGACGCCGGGGTAGCCATCGTCATAGTCGATCTCTGCGCGGGCGCCCCAACTGGCTGCTTGAGATTCCACAACGTCATAAATCCGGGTGCGGACCTGCTTGCGCACCTCATCCGAGAAAGTCCGCACGCTCAATGAAAGCTCGGCGGTTTCCGGGATGATGTTTGTGGCGGTGCCGGAATGGAATGTACCCACGGTAATCACGGCAGCATCGGCGGAATTGACGCTGCGGGCGATAATCGTCTGCAAGGCCATGACGATCGACGAAGCGACCACCACGGGATCAATGCACAGATGCGGACGAGAGGCGTGGCCACCTTTCCCGTGGATCGTGATGTTGACGGTATCGGCGGCTGCCATGATCGGGCCGGACCTTGTCAGGACGCTACCGGCGGGGGCGCCGGGGTGGTTGTGCAGGCCAAAGATGGCGTCACAGGGGAACCTTTCGAACAGGCCATCTTCGATCATCGCCTTGGCGCCACTGTCCTTTCCGGCTTCTTCCGCCGGTTGAAAGATCAAGTTCAAGGTGCCGGAAAAATTCTTGGTCTTGGCAAGATATTCGGCTGCGCCCAATAGCATCGTGGTGTGACCATCGTGGCCGCAGGCGTGCATGACACCGGGGGTCTTTGATCCATGAGCACGGCCTTCAACCTCTTGAATGGGCAGGGCGTCCATGTCGGCTCGGATCGCGATAGAGCGGTTGCCGTCCCCCACCCTTAGCCGCCCCACGACACCGTGGCCGCCGACATTGCGGGTCACCTCATAGCCCCAGCTTTCCAACCTCTCGGCTACAAAACGTGCTGTCTCAGTTTCCTGCAAGGACAGCTCTGGGTGGGCGTGGAGAAGATGCCGCGTGGCAATCAGGTTCGGCTCCGCATCGGTGAAGTCTTCGAGTGTCGCAAAATCGCGCATGGCTGCTTCGGGCACCCTTTCCGGGTGCCCGCCCTAGTTAAGGATTAGATGAAACGGCTGAGGAAGGACTGAGTCCGTTCGTGTTGGGGATTGACCAACACCTCTTCCGGGGGGCCTTGTTCGATGACGTGGCCGCCATCCATGAACACCACACGATCAGCCGCTTCGCGGGCGAAGCCGATTTCGTGAGTCACGACGACCATCGTCAAACCCTGCGAGGCCAAATCCTTCATGGTGGCCAGAACCTCGCCCACCAATTCCGGGTCCAGCGCCGAAGTCGGTTCATCAAACAGCAGGATTTTTGGCCGGATTGCCAAGGCACGCGCAATGGCCACCCGTTGTTGTTGGCCGCCCGACAATTGCCGGGGGTAGGCGTTCAGCTTTTCGGACATGCCGACACGGGCGATCAGCTCTTTCGCGTGTTCTATGGCCTCTTTCTTATTGACGCCGTGGACCTGCAAAGGTGCCTCAATCACATTCTGCAACACGGTCATATGGGGGTAGAGATTGAAGCTCTGGAACACCATTCCCATCTTGCTGCGCTGTGCCGCGATGGCGCGTTTTGACAGCACCACCAGCTTTTCGCCACGCAGTTGGAAGCCAATCTGTTCGCCATCGACCTCGACAAACCCTTTGTGGATCTTCTCCAACTGGTTCACGCAGCGCAGAAGCGTGGATTTGCCCGAGCCTGATGGCCCCAGAATGGCGACGACCTCGGACGGGGCGACATCTAGGTCGATGCCTTTAAGAACCTCGTTGTTGCCGAAAGATTTATGCAGATTGCGGATACGCAGAACGGGTGCGGTTGTGGGGGACATAGCGTTCATTTCTGGACCTCCGCGTCCAAGGGGGCAGTTTCAACTTTTTCATAGACGACGCGTTGTTGGTCTCCGCGCGCATAGTAGCGTTCGATGCGGGACTGGATGACGCTAAGGACCGAGGTGATGAACAGGTACCAAAGCACGGCGACCATCAGCAGCGGAATGACTTCAAAGGTGCGGTTGTAGATCGATTGTGCAGAGTAGAGCAGATCCGCCATCGCAATGACCGACACCAAAGAGGTGGCTTTAATCATGCTGATTAACTGGTTGCCCGTAGGTGGCACGATCGAGCGCATGGCCTGCGGGATCACGATCCGACGCAGGGCCCGCATCGGGCGCATCCCGAAGGCCTCGGCGGTTTCCATTTGCCCCCGTTCCACTGACAACAAGCCGCCGCGAATGATCTCGGCCATATATGCAGCCTCATTCAGGGCCAGCCCGATAATGGCGGCGGTCACAGGCGTGATGACGTCGTTGGAGTCCCACGAGGCGAAAGTGGGGCCGAAGGGAATGCCCAAAGTGATCTGAGGAAACAGAAACGACAGGTTGTACCAAATGATGAGCTGCACCAGCAGCGGCGTTCCCCGGAAGAACCAGACGAAAGTCCCGGCCAAAGATCGGGCCAGATGGTCTTCGGACATGCGGGCAATGGCGATGGGCAGGCCTAGGGCGACACCGATGATCATGCTGACCACCGCCAGCCACATGGTGACCCACAAGCCCTCTAGGATGACGGGCGCGAAAAGGTATTCGCCCACCACCGGCCATCCAAAGTTTTCGTTGCCTGCCAGGACCATCACAAAGTTGACGGTCACGATCAGGGTAATGATCCAAAGGAGCGTTTTGACCTTTGGAATAGGGCGATGCGCCCTTTCCACGTCCCGCGACGTGTCGTCCCCAAGCGGGCCGGAAGAGGAGCCCGTCATAGGGGTGTGTTGAGTCGGAAGAATGGGCGCATCAGTCATTTTAGAGGGCCTCGCCAAGGTTCATGCCGGGGGCGTCGATGGTGTTATTCTCAAGGCCCCAACGGGTCATGATTTCCAAGTAGGTACCGTTGTCCATCAGGATTTGGATGGCCTCTTGCAGGACCGGGCCAAGTGCCGAGCCCGAGGGCACAACCGCGCCTTGCATCAGGTCCGGGAAGCCGTTGGATTGGCCAACGCCGGCCAGTTCAAGCTCACCGTCGGATTGCTGCACAAAATACGTCAATGGCGCCTGGGACGAGAAGAACGCATCCGCCCGATTGGAGCGAACCGCCAAAATGGACGTTGGTTGATCCGTGTAAGATTGGATTTCGACCTCGTCTTCGCCGTCTGCCACACATTGTTCAGACCGAGTTGTAATCACGCGCTCAGCAGAGCCGCCGGACATGACGGCAATGCGATTACCGCAAATGGTATCAAGCCCGGTGATGTTCTGGGGGTTACCTGCGTGGACGGCGAAAACTACGTATTCCTGCACCCAATCCACAAAGTCAGTGGCTTCACGGCGGCTTGGGAAGTCACCGACCGGACCCATGGCGAACTGGTAGCGATCCGCGCCGATGCCGGACAAAAGCGCCGGAAGGCCAGCCACAGTCGCGTGTTGAATTTCAATGCCGATAATCTGGCTGATCTCATGGGCAATATCGGCCGTCGCGCCAGTCAGGCTGGTGCCTTCGACAAATTCGTAGGGCGGGAAAGAGCCGTTGTTCACGGCAATCATGCTGCCTTCTTCGCGGATATCCGCAGGGACGCGGGCGTGCAGTTCTGCGTTGAACTCTTGCTCCGCTGTGGCGGTGATCGGGGCCAGCATTGCTGCCGCCGCGAGGGCCATTGTTAAATTCCGTTTCATGTCCGTCTCCGTACTGTTGTGAAAGAGGTAGGGCGTTCTAGGCTTCTTGTTTTTGGAAAATCTCATCGGCCTTCAAGACACGCGGTAAGATCTTCTGTATGTGCATTTCTTCTAGGAAGTCGTCGATCATTTTGCGGTTGCTCTCCAATCCGCTGGCGTCCCATCCAGAGGGAAGTGATGCGGCTGTGAACATCATCTCGGACATCATGAAGGGCGTCGTCTCGGCGTAGCGTCGCCGTTTCTCTGTCCACATGTGCCGCGAGCGGTCGATCAAGTCGCTTAGTTCCGAGGCAATCCAAGGGTGTTGCTCGGCCAATTCCCGGTCCAGTGTCAGCATGTGGATGCCGGGGACGTAGCCGACTTGATTGATATAGGCCACCTGCGCGCCGCGCAGGTCGGGCAGTACCTGCCGGAACTCCGACCCATTCTCAAAAAAGCCACTGGGCATGAATGGTGTCATTACGACGTCCAGCCAGCCTTCAGAAAGAAGTTCCATCATCGGGCGTTCTTCCGGTACAGGTTCGATCCGTCCGGGCTGCCCGAAGCCGCCGATGCGGTCAAAAATCGGGTGCTCGGCAGTCAATCGGCCAAGGTACCAATATGCATCCTCGGTCGTGATCCCAGCATTGCGCAGGATCGCTCGGGTCCAGACATTGCCCGAGTCTTGCCAACCCGTCAGGCCAATGCGTTTTCCTGCCAAATCCTCGATCCGAGAGATCGTGCTGGTCTTGGTGGTGATAATGCACTGGTGCCGCAAACCGCGCATCAAAAAGTTCGGGATCGCGATGGCGGACGTGTCATTGGCCATTGCACCAGTCACATAGCGGCTGAAAGAGGCCTCGCCAGCGTTGTAGGTTTCCCCCGCGCCGATCTTTTGCGGCAGGGTGGCAACGCGATGCACTTCCACGTCGATCTTGTCGGATTGGACATCGCCCAAGGCAAGGGGCGTAAGGTAATCCCAATCTCTGACGGCAAGGTTAATTTTGGGCAGCATTCTAAGCCTCGAACAACGAAATTTGAATTTTGTTTAGGCATGTGCAAATCCTGTGACAAATGTTATTAAGCTACCGAACATTTAAAGGAATGTACGAATGCAAAGGGTCGAGACCGAGGAACTGGCCAAGCAACTTCCCGACAGATCGAAGCGGGGCATAGCGCGCGATACGGCAAGGCTCGTGCGGGCAGGGGTTTTGCCTGTGGGTGCCCGGCTGCCGCCCTTGCGCGATTTGGCCTTTGCCATGGGCATCAGCCCCAGCACCCTGTCTGAGGCTTGGAAAGAGCTACGACGTTTGCGGATTCTGACTGGACGCGGAAGGAACGGCACCTTTGTAAGCGGATCATCCCTTGCGCCGCGTCCCGCACGCCTGACCGCGCCCGGGCTGATCTCGAAAGGGGCACTGAACTTGTCCATGGGCGCACCCGACGTGGCACTTTTGCCCCCACTGGCCGATGCAATGGCCTACGGCACCCAGGCCGAGGGTCTGAACGTATACGAGCGCATTCGCATCTTGCCCGAACTGGAAGCAGCACTTCGCCCCACTTGGCCCTTCACGAATTCATCCATGTTGGCGACGAACGGGGGCTACAACGCGGTGTATGTCGTGCTGCAAGCCTTGATCGCGCCGGGCTCCGTCGTGGCGATTGAGACGCCAACTCCGATCCGGCTACTGGATATTCTTGAAGATCTAGGGGTGACGATCGTGCTGGTGGAGCAGGATGAATTTGGCCCCAAGCCAGAGTCGCTGCGCAAGGTGCTGGAGCAACAGCCCTCCATCTTCATCTACCAACCGATCATCAGTTCCGCGACCGGGCTGCATCTGTCCCCACAGCGGATGGCGGAAATCGGGGACGTGTTGGAGCACAGTGATATGTTGATTCTGGAAGATGATGGGTTAGGCGACATCTCCAACGCGCCGCCGCAATCCTTGGGGGACCGTTTTCCGAACCGGGTGCTGCACATTCGGTCGTTTTCAAAGTGCTACGGGCCGGACCTGCGTATGGCGGTTCTGTCAGCTTCGGAAGAGATGATCGAGCAGGTGCAATCCTATCGGGCGTTCAGCGCCGGTTGGACAAGCCGTATCCTGCAATCTGCCGTGGCGTGGCTGCTGAAAGACAAAGAAACCCAGCGCCGTGTTGCGATGGCGACCGACATCTACCAACATCGGCGCAACAGGCTGGCGAAAGCCCTGCGCGGGCGCGGCATCGCTTGCCCGGATGGCGCGGGTCTGTGCCTCTATATGCCTGTCCATTCAGAGACTTTCGCAATGATCACCCTAGCGGCTCATGGGATTTCTGTGGTGCCGGGAGAGTATTTCTCAATGCAGCCCTCCGGTCATATCCGCGTCGGCACCGGCTTGCTGAGCAGTGACAACTGCGAAATGGTAGCCGATGTGTTGGCACTTGCGGCCGCGGAGCCTGTGGCCTTTGACAAATTGCCGGGCTAACGGCGCCCCAGAATTGGAACGGGCGCCCCCAATTTCATGGGGCCGCCCGGTTCGATCGCATTCTTTTCGCGTTAGAATTTTGCGAGGATCTTATCGACAGTCTCGCGCACTTCTTCTTTGGACTTGCCGAGCTTCTGCTGAAGGACGCCCTCCATCTGATCTCGGTCACCTTTCGCGGCTTCCAGATCATCATCGGTCAAATCGCCGTACGATTCACGGAGTTTGCCTTTGATTTCAGTCCATTTGCCTTCAATTTGGTCGCGGTTCATAGCGGTTCTCCTATTCAAGTAAGTTTCTCAATCGGCGAGGTGCGGCTTAGTTAGAAGCGACGTCTTCTTCCGGTGCGGTGATCTCGATGCCGGGCACGGTGATGGTCTCTTCCGTGATCTCGACTTCGCCCACTTCGGCGTCAAATTCTGGCATGTTACCGCCTTCAACGGTGACTTCGGGCAGAGTCGCCTCTTCGGTCTGATCGATGTCGATCATGTAGACGCCAGCAATGGCAATCAGGGCAGCGACGGCGATGGCGAGGATGGTTCCGGTTTTCATTGTATATCTCCTTAGTGTCTGAGTTGAGAACGGACAGGTGTGAGATAAGTTCCGATAATTTTTATAAATAAATTCAATAATTTATGTTCGGAACACGCAAAAGGGTGAGCGGCCACGAGGCAAGGCCGTTCACCCTTTTGGAGCTGTGGACGCAGTCGTGTTACGACCGCCCACTTACCAAACGCGCCACCAACGAGATGACGAACAAGGCAACAAAGATAAAGAACAGGATCTGCGCGACCCCGGCTGATGCGCCTGCAATACCGCCAAACCCGAAGAGGGCAGCGATCAGGGCAATGATAAAGAATGTGACGGCCCATCGAAGCATGGTGAGTCTCCTTTTCAGTTACGAAAGGGAAACCCTGTTGCGACAGCCTTGGTTCCAAAATTGTTCAGAAAACCTGCAATCCGTGCAGCAAGGCGGTCACGTCCTCGGTGCGGAACGGCTCATCCAAGTAGTGAAGCCAAGCGTGCTCCGCGATCGGCTGCAAACGCCCCCGATCCAACATGATGACCGGGGTTTCGCTGGACTTCCAGAAGGCGGAATGGGGCGATTCCAGCAGCGCCTCTGGGGCAGCGGACAAGATCACGAGGCGCGCGGGCTCCAACGGGACGTGGGACAGGTCCGAGAACGTCAGCACCTCAGTTGCGCCCTCACTCTCCAATATGTCACGCAAATCGGTCGCCACCAACGCATTGGGATGGACGATCAGGCATGGGTCCGAGGCCACGACGTTGGTCTGGCCAACAGAGGCGGGTGAGGGGGGCTGAGCAGAAGTCATCATGGCATTTGGAACAATCCTGAATGTCCCGCATTAAACTAGGACATACCAAGGGAAAGAAAAGTTATGGTCACCGACTGCGCTAATTGTCCCCTGCGAAAACGTGAAGCCTTCGATTCATTAACCACAGATGAAGCCGCGTTTATGCGGCGGTTCAAAGTGGGGGAGCTGAAGGTCGATGCAGGCACGACCCTGTTGATGGAGGGCTCAAACAGCCCACAATTATTTACTGCTCTCAAGGGGATGGGCCTGCGCTACAAGCTTTTGCCGAATGGACGGCGGCAGGTGGTGAACTTTGTTCTCCCCGGCAGTTTCCTAGGCCTTCAAGCCGGGGTCATGGGGGAAATGAAACATACCGTGGAGGCGACAACTCCGATGGTTTTATGTGTCTTTGACCGATCTGAGTTGTGGCAACTTTTCAAATCCGAGCCCGAGCGTGCGTTCGACCTGACGTGGATCGCGGCAATGGAAGAACATTTCTTGGGTGAGGCGATGACCTCGATCGGGCAGATGACCGCGATGCAGCGCCTTTGCTGGGGCCTGTTGCGCTATTACGTGCGCTGCGTCGACCTTGGGCTGAACACGGGCGATAGCTGCCCGTTTCCATTCCGCCAACAGGACCTGGCGGATGCCTTGGGCCTGTCGCTTGTGCACACGAACAAGACGCTGATGAAATTGCGTGGCAGGCAGGTCCTGTCGTTAGAAGACGGAATACTAAGCCTGCGTGACCAACAGCAGATGGAAGAAATCGCCATGCTCGAGGTCACAGCTCAAACCCGCCGCCCATTGATCTGATGGAACGGCGGGCAGGGGAGAGGAGCGTGGCTTACACGCCTATTTCTCAGCTTCAGCGTCAGCCTCAATCTCATCTTTCACTTGGCCCCAAGCCAGCAGGGCGAACACCAGCGTTCCGCCCACGACGTTGCCCGCCAGCACCGGCAGGAAAAATTGGAACACTGCGGGCGCGGCGTTCAATTCGCCCAGAAGGATCAGCACCCACATCTCTACTGATCCAGCGATGATATGGGTGAAGTCACCCGCCGCGATAAGCCACGTGAAGATCACGATTAACACGACCTCGCCGCCGTTCTGACTTGGCATCATCCACACGATGGACGCGACAAGCACACCGGCGGGAATGGCACGCAGAAAGCCTTCCGACGGGCTAAAGCCCGTAGCGTGGTGCGACAGCTCTGTAATATTGGCTAGCACATCAGGCGCGACACCGGATGTTTGCGTCATGAATGCGGCCGCCGCCAAGGCGCCGATCACATTTGCGGCCAGAACGATGCTCCACAATCGCAGGACAGCCGCGCCGCTGCGCCAGGTGCGTTCCGCCGCCAACGGAAGGATGGTCGAGATCGTGTTTTCCGTGAACAGCTGCATGCGTCCAAGGATGACCAGCAAAAATCCCATCGAATACCCAAGGTTTTCAACCAGAAAGCGCCACGGGGCGTCGGGCAGATAAGTGCGGAAGACCGCCTCTGCCAGGACAGAGAATGAGATCAAAAGACCGGCGGCAACGCCGGACCAGACCAGCGACCTTGTGGGGCGGTCTAGCTCTTCCTCTCCGTCTCTGCGGATGACCTCGTAGATCAGTTTAGAACTAAGGCGGGCTGCCTTACGAACGGCCATCTCTTCGCGCATGGGAATTCCTTTTTGTTCGCCGGGTAACGCGCCGGAGCCCATTAGGTTCCCCAAATTTTAGCAGGAACTTCTGTGTCGGGTCGGGGTTGGAAAGGTGAACAAGCAGAGGAGATCGCAATGACTGACACATTGAAAATCGTACCGAGCGCTGATGAAATCGCCACCGGCGTGCGTGGCGCGTCGGCCGTGGCCGAAGGGTTGGCCGATGTCTTAGCCGATACTTACCGCCTGACGTTCAAGACTCACGCCTACCATTGGAACGTCACCGGCCCGGCCTTTTACTCGATCCACAAACTGACCGATGGCCACTACGAAAATATGTTCGCCGCCTCTGACGTGCTGGCTGAACGTATCCGCGCGTTGGGGAAGCTGGCCCCGACTAAGCTGGAAGAGATCGTTAAACGCTCTCGAGTAAAGGATCTGGACGAGCTGCCTTCTGCCGGCGGCATGATGGATGACTTGGCCCAAGATCACGAGAAACTGGCTCATCGTCTTCACGCCCTTGTCGAACTGGCCGGTGACCACAAAGACCCGGTAACCGAGGATTTGGCAACGGAACGTAGCGCGTTCCACGAGGAAGCTGCGTGGATGCTTCGCGCGATCACTGCCAGCTAACGCCTCTGGCGTCGGCACAAAAGAAAGCCCCGGCCAAATGGTCGGGGCTTTTTCTTTTGTACGATGCAGCGCTGATTAAACGGCAACGTCGATATGTTCAGAGGAAGCAAAGAACATCGCTTGGCTGACGGCAGCACGCACTTGATCTTCCGAGTAAGGCTTGGTGATCAGGAACGCGGGCTCTGGCCGTTCGCCGGTTAGCAGGCGCTCGGGGAATGCCGTGATGAAAATCACCGGACGGTCACCCAAGTCTTTGAGCAGGGCGTTCACCGCATCAATGCCCGAGGATTTGTCGGCCAGTTGGATATCCGCCAGGATCAGGTCAGGCACCTTCGCTTTGCCCTTGGCAATCGCGTCATCGCGGGTGCGAGCAACGTTTGTCACCCTATGGCCCATGTCGGTGACGATGGATTTCAGGTCCATCGCAATGATGCCTTCGTCCTCGATGATCAAAATATCACCGGTCACCATTTCGCCCATTTCCGCGCGGGCCCGTGCGACGAGTTCTTCGGCCTCGGCCTGGGGGATGTTCATGATGCGGGCGAGATCGCTGAAGGTGAATCCTTCAACCGTATGCAACAACAACGCCTCACGGGTGTTGGCGGTTAGTTGCGACAGGCGCCATTGCGCACGTGCTTCTAGCGGGGCAGAGGCGTCGGATTCCTCGGCCATAGGCGCGCCTGAGCTGGACCAAATTCCATGGAAAACCCGGAACAAACCAACCTTTGTGGATGCATCATCTGCCACCGTTGAGGGGTCAGCTACGATCGCTTCCAAAGTCGCCATTGCGTAGCGGTCACCGGTGTCTTGGGCCCCGGTCAGAGCCCGCGCATATCGCCGCAAAAATGGTAGTTCTGACACCAGCTGCGTGCTCAAGTCCGGTGTGGTTTCGGTCGATGCCATGATTTTTTCTCCTCGTGGACATTTAATTGGGAACCTTTTGCAGCGTTAAAGGTTCCCACCTAGACGACATTTATTTTCTTACCGGTGAAACATGGCCTCAGATACCAAGAAATCCAGCGTGGATCGGCAGATCGACGAAAATTTAAAGCGCGTCTACGACGACGCGATGAAGGATGAATTGCCCGATCGCTTCATGGACCTAATTGCTCAACTCAAGGCAAAAGAAGGAGTTGGCAAAGATGGGAACTGATCCGCGTGACGAGATCGTTGAACATTTGCCTTCGATGCGTGCGTTTGCGCGATCGTTGACACGAAATCCGTCCTCAGCCGATGACCTGGTGCAAGACACCGTCGTGAAGGCGTGGTCGAACATCGACAAATTCGAAGCGGGCACCAACATGCGTGCTTGGTTGTTCACCATTTTGCGCAACACCTTCTACTCCGCCCACCGCAAGCAAAAGCGCGAGGTCGAGGATATCGACGGCGATATGGCAGAGCGTCTGTCTGAAAAGCCCGCCCATGATGGCCGTCTGGCCCTGAAGGATTTTGCTGTCGCCTTTGCAGAATTGCCCGATGAACAGCGCGAATCTTTGTTGTTGGTTGGTGCAGAAGGGTTTTCTTACGAGGAAGCCGCAGACATGTGCGATTGCGCCGTCGGCACGATCAAATCCCGTGTGAACCGGGCACGGAAGCGTTTGACCGAACTACTTGAATTGCGTGACGATGAGGAACTGGAGCTGACGGACGCCGCGACCGTGGCCGTACTGTCTGGACCCTCTGCAGCATGACGACCTTCAAGCGTCTATGGCGAAGCGCCACGTCGCTACGAGCGCGACTGGCGCTTTTCCTGAGCCTTTCCATCCTACCTCTTGGGATTATTGCCGTGGTTCAGACCTCGGCAGTGGTGCAGGACGCACGTTTTTTGGAACAGCACGACATCCTTGCGCGCACCGCGCAGGCGGCCAGTGCTGAACAGGCGTTGCTGCGCCGCGCCCATGGGGCCGCGACGGCACTGGGGGCTGCGGCCACGATTATCGGCATCAGCGAAGAGGCATGTTCCGCAACGATGGAACGCTTTGTCGCGCAGTCGCAGGCCTACGTCTACGCGGGGTATACGTCGATCACCGGCGATGTTTCCTGTGCCAATGGGCGTGAAGGGGTTGCCCTGTCGAACCGCGCTGAATGGCAGGATTTTATTGAGCGTCCGCGCCCAATGATTACCGTGGAGCTTCACGATGATGATGGCGGACCGTCGGTCATCGTAGCAACCGCCCCCGCTTTTGACCCCACCACATTGGCTTTGCTTGGCGCCGCTTCTGTCGCCATCCCCCACAGCCTGACCGATACTCTGTTGGCGGCCGAGGTTGAGGACGTCGAACTGGCGTTGATCGACGAGTCCGGCCAAGTGCTTTCGGCCAGCACGGGCATTACTGACATTGAAATTTTTGAAACGCTCAGCATCGCGCCAGATGCCCTTGGGGTAAACTCTCGTGGTGTGACGTTCAACGTGGTGGCGGATGATGGCTCTCAGCGCTTGGCGGCTCTGGTTCCGCTGATCGAAGATCGCGTGTATGTTCTGGGCCTATGGAACGGAGAGGTACAGAACTACTCTGTCTCCGTTTTCGGATCTTTAACGCCGCTCTTTCCTATTCTGATGTGGGCCATGGCGTTTGGCGTTGGTTTTTTGGCCCTTAACCGTTTGGTTTTGCGGCACCTTAAGGAAATCCGCCGCCGCATGGCCGCGTTCTCGTTTGAAAACCCGAGCGCCGGGGTGGCCAACCTAGATGATCCCCCTGATGAGTTCCGCCAGATTGCGACGACGTATAATCGGATGATTGAAAGGATGCAGGCTGATCGCGATGAGCTGGAAGCCAGCCTTGAAGAGAAAGAACTGTTGCTGCGCGAAGTGCATCACCGGGTGAAGAACAACCTACAGTTGATCGCCTCGATCTTGAACATGCAGATGCGCGCGGCCCCGGATAGCACCTCCAAACGTGCGTTGCGCCGAGTGCAGGACCGCGTGATGAGCCTCTCTACAATCCACAAGGCGCTTTATACGGGGACCACGATGGTTCACGTTTGGGCCGACAAGCTGTTGGAAGAAGTCGTGCAGGCCGCGTTCAACGTGGGCGTGCCGCAGGGCAAGGGTATTCGGACGTCTTTGCATTTGGACCCGTTGCAATTGGACCCGGACCAAGCCGTGCCATTGGCGCTGTTGGCCAATGAAACGGTGACGAACGCGGTGAAATACATTGGCCGTCCGAAGGCCGGACAACCCACCTTGGATGTGCGCCTTGTGGCGGGCGAGAACCGTAAAGTGACCCTTACAGTTGAAAACAGCACTGGCGTCGCGATCCAAGATGACCTCGCGGCGGAAGGCACGGGTCTTGGTGTCCGGCTGGTCGAGGCATTCGTGTCGCAACTCGGTGGCGAATGGGAGGTGATTGAAAGCAATGAAAGCTATTGCTTCAAGATGGTGTTCACCGCTTTTGATTTGGTCCCCGATCAAGCCAAGCCGGACGCTTCCGCCACCGCCACCATGGCGCAGCCGGGGTGAGTGTCATGGCATCAGAGGAAACCAACACACCTAACCCGATCCGTGAGTTAGAGGTCTTCTTCACGGCAAGCGAAGCCTTCCCGGCGTTTGAAAGGCTTTGCCTGAATGCGGCAGAGCATATCACCTGCTGCTTCCGTGTCTTCGATCCGGCCACGACCCTTCGCAGCGAGGCGGCGCGGGAGATCGGAGAGACGTGGTTCGACTTGCTGCTGCATGTTCTGAACAAGGGCGTGGCGGTCGACATCACGATCAGTGACTTTGACCCGATTGTTGCAACCGATGACCACAGACGCTCTTGGCGTGCTGCACGGCAGCTTGCGGCGTTGAACGAGCTGTCGGGCAATGGCTGCCTGACCTTCAAAATTGCCATGCACCCGGCAAGGGTTGGATTTCTGCCGCGTCGCGCCCTGAAGTCAAAAGTGGTCGAAAAGCTGGAAGAGCAAGACCCTGATCCCCTGACACCCGGTTTGCAGGATCTCAGTCCCAGCGACGACCTGCCCCTGTATCCCGCGACCCATCACCAAAAACTGGCGGTTGTGGATCACGAGGTGCTCTATATCGGCGGTTTGGACCTGAACGACCGCCGCTACGATACCAAGTCGCACAACCAAAGCTCTGAACAAACGTGGCAGGACATTCAAGCGATCGTGCGGGGGCCCGTTGTGGCCGCAGCACGGGCGCATTTGGACAGTTTCCACGAGGTTACCGCAGGGCAAGCGGACGCGCCCCCACAAGCGCCGGGCTTTTTAAGGACGCTTTCGTGCAAGCGAAGTCAGGACATCACCCATATCGCGCCTCGGCCCGTGATCTCGGAGATCGAAGCGGCGCATCTGGCTGCGATCGAGCGGGCCGAGGGGCTGATCTATCTGGAAACGCAGTTCTTTCGCCATAAACCCTTGGCTAATGCCTTGGCCAAGGCGGCCCGTCGCAAGGAAAACCTTGCCTGCATCCTGATCCTGCCCGCCGCGCCTGAAGACGTGGCGTTCGAAGGAAACGAGGGAGAGGACGCACAAAAGGGCGCGCAATTGCAGTTGAAGGCGTTGAAAATACTGGCCAAGGGGTTTGGCGACCGTTTGGCGCTTGCCGCCCCTGCGCAACCGCGCCCTGCCGTTAACGTACCCGAGGCGGCAGTGATCCACGGGGCCCCTTTGATCTACGTCCACTCCAAACTGTCGCTCTTTGGGGTGGACGAAGCGATTTTGTCGTCAGCAAATCTGAACGGCCGCAGCTTCCGTTGGGATACCGAGGCAGGATTGCATCTGACCCAACGCGCCCATGTGCAGCCTCTTTGGTCACGCGCGTTGCGCCATTGGCTCCGCGACGACGCACCCGATCCTTTCGGCAAGCCCGCCGACGTGGTGGCCCAGATCAACAGCCTTTTGGCCGAAAACGCCGCCGCCGCGCCGCAGGACCGCCGCCATCTTTTGTTGCCCTTCGATCATAGTGACCAGATGCAACTTGCCTCTGCAGTGCCGATCGTCCCGGACGAAATGCTTTAAGCGCGACCCCGGCAAGCGGCGCTCGGCGCGAGCCATGGGAAAGCGCGGAAATTCTATGGCTGTATTGGAACCTTTCCGCGTCCTCCCCGTTACCTAGATACAGACAATGCAAAACAGATGAGACGCGTCGCAGGTCAGGGCCATCCCGGACCCGCATGGAGGGGATTTGCCTAATACGCACCCCAAAAGCCCGCGCAGTTTGTTGCAGAGAAATTAAAGGAGTTCGCCATGACACGTTCGACAAAATCCGACATCGCGACGGCGGCTAAAGAAACTGCCGAGGACGTCGCTAAGACCGCAAAGGCAAATGCCACCGTGAAAGCGGAAGCGGCAAAAGAGGACGTGGCAGCACGTGTTTCTGAGCAAGCCGAAAACTTCCGCGAAGCAAGCGAAGCGTTTGAGAACAACGCATTGGCCTCGGACGCAGTGAAGTATTTGGGCGACAACCTTGCCCACGCGGCCACTGCCGTACGGGACATGGACCTGTCCAATATTCAACATGATATGACGCAGTTTGCCCGACGCAATCCGCTGGTCTTTTTTGGTGGCGCCGCTGCCCTGGGCTTCCTTGCGGCCCGCGCCATGAAGGCGTCCGAGCGCGCCGGTGCGCCCGTCACGCATCCTGACCACCTGGACTACTCCGGTGTACCAGCAGGCCGTGAAGCGATGACCGAGCAAAGCACTCAAGGGTGGGGGTACTCCTAATGCCAGCCCCGCAATCTGATCTTAGCGGGTCTGCCCATCTTCTGACGGATATCGTCAGCCAAATCGGGCGGATTCTGCGCAAAGAGGCCGCGCTGGCCAAGGCCGAGGTGGGGGAAAACCTGTCGCGGGCCGGGGTGGCGATTGGGCTGATAGTGGGCGCTGCTCTGTTGGCGCTCGTGGCGCTGATCGCGCTGGCCGGCGCGGGTGTTGCCGCTTTGGTGGCTGTACTCGGTTGGGCGCCCCATTGGGCCGCTTTGGCGGTCGGCGGCGGTATCGCGTTTGTGGCGATTTGTCTTGCTGTCAAAGGCATACACGACCTGAAGCCTGAACGCTTGATGCCTAATCGCAGCATCGCCAACGTCCAGCAGGACGTGGCCCTAATGAAGGAGCGGATCAATGCCTAGCATGAAGCGCATCGAAGCAGAGTTGCAGGCTGAACGTGATGTTCTGCGCGCGCAGCTCATGGTGCTGGAAACGCAATTTTCCCCAGACCGACTTGTCGGCAAAGCCTCTGCCATTCTTGGCGGACTGGGGGAGGGGGCCGTGAGCACCGCTCGGAAAAACCCCGGTCCCTTGGCCCTGACCGCTGGTGGACTGGCGTGGATGGCCGTGAAGGCTGCTACGCGCCAAAACGGCCCGCGCATAGGCTACGACGCCTCGCGCAATGAAACCGTCGGCGGATTGCGCCAACCCAGACCGCCGATGGCGGGTTTTGACGCCCGCGTTCAAGCCGCTGACAGCGCGATGCGAGCGGCACAAACCGCACAATCTGATGAAGGAGAGTACTCCATGACCGATACAACTCAACAAACCCGCTTGAGCCATGCCAAGGAACGTCTGTACGAGACGACCGAAGGCCTTCGCGCCCGGATTGAAGAAGGTCTCGATGGCCTGCCCGACGGCGCTAAGGAGCGTATTCGCAAGGCTCGCGAAGCTGCGATTTCCGTGCAGGCCCGAGCCGAGGCTGAAGCCTCCCGCGCTGCCCGTGCTGCCCGTGAAACGGCCCATGACAACCCGCTTCTTGTGGGCGGACTTGCCCTTGCCGCCGGAGCCGCGCTGGCAATGATGTTGCCACGCACGCAGATCGAAGACCGCACGATTGGCGCTCATCGCGACCGCCTGTTCGACGAGGCGGATCGGATTTTCCAAGAAGAGAAGGCCAAGCTGCAAGCTGCCGCCGAAGATGCCGTCGCCGAAGGCCAAAAGCGCGTGAAGGAATCGCTCGCGACTGATGGCAAAGGGGGCGTGGGCAAAGCGGCCTAAGCAATGCCTCAGTCCAGATGACCAGACCATTCGGCCCCCATCCCATCAAGGGATGGGGGTCCTTTTAATGAAAAGGCCACACGTCATGTCCCAAACAGATCAAGCAAGCTCTATGCGCGGTCAGAACGCCCAAAACCCGGCCCAGATTCCCGCTCGCGGCTACCTGGATGTCGCCATGCGCGTGGTAAAACGCCAGGGGCGCGATCAGCTAAGCTTGATTGCCGCGGGCGTCGCGTTTTTCGGGATGTTGGCACTTTTCCCCGCCTTGGCTGTTGTGGTCGCCTTGGGCGGCTTAGTCGTGAGCCCTTCGCAAATCGTGGCGGAAGCCGAGGCTTATTTGTCGGCTATGCCCGAAGCTGCCCGAGAGATCGTGGAAGGCCAGATGCTGGAACTGGCCCGCGCGGACGGAGAGAGCCTTTGCATCGCCGCTCTGATCGCCCTGGGACTGGCAATATACTCTGCAAGCAAAGGCATGGCGAACTTGATTTCTGGCCTTAACGTCGCGTACGCGGAAGACGAGGAACGAGGCTTCATAGCGCTGAAATTGCGGATCATCGGCCTGACGGTATTTTCAATCCTTCTGGGGCTATTCTCGATCGCGGCCTTGGCGGTTTTGCCGCTTAGCGTGGATCTCGTGTTCCGTTCGGAAACGCTGACCAATCTGGTGTTGGTGCTACGGTGGCCGCTGTTGATCGCAATGGCGTCGGTCGCGTTCAGCGTGATCTACCGCTACGGCCCGTCTCGCCGTCAACCCAAGTGGCGCTGGATTGCGCCGGGTAGCGTTCTGGCGGTTCTGATGTGGGTCAGCGCTACATTCGGCTTTGCGTGGTATGTGCAGGCCTTCGGTACCTATAACGAGACGTTCGGCACCCTTGCAGGCGTGATCGTCCTGCTCATGTGGCTGTGGTTGAGCGCCTATTCCATCCTACTGGGCGCTACGATTGATGCAGAGCTGGAAGCGCAGACGATGAAAGACAGCACCGTTGGTGCGGATCGCCCCATGGGTCAGCGCGGTGCGGTGAAGGCCGATAGCTGCGATGCAGGACAGACCGACCCGGCTTAAGCCGGGTCGATGGGGGTGGGGACGGTATCGTCTTTCCCGTCCAGCATCACAAAGCGGACCCACACCACAAGTGGAATGGCGACCAGCCCGCCAATCGGCCCCCAGAGCCAGAGCCAAAACACCAGCGACAGGAACACCATCAAGGGGTTCAATGCCATATGGCGCCCCACGAACGTGGGCGTCACAAACTGTGATTCAATCACGTTTAGTCCGATGAATGCGGCCACCGGGGCTAGGGCCATCGGCCCGTCGAAGGTCACGATACCGACCAAAAGAAGGGCTACGGTAATGAGACCTGGCCCAAGGTAGAGCACGAAGTTCAACAAGAATGCGGCGAAGCCCCACATGATGGGCTGCGGCATTCCAAGCACAGACATCGTCAGCATAACGGCAACGCCAAACCCAGCGTTAATTGTTGAAATCGCAAGGAAGTACCGCGAGACACGGGCCTCTGCGCGGATCAGAAGTGGCTCGGACAAGCGCGGCACGAAGCGGCAGACGCGGGCATAAACGTCGCGGCGCGTGGTCAGGAAGAAATAGAGCGTGCCGACAAAGATCATGATCCCCCCCAGCACGGCAGGGCCGTATGATAATGCGCCAAGCAGGTTGGGGATCGGCACAGCGGCAGCTTCAGCGTCGGGGGCCGTCTCAGCCCCGTCTGACAGCGCCTCGTTGACGGTGTCTTGGATTTCCTGCACGTCGGCCACGGCGCTTCGCAGCCCTTCGACGAAGGTCCGCAGCTCGGACCAAATCAATGGCCCGTTTCGAATGGCGTGCGTAATTGTTGGCTCCACCACAAAAAACAGCACCCCGGCGAACACAAAGAAGGCCGCCAAAATCAAAAGGGCCGCTGCCGCGCTTGGGATGCGAAACCGTTCTAGAAAATCTACGAAAGGGGCCAAGACTAGGCCCAAGACAATCGCGGCAAGCACTGGCGCGATTAGGCTCTGCGCCTGGTCAAGCACCAGCCCAAGAAGAATAACAACAAGGACGATGTTGGCCATCGGCAACGCGCGTGCCGGAGATTCGATTGTTTTCATACCGCTTCAACGCGGGGGAGGGCCAAAAGTTCCCGCCGATCGATTAACGCCTGACCAAAATGCTATTCGGCCGCCATCCGCTCTGTGGCGGGGGCAAGCGCAGCATATCCATCGCGGGTTTGTGGCGTCTTAATCCCAAGCACCGCCCCCGCAACCTGCGTGCGCAGGATTTGCGCGGTGCCGCCGCCGATGGTGAACATCCGCACGTCGCGGTACATCCGCTGCAGCGGTTCCTTGTCACTGTAGCCGCGCGCACCGAACATTTGCAGCGCGTCGTTTACCACCTTTATGCCCACTTCCGAGGCGAACAATTTGGCGCGTGCAGCCATCGTCATGTCAGGGAAGGCCTGACCCGATTTGGCCGCTTCATGAAGCATCAGACGGGCCGCATGGACCTGCGTGTCCATGTCCGCCACCATCCATTGTAGGCCTTGAAACTCTGCGATGGGACGGCCGAATTGTTCGCGTTCCAACAAGTAGCGTTTAGCGTGATCCAACGCGCCGGATGCGACACCTAGCGCAATCGTGCCCGCGCCGACACGCTGCGAATTATACGCGGTCATCAGGTCGGCAAAGCCATGCTTCAGACCCGACGGCGGTGTCAGAAGCCACTTCTCATGAACCTCCAGCCCCTCGAACCGCAGTTCCGCTTCGGGCATGCCGCACAGGCCCATGGTGTGCTCGCGCCCAACAACGGTGAAGCCTTGGGGCAACTCGCCGCTCTGGCTGTCGGCGAAAACAATGAAGCCGCCGATGCCTTGGGGGGTGCCGTCCTCGGCCAAGACCTGCGCAAAAACGAGGTGGAGTTTCGACACGCCGCCTCCGGTGATCCAGTGCTTGCAGCCGTTCAGCACATATGTATCGCCGCGCTTGCGGGCGGTGGTCTGCATCTGCGTTGCCCCACTTCCGGCCTCTGGCTCGGTGATGCAAATCGCAGGCTTGTCGCCCGCCAGAACATACGGAGCGCAGAACGCTTTCTGGGCATCGGTGCCGTAGGCCATGACGGCGCTGATGCCGCCCATGTTAGCCTCTACCACAATCCGGGCCGTCAGGGTGCAGACCTTGGCGATCTCTTCAACGACCATAGCGACGTCCAGAAAACTCGCCCCTTGGCCGCCTAGTTCTTTTGGGATCGTCATGCCCATGATCCCGGCCTCGGCAAGCTCGGCCACATTGGGCCAGCAATAGCGGCGGGTCTTGTCCCAATGGTCCGCGCGTTCAGCAAAGTCGGGTGCCAGGTCGCGGGCGGTTTGGACAAGGGGGTGGGACATGAGCAGGCTCCTTTGCGGATAATCACGGAACCGTGATTGCGTCAGAGCATACAGTGGGTGTAGTTCATATCTATCCTATAAGATTTCATTTTAAATTCAGGAAGATTGAATTACTTGCAAACCCGATCGCTCAGAACCCTAGTGAAGATCTCTCAAGCAGGTTCTTTCGCGCAGGCGGCGGGGCAGTTGGGGATCACGCTTTCAACGCTTTCCATGCAGATGAAAGCGCTAGAGGCCGAGTTGGGCGTTGCCCTGTTTGACCGCACCCACCGTCCGCCACGATTGACGCCCTTGGCCGTATCGGTTGTGGAACAGGCGACCGCGATATTGCAGCACGAAGACCAACTGGTGGAGCTGTGCCGCCCCAGCGATACGCTTGTCGGGCATTTCAAACTGGGCTTCGTCACCACGGCGGCTGTGCGGCTGCTGCCCGACTTCCTGAAGCGCGCCCAAACCCTTGCCCCGCAAGCCCAGTTCGAGGTGGAAACCGGCCTGTCAGCGGTCTTGCAAGAGAAGGTCGTGAATGGCCAAATTGATGCGGCAGTGGTGACGGACGCGGGCGCCTTTCCACCCCGCCTCCTGTCGCAGCTCCTGCGCCGAGAGCCCTTTGTGTTTGCCGCCCATCGGCGGCTTTTGGGCGGCGGGCTTGCGGGGTTGATGGCGCAGCACAGGTTCTTTCACTTCATGCCCGGCACCGGGATCGGCAAGCTTATCGCGCGGGCCATGGGCGAGCAGGATCGCCCGCCAAACGCAGCCTCGGTCGTGTTGGACGATTTGGAGGCGATAATGGAATGCGTCACTGAGGGGTTAGGGTTTACCCTGCTCCCCGAGCCGGACGTGACCCGATACCTGACGCCCGAAATCCGCACCCTAGCCGCGCCCGATGATCTGGAAAGGAAGCTTGTTCTGGCGGTCCAGCGCGAAGGCGCCCTTGCGCCTAGGTTGGGGGCTTTGCAGGCGCTGTTTGGGGCAGGTTAATCGGCGGCGTTGACCTGCATCTCGTACAGCCGGGAATAGGCGCCGCCCCTTGCCAAAAGCGTGTCGTGGGTGCCTTCTTCGATCACGCGTCCGGCCTCCATCACTACAATCTTGTGGGCTGCGCGGATTGTGGCCAAACGGTGCGCGATGACCAGCGTTGTGCGCCCTTGCGCCAATCGGTCCAACGCCTTGCCCACCAGCTTTTCCGACTGTGCATCAAGGGCCGACGTCGGCTCGTCCAACAACAAGACTGGCGCGCTTTTCAGCATTGCCCGCGCGATGGCAACGCGCTGGCGTTGGCCGCCCGACAAAGATGACCCGCGCGGGCCAACTTGGCTGTCCAACCCCAGCGGTAAGTCCTTGGCAAACACATCGACGGAGGCGTTCTTCGCCGCCTCCTTTACCGCCTCCTTTGAAGCCGCCTGATCGCCCATCAAGATGTTGGCCGCGATGGTTTCATCAAACAGCGCGGTTTCCTGCCCCACTACAGCGATCGTGTCGCGCAGGGTTGTGATATCTGTGCCGGTCACCGCCACATCGCCGATCTGGATCGTGCCAGATTGCGGATCGTAAAGGCGAGTAAGGGCGGCGAAAACGGTGGTCTTACCCGCGCCCGATGCGCCCACAAGTGCCGTCGTCTCGCCCGCTTTGGCAGTAAAGCTCAGGCCGCGCAGAACTGGCGCGTCGCCGTAGGACAAATGCACATCGTCAAAGATGATATCACCGTGGGTCAACGGTCGTGGCTTGGCAGGGGGCAGAATGGTCGGCGCGGTCTCGAACACCTCATAGATACGCTCCAAAGAGGCGCCTGCGGCCTGCACCTGTCCGGCGATGGACGACAGGCGGCGCAGGGGTTCAAACAAAAGGCCTAAGGCGGTGAAGAACGACATGAATTCGCCCACCGTCTTTTCGCCCGCGACGATGTCACGGCCGCCGAAATAGAGCACGGCAACAAAACCAGCGGCGGCAATGATGTCGATCATCGCCGGGTTGGCGGCAACCCCGATCTCCGCCTTGATTGAGGGGCGCAGGAACTGGCGCACTTCTTCGCGGAAGCGGTTGGTTTCATTGGTTTCCAGACGGTTCAGCTTGATTGTCTGAATGCCGTGAAAGATCTCATCCAGCCGGGTCGATAGCCGGGCGGCGGCCTGTCTCGCGGCGATGGCGGTTCTGCGGATAAAGGCTTGCACTGCCAGAAGTGGCAGGATCAGGACCGGCAGGCCGATCAGCGCGTAAAGCGCCCATTGCCAATCGGTCCACACCATCACTGCCAGCAAGGAGATCAGCGTCACGCTATCGCGCCCCAACGACACCAAAACCGACGACGACAGCGATTGCAGCGCCGCCGTATCGCCACGTACCCTTTCAATCAACGCGCCGGGCGCATTGCCTTGAAAGTAGCTCATGTCGAGGGTCAGGAAATGCGTCATCAACCGCGTTTGCAGTTGGGTCACGACTTTCAGGCCAACGCCTACCATCAACACCCGTTGAAAAAAGCCTGAGGTGGCGCGTAGGGTAAACAACCCGCCCACGGTCAGGGCGACCCACGTCACGCCGCCCATGGAACCGGCGCTGAACAGCTCGTCAAACAGCGGCTGCACCAACCACGCAAATGCCCCGATCGCCGCCCCTTCGACGGTCATCAACACGACGGCAAGGGCGATGATCGGCCAGAACTGCACAACATGGTCGCGCCACAAACGGCGCATCAAGTCGCGAGGGCGTTCGGTTGTGTAGGGATCGGTTGGGGGCGTCACGGACATGGGGCAGGGGTCCCGGCAGGATTGGCGGAGATGTGCGGCACGGTCGCTTTCCTCTTCGGCACCCTCGTGAGGGTAGGCGAAGCGATACGCGATGTACTGCGTCAGCACAAGAACTGCCCGATTCGCCTGAAAACGCCGAATTTTCCAGACGCTTCGGTGGATTTCATTGGAAACGACAGGAAATTCGCCCTTGGTTCGGATATTCTAGGCGCTTCCGGTTGAAACCAAACCCGGCCTGCGTCTAGGCTGTATACACAAGCTAGGGCTCGGTCGATTGACCGGTGACACCAAAGCGTAACAACAGGGAGTGGGGTTTGACCTCAGACGGATCGCAAGCGTTCGTATCGTTCGATCGCGTTCAAAAGAGCTATGACGGCGAGGTTCTTGTCGTCAAAGACCTTAACCTGCACATCGGTCGGGGCGAGTTCCTGACAATGCTTGGGCCCTCGGGGTCCGGCAAGACCACGTGCCTCATGATGCTAGCTGGCTTCGAGACCGCCACCCATGGCGAGATTACCCTCGACGGCAAGCCCATCAACAACATCCCGCCCCACAAGCGCGGTATTGGGATGGTTTTCCAGAACTATGCGCTGTTCCCACACATGACCGTGGGCGAGAACCTGTCGTTCCCGCTGGAAGTGCGCGGCATGGGCAAGTCCGAGCGCGAAGGCAAGATCAAGCGCGCGCTCGATATGGTGCAGATGGGCGATTTCATCAATCGCCGTCCGGCGCAGCTTTCGGGCGGTCAGCAGCAGCGGATCGCGCTGAGCCGTGCCTTGGTGTTTGAGCCAGAGCTGGTCTTGATGGATGAGCCTCTGGGCGCGCTCGACAAGCAACTGCGCGAGACTTTGCAGTTTGAAATTACCAATCTGGCGCACGAGCTGGGGATCACCACGGTTTACGTGACCCATGACCAGACCGAAGCGCTGACCATGTCGGACCGGGTCGCCGTCTTCGATGATGGCCGCATTCAGCAATTGGCCCCGCCGGATGAGCTGTATGAAGAGCCACAAAACAGCTTCGTGGCGCAGTTCATTGGCGAAAACAACACGTTGCAAGGCACGGTTAGCAAAATGGCTGGCGACATGTGCGAAGTGACGCTGGCCGATGGCTCGATCATCGACGCGCTGCCGGTGAACGTGTCGGCGGTGGGTGAGAAGACCCAAGTGTCGATCCGGCCCGAGCGGGTCGAAATGGACGAAAGTCGTCTAACGCCCGGTGCCCATACGTTGAAGGCTGAGGTGCTGGAATTCGTTTATATGGGCGACATCTATCGGACCCGACTTCGGGTCGCGGGCGTAGATGACTTTATTATCAAAACACGAAATGCCCCCGATCAGCGCAGGCTGAAACCGGGGGAACGTATCGAGATCGGCTGGCGTCCACAGGATTGCCGCGCGCTGGATGCGTGATGCTGGTGCCCGTGTAAGCAGGCGCTAGCCAATAGCTCGGGGAAACCCCGACAGAAGTTCAACCAAGGAGAGACAACATGAACCTCAAGAGCCTTATGCTCCTGACAACTGGCGCCAGCATGGCCGCCACCGGCGCTATGGCCGACGGCCACATGGCCGGTTCCATGACACTCGTGTCCTGGGGCGGTGCGTACCAAGCCAGCCAAATCAACGCCTATTCCGATCCCTATGTAGCGATGCACGAGGGGCTTGAAGTGATCTGGGACGAAAGCTCCGGTGAAGCTGTGGCGCGTCTGCGTGCCATGAACGAGGCCGGCAACATCACTTGGGACCTCGTGGACGTTGTGGCCTCTGACGCCATCCGCCTCTGCGACGAAGGTCTGGCGATGGAAATCGACCACGACGAGATGCTGGCGCCAGGCGATGACGGCTCGTCCGCATCTGACGACTTCGGCGACCTGATCGTTTCCGACTGTTTCATTCCGCAGATCGTGTATTCCACGACCGTCGGCTACCGCACGGACGTTGCAGAATGGAACGGCAACACGCCAACCGATATCTGCGCGATCTTCGACACCGAAAACTTCCCCGGCCAGCGTTCGCTGGAACGTCGCCCGATCGGCAACCTTGAATGGGCCCTGATCTGTGACGGCGTTGCGATGGAAGACGTCTACGACGTTCTGGAAACCGATGAAGGTATCGCGCAAGCATTTGCCATGCTGGACACAATCCAGGACAACACCGTTTGGTGGACCGCTGGTGCCGATACGCCTCAGCTTTTGGCCGATGGCGAAATCGTCATGGGTTCCACCTACAACGGCCGCCTGTTCTCGCTGATTGAAGAGCAAGACCAGCCCGTTGCAATGCTTTGGGACGCGCAGGTGTTCGATCTTGACGGCTGGATCATTCCTGAAGGTCTGCCTGAGGACCGTCTGGCCCGTACGCTCGACTTCGTTCGCTTCGCGACCGACACACAGCGTCTGGCGGATCAAGCTGCTTACATCTCCTACGGTCCGGCACGCGCAAGCTCCGCTCCGCTGGTAGGTCAGCACGCAACGCTTGGCATCGACATGGCGCCACACATGCCAACCGACCCGGCAAACGCCACACGGACCTTCCTGTTCAACTACGAATGGTGGGCAGATTACCGTGACGACATGGACGCCCGCTTCCAGGCGTGGCTGGCCCAGTAAAGTCGTAGACCGGGCCTCGGCCCGGTCCGCATCATACCCGGGCCAAGGCCCGGTCTACGGGTGGGCTGCCCTTGTGGCCCACCCACACCTTCAGAAAGACTCAGACCTTCAAAAAACAAGGCGGCTCCCAATGCCCAAAGGCTACATCATCGGCCATATCACGGTGAACGACCCCGAGGCTTACCAAGAATATATCGAGCGGGACACGCCGATCCTTCTGAGCCACGGCGCGCGTCCGATCGTCCGGGGGGGCAAGGCCGAGGTGCTGGAAGGTGAAACGTTCCAACGTCACGTCGTCTTTGAGTTCGACAGCTACGAGGCTGCGATGGCTGCCTATAATGACCCAGAATATCAAGAAGTTGCAGAGATCCGCCGCCGCACAGCCGACAGCGTGATCCTCGTCGTGGAGGGCGTTTGAATGTCTGATACCACCGTCCAAGACGGCCCCGTCCTTGCCGCCGATGGCACGCCCCTGAAGCGCAGCCTTGCGCGCGCCCTGCGGGTCCAGAAGATGCGCGCGCTGATGCTGATCGCGCCGCTGCTGATCTTCATTCTGGTCGCCTTCATCGCCCCCATCGTTGATATGTTGTTCCGCTCGGTCGAGAACCAGATCACCTCGGAAACCTTGCCGCGCACCGTTATGGCGCTGGAAGACTGGGATGCCGAAGGTCTGCCCGATGACGATACTTACGCCGCGCTGGCCTATGATTTCATGGAAGCGGCCGAGCGTCGCCGCCATACGCGCCTTGGCTCGCGGCTGAACTACGAGTCGACGGGGATTTCATCCCTCTTCCGTCAGTCGGGCCGTGGCGTGGATGACATTGGCGAAGATTACGCCGACCAATTCCACGACCTGAACGCGCTTTGGGAAGAGCCCGCCACATGGGCCGCCCTTCTGGGGGCCCCCGATTGGGTCGAGGACGCCACCGGCGCGGAAGGCACGGGCCTGCCGTTCCGCCTGTCTGTTTCCGCCACCGAAGCGCTGCCGGAAACCGCCGACGCCTACCGCAGTTTTGCGCGGACGGTTCAAGAAGAAGACGACGACAACCCAACGGCGGAGGAGCCTTGGAACACCGTCTATATGGCCCTTTACCGTGACTTGAGCCGCACCGACGTATCTGGCTACGACGGCCCCATGGCCGAACTGCTGGCCGAGGCGGATGCCGCCGTGGACGGTTTCACCGGCATGTCCCCCAGCGAGGCATGGATCGACGTGAATGACGATTGGGGCGACCGCGAAGTTTGGGCCACGATCGAGGCCTTCTCGGACCCCTACACCGCCGGTTATTTCCTGACCTCCATCGACTTGCGCCTGACCCCCGACGGGATCGAGGCGCAGCCCGAGGAACAACGCGTCTATATCCTGTTGTTCCAGCGCACGATCTTCATGTCGGGGATGATTACGCTAATGTGCGTGCTGCTTGGCTATCCGATTGCTTATCTGCTCTCGAACCTGCCATCCAAATCCTCGAACCTGTTGCTGATCCTTGTGTTGCTGCCGTTCTGGACCTCTTTGCTGGTGCGGACCTCGGCCTGGAAGGTGCTGCTGCAACAACAAGGCGTGATTAACGATATCCTCGTCTGGATCGGTATTGTTGCCGACGACAACCGATTGGCGTTGATTAACAACCAGTTGGGCACGATCATTGCGATGACGCATATCCTGCTGCCGTTCATGATCTTGCCGCTGTTTTCGGTGATGAAAACTATTCCGCCAAGCTATGTGCGAGCGGCGAAATCACTGGGGGCGACGAACTTTACCGCCTTCCGGCGCGTGTATTTCCCGCAGTCCATTCCGGGCATCGGGGCGGGGTGTATCCTCGTCTTCATCCTCGCCATTGGCTACTATATCACGCCGGAATTGGTGGGCGGACGGACGGGGACGTTTATCTCTAACCGGATCGCGTATCACATCTCATCCAGCCTAAACTGGGGCCTCGCGGCCGCGCTCGGCTCTCTCCTGCTGGCGCTCGTGCTGGTTCTCTACTGGGTCTACGATCGCATCGTGGGCATCGACAACGTGAAGCTAGGGTAACACATCATGGACACGAAACTTCCCCCCTATGCCACGTTTGGCCAAAAGATCTGGTTCTATGGGTTCCGGGTGATCTGCGGATTGATCTTCTTTTTCCTGATCGCCCCGATCCTGACCATCATCCCGTTGAGCTTCAACGCCGAGGACTTCTTTACCTTTACGCCGGGCATGCTCGCGTTCGAGGCTGACGCCTACAGCCTGCGCCACTACCGCGCGTTCTTTGGCGAAGACGGCTACCCTTGGCTTGGTCTGCTGATCGGCTTGGGCCTTGGCATTGCCGCGACGGTTGCCTTGAAGGTCCTCAAGGGCTCCACCAACTATTTCCCCATCGTGATCTTGGCCATTCTGGGCCTTGTGGTGGGCAAGTTGTCGGGCCTGGAGGGCGAGGAATGGATGACCCCCATGCGCAATTCCCTGCGGATTGCGCCTGTGGCCACGCTCTTGTCGGTGGGCTTTGGCACATTGGCGGCCATCGGCCTGTCGCAAAGCCACGTCCCGTTCAAAGGCGCGATCATGGCGATCTTGATCTCGCCGATGATTGTGCCGCTGATTATTTCGGCGGCGGGGATGTACTTCTTCTATTCGCGCATCGGCCTGCAAGGCACGTTCATGGGCGTTGTGCTGGCCCATGCCGCTTTGGGTATTCCCTTTGTTATCATCACCGTAACGGCCACACTTGTGGGCTTTGACCGATCCCTTACACGGGCGGCGGCGAACCTTGGGGCGAACCCAGTCACCACGTTCTTCCGCATCCAGATGCCCCTGATCTTGCCCGGCGTCATCTCGGGCGGTCTGTTTGCTTTCATCACCTCATTTGATGAAGTGGTTGTGGTGATCTTCGTCGGCTCTGCCGGGCAGCAAACCTTGCCTTGGCAGATGTTCACCGGCTTGCGTGAACAGATCAGCCCCACAATCCTCGCCGCGGCGACAGTGCTTGTGGCGATCTCGATCGTGTTGCTGACGGTGGTGGAGCTTCTGCGGCAACGGTCCGAGCGGCTGCGCGGCATCGACCCACACTAAGGCGTCTTACGGGGCCAGATGTCATCGTTTGGCCCCAAACTTATGGTTGCTAGCCGAACCGCGCCACGTCGCGGCCCGCCTTGCGCAAGGTCGAGGCCTGCGCGGCCCTGACGGCCTAAGCCCGCGTCACGGCAATATCATCAGCCAAACTGATGCGCCGACAACCGTGAGCGCCGTGCCGATCAACACCGTGGTGGCCACAATCCGCCGCGCCACGCCGTACATATCCGCAAAGATATAGGTGTTGATCCCCGGTGCCACGGCGGCGGTAATCACAGCACTGCGCATCTGCCCCGTGCTTAGCCCGCCATAGGTGCCAATGGCCCATGTCAGCAGGGGATGCACGGCCAAGGTCAATACACACAGCATCGCAATCAGCGCCATGTCGCCTTCGGGTTTGTAGCGGTAAAGCACGCCGCCAAGGCCGAACAGCGCCGCCGGAAGCGCTGCGCGGATCATCAGGTCAAGGGCGTCCTGGACCACGGCGGGAATAGGCAGCCCCGTCAGGTTCACCACAAAGCCGCAGCAAATCCCGATCATCAGCGAGTTGTGGAACATCGCATCCGCCACGGTTCTGACCAGCGCAAAGCCCTTGGTCTCGGCCCGTGCGATCTCCATCGAGGTGATGCCGATCAGGTAGCAAAACCCGGCGTTGAAGGCGATGATTGCATAGTTCGGCCCCAAGGCATCAGATCCAAAGGCGCGTTCCGTGACAGGCAGGCCCAACAGCACGGTATTGGTAAACATCGCGGTCATGCCGATGGCGATACAGTCGGTCCAGGGTCGGCCAAACAGCAGCCGCGCGCCAAGGATACCAAGGGCAAAACAGGCCGCCGCGCTGCCGAAATAGGCGGCCAGAAGCCACAGATCCAACTCGGCCCCCAAATCAAGCGAGGCGATGCCGCTGAATAACAGGCAGGGAAGGGCAAACTTCTGGGTAAAGACCATCAACCCATCGGCGGCGCTGTCCTTGAATAATTTAGTCCAAACAGCCAGATAGCCCGCGCCAACCAGAAGAAAGACGGGCAGGACGATGGAGAATAGGACACTCATCTAAACGTTGTACGTCAAGGTCAGCCCATCAAAGGCCGGGGTCACATGGTCGGGCGTTTCAGCGTCCAAGGTGGCGTAATCAAGGTCGATGTGCATGTTGGTGAGTACGGCCTTCTTCGGCGCGGCACGCTCGATCCATTCCAAGGTGTTGGACAGGTGGCTATGGCTCGGATGCGGTTTGTAGCGCAGGGCGTCCACAATCCAGGTGTCCAGCCCCTCCAGCACCGTCCAAGCGGGCTTAGGGATGTCCGAGACATCGGGCAAATAGGCGACATCGGCGACCCGGAAGCCAAGGGCATCAATATTGCCGTGGGCCACCTCGAACGGGGTGAAGGTCAGCGGCCCGCCCGCCCCCTCAATCGTGACATCCCCGGTGATGGCGTGAAGCTCCAAGATCGGCGGGTAGGACGACCCCACAGGCTGCGCGAAAGCATAGCCGAAACGGCTTAAAAGGTCGTTGGATGTGGCCCCATCGGCATAGACGGGCAGGCGGCTTTCGCGGTTGAAAACGATCATCCTCAGGTCGTCGAGCCCATGCACATGGTCGGCGTGGGAATGCGTATATAGCACGGCGTCCAGATGCCCCACGCCCGCATCCAACAACTGCCCCCGCATATCAGGAGAGGTGTCGATGAGCACACGCGTCGTGCCATTTTCCCCTTCTTTTTCAACAAGCAAAGAACATCTGCGCCGCGTGTTTTTGGGGTTCTGCGGGTCACAGGCCCCCCATATTCCGCCAAGGCGCGGCACGCCGCCGGAAGAACCGCATCCAAGGATGGTGATGCGCAACTCAGCCATGGGACGCCTTCCAGAACAGGCGGTCAAAATTGGCCGTGGTTTGTGCCGCGAATTCCTCATAGCTCAGCCCGAAAGTCTCGGCTGCCTTGCGCGCTGTGTGGGCAGTGAAGGCGGGCTCATTCCGCTTGCCGCGATGGGGCGGCGGCGCAAGATAGGGACTGTCGGTTTCCACCAGAATACGGTCGAGCGGGGCGGCGGCGAATATATCGCGCAGCTCTTGGCTTTTGGGGAAAGCGGTAATGCCCGACATCGACAGGTAGAAGCCCAAATCCAGTGCCGCCTTTGCCAGTTCAGCCGACGAGCTGAAGCAATGCATCACGCAGGTGAACGCGCCGTTGGCGTATTCCTCGGACAGAATGCGGGCCATGTCCTCATCCGCGTCACGCGAATGGATGATAAGCGGCAGCGTGGTGCGCCGCGCAGCCTCAATATGCAGGCGCAGGCTGTCTTGCTGAATAGCCATGCTGTCGGCGGTGTAATGGTAGTCCAACCCAGTCTCGCCGATGCCCACAAACTTGGGGTGTTTTGCGAGCGTTTCCAATTGGTTGAGGGTCGCCATTGGCTCTTCAGCGGCGGACATCGGGTGGGTTCCTGCGGCCCAGAAAACCGGGGCGTAATTATCCGCGATGGCTTGCACTTGGCCCGCGTTTTTCAACCGTGTGCAGATCGTGACCATACGCGTGACACCCGCATCCAAGGCGCGGGAAATTACCTCGGGCAGCTCTTCCGAGAGGCTGTCGAAATCAAGGTGACAATGGCTGTCAACGATCGTGGGGTTGGTCATGGGGGCTCTCATGCGGCCAGCCGGGCCGCCATCCGGTCCAGGTCGAGGAAGATATCAAACACCAGCGCGGCGGGGTCAAGGTTGACCGCCTTGCCGCGCCGGGCGCGCGCGGTCAGGGATTGCGCAAGACTGGCCCATTCGCGGGCGTGGTGCGGCGTGGGGGCGAGGCGTTGCAGCGTCGTGGCCTCGTTCGGGGTGATCTCGGTTGGCATCTGCCCCGTTGCCCCCAGTCGCGCGGCCCGTGACAGCGCCGTATCAAGGAGCGATAACGTCAGGGTAAACCGTGCCTCGTTGCCCTTGCCAGCGGTGCCTTCCGCCAAGCGGATTGCCAGTTGGCGGTCCATGTTTGGCAACGTTCCCAACAACTTGGAGATATCCGCATAGAGCCCCGGTCCGCCTTGTTCGGCCAGTGCAATCGCTTCGCCCACCGAGCCTTGGGCCAGTGTTGCAAGGGCCACACCTTCGGGCGGCTCCGCGCCCGCCTGCATCAGCGCAGAGGCCAGATCAGCATCGCCCAGGGGGTTAAATCGCAACGTCCGACAGCGCGAACGAATGGTCGGCAAAAGGCCAGAAGGACGGTGAGAGATCAGGAACAAAACCGCGCCTTCGGGCGGTTCCTCCAGCTCTTTCAGCAGCGCGTTGGCGGCGGAGGGGTTCATTTCATCCGCGCTATCCACGATCACGACACGGCGCGCGTTCCCCGCAGACATATGGAAAAACCCTTTAAGTCCGCGCACTTCGTCCACGGTGATGACCGTTTTCAGCTTCTTGTTGTCTTTCTCGTCAACCGGGCGGCGCAGCAGGAACAGGCCCGGCTCACTTAGCGCCGCCATGCGGTGCGACACGGGATGATCCGCTGAGATATCAAGGCTTTGCGGCGGCGGCGGCGCGCCGAACATGCCGCCGTCATCGGGCGGGGGCGTAGCCAGAAGAAACCGGGCGGCCCGCCAAGCGAAGGTGGCTTTGCCGACGCCTTTGGGTCCGGTCAGAAGCCAGCCGTGGGGCAGCCGACCCGAGGTGGCGGCGGTCAGAAACTCGGCCTCGGCGGCGGCGTGGCCGAACAATTGTGCCGCGTCGCGCGGGTGCGGCGCACCGTCGATGCGATCGGATTCGAGGGGGAGATCATCAGCCATGGGCAAGGTCTATCACGGGGCGCGGGCGGGGTGCAGGGTAGATCAATGGTATATCAATTTCGAAACCGGGGCCGGAGCAAAGGCCGCTCATCGGCGCGAAAGCCGCTCGGCCACGATCTGCGAAAGCGCCGCCGCAATGCTGTCAGGATCGGCGGAGGCATCTACCAAAACGCAGCGCTCCGGCGCTTCCGAGGCCAGCGCCCGAAATCCGGCGCGAAGCTTCTGTTGGAAGGGCAGGCCGAAGTCCTCAAACCTGTCTTCGCCGCTGTCGCGAGCAAGGCCGCGCGACAGGGCCAGTTCCGGGTCCATATCAAGGATCAGGGTCAGGTCCGGCTCCACATCAATGGCGGCGGCGTGGATGCGATCCACAAGACCGCGCAAATCGCCGCGCGTGGCGCCTTGGTAAACACGGGTGCTGTCGGCGAAGCGGTCGGTCACCACATCCCGGCCTGCGGCCAGTGCCGGGCGGATTGTGCGTTCCAGATGGTCGCGACGGGCGGCGGTGAACAGAAGGATTTCCGTCTCGGCGCTCCAGCGATCCGGATCGCCCTCCACCAACAGACGCCGAATTTCCTCGGCCCCGGCAGAGCCGCCCGGCTCACGCGTGCGGATGGGGTCGCGCCCTTGGGCCTGCAACCACTCAACCAGCCGCTTGGTTTGAGTGGATTTGCCAGAGCCGTCGATGCCTTCAAGGCTGATAAAGAGAGGGGACATCGGGGCAGGGCGCTTTCAGCTGAGGTGTCTTGCCCGCAGGTTTTGCACGGGCGGGGGCGATAGAGCAAGGCGGGCCGCCGCAACGCCTGATACAATCCAGACAGAACAGGGGCGCGCCCGCGCCGGGTGGCCCCTTGGGCCGCGCGGCGCCACCTCCAAAGTGCCGGGGCCCAAAGTGCCGGGGCCCAAAGTGCCGGGGGATGCCCAAAGGGCATTGCCCTAACACGGGAGCGTTTGGCCGCCAATCTGGGAGGGAGTCTAGAAGGCGGGCGTTTCCCCACCGCCCGCAACCATGCCGCGCACGCTGGACCAAGCCGCCCCGATGCGCACCATCGGCCCGCCCCGTTCCACATCGGCCATCGCCACGACGGGCACGCGGGCCTCGAACCCGTGGACGCCTTGGGTGACGTGCAATTCGCCCACCACATCGCCCGCCGTTACAGGGGCGGGCAGGGGGGTGGTGAAGGTCAGGTTTGCCTCAATCTCAGGGTCCAGAAGCGCGGGCAGCAGCATTTCGATACCTTCCGAGGGGGCGAGGCCCACGGTCTCTTCGCTGCCCAGAAATACCGGTGCTCGGGCGATTTCAACGCCCGGCTGCACCACGTCACGCATCACGAATTGGCGGAAGGCCCATGTCACGATACGCTCTGCCTCGTCAGCGCGGGCTTGTGAGGAATCGAGCCCCGAGATTACGAAAGTGACCCGCCGGTCGCCCTGCATGGCAGAGCCGACAAGGCCGTAGCCGGCCTCTTCCGTGTGGCCGGTTTTCAGGCCATCGGCCCCGATGCCCAGACCCAAAAGAGGGTTTCGGTTGAAGCGGTTAGCGGGGCTGCGGTTCTCGTAATCGAACTCGGTTTCCTGGAAATAGGCGTAGTATTCGGGAAATTCTTCGATCAGCCGTTGCGCCAGAATGCCCAGATCGCGCATCGACACCCGGTGCTCGGGGTGGGGCCAGCCAGAGGCATTGGCGAAGGTGGAGTTCATCATCCCCAACTGCCGCGCCCGTTGGGTCATCAGCGTGGCAAAGCCTTCCTCGGTCCCGTCGGGCGACAGCGCCTCGCCCAGGGCGACGGCGGCGTCGTTGCCGGACACAATCACGACGCCACGGATCAGCTCCTCGACCGTGGGGCGGTCTTGGGTGTTGAGGAACATGGTGGAGCCGCCAAAGCTCATGGCGTGGGCCGAAACCGGCACCCGTGTTTCCAGCGTCAGACGGCCATCGCGCAGCGCCTCAAACGCCATCAGAAGCGTCATCAGCTTGGACATCGACGCAGGCGGCAAAGCCTCATCCGCGTTGAGCGCCAGCAAAACCTGCCCCGAGCTATGGTCATAGACATAAGCCGCGCGGGCCTGTGTGTCATAGCCCTGCGCTTGCGCAACAATGGCAGAGAGCGAAACAAAAACCGCCGCGAGGAGTGTCGCGGCGGGTTTGGTTAGAAAAGCAATATGCATAGCGACCTAAGCGTTCCAAATGTGTCCAGAGCCATAGCTAAAGGCGAAACACATCCAACATCAAGGTGCCGCGCTGTCACTCGCGAAAAGCTGCTTATGCAGAGCGACGCGTCGCGGGGTTAGCGCCGCACGAAGAAGGCGTCGTCAAAGCCCAAGTCACGCACATTGGCCAAGATCGCTTCCCGGGTCTCGGTGCTGTCGGCGGGGCCGACAACAACGCGCCAGAACTGGCGGCCGTTGGTGGTTTGGTCATAAATCGTTGGCTCCAGACCCACGCTACGCAGGGATTGCCCGGTGTTGGTGGCGTTTTCCTGGACCGAGAAGATGCCGATCTGGATGTAGGGCTGCTCGGGCGCGCCAGCGGCGGGCGTACGGGCCGCAGCGGGGGCGGGCGCTGCCGCATCAATTGCAGCGGCGGCGGCGGCGATGGTGGTATCGGCCCCGTCTAGTGGTGCAGAGGTGATGTCGCCCGCAGCTGCAGAGGCGGCGATATCTTCACCGGGCGCGAAGGCATCAGGGGCGGCTTCCGCCGTCTCGGACACTTCTTCACGGCGCAGGGCCGTTACGTTCAACATCGTCGGGTCGCCCGCCAGCGCGCCAATGGCGGCGGCAGCATCGGACGAAATCTGAAGCTCAGGGCCGGGGTTGTCGCGTTCACGGCGGAACAAGGCGCCAATCACGAAACGCCCGTTTTCATCGTTTCGGATAATCACACGCTCTGGATCGGTGACATCGGGATGCGCCACCCAAACGCCACCAAGCGAGGGGCGACCATCCCAAAGGCCTTCGGCTGTGGCTTCGAAAATCTCGGGCGCTTCAACGTCACGCTCCACCAGCCGCGTCGCGCCAATGGGCGCGGGGCCGTCTGCGTCCGCATCCCGAGAGCTGAACAAGCCGCCCTCTTCAACGCAGCCCGCAAGGGCGATGACAGGGACTAGCGCCATTGAAAAAGCGCGGATTCGGGACGTGTGGCGGATTAGGGTCATACTGCTCATCTCTGCACTCTGTCCCCACGCGTCAGGCGCGCAGGTGATTATTAACTCTACCCGGACGTTGCCGGACCGGTCGCTGCCGGTTGTGATCCTATTGGCGGACCACGCCTGTAATGGGCAGACGTTACACCACCGATTCGCATCTGAAAAGCCGCCTTGTGAAGATCGTGGCAGAGAGTGGGTTTCAGAATCACACATGTCACAGTATCGCAGAGGTTCAGACCCGTTCGAGCGCAGCCTTGAACCGCCGGAGGAGTGGCAGAGTGGTCGAATGCACCGGTCTTGAAAACCGGCGTGCGTGAAAGCGTACCGTGGGTTCGAATCCCACCTCCTCCGCCAGTCTGACCTTTTCTGACATTTCACCACATGCTCTGAACGATCAATTTTGATTGTTTTTCAAAGCGATGGGCTTTGCGCTCGATTGTGCCGGGTTTTGTTGGATTGCGCCTGTATGCTTGCCTTGCGTGGTATAGAGTGTGGTATTTGATGGCGGCGCTGGGCGGTAAGCTGACTAAAAAGCTGGTAGAGAATCTTGGGCCGGGGCGTCATGGCGATGGCTCGGGCCTTTATCTGGTTGTCGATCCTTCGGGCGCGCGGCGCTGGATTGTGCGTGTGACCGTCAAGGGACAGCGCAACAGCAAGGGCGCACCGCTTCGCACGGATTTCGGGTTGGGCGGCGCTGATGTCGTTTCGCTCAACCAAGCACGGGAACGGGCGCTTGAGTATCGGCGTATGGCGAAGTCGGGCCTCAACCCTCGCTACAACGCCCAGCGTGAGGTGCCCTCGTTTGAGGAACTGGCCCAGCAAGTCCACATCGACCGCCTGCCCACATGGAAGAACCCCAAGCACGGGCAGCAATGGCTCAACACCTTGCGCGACTATGCCTTTCCCAAGATTGGCCGGATGCCCGTGGATAGCATTGGCGAGCCTGAGGTGATGATGTGCCTGTCACCGATTTGGACGGACAAGAATGAGACGGCAAAGCGACTCGCGCAGCGGATGAAGGTGGTTCTGGACGTTGCCAAGTCGAAGGGGTTTCGATCTGGCGAGAACCCAGTGACAGCCGTGAAAGACGCGGGCGTTCTGCCCAAGGTCAAAGCAAAGGCACAACACCATGACGCGATGCCATGGCGCGATGTGCCTGCCTTCTATGCAGAGCTTGAAGGGCGGAGCGCGATGGCCGCGAAGGCGCTGCAATTCACCATCCTGACAGCCGCGCGCACGTCTGAGGTGTTGGAGATGCAATGGCCAGAGGTGGATTTCGACGCGTGGCTTTGGACCGTGCCAGCGGAGCGGATGAAAGGTGGCAAGGCGCACCGGGTTCCGCTCACGGACAAGATGCTGGCAATCCTTGAACCGCTCAAGGCTATGGCGTCCAGCTATGTGTTTGAGGGGCAGAAACGGCACAGGCCGCTTTCCAATATGTCGATGCTGATGCTCTTGCGCCGGATGGGCCGGACAGGCTTCACTGTTCATGGGTTCCGCAGTTCGTGCCGCGATTGGGCGTCCGAAGTCTCTGGCGCACCATACGAGGTGGCGGAGGCGGCGCTGGCCCATAGAGTAGGGTCCGAGGTGGAGCGAGCCTATGCGCGGTCTGATTTGTTGGAGCGGAGGGGGGAATTGATGGCGGTATGGACAAGTTTCGCAGCGTCTCTTGTTCCGACAGGGGGATAGGTCGTGGCACGTCGCAAGAATTTGGTAGTCGGTCGCGGCAACACTTCATGGTTCAAAACCGCACTTGGCTATCAGGATATAGCCACGGTCGAGAGGTTTCTTGAGTCTCGTTCGGAAAAAATAGATCTAGATTTCGACGTAATTGAACGTCGTTGCGGAAGGCGTATTGAAGACGCAACCAGAGTTGAGCTTCAAAGGGCATTGCATATGATGTTGTTGGGCCAGCGTGTCGAGTTGTTCCCTGCCCTGGCCAGTGAATTTTCGAGTTTTGTTGGCTACCCCTACGCAGACGCCAAGACGGAGCGAGAATTTAACGATCTAGTGGCGCGGCTGGGAAAACACGCTGCAATGCTTCGGGCGACGCTTGACGAACTTATTGAGTTTGACTCCAATTTGGCAATCCCGCCGCGTAACAATCGCGACCTATACCCAACAGAGTATTCGGGACGGAAGTCAGTTGATGAGCGCTTTGGATTGCTCGACCCATCCTTCAATCCAGAGGATGTTGATTTCTCAGACTATCTCACTGTCAGGCGGTGGCTAGATTACTACGAGCATTTTGCTGGCAAGAACGAAACATTCAACAACTTTTGGTCTTCGCGGTGGACCGATGAAACTGGCCATGACCTATTTGAAAAGATGATACGGCGCTGCGTTGTAGCGCTAAGGAAGTCTGGCTTTCCTATGGGTTTGGCAGTCCCGACAGACGTTGCGCCGGATTACGAATCCCCAGCAATTTCTGTTTTGTTGGAGATGCAAGAAGCGTGGAATAGTGCGTTGACTGTTGCTGTGGACGTTGGAGGGTATGAAGAACGCTCCTTCAACTATCGGCAGATGAGATATTTGACTGCCCAAATATTGACTGACTGTGAACGTTGGGAGGAGGTCGCTGTGAGGGTGGCTTCTGCGCGAATGCGACAATCCAGATAAGGAAACTATTTCTGACGCCACTTGGATTTTTAGCGCGGGAAAATTGAACGTAATCCCAAGTCATCTGTAACCAACCCAAGAGGTTCACTGATGGCTGACATCTACGACGACGACCGTATTTACTTCCCCGAAGACCCAGAGCTTCGCGTTCTAGGCGACCGTGACAAGCTCGCCCAATGGCGGCACCGGATGACTGGGCCTGCCTTTGTCCGCATCGGACGCCGCATCGGATATTTTGGTGTAGATATTAACGCCTATTTGGAAGCGCAGCGGATCGATCCCAATGGGGAGGCCGCGAAATGAAGAACCCCCACTCCGCAAGCGGGGCAGGGGCTTTTCGAGTGACATCATCTGCCACCCTGAACAGTTCAGGTGATGCCACACTAGGCCTTTTCCACGCAACTCAATTCGACAAGCGGCTTCGCTGGTGCCCGCGTAGCAACTCGATCCAGCCGTTTGAAACGCACAAAGGACGCATCACCGATGTCTGAACACTGGAATAGCAAACCGACGCAGGTTTTTTGGACCTGCAAGGCGCTCACGGATGGGCGCACCATCACCCACCTGGATGAGATTGGCGAAGGGCGCGGCTGGCGTCTTAGCGCAATCGTCCACAATTTGCGCCGGAGGTACGGCTGGCCAATTGAGGTGGAATACAAGGGGCCGGAGCGTGGCGCACTATCGCCTGACGCCGGGGGTGCCGTGGCAGGCGCTTAGGTTCCCCCGGTCGGCTATGGGGGTGCGTAGCACGCTCAAGGCGGCTCAGGCGGTCAAGGAAGAGACCGCTGATGGGTAAGTCAAAGAAAGACGGGGAGGGGCAGTATGTGCCCCTTTCCTACGCCCAGCTAAAGTGCGCGGCTTGGCGCAACCTGTCTGGCGCGGCGGTGAAGCTCTGGCTTGAGCTGCATACGCGCTACAACGGCGGGAACAACGGCGCGTTGACGCTTTCCTATGCCGAGGCGGGTGAGGCGCTGGGCATGGGCAAGGCGACGGTCCAGCGGGCCTATGCGGAGCTGGTGGCCAAGGGGTTTCTCTCGCTTGAGAGGGAGGGGAATTGGTATCATCGCCGCGCTCATGAGTGGCGGCTGACGACCAAGCCCGTGCAGCGCACCAAGGGCAAGCAGTTGGCCACGAACGATTGGCGCAATTTCAAGCCGCCATAAAAACAGAACGCGGTTCTGGTGCGGAGCCGTCGCTTGTTCCGGTGGATCCGATCCAGAACCCAAGGGGCGGCTATGGTTCCAAACTGGAACCCGTCAGGGCGTTTTTAGGCAGTCGCCACGGTTCTGAAACGGAACACTAATAGTAACCACTCCTTCCCTTATGCCGGGGCACCGATGCTTAGGGGGAGGGGGGCGGGGAAAACTTCAGAGGAAAGCCGAACGGGACCGAAGCGGGAACGCAAAAACGCGCGTCCACAATTCGGGGACTTTGGGCGCGGCATAGATGGAAGGATAGCAGATGGCAGGCAAGGCAGAGTTGGTGGAGCGGGGCGAGGTGCCCTTGTTTCCGTTGATTAAGAAGACAGGCGACCACGACTACACGGCGGAGGCGCGAGAGGGCACCGACATGAAAGCCCTGGTGGGCACCAAGACGACCGAGGCGGCAAATGGCGTCTTTGTCTCAGCAATCGCGGCGCTGGGCAGTCACGCGGCACGCTATGGGTCGATGGCGTCGGCCAACTTCGCAGAGCTTGAGCCGCGCGACGCAGTTGAGGCGATGTTGATTGCGCAGATGTCGGCAACCCATGTGGCGATGACCTGCATAATGGAGCGAATGCACGGCGCATCATCGTATCAGGTGCGCGAAAGCTACGAGCGGTCGGCAACGCGGCTAAGTCGGACCTACCTGGCTCAGATGGACGCGCTCAAGAAATACCGCGCGAAGGCGCAACAGGTGGTGCGTGTCGAGCGGGTGACTGTTGAGGAAGGCGGGCAGGCTATTGTGGGCAACTTGACAGGGGCAGGGGGCGGTGATGGCGAAAAACGACGTTAACCCCATAGACCCTACGGAACGGCTCAGAAACGCGCCCAGGTGTACCGCCAAGGCTAAAAGCACAGGTGAAAGGTGCCAGAACCCCGCCAAGCGAGGATGGGAAGTGTGTCGCTTGCACGGGGCAAGTGGTGGCGCGCCACGAGGGGAGGCGCATCCGAACTATCGGCACGGGTTTCGGACGGGGGAGATGAAGCGGGTACGGGCACTCACGCGGATGTTGGCGCGGCCGGGTTAGGCAACGCGGGTTATAGCATTGGTAGGTTGCTGCAAGGATCCGGCGCGAGCCACGCGGCTAGAAGTGAAACGCACCACCGATGCGGAGTATCCCCAGCGTTTCAGTTTCGTTTGTGCCAATGGAGATCCCGCTGCCTCTAACCTGGCTTGGAAAGTCCATTAACAGGAAATCGGCACGTAAGGAAAAGTCGTCTGAGACACGATAATCGGCACCCAAGCCGATGACCCAGCCGAACTCGAATCCATCAATATCAGAGAGCGAATTTCCGGTATCTTCCACAATCTCGGCACCCGCGATCCCTGCGGTTACGAATGGGAATATGTCACCCATGTCGGTACCAAGGCGCGCTCGGGCAGAATAGATCCCCTGAATGCTCTGATGGCAATCCGGCAGGCCGCTGAAGCAGGTTCGACCGGATCCGTCTGGCAGCGTTCCCTCAATGCCTGAAATCATTGCATCGACTTCGATGCCATAAACCAAAGATCCGTGTTGCTCATTGTATCCGGCAAATACACCGCCGACCACGCCATCGATGTCAACGGTATTCTCAAGGCTTGCAAAGGTATTCGTTTGCTCCACCGCGCCCGAGCCGTACCCAATGACGCCACCCGCGTAGAAGCCGGACCAGCGCGAGTCTTCGGCTTGGACGGGACTGACGGTGGCTACAGCAACTCCGAGTGCAACGGCAAAGCGATGGTGCAACATAAGAATCCCCTAAGATAAACTGCCTTGACCATACAGATTGATGCCGCGGTTTCATCATTCTATGCAGGCGAACCCTCATGAACCTGAGAGATGTGGTGCCAGCGCAACATGCAACTCGAGAGATCGCGTAGACAGTGAGCGGCTGTCAAAGTGGGGGGAGGCGTTAGGTTGCCAGCCTCGCACGCAGGACCGGGTTTGCTGCGCGGTTTTTCGCGCCGTCAGTTTCAAATGAAAAAGCAGCTTGCCGGTAGCAGTACTGACGATGCAATCTCGGCCAAATGACGCCGTAACCTTTCTTCGAGAGGTGCACCCTCCAAACCGCCATGTGGTATATAATGTGGTATGTTCGTGAGGGCGTCTAGAATTTATTAATAGTTATTATGTACTTAAAGAAATTGCACTAAAGACACCTCCTCCGCCACTGACCTGATGCTCAAATTGCAAACTTTAGGTTTAATGACATGCGCGAAGGCGCACCTCTTTTGTGCCCTTGCGTGTGTATTGTTGGCCCCATCAGCGGGGGAGATGCGAGCTTTTGCAGGGCGGTTGGTGGCACGTCGTCGACCCTGGCTTGCCTGATCCGGGTGTGTGAAGCTGGAATTCAAGCGGCGCGATCCGTTGTTGGCAGACGACTTCGAGCTTCCCCGTGGCAACCTGTCGGAAGATCTTGAGGACTCCCCAAAACTCCGGCAGCACGCGAAAACTTCCCAAATTCGACTTGCACCCAAACAGAGCAACTGCAATCACTGTCGCACCACAGGGGAGCCGCGTAATGCCGTGGCTGAGATGTAGGCGCAAACCTACGGACCCTCAAAGCTGATCTGGATAATGCCAGCGTAGCAAGGAGGACATGCAATGTTTGCAGGCGCACAAGTATCCCTTTATCCCATGACCGATGGGTTCATTGACGTCATCTTATCGTCGTTGAGCGCTCTCGATCCCTGGCGGGACAAGCTGCGGATAGAGACCGATGATATCTCTACATTGATCGTTGGCCCGCCGGAAATCTTGTTCCCCGCACTGCGCGACCTCTATAGCGCGGCGGCTGCAAGCGGGGTGCATCTTGTCTTGCGCGCAACGCTCTCACGCGGATGCCCCGGTGAGCCGGATGACCCGATTTGCCAGACCAACGCGCTCGCCAATCCGTCCGAACCGCTGGCTGACCGTCAGGATCGTGCCCTGGCAACCATTGCCGATACCCCAGAGAAGGGGCAGGTCGCCGACGCGCAGTTCTCGCTCTATGTGATGGGTGCTGGCGACCATATGGCAGAGATTATGGGATGCATCGACTTCCTCAAGAAAAGTGGAACGTTTGACCGTTCCAAGAACTTTTGCACCCGGCTGACAGGGGATGCGGGGCCGGTTTTTGCGACGTTGGAACAGGCGTTTTGCCAGTTCGGCCCACCACAGGGCCACGTGACGATTGATCTAACGGTGTCAGCTAACAGCCCCACCAAGCGCTGAGCCCATGCATCGCCCCGTCCCCCGCCGTCCCGGGGGAGGCTTGGCCCGTGGCATTCCTGCCGTTCTTAGCGTGGCCAGCGCCTTCCTGATATGGGAAACTTACGTCCACATCTCGGGGATTTCGCCGCAGATGTTGCCCGCGCCATCGCGCGTGATGACCCAAATCTGGCTCAACCGCGAGCTTCTCTGGGCCAATACGTTGCCCACGTTGCAAGCGACCTTTGCAGGCTTTGCGCTTTCGCTGAGCGTCGCTTTTGGCCTGTCCATCGTGCTGGATTTTATGCCCGGTGTTCGCCGGGCGTTGTTCCCGATCTTTGTGGTTAGCCAGACCCTGCCATTGGTGGCCATCGCACCGCTTGTGGTGCTTTGGTTCGGGTTTGACCTGACGCCCAAGGTGCTTTTGATCGCACTTGTCACATTCTTTCCCATGTTGGTTGCGTTGGTCGATGGCTATGCCTCTACCGATCCGGAAATTGAGGATCTGATGCGTGCCATGGGGGCGAACCGCACCCAGATTTTTCGCATTGCGCGGTTTCCATCTGCGATGCCGTATTTCTTTGCGGGTCTTCGCATTTCCATCACCTATGCCGTCGTTGCAGCTATTTTTGCCGAATACGTCGGCGCGAGAGCGGGCCTTGGGATTGTGATCCTGAACGCCAAGAATAGCTTTCGACCTGATCTGGTTTTGGCTGCGGTGGTGATCAGTTCTGTCCTGACGTTGGCCCTCTTTGCGGTCACGGCGCTTCTGCAAATGATCGTCCTGCGTTGGCGAGATGCCGGGGGCGCTCCATGACCCTACTGAGCATGAAAGACGTGAGCGTCACCTTGGGTGAAACCGAGGTGTTGGACCGCATTACCCTGTCCGTAGCAGAGGGGGAATTCGTATCCATTCTTGGTCCGTCTGGCGCGGGGAAATCGACCATTTTTAAGTTGTTAACTCGCGCGCTACGACAACGAAGCGGCACGATCACGTGCGAAGGCCAGACCCTTTCTGGTCGTCGCAATGACTTTGCGTTCATGCCGCAGCGTGACGCGCTGTTGCCGTGGCGACGGATCATCGACAACCTGACCCTTGGGCTCGAGGTGCAGGGTGTGGCGCGCAAGGAAGCCCGATCCCGCGTCGCGCCACTGCTTTCTGACTTCGGGCTGGCCGATTTCGCGCAGCATTATCCCGCTCAACTATCTGGCGGGATGCGCCAGCGGGCCGCACTTTTGCGAACGGTCATACAAGGGCGCCGTGTGCAGCTCCTTGATGAACCCTTCGGCGCTTTGGACGCCTTAACCCGCATGCAGATGCAGAGGTGGTTTGAAGCACGCTGGCAGGCCTCTCGCTGGACGACGCTACTTGTGACGCACGATGTCCGCGAAGCCGTCGCCTTGTCGGACCGCATCTATGTGCTGTCGCGCCGGCCGGCCCAAGTGATCGCGGAAATCACTGTCCCCCACGCCCGACCGCGTCTTGGTCCTCGTACGCCTGCGCAGGCTCATGACGTTGAGGCTTACATCCTTGACCTACTTTTTAACCAAACCGGAGATATTCAATGAACAAGACCGTTTTCGCGGCCCTTCTTGCCTTTGCCCTGCCAGCAAACGCCCAAGAAAGTCTTAGCGTGGCTTTGGACTGGACGCCAAATACAAACCACGTTGGCCTTTACGTTGCGCAGGCTATGGGGTGGTTTGAAGAGGCCGGGTTAGATGTCGATATCCTGCCCTACACAGACACTTCTTCTGGTACACTCGTAGCGGCAGGTGTGGCTGAGTTCGGTATTCTGAGTGCCGTGGGCTTTCACACCCAACGTGCGACTGGAGCTGACATGCAAGCGGTGATGGCGGTGGTCCAGCACGAGACCGGGCGACTTGTTTTCAATGGAGAGCGCGAGGATATCCAGCGTCCGTCTGATCTGGACGGGATGATCTACGCGGGCTTCGGCAGCGATTGGGAAAACGCGTTAATCTCTTCGATCATCCGGTTCGACGGCGGGGTGGGGGAGTTTGACACTGTCACGCTCGGCACATCGGCCTATGAAGCGTTGGCGAACGGTCGCGTTGATTTCACCTTAGAGGTCAGCACCTGGGAGGGGGCGAACTCAGTCCTGCTGAACCGCCCCCAACGCGCATTCCGCTATGCTGATTTTGGTGTGCCCGATCAGCATACAACCTTTTTAGGGGGCAACGGGACGTGGATTGCCGAAAATCCTGAAACAACCGCAGCGTTTGTGCAGGCAGCCCAACGCGGCTACGCCTTCGCCGCCGACAACCCAGAGGACGCCGCAGAAATTCTGATCGAAGAGACCGCAGGTTTGCTAAGCAACCCCGACCTTGTAAGGGCCTCAATGGCCGCGCTGACTGACGGCGGCTACTTACGCGACCCAGCTGAGCCTGTGGGCCTGATTGACGCCGCGATGATCGAAAACATCACGAGCTTCTTGTTCGAAGCGGGCATCATGCGGGACGCTGACGGCGTCGTTCTGGACGCTATGCCCGACGTGTCTCAATGGTACACGAATGACTACCTTTTGCTGGCAGATTGACGGCAAGAGTATCGCGTTGGGCAGCGCGACGGTGCTGCCCAATCTGAAATTTAGTGCAGTGGGGCGGTCTGCGTGCAGCGGCCATTCGTTGCATCAATAGATGCGGTCGTTCGGGGCCAATAGCAGCGCACGAATGTAAGCGCGGAATGGAAAAGCTCACCGCATGCAGGCCCATAGTCCGTCTCCACTGCCGCAGTAATTGCTTTCATAAGAGCGACGCCAAAACGCGACAGCGCCACTTGCATGAAGCGCAAACTCTGACATCCTGCGCGAATTCCCGTGGACGGAGGCCGCACCATTCCAGATACTGATTTTCAGAAGGCGCTGACCCTGCGACATTTGCGGATCATCGCGGCGTTGGCAGAGCTGAAGCTGGTCGCAAGGGTGGCCGAGGCGTTGAATGTGACGCAACCGGCTGTTTCCAAACAGATCGCAGATTTGGAGCGGATTGTCGGCATCCCTGTTGTGACGCGGGACAGGAACCGGCTGTTTCTGACGCCTGTCGGCAGTCGCCTTGCTGACCATGCCAAGCAGGCGCTGGCGCAATTGGATCGTGCGGCCTTCGACATCGAGGCGATGGCAAGTGGCGTGTCGGGATCTGTGTCGATCGGCGTCGTCAGCACTGTCGCGCCGACCCTGCTGCCGAGCGCAATTGCATTGTTCAAGCGCAGCACACCCGAGGCCAACCTGTCCGTTTCCGAAGGCCATTTTGTTGAGCTGCTCCCGCAATTGGAGGCGCAATCTATTGACCTGATGATATCGCGGGTATGGCAGCCACAGGAATTGCCGGGGATCGAGCAGGTTGCCCTCTTTTCAGAGCCGATCGTGGTGGTGGCGGGACGCAATCATCCCCTTGCGCGTTCCCCTGACATCATTTGGAACGATGCGGTTGGGTTCCCTTGGATCTTGCCACAGGCCAATTCACTCGCACGGCGGGCGGTGGATGCCCTGTTTGCGACCAATGGACTGACACCGCCAGGGAACACGATTGCCTCTCTTTCGATGACGTTAAACCTCGAGTTGATGCGGGTTATGCCAGCCCTAGGCCTGATGCCACAACGCTTGGCCCAGACACAGGCCGCCCGTGGCGAGGTCGCCGTGTTACCGCTCGACACTCAAGGCCTGCTTTCAGAGGCCCGCTGTTTCTGGCAGCCCGAGCAGATTGCCCAGAATGCAACCCTGGCGCTGTTCCTCAAGTGTCTGAAGCAAGCAGCTGACGAACCTGACATCATTCCTTTTGGTTAATGTATTAGGCGTATTTATCAATTTTTTGCGCCGCGAATCTGGAATACGTTAACGCAACGCGGATTTTGGGAGGAATTTTGTGTTGGCGCTTCATGGGATTGGTATGTGCGCATGGCTGTGAACAACGCCGTGCTGGTTGCCCTGTCGGCGTCCGAAGTCCTTGCTGGTTTTCGCAACGGCAGTCTCACGCCCGATACCTATATCGCCGCCTGTCTTGAGCGTATTTCCCGTGTGAATCCAAAGGTTAACGCGCTTGCCGCCATTGATGGTGAGCGGGCCGTGATGGAGGCCGGGAAATCCACGGCGCGGTGGGCGGCGGGTACTCCGATAGGGCCCTTGGACGGTTTGCCTATCGGCGTGAAAGACCTGCAAGACACCAAAGGCCTTTTGACGACACATGGCAGCCAGCGCGCTCGCGGCAATGTCCCCGCCAACGATTTGCCCATGGTGGCAAAGTTGCGCGCGGCAGGGGCAATCGTGCTGGCAAAAACGAATGTGCCCGAGTTGGGTGCGGGCGGGAACACCCGCAATCCGGTTTGGGGGGCGACGGGAAACCCGTTTGACCTGAATCTGACGGCGGGCGGTTCCTCTGGTGGATCGGCGGCGGCGCTGGCGGCTGAGATGCTGCCACTGTGCACCGGCTCGGATACGGGCGGGTCGCTGCGCATCCCTTCTGCGTTGTGTGGAATTGTGGGCTTCCGCCCCTCTGTCTCGGTCGTCGCCCACCCGACAAGGCCCTTGGGATGGTCGGGCATCTCGGTCCTGGGCCCGATGGCGCGCACGGTGGATGACCTTGTTTTGATGTTGGATGTGTGCCGCGGGGCTGACTTGGATGATCCTCTGTCGTCCCCCTTGCCCGATGGGCCATTTGCGGCCACCCCAGAAGCGACGCTTGGTAATCTACGAGTTGGCTATAGCGAAGACTTTGGCGGCGCGCCGGTCGATCCGAGCATTCGTGCAACCTTCCGCGCCCGATTGTCCGCAATCGGACCCCATGTGGCTTCCTGCGACCCCGTCGATCTGAACCTTGGAGAGATGGACAAGACCTTCGATGTGCTGAGAGCAGAGAGTTTTTTGGCGGGCTTTGGCGCTGCGATCGAGGCCACACCGGAGGCTTTCGGCCCCTTTATCACCGCAAACGTGGCGCTTGGCCGCTCGTTCAGCTTGGCTGATCGCGCATGGGCGCACACTGAGCAAACGCGCATATTGCGAAAGTTCAACGCCATGATGGCGAATTATGATGTGATCTTGCTGCCGACAGCACCAGTCTCACCGTTCCCTTGGACGCAATCCCACGTCACGGAAATTGAGGGCACGGCGCAGGACATCTACTACCGCTGGTTGGCGTTAAGCTATCGAGGCTCGCTCATGGGGGGGCCTGCCCTGGCACTGCCGACGGGAAAAGACGCGCAAGGTATGCCGTTTGGGTTGCAGATGTTGGGGCCGGTCGGCGGGGATGCGGCACTGATTGCCACGGCCAAGGCGCTAGAGTCGCTGTTGGCGACCTCGCCCGAGACCGCGCGACCCCGACCTGATCTGGAAAGCATTGCACCTTCCAAAGTTGATCTGCGCTCTATCGTGACCCATCCGCCCATGCTGGCGGGCGGGACCAAATCCAACCTGCAAACGGCTGTGTAAAGACATGTGGCAAATCGCAATCGTTTTCGTCCTATTGCTTATCAGTGGCACGGCCTTCGCTTATTTGATGGGGGCTGTATCGGTACTGGCTTTCGTGGTTACCGATAAGGTGCAGTTTCTGTCCGTTATGCCGCAACGCATCTTCGCGCAGCTTGATGTCTTTGCCTTCATGGCGATGCCATTGTTTATCCTTACAGCCGAAATAATGGGGCGGGCGGGCGTTACCCGCAGTCTGATTGATTTCGCCATGTCCGTGATGGGCCGTCTGCGGGGGGGGCTGGGGCATGTAAACATCCTGACCAGCGTGTTTTTCGCGGGCATATCCGGCTCTGCGGTGGCCGACAGCGCTGCTCTGTCTCGCACCTTCGTGCCCGAGATGAAGGCCCGCGGCTACGATCCCTACTATGCAGGCGCGATCACGGCGGCGTCTTCGATGATTGGGCCGATTATTCCACCGTCGATCATCATGATTATTTATGGCGGGTTGACCGGGGCGTCGGTCGCGGCGCTGTTTGTGGCTGGCATCTTGCCGGGGATTCTATTGGCGGCGTCCTTGATGGCCCTAAACGCGGTGATCGCGAAGCTGAAAGGGCATCCCGGCGGCATTGCAGAAGAACTGCCCCGGTTCTGGCCCGCTCTGAAAAATGCCGCGCCTGCGCTTTGTCTGCCCATCGTGATCTTGGGAGCAATGGTCTTCGGGCTCGCGACGCCGACCGAGGGCTCGGCTATTGCCGTTCTGGCGGCGCTCTTTGCGGGGCAATTTTACTCCGGGCTTAGCTTTCGGATGATCTTCGATGCGCTGGAAGCCACGGCCAAGATGACCGGAACGATCTTCATCATTCTCGCGGCAATTTCCATCTTGGGCTATCTTGCAGGCCAATTGGGCTGGTCGCAGGCGCTGGCAACATGGGTAGAGTCCTTTGGGCTGACAGGCACTCGCTATCTGTTCTTCTTGATCGTCATTTTCCTGATTGCGGGCATGTTCATGGATACGCCCGTGGCCCTCACGCTTTTGATCCCGCTGTTTGCCCCACAAGCCATCGAACAGGGGATCAGCCCGATCCATCTTGGTATCGTGCTGTGTTTCAACCTGTGCATCGGCCTGATTACGCCGCCCCTTGGCAAATGTCTTGTGGTGGTCTCGGCGATGACTTCGATCAACTATTGGCGGTTGGCCTACGCGGCTTTGCCATTCATTCTCGTTCAGGTTCTTTTGCTGCTGGCGCTGGTCTATTGGCCAGCAATCAGCCTCGCGTTGCCAAGCCTGTTCGGGTTTTCCGTGAACTAAACTCAAGAGGGAGGACTACTTATGAAACTAAAGGCGCTGACTTTCGCAGCCCTGATGGCTATGGCGAGTACCGCAACAGCCGAAGTCAAGATCGCGCTCGATACCGGGCCAGATCTGGAAACATCGGGATCTTACAACTGGGCCGTAGCCTTTGGCGCGGCATTGACCGAAGCGGGCATGGAAGTACGCGAATTGCCACGCGGCTCCGTAGGCAACGAGGCCGAAAAGTTCGACCAAGTCGCCACCGGGCTTTTGGAGGTGTCGCTTTCGGATGTACGGTCTATCGCCCAGGTTGACCCCTTCATCTATGGCGTTCGTCTGCCATATCTGTTTGACGATCTTGCCCATCTGGACCGCACCCTGGCGGCGGGCAATGTCTTGGATCGCCTGAACGAGGCGCTCGCCTCGCAAGATGTCATGATCGCGTCGCTGGTCCCACTTGGACCCGCATCGGGCATCATCACAACGGATGCCGCCGTGCGCTCGCCTGCGGATATGGCGGACCTGCGGATGCGTGCGCTCGATGATGCACAAATCTCCATGTATCAGGCTTGGGGCTCTAGCGGCACCATCGTGCCATGGGGCGAAGTGCCCGCGGGCCTGCAAACTGGCGTTATTGATGGCTACCTCAACTCGCCCTTTGTGCCGATCATGTTCGGCCAAACCGACTTCGTGCGTAACTATGCCGATGCCAACGTGATCATCCCGCTGCGCGCGGTCTTGTTCTCGCGGTACTGGTACGATGGTTTGACCGATGAGGCGCGTGCCGCAGTGGATGCAGCCGTGGTTACTGCCGACGCCGCCACCCGTGCTTGGCAGGCAGAGGCCTCTGTGCGCGGTCTGACATCGCTCGAAGAAGCGGGTGTTACCGTTCAACGCCTGACGGACGAAGAGCGCGAAGTCTTCCGGGCAGCGTCGCTTGCCGTGTACGATTCGGACCTGATGTCGGCTGAAGACACAGCTCTTTGGCAGGAACTGGCAGCAGAAAGCCGCTAAATCTTTAATGGTGGGCCGCATCTGTGGCCCGCCTTTCCCATTTTCGAAAGCCATTGCCATGCGCCGCGTCATTCTGTCAGTCAGCAACAACGTCCACACTGTCGTCCGGCATGTTGCGGTCTTTGCTGTCTGCGTGATGTTTGTGACAGTGATGATCCAAATCGTTGCACGCTACGTCTTTTCCTCGCCCCCGATCTGGACCGAGGATGTTGCGCGATATGCGATGGTCTGGACCGGACTTTTGGGAGCAACACTTTCATTCAAGACCCGCTCTGACGCTGTCTTGATGGGGAGCGTCTTCCCCGATCGGCCCCATGCTCTGTCTTATATCGCCGAGGCGATCCAAAGCGCCGCCGTTCTGACCTTCGTTCTTCCGGTCGTCTATTTCTGCGTCATCGGCCTGAGAGGCGGTTTCTCCGGCGGCTACATCGCACGGCAGTCCGGCCTGACGGCTGACACCCTTGGCATTCCCATGGCGTGGATATCCATTTCGGTGCCGCTCGCGATGCTACTTATCCTACTGCACCTCGTGGCCCGATGGGCGGGGGACCGGGCCGAGGACGCGCCTGAGGCCGACCTAGACTAGCCAACTGACGGCGTTCGGCCCACCGCGGGGAGGGCGGTGTTTTTTTGGGCAGCCGTTGGCGTGAACGCTTAGGGATTGGGCAAGTCGGACCTACGGCCGCGCGAAGGTTCACAACCCATTGAGTTCCGCCTCCATGGCGTCAATCGACTGGGGTAATTATGCCCAGTAAACTCACCATCGTTGTCGTCGAGGAAGACCGGGATCGCGCCATCGCCATTGTCGATGCCTTGCGCGATCATGGGGATGATGGGGTACATGTGATCGGCGACACCAGCGGCCTGGCGCGCAAGATTGCCGCGTTGCAGCCCGACATCGTCTTGATTGATATCGACCATCCGACCCGCGACGTGATGGAGGAACTTACCCTTGCCTCGGGCCCGTTGGAGCGGCCGATTGCGATGTTTGTCTCGGGTGCGGGCAGTGGTTTGGCGAAGGCAGCGATTGAGGCCGGCGTGTCGGCCTATGTCGTGGACGGCCTGCAACCCGATCGGCTCAAGCCCGTGATGGATGCGGCGATCGCCCGGTTCCAGATTATGCGTCAGATGCGGATCGAACTGGACGAGACGCGCCGCGCTTTGGAGGACCGCAAGGTTATTGACCGCGCCAAGGGTCTGCTGATGAAGGCCAAGCAGGTGGATGAACAGGCCGCCTATGCCATTTTGCGCAAAGCTGCGATGGATCAGGGCAAGCGGGTCGCCGATGTGGCGCAGTCGCTGGTGACGGCGGCGGGGCTGTTGCGATGAAAACGACCTCGATTTCTGTGGCCTACATGCCGTTGGTGGATGCGGCGCCCTTGATCGTGGGTCAGGAAATGGGCTTTGCCGAGGCGGAAGGCCTTGATCTAGAGCTGATCCCCGCGCCCTCGTGGTCCTCTGTCCGCGATATGCTGGCCTTTGGGCGCGTGGATGTGGCCCATCTGTTGTCGGTGGTTCCGGTCGCGATGGCCCTGGGTTTGGGCGGCGTCACCAATGCGATGTCCGCCGTCTCGGTCCTATCGGTCAACGGAAACGTCATTGGCGTCAGCCGCGGGTTAGAGGCGAAGTTGCGCGCCCTTGGCCATCCCTTCGACTTTGCAGATGCCCGCGCGGCAGGTACGGCCTTGGCTAAGGTGGCTCAGGGCGGGTTAACCATTGGCGTGCCGTTCCCGTTCTCCATGCATGTGGAATTGCTGCACGTCTGGCGTGCCTCGACCCCTTTGGCCACCGTACCGTTGGAAATTCGCACGGTGCCGCCACCGATGATGGCCCAAGCCTTGGCCTCTGGCGAGATTGATGCCTTTTGTGTGGGCGAGCCCTGGGGATCGGTCAGTGTGGAAAACGGCGACGGCGCGTTGCTATTGCCGGGGCGCGCGATTTGGAGTTTCGCGCCGGAAAAAGTGCTCGCCACCCGTGCGGACTGGGCCGAGACTGAGCCGCATCTGGTTGGGCGGCTGATGCGCACGGTATGGAGAGCGGGCAGGTGGTTGGCCGATCCGTCAAGTCGGACGGCGGCGGCAGAGCTGTTATCGCGCCCGCGTTGGTTGGACGTGCCCGCCGAAGTCGTGGACAGGGCTTTGACCGGTGAATTGGCGATTTCCCAAGGCGGAGAGATCCGCGACGTGCCCGGTTTTCTGGAGTTCCACCAAGGGGCCGCCAACTTTCCTTGGCGCAGTCAGGGCAAGTGGATCGCATCTCGATTGGCCCACCGCATGGGGCTGGACCCGCAAGAGGCCGCCCGGGCCGCAAGTGGCGTTTTCCGCAGCGATCTTTACCGCAGCGCACTGGAAGGCACCGGCGCAGACATGCCAGGAGCCTCCGAAAAACTGGAAGGCGCCCTGCGCCACCCCACAGCGGTGGCGTCGGAGCGGGGGGAGATGATTTTGGAGAGGAATGTGTTTTTTGATGGGCGCATTTTTGATCCATCCGCCTGAGGATGCCTAAAATATAGGCCGCAAGAGCGCCGAATGCGGCGGTGCAGCAATTTCTTCCCGGCCTCTGTTCCTTTCACCTTGAGTGAATCGGACTCAAGTGCTCCCTTGAACCTGCACGGAGGCAATGGCGTCTCCGGCCCGAATTTCCCGAAGTCCGGGATTGCGTAGCAAAGCCGCTGATCGTGTCGCCTCCTCCTGCGACACTTTCGGCGGCTTTTTGTTTTTCCGCCAAGGGCAATCGCCCCTTGGCACCCAGCCATAGGATTGATCCAGATGAACCGGATAATCGCTGCCCTTGCCACCACCACCGCCCTTGCCGGCCCCTTGGCCGCGCAGGACCTTGAAATTGATGAACTGACCTTCGGCTTCATCAAACTGACCGACATGGCGCCCCTCGCCATTGCCTATGAGATGGGCTTCTTCGAGGATGAGGGCCTGTTCGTCACCCTGGAGGCCCAAGCCAATTGGCGCGTCCTGCTGGATGGGGTCATCGACGGCACGCTTGACGGGGCCCACATGCTTGCGGGCCAACCCATTGCCGCCACCATCGGCTATGGCACTCAGGCCAATATCATCACGCCATTCTCGATGGACCTGAACGGCAACGGCATCACGGTTTCCAACGACGTTTGGGAACTCATGCGGCCTCATATCCCCTCCATGGACGATGGCCGCCCGGTTCACCCGATCTCGGCGTCGGCCCTTGCCCCTGTCGTGGAGCAATACCGCGAAGAAGGCACGCGCTTTGACATGGGCATGGTTTTCCCTGTCTCCACCCACAATTATGAAATCCGTTTCTGGCTGGCCGCAGGCGGCTTGAACCCAGGTTTTTATAGCCCCGAGGACATCACCGGCACGATTGACGCCGATGTTTTCCTGTCCGTCACGCCGCCGCCCCAGATGCCCGCCACGCTGGAGGCCGGCACGATCTTTGGCTACGCCGTGGGCGAGCCTTGGAACCAACAGGCGGTTCAGCGTGGCATCGGCGTGCCCGTGGTCACCGATTATCAGCTTTGGCCCAACAACCCCGAAAAGGTCTTCGGGATCACCGAAGAATTCGCCGAGCAGAACCCCAATACCACCCAAGCGATCGTGCGCGCGCTGATCCGTGCGGGCATGTGGTTGGACGAAAACGACAACGCCAACCGTGAGGAGGCCGTGTCGATCCTGTCCTATCCTGAATACGTGGGCGCGGACGAAGAAGTCATTGCCGCCTCCATGACCGGCACCTTCGAATTCGAGCCCGGCGACGTGCGCGAGGAGCCCGATTTCAACGTCTTCTTCCGCTACTACGCGACCTATCCGTTCTACTCTGATGCCGTCTGGTATCTGACGCAGATGCGCCGTTGGGGCCAAATCCCCGAGCAGATGTCGGACGAATGGTATCACGAGGTCGCCGCCCAAGTTTACCGCCCCGACATCTACCTAGAGGCCGCACGGTCGTTGGTGGATGACGGTTTGGCGGCGGAAGAAGACTTCCCTTGGGACACCGATGGTTTCCGCCCGGTCGAGACCGAAATGATGGGCGGCGTGGACTACGATGGCCGCTATCCAAACGCCTACATCGACGCTTTGGAAATCGGTCTGACCGGTGACGAAGTGGTCGTTGATGGTGTCGTCACCGGCGGCTGAGCGCGCCCCCGGGCCTAGGCCCGGTCTACCAAATGCTGCGGGTGCGAAGGTGTGCCCGCAGTGGACGCCTAATTTTTGGGCGGCGCACAGGGCGTACACCGGGGCGTACACACCCCGTACACACAGCCCCCGCCCGCGCTGCCTTGATTGAACCCGTGATCCCCCCGCGCTGCACCGCAGAGGAGCCGCTGACATGACGACGATAGACCCAAATTTTGACGCAGACCGCGAGGCCCGCCGCGAGCGCCGCTTTACCGCGATCAACAAGGCCGACGCCTGGTTTCGTGTGCTTGGCCTTGCTTGGCTTACGCCGATGCTGCGGATAGCGGCGGGCGACAACCCCCGTGCCCAAGGCGGCGAAATCTGGCGACTGCTGGGGGTGCCCCTGCTGGCGATTGCCGCGTTCTTGATGCTGTGGGCGACCCTTGCGCCGACCGTTCAGACATCGCTGGGCGCGATCCCCGGCCCGGCGCAGGTGTGGGAGCAGGTGGGCAACCTGAACGACGATGCGATCCGCACCCGAGAGCGCGCCGCCGAGTTCTACGAGCGCCAAGAGGTCCGCAACGAAGAGCGTATCGCCAATGGCGAAGAGGCCCGGCCGATCCGCGATTTCACCGGCGCGCCGACGTATTACCAGCAAATCTGGACCTCGATTAAAACCGTCTTTTTCGGCTTCCTGATCGCCACCGCCGTGGCCGTGCCCTTGGGGATTGCGGCGGGCCTGTCGCCCACCGCCAATGCGGCGATCAACCCGATCATCCAGATATTTAAACCGGTCAGCCCGCTGGCCTGGTTGCCGATCGTGTCTATCGTTGTTTCGGCGCTGGCCGCCGATGACGGCTTGTTCGAGAAATCCTTCATGGTGTCCGCCATCACGGTGACGCTGTGTTCGCTGTGGCCCACGTTGATTAACACCGCGCTGGGTGTGGCGAGCATCGACAAAGATTTGGTTAACGTCTCCAAGGTTCTGAAAATGGGCACCTGGACGAAAATCCAGAAGCTGGTGCTGCCCTCTGCCTTGCCGCTGATCTTTACCGGACTGCGGTTGAGCCTTGGTGTTGGCTGGATGGTGCTGATCGCCGCCGAGATGCTGGCGCAGAACCCCGGCCTTGGCAAATTCGTGTGGGACGAGTTTCAGAACGGCTCGTCTCAATCGTTGGCCAAGATCATGGTGGCGGTGCTGACCATCGGCATCATTGGTTTCCTGCTGGACCGGCTGATGTTCACGATCCAGTCGCTTTTCACCTTCACAAACAACCGCTGAGGGCCGCGACATGTCATTCATGAACCTTAAAGATGTGTCCAAGAGCTACGGCGAAACGCCGGTGCTGAGTGACATCAACCTAGAGATCAAGGAGGGTGAATTCCTTGTCCTTCTGGGTTTCTCGGGGACCGGGAAAACCACGCTGATTAACCTGATGGCGGGGCTGGAGACGCCTACCGGGGGAGAGGTGACTTTCAAGGGCAAACCGGTGCTGGAGCCGGGTCCGGAAAGGGGGGTGATTTTCCAGAATTACTCGTTGATGCCGTGGTTAACGGTGGGAGGAAATGTAGGGCTGGCCGTGGACACGATGTTCGGCGATCTGCCCAAGGCCGAGCGGGCAGAAAAGGTCGCGACATACGTCGATATGGTGGGGCTGTCGCCCGCCATCGGGCGGCGTCCGGCGGAGCTGTCGGGGGGGATGCGGCAAAGGGTTAACGTGGCGCGGGCGCTGGCGATGGACCCTGAGATGTTGCTGCTGGACGAGCCGCTAAGCGCGTTGGACGCGCTGACGCGGGCGAATTTGGCCGAAGAGATCGAGCGGATCTGGGAGGCCAACCAGAAAACCTGCGTGCTGATTACCAATGACGTGGACGAGGCAATTTTGCTGGCGGATCGGATTATTCCGCTGAACCCGGACGGCACCTTGGCAGAGGCGTTTGAGGTGAAAATCCCGCGGCCCAGAGACCGGGTGGCGATGAACACCGACGCCGAATTTATCCGGCTGCGGGCGGAGGTTACGAAGTACCTGATGGACGTGGGGATTGAGGCGAAGGTGGAGGGGGCAAGGCAGTTGCCCGATGTGACGCCGATCCACCAAGTGCCCTCGGCCGTTGCTAACGCCGCGCAATCGGCGCTGGAGGAACGGTATCTGGAGTTCTCCAAGGTGCACAAGATTTACCCGACGCCCAAGGGGCCGCTGACGGTGGTGGAGGACTTCGATCTGAAGCTGCGCAAGGGAGAGTTCATCTCGCTGATCGGCCATTCGGGATGCGGAAAATCCACGGCGTTGACCATGGTGGCGGGGCTGAACGAGATATCCAAGGGCGCGATCAAGCTGGACGGCCGCGCGGTGGAAGGGGCGGACCCGGAGCGCGCGGTGGTGTTTCAGTCGCCGTCGCTGTTCCCATGGCTCACGGCGCGGGAAAACTGCGCCATCGGGGTGGATAAGGTCTATCCCAACGCGTCGCGCGAGGAACGCCAAGACGTGGTGGAATATTATCTTGAGCGGGTCGGTCTGGCGGACTCGATGGATAGATCGGCCGCGGACCTGTCGAACGGCATGAAGCAACGGGTCGGCATCGCCCGCGCCTTTGCGCTTTCCCCCAAACTGCTGCTGTTGGACGAGCCCTTCGGGATGCTCGACAGCCTGACCCGGTGGGAGTTGCAAGAGGTGCTGATGGAGGTGTGGTCGCGCACCAAAGTCACCGCGATCTGCGTCACCCATGATGTGGACGAGGCCATCCTGCTGGCCGACCGCGTCGTGATGATGACCAACGGCCCACAAGCCACCATCGGCAAAATCACGGACGTGAATCTGCCTCGACCTCGCACGCGCAAGGCGCTGTTGGAGCATCCTGATTACTACGACTACCGCCAAGATGTGCTCGATTTCCTTGAGGAGTACGAGCACGGCGCGAAACCGAAAACGAAACCAACACCAACACCAACACCAACACCAAAGGCCGGGGCGACACCGCCCAAGGCTGTCGCAGCGGAGTGAGTGATATGAGCAAGCAAAAACTCGTTGTGATTGGGGCGGGCATGGCCTCGGGGCGGGTGCTGGAGCACCTGACCGACGCTGCCCCTGATGCCTTTGACATCACCCTGTTCAATGCAGAGCCGCGCGGCAATTACAACCGCATCATGCTGTCCCCGGTCCTGTCGGGCGATCAGGCCTACACCGATATCGTCACCCATGACGAGGCATGGTACGCCGACCGCGATATCACCTGCCGCTTCGGCGAACGCGTGCTGGAGATCGACCGCGACGCCAAAGTCGTCGTGGGCGAAAATGGCCACGTCTCCTATGACAAACTGATCTTCGGCACCGGGTCGGACCCCTTCATGATCCCACTGCCGGGCCATGATCTGGACGGCGTCATTGCCTACCGCGATCTGGAAGACACGGAACGGATGATGGGCCTGCAAGCCGGTCAAAAATGTGTCGTGATTGGCGGCGGATTGTTGGGCCTTGAAGCTGCCGCCGGCATGGCCGCGCGCGGTGTTGAGGTTACCGTCGTTCACATCATGGGCCACCTGATGGAGCGGCAGCTGGACGAGGCCGCAGGCTACCTTCTGCGCAAGTCATTGGAAGACAAGGGCATTACGATTTGCCTGCAAGCGAACTCGAAGGAAATCACCGGCGAAAACGGCCATGTGAAGGCGTTGATGCTGGATGACGGCACCGAATTGCCCTGTGATCTGTTGGTCATGGCTGTGGGCATTCGCCCGTCGGTCGCATTGGCGAAAGAGGCGGGATTGGCCGTGGGCCGGGGCATTCATGTGGATGACCAGATGGGCACCTCGGACGCGGATATCTGTGCGGTGGGCGAATGTGTGGAGCACGACGGCGCGATCTTCGGCCTTGTGGCGCCGCTCTACGACCAAGCCAAAGTGTTGGCCCGATCGCTTCTGGGGCAAGAGGCGCGTTTTGTGCAGAAATCCCTGTCCACGAAGTTGAAAGTCACGGGTTGCGACCTGTTCAGCGCGGGCGATTTTGCCGATGGCGAAGGGCGCGAGGATATCGTGCTGCGGGACCCCGCACGTGGCATCTACAAACGCCTTGTGATCGAGGGCAACAAGCTGGTCGGGGCCGTCATGTATGGCGATACCGCCGATGGCAATTGGTTCTTCCAGATGATCAAGGACGGGACCGACATCGACGAGATGCGGGAAACCTTGATCTTTGGGCCAGCCTATCAGGGGGGCGATACCTCGGACCCGCTCTCAGCCGTTGCAGCCTTGCCGCTTGATGCGGAAATCTGTGGCTGCAACGGCGTTTGCAAAGGCACAATCGTAGAGGCAATCGCTGGCGGGGCAGGGGATTTGGGGGCGGTTCGCGCCTCGACCAAGGCCAGCGCGTCGTGTGGGACATGCACGGGATTGGTGGAACAACTGCTGCAAGTCACCTTGGGCGATGATTTCCAATTGCCCACGGCGCAGCCCGTGTGCGGCTGCACCGACCACACCCACGAAGATGTGCGACGGTTAATCAAGACGATGCCCCTGAAGTCGCAAGAGGCAGTGTGGCAGGAATTAGGGTGGAAAACGCGCAACGGCTGCCATGTCTGCCGTCCGGCGATCAACTTCTACCTGCTGGCCGATTGGCCGTTGGACTACCAAGACGACCCGCAAAGCAGGTTCATCAACGAGCGCAAGCACGCCAACATCCAGAAGGATGGCACGTTTAGCGTTGTACCACGCATGTGGGGCGGGATCACCAACCCAAGCGAACTTCGCGCCATTGCCGATGCTGCCGATAAATACAACGTCCCCACGGTGAAGGTGACAGGCGGTCAGCGCATAGATTTGCTGGGGGTGAAGGGCGAGGATTTGCCCGGCATCTGGTCGGATCTGAACCGCGCGGGGCTGGTCAGCGGCCACGCCTATTCCAAGGGGTTGCGCACGGTGAAGACCTGCGTCGGCACGGACCATTGCCGCTTTGGCACCCAAGACAGCACCGGGCTTGGCATCAAGTTGGAAAAGGCGCTGTGGGGGTCGTGGACGCCCCATAAGGTGAAGCTGGGCGTGTCGGGTTGCCCGCGCAACTGCGCGGAAGCCACCTGCAAGGACGTGGGTATTGTCTGCGTGGACAGCGGCTATCAGGTCAGCGTCGGCGGCGCGGCGGGCATGGACGTGAAAGAGACGGAAAAGCTTTGCGATGTGGCCTCGGAACAAGAGGCGCTGGATGTCACGATCGCCTTTGTGCAGCTGTACCGAGAGAACGCCAAATACCTTGATCGCGCCTACAAATGGATCGCCAAGGTGGGGTTGGATTGGGTGCAGGATCGCATTGCCGATCCGGCTGAACGAGCGCGCCTGATTGTGGCGTTCGAGTTGAGCCAGAGCATCTACCGCAAAGACCCCTGGGCAGAGCATGCCACACATCAAGCCGAGCGCTATCAGCCTTTGGCCGATCTTACATTGGAGGCCGCAGAATGAGCTGGGTAGATATCGGAGCCGTGGAGGCCGTGCCGGAACGCGGCGCAAGGGTGTTGAAGACAGCAATGGGCTGCGTCGCCGTCTTTCGGACCGGCCCGGAGGAGGTCTTTGCCGTCTCTGACACCTGCCCACACAAGGCGGGGCCGTTGTCGGAGGGGATTGTTCACGGCCAATCCGTGACCTGTCCGTTACACAATTGGGTGTTTGATCTGAACACCGGAGAGGCTCAAGGAGAGGACGCCAGCATTGCCACCTATCCCGTGAGGGTCGAGGCGGGGCGCATCTTGGTGGATGCACGCGCCTTGGCAGCGCGGAGTGCCGCGTGATGGACGGCGCGGGCGCCGCCCCTGAGGTCCGATCGACCTGCCCCTATTGCGGGGTCGGGTGCGGCGTGTTGCTGCGCCCCGACGGGGCGGGAGGGCTGGCGGTACGCGGAGACCCTGACCACCCCGCCAACCGCGGCAAGCTCTGTTCCAAGGGCACGGCGCTTGGGGACACGGTGGGGCTTGGCGGGCGGTTGAACACGCCTATGGTGGGCGGGCTTGAGGCCACATGGGACACCGCGCTGGATAAGGTGGCGGGCACGTTCAGGGATGTGATTGCCAAACACGGGCCGGACGCGGCGGCGTTCTACGTGTCGGGGCAGTTGTTGACGGAGGATTACTACGTCGCCAACAAGCTGATGAAGGGGTTCATTGGCTCGGCCAATATCGACACGAACTCCAGGCTCTGCATGGCCTCCACCGTGGCGGGCCACAAACGCGCCTTCGGCACGGACACGGTCCCCGGCACCTACGATGATCTGGACGAGGCCGATTTGGTGGTGCTGGTCGGCTCCAACCTCGCGTGGTGCCATCCCGTCCTGTACCAGCGTGTCAAAGCGTCTGGCGCAAGGATCGTGGTGATTGACCCGCGCCGCACCGCCAGTTGTGACGGCGCCGAGATGCATCTGGCCGTGGCCCCCGGCGCCGATGTGGCGCTGTTCAACGGCTTGCTCTGCGCCATCGACGATGCCGGCGCCTTGGATGAGGAATATCTGCGTGATACCAATGGCTTGCAGGACGCCCTTCAAGCGGCGCGCGCCGATGACGCGGCGAGGACGGGCCTGGGCCCGGAGGAGCAGGCGCGGTTCTACAACCTGTGGATCAACACCAAAAAGGTCGTCACGATCTTCAGCCAAGGGGTGAACCAATCCTCCAGCGGCGCGGACAAAGTCAACGCGATCCTGAACTGTCATCTCGCCACGGGCCGTATCGGCAAGCCCGGTATGGGGCCGTTCTCTGTCACCGGCCAGCCCAACGCCATGGGCGGGCGAGAGGTCGGCGGTCTGGCCAATATGCTTGCCTGCCACCTTGATCTGGAAAACCCTGATCACCGCGCGGCCGTGCGTCGTTTCTGGCAAGCCCCCCACATCCCCGAGGCCCCCGGCCTGAAGGCCGTGGACATGTTCCGCGCCGTGGGCGAGGGGCGGATCAAGGCGCTGTGGATCATCCACACCAACCCCGCCGTCACCATGCCCGAGGCCGACGCCGTGCGCGACGCCATTGCGGGATGTGACTTTGTCGTCGTCAGCGACGTGACCGGGGCCACGGATACCGCCCGTCTTGCCGATGTGCTACTGCCCGCCACCGCCTGGGCCGAGAAAGACGGCACCGTCACCAACTCGGATCGGACCATCTCCCGCCAACGTGCGGTGCTGCCTGCGCCCGGGCACGCACGGCCCGATTGGAATATTCTGGCCGATGTTGCCCGCCGCATGGGCTGGGCTGCCGCCTTTGATTACACCTCTCCGTCTGAAATCTTCCGGGAATATGCGGCCCTGTCAGGCATCGCCGCGCGGTTTGGGCGCGACTTTGATATCTCGGCCCTTGGTGATCTGGATGACACGGGCTACGCCGATCTTAGCCCCACGCGCTGGCCCATCAGCGCCACTCGCCAAGGCGGGCGCTTCTTTGCGGACGGGCGCTTTTATCACGCAGATGGCAAGGCCCGCCTTCTGCCTGTCAGCGCCCGCGCGCCTGCGGCTGAAACCTCGGACACCTATCCGTTCCGCCTAAACACCGGGCGGGTGCGGGACCAGTGGCACACCATGACGCGTACCGGCCTGAGCCCGCGCCTTTCGGGCCATCTGGCTGAGCCTTATCTGGACATTCACCCCAAGGATGCCACGCGCCTTGGCCTTGCCGCCGCCGATCTGGCCGAGGTCACATCGGCCCATGGCACTGCCATTTTGCGGGTTCGCCTCACCTCTGACGTCGCCCCCGGCCAGCTGTTCGCGCCGATCCATTGGACCGGAGAGACCGCGCCCACGGGCCGGATCGACGCGGTGATTACGGCGGCAACCGATCCGATTTCAGGCCAGCCCGAAAGCAAGGCGGCGGTGGTCGCGGTCAAGCGGATGGAGGCGGCGTGGTACGGCTTCGCAGTGTCAGCCACGCCGATGCGCCCCGATTGCGACTATTGGGCCGTGGCCCCAACCGCCGCAGGGCAGCGGATTGAGCTTGCAGGACGCGACACGCCCGAGGGTTGGGAAGCCGCCGCACGCCGCCTGTTCGATCTGCCACATGCATCAGTGACCTCGATGCTGGACCCTGCACGGGGCACGGCAAGGCTCGCCTTCGAGCAAGACGGGCGCACCATCGCGGCGCTTTTCGTGTCGCCCCAGCCCGTGGCAGTAATGCGCGACTATCTGGCGACGGTGCCGGGGGCGCGCTCTGCTACCTTGCTGACCGGGCGTCCGCCCGCCGATGTGTTTGATCCCGGCGCGACGCTTTGTGCGTGTTTCGGGGTGGGGATCAACACCATAACCGCCGCGATCGAGGAACAGGGATTGCTGAGCGTGGAGGCCATTGGCGCGTCGCTTCAGGCGGGCACCAACTGCGGATCATGCAGGCCAGAACTGGCGGCGCTTTTGGCGCAAACACAGGCGCGGCCGGCGGCCCGTCACCGCGAGGCGGCGGAATGAGTGCAGCCCCCCACCTGGCGCCTTACGTGGCCATATTGGGGCGGGGGCCGGGGCGGTCCAGGTCCCTGACGCGGGATGAGGCTTTCGCGGCGATGGAGATCATGCTGTCGGGCGACGCCGCGCCGGAAGCCGTGGGGGCGTTATTGATGTTGTTGCGGATGAAGGGTGAAGCGGCGGGCGAAATCGCAGGCTTTGCCGCCGCTGCACAATGCACCTGTCCGGCTTTGCCCATGGCCGATCTGGATTGGCCAAGCTACGCCGCCGGACGCACGAGGGGCCTGCCGTGGTTCCTGTTGTCCGCCCGTCTTGTGGCAATGGCGGGATACCGCGTCGTGCTGCACGGCTGGAACGGGCGCGACGATGCGGTGCGCGCCCATTTGGCCACCGCCGGGATCGTCACCGCGACCACGGCGGACACGGCAGAGGCCGCGATGGCAAAGCAGGGGATTGTTTATCTACCGCTAGAAGACGTCCACCCCGCGCTGCACCATCTGCTGGCGCTGCGCCCGGTGTTGGGCCTGCGGTCCTGCATCAATACCGTCGCGCGGATGCTGAACCCGGCCCGGGCGGCGGCCAGTGTGCAGGGCGTTTTCCATCCCTCGTACCGGTTGTTGCAGGCCGATGCGGCGCAGGCTTTGGGCTGGCAAGCGCTAAGCGTCATCAAGGGCGGCGGCGGAGAGTTTGAGCGTCACCCCGGCAAGGGGATCACCGGCTTTGGATTGCGCGAGGGGCAAGCGTGGGACGCGCAACTGCCCGCGTTACGCCATGACACCCGCCGTTTGGCGGAAGTGGCGGGTGGCGTCACCTTGGGTTCGCTTTGGGAAGGGGCCGCGACCGACGCCTTTGCCGAAGATATCGTGATCGGCACCGCCGCGCTGGCGTTGGAAACCCTCGGCTCGGACGCGCCTTTGGAAACGGCCCAGAGCCTTTGGCAAACCCGCCCCCCCTTACAGGAGACCGCCGCATGAAGAGTTTTCCGATGTTTTTCCGCACCACGGGGCGGCGTGTCGTGATTGTGGGCGGGGGGGAGCAGGCAGCGCAGAAGGCAAGGTTGATCCTGAAGACCGACGCCAAAATCGTGCTGGCCGCGCCAGAGTTGGATGCGGAATTGGTGGGGGTGGTGGCCTCGGCGCGGGCCAAGCATGACGCGGGGCCGGTGACAGTGCAAACCTTTGAGGGCGCGGCCATGGCGTTTATCGCCACCGGTTGCCCCGGAAGGGACGCCGCGCTGCACGCCTTGGCCAAGGCGGCACGTTGCCCGGTGAACGTGGTGGATCGCCCTGACCTTTGCGACATCACGACCCCGTCGATCGTGGACCGTGATCCGGTAGTAGTGGCCATCGGAACCGAAGGGACCGCGCCTGTCTTGGCCCGAGAGGTGAAGACACGGGTGGAGGAATTGTTGCCTGTCAATATTGGCGGTTTGGCAGAGTTGGCGGGTCGCCTGCGCCCAGCGGTCAGTGCTCATGTCCCGCGGGCCCATCGCCGCGCGTTTTGGGCTTGGGTTTTCAAAGGCGCGCCTCGCGACATCTGGACCCGAGGGGCCGAGCGCGACGCGGCCCGGCAGATCAAGGATGCCATCGCAAAAGGGGCGGCGCCTGACGCGGCGCAAAAGGGCTCTATCGCGCTGGTGGGCGCGGGGCCGGGGGCAAGGGATTTGCTGACCCTACGCGCCGTGCAACGGTTGCAGGAGGCCGACGTGATTTTCTACGATCGCCTTGTGGATCCAGAGGTGCTGGAGCTGGCCCGCCGTGACGCGGAGCGGGTGTTTGTGGGCAAGCATGTGGGGGCTCACGCCTGGCCACAGGATCAGATCAACGGCATGATCGTGGCAGAGGCGTTGAAGGGGCGGCAAGTGATCCGGCTGAAATCCGGCGATCCGGGTATCTTTGGCCGCGCCGGAGAGGAAATCGCCGCAGCCGAGAAGGCAGGCGTCCCGGTGGAGATCGTGCCGGGCATCACCGCCGTTTCGGCAGCAGGTGCCGCGATGGGGCAGAGCCTGACCACAAGGGGGCAGTCGGATACCTTGGTGTTGGCGACGGGCACCGGAAGCGCCGAGGCCCCGTTCCCCGACTGCGTCCGCCACACGGGCCCCGGTACCACGACGGCGATCTATATGGGCGTGCGGCAAGTGGACCGCATCTGCGCGGCCTTGCTTGAGGCGGGGTTCCCGGCCCAAGCGTCAGTGGATGTCTGTGTGGACGTCTCGAAAGACACTCAGCGGTTGTTGAGCGAACCGGTCGCGACATTGCCCGCGCGGATGCGGGCGGAAGGGATCGAGGGCTGCGCGATCTTGCTGGTGAGGTGGCCTGTGACGCTTGACCGGGTGGCCTCAGAAACGGTGCAACCGGCGGTTTTGCAAGCCGTGTCGTAGGGCTGCTTGGACGCGGGTGGTGTCGACGCAAAATGTGCGTTGTCAGCATCAGTGTTGGAAATTTGAATGTTGTTTGGAAGAGCCACTCCGCGCTCAAGTAGCCCGCAGGGCGGTAGCGCAAGGACGCACGCGCTCAAGTAGCCCGCAGGGCGGTAGCGCAAGGACGCACGCGCTCAAGTAGCCCGCAGGGCGGTAGCGCAAAAAAGAAGTGGTGCGGGCGGCGCGCCTTGAATTCTCATATCGCATCATGTCATGTTGATTCAAATGACAATCAAAACAATTGCTTGCTCAGTTCTATGTGTTCCATATTGCCTCGCATTACTTCATGGTATACCAAATATAGAGGTGGATAGAAAGGTGGATTGAATGGGGCACCAGCTGAACAAGCTTACGTCGACGTTCGTTCGATCCGCTCCGCCAGGCAAGTACTCGGATGGAGGCGGACTCTGGTTGTTCAAACGCCCCGATGGTGGCGGCCAATGGGTCTTACGTGTAACTGTCTATGGTCGGCGCAGAGAAATGGGCCTTGGCTCGCTCCTGTATGTGTCCTTGAAAGAAGCCCGGGGCGAAGCAGAGAAATGGCGGAGCTTAGCTCGGAAGGGCGTCGATCCGATCAAAGCACGCGATAAGCAGCGGCTCGAAGCGGAACGCAATCTTCACGCTCTCGAAGACATCGCCAAGGATTGCTTTGAGTCGCGGAAGGCGGAACTAAAGGGTGACGGGAAAGCTGGTCGTTGGTTTTCCCCGCTCGAACTTCATGTACTGCCGAAGCTTGGCAAAGTCCCTGTCGCGGAAATCGACCAGCGCGACATTCGCGACACTCTTCTGCCCATCTGGCATTCCAAAGCATCTACCGCCAAGAAAGCAATCGAGCGTTTGTCCGTGTGCCTACAACATGGCGCAGCTCTGGGCTTGGACGTGGACCTTCAGGCTGTCGCTAAAGCGCGTGCCCTTTTGGGTGCTCAGCGCCACACTGTGACGCATATTCCATTTTTGCCGTGGCAAGAGGTACCTGCTTTCTACGCCTCTCTCGGACCTGACACAATTACTCATCTAGCCCTCAAACTCCTGATCTTGACTGTCGGTACGAGGTCTAGACCACTGAGGCTGCTTCGAACCGAACAGATCACAGATAACGTTTGGATCGTGCCCGCTGAGAATATGAAATCAAGACAGGGCGCTGGGCAAGATTTTCGCGTTCCATTGTCATCTCAAGCGTTGGAGCTGATCGAGACCGCGAAAGCCTTCGAGCGTGATGGCTTTCTGTTTCCAAGTGCGCGCAAGGGGGTCATTTCCGATGCGACGATGTCGCGGCTTATGGAAAGGCGGGGGATGGCAGCACGTCCGCACGGGTTTAGGTCCAGTTTCAGAACGTGGTGTTCCGAGGCAGCTGATATCCCATGGGAAGTGGCTGAGACCTGCATTGCTCATAGCACTGGTGGCAAAGTGGAGCGCTCCTACAAAAGAACAGACTTCCTAGAGAAACGCCGAGATGTCATGCAGCGCTGGGCGGATTTTGTGGACGGGTAAAAGAAAACAATTGAGCCCTATCATGAAGAGCACTCGGCCGGCGTCATGATGTAAGCCCTAAGACAAATAGGCGCTGTAGCTCTTGTCTAGGTCAACTCTCTCCTATCAGTGTCTTAATTGGCCTCGCAAGAGTGCAATTTCTCAGTGGGTTCTCCGCAAGCCACCCCTAGCCTTCATTCATTGGGCGATTACAGAAATTTCGCAACAATCAGCTACAACTAAGCCCGTGAGATTATCCACATTTCGCTTTCTGCGATAAATGAAACTTCCACGAGAGGATAAAGAACCATGGAATCTATTAACGGAGTTGTCCTTCCCTTTTTTGATCGCAAAGGGGCGCCGATCAATGACCCATCGCTGTTACTGTTCGCGGCAGCGGCGGCTCCCGACATTGATGCGGTGCACGAGTTACACAATACGTTGCAGGCGATTACTCAAAGTGAGGCCGCAGACCCCACCAGCAAAGCTTCAAGAGTTATCCGGAAACAGTTACTGTACGATGGTGGCTTGCGGCGATCTTATGCTGGAGCTGTTGTGCTTGAGCTAGCTGCACATTACCTTGAAACTGCTGGACACCTGGCACTTAACAACGCCTATGAACGTGTTGCTGAACACATGCGAACTGATGGGCGCTCCAATCCGGTAGCCAGTCTTAATACGAATATTCGGCAAGCATTTAAAGAGTTTCGAGCCAATGCGCATATCTTGGCTGCAACTGAATGCTGGCCTGAGAGCTTCGAAAACATTGAACTCTGCAATGTTTGTTTGGAGAGCACCCTTAGGCGTGCCCGGTGGTTTGAACAGTATCTAGACAACTATTTCGATGCACACAAATCCTCTAGTTGGGCACCGCTTCGGATCCCCGCGCAGCTCGACGTTGCTCGGATCACGCGGACTGCGAACGGCGCGATTGTCGATGTGACGCCTGACCAATGTAATCAATCTCACGGGTGACAAAAAAAATTTGTACCTGCCGAAAAAGCACGATGACTTCTAGCGACTTCTGAAAACACAGGAGTTGTTATGACATATATTACCCTCTCCGCACTCAGTGCGAAACTCGGCGGCCGTAGCCGCAGCTCAATCTACCGTGACGTGGAAGCCGGCCGCCTGCCCCCGCCGATCAAACTCGGGCGCCGTATCTACTGGAGCAAAGACGCAGTCGATCGCACGCTCACCAATTTGACCGAAGGGGCATAAGAATGGCCCCTCGTCACAATGAATGGGCCTTCGAGATCGCCAACCACCATGACCTGAAAATGGGCCAACGCCTGGTCCTGTTGGCGCTCGCCCACCACCGCAATAAATCGACTGGCAAGTGCTACCCGTCTTTGGAAACGCTTGCAAAATTGAGCAACCTTGATCGTCGCACTGTACAGCGCCACCTCAAGTCGCTGCGTGATAATGGCGTAATCACAATTGAGGAGCGGTTTCATAGCAACCGCCAGCTCTCGAACCTCTACGGTTTCCCGCTTTTGAACTAACCTCTAGGGGCGGCAAAAAAAACGCCCCTTTTTAGGGCGGCAGTAGTGCCGCCCGGACATACCCCTACGGGGATATTTCTTACCAGGAAAGAGAATATGGGTTTTCCCTTTAACGCTCCGCAACCGATCATGGCTCTCGCTCAGGGTCGCTGGGAGCAGATCCTAATTCAACTCGGGGTGGAGCCGAGTTTCCTTCGCAACGTTCACGGTCCCTGTCCCTTCTGCGGTGGTACGGACCGCTACCGTTTTGACAACAAAGGCGGTAACGGCACGTTCTTCTGCAACCAGTGCGGTGCCGGCAATGGCGTCGAGTTCGTCAAACGCTGGCTCAAGGTCGACTTCGGGGGCGCGGCGGACGAAGTGCGCGCCGTCTTGGGTGAAACACATTTCGTTCGCCATGTGACACCAGCAAAGGGCGCCAACGCCTTGGAGCAAACCGCGAACGTTGACGGCAGCAAAGCCGAGCTGTTGTGGGGTATGGGGCGGCAGATTACTCCGCAAGATGATGCAGGTCAGTACCTTCTGAGCCGTGGCCTTAACATTCCCGACACGGCAGATTACCTCCGGTTCATGGCGTGCTGCCGCTACTCTGCTCGCAAAGTCTTCCCAGCCCTCATTTCGGCCATCAAAAGTCCTGACGGGCGCTTGAGGAGCATTCACAAGACATTTCTTCTTTCTGGCAAGAAGGCACCAGTGTCACCCGCGCGTAAAGTTATGAAAGGTCCGATCCCTGAAGGCGGAGCGGTGCCTTTGGCACCGTTCGGGCGCTACATTGGCGTCGGCGAGGGTATTGAGACCAGCTTGGCGGCCGGCACATTGTTCGAAATGCCAGCCTTCGCGGCCCTGTCGTCGCAAGGCATGGAGCGTTTCATCCCTCCCGTCGGCGTGGAGATTGTTACCGTCTTTGCGGACAATGATATCGATGGCTGCGGTCAGCGAGCTGCCGAGACATTAGCGCAACGACTTCTGTCTGATGGTTTCGACGTGGAGATCGAGATCCCTGAGCGCTCTGGTACCGATTGGAACGACGTGTTGAAGGAGGAGCTTTAGATGGCGTCCCCTGAATCCGCCTCTGAGGAGGCCCGTGAAATCATTCTTGGAATCTATGCCGAGTTCGCGCAGCGTCCTTCAGAGCTGTTTGACTATTTCGAGCACGCTGGATTTGACGCGAGCGTCATCCCCTTTGCTCGGGATCTTCCTGCCGCATGGCTCGGGTTCTATCGCATCAAACCTGGCATTTATGATCTTTCTGCAGCTCTAGAACATCTGCATACTTGGCCGCCCATTGCTGCAGAAATAGAGCGTCGACTCAGCAATAGGTAAGCGGAAATTGCCTAATGATTTGTGAAGATTTAGTATGTTTCGATGCCAGAACGTACGGGCATATCGTTGGCGACGAATTCGATACAGGGTTGGGGTTTGTTGATGTGGTCAGAACTCCCTGCCACTTCGGAGGATCCCGGCATTGGTTTCTCTGTCCTCGGTGCCGAGATCGCAAAGCTATCCTCTACGTCGTCGTCGGAGCCGTCATGTGCCGTAGTTGCGGGCAACTGCGCTATCGTATGGAGACCGCCACCGCTGACGACCGCAAGGCCCTACAAATCCGGAAGTGCTTCAAGAAGTTGGGAGCGCCTTCTTTGATGATCACGGCCACTCCGCCGGAGAAGCCCAGAGGCATGCATTGGGCGACGTACCTAAAAATCTGCGGTAAAATCCGCGACCTTCAAGCGCAACGTAATGCAGAGCTTGTAGCTATTCTCAAGCGGATGGAAAGATCTGTGTAGCTTGATGAAAGGCGAATGCTCCTCTCTACGGAGCGGCTCGCCGCTACTTTGTCTACGGTTGATCTGCGGAATCATCGCGAAGGTAGCGCCACCAAGCAAACTGGGACAAGCGATCGAACTGTGTGAAGCTTGCTTTGTTTGGTTGAACGGAACCAAGTCACTTCGGGCGAGGCCTTGCCGAAGTACTCCCTTAAACGAAAAGTAGCGAGCGCCAGTGCTTGATACCCTCGCTAACCGCACTGCCTCAATCTTTTGCGAAAATTGCCGCGCGTACGCTTTCCAGTTTGCAAACGCTGCGGAAATACATGGCTAACCGCGTGAGCCGGTTTGGAAATGCACCATAACGTATGAGGTGCCCCTAGTTTCCTAGACACCTGCCTCTCTCAGTTTCTGCTGTCTTCTTTCGAAGTCAACGGGCGACAGCATGCCGTTGTTCGTGTGCTTGCGCTTTGGGTTGTAGAACATCTCGATGTACTCGAACACGTCCTGCCGCGCGGCCTCTCGGGTCACATAGGTCTGTCTTCTGATCCGTTCCCGTTTGAGCAGCTGGAAGAAGCTCTCCGCCACTGCGTTGTCATGGCAGTTTCCACGTCGGCTCATGCTGGCTTCCAGATCATGCTGCGACAGGAATGTACGCCATTCGCGACTCGAGAACTGGCTGCCCTGATCCGAGTGAACCAGGACGGTGTCCGTCGGATTCCTACGCCAGACGGCCATGAGCAACGCCTGTAGGGCCAACTCCGTCGTCATGCGGGGCTGCATCCACTGTCCGGCAGGCGATTGCAAAGCAATCTGCCGAGAGGGGACCAGCCGACAACCCGTCGAGAGAACAGGTCGATGACGACGGACAGATACGACCAGCCTTCGTGCGTTCGGATGTAGGTAATGTCGGTCACCCAAGTCTGATCGGGCGCATCAACTTTGAACTGACGGTCCAGCCTGTTCTCAGCAACGATCGCGGGCTTGCCACCATACCGTCCGGGACGGCGCCGATAGCCGATCTGGGCCGCGATCCCAGCAAGGCTCGCCAGTCGCGCCACCCGGTTCGGCGAGCACGTCTCGCCTTGATCACGCAGGTCGTCGTGCAGCTTGCGGTAACCGTAGACCTTACCGCTGTCCGACCAAGCATCGCGGATCAGCGTGGTCTGCCTGGCGTCCTCCTTCGCCCGTGCGCTCACCGGCTCTCTCAGCCAAGCGTAGAACCCACTTACATGGATCCGCAGCATCCGACACATGGCCCGGACGCCGAACTCCTCGCGGTGCGCCCGGATGAAGGCGTACTTCATCGGGACTCTCGCGCGAAGTACGCGCTCGTCCATTGTCCTCGGACCAATGGCGGACAAAGGCCTCGCCCTTTTTTAAGATATCGCGCTCCTCGGTGACTCGAGCCAAGTCGCGCTTCAGACGCCGGTTCTCGGCTTCATGATCAACCCCGCCGCGCTTGGACGCAGGCGCGCCGTAGAGCTTCAGCCACTTGTACAGAGAATACGCGCTGACGCCCAAACGCTTCGAGACCTCTCGAACCGGATACCCTCGCTCGGTGATCTGCGCGACCGCGTCCCGCTTGAAATCATCGCTGTAGTTGTTTGTCCCCATGTCGGCCTCCTAGCCTCAAAATTAGGGGGCAAAGCGTCTACAAATCTAGGGGCACCTCAGTAAGATATTGGTGTCCAATGACCTCCCAACTACCAAGTGTCTCGGTAATCATCATTGGGTGTATCGTTCGGAACGTGCGGAGCAGACTTCGTGTAGAATTTCGACGAATTCATCCCTCGCCTTGTGGGGGCGCTTCGTATCCGAAACGAAGTACCCGAATTCGATGGTTACTCTTGGGTGCCATGGGCGGATCGCGATCCCTAGCTCTTCCTCAGGTGTTACTGTGATTGCATCTGTGAACGCGAACCCGAGCCCTGCTTGGACCATTCGCAGAGCAGCGCGACTAATTGATACTTCGTGTGTTACTTCAAGCCGTGCGTCCGCTTTCGTCAATTCACGGTCGAGCAAGGTTCGCATGTTGGTCGTTTCTTCCAGTGCGATATAAGGCATATCAACAACATCCTTGGGTGTTATGCATGGCTTCAGGGCCAAAGGATGAGCGGTTGGCACAACGACTTGCATATCTGCCTGCGCAAGAAATCGTAGTGACGGGTTCCGATCTGGGAGCGGCAAAGTGGCGATCCCAACGTCGTACATTCCGTGAAGAATCCGCCGGCCGAGGTACCGTCGGGGGTGCACCTCCAATTTGACCTTGATCGTTGGGTCTCGCTTTAGAAGCTCTGCAATTGCAGGAACCATCAGCCCTTCTGCTAGGCGGGGGTGACAGATAACTCGCAAGGGCGGCGAAGCATTTGTTGCGATCTCTTGGAACATAGCGGGCAGATCGTCTATCGAAGCGAGAATTCGCAGAGCTTCTGGGTAAAAAACCTCCCCTTCCACCGTGGGGATTAGGCGTTTGCGCTCACGGTGAAAAAGCTGAATGTCGAATTCGGTTTCAAGAATCTGGATCAGACGGCTAGCGGCGGGTTGGCTGAGGTTCATCTTTCGACATGCCTGGGCCAGCGTGCCCTCTTCCATAATATTCACAAAGACGCGGAGGCTCTTGAGGTTCATCGGCCTTGCTTTCCGTTAGGTCAACGCGGGTGGAGTTCACAGGCGCTCACAATTCTTTGCAAAATTCGAACTGTAGTTCAAATTATTCTAATTTTTAGAACAACTTTTGTAGGTTAACGTGGCCCGATAACAACTCGGAAAATAATCCGATACATCCCAACAAGGAACACACCATGGACCGTAGAACATTCCTCAACATCGCTCTCGCGACACCGGCGCTTGTCGGATTGAGCGGCACCGCTGCAATGGCTGAATGGGCGCCACGACGCCCTGTTAACCTCATCGTGCCGTTTGGTGCGGGTGGTGGTACCGACAGCTTCGCGCGCGCGCTTGCATCGGGCGCAAATACCGCTCTTTCTGTTCCCATCGTTGTGGTCAATCGGCCGGGCTCGTCCGGCATTACGGGTGCGATCGAAGCTGCGGGTGCACGACCAGACGGCTCGACGTTCATGATGACGTCCGGCGGATCGTTTCTACTGTCAACGATGTTGCGAGATACGGAAGTGAACCCGTTCGACAGCTTCGAACTGGTGGCACAAATTGGCAACCTTTCCACGTCGCTAATGGTGGCGATGGACAGCCCCTATCAGACGATCGACGACCTCGCAGCTGACGCACGTGCACGTCCCGGAGAGTTGCGTTGGAATCACACTGGCCGTGGTAGCTTCCATCATGTTGCGGGGCAGGGTTTTATGAACGCAGCTGGTCTGGAGGGCGTCGATGTGCCCTACGATGGCGGTGGCGCCACACGTGCGGCGGTTATTGGAGGTCAGGTCGATTTTGGCATGATCGGCATCCAGCAGAGTGCAGGTTTCGAGAACGAGTTGCGAGTTCTTGCCGTTGTCTCTGATAGCCGTGACGCCATCGCGACGGAGGTTCCCACATTCGCCGAACAAGGCTACGACGTTCCCCTGATCTCCTCACCAATTACGGTGTTTGCGCCGCTCGGCATGGACCCCGAGATCCGTGAAGGCATGGAAGCCGCGCTGGAGACGATAACCAGCCAAGCGGATTTCGCGACCGCGATGGCAGAGCTTGGGAACACCCCTGCCTATCTTGATGGTGCAGCCGCACGCTTGCGACTTGAACGGATGCGGGATGCCGCTGCCCCTATCATTGCGGCAATGTCTCAATGACAGCGCAGGCTTCTTCAAAAAGCTCGTTGAACCAGACTTCCATCGTGGGGGGGGTGCTGACAGTGTTCGGCATCGCCACCACGATGGCCAGCTTCCAGATCAACTTAACGTACGACGGGGGATGGGGCGCTCGGATATTTCCCCTTGCGAGCGGAGCGGCGATCCTTGTGCTAGGCGTAGTGGAGCTGACGAAAGGTCTCATCGAGCGGCAGCAAACTACTCCGAAAAGTTATCCCTTCGGTGTAATCGCGAGCCTTTTAGCTTTGGCGTTGGTATATGCATTTTTGATTGGTGCTGTTGGCTACTTGATAAGCACTGCAATCGTCGCGCCGCTTTCCATGCTCCTGTTCGGCGTTCGTGACTGGCGCGGCTTGATGGCCGCGGCAGTGCTTTGCCCGGCAATCTACCACCTCATCTTTTTTGAGGGATTGGGGGTGTTTCCTCCGTTTGGGCGCTGGTTCGATTTACTTGATGTGATCCAGGGGTACTAACGCGTGGATATCTTTCTTGCACTGGGGAACGTGCTGACCGACCCAGGCCTTTTGGGGTGGGTGCTTACCGCTGCCGTCGTGGGCATGATCGCAGGCGCCATCCCGGGCCTAACAGCCTCTGCTGCGATCGCGATGCTTCTTCCGTTAACCTTCTATATGGAGCCGATTTCAGCGCTCGCGTTTCTCTACGTGATTGGGAAGTCAGGCCGCTATGGCGGGTCGATTTCAGCAATTTTGTTCAACACGCCGGGCACCGCAGCTTCAGCAGCCACCCAGATTGACGGTTATCCACTTGCCCGGAGCGGCATGGCGTCGAAGGCAATGAAGGTCGCGACGATCTCTTCCGTCATCGGTGATTTCACAGGAGATATCCTTTTGATCGTGGGCGTCGGCGCAATTGCGGCCATTGCCCTCAGCCTTGGTCCGCCGGAGCTGTTTGCTATTTATTTTGCGGCCTTTGTCGTGATCGGTTCTGTGATCGGAAAATCAATTACCCGTGGATTGGCTTCCGCTGCGCTAGGCGTCTTGGTAAGCACAATAGGCTTGGACCCGATTTCTGCAGAGGACCGTCTAACCTTTGGCGTTTTCGATCTCACCAACGGCATTTCCTTAGTCCCGTTGATGATAGGCATTTTCGTTTTGGGTGAAGTTTTCGCTCAGCTCGAAAAACGCAACGCGTCTGTTGAGTTCGTGGACGACGCACAAGGGCAGGCGGGAAAGGCCCGCAATAGATTGAGTTGGTCTGAGTATCGCGCGTGTTTGCCGGATGTTCTCAGATCCTCCTTCATAGGGGCTTTCATCGGTATCCTACCGGGTCTTGGTTCTTCCATCGCTGCTTTCGTGGCATATGGCGAAGGAAAACGGCGCGCCAAGAACCCCGACACTTGGGGCACGGGCGTCCTCGAAGGTGTCGCCGCACCTGAAGCGGCCAATAACGCCGTATCAGGTCCATCCATGGCACCATTGCTGACGCTAGGCATTCCCGGATCGACCATCGGAGCGATTTTGATGGGCGTGTTCCTTATCCACGGAATTCAGATCGGGCCAACGCTTTTCACAACGTCACGGGAGTTGATCTTCAACCTCTTCGCTTGCGGACTGATCGGCATCGCGATGTACGGCTTGATCGGCTATTTCGGCGCGGCTTGGGTGGGGCGGTTCATCACCAAAATTCCCGTAAAAGTGCTCTATCCCATCATCTTTTTGACGTCCTTCATTGCCGCGTTCGCGTCGCGAGGAAACCTTTTCGACATACTTGTTATGGTTGTCGCAGGGTTTGGTGGCTGGCTTATGAAGAAGTTCGATTTTAACCCTGCCGCCTTCGTTATCAGCTTCGTGTTGGCAGGTGGTGCAGAAGAAACCTTCCGGCAATCGCTGCTGCTATCACACAATGGATTACTGATCTTCGTAACCCGACCCGTAGCGTTGTTATTTCTTATCATCGGCCTCGCCGCCCTCATTTTCCGGGCACGTGCGTTAAGCCAACAAGCAAAGGAGGCTTCGCTTAAAGATGCCTGATCATTCCTATCGTCCGGACCTTATGGGCCACGCCACTCTTGCCGACACCACACCTGTCGTTGCGGGGGCTTGGTCAAATTTCACCTTAACCTATACTGCGGGCCAATTTGGAATTGACGACCTGGGCGGCGTGCGCGTGGCAATGCGGACGCATTCAGATATGACGCCGCTGCAAACAACTGACCCCAAAGCCCCCGGCTATCTGACGGTTGAAGCCTCTAATGGCGCGCCGATTGACTACCGCTTCGATTACAAGCGCAACATCCGTCCATGGGGTAATTGTATCACCGTCCTGTGCAAGGGTTTCCTGAGGCCAGAAGACAGGTTGATCTTCCGCATAGGAGATCCGCGCGAAGGTTCCCCTGGCGTGCGCATGCAAACGCATTGTGAAAGTGCATTTCAATTTCGAGTCACCGTCGATGCTTTTGCGACGGTGGACTTCACGCCAATTCTAGAGGAGCGTCAGCCAGTCATCGCCATTGTCCCCGGCCCACCGGTGGTCTGGAAGGCCTTGTTGCCGACGCTGCGCCGTCCGGGAGAGCCGTTTCGGGCGATCGTTAAAGCCGAGGATCGCTGGGGAAATCCTAGTGATGGGTTTAATGGCATCCTTCGCATAAAGGCTACTCCTGAAATTGCAGGTTTGCCCGATACTGTCACCCTTGCGAAAGGTGAGTATTCGGCGATCATCGATGATCTTACCCTTGACGCGCCGGGGGATTATCAGATCGACATCCTCCATGGGGAAACAACTCTCGCGAGCACGAATATTCTGCGAATTGCCGATACCCCATATGCGCATTTCTGGTCGGACATGCATGGTCAATCCGGTGAAAGCATCGGCACTGGAACAGCACGGGAGTACTTTACATTCGCACGTGACCGCAGCTTCGTTGATGTCACCGGCCATCAGGCGAACGACTTCCAAGTCTCGGACGAATTTTGGGATGAAATTAACGAGCTAGCAGCGGAGTTCGACGAGGAAGGGAAATTCCTCTGCCTGCCCGGCTACGAATGGTCCGGGAATACAGGCTTGGGCGGAGATCATAACATTTGGTATCGAACAGAAGGTCGACCAATTTACCGCTCTAGTCGCGCACTGATTTCGGACGAAACGAACCCGGATACCGACTGTCATGATGTAAAGGACCTCTTTGAGGCTCTGCAAGGGGAAGACGTTATCGTTGTACCACATGTAGGCGGCCGGTTTGCGGATGTTTCCTATGCGCACGATGCCCGACTTGAGCCGTCAGTCGAGGTTCATTCCTCCTGGGGTACGTTTGATTGGATAGTCGAGCAAAGCCTTCAGAACGGCCATCGTATCGGGATCGTCGCCGGGAGCGATGGTCACAAGGGACGCCCCGGTGCGAGTTATCCCGGAGATGCTAAATTCGGCTCGTATGGTGGTCTGACCTGCCATCTTCTGCCGGAACTTAGTCGTGATGCGTTGTTTGAACAGTTTCGCCGCCGCCACCATTATGCAACCACAGGTGTGCGCTTGTTCTTGTCTAGCACCATAACGTTCGACGCCCCGGCGCATATCTATGACCGCAACCCAGATTTCGCGCCCAACCGTTTCACGTTACAAGACCACGCGATTATGGGCGATATTGTGCGGAGCAACTTCGACACTGCATCATTAGAAATTGAAGTTTCAGCGCCTTCGCCGATTGAGCGGGTCGATCTTTTCGACAGAAATGAATTGATGGAAACGGTTCGGCCTTTCACGGGGTTCGATCTTGGTGATCGGATCCGGATTATCTGCAAGGGGCAGGAAACACGGGGGCGAGGGCGCTTGGTAAAGTGGTCAGGAACGGCACGTTTGACCGGAGCCACAGTTACGCGGATTGCTGCAGTGAACTATTATAATCCGGATAGACAGCCACAACTTACCGCTCCGGACGTAATTGAGTGGGAGACCGTAACAACGGGAGGCTTCTCGGCGATTGATGTATGGCTATCTCGAGAAAGTGAAGATGTAGTGGTTGAGATCGAGACGAACCTAGGCGCTCTGAAGTTACCCCTTTCAGATATCCGTGACACGCCCACTGTCTTGGAATGTGGAGGGATCGACAAGACGCTGTCTGTTCAAAGATTGCCCGAAACGCTTTCCGAACGCAGCATCAAGATCTCTCGACGGATCAGCGCCCCGAACGATGGCGAGAGGGCCATTTTCGCACGAGTCTCGTTGGAGGATGGGCATGTCGCTTGGTCTAGTCCCATATATCTCGGGAAGGAATAAGCATGACTAGCCCCCTCGTAGGTATTCGGGTGATCGATTTTACTCATGTTCTGGCCGGGCCTGCCTGTGCCTATTACCTTGGGCTTTTGGGAGCGGAAGTTATAAAGGTCGAAAGCTCATTGCGCGGCGATGCCATGAGACACCGGGGTGGGACCGACCCAGATAGGGCGACTCAAGGGATGAGCACGGCCTATGTAACGCAAGCGGCGGGTAAGGCAGCGATTGCACTGGACTTAGCTACACCAGACGGCAAACGGGCGATGCAAGATCTGTTGCGTTCGGCCGACGTGCTTGTCGAAAACCATCGCCCTGTTACGCTAGCTGAGCTTGGCCTTGATGAGGCGAGTAATCTAGCTCTCAACCCTTCGCTTATCCATTGTGCAATGACGGGATACGGCAGGGGGGGCAGCAAAGCCAATGCTCCTGCCTATGATGTGAATATTCAGGCCGCATCCGGCATTATGTCTATCACAGGCACAACTGATACTGGCCCGCTTCGAACCGGAGCCCCGATCATGGATTACTCCACAGCTTTGGCCGCCGGTTTCGCAATTTCCGCGGCATTGTTTGAGCGTGAGAGAACCGGCCGAGGTGCCTTCATTGATGTCTCGATGCTGGACACGGCATATACGTTAATGAGTTCAACGATTACCGACTTCTTGGCGACAGGGAACGAGCCTGTCGGCCGCGGCAACGCCGCCAACAGTCGAAGCCCCGGGGCCGGCAGTTTCCCCTGTAAAGAAGGTGTGTTGAGTCTTGGGGTCAACGAGGAAACTCAATTCCGGGCACTCGCTATTGGGCTTGATCGTTCCGAGTGGTTAAGTGACCCGCGTTTCGCAAAACGTGACGCACGCAAGGAGAACTCAGGTCTTCTTGAAGTGGAAATTATTCGGGCTTTAGCACAGAGAACGGCCGATGAGTGGGAAGGGCACCTGCTCAAACTCAACGTACCTGTCGCGAAGGTACGCACGTTACCTGAAAGTCTGCAAATGACTGATGTCGAAGCACGCGGCTATCTACATCGTGACGAAGAAAGCGGACTGATGGTTCCCTGCCTGCCATTTCGTATCGGACAGGATATGGCACACAAGCCGCTTGGCACGATGAAAAGCCATGGTGCCGATACAAAGACTATCTTAGATGGGCTTTGTTCCGACACTTTGGAAGCAGATCGAAAAAAGCTTCTGCCCTAGCGCAAAAAATCAATCAATCTTTGGCTAATTGATTAGCGCAGGCCTTACGCCAATCGTTGGCGTAGCGTTTCAACGCAGACTGCAAGTCTTCTGAGGTTTCATGAACATCCAAGTTAAGCTGGTTTGGATGGTCACAAACCAACAATGCAGCACCTTGACTGGTTCCAGTTGAATTGCTTGCGCCCGAAATGGCACATTCCGTAGCTACGGCCAACAATGATAGATATTCTGTGTTTTCCGCAAATGGCCCCTCTACAACGATATCCCCTCGATGCCCCGTAAGGGAGAGGCAAGTCGCCGTCATCATCGCGCAATAATAGGAGGCCGCAACGCTGCGTTGCCCGCTGCCTATTTCAGGTTGGAATGGGCGCCACGCGCTTTCGCTGCCCGCGAAAGGGCCGGTCGATTGTTCCAAAGCAGGCATTAGCATTGTGCCATTGTCCAACACGTCATCCACGTCTGCGGGCGTAGGCACAACATGTGCGTCGGCTACAATCTGTTCAAACTCGCGCCCGCCCATGAAGCGTGCGGAAGGCACCGGTTGCCCAAGCGCGTTGACATTGATCAATGTATCTCGGTCAGGATCCAGCGTCGGATTGGTTCCTCCAATCGTCATTGCGATGACCCACGTACCTGTTGAGACGACGGAGAATGGTGTTTTACGGGAAAGCAGATGAGGCAAGAGCGACGCGTTGGAATCGTGGATCCCGCAGGTCACCGGCGTGTCGGCGGGTAGCCCAGTGCAGTTGGCGATTTGTTCTTTGATGGGGCCTAAGACGTCAGATGCCATGCGGACGGGTGCGAGCTTTTCTGAGATCCCAAGTGTTTCGATCAAAGAAGATGGCGCGTCGTTCGTCGGGTTCCACAAATCAGTGTGACAGCCAAGCGATGTCCGCTCGGTCGCGGTGACGCCGGTCAGCCGATACGCCCAATACTGGGGATAGGTCAGGATTTGAGCCACGCGATCTTTCAGCGTCAGATCTTGCTGGAACATCCAATACAGTTGAGCGCCGATGTTGAGGCCGCCTGCAAGTCGGGCAGAGCCGGTCTCCGAGAACAATGGTCTGATGGCGTCATAGGCTTCGGCCAGATCATCTGGGCCATGATGCTCGTAATCTAGCATCGGCGCGGCAAGATCCCCGTTGACATCCAGCAGAACGCAGGACGCGCCGTGTGTCGTGATAGAGATTGCATCAATCCCATAGCTGGCGTGAAAGTTGCGCAAGTTGGACAGCAAAAACGCCCAGTGACCCTCTAGATCGAAATGCGGCCAAGGCGGGCCGGACAGCACCATGTTTGGGCGAGTCACGACAGCCACCTCTTGCAAGGTGGCGCGATCAACCAGCGCCAGTTTGGCATTGGTCTTGCCGATATCGATGACAGCGATATGGGTCATGGCAGGTGGAACAGCGGCGTTAGCGGCGTCGCTACCGGCGCGTTGTTGGGATGGGTTTCCATGATGTCTGCCATATGAGCCCACCAGCGTTGCATGACGGGATGATCCGGCAAGGCGTCCATTTCATGATCGTCGGTGCGCCACAGAACGCCGAACAAGATGCCGGTGTCCTCATCAAAGTGGATGGAGTAATCCGATACGCCTGCATCCTTCAGAAGCGCCACCAGATCTGGCCAGATTGCATCGTGCCGCGCTTGATACTCCGCCTGGCAACCGGGACTAAGCTTCATCTTGAAGGCATATTTTTCCATCATGCCCTCCGGTACGCTTGGAATTGAGACCAAAGACGCGGCAGGGCGATAACGCCGATCAAAAGGCAACCGATGAAGATCGACATGACAATCCCCGGCACGTTCAAAAGGCCCAGACCGAAAGTCACCAACCCCATAACAAAAGCGGCAATTACAACGCCCTGCACGCTACCCGATCCACCAAGGATATTGACGCCGCCCAGAACGACCATGGTGACGATTTCAAGTTCCCACCCTAGGGCGATTGTGGGCCGGGTAGAGCCTAATCTTGCCGTCAAACATATGGCCGCGACGCCTGCCATTAGCCCCGTCAGAAGAAACAGGATGAACTTCACCCGCGCCACTCGGATGCCTGAAAACAATGCGCCTGTCGGGTTGTTGCCGATGGCATAAATCGTACGGCCAAAGTTGGTTTTGTGCAGCAAGACATAGTAAATCAGGGCAAGGAAGGCGAAGAGAACGAATTCGAACGAGATCACCCAGTAGACGTACCCTTGACCGAAGTAGCTGAATTCGGGGGGGTAACCGCGGAAGCCTTGATCGCCCAAAACGATGTAAGAGATGCCGCGAAACAAGCTCATCGTGCCGATGGTTACGACGATGCTCGGCAAGCCGAGGCCTGTCACGAGAAAGCCGTTGAACGCGCCGCACAATAGACCTGTGGTGAGACCGATCAGCACCAATGGCACCACGCCCATGTCAAATTGCAGCGCCCATCCCATGGCGGTAGAGGCAAGTGCAATGATGGAGGCAACAGAAAGGTCGATTTCTCCGGCCACAATCAGCAATGCCATGGCAAAGGCGATCATAGCCTTCTCGGTGAAATTGAACGTGGCGTCCGACAGGTTCCAAGCGTTCAGGAAATAAGGCGACAGAAAGCTGTTGGTGATGAAGATTGCCACGGCTACAGCGAGAAGCAAGGTTTCCCACGATTTGAACGCCTTCAGGGCAGGGCTTTGCAACCGGTCGGGCAAGTGGCGGGACGTGTTTTGGGCGAGGCCGCCTTTTGAAGTTGTGTCGGTCATGATGTGGGCGCTCCTTGTGCTTCGGCTTCTGCGCGCTTCAGGATGATGCGGCCCTTAGAGCGGCCGGCGCGGGCGTTGAATGACACCGCAATGACAATTGCTGCGCCGGAAATGGCCAACTGCCAGAACGGAGAGACACCGACCACGGGAAGGGCATTTTTGATGATCCCCAGGAACAGAGCCCCTAGGATGGCGCCCGTGATGGTGCCCGCACCGCCAGCGATGGCAATGCCGCCGATGACGCAAGCGGCCACGACCTCAAGTTCAAACCCTTTGGCGATATCCACATAGGCGACGGAGTAACGCGCCACCCATAGGTATCCGGTCAAACCTGCCAACATCCCCGATAAAACAAACGCCCAGAACTGCGTCTTGCCCACGTTGATGCCTGTGTAAACGGCGGCGTGGGGGTTGCCGCCCACTGCGTAAAAGGCGCGACCCAAAGGTGTACGGGCGATCACTACGAAGAAGGCGAATGCTGTGAGAATGGCTAACCACGCCAAGACGGGAAGGCCGATGATTTGCGCACGGGGGAAGCCTGTGAAGGCGGCGGACATCTCGTGGGCGTTAACCCACGCGCCCTCGGAAATGACGAAGATGAAGCCCCGGTAGATGGTTAACGTGCCCAATGTTACAACGATGGGCGGGATCGCAAGCTTCCACACGAGGATGCCGTTGATCGCGCCCAAGGCGGCCCCAAGGGCCAGTGCCACGGCGATTATCGCGGGGATCGGGATATCAGGATAAGCGACGTTGAGCATCGCACAAACCATTCCCGTTAGCGCAAGGTTTGCCGCCACGGATAGGTCAATGCAACGCGTCAGGATCACAATGGCTTGGCCAATTGCAAGGATGATTAGCGGCGACGTGTCGGTGAAAACATTCACCAGATTGGCGGGCACAATGAAGGCCGGGAACCGGCTCGCGATAAGCGCGACAAGCACGGCGATCACGCCCACCAGAAGTATTTCGCGGGATTTCAGGATGCGGGTCATGTTGGCTCTCCTATTCCGGCGGCGTGGCGCACTAGGGTTTCTGGCGATAGGTCATCGCGGGACAATTCCGCTGCGATCAGCCCTTCGCGCATGACGATCACGCGGTCGGACATGCCAAGGATTTCAGGGATTTCCGAGCTGACCATGATAACGGCCAAACCTTCGGCGGCCAGTTCGGCCATAAAGGCATGCACCGCCGCTTTCGATCCGATGTCGATACCCTTCGTCGGTTCGTCCAAAATAATCACGCGCGGTTTGGTCGCCAGCCATTTGGCGATGACCACCTTTTGCTGGTTGCCGCCCGACAGGTTGCCCACGTCTTGATCCAGCGAGGCCGCGCGCAGTTCCAACCGCTCGGTGTATTCGCGGGCAAGGGAGAATTCATTGGCCAGACGCAAGAACCCCGCACGAGAGGTTTGGGACAGCGACGGCAGCGTCACGTTCTGGAATATCGGCAGGCCTAGAACGGCACCCTGAGCGCCACGATCTTCAGGCACATAGACGATGCCATTGGCAATCGCCTCGGCAGGGGAGTTGATCGAGATAGTCTTGTTGTCCACGGTAATCGTGCCAGCCGACGGCTTGGTGATCCCGAACAGCGATTGCATCAACTCGGAGCGCCCCGCGCCCACAAGTCCGTAGAATCCAAGGATTTCTCCGGCATTGAGGTGGAGAGAGATGTCATCAAATTCAGTAGGATGGCTATAGCCTTCTACTCGCAGCACCTCGGCGCCATTGGATGCGACGCGTTTGGGGAAAATCTGATCGACAGCGCGGCCCACCATAAGCTGCACCAGATCGCCTTCGGACACATCGGCCATTAGGCCGCGCCCCACATGTTCGCCGTCACGGAACACGGCATAACGGTCGGCGATGCGGAAAATCTCGTCGAATTTGTGAGAGATGAACAGGATCGCGCGGCCTTCGGCCTTCAGGCGATCAACCAGTTCATAAAGCTCTTCAATTTCCTTTTGCGATAGCGCAGCGGTCGGCTCGTCCATGATGACCACGCGGGCATCCACAGACAGCGCGCGGGCAATCGCCACAAGGTGTTTATTGGCAATGCCAAGATCTTTTAGCGGTGTTGTGGCGCGCAGGGGCGCGTCGATCCGGTCCAGAATGTCTTGGGCGCGGGCGTTCATCTGGGCGGTATCAATCAGCCCGAAGCGGCCGCGAGGGGCATGGCCAATAAAGATGTTTTCGGCCACCGATAGCTCATCAAACAGCACCGTTTCCTGGTGGATGGCGGTGATACCTGCGGCAGTGGCATCTTCGGCGGAGGTGAAATTTACCCGACTACCATCAACCGTAATCGTACCCCCATCAGCGCGATAGATACCTGTCAGAACCTTCACAATCGTGGACTTTCCCGCGCCGTTTTCGCCGATCAAAGCCGTCACTTGGCCGGGGTAGAGCTCTAACGACACGTCGCTTAGGGCTTTGACGCCGGGAAAGGTCTTGGTGATGGCCTCTAGACGGAGGACAGGCGTGTCCTGCGCGCTGGCCTGTTGGAGAGCGGGTTGCATTAGGAGATATCCATTTGGAGTGAGGGTGCCCGGCCCACGTCAAAAGGGGGCCGGGCGCGAGAAATCAGAAGACTTCGCGGAACTGTTCGATGTTGGAGGCGTCGTAAGTGAACGGATTGGCCATGGGGCCTGTATTGGTGGCGTCCAGCTCAACTTCACCCATCCGACCCATCGGAATAACCGCGCCTTCTTCAGCAACAGCGCCGTTTGCTGTCAGCTCATGGGCCAACATGGTTGCGGCATAGCCCAAGTCGATCGGGTTCCAGATCGCAAAGGACTGCGACGCGCCGGATTCGATGGCGCCAGCCATCTCGGACGGCAGGCCAAGACCCGTAACGTTGACTTGGCCGACCATGCCCTGATCCACAACCGCTTGGGCTGCCGCCACAATACCCACCGAAGTCGGCGCGATGATCGCATCAAGATCAGGGTAGGTCTGCATTAGGCCCACAGCTTCGCGGTAAGAGCGATCTGCAAGGTCATCGCCATAGACCGTAGCTACCACTTCGATATCGGGGTAGTCGCCCATGACGGCGTTCATTTCGGCAATCCATGTGTTCTGGTTGGTCGAAGTCGCCGTGGCCGACAAAAGCGCCACTTGGCCGCCATCGGGCAAGTGATCTGCTGCCAGTTGGATGATCGTGCGGCCAATCAGAGCATCAGATGAAGGCGCGAGGTGCAGCATCCGGCCTTCCTCGGCAACGCCCGAGTCAAACGACAGCACCGTGATGCCGCGTTGCATGGCGCGTTGTAGGGCGGGCACGACTGCGTCCGGGTCATTTGCCGAAATAACAATCGCGTCGACGCCTTGGGCGATCAGCGAGTTGATAACTTCAATCTGGCCTTCTGCGGTGGTCGAGGTGGGGCCGGTGTAGATGATTTCCACGTCGCCCAGTTCCTCGGCGGCTTCCATCGCGCCTTCGTGGGCGGCTTCAAAGAAGCCGATGCCAAGTGCCTTAACAACAAGCGCTATGCGCATTGGTTCATGGCCGTCGGCATAGGCGGATCCTCCCGCCATCATCATTGCGGCCAGCGCCGTGCCGCCAAAAATGCGCCGTGTGATTGAAGTGTGTTTAATGCTCATGTGATATCCTCCCATGGATGAGCGATGGCGCGGTTATCCCGCCCCGGTTTCCGACGCCGAACTGGTCTGCGCCACGATTAGTTTGATATCTGCAGCCTCCAACATTGTGGCCGCCCGATCCGAAATGCCGTCGTCGGTGATCACCACATCAATGCGGGTCAGCGGACACAGCACGAGGCTGGATCGGCTTTCAAATTTGGAGCTATCGACCAGCACAACCAATTCGTCGGCTTGCCCGATCAGCTTGTTTTCGGCCTGGATCAGCAGGGGATCTGCCTCCATTAGGCCCAAGGGCCCAAGGCCGTGGGCCCCCATAAACATTCGCGTCGCGGCAAAGTTGCGGGTCACGTCGTTGTCGAATGGCGACAGGATGATGTTTTGCTCGCGGTAGATCACCCCACCGGACAGCATCACTGTGTTCTTGGAATTCTTCAGCAAATGTTCCGCGATCGGAAAGCTGTTAGTGAACACCTGCATCCGACGCATCGCCAATGGGTGCACCATTTGGAACGTGGTTGTACCGCCATTGATGATGATCGCGTCGCCATCGTCACACAGTTCCACCGCCGCGCGCGCAATTGCCTGTTTCTCGGGGCCGCGCATTGTTTCGTTCACTGCAAAGGTGCGCCCTGCAAGGCCTACAAACTGCGGGGGCGTGATCGCCTCTGCCCCGCCACGCACCCGGCGCAACCGCTTTTGGATGTGTAGGGTATTAATGTCGCGTCGCACGGTTGCCTCAGACGCGCCTGTCAGCGCGCAGAAGTCTGCGACGGTAGCAACCGGGCGCTCTTGGACTGCGGACAATATGACCCTGTGGCGTTCTTTCTCGTGCATTGATTCCTCCCGAACCGTTCCCAAACGTGGCGCTTCTCCCAATCACTTGTCAATCATTAAATGTCATTTCCAGTCATTCTGCGATGCAGCATGACTGGAAATGATTATTTATGATTGACTTGATTGCAGGTTCCCCTCAAGTTGGCGGCAACCAAATTTGCAGAGCGCACGCCGTTCAATGGGAGAGAATGCATGTTGGAAGTCACTGAAAAAGCTAACCTATCTAACCTTTGGGATGATGCCAAAGCTGCCCAGATGTCCGAGTCGGAGAAGCTGCTCTACCGCTCCAATCTGCTGGGATCAGACAAGCGGATCACCAACTACGGCGGCGGTAATACCTCGGCCAAAGTGATGGAAGTTGATCCGCTAAGCGGTGAAAAAGCCGAAGTCTTGTGGGTCAAAGGTTCGGGCGGGGACGTGGGCTCGATTAAGATGGATGGCTTTGCGACGCTCTATATGGACAAGTTGCGTGCGTTGAAGGGGATCTATCGGGGGGTAGAGTTCGAGGACGAGATGGTCGGACTGCTGCCCCATTGTACCTTCAACCTGAACACTCGCGCGGCCTCTATTGACACGCCGTTGCACGCCTATGTGCCGCGCAAGCACGTAGATCACATGCACCCCGATGCGATCATCGCGATTGCCGCTGCCGCCGACAGCAAGGCGATCACAGCGGAAATTTTTGGCGATGACATCGGTTGGCTGCCTTGGAAGCGGCCTGGCTATGAGCTTGGCCTTTGGCTTGAGAAATTCTGCCTAGAAAACCCAGACGCCAAGGGGGTCGTACTGGAAAGCCACGGTCTGTTTACTTGGGATGACGACGCCAAGGCTTGCTACGAGCTGACGGTGGGAGTGATCCAGAAAGCGATGGATTGGTTCGCTGACAAGACCGCTGATGTGCCGGCATTTGGTGGTGCGATCCGCGAAAGTCTGCCCGCAGCCGAACGCCGCGCCGTGGCGGCGCGCTTGATGCCGGCAATCCGGGGCATGGTATCCGGCCAACAGCATATGGTCGGTCATTTCGAGGACAGCGATACCGTTCTGAAATTCGTGAACGCCAAAGACATGCAGGCGCTGGCTGCCCTTGGCACATCCTGCCCGGACCATTTCCTGCGCACGAAAATCCGGCCTCTCGTTGTCGATTTCGACCCGGCCAACGCCGATGTTGACGCGGTGCTCGAGGGCTTGCCCGCCCAGGTAAGTGCCTACCGCGACGACTACGCCGCTTATTATGAACGCTGCAAGCGCGACGACAGCCCGGCCATCCGTGACCCCAACGCCGTGGTTTATCTGGTGCCCGGCGTCGGCATGATTACTTTCGCCAAGGACAAGGCCACCGCACGGATTTCTGGCGAATTCTACGTCAACGCTATCAATGTGATGCGTGAAGCCAACGCGGTCAGCACCTATTGCGGCCTACCAGAACAAGAAGCCTTCGATATCGAATACTGGCTTCTGGAAGAGGCCAAATTGCAGCGTATGCCCAAGCCCAAGTCTCTTGCGGGACGCGTCGCATTGGTGACCGGTGGGGCCGGCGGTATCGGGGCGGCAACTGCCGCGCGGTACTTGGCTGAAGGGGCCTGCGTGGTTCTGGCGGACATCGACGAAAACGCCTTGAGCGCAACGCAAGACGCCCTGACAGCACAATTCTCGGATGACGTGGTCCGTTCGGTTATAATGAATGTCACCAGTGAGGCAGCCGTGGCCGAGGCTTTCGCCAATGCCAGCACAGAGTTCGGCGGCATCGACATCCTGGTCTCAAACGCAGGTATCGCCTCTTCTGCGCCGATCGAAGAAACCTCTTTGGCGTTGTGGCAGAAGAACATGGACATCCTTAGCACCGGCTACTTCTTGGTGAGCCGTGAGGCGTTCAAACTGCTCCGCGTGCAGGACATGGGCGGTTCTGTTGTGTTCATCGTCTCGAAAAACGGGTTGGCGGCCAGCCCCAACGCCTCGGCCTATTGCACGGCGAAGGCAAGCGAGCTGCATTTGGCCCGTTGTCTTGCGCTGGAAGGCGCAGAGGCGGGCATCCGTGTTAACGTTGTAAACCCAGATGCGGTGCTGCGCGGCTCGAAAATCTGGCAAGGCGAATGGCTGGATCAACGCGCTTCTACATACGGCACCGACAAGGAGGGTCTGGAAGCGATGTACCGCGACCGCTCCATGCTGAAGCGCTCGGTCCTGCCGGAAGATATCGCGGAGGCCGCGTATTTCTTTGCCGCCGATCTGTCGGCCAAATCCACGGGCAACATCATCAACGTGGACGCCGGCAATGTCCAAGCGTTCACGCGCTAAGGGAGCGGGCACATGAGCAATCAAGCCTATACCCTTGCGCGACAGATGTTTGCTGACTGGGGCGTTGATACCGAAGCTGCGATGGATCGTCTTTCGCAAATCCCGATCTCCATGCATTGCTGGCAGGGCGATGACGTTGTGGGGTTTGAGACCAAATCCGGCGCGTCAGGTGGCGGCATTCAAGCGACGGGCAATCACCCTGGCCGCGCCCGCACCCCCGATGAATTGCGCGCCGATCTAGAGTTTGCCTACAGCCAAATTCCGGGCCAGCATCGTCTGAACCTTCACGCGATGTATCTGGACACGGATACCACGCCCGACCGCGACGAGATCGAATACGATCACTTCGCCCCTTGGGTGGATTGGGCGAAAGAGCAGGGCTTGGGACTCGACTTCAACCCGACGTTCTTCGCCCACGCCAAGGCCGATGATAACCTGACGCTAAGCCACCCCGATCAGGGCATCCGTGATTTCTGGATCGAACACGGCAAACGGTCGCGTGAGATTGGGGCGCGGATGGGGGCTGAGCTTAACAGCGCCTGTGTGAATAACATTTGGGTGCCTGACGGCTACAAAGATACGCCTGTAGACCGTATGTCGGCCCGTGTTCGGTTGGAGGGATCGTTGGATAAGATGTTCACCGACGCCCACGACCCGTCGCAGCTGTTGGACGCGGTGGAAAGCAAGCTGTTCGGGATCGGTGTTGAAGCCTGCACGGTGGGCAGTCACGAGTTCTATATGGGCTACGCGATCCGCAACAAAAAGTTGCTGTGCCTTGATATGGGGCATTTCCATCCCACGGAAAACGTTGCCGATAAGCTAAGTTCCGTGGCGCTTTCGCTGGATCAAATCCTGCTTCATGTCTCTCGGCCAATGAGGTGGGACAGCGATCATGTGATTTTGCTGAACGATGACATTATGCAAATGGCGCAAGAGCTGGTGTTTGCCGATCTGTTGGATTGCACCCGCATAGGGCTCGACTTTTTTGATGCTACAATCAGCCGTACAGCTGCCTGGGTGATCGGCACTCGGAACATGCAAAAAGCACTTTTGCGCGCGCTTTTGATGCCGCGTGCGGAACTAATGGCGGCGGAGGCGTCTATGGACAACACGGCCCGGATCATGATGCTCGAAGAGGCCAAGGATCTTCCCGCAGGGGCGGTATGGGCAGAATTCTGTGCTCGCCAGTCAGTACAAGAAGGACAAGCATTGATGGGGGCACTGTCAGCATACGACAGCCAAGTTTCCTCGCGGTCGTAACTTACTGAAAGGGTCGTCCCTTGAAGCAAGGGACGGCTTTGTTGCCCTGGCCTGTTGATACACAAGTCTCCCTGTCTGAGGTCAGCACTTGTGGAGTTGATGCCCCAACCGCTACTTGTTTGGACGCAGTCTCTGAAGGGCCGGCTAGGACGCGCCTGAGATAATGCCGAAGTCGTGGCCGTGGTGAACGTTTGCCGGGCGCATCTATGAAGTGGGTACGCCCGAATTACATCGACCTAGCATAGTGCTGGCAACCAGACCACGCGCCGAAGCATGTAGCTGAGAGATCTCAATCGAAAGCCGGGACGGGAATTGAGAACGACAAGTGACCTAAACGACCTTTCATGGCGGAACAAATTGCTTGCCAGATTTAGTGTGGCTGAACCCTATCCGTTACCGAAGTCCTGCTCCTATCGCGACGCGCGACGCCCTTGATGGCGCCTTTCATACAAGATCCTGTACGCTTCGGCTGACGCGGGTAAGTGTTTTCTCGTCGCTTCGACATACACGTCGCTCGCGGTTCCACGCATTGCTTGGATAATATCCCGGTGCTGCGCAATCACTTGAGCCATATGATTTTGGTCGTCATATTTGACGACCCGGATCGGTTGGGCCATTCGGGAATGCTGGGCGATCAGAGCTTCAAGGCGAGGGTTTTCACAGCATGAAAACTGCAGTTCATGAAATTCTTGATTGAGCCAGAATACCTGGCGAAAATCGCCACGTTGAACGGCGGCAGCGTGCTGGTTCGAGACCTCGGTCAGACGATCTACAACTGCAGGGTCTACAGGGAGTTTTGTACGCGCGGCTGCGGCCGTTTCCAAAATGATGCGGACATCATAAAGAGCGTCTACTTCGGCGGGCGTCAGTTCTACGACTTCAACCCCGCGATGCGGCTGGCGCACCAAAAGGCCTTGGGTCTCTAGCAATGTGAAGGCGCTGCGCACCGAGTGCCGCTTGGCATCATATTGCGCCATCACGCTGTCTTCCGTGATACGGCTTCCGGGTGGGTAGATCCCGAAGATTATGTCGTTTTCCAGATCTTGTTCGAGTGCTGTCGGCATCGTTTTCCCGTTAAAAGGCTGTCTCACTGTTATATCCATAATCGGCAGGGCTGCGCCATCAACAAAATTATCAATAATAATATTGACGAAAAAGCGTGCAATCTTTACCGATGGCTGCGTGAGGAATAGGTCTAGGGAGGACACTATGAGATTTTTGACCAGCACGCTTGCTATCACGGCCGCTCTTGCGGCGAGCCAAGCCGCCGCATGGGAGGCGACTGAAGGCCAGCCCTATGCAGGGCAGACCGTTCGTATTTTGGCGGTGACGTCCAGTCAATTTCAAGCGCATGAAGCGCGATTTGCTGAGTTCGAAGAGGCGACAGGCATCGATGTTGAAGTCGATTACGTGCCGTTCCCAAACATGCGCGAGGCGTTGACGGCCGAGATGATCGGCGGCAGCGGCGACTACGACGTTGTGTCGATCATGGATCAGTGGGTGCCATCGCTGGTCAACCTGATCCAGCCCATCGGTGACGGCATTGCGGCGCAAGGGACGGACCTGTCAGATTTTCCCGCCGCGCACATGCGCCATGGCATGATCGGCGATGAACTGTACGGTCTTCCCGTGCGTGGCCACGTTCAGTTGATGTTCTATCGCACCGACCTGTTTGAACAGGCTGGCGTTGGAGTTCCCGAGACCTGGGAAGATGTAGTGACCGCCAGTCAGGCGATTCAGGAGGCCACGGACGCCGCTGGTATCGCATTGCCCTATGGGCGCTTGAACGGTCAGAACCTTATGGTCTGGATGAACCTGCTTTGGGGGCACGGCGGTGACCTTTTCGACGATGCAGGGCAACCGATCTTCAACTCTGAAGCCGGCGTCATGGCGACGGAGCAGTATATTGGCTTCCTAGCCGACGACGAAATCGCGCCCGCCGGTTCGGCCGTTTTTGTAGAGCAGGATGCGGTCAACAGCTTCAAGCAAGGCAACTCTGCTATGCTGCCCGTATGGTGGTGGGTTAGCTCGCAGTTAACCGACCCGGAGCAGTCCACGATTGCCGCGGATCAACTCGGCTTTGCGGCGTTGCCGTCGGTTGCGGGCGCAGATCGCACAACTTTCACGAATACTTGGATCTTCGGTGTAACTCAGGAGTCTGAGAACCCCGACGCGGCCATTGAATACCTTGGTTGGCTAACCGATCCGTCGGTAGAGCGCTCGGTCCTGCTGGACCCAGAGCTGAACGAGTTGGTTGCTGTTCATCTGTCCAACATGCGCGACGAAGAAGTCAATGCGCGTTGGGGTGGCATCCACGCCGCAGCGGCGGAAGCGCTGAGCACGGCAGAAGGCATGGAGTTTGGCGACGACTGGTTGCGCGTCGTCGAGGTTCTGGAAACTGCTATTTCCAGCCTTGCCTCGGGCGAACAGGACGATGTCGGCGCAGCACTTGATGCAGCGGCCGAAGAAATCGCTGAAATCCGCGGTTAATTGCTTTGAACCCCGCGGCTGCCAGATCGGTGGCCGCGGTACCTTCTTAAGGGAAGAGAACCCGCTATGCGCGATAGATCACTCCAGTACTTTTTGTTGGTGCCGGGCTTTCTGATCGTCCTTGCGACGACATTTTACCCGCTGGCCTACTCCCTGACCACGGCGTTCCGTGAATGGGACCTGACCCAGTCCCGCCGACCCGAAGGCTGGGTCGGACTTGATAACTTCATCCGCGCAACAGGCGAGTCCCATTTCCTCAATTCTCTGTGGGTGACGATTATATTCGTGATCTCAAGCGTGATCCTGACCCTTGTTATCGCGATGTCGCTAGCCTTGTTGCTGCGCCGCAAGGGAAAGATGCACACGTTCACTCGGATTATCCTGATCCTACCTTTCGCCATGAGCCCTGCACTGATCGGTGTGAGCTTCCGGTTCATGTTCAATCCCGAATTTGGCGTGCTATCCAACGGCCTCGCGGCGGTCTTTCCCGCCCTTGAAGGCACGCCTTGGCTTGCCAGCCCGGATCTTGCGATGGCTATTCTTGTGGTCACCGATGTCTGGCATTGGGCACCCTATATGACGTTCATGTGCCTTGGCGGCCTTGCCTCAATCCCGCGCGAGACTGAGGAAGCTGCCCGCATTGACGGCGCATCCAACTTCCGCATCATCTTCGGCATCATCCTGCCGCAGATGAAGGGCGTGCTGCTGGTCACCGCAATCCTAAAAACGATTTTCGCGCTGAAGATGTTCGACCAGGTCGTAACATTGACGGGTGGCGGGCCGGGTACATCTACGGAAACACTGGCCTACTTCATCTTCAACGTGGGCTTTGAATGGTACGATATGGGATACGCCTCTGCACTTGCGTGGATCCTGACGGCAATCATGATGACAATCTCGATCTGGTATGTGCGCATGCTCTTGAGCGAGAGAAAGATGGCAACGGCATGATGCGTATACTCTCCTGGTGGGCCGAACGTGCCCTGCTCCTGCTGATTTGCACTGTGGTGCTGTTCCCGATTGCGTGGATGTTTCTGACGGCGTTCAAACGCCCGATTGATGCCTACTCGCTATCGTTGAACTTTCAGCCCACACTCGACAACTTCGCGACGGTCTTCTCAGACCCGTGGAACCTGGAGGAGATGGTGTTGAACTCCGTCATCGTGGCGGGTGTCACGGTGTTGATCGCGGTGCCTTGTGCGTCCTTGGCGGCCTATTCCTTCTCTCGCTTCCGCGTGAAGGGACGCAAGTTTCTGTTCTTCCTAATCCTCTCGACACAGTTCATTCCGGCGGTCGTGATTGTGCTGCCATTCTTCTTGATGTTCCGCACGCTGGACCTTCTGGACACCCGTATCGCGCTGATCATTGTGAACCTCGCCATCGTGACGCCTTTCGTGATCTGGATGATCAAGGGCTACATCGACGCCATCCCTACCGACAGTGAAGAGGCGGCGATGATCGACGGGGCGTCTCGCCTGCGCGTCATCAAGGACATCGTCCTGCCGATGGCCGCGCCGGGCATCCTAACGTCCAGCATCTTTTGTTTCATCCTGACGTGGAATGAGTTTCTGTTCTCCTTGATCCTGACGCGCCGCGACGCTGTCACATTGCCCGTGGGCCTTGTCAGCTTCCGCACCGAGCGTGGCGATCTCTGGGAACTCATGAGTGCGGCAGGCGTCATGATTACCGTTCCAATCTTCATCATGGCTTTGATGATCCAGAAACACTTCACGCGCGGCATGACGGCCGGCGCGGTCAAATAGAGGGGCAGGGGTATGGCTGAGGTCAAACTGGTCGATATTGAAAAGCGGTATGGCGCATTCCACGCGGTCAAGAAGCAGAACCTGACGATTGAGGAAGGCGAGTTCCTCGTCCTTTTGGGGCCATCAGGCTGTGGTAAAACCACGACGATGCGGATGATCGCGGGCCTGGAAGATATCACTTCCGGCGATCTGATGATCGACGGGGCGCGGGTCAACGACAAGCCGCCCAAGGATCGTGACATCGCGATGGTGTTTCAGAACTATGGCCTTTATCCGCATATGACGGTCGGCGAAAACATCGCCTATCCGCTGAAACTGCGTGGCGTCGACAAGGCGACGCGCACAAAGCAGGTGCTGGCAACCGCCGAAAAGGTGGAGCTTAATGCGCTGCTGAAACGCCGCCCGTCCGAGTTGTCGGGTGGGCAAAGACAACGTGTGGCACTCGCGCGTGCCATCGTGCGGACGCCCAAGATCTTCCTAATGGATGAACCGCTGTCGAACCTCGACGCCAAGCTGCGCGTGTCAATGCGGGCGGAGCTGAAGCACTTGCATCATGAGCTTGGCGTCACGACCGTTTTTGTGACCCACGATCAGATGGAGGCGATGACGCTTGCCACCCGCGTGGCCGTCATGCGCGATGGTCAGATCGTACAACTCGATACGCCCAAAAAGATCTACTCCGAGCCGATCAACCTGTTTGTGGCGAGCTTCATCGGCTCGCCGTCGATGAACCTGATTGAAGGCAACATTGCGGGCGGAACCTTCACTGCTCCGGGCGTGAAAATGCCGATTACCGCGCCGGATCGGGACAACGTGGTGCTTGGCATCCGGCCTGAGGATCTGGAATTGTCCGAGGCCTCTGATGCCCCTATCTCGGGCAGCCTCTATGCGTTGGAACTGACCGGTGAGGCAACGCTTTTGACCCTGCGCGAGAAGGGTACGTCGATCTGTGCCCGTGGACCTGCCGACTATGAGGCCGCGATCAACGCACAATGTTCGCTAGCACCGAAACTTGGCGGCCGCATTCATCTGTTCGACAAAACCTCCGGCGAGCGTCTGGACTACTAATCCTTAGAAACAAGGCCATCTTCATGCCCCTCATCACGCAACAAGACGCCGACGCGCGCCACATAAAACGGTCCGATTACGTATCCTGTACAGTAGCCTTCATTGATTGCAAGAAGCCGGGATCGCATTTGAAAGAGAACTATTCGATCATTGGTCCCGGAGTGACTTCATCGACTGAACAGGTGATCAACCTGCCCGAGGCGCACGGTTTCAATGTAGGCGCAGCGGCGATGCCCAACGGCATCACAAATAACTTGCACGTACACTTCACGGCCGAGGTTTTCATTGTCCAAAAGGGCGAATGGACTTTCCGGTGGGGTTCAAACGGCGAGCACACCTTCACTGGGCGCGAAGGCGATATCCTGTCGGTTCCAACATGGATTTTCCGTGGCTTCACCAACGCAGGGCCAGATGATGGCTGGCTGTTCACGATCCTGGGCGGCGACAATACGGGCGGTGTGATCTTCCACCCCGATATCATTGAGGAAGCGGCAGAATTCGGCCTCTATATCTCAAACGAAAACACGCTGATCGACACCTCGCGCGGTGACGCGGTGCCGGAAGCAAGTGAGTGCATCCCTCCGATGCCCGCATCCGATGTTGCCGGCCTGCGCGAGGTTTCGCCGGAAGCGATGCGATCCCGTGTCGTCACCGCCCAAGACCGAGATTTCCGCCCCGCCTTCATCGACGCCGATCTCCCCGGCTGCGGGGCGGAGATCGCACCGGTTATCGGATACGGCATGACCCAAAACCGGGAACATGCGGCCCCGATCACCAACCCTCACGGTTTCTCGACTGAGTGGTTGCGTATGGCGCCGGGCACGCGTGTCAGCCCGTTCGCCTTGCCCGACAAGATGGTCATCATCCTTCACAAAGGCCGTATGCGGATCACATATCAGGAAGGCGTCGCGGTCGAACTGGATGCTTGGGACACCTATTCCATCCCGGCGGGTACAGTGCGGTCGATGGAGGTGCTCGGCGACGAAATGGTCGAGGCGCTCATTACAATTTCGGGCGATCACCGCAAACGGCCTGTCTTTGACGGCGAAGTCATCGAGGCCGCTTTGGCCGATGGTTTCGGACTGGATGCAGGGGGCTTTGTTGCAAAAGCCTCACTTCTTCCGACTTACCGGAGGGCTGGTTGATGCGTCCGAACCTTGTCAAATCACGCCTGAGCGCGGGCGATCCCGTCGTTAATGCCTGGCTCTCTATCGGGGCAAGCTATTCGGCGGAGGGTGTCGGACATACCGGTGCGCATTCTGTCACGGTGGATTTGCAACACGGCATGTTTGGGTTTTCTGAGGCGTTGCATATGTTGCAGGCGATCTCTTCCACACCTGCGATCCCCATGGTGCGTGTTCCGCATCTGGATCCGGCACAGATCATGCAATTGCTCGATGCGGGGGCCTATGGGATCATCTGTCCGATGATTTCAACCGCTGAGCAGGCCGCAGCGCTTGTGGCCGCCTGCCGCTACCCTCCCCATGGCAATCGCAGCTTCGGACCCTCGCGGGGGCTGCTTTATGGAGGCTCGGATTACGTGGCCAACGCCAATAAAACAGTGATGGCGATCCCGATGATTGAAACAGCTGAGGCCGTCGCGCGTATCGACGAGATCCTCGACGTTGAAGGCATCGATATGCTCTATCTTGGCCCAAACGATATGGCCTTCGCGATGGACGGCCACGTGCGTTTTCCGCGCCCCGCCTCGGAGGAGGCGATGAGCCACGTCCTATCACGCGCAAAGCTAAAAGGCCTGCCTGTCGGCATCTTCTGCGCCGATGCGGCTGAGGCCCGCCTGCGGATGGATCAGGGTTATGATCTCGTAACACCGGGTAATGATTTCGCCCATTTGACGCGCAGCGTCTCGGGCGCAGTTCGTGAACTTTTGGATATGGAAGAAGCCGATACTGCCAAGCCCGCCGCTAACCATGGGTATTGATCCATCTGACGGACGCCGCTGGATCTTGCTGCCGGGCACATTGTGTACTGGAGCGGTCTTCGATGGCTTTCTGGATGCGCTGAAAGTGCCCCGTACCGCGCGCTGTTTCGTGGACATGGAGTGGGAAAACGTCGGCGACTACGCCGCCGTGTTGGACGATGTGGCTGCGCCTGACGCCATAGTCTGCGGGTTTTCCTTGGGGGCTATCGTGGCAGCTCATCTGGCAGATAGGCTGGATGTCTCGGCGCTACTCCTTTTTGGCCTCAACCCGCACGCCGATGATCCTGCAAAACGCGACGAAAGACTGGAGCTCGCCCGCGATGTCGCCGCTATCGGAGGCAACGCAGCCTTGACTGGCAGGCTTCCCCCTTTGGCGGGAAACGACCCAGAGCAGGCTCGGGCGTTCGTTCTGTCCATGGCCCATGACACACAGCGTTTTATTGAGGCGCAGACGGCGCTCGCCTTGGGGCGTCCCGGTGCTTTGTCCGCGCTGGCAGGTGCGGCCTGTCCGGTTTCGATGATGACCGGTACAGATGACCAACAGACACCTTTAAGTCTTGCGCAAGAGGCGGCCGCCGCTGCACCCAATGGCCGCGCCGTGGCGCTGGATGGCCTAGGTCATTACGCTCTGGTCGAGGACCCGATAACCTGCGCGAGGGCTGTTTCTGGCGTCTGGACCCCGCAATGACCGATTTCGGCTTATCGAACGATCTTCTGACCCGGCTCCAGGCTTGCGACACGCCGACAGTGTGTAACGCAATCGAAGTGGCCCAGGGCAGACGAGGCTTTGCCGGCTTCACCCGTGCGACCGTGAAATGGTCCGGTGATCTGGACACGCGGATCGTAGGATACGCCCGCACCGCTCACATCGCGGGTCGAGAGGCACCGTCCGAGGATAAGGATATCCTGCGCGCCCGGCGGATGGCCTATTTCCGGTCGATGGCCGAGGGTCCACGTCCCGGCGTTGCCGTCATCGAAGACATGGACGGAGAGGCCGCCACTGGTGCCTGGTGGGGCGAGGTTCATGCGCAGGTCCATGGCAGAGTTTTCGGTCTTGCAGGCGCTGTCACAAACGGGCTGATGCGTGACCTCGGCGATCTGCCAGCGTCTTTTCCGGTTCTCGCGGGCGGCATCGGTCCAAGTCACGGATTCGTTCATGTTCGCCGTATAGGCGACCCAGTTGAAATCTTCGGCCTGCGCGTGGCGGAGGGGGACTTGATCCACGCCGATTGCCATGGCGCGGTGGTCATACCGCCTGACGTACTTCCCGATCTTTCGTCAGCCCTAAACACGCTTTTTGCGAGCGAAGGCCTTGTTCTTAATCCAATCAAGGACGGTCCGGTCAGCTTTGAAGAATTCGAGGCCCATTGGGCCGCGTTCGAGAAGGCCCGAACCTAACGGCTATCCCAACACTTGCATCCATCCCAACGTCTCATTCGTGGGGCCGCCGGGCTTGTATTCCGCACCAAGGGGCTGGGTCCAACCCAATGCAGCAATTTCCGCGAAAACCGGCCCGTAATCCAGATCCCCGTGATCGGGCGTTCCACGATCGGGCACGGCAGCAAACTGGATGTGCCCAATAATCGGATAAAGCACACGAAGATGGCCGATGACATCGCCTTCGGTCCGGCCCACATGGTAACAGTCGAACATCAGCGCCAGATTGGGCGCTGCAATATCCCTGATGATCTCAGCGGCCAGCTGCGTCGTGTTCAAGAAATATCCGGGCGCGTCGAAGCGGTTCAGCGGCTCGATCAGGATGCTTTGGTCGCGCTTGCCAGCTTGGGTGCAGGCATAGCGCAGGTTCCGGGAAAAGGTCTCCTGCGCATGTGCGCCATCGGCAAAACCTGCCATGACATGCACCTTTGGCGCGCGGATCCGTGCGGCGTAGTCCAGTGCCTCATCAATGGCATCGCGGGCTTCATTCTCCCGGCCGGGCAGCGCGGCTAGGCCATTTTCGCCCTCCGTTACATTTCCGCGCCGGGTGTTGAGGCCGAGCATAGGCAATCCGGTCTCCTCTAGCGCAGTTTTCACAACTGCCGGGTCCATGTCGAACGGCCAATGGCATTCGACCGCGTCGAACCCGGCAAGTTTCGCGGCGCGAATTGCATCGGGTAAGGGGCGGTCAGTCCATAAAAAGCCCAGATTGGCCGAAAAACGCGTCATACATCCCACTCCACATCGAATTTTCTCACCAAGGCCTGCACCTGCTCGTCAGTCAGACCACGCGCTTGCACCCCGCGCATCATCATCGCAAGGCGCGCGCTGTCTTCCAATTCCTCTATTGCGTTGCACGCGGCCTCAATGTCTTTGCCTGCCACCACTGGCCCGTGATTGGCCAACATCACGGCGCTGCGATTACCTGCCAAGCCGCGTACAGCGTCTCCCATTGCCGGATCACCCGGCAAAAAGAACGGCAGCAGCTTCACACGCCCCAGTTTCATGATCGCGTAGGGAGTAAATCTTGGCAGGAAATCGTCTTCATTCACCTCAGGCATCATCGACCACGCCACGGAATGACAGCTGTGCAAGTGCACCACCGCTCCCGCCGTACTGCGGGTTTCGTAAAAGGCAGAGTGCAGGGGCATTTCTTTGGTAGGCTTATCGCCCGATATAAGGGTTCCTTGCGCGTCAAACCGACTGAGTTTGCCCGGATCGAGCCTGCCGAAACTTGTTCCCGTGGGCGACACCAGAAGCCCGCCATCGTCTGTTCTTGCAGAGATGTTGCCGGTGCTACCATGGGTCAGGCCTCGGTCGAACAATGACGCGGCCAGCAAGCAAATTTGTTCGCGCAGTTGGGACTCGTTCATTGGGTGCCTTTCAGGATGTGATCGGCTTTCACAAAGAAATCCTCAGCGCCGAAGTTGCCTGATTTGAGAGCCACAACCAGATCGCGGCGGGCGCGCAGGGCAGGGACACCGGGGTCAATTTCCGGGCCGATCTCTAGCGTGTCGAGTGTCAGACCTTCCACAATCGCGCCGGACGTCTCACCACCCGCTGTAATCAACCGCGTCGCGCCGCCCACCACGCAAAGACGCGCGACGTCGGCGAAGAAGCCCTCTAGCGCCTCGGATGCTTTGGCGCGGCCAAACTCGGTCTGGACGCGAGCCACAACATCGGGATCGGCAGAACTATAGACAAGCGGCAGACCATCCGCCTGTAGCAACCATTCTGAGATTTCGGCGGGCGTCACGCGGTGCTCTATCACTTCTTCCGCCGTGATTTCTTTGGTTGGATTTGCTCCCGCATGGCGCGCGATCTGGCGGCGGGTAGCCACAGAGCAGGAGCCCGAAAGCGCGACCGCTTTGCCCGGTTGCCCCACCCACGGAACCGGAGCCCGTGTACAGCCAAAGTTAGCTGGCAACCCAAGGGCCACGCCCGAACCACCGGTGATCAGCGGTAAGCCTTTTGCCGCCCGGCCTATCTCCAACAAGTCCAAATCTCGGATCGCGTCCACAACAATCAGGCGGCGCCCCGTTTGATGCTGCGCCTCTAGCGCCGCCGTTATTCGGTCGGTCCCCGCAAAGACATCCTCAGCTGCGACGTGGCCAACGGTGTGGCGGGTCTGGGGGGCGAGCCATCGGCGGATATCGGGATCCGTCATTGGGGTCAGTGGATGGTTTTGCAAGCCGCTCTCGCTCAACAAAGTGTCATTGACGAAAAGGTGCCCTTGATAGACTGAACGGCCAGTGCCCGGAAACGCTGGGCAAACGATGACTTTATGCGCGTCCAGCGCATCGGCCAGCGCATCCGTGACCGGCCCGATATTCCCGGCGGGCGTTGAATCGAACGTCGAGCAATACTTGAAAAAGATCTGCTGGCAACCCTGCGATAACAGCCACTCAAGGGCCGCAAGGGATTGGCGGACAGCATCGTCCACGTCGATGGAGCGGGACTTCAACGCCACCACGCCAGCCTGCACGTGAGGCGCAGCGGGAGTGTCAGGTGTTCCAGTGTATTGGACCGTCCGCATGCCGCCTTTGGCCAACGTATTGGCCAGATCGCTTGATCCGGTAAAATCGTCACCGATACATCCAAGAAGCATCACGGTCTCTCCAATTGAGTGCTAACTGGCCTCAAAGGCGACGGGCCTTCAGGCGGTGATAATTTTATCAATAATAATATTGATACCGAGAAGTGATTTATGGGTCAAGCCGGGTACCGGCGGCGTATTCCATAACCATCCCACAGAACGCTCTCGCACTTCTGGCCAAACTCGTTCGCTGTTTTCCCGTCGTCACCGCGACAGGAGCTGTGCGGCGACTTTCTCCGACCGACCTTTTGACAATGCGGATAACTTCTTTCGTTTAGCGGTTTCGTGAGAGAGCATTGCGGCGGGCAGGGCGTCGATCTGATATCAACACGACATGCTTAACGAGACCGAGGAGAATTCGAGAGATACTTCTGGTCCCAAGAGGCATTATAAAGAGCGTTTATATTGCAATGTAGCAAAAGTAATTAGATTTCCCTGCTGTTCTCACGCAAGCCTTCGCCATCTTTCACGGCTGGGGAGGGCGCGTGAAGGGTCGGTTTGGCATAGTAGTTTGTACCTATGTCCGGCCCGCAGTCCTCTCTCGTTGTAAGTGACAATGACATGATGGATTGATGGGACGGGCTATGAGCGCTGATGCAACTCGGTTTGACTATATCGTTGTTGGGGGTGGTTCTGCAGGATGCCTGCTGGCCAACCGTCTTAGCGCAGATCCTGCGAACAATGTCCTACTTCTCGAAGCGGGTAAGGCCGACACATACCCATGGATTCACATCCCTGTTGGCTACCTCTATTGCATCGGCAACCCCCGCGCCGACTGGATGTATAAGACCGAGCCAGACGCAGGGCTGAACGGTCGCAGTCTCCTGTACCCAAGGGGGAAGACTTTGGGGGGGTGCTCCTCCATTAACGGCATGATCTACATGCGCGGTCAGGCCCGAGACTACGACAATTGGGCCGAGCTAACCGGAGAGAGCGCCTGGAATTGGGAAAACTCTCTGGCTGATTTCAAAGCTCATGAGGATCACTATAAACTGGACGATGGCGCCGATCCCGCCACAGGCGACAACGCACGTTTCTCTGACATGCACGGCCATGGTGGTGAATGGCGGATCGAAAAGCAGCGCCTGCGTTGGAACGTGCTGGACAGCTTTGCCGATGCCGCAACAGAAACGGGAATTGAAAAAACCGATGACTTCAATAGCGGCGACAACGCCGGTGTCGGATATTTCGATGTAAACCAACGCTCTGGCTGGCGCTGGAACACCTCCAAGGCGTTCTTGCGGCCCGCCAAGACAAGGAAGAACCTGACGGTCTGGACCGAGGCACAGGCTGAAAAGTTGATCTTTGAAGTCGGCGACGAAGGCGTGCCGCGGTGCATTGGCGTCAAGGTGCATCGCAATGGCATGTCCATAAACGCGACGGCCGATCGAGAGGTGGTGTTGTCGGCCGGTGCAGTGAACTCGCCCCAGATTTTGCAGTTGTCCGGCATCGGCCCCGCAGATTTGTTGAAATCTCACGGCATCGATGTGGTGCTGGATCAGCCCCACGTGGGTGAGAACCTACAAGACCATTTGCAGATCCGGGCAGTGTTTAAGGTCAAAGGCGCCAGCACCATGAATACCTTGGCCAATTCCATGGTAGGCAAAGCCAAAATCGGCTTGGAGTATTTGCTGAAGCGGTCGGGCCCGATGAGCATGTCGCCAAGTCAATTGGGGGCGTTTACGCGGTCGGACCCTAGTCGGACCCACGCTAATCTTGAGTATCACGTCCAACCGCTGAGTCTTGAGGCTTTCGGGGATGACTTACATGACTTCCCCGCCATGACTGTCAGCGTATGCAACCTGAACCCGACAAGCCGGGGCCACGTTCGGATCGCGTCCGGCGACTTCCGTGACGCTCCAAAGATCACGCCGAACTACCTGAACACCGAAGACGACCGCAAGGTCGCAGCAGACAGCCTCCGTCAGGTGCGCAAAATCATGGATCAACCGGCGATGCAGCCGTATGAGCCTGAGGAATACAAACCCGGCGTTCAGTATCAATCCGACGATGACCTCGCGCGGCTCGCGGGTGACATTGCCAGCACCATTTTCCATCCAGTTGGCACTGTTAAGATGGGCCGTGAAGATGACCCGACGGCTGTCTTGGACCCGCATTTGCGTCTTAAGGGTGTATCGGGCTTACGGGTCGTGGACGCCTCTGTCATGCCCGAGATCACGAGCGGCAACACAAACTCCCCCACGATCATGATCGCGGAAAAGGCAGCGGCTTGGATCCTGGCTGGAAAGTAACCCCGATAATCACAGAACTAAGAAGTTTTTGATGGAGATCACATGCGAAACTCGTTTTCCAAACTGCCGCTTACCGGCGTAAAGGTCATCGACTTTGGACAGTATATCGCAGGCCCTGCAGTGGCGATGCTTCTCGGCGACTTGGGGGCCACGGTCGTGCATATCGACCCTCCTGAGGGAGCAATGTGGGATAGCCCGGCCAATGCCACGCTGAACCGCAACAAAGTTATTGTTAACCTTGACTTGAAATCTGATGAAGGCCTGTCTCAGGCGCGCGCTTTATGTGCTGAGGCCGATATCATCGTTGAGAATTTCAGGCCTGGTAAAATTGCCAATCTGGGGTTCGACTTTGCCGCCATGCGCAACGAACGGCCCGAGCTTATAACGATTTCGGTGCCGGGCTTCGCGTCTAACGATGCAGAGCGCCGCGAATTGCGGGCCTATGAAAGCATCGTTTCGGCCAGCTCGGGTGTGTTCACCGATATGGGTCTGAACCGTGTATTGATGGGATTGAACCCATCGTTTTCGCCGCTGCCGCTGGCCTCTGCCTATGCCTCGCAAATTGCTGCTTCGGCGACCGTACTGGCACTGCAGTCCCGGCAAATAACCGGACTGGGAGATCAGATCGAAGTGCCGCTGGCCGCTGCCGTGATGGAGGGCCTTTGCTATAACTCGATCAAAGTTGACGGGTTGCCAGAGCGCTATTTGACCCAACGCGAGACAGAAATTGAGCGCCGCCGTGTTGAAGGCCTGCCGATGAATGTCAGCTACGAAGACTTGCAAGAACTGATGGACCCGTTTTTCCGCAGTTACATGTGCAAGGACGGGCGGATGTTCTACGTCGTATGTCCCAGCCACAAAAATCACGCGCGTCGGTGTCTTGAGGTTTTGGGAATCTATGATGAGCTAGTCGAAGAGGGCCTGACGTCAGAGGAAGATACCTACAAGCCGTGGTCCGAATGGGAAAGCAAGACATCGCTTGGGGTCTATCCGATGCCCAAGGACTGGGCCGACAAGATTTCCGCGCGGATGAAAGAGGTCTTCATGACCCGCACATCGCACGAGTGGAAGAAGATGTTTGGCCGCGGGCTAATTCCCGGTGCGCCACAGCGTTGGCTACAGGAATGGATTCACGACGAATACGCCGAGACGGCGGGTCTGATGATAGACGTTTATGACCCCGAGTATGGCGAGATGACACAGCCCGGGCCAGTGGTTTGGATGGAGGAAAGTGGTGAGGAAGCCTTAACGCCGGAACCGCGCCGTTGGGTTGCGTTTGACGAGGCGCTGAGCATCCTCAAGAAGATCCGCACGGAAATACCTGAACCTACTGACACTTCCGACCGTGAAGGCTGGCTGTCGGGAGTGCGGGTGCTTGACCTGTGCAACGTCATCGCCGGTCCTCACTCGGCCAGCTATCTGGCGCGTTTCGGTGCCGAAGTAATCAAGCTGGAACCGGCAGAGCCTATGTATGACAGTTGGAATACTGTCATTTACGGCATGTCGCAAATGCGCGGAAAGCGCTCGATCCTTGCAGATATTACATCGCGCCATGGTCGGCAGGTCTTTGAAGATTTGGTAAAGTCCGTTGATGTGATCGTTTGGAACGCGCCGGACAACCAGATAAAAAAGGTGGGATTGGACGCCGAAAACCTGCGCAAACTCAACCCGGACGCGCTTTTTTGCAAACTGGATTGCTTCAGTGGCGTACGCCGTGGTGCCCGTACGGATTACATCGGATACGATGATCTGGTGCAAGCGACTACAGGCATCATGTTGCGCTTTGGTGGGGCGATGGACCGCCCTGAGGAGCACGCCCATGTTGGCACAATCGACGTAATGTGTGGTTTCGGAGGTGCCTTGGGTGTCGCGGCGGCGCTCTATCAAAAACATCGACATGGCCGCATCGGCCGAGGTCGTACATCGTTGTCCTCGAACAGCGGCTTGCTCCAAGTGCCTTTTGCCTTTGATTTTAAAGGCCGTGGGTTGTTTGATGAGCCTTCGGGGCCGGAAGTCAGCGGCTATGACGCGTTAACACGTTTTTATAGCACTGCATCGCGCCATATCTTGCTGAGCGCCTACGAAGGGGATTTGCCCCTGTTTCGGAAGGTTGAGGGACTTGAAGAACTGCCCGACCTTCCCGAAGAAGATCGCGCGGCTTTTCTTGCTACCGCATTTCAGACCCAAACCGCCGCTGACTGGGTTGATAGACTGCAGGCCGCCGATATTGGCGCCGTTATATGCGAGAACCTTGATGCGTTGAGAGCCAAGAATTTGCGTGTGGCTGATGGCGATCCCGGCACGTCAAACGGCAGCTATTCATTTTCTCTCTATCCCGACCACCCAAGCGGGCATGAGGTTATCCAACTTGATCCCTATGCCGTTCGAACGTCTCGAGGAAGAGTCATCGGGGTGACGCCAGCCGAGAAATTCGGCACTTCTACCCGTACCATCCTGAAAGAACTCGGTTATGCCGACACCGCCATTGCGGCGATGCTCAAGACTGGAGATCTACGAGAGAGTTGGAGCGAGGAATACCTGCCAAGCTAGTCTGAAACTTTGTTCGCGCCATCTCTTCGCATTGGGCGCGGGACACAGAAAAAATTACAAGATCTTATCCAGATTGAAAGCAAAGGTCACGCGGCACAATGGCGCGTGGGAGGAGCATTTGTGTCTGGAACCACCTGCCATATTGGAGGAAACATGGCCAATAAACCACCCTTGATGGACTTACCCATCCAAACAGCCGATCGCGGCTTCTATGCTGGTTTCAGCAAAGATGTTGCTATCACGTCGAAAATCTTAATCGCGGCCCTAATTGTTTGGGCAATTGCTGTTCCCGAAAGAGCGGCGACCTTTCTAGGTGACCTCAATAGCGCGCTTCTCGGTACCTTTTCCGGTTGGTACATCTACGTTGTCGCGCTTTTCTTGATTGTCTGTGTCGTACTAGCTTTGATTCCAAGCACCGGCCGACTGAAGTTGGGTTTGGACGGTGATAAGCCAGAGTTTTCTAGCTTTTCTTGGTTTTCGATGATGTTCGGTGCCGGGATTGGGATCGGGATGCTGACTTTTGCGACGGCCGAACCTATGTATCATTTCGCCACGAACCCCGATGTAATCACGGGCGAAGCTAGCGCATCAGCCGCAGATAACGTCACTAACGCCTACGTTTGGTCATTCCTTCATTGGGGCTTCTCGGCGTGGGCTTGTTATGCGGTGGTGGGCCTGTCGTTGGCCTATTTTTCCTATCGGCGCAATTTACCACTGACGATCCGCTCCGCGCTGACACCTCTCTTTGGAGCAAGGTTGTCTGGCATTCTCGGGCATGTCGTGGATGTAGTTGCCGTGGTGGCCACTATTCTTGGCGTGGCACAGACCTTGGGTTTCGGGGTCGAGCAATTCGTATCTGGCCTGCACCGGATCGGATTGGGTGACTGGCTGATTGTCGCGGAATCCGGTGATCCATCCACCGCAGGTGTTATAACTGCATTGTTGATTATCATGGGCGCGTCCACCCTGTCAGCCTTGTCCGGGGTTGGCAAAGGAATCAAATGGCTTTCCAACATCAACATGGGGCTCAGCTTGTTCCTGCTCGCGTTTTTCCTGATTTTCGGGTCAACGTTCTTTGGCCTTAGCGCGCTTTTTGAAGGGCTAGTGGCTTACCTTGTTCAGCTTCCGCAATTGTTATTCACCGTCTGGACATCTGATGGGGTTGAAGGCAGCGAGGCCGCGCAACTGGCGAGCTGGCAAGGCGGTTGGTCTGTGTTCTATTGGGCATGGTGGATCGCATTCGCCCCCTTCGTAGGCGTATTCCTTGCGCGTATTTCTCGGGGACGCTCACTTCGTGAGTATATTCTGGGTGCGATCATTGTCCCATCGCTCATGTGCTTCATTTGGTTCACAATTGTTGGCGGTACTGCGATCGATTTGACCCTGAATGGTGGCGCAGGCGATGCTATCTCTGGCGCAGGTCAACAAAACCAACTCTTCGCGATGCTCGACTTTATCCTCGAGTCCGGTCTGGCATGGATAATGGCCGTGATCGTTGTGGTACTGTTGCTGACCTATTTGGTGACAACGGCAGACTCTGCCATTTTGATCGTTAATACGATCAACTCCGCTGGCACTGAGGAGCCCTCTGGTCGGCCACACATCATCTTCTGGGGCTTGGCCCTGTCGCTGGTTGTGGGTGGATTGTTGATTGCAGGTGGGGTTGGCGCGATCCAATCCGCTATGGTGATCGGTGCACTTCCATTTTCGCTTGTGATGGTACTGATGTGCTTCTCGCTCGTGAAAGCGATTGTGAAGGATGGGATGCGCGAAAAGAATGGGGTCCAAACCGTTCACGAAGGCTAACACCAATTGGGAGGGGGCGAAGCTGCTCCCTCCTGCTCTCCTTGGCACGAGGCAGCCTATCACGCCGATTGCGGGTAGAGGCTCTTCTCACGCCAATGATTGCGAAGACGCGCTTTAAGGCGCCAATTCCGCTGCTCTCGGTTGATGCATTGTGATGCAGCGATATCTGACCAGGTAATTGGACTACCCCAGATAGATTTGACCTGCCGGGTAATTGACCCTTGGTGCGCTGCGGGTCGCGAAGAAAAAGCCAATCGCTAAGGGGCCGACCCGTCCGATAAACATTATCGTCATGATGATACCGCGGCCAATCCCATCAAGATCCCCGGTGCTGCCGCGCGACAGGCCCACGGTGCCAAAGGCTGATGTGACCTCAAATGCGATGTCGATGAATTCTCCGTCGTGATTGATCGATGCCACAAAGATGCCTGTTAAGACTAGAAACATAGAGATCGTAGTGAGGGCGAGCACTTTCATCACTTCATCGACCCCCAAAGATCGTCCAAAGGCGTTTAATGTTGTTTGCCGTCGGAAAAAGGCAACCGTCGCCAACAGCAACACGAAAAGCGTGGTTACCTTGATGCCGCCGGCAGTAGAGGTGCTGCCGCCCCCCACCAACATAAGCGTCATGGTTAGCATTGTGGCGCTGTCGTGCATGCCGCTGGTGTCGATCGTATTGAACCCGGCCGTGCGCGGCGTGACACCCTGAAACCAACTTGCCCAGAGTTTATCGCCTGTGGTTAACGTACCCAATGTGCCGGGGTTTGTCCATTCGAGAAGGCCGAACATGACGCTTCCCCAGACAATCAAAACACCGGTACCAAGCAGCATCAGCTTGGAATGTAGTGTCAGTTTGCGCCACTGACGCTTCTGGTAAATATCCCCTACGACAATAAACCCAAGTCCTCCCAGAATGAAAAGGGCGGGGATCACGATGTTGATGATCGGATTACCCACCCATTGCGAAAGACTGTCGGGATGGAGGGCAAAGCCTGCATTGTTGAAGGCTGAAATCGAATGGAAAGCAGCCTGCCAAAGACCCTGCCAGCCATATTCAGGCACGAAGACGAGGGCCAAAAAGGCGGCCCCGACCGCCTCGCAAACGAGGGCGATCTTAAAAACAATGCGCGCGAGATAGGTTAAGTTTGACAGGGATGTTTGGCTCAAGTCTTCACGTAGGATCAGCCGCTGGGGCATACCCACCGGGATGCCGAGTGCCCCAAGGATCAACACCGCGAACGTCATCAACCCCAATCCACCAAGCTGAATGAGTATTGCGATGACGGCCTGCCCGAAGCCCGTGAAGGCCGTGCCCGTATCCGCTAACACAAGGCCCGTCACGGTCACGGCAGATGTGGAGGTGAACAACGCATCGCCCAAACTGATAGTGCCGTAGTGCGAGATGGGCAGCCAGAGAAGTAGCGCCCCCACGACAATGAAGGCGAAGTAAAAGATCACTAGAACAGCGGGCGGCGTCAAACGCAGCGGCGAGCGCCGTTTCATCATTTTTGCCGGCAAAAGCGCCATAGCTACAAGCTGGCCGTGAAATTACGCAGATCTTGGCGCTTGCCGAGGAGTAGCAAAAGATCATCGCGTTCCAACTGGCATCCCGTAGCATCTTGCCCCACGAACTCGGTGCCACGCATGACGCCGATGCAACGCAGTTTGAATTTTGATCCATGGGGTAAGTCTTGGAGCCTCTTGCCCTCAAGACTTTCGGGGATACGGAAATTCACTACATGATAGCCGTTGCCTAGGCTGACATAGTCGCGCACCAGAGGGTTATGCAAAACCTGTGCAATATGTTGGCCGACCTCCACTTCGGGGTGAATGACTCTGTCGACACCGAGTTTACTTAGGATTCTGTGATGCGTCTTGGTCGTGGCTTTGGCCCAAACCACGGGTACGCCGACCAGTTTAAGGTTGATTGCCGTCAGAATGCTGGCCTCCAGATCATCGCCCATGGCAACGACGGCCACATCACAATCACTGAACCCCGCTTCGCGCAAGGCAACGTCATCTCGGGCATCTACGATCAAGGTGTGCGAAAGAACATCGGCAAGGGTCACGACGCGGGCTTCAGAGATATCGATACCGATGACGTGATTGCCGAACCGCTGCAATTCCTTCGCGACAGTGCTGCCAAAGTTGCCGAGGCCCACGACTCCAAATGTGCGCTTTGGAGAGTTCTTCATGTTTTCAACTCAAGATCCATGATTACAAGTGCGCGAAGATCGCTGCAGTGCAGAACGATGTCAATATCGGCCGCCCCGAAGGGGAGTTGATGCAGCAGGGCAGCGTTTAACGCGCTGCTTGGTTGGAGCCTTTCATGCTTAGCGGAGGCGATGGCGCGGCTAGCAAATTCGACTTCACTGACATTTGAGTGATCGCTCTCGAACCGGGACGCAGTTTGCCCAAGCCTGTATTCTGGCTTTCGCTCTGTTGCGGACAGCTGACCAAATCGGGTTGATCCGAAACAGGTATCTCTGGCCTTTGGTCGGGCACGCTTATCCTCTGCTATTTTCGACTAGAAGCGGGGCCTGATCTATGTAGCTCCGTGCGGGGCAGGGTGAATCAATGGCCAAGGGGACCCGTCGCCATCCCGCCCGATCATGACTTCGATCACGGCCGGAGCATCTAATTCAAGGGCTTCGGTCAAAGCGTTTCGCAGCTCCGACGGGTTGGTGACACGCCTTGCCCAAGCGCCAAAGCTATGTGCCAGATCTACAAAATCGGGGTTTTCCAGGTCAGATCCGATCAATCGGTTGCCGTAGCGCATCTGCTGATCCCGTCTGACGTTGCCGTAAGAGCCGTTGTTGAACACGATGGCCACAACGCCGATACGGTACTGCACAGCGGTTGCTAACTCTTGCACACCAAACATAAACCCGCCATCGCCTGATACCGACACCACAGAGCGATCGGGGTGAGCGATCTTCACGCCCAACGCAGTGTTGAACCCAAATCCGAGATTGTCCTGATAGCCGCAGCTCACATATTGGCGCGGTGCGTAGACTGGGAAGGCCATCCGCGCGGTGAACCCTACTTGGCTGACTTCCTCTACAAAAAATCCGTCACGTGGCAGAACGTCTCGTATGACGTTTAGGTAGTCGACTTGCGGCTTAACCGCGGAAACAGTTGGCGCTACTGATTGGCGCAAGGTCTCCAATTCGGCGCCACGGTCGTTACGCGAAGCCGTGGGCAACGCGTCTAGTAACGCTTGTGTGCCACTTACGGCATCCGCCAAGATTGTGTGCTCTGCTGGCAAGCGCACAAACTCGGTCGGGTCGATGTCCATACGGATTGTCTTCAGGCCCGCGGGCATCCATTTCCAACGCATATGTTGAAGCTCCAGGCGCGAGCCAATGCCAATCAACAGGTCGCAGTCCTTCCAATAATGCCAGGCCGCAGGCGGAAGAAGCGAGAGGGGGTGATCTTCGGATAGGACCCCCTTACCAGATCGGTGTGCCGTGACCGGCGCTTGCAATCTTTGGGCCAACTCAAGAACTTCGGCAGCTGCATTCATGGCGCCACCACCGACCATAATCAGTGGGTTCGTTGCTTTCGCAATAGCGGATACGGCGGCCTCAATCTCAGCCTCGTCTGGCAAGGTCGCGTCAGGGTCATAGCTTTCCGCGTCAAGCTCCAGCTCAGTAGATTGGCCAAACACGTCCCAAGGCGCTTCAATTCCGACAGGGCGGGGGCGACCTGACAATAGATGGCGGAAACCGTCCGCCATAACAGCCTTGGCCTCGCTTGGGTGGTCAATGCGCTCAGACCATTTGGTCAGGCCCCGCATCAGGGCAAGCTGGTCGGGCAATTCATGCAGCTGCCCGCGCCCTTTCCCGATCATATGGGACATGATGTTTCCGGTAAGGCACATCACGGGCGCATTGGCACCATATGCGGTACAAAGCGCGGCACCGGCATTCAACAGGCCGGGGCCGGGTACAACAGTGAACACGCCGGGCCGCCCGGTGGAGCGGGCATAGCCATAGGCCATGTAGCCAGCACCTTGTTCGTGGCGCGTGTGGACGAAGCGAAGCCCTTCCTCGCGAGCAATCGCATCGTTGAGGTCATACATGTGCGCGCCGGGGATTCCGAAAACAGTGTCTACTCCCTGCTGAACAAGCATCCGAGTGATTATTTCGCCGGTTGTGTGTCGTGCCATGATGTACTCCGCGTTTCTTTTAGGACGTAAAGCAATTGAGCGGGCTTGAGACCAGCCATTCCGTCTGTTTCACCTGTTGAAATCCGTTGGAGTGTCACGGGGTAAGGCTCCACGGTTGAGCTACTGTTTTTGCAAACGTCCCGTAGAGAATTGGTACTTCGAAATGCTAGATCAAGACGCCATTGATGCACTGCGTCACCAACTAATCCCTGAGCAGCGCAACTTGATTGATGGCCGAAAAGTTGCCGCGACCACAGGAGAAACGCGCGCTACGATCTCGCCTATTGACGGCGGCATTCTGGCAAACCTGGCTGAAAGTGCGGCGGACGATGTGGCACGCGCAGTCGCCTCGGCAAGAACAGCATACACGGATGGTAGATGGTCCGGCAGGGCGCCAATAGAACGTAAACAGGTGATGTTGGAGTGGGCGAACCTGATCGAGAAAAACGCATTGGAATTGGCGGTCTTGGGGGCTCGGGAAAACGGGACCGAGATCCGCATGGCATTCAATGCGGAACCGATGAATGCTGCTAATACCATTCGTTACTACGCCGAGGCCTTGGACAAGATTTATGGAGAGATCGCGCCGACAGCTCCGGATGTTTTGGGGTTGATCCATCGCGAACCGGTTGGTGTGGTTGGCGCCATTGTGCCGTGGAACTTCCCCCTGATGATTGGCACGTGGAAGCTGGCCCCTGCTTTGGCAGTCGGCAACAGCGTCGTTCTGAAGCCGTCGGAAAGCGCGTCTCTGACGCTTCTGCGTATTGGTGAGTTAGCTCTAGAGGCAGGTTTGCCGCCCGGTGTGCTCAATATTGTGACAGGCGGCGGTGCCGTCGCGGGAGAGGCCTTGGCGATGTCGATGGACGTGGAGGTGCTGACCTTTACCGGCTCGGGCGCTGTTGGGCGACGGCTCTTGGAATACTCGGCTCGGTCCAACTTGAAACGGATCTATCTGGAGCTGGGTGGGAAGTCTGCAAATGTGATTTTCCCAGACGCAGACCTGAATGCTGCAGCAGGGGGAACCATTGGGGCGATATTCCCCAATTCGGGGCAGGTCTGTGTAGCGGCTTCACGGCTATTGGTGCAGCGCGACATCTTTGATGAAGTTTTGGAAAAAGTCACAGCAGGCACGCAATCATTGATTGTTGGCGACCCGCTATCACTCGTAAATTCTACCGGTGCCGTTCACGGCCCGGCCCAACTGCAAAAGAACCTGAACGCGGTGCAGGACGCTGTTGCGGCAGGTGCCGAAGTGGTCACGGGGGGGCACGCCCTCCATGGGGAAAGTGGTGGCACCTATATGGCGCCGACAATCCTAAAAGGGGCAAGCACGCAGAGCGACCTTTTCCGCGACGAGATCTTCGGCCCGGTCCTGTCTGTACATAGCTTCGATACCGAGGAAGAGGCGTTACATCTAGCCAATGGAACCGTTTACGGATTGGCAGGAGCGGTATGGACCAAAGATCTATCCCGTGCGCATCGCATGATACGAGGGATGCACACGGGAATGGTGCAAGTAAACCGAGCAGCCCCCGTTGATGTGACCTCCCCCCTAGGAGGGGTCAAGCAATCCGGGAATGGCTACGATAAATCCCTTCATGCAGTCGACAAGTTCACCAACCTGAAGACTGCTTGGTTAAAGATCTGAATCCTCGCGCTTGATCAGGCCTTCGATGTTGGTCGCAGTCACTTGCAGAGCCTTCACAAGTAACGGAACCTTGGGGTTAGATCCTCGAAAGAATGTAATTCCGATGACTGCAATCACGTCTTTACCGTGCCGGACGGGCATCGCAATGGTGGTTGTTTGCGGGTCAATCTCGTGGTCGCGTTCGGCATAGCCAAGTTCTCGGACACGGTGAAGTATACCCGCCATCTGGGTTTCTATTTCTTCCGGACTTAGTAAGGTAATTTGGCTTTCGTGCAGAGCAGAATAGAGCCTGCGCCGTTCCTGTGCGGAACAAAAGGCAAGGTACGCACGGCCATGAGCGCGAGTCAGAAGATCAAGGCGTTTTTGCAAGGTGGAATGGGTGTGTGCCAAGGGGCTGTTCGGGATGGTCGAAAGCCGGACAACCATGTCCGTCCCGTCCAATGTCGATAGGGCGGCCGGCCAAAGCAAGTGATGGGTGAGTTCTACCAACACGGGTTTGGCCTGGTCTACGAAAGTGGGCAGCCCGTGATAGCCGGCCGACAGCTCGTTCACTTTTTCCGTCAAGGTGTAGCCTGTCATCCGCGCTTGCTTGCGAACATATCCAAGCTCGACCAAAGTTTCGAGAATCCGCACAACAGTCGCCGGAGAAAGACCAGCGCCCTCGGCAAGCTCTTTGACGCGGCTTATAGGTCGTCGGTTCATCAAGACCAAAACTGCCAGCGTTCGCTCAATGGATCTCACTGAGGAGAAAGAAGCCATGACACACCTCTAGTTTCACGGTGTGAAACTAGCGCGCGTGCGGGCTAAACTCCATCCCGGAATTCGCAATGATGTTGAAAGAAAAATAAGGATTGTTGAGGAATGTCCCTACTAACCCCGCCGCTGCGTCCCGCCTTCAATGTGACGCGACTTAGCCATCTTGTCCTAGAAAGTCGTGATCTGGATGCGACGCGTTTTTTCTATGAAACCGGGCTGGGATTGGAAGTTACAGCAGCCGATGAGGACCACCTCTATCTTCGGGCACAGGAAGAATTTGGGCACCATTCATTGGTGTTCACACGCAAATCCGATGAGGGCCCGGCGACGGCGCAGCGGATTGGGTATCGTGTTTACGAGCATGAAGACCTTAAGCGAGCGCAAGAGTGGTTCGCCGAGCGGGGGCATGAGGCGCGCATGGTGGAGCGTCCCTTTCAAGGACCGACGCTACATGTGTCTGACGGCGTGGGCGTTCCTTTGGAATTCTGCGCGACCATGGATCAACCCGAAAACCGAATGCGCCATTTCCACACGCATTCGGGCGGTAAGCTGGCTTTTCTCGATCATGCGCAAATCGCCTGTCATGATGTCGCGACAGCGTACACGTTTTACAACGATATGGGGTTCCGACTTACTGAATACACAGCACGTGACGGTACTGATGAGATGTGGGGTGTTTGGCTAAAGCGTAAAAACAACACGCAGGACATTGTGTTCAGCAATGGTCGCGGACCAAGCTTGCATCACTTTGCGTTTCACACGCCTGAAATCGCGTCGATCATTCATGCCGCAGACGTAATGGCGTCTCTTGGGCTTGCGGACACTATGGATCGTGCACCTGGACGCCACGGAATCGGCAATGCGTTTTTCGTCTATTTCCGTGATCCGGATGGGCATCGTGTTGAGGTGTTTTCTAGTCATTACAACGTCATCGACAGTGATTACGTACCGCTACGATGGGATCTGAGCGACACGCGCCGCTCGCAGATTTGGGGTTTCCCGGCACCAAGGCGGTGGTTCTATGAGACCACCGAGTTCAAAGGCGTATCGCCACAGCCGCCGCTGTTGGACGCCCCTCCTGTGACACTTGAGGATTACTTGGAAAAGGCAAACTCATGAAAATCGGAACCCTGAAAATAGATGGCCAAGAAGTCGCGGTAATGAGGGGCACGGATGGTGCTCCCCGCAAACTGCAAGCCGTTTGTAGAGCTGCCAATGTAGAGGAATGTGGGACGGTGCTCGAGTTTGTTCGAGCCGAGATTTCAGCCGGCACATTGGTGGGTGCCGTTGATAGTGTTGAGGCAATCGCCGGCGACCTGGATTGGGCGCCGCCGTTGCCAAATCCTTCAAAAATTTTGGGGGTGGCCTTCAACAACAAGGAACTGATGAAAAAGGCCCATACGGATCCTGGTGTCCCCAACTTCTTTCTCAAGCCCCCATCGGCGCTTCAAGGGTGCGGAAAACCTATTGTTGTTGATCCTGAATGGGGCGCAGTCATCCCGGAACCCGAAATCTGCGCTGTGATTGGTAAACGTGCCAAACATATCAAGGACGACCAAGCGCTTGATTATGTATTTGGCTTCGTGATCCATAATGATGTTACTTCGCACGGGTTGAAATTCGGCAAAGATAGCATTGCGGTTACATATGACAGCGACCTCGCGCGACCCGAATTTTACAAATGGCGCAACCTGCACGGTGATAATGATACCGACGCCTACTACGTCTATCACACACGCTCGAAAGGGACCGATACATTCGGTCCGATGGGCCCTTGGATCACGACCAGGGATGAAGTCATCGACCCCAATGACCTATACGTAACGGGGTGGCTGAATGACGAGAAGTTCACCTCAGATCATACAGGGAATTACCGTTTTTCAGTGGAGGAATGCATCGCCGAGGCGAGCCGCTATTTCACTTTGGAACCCGGTGATATGATTTCATTTGGGACAACGGGCAAGGGCGCTGGACGCTTCCCTCGCGGCCACAAGAGCCTGCTGTTGGGTGAGGAAACGGGCACAGTGTCAATCGAGATTGAACCTCTAGGACGGCTAGAGAACCCGATTATTCACAAAAAGGGCGGTGCCTGATGGTCCGATCTCTGAATGTTGCGAATGTCGCCCAGCACAAGAACCCTGTGCCAAACGCCGCCTTGCACAGAGGAATGATGGCCACCTCTTCCATACTGGGAAAAGAACCGGATGCAGACCATTACCCGGCGGATGTGAAGAGCCAAGCGCAGCTGTGCTTTGCTTATCTCCAAGATATTCTTGCCGCAGCAGGGGCGACTTTGCAGGACGTTTTGAGCGTCGAGCTTTACATGGCCGACAAGACGGACCGTGACGTTGTCAACCAATTCTGGTTGCAGTGTTGGCCTGATCCAAAACACCGCCCGGCTCGAAATGCCCTTGTCCTCGAGTTACCCGAAGGGTGCAAACTTCAAGTGAAGGCGTTGATTGTTTTGCCCTATGAGCCAGCCGATGAGGTGTCAAAGTGAGCATAATAGTAGCCCCAAATGGTGCCTATTTGACCAAGGATGATCATCCGGCCATTCCAACAAAAATGGATGAAATCGTATCCTGTGCGGCCGAATGCTTCGCGGAAGGGGCAGATGCGCTTCATGCTCATGTGCGCGATATCAGTGGCAACCATAGCTTGGATATTGGTCAGTACAGCGAGTTGCTAAGTGAAATGGCCCGGGTGCTGCCCGACATGGCCGTACAGATCTCGACGGCGCTTGGAAACCGCTATACGCCGTCCGATCAACGCCGACTTCTCTACAAGCTTCAACCGGCTCGCGCTTCCATCGCACTGCGTGAGCAGTTGGCGGACGATGACCTGCCTGCTGCACGGGTCACCTATTTTAGTGCGCGTGATCAAGGAACTGAGGTTCAGCACGTCCTATATAGTCCTGGAGAAGTTGCTGAACTGGAAAAGCTGCAAGATGACGGTGTGATTCCGAAAGGGATTTTGAGGGTACTCTTCGTGCTCGGGCGTGACAGCGGTGGCAAATCTTCTACCCCAGGTTCGATCGACTTGTTTCTTAGTGCTCGGCGCCGCCCAATGTCCTGGGCCGTCGCTGCCTTTGGCCGAAAGGAGACAGAGTGCCTCGTGGCTGCAGCCCAAAAGGGCGGGGCGATGCGGTTGGGTTTTGAAAACAACCGCCTGAACCAAGATGGGACGATGGCTGGCACTAATGCGGCTCGAGTAGCTGATTTGTTCCACGCGATTGGACGCGCAAAGGTTGGCCAAAAGGCCAGTTAGTTTCAGCACGTGAAATTAAGTGCGCTGACCGATGATTGGTCATGTGCCGGACCGTAGCCTGCAAAGTGAACAACAAGGAGGATCTCTATGTCTTTTATTCGAAATTCGATTTTCGCCACGGCAACAAGTTTGATGCTCGCCGGGCCTGCTGCCGCGGAACAGCTTTTGGCAGAGTCTGCCGGTCAAACTGGTCTAACAACCGTTGTGCTACAGGTCCTGGGACGTGACCTTGCAGGCACCGGAACCGAGATCAGCCTGAATTCCGGCCAGACACTTTCCCGGTCCGCGCTAAGTCTTGCCGCAGGGCAGATCGACGTCGCCATTACGCCGCCACGCGCCTTCCATCTCATGACGCAAGGTTCTGGGCCTTATAGCGAATTGGGTGAGCAAGCCATCGAGCTTTCTGGTAACATTCGCTCGCTTTTTGGCTTTACGGGCGGCGCACTTCATCCGATCGTTCGCGCAGATAGTGGTATCGAAAGCTGGAGCGATATCGCCGGTCGCAGTGTCTATATCGGCCCTCCCGGTGGCGGTGCGAACGCGCAAATCACCGAGTTTGTGAATCTTGTAAGCGGTCTGGAAGCGGATACCGATTATGACACAGTCCGCATGGGCTGGGGAGCTGCAGTTCAAGCGTTCCAAGACGGGCAGTTTGATGTCCTCAACTTCTCGACTGCGGTTGGAAGTGCCAACATCGTGCAACTGCTTTTGCAGGGGGACTATCGTTTTCTTCCGGCCCCTGAGGGCACTGTCGAAAGTGAAGCCTACGCCGATTATCTCCGAGTTGGCAGCATTGCTGGTGGAATTCCTGCTGGTTCCTACGAGGGGATCGAGAACGGTGACATCGATATCACGACCTATGCGTTCACAATGACTGTCGGGGTCAATGCCGAAATGAGCGACGATCAGGCCCATCTTCTGACCGCCACGTTCTGGGACAATCTTGACGCCAACCGCGAGGAGATTGCGCTGTTGAGGGCCCTGTCAAACACACCTTTTGCCGGCAACAACATTCCTCTGCATCCTGGTGCGGTGCGCTACTACGAAGAGCAGGGGCTGGAAATCCCAGAGCAATTGATGCCGCAGTAACGGCATCTCCTTATTTGCAACATCTCATTCAGGTGCAGAGGATCCCATGACCGACGATCAGACAAGCAGTCGTAAACCGACTTTGACACGCATTGCCTTGATCATTGCGTTCTTCATGGGCCTCATCCCCATTATGCACCGCCTGCCGGCAATCGGGCCATTGCCACGCATTGGCCCGTTTGACGCGGAACCCTACCGTGCCGGCGTGATGTTGCTATGTGTTGCGGTTGTTCTGCTTGCCTCACCGCTTGTGAGGAAAGTGAAAGGGCGAAGATCCTTAGAGATCGCGGCAATTGCGCTCGATTTGACTGTTTTTGGCGTCATGGCCTACGCCTGCTGGCGGTTCTATGTCGATGTCACATTGATGCACACCAGTATCGTTTTCTTTGAACCCTACCAAGCTTGGACAGCCTTTGCCGCATGTCTATGCATCATGTATTTGACCTTCCGGCTTTGGGGCGCCCCTCTCGTGATCGTTGCCGGGCTGTCACTGATTTACTTCATCTGGAGCTTTCAAGGATCGCTTGTATCCTCAGTGACCGAGAATCTGTGGCTTGCGATGGACGATGGTGTCCTCGGCAACGTGACCAGTATCGTGCTTTCTACTGTGTTCCCTTTCATTGTGCTTGGGGCAATGCTTGAAGGAAGTGGCGCGGGCCTTTCACTCCTAAAGATTACCGTCAAACACCTCTACAAATATCGAGGTGGTCCTGCCCACGCGGCCGTTTTGGGATCCGGTCTTTTCGGCATGGTATCAGGCTCTGCCGTCGCCAATGTCGTGGGCACGGGCGTTATCACAATTCCAATGATCAAAAAGCGCGGGTTCACTGCCAGCTTTGCGGGCGGGGTCGAGGCGACAGCGTCCACGGGTGGCCAGATCATGCCCCCCATCATGGGAGCTGCTGCATTGGTCCTGGCTGATTTCGTAGGTGTGCCTTACGTCACGGTCATGACGGCCGCGCTCGTACCCGCACTGTTCTTCTACACGTCGCTTTTCTTGACGATCATTTTTGAGAGCCGCCGCCTAAACATCGAACCCGAAGAGGCAAGTCCCGAGGGCCTGGATGTCACGTTTCAGGACTACATCAACCTATTGTTGATCATTTTGCCAATCGGAACGGTTATACTCAGCTTGCTGATGGGGCTTTCCCCAGCCGGTTCAGCCTTGTTGGCCCTGATCGTACTTTTTGTCGTCAGCTTCTTGAATGCGGATATCCGGCGCGAACCATTCCGACTCATTGCAGGGTTTGCGAAAGGTAGCTTGTCCTTTGCCCGGCTCTTGATGGCCGTGGCCTGCATCTCGATTGTGATAGCAACCATGATGTCGACCGGTCTGCCGTCGACGCTATCGTATCTTTTAAATGGGGCGACTGACTTCAGCCTCTTGGCGACACTACTTTTGGCGTGCGGCGCTTGTATGTTGCTGGGGATGGGGATGCCAACTTTGCCTGCCTACCTTACAATCATTATTGTACTCGGCAGCACTATGAGCTCTTTCGGATTAGAGCCGCTAACCGCCCATTTGTTCGTACTTTATTACGGCGTTGCATCTGGCATTACCCCACCTGTCGCAATGACAGCTTATGCGGCTGCGGCCATTTCAGGGGGGAACCCGACCCGTACGGGCTTGGCTGCGGTGCGAATTGGTGTGGTGATTTTTCTGCTGCCCTTCTTCTGGGTCTACAATCCGATGACCTTGATCGTTCCCGAAGCGGGCGCTGTGTTCAGTCTGTCTACGTTCCTATTCATCCTCTTTCGCTTGTTTATGATGTGTTACCTCGTGGCGACGGCCGCCAGCCGCTTTGACTATAAGCGCCTGTCAGGGCCGGAGGCCTTGCTAAGGGCTGCACTAGGCATTGCTATCATTCACCCCCAACCTCTGATCAGCGGCGCGGCGATTGTTGTTGGAGTAGCGTTTATCTTGATTAACCGCTTCTCCGCACGTGCCGAACTTGCGACCTAAACGTAGCTCGTGAAATTCCTCTTAGAAAGGTGGCCAGTTCAGTGACGAAGATTAATTTCCTCTATATCATGACGGATCAACACCGCGCCGAATGGCTGGGCTGTTATGGCCACCCGGTCGTAAAGACGCCGAACATTGATGCGCTTGCCGCAAAGGGTAATCGGTTTGCGGATTTCCACGTTGCCTCGCCCGTCTGCATGCCCAACCGTGGTGCATTCATGACGGGGCGCTTTCCAACGACGAACGGGCTCCGCTACAACGGATGTGTTCTGCCTGAGGGCAGCAATACCTTTGTCGAAGTACTACGCAAGGCGGGGTATCTGACTGCCTCGATCGGGAAGAGTCATTTGGAGCCGATGACTGACGGCAACCCGCATGATTGGCACGATTCTGCTGAACGGCTGGTGAAAGAAGCCCATGCGCCCCGACCCAACGCGAATAAATCAGAAGCCCCTGAGAGCTACGCCGGCGATGTCCGGTTTAATGTTCCCACGCCATACTATGGGTTTGAGAAGGTAGACATCGTCACCGGTCACGGCGCGACGGCGCGTGGGCATTATCTGCAGTGGTTCCGCAAAAAACACCCCGATACTTGGCAAGACTTGCGCGATAGCAAGAACCAATTGCCCCACGAATACACCTGCCCGCAAGCCGTGCGGACTGCCGTTGCGGAGGAGGATTATTCAACCAGCTACATCAGGGACCGCGCGATAGCACATCTGAAGGAAAATGCAGACGATCCGCGTCCCAAATTCACCTACGTCTCTTTCCCGGATCCCCATCACCCGTTCACGCCCCCCGGCAAGTATTGGGACATGTATTCCCCCGACCAATTCGACATTCCGGTGCCCTACGACAGGCATAAAAACCCGCCACCGCCATTGGTTGCGTGCAAAGAGGCGCTTGAGCGTGGCGACACGCCCGACAAGGACACCAATGCAATCATGGTTCGTGATCAGCACGTGAAGGAAGCGATGGCGCTGACGGCGGGTATGATCACAATGATCGATGATGCCATCGGGGATATCATACAGGTTCTCGAAGAAACGGGGCAGGCCGAGAATACGGTTATTATCTTTAACTCTGACCACGGCGATTACCTTGGTGACTACAACTTATTGCTGAAAGGGCCATGGATGCACGAATCCGTCACGCGTGTCCCAATGATTTGGAAAGAGCCGGACTGTCAGAAGGGCAAAGTGGTCGAAACACTCGCCTCTACCGTCGACGTGTCGGCCACGATTTTGGAGCGTGCTGGACTGGTTCCCTATGTGGGGATGCAGGGTGTGTCGCTGCTGCCTGCCATGACTAACGACGTGCCGGCCCATGACTCGCTTTTGGTCGAATATAGTGACGGTTTTGCTCGCATGGGGTTTGACGTCCCCACTCGCGTCCGTTCGGTCATGACACCTGATTGGCGTCTGTCGCTTCACAATGGTCAGACCTGGGGCGAGCTTTATGACCGCAAGAACGACCCGACGCAGGCCCATAATCTTTGGGACGTTCCCGAGTTTGCCGCGATCAAATCCGACATGCTGGAGTTGTTGGCCCAACAATTAATCTCGCTCATGGACGAAAGTCCGCGCGCCTTGCGCAGCGCCTGAATAGCCAGAGAGGCATAGATATATGTTTGAACAGTTTGAAGAAACGCCGCTATTCGGGGCAAACTTGGTGTCGCAGCTTTTCCGGGCGGATACGCGCACAGACAAGATTGATCTAGGCCTAGGCGTGTATCGTGACGACGCCGGGCAGACCCCAGTCATGGCGGCCGTCAAGACGGCTGAAGCGAGGATTTTGGACTCTCAAGCAAGCAAATCCTATGTGGGCCTTGCGGGGGATGATGCATTTTCTACGCTGCTGGCTGAATTGGTGCTGGGAAAGGATGCCCCGCTTGATCGGTGGGCAAGGGTTCAGACCCCGGGCGGGGTCGCGGCGCTCCGCATCGCGGCCGACTTGATCGCGGAAGCCAACCCGACAGCGACGATTTGGATGTCATCACCTTCTTGGGCGAACCACGGCCCAATTCTTCGGGCGAGCCGCTTGGCCGTTGCGGAATTTCGATATTACGATCCGGTCACGCAAGGTGTTGATATCACCGGAATGTTGGAGGATTTGGGGCGTGCCAAGCCGGGAGACGCTGTACTCTTGCAAGCATGTTGCCATAATCCAACCGGTGCGGACCTATCTGTTTCAGAATGGGGGGCGGTGACCGAAGTCGTCCAAAGCCGCGGCCTGTTGCCGATTTTAGATGTCGCCTACCAAGGCTTTGCAAAGGGCCTGGAAGAAGATGTTGAAGGGGTTCGGGCAGTGGTTAAGGATTTACCGGAAGCCATGCTCGCAGTGACCTGTTCGAAGACTTTTTCGAACTATCGCGACAGGGTGGGAATCCTCGGAGCTTTGGCGAGAACGGACGTGCAGGCCAGACGTACCCGCCAAAAAATCCTCGCATTGATTAACAAGACCTATGCAATGCCACCCGATCATGGCGCGACCGTGGTTAAGGAGATACTCAGCAACGGCGAGCTTCGGGAGGTCTGGTTGTCAGAACTTAATCAGATGCGCGACCGGGTGCTACTAGTTCGTAATCGATTGGCTGCAGCGCTTCGGCGCAACACGAACTCGGACCAGTATGATTTTCTTGAACGTCACACCGGAATGTTCTCCACCTTGTCCCTCAGCTCTGACCAAGTAGACGAACTGCGTCTTGAACATGGTATCTACATTCTATCCAGTGGTCGAATGAACTTGGCGGGGATTTCAATGAACCAGATTGATCGCGTCGCACATGCGCTAGTGAGTGTCCTGTAGGTTCGCGCCGCTTCTCACCTCCTGGTCGTTTATGCTCTATAGATCGTCGGCAAAGTTCAGACTAATTGGGCAATAAGTCGCGCGAGTGTAAGCTCTGTGAATGCACGCTTTCGGTCCTCAAAAGAGCATGACTATCGTCTACGGAATTTTGGCCGCTTGCCGAGATCGTACTATTCTTGAACCAGGTAACTACGAGTGCTCTTGCAAAGGTGGATTGATAGGTGGAATTGCACGCACTGGACCATTGCAACTTATTGATATTTATAGGAAATTCGAGAAATATTGGTGCGGGCGGCGGGACTCGAACCCGCACGGGCACAAGGCCCAACAGATTTTAAGTCTGGTATGTCTACCAATTCCATCACGCCCGCAGCAGCCATAGCCCTACCGATGTGTTGAGAGGATGACAATGGAGGAGCGTCAGCAAATGGTGCTACGCGCCCTAGATTGGGGATAGGGCGCGTAGACTTTGCAGTTTACTCGAATACTGAACCGCTACGTACTCAGCGGTACAACTTGGTAGTACGATATGCTTAACGTAAGGTTAAGCGGGAATTGATATTTGTGTTATCAAAATAATTATTCTCACAGCCCCTCATAGGCGCAGATTGCGTGGACCGGGACGCCCATTGCCTCCAACTTGGCACGTCCGCCCAGATCGGGCAGGTCGATCACGAATGCGCAGCCAATGACCTCGGCCCCGAGGCGTTCGATCAGCTTGATACCCGCCTCGGCTGTACCGCCGGTGGCAAGAAGATCATCCACAATCAAGACCTTATCGCCCGCTTGCACAGCATCGTCGTGGATTTCCACAATCGCCTCGCCGTATTCCAGCTTATAGGCCTGCTCGATCGTGGCGGCGGGCAGTTTGCCCTTTTTGCGCACCGGAATGAAGCCTTTGGACAGTTGGTGCGCGACAGCGCCGCCGAGGATGAAGCCACGGGCCTCCAGGCCTGCCACGGCGTCAATGGTTTCGCCCACGTAGGGCGATAACAGCTGATCCACCGCTAAACGGAAGCCGCGAGGGTCTTGGAACAGGGTTGTCACGTCGCGAAACATGATTCCCTCGTGGGGAAAGTCGGGGATCGTGCGGATATAGTCGCGCACGGTTTTCTGGGCGTTCATCGAAGGGGCTCCGGCGTTAATTTGTGGTGGGCTCAGGGACGCCGGGGCGCGGGTAGTGCCGACGCAGAGCGCTCGCATCTTGGCCGCGCAGACGGGTCATGGAATTGCCATTCTCGGCAAAGATGGACAGCTCGTAGGCGGGGGAGGCGATATCGGTGACCAGCCCCAAAGATTGCACCAGTTCTTCCAGAATGACCGAGGCGATTTCCCGGCGGCGGATATCTTGGCTGATGGCAATGGTGGAGGCCACGATTTCACCGCCCCGCGACCGGATCGCGACCCTGCCAATGGCGATGGAAGAGCCATCGAGTTCCTCGACCCCGGTGCCGGTGATCGTGCCGCCTTGGGGCGTGTCCACAAGGTAGAAGGGGACATCCATTTCCCCTTCATAGACGCGCTCAAGATACAGGTGGGCGCCCGCGCCGTTGATCTCGGCGATGGCGGCGTCAATGGCGGCGTCTACGATATCGAAACGGTAATCCCGGAAGCTTTCAGCGGTGCTTGCAATGCCCACCCGCAGGGCAAGGCGGCGATCTTCGGGCCAATATATCAGGGGCTTGTTGCAGTCGCCGCCGGGGCGGGCCGCACAGGCGACAAGGCGATAGAAGGCCTCGTCCGAGATCCGGTCGGGCACAGCAATGAATTCCTGCGCAGAGGCTGCACGGGGAACCGAAAGGCAGATGAGCAGAAGACAAAGCAAGGCACGCCACATGGCGAAGTGATGGCAAGGGGCGGGGCAGGGATCAAGCGCAGGGCGGCGCTTTGGCACGGACCTGTTGCGCGGGCGCATGGTTTGGCCCAAGGGTCGCGCGGTGTGTTCCGCGGCCCTAAGGTTCCCAGCGGGTGACATCGCCGGTGATGTTTTCCCAATCGCCAAGGCCCAAGACCCGCGCGGGGTTGGTGGGCGGGGGCATGGTGACGCCAGAAAGCGGCATGAAGCCGAATTTTTGATAATAGGGCGCGTCGCCGACCAGCAGGATGCGATCACTGCCCATGGCGCGCGCGGCATCTAAGCTGGCGTTCATCAGCAAACCACCGAGTCCTTCGCCCTGCCGGGTCGGGTGGACGGCGATCGGCCCAAGAAGCAGAGCGTCCGAGGCCCCAACAAGCACGGGCCAGAACCGGATCGCTCCGGCCACGATGAGCAGATCATCACGGGCCACAAGGCAGAGATCCGCCACCGGCGGCACCCCTTCGCGCAGGCGGTAACTCGAAAGCGCCTCGCGACCCGGCGCAAAGCAGGTGTCGTAGAGCGCCTCGACCTCGGCGCGGTCGTCTGCCGTTTCTTGGGAAAGCGTATACATGCTCGGCCCGGTTCTCTTCGCTTTGAACTCTGGTGTCTCGCCTAGCACGGGGCTAGGCCTTTGCCAAACCAACGCAATTCATGGAAAGCGCCCGACATGTTCTACCGCCCCGAAAACGGCCACGGCCTGCCCCACAACCCGTTCAACGCCATCGTCTCTCCGCGCCCGATTGGGTGGATTTCAACGCGAGGGGCAGGCGGGGCAGAGAACCTTGCCCCCTATTCCTTCTTCAATGCGGTAGCCTATGAGCCGCCGCAGGTCATGTTCTCGTCAACATCGGCCAAGGCAGATCGGGGCGACACGAAAGACAGCGTGGCAAACATTCGGGAGACGGGCGTGTTCTGCGTGAACATCGTGGAATTTGGCGCACGCGATGCGATGAACGAGACGTCCGGGCCGTGGCCGAAAGAGGATGATGAGTTCTTGAAGGCGGGGGTGGAAAGGGCGGATTGCTCAGAGATCGCCTGTTCCCGCGTCGCGTCGGCGCCTGCGAATTTGGAGTGCCGGGTGAGCCAGATTGTGAAGCTGGAAGGCGCCCACAACTTTGCCGTTTTCGGGGAGGTTGTGGGGGTGCATATCCGCGAGGATTGTTTGGTGGACGGGATGTTTGACGTGACCCGTTTCAACCCCTTGGCGCGGATGGGGTATCGAGATTACGCAGTGATCCGTGAGGTGTTTGCGCTAAACCGGCCCGGGGAGGCGTGAGCCGGGCAAGGGGGGCGCTTGGGGCTAAACGACCCTCCGGGGGGAGGTGTATTTGCCAAGATGAAGGAGGCAGCCCCTCGCCGGAGCCGATTGTAGGCGCGGCGAGGAGGCTTTGGCGGGGCTAGTGGTCGCCGAGGATGCCGGTACGAACGGAGTAGTCGGTGGCGATTTCGTAGTCGGGGTCATCGTCACTATCGACAACGAGGTGGCCTGCCTTGGTGAGCAGGGCGTGGCAATCGCGTGTCAGGTGGCGCAGTTCGATTTTCTTACCGGCGCTCTCGTATTGGCTGGCCAGTTTCTCGATCGCTTGCAGGGCGGATTGATCGGCGACCCGGCTATCGGCGAAGTCGACGATGACACGGGAGGGATCGGTTTCGGGGTGGAAGAGTTCACCGAAACCCGCAGCGGAGCCGAAGAAGAGGGGACCTTTGACTTGGTAGACGCGCGCGCCTTCCGGTGTCTCGTAGGTGGTGGCGCGAATGCGGGTGGCGTTTTGCCAAGCATAGGCGAGGGCCGAGACGATGACCCCCACGACAACGGCGGTGGCAAGGTCTGTGGCGACCGTGACGACCGTGACGAGGATGATGACGAAGGCATCGGTCAGGGGCACTTTGAAAAGGATTTTTAGGGAGTTCCAGGCGAAGGTGCCGATCACCACCATGAACATGACGCCCACAAGCGCCGCCAGAGGGATTTGTTCGATCAGGCTGGAACCGAAGAGGATGAATGACAGAAGGAACAGCGCCGCCGCGATCCCGGCAACGCGGGTTCGCGCACCGGATTTCACGTTGATCATGGATTGGCCGATCATGGCGCAACCGCCCATGCCGCCGAAGAACCCGGTGACGGTGTTGGCGACGCCTTGGGCCACGCATTCCTGGCTTGCGCCGCCTTTTTCGCCGGTGATTTCGCCCACGAGGTTCAGGGTCAGAAGGCTTTCGATCAGGCCAATGGCCGAGAGGATCAGCGCATAGGGGAGGATGACTTGGAAGGTCTCCCATGTCAGCGGAACCGAGGGGATGTGGAACAGTGGCAGGCCACCCTCGATCGAGGCGAGGTCACCCACACGAGGCACGTCGATGCCGAAGATCAGCACGATGGCGGCGGTGATGCCGATCCCGGCCAAGGGCGCGGGGATGGCGTTGGTGATTTTTGGCAGCACCCAAATGATGCCCATTGTCAGTACGACAAGGACCAGCATCGTGGCCAGTTCGACGCCTTGCAGCCATTCGCCCGCCGCCATGCCGTGGCCCGAGGCCTCGGCCGAGCCGGGGACCTGGAACTGGCCCAGTTGCGCCAGAAAGATAACGATTGCCAGCCCGTTCACGAAGCCAAGCATCACCGGATGGGGCACGAGGCGGATGAATTTACCCCAGCGCAGCACGCCCACGGCGATCTGGATCAGGCCCATGAGCACCACGGTTGCCAAGAGATATTCCAATCCGTGGGAGGCCACGAGGCTGACCATAACCACCGCCAAGGCGCCCGTTGCGCCCGAGATCATGCCGGGGCGGCCACCGATGACGGCAGTGATGAGGCCCACGATGAAGGCGGCATAAAGGCCGACCAGAGGGTGCACATCGGCCACGAAGGCAAAGGCCACGGCCTCGGGCACGAGGGCGAGGGCGACGGTCAGGCCTGCGAGGATCTCGATCCGCATCCGGGCGGGGCCCCAGCCGTGGCCCATGTTGGATAACTCGGGTGATAGACGGCTTTTGGCGGCAGCCAGAAGGATGCGGGGCATGGAGAACCTCTTGCAGATCGGAATTTCGGGTGGTGGCGGAATGAAGATCCGCGCAGTTGCGGCTCACCTACGCCCGCAAGGGGGGTAAGTCACGGGTTAGTTGCGAAGTGGCCCAAGCGGGCGTTGCGAAAACCCCACGGCTATCGCGCCCGTTGCAACGGGCAGGGCAGGATGCGACGCTACACGAAACGGGGTTAAGGAGCGGTAAATGGACAGGCATCTGGGGATCATCGGCGGATCGGGCCTCTATCAGATTGAGGGGCTGGAAGACGCGCAGTGGCACAGGGTCGGGACGCCGTTTGGCGCGCCGTCGGACCAAATCTTGTCGGGGCGCATCGGCGCGTTGCCCCTGTCGTTTCTGCCCCGTCACGGGCGCGGCCATGTCCATTCCCCCACCGATGTGCCTTACCGGGCCAATATTGATGCGCTCAAGCGGATCGGGGTCACGGACGTGGTCGCCGTGTCGGCTTGCGGATCGTTCCGAGAGGAAATGGCGCCGGGAGATTTCGTGATCGTCGATCAGTTCATTGATCGGACCTTCGCGCGGGAAAAATCCTTTTTTGGGTCGGGCTGTGTCGCCCATGTCTCGGCCGCGCATCCGGTCTGCCCGGCCCTGTCCGCCACCGCACGCGATGCCGCAATGGCTGCGGGCGTCACTGTGCATGACGGCGGCACGTATCTGGCGATGGAGGGCCCGCAGTTCTCCACCGTGGCGGAAAGCAAGATGTACCGCACCTGGGGGTGTGACGTGATCGGCATGACCAACATGCCGGAAGCGAAGCTCGCCCGCGAGGCAGAGCTTTGTTACGCTTCGGTTGCCATGATCACCGATTATGACAGCTGGCATCCGGATCACGGGGCCGTTGATATCACGCAGATAATCGAGACATTGCACGGCAATGCCGCCGCTGCCCGCGCGATGGTCAAGGGCATTGCCGAGGCCCTTTCGCCGCAAAAGCCCCTATGCGAGGCCCAATGCGACCGGGCGTTGGAGCACGCAATCATGACCGCCCCAGAGGCCCGAGATCCAGAGGTGGTGGCAAGGTTGGACGCCGTGGCCGGGCGCGTTCTGGCGCAAACACGTTGACACAAGGTTTCCACTGGGGATTGCTCTGCCAGTGATAATGAAAGGAGAGCGCCCGAAATGCCCCTAGACACATGGATAACCTTCGTGGCCGCAACAACGGTTTTGCTGCTGATCCCCGGCCCGACAATTTTGTTGGTGCTGAGCTATGCGATCAGCCAAGGCCGCAGGGTCGCGGTGTCCACGGCGGCGGGGGTCGCGGTGGGGGATTTGGTGGCGATGACCGCTTCGCTCGCGGGGCTGGGGGCGGTTGTGTTGGCCTCGGCCACCTTGTTCACGGTGCTGAAATGGGCGGGGGCGGTGTACCTTGTTTATCTTGGTATCAAGATGATCGTATCGGCCCGTGGGGCGGACTTAGCTTTGCCCCAGACCGACGCGATATCAACCCGGCGCACCTTCACCCATGCGGCGGCGGTTACCGCGTTGAACCCGAAATCCATCGCGTTCTTCATCGCTTTCGTGCCGCAGTTCATCCAACCGGGCGCGGCGCTGTTGCCGCAATTTGCCATCCTGGTCGGTACATTCGTGACCATGGCGGCGCTAAACGCACTGGCCTATGCCTTACTGGCGGGCAGCTTGCGCGATCGGCTGGCCCGGCCCGGCGTCATTGCTTGGCTGACCCGAGCGGGTGGCGCGACGCTCATCGGGATGGGCATTCTGACAGCGACACTGCGCCGGAGCTAAAGGTCATCAAGGCGCACGCGCTTCATGGCTTGGGTCAGGGGCGCAAGCGCAGGGGCGGTCAGGCGATTTACATGCCAGAACAGGGGCGTGGCAAACGGCATGTCGGGGGCAAGATCCACCAGATCGCCGCTGGCCAAGGCGTCACGGACCAAGGATAGCGGGTTCAGGCCCCAGCCGATGCCAAGGCGGGCGGCTTCCACAAAGGCTTGGGAATTGGCGATGTAATGGGTCGGCATTGGCACGCTTGAACCCAACCTCTCGGCGACCCAATCCCGTTGCAGCCGATCCTTGGCGTTGAACGTCAGGGCAGGGGCCCGCGAGAGGGTGGTGGCGGTGACACCGTCGGGGAAATGCTCGGCCACGAAGGCGGGGCTGGCACAGGCGATATAGCGCAAATCCCCAAGGGGGTAGCAGTCACACCCCTGCAAGGCCTGCGAGCGAGAGGAGATGGCGGCCGCAACTTGTCCGCGTTTAAGCCAAGCCTCGGAATGGTCTTGGTCGTCGATGATGAGATCAAAGAGAAACCCCTTCAGGGGCGCCAGCATGGGAAGAAGCCACGAGGCCAAGCTGTCGGCATTGGTGGTGATCCGAACCGTGGCAAGGGCGGCCTCGGACAGGCCCAAATCCTTGGCCAGCGTCTTTTCAAGCAGGTGCATCTGGTCCCGGTGGCGCAGCAGTTTTTCCGCCGCAGAGGTCGGAAGGCAAGGCTGGCCGCGTTCGACCAAGATCATGCCTAGGCGGTCCTCCAACTGCTTGATGCGTTGCGAAATGGCCGAAGGGGTGACGGCCAAATGCGCCGCGGCTCTGTCAAAACTGCCAAGGCGGACCACAGCATAAAGAGCTTCGAGTTGGGGATGTTCAAACATTAATCAAACTAATGCAGCTTAAGTTATTGCGATTTGCCTAATGTGAACTGCCGCCGTACTTCCCGCAAGGCACAACGGAGAAGGCTACGGCGATGAATGCGTTTTTTGTGGGGTTTGGGGTCAGCCTCTCTTTGATCTTGGCGATTGGGGCGCAGAACGCTTTTGTCCTGAAGCAAGGCTTGCAACGGCAGCATGTGGCACTGGTGGTAGCGATCTGCGCTGTGACTGACGCCCTGTTGATCGGCGTGGGGGTCACCAGCATCGGCTGGATGACGGCTGAGGCCGCATGGATGACCAATGTGCTTCTTTTTGGTGGGGCCGCGTTCCTGATCTTTTACGGGGCAAAGTCGTTCCACTCCGCGTGGACGGGATCGGGGGCGCTTCTGGCGGCAGGCGAAGTGGTGCAAAGCTGGCAATCGGCGGCGCTGACCTGCATCGCGGTGACGTGGCTGAACCCGCATATGTATCTGGATACGGTGGTGTTGGTCGGCTCGGTCTCGGCGCAATACCCTGATGCGAAACTGACATTCTGGCTGGGCGCGGCGGCGGCCTCCTTCACCTTTTTCGTCACCTTGGGCTTCGGGGCCCGCTTTCTGGCCCCGGTGTTTTCCAGCCGCCGGGCTTGGGTGATCCTGGATGTCTTTGTGGGCTGCGTGATGTGGGTGATTGCCGCAAAGCTGCTGCTTAGCTCTGCCGCTTAAGCCAATCCATCACCGCGCCGCGCACCGACTGCGCGCCAGAGCCACGGGCCTCGGTAATGACGCTACGGGCCTCGCGCAGATCGACCCGGCGCAGGAGCGACTTTACCGGCCCGATGGAGGCAGGCCGCATCGACAGATTGCGCAGCCCCATGGCGGCAAAACACACCGCTTCCACAGGGCGGCCCGCGTCTTCGCCACAGAAGCTGAGCGGCGTGTCGGCCTCATCACAGCGGTGAACGATCTGTTCCAAGAACGTCAGGAACGACACGTTCAGCGTGTCATAGCGGCGGCGCACCCGTTCGTTTTCACGGTCAGCGGCAAAGAAAAACTGCTTCAGGTCGTTGCCGCCGATGGAGATGAAATCTGCCATCTCGAAGAACTGATGCGGGGCAAAGGCCAACGAAGGCGTTTCCAGCATCGCGCCGACCTTGAGGTCCGAGGGCAGGACGTGCCCCAGAGAAGCCTCTCGGTCCATCTCGCGCATCAGGTGATCGCGGGCGGCGGTGAATTCGTCGAACTGGGCAATGAAGGGGAACATTACCGACAGGGGCCGCCCGTTTGCGGCCCGGATCAGTGCCTGCAATTGCATCCGCATCACGCCCGGTTTGTCGAGGCCCACGCGGATCGCACGCCAGCCCAAGGCGGGGTTCGGTTCATCTTGCGGCTTCATATAGGGCAGCACTTTGTCCGAGCCGATATCAAGAGTGCGGAAGATCACACGCTTGTCGCCGGCGGCATCCATGACCTTGGCGTAGAGTTGCGCCAATTCGCCCCGACGCGGCACGCGGGCACGGGTGAGGAATTGCAGTTCGGTCCGAAACAGACCCACCCCCTCGGCCCCGGAAGACGGCAGCGAGGGCAGATCGGCCATCAGGCCCGCGTTCATCTGCAACGAGACCGTCGTGCCGCACTTCGAGGTTGCGGGCTTGTCGCGGATCGAGGCGTAGCGTTCCTGCGCCTCGGCCTGCATCGCCAGCTTATCACGGAACGCAGAAGAGACGGCATCTTCCGGGCGCAGGTGGACGATGCCCTGATCGCCGTCCACAAGGATCGGGTCGCCGTTCAAGGCCTCGGTGTTGATGCGTTTGGCGTGGATCACCAAGGGAATCGCCAAGGCGCGCGCCACGATCGCTGCATGGGACCCAACAGAGCCTTCTTCCAGCACCACGCCGCGCAGGCTGCGGCCATAGTCCAAAAGCTCGCCGGGGCCGATGTTGCGGGCCACCAGAACCGGGTCGAGCGGCATATCCGCGCCTGTGTCACTGCCTTGGCCCGTCAGCAACCGCAGAAGGCGGTTTGACAGGTCATCAAGATCATGGAGCCGTTCACGCAAGTAGGCATCAGGCACCGTTTCCATGCGCGCGCGGGCGGAGGATTGCTCTTTCTCCACAGCGGCTTCGGCGGAAAGGCCCCGCTCGATATCTTCTTCCATTCGCCGCATCCAGCCGCGCGAGCGGGCGAACATGCGGTAGGCCTCCAGAACCTCGGCCTGATCTTTGTCACCCTTCGAGACATGGGTCAGCATCTGGTCAATATCGGTGCGCAGTTGATCCACGGCCTCGTTCAGCCGCACCCGTTCAACGGCGGGATCGTCGGCGACGGGATTCGTGACAACAACGCGCGGCTCATGGAGCCACACATGCCCCATCGCAGCGCCTTCTTGGGCGGTGGTGCCTTTGAACATGAATTGGCTGGTGTGGCGGGCCGACAGGGCGGCGCCTTCGCCCACGAAAGCCCCTAGTTCGGTCATCTCTGCCAGCACCATGGCGACTACTTCGATGGCGTAGACTTCATCCTCGGAATACTCGCGTTCGTCCTTGGATTGCACCACCAAGACGCCGAGGCGTTCCCCAAGGCGCTGGATGGGAACACCCAGGAAGGAGGAATAGGCTTCCTCTCCGGTTTCGGCCATGTAGCGAAAGCCCCGCTCTGCCGGGGCGTTGGCGGTGTTAATTGGACGGGCTTGACGGGCGACACGGCCCACGAGGCCTTCGCCGATGCGCATACGGGTGACGTGGACCGCTTCGGCGGCGAGGCCTTGGGTTGCGCAGAGCTCCAGCGTTTCTGCATCGCGCAACAGGTAGATGGAGCACACTTCCGTGCCCATTGAATCGGCGATCAGATGGGTGATCTTGTCCAAACGCTCTTGGCCCTCACCGGCCTCGGCCATGACGGCCTGAAGACGCGACAAGAGCTTGCGACTTTCCGTTTCAGAATTCTGCGTCATTCGTCCCCGCACCGGCAGCGTGCTACCGCCCTACCACAAGATGTAGCGCGTGGGGTGTTTGTTCGGCAATCCCGTTGTGTCGTCTGTTTGCGGTAACTGAGAAGTTTGCGCAGGGAGAGGGGGCGGGATTCGATATTTATGAAAAGGTGAAATAGGGCACACGCGGAAGTGTGAGCGCCTTGCCTTGGAGGCGGTGGCTGTTTCAGTGTATGGGCGATCCGAGCAGGAAATGGGGCAGGATATGGCAAATCAGATGCGCGCAGCCGATGCGGTTGCCCAGAGGCTTTATGAGGCGGGATGTCGCCACGCGTTCGGGATGCCAGGCGGCGAGGTTTTGACCATCGTCGATGCGCTGGAAAAGGCCGGGATCACGTTTCATTTGGTCAAGCACGAGAACGCGGGCGGCTATATCGGGGAGGGCGTGCATCACGTCGATGGCGCGCCGGTTATTTTGGTCGCAACGGTCGGGCCCGGTCTGATGAACGCGGTGAACGTGGTGGCCAACGCCGAGCAGGACCGGGTGCCGATGGTGGTGTTGACGGGATGTCTCGATGCCGATGAGGCGTTGACGTATACCCATCAGGTTTTGGATCATCGGGCGGTTCTTGCGCCGATCACCAAGGCGACGTTCACGCTGACGGCGGGAGAGGCCGACACGATTGCCGACAAAGCTGTGGCGATTGCCACCGAGCGGCGCATGGGGCCTGTCCTGATCGATGTACCGATTTCTGTGGCCGATGCGCCTAGCGGCGTGCGTGGGCGTAGGCGCGCGCCCGCGGGGCCGGTTGCGCCTTATGGTACGGATTTGCAGAAGGCAGAGGCGTGGTTGAGTGAGGCCAAGAGGCCTGTGATTATTGCGGGCCTTGATGTATTGGCCGATGAGGCAGCCGGTGATCTGCGGACCTTTGCCGAGACGTTTTCGGTTCCGGTCATAACGACCTACAAGGCGAAGGGCGTGTTGCCCGAGGATCATCCGCTGGCCCTTGGGGGGGCGGGGCTGTCGCCGCTGGCCGATACGCATCTGTTGCCCTTGGTACAATCGGCGGACCTGATCCTATGTGTCGGCTATGACCCGATCGAAATGCGTCCTGGTTGGCGAGAGGTTTGGAACCCCGAAACGCAACGGGTTGTTGATCTCCATGCGGTGCCGAACCGGCACTACATGCATCAGGCGACGTTGAGTTTTACTTGCCACATCGGGGCCGGTCTTGCGGCTCTGTCTGGAGCCGAGCCGCAAGATACGTGGCCGGGGGGAGAGCCTTCGGCCACGAAGGCGGCGCTCGCCAGCGCGTTCCCGGTAGATGACGTTTGGGGCCCCGCCGCCGTGATCGCAGAGGCACGCGCCGCGTTGCCCGCCGACACAAGGGCGGCAGTGGACAGTGGCGCACACCGCATTTTGTTGAGCCAGATGTGGGAATGTCCCACGCCGCGTAGCCTGATCCAATCCACCGCATTGTGCACCATGGGGTGCGCGGTGCCGATGGCGATGGGACTTGCGCTGGCTGATCCAGAGCGCCCATCGGTCGCCTTTGTGGGGGATGGCGGATTTCTGATGGTTGCCGGAGAGTTGACGACGGCGGCGGACATGGGGCTGAAGCCGATTATCATCGTGTTCGTCGATGCCTCGCTTGCCCTGATCGAGTTAAAGCAGCGTCAGCGGCAACTAAAGAACGCAGCCGTGGATTACCCGGCAAAGCACGATATCGCGGCGATGGGCCGGGCCATGGGCGGGGCGGGTGTGCGCGTCGGCAACCGGGCCGAGTTGCGCACGGCCATTGAGGGTGCGTTGAAGGCGGATACCTTCACCGTCATCGCCGCAGAGATTGACCGAGGAGGCTATGATGGTCGCATCTAAGGGACCGCTGGACGGGGTCATTGTCCTCGACCTGTCACGCATTTTGGCCGGTCCGACCTGCACGCAAGCCTTGGGGGATTTGGGCGCCACGATCATCAAGATCGAGCATCCTGAGCGTGGTGATGACACCCGCACATGGGGGCCTCCCTTTGCAACGGATTCCGATGGCCAAGCCACCGACCTCTCCAGCTATTTCATGTGCGCCAACCGCAACAAATTGTCGGTTGCGGTGGATATCGCCACGCCTGAAGGGCAGGACACGATCCGCCAGATCGCGGCGCGGGCGGATATTCTGATCGAGAACTTCAAACCCGGCGGGCTTGAGAAGTATGGGCTGGATCACGGCAATATGCTCACAGCTTATCCCCAGCTTATCCACTGTTCGGTTTCGGGGTTTGGCCATACAGGGCCGAACCGGGAAAAACCCGGCTACGATCTGATGGCGCAGGGCTATTCCGGTATCATGTCCCTGACCGGAGAGGCCGATGGCGCACCGGTTAAGGTGGCTGTGGGCATCGCGGATGTCATGACGGGAATGTACGCCAGCGTCGGCATTCTGGCGGCGCTGCGCCACCGGGATCAGACGGGCGAGGGGCAGCATATCGACCTGTCGCTGGTCGATGCCTCCTTGGCGTGGATGATTAACGAGGGCGTGGCCCATCTGACGACGGGGCAGCCGCGGCCGCGGCGCGGGCACCAGCACGCGACAATCGTGCCTTATCAGACCTTCGCCTGCTCGGACGGATTCGTGCTGGTCGCAGTGGGCAATGACCTGCAATACACGCGGTTCTGCGATTTCTTGGGGCGGCCTGATCTGGCGGACGACCCGCAGTTCGCCACCAACTCGGCCCGCGTGGTGAACCGCGATACCCTGATCCCGCAGCTAGAGGCTTTGGTGGCCACCCATACCCAAGCCGAGATCGTGGCTGGGTTGGAAGCGCGTAAAGTGCCTGTGGGCCCGGTGAATACGGTCGAGCAAGCCTTCGCCTCGGATCAGGCAAAGGCGCGCGAAATGCGCATTGATATGCAAAAGGACGGGATCGACCGGGGCGGGGTGGAGCTTATCGGGAACCCGTTAAAGTTCTCGGCCACACCAGTCACATACCGCCGACCGCCGCCGCATCTGGGCGAGGACACGCAGGCTGTCCTCGATTGGCTGGCCGGGAAGCAGGCAACGCCTGAAGCATAGGCAACGGGGCTGAAAACGCGCGAAATCTGACCACTTTAACGCTTGTTTTCAGCGGTTTCCCGCCCAAATTCCAAGTAACCGGGTAGGGGCAGAAATTGCCTCTTCACGCGGGCCTCTCTTCGGCTCACATGTCCGTCATAACTCTGCAACGACCCTTCGCGGGGGCCGACCCTTGGGCTACTCCAAATTCAAGGGACATTATCAGAATCGGAATAGGCATGGCGCAGATTGATTGTTTTGGCCAACCCACAACGATCGCGACGACCGCGGGTGTTGAGGCTTGGAATGCGACGCAGATGGCGTTCTTGGCCCATGGGGCGGCAACGCCCGAGCATCTTGGCGCTACGCTATCAGCGGACCCGGAATTTGCATTGGCCCATGCGGTAAAGGGCATGTTCATGTTGCTTTTGGGGCGTGGAGAGCTGATCCAGACGGCCCGCGATGCCTGCGCGGCGGCACAAACATCCACCCGCAACCGCCCGATCTCAGCCCGCGAACAAGCTTTCGTATCGGCGTTGGAGGTATGGCTGGAAGGGCATCCGTTGAAGGCGGTCGCGCAATTGGACCATGTATTGGAAGTCGCGCCCGAAGACGCGCTTGCGATGAAACTTGCCCATGCGTTGCGGTTTGTCTTGGGCGACGCGCAGGGAATGCGCCGTTCCATCGAAGCGGTGATGCCCGCTTACGGCGAAGACCATTTGGCCCGTGGGTACCTGATGGGCTGCCACGCCTTCACCCTAGAAGAAACAGGCGAATACGGGCGCGCGGCAGCCACCGGAGGGGCCGCGTTGGAGCTGTGTCCCGATGACGCCTGGGGCCTTCACGCGGTGGCCCACGTTTATGACATGACCGGCGCGCCGGAAAAGGGCCTGAACTGGTTGGCAGGGCGAGAGGCTGCTTGGGCCCATTGCAACAATTTCCGCTACCACGTGTGGTGGCACAAGGCGTTGATGCATTTGGACCTAGGGCAGACGGAAACGGTTCTTAACCTTTACGATACGCTGATCCGGGCCGACAAAACCGATGATTACCGCGATATCTCCAACGCGACCTCACTGTTGATGCGTCTGGAGCTGGAAGGCATCGACGTGGGCAATCGGTGGGATGAGTTGGCCGAAACCTCGGCCACCCGAACCGATGATGGCCAGTTGATTTTCGCCGACCTTCACTACCTTTTGGCGCTGGTTGGGGGACGCCGCGAAGACGCTGCGGCCACGTTGGTGGCTCGGATTGCGGCCGATGGTGCACGCTCGGCCAATGAGATGGAGATGCGGATGAGCAGCCCCGGTGTTGCAGCAGCCCAAGGGTTGGAAGCCTTTGGTGAAGGCAATTACAGCGCGGCGTTTCGCGGGCTCAGATTGGCGCGGCGGCACATCCAACTGGCCGGCGGATCTCACGCGCAACGCGATGTGTTTGAGCGTTTGACGATTGATGCAGGCATCCGGGCAGGCGCCATGCGGGAAGCCTTGGGCATCTTGGACGAACGCACCACCCGCCGAGCAGGGCGCGATGACAGCTTTGCAAAAGCCCGGCGCGAGATGATCGCTACCGCCAAAGCGCCCTCCTTGCATGCTTCGATGAACTAGGGACACGCGCGCTTGGCTATGGTCAGTATCACTTCAGACGTTATGTCCCCATCGCCGCAACCGGCTGCCTCCGCCGTTCCTGCGGCGGCGCCCGCGACTGTCCGCGATCCGCGTTTGGATTTCTTCCGCGGGATCGCGATGATCATCATTCTGTTCGCCCATACGCCGGGGAATTTCTTCACCACTTGGATACCGGCGCGTTGGGGGTTCTCTGACGCGACCGAGATGTTTGTCTTCTGCTCGGGCATGGCATCGGCCATCGCCTTTGGGCGCACGTTCGAGAGGGCAGGCTGGGGTCTTGGCACCATGCGCGTCGCCTACCGCTGTTGGCAGGTCTACTGGGCGCATATCGGCATGTTCTTCGCCATTGCGGCCCTGATGGTTGCGCTCAACGCTTTGGGACCGTTTGAAACGAACTATGTGGGGCAGCTGAACCTGATCCCGTTCTTCGACGGGATCACGCGGGACGAAGAGTTGGTTTCCACCACCACCGACCAGATGTTGGGCCTTGTGACGCTGACATATGTGCCGAATTATTTCGACATTTTGCCCATGTATCTGGTGATTTTGGCGATGATGCCCGTCGTCATGGGGCTTAGCCGGATCAACCTGCCCCTAACGGCAGCGGTGGTGCTGACGGTATGGTTGTTTGCGCAATCGCGCATCCTTGAAGCGCTCGGCGTGGGGCACCTGGCCCTATCGTTGCCGGCAGAACCGTGGAGCGATCGTCAGTGGTTCTTTAACCCCTTCGCTTGGCAATTGGTGTTCTTCACGGGCTTCGCCTTCATGATCGGCTGGTTGCCGAAACCGCCCGTCAATAAATGGCTGATCTTGGTTGCGGCATTGATCGTTGTTGCCAACATCCCCCTGTCCAACATTGGGGTTCGGGCCGTGGACCGGGAATGGTTTGGCTTGGCGTTCGAGAATAACCCGGTGGTTGATTGGCGGGTCGCCAACCAGATGTGGATCACCAAAACCGACTTTGGCCTGTATCGCTACGCTCAGTTCCTGTCGCTTGCCTATTTGGGCTGGGTGCTGGTGGGGGAAGGCGGAAAACGGCTGATCGCCGTAGGTAGCGGTTTGGCGTCAAGGGTGTGGGCGCGGGTCGTGATAACGCTCAAGAAGATCGGCCAGCAGAGCCTAGCGGTTTTCGTGTTCTCGATGCTTCTGGCGCGGCTTAACGGGTTTTGGCTGGATCAATGGGGACGCGAGGCGGCCTGGCATACGGTGTTCGTTAACCTTGTTGGCGTCGCGCTATTGGTGGCCGTCGCCTACGGTGTCGGCTGGGTCAAATCACAACCATGGCGGGTGAAACGATGACGAGACCAGTGCCCTTCGGGCAGATGACGCGCCGCTCTTCGCTTGCGCTCCTTGCCGCGGCAATGGCGCAGCCCTCTTGGGGTATGCCAATGGTGCGGGCCGGGTCGACCCATACGTTTGACCGCGCGTGGCTGGAGGCCGAGGCGCGACGTTTGGCGCAAGCACCCCACGTCCCGATGCCCGAAGTGCCCGAGGGCTGGCGCAACCTGAGCTACGATGAATATCGGATGATGTGGTTCAACCCTCAGCGCGGCCTTTGGACCGACGAGGACCGCCCCTTCAAGGTGGATTTTTTCCACCCCGGCCTCTATTTCCCGCGCCCGGTCGAGGTGAACGTGGTGGAAAACGGTCAAGCGCAAACCCTGGCCTTCGACATGTCCCTGTTCGACATGACCGATCAATTCCCCGACCTGCCTGTGGATGAAACCATGGGCTATTCCGGCCTTCGCCTGCGTGCGGCGATGGAACACCCTGATCTCTATACCGAATTCGCGGTGTTCCAAGGGGCAAGTTACTTCCGGGCCATTGGGGCGGGCATGAACTATGGCCTCTCGGCAAGGGGGCTGGCGATCAACACGGCCGGACCCGAGGGAGAGGAGTTTCCCGAATTCACCCGTTTCTGGCTGGAGGCTCCGCAACCGGGCGATGCGCGGCAGGTGCTTCATGCGCTGCTGGATGGAGAGAGCTGCACCGGTGCGTACACCTTCCGCATTGATCCCGGCGATGCCACGTTGATGTCGGTTGAGGTCACGCTTTACCCGCGTGTGGACCTTCCGAACGTTGGCTTGGCGCCTTTGACCTCCATGTTCCTGTTCGATCAGACCAACCGGGCGGGCCACGATGATTTCCGCCCTGCGGTCCACGACAGTGATGGCCTGATGATTCACAATGGCGCGGGAGAGCTGCTTTTCCGTTCCTTGAAGAACCCGGCGCAGCTTGAGGTGTCCTCGTTCGTTGATGACAGCCCACTCGGCTTTGGCCTGATGCAGCGGGCCCGTAACTTGGCGGATTTTGAGGATTTTGAAGCCCACTACCAAAACCGCCCCTCCCTGTGGATAACTCCGGGAGAAAGCTGGGGAGAAGGTTCTGTCCAATTGGTGGAAATCCCTTCTGATCTAGAGGTTTACGACAATATCGTCGCTTTCTGGCGGCCCCGTGACGGGTTGCAGGCCGGGGCGGAATATCGCTTCAGCTATGATATGGAATGGAGCGCGGAGCCGCCGCGCCCTCGTGAGGTTGCTCCGGTGCTGAATACGGCGATTGGCGGCAATTGGGACCGCTCCCGTACCTTGGTTTCGATCGACTTTGCCGATCACCCCGCGCTGTCCGATAGCCCTGACGCGTATACGCAGGTCATCCGCACCAACCGGGGCGAGGTGACGGAAGGGGTGTTGGAACGCAACCCGCGCACCGGTGGTCTGCGCCTGACGTTTGCGTTGGAACCCGGCGAGCATCCGTCGATGGAGTTACGCGCGCAGGTGTTGCTGGGGGAAGAACCTGTCACGGAAGTTTGGCTATATCGGTGGTCCGCATGACGTCTGCGCTTCGCGTCGAGCCCTATATGCCGCCGGACGCGCCCCTGTCGCGTCCGATCCAAGATCTCGGCAGCCGCTACCACGATACCAGCGCCCCGGGCCTTGGCCGGGGGCGGGCGCGGCTATGGCGGCTGGCCACCTTCCTGCCCGCCTTCGCGACGACCTTTGCCCTTGTGGCGGCCTTCACCAACTGGTTCGCCATGGGGGGGCTGACGGGGTTCGAAGCGGCCCTTATCACCCTGATCGCGCTGACGTTTTTCTGGATATCCCTGTCGGTTTCTACCGTGACGGTTGGTCTTTTCCGCCTATTCCTGACCCGAAAACGCGCCGCGCCCGCGCTCGGCCCGGCGATGGATGTGGCGCTTTTGGTGCCCTGCTATAACGAGGTGCCTTGGGACGTATTCGGTAACGCCTGCGCCATGCTTGAGGCACTGGATGCGCACCCCACGCATCACCGCTTCACGCTGTTCATCCTGTCGGACACCCGCGACGCCACCACCGCCGAGCAAGAGCTTCGTGCCTTTGCCACCCTGCGCGCGCGCCTGCCAGAAAGCATCCGCATCCACTACCGCAGACGCGCTGAAAACACCGATCGGAAGGTGGGCAACCTTGCCGATTGGGTGGAGCGTTGGGGCGGCGGCTATGGGGCGATGGTCGTGCTGGATGCCGATAGCCTGATGTCCGGTGACGCGATTGTGGCCCTGACCGATGAGCTTGCGACCGACCCCACCGCGGGCCTGATCCAAAGTTTCCCCAAGCTATACGGGGCCGAAACGGTCTTTGCCCGTGTGCAGCAATTCGCCTCGACCATCTATGGGGCGGTGCTGGCCGAGGGGCTTGCCACCTGGAGCGACCGGGAGGGAAATTATTGGGGCCACAATGCGATTATCCGGACGGCGGCATTCGCCTCTTGCGCGGGGTTGCCGAAAATCAAAACCCTGTCGGGCAAAGGCGCGTTGATCCTTTCCCACGACTTCGTAGAGGCGGGTCTGCTGCGCCGCGCCGGATGGGGTGTGCGGTTCTCTCCGCGCATCCAGGGCAGTTATGAGGAAGTGCCCGCAACGCTGATCGACTATGTCATTCGCGACCACCGTTGGTGCCAAGGCAACCTTCAACACCTGAAACTTTTGGCGACCAAAGGCTTTCACGGGGTCAGCCGGTTCCACTTGTTCCACGGCGCGATCAGCTACCTACTTAGCCCCGCGTGGTTCGCCTTGCTGATGGTGTGGGCGCTGATCGGTACCGGCGCAGAGCAGAACGTGATCCGCTACTTCTCAGGGGTGAACCCGCAGGTGCAATGGCCTGAAATGACAGCCATCCACGCCACCGCGCTGCTGGTCTTCATGTACGGAATGTTGCTGGCACCCAAAGCCTTGGGGGCTGCCGCATTGGGTGGCGTGGGCCTGCGCCTTTCGGAACTTGGCGGGGTGACGGGCTTTGTCACATCGTTTGTGACAGAACTGATCTTGTCGATCCTTTATGCGCCAATCCTGATGGTTCAGCAGACCGTGGCGGTGTTGAAAACATTGGCTGGCATCAAGGTAGATTGGCGGCCACAGACCCGCGCGGGGGGGCAATATTCGCTCTGGGCGTTGCTGAAGTTCCACTGGTTGGAAACCCTGTCCGGGGCCGCGATGATCGCGGGGATGCTTGCCGGGATCGTATCATTTTGGTTGCTGCCGATTGCGATTTCGCTGGCTATCGCGGTGCCCCTCTCGGCCTTCTCGGGCCTGCGGTTGACGAGGTTCCGCGCGACGGCCCGCGCCCTTGGCACGCCCGAGGTATATGCGGCTCCTGCGATCATTCGCGCTGCAAGAGCGCACCGGGCGGAGCTGCGGGCGACCTTGGCTACACTGCCCAGTGCGGCGGAATAGGGCGGCTAGAGCGCCTCAAACCAATCTAACGCCAGATCGGACCAACCACGGGGCACAGCATGGCCGCCGGGGAAGAGCGAAAATTGGAGCGACCCGCCCTCGCATGACGTCCAGATACGGTGCCAGTAGTAGCCCTCGTTGGTGATCTCGTCTGGGGCGGAGAGGGCGCAATTGTTGGTCTCGCGCCAGATTTCCATGGAGGCGAAGACGTCCCCCTGGCGCAGGGTGCCGTTGCGAAGCACGCGGCCTTCAATCGGGACGGTGCCATCGCTCCAACCGTGGGTATGTAGCAGATCAACGGGGCCAGCGCAGGCGTCCAGCGCCGGGTGGGGCCGCCAGAAGGCACCCGCAACGGGGGCATAGGCCCGCGCAAGATTGGGCTCGGCGCAGGCGAGGTAGGAGGTCATGGAGCCGCCGATAGAAAAGCCCGCGATCAGAACCGCGTCGCGGTCGATGTTATGCACCTCAGCGGCGTCAGACAGGACTTGGGTGATGAAGGCAGGCTCATCGCGCAGGGGTGTTTCGGTCGGACGGAAGGACCACGTTGAACCGGATCGCCCCTCGCGCTGGACCCCTTGCGGACCAATCACCGCATAGCCCCGCGCGGTGACCGCCGCGGCCAGCATATTGACCATACCCTCACCCCGACCACCGGCGCCGTGCAGCATCACGAGGGTGGGGAAGGGGCCTTCGCCGTCGGGCAGCGTGATGTGGTATTCGCCCAAAGGCACCTCGCAAGGGCCCGCCCTATCGGCGCAATCCGCGAAGGCTGGCGTGGCGAGAAGGAAAGCCGCGAGGGGTGTGTACTTGAGCATAGGTCGTTCCTTGGCGTGAGAGGAGGAGCAGGGCGGCAAGGGGTGGCGTTACGAATTACGGTTCAGGGGAAGGCCTGCGTTGATCCAGCCCGGCCCCGCAGCGGAGCCGAGCATGCCTTCGGGGACATCCATGACGTTCGTGAACCCGGCCTCGATTAACCGATTTGTCATCCGGGATGAACGTACCCCGCGCATGCAGATCAGTGCGATCCTTGCGTCGGCGGAGCCGCCCGTCAGGTCTAGCAAAGCATCGGTAAAATCCTCTCTCCGCATGTCGAGCCGATGGCCTGAGGCGGGGCTGCCGGTGGCGGCCCATTCATCGGGGCGGCGAATGTCGATCAGCAAAATCTCTCCGCTGCTGGCCAAATCGTGGGCCGTTGCCACGTCGATCTGCGCATCGACGCCTTCTGACAGCGCGGTGTAGAACAGGTTGCGCCCCTCGGTCGCGGCAAACGCGCCGCCGACAAGGGCCAAGGCCCCGGCGCCAAGCAGAAATCTACGGCGGTTCACGTCAACTTGCCTCCAGATATCCGGTGACGATGCTGGCCATCGTCTCGGGGCCCAAGACGGGGGGAAGTAGTGTTAGCACGGTGCCATCGCCGTCGAGCAGGTAGATGAAAGACCCGTGGGAGAACACGGTGCCATAGAAGGGATCAACGAAAAGCTCCTCGAATTCAACGGAGTATCCGGTATATGCCTCTTGCAGTGCGGCTTCCGTTCCGGTCAGTCCGACAAAGTCGGGATGGAACACGGATAGGGCCTCGGCCATGGCGTCGGGGGTGTCACGCTCGGGATCCACGGTAATCATGACCGGACGCAATGTGCCGCCTGCCTCTGCCACGATCTCGACCGTGCTGGCCATGAGCGGCAGTGCGGCCGAGCAGATTTCCTGACAATTTGCGTAGCCAAAGAACACCAATTGGTGGTGCCCGTCGGGGTCCGCCTCCGTCCGCTCGGCCCCGGTCTGGTCGATCAAGGTAAACGCTCCGCCGAGATCATCGGTCAATGACTGTGCCTGGGCTGCGCCTGCGCATAGCAACAGGGCGAGCAGAGCCAGTTTGTTCATTGAACGGCCTCCCACGCTTCTTGCCATGTTTCGCCGGTGCCGAGGTATCCATCAGCCTCGATCAGGGCCAACACGCGGGGATCATTGCGATACCAGCGGCCTTCTTGGCTTGCGGCCTCGGGGTTTGCTTCGGCCCAATCGTCGGTCCAACCGTCGGCGGTGGTCCAGTCCTCAGTGCCCGCAAGGCGGACCATTTGCACAAGGTAGACGTTGGTGGCGCCGACGTAGTCGTCTTCGATCATCAGGCCATCCACCTCGACCAATTCCCCGCAGAAGGGGGCCAGATCGACCGCCGCCCCGGTGAAAATACCTTGGCCGTTTTTGTTGGGGTAGGTCAGCACGCCGTCCACGGTCCGCAGCAAGCCCAACTGCCGCCCCGTGGCGCATTCGTTGGCGCAATCGCCGGCCACTTCGCAGAGCAGATCCACGACCGTGGCCTCAAAACGGGCAGGTTCTTCCCAGGCGAGGTTCCAGGACCGCGCCTCGGACCCGGCGGAGAAGGGGCCTTCTTGGGCGGCTAACGGGGCCGCGGCGGCCGCGATAAACGCGGTAAGGAGGGTGGTTTTTGTCAACTGGCGCATCTTCAGCCCTCCGGGGTGGGGATTGCGAAGCCGGGAATGGCGCCGAAATCAGTGTGGTTAATGTTGGTGATGCCGTGATCTTGGACCAGCGTGTTAATCACGAGGTAGTTCAGCCCGTCGCGGGCAAACAGATCGCCTTCAACCGTGACCTCGTGAGAGGCCAGTTCCAACTGGGTCTGGCCCGAGGCGCTTTGATCGTCGCCGCCGATCGCCAAGATCATGTAGACGGTGCCGTCTTCGCCGAGAAGCCCCACGGGAATGCCGCCTGCCGAGCACCAGATTGCACAGGTGTGATGTGCGGTGCCCTGGACTGCATCGGGGCCGCCCATGACGCCAGAGAAATAGCACCAAGTGTCGATGACTTCGCCTCGGATCGTGACGGCCTCGGCTGCCGCAAGGCTTGGCGCGGCGGCCAAGAGTAGTGCGGTGGGAAGTAGGTGTTTCATCTGAAAAGCGCCCCCTTTGTCGTGTTCCTTTATGGGAGCGTAGCAGGGAAGCGGCAGCGGGTGGGATCACGTTTTTGCGCACTGAGCGTGGCCGTGCTAATGACCCAATAAAGAACGCGTGAAAACACGAGGAGAGGCCGCAGTGGCAAGACAGGCGATGAAGGCAGGGTTACTGGCCCTGGCGGCCGCAATGCTTCAGGGCTGCGCCGCCGTGCGCGTCGCTGACACGGCGGTAGATGCCACGGTTTTCGCGGGCACCACAGTTGTGCGTGGCGCCGGGGCTGCGGGCCGTGTGGTTACCGGCACGACCCGAGAGCGTTGCGATAACGGACAGCGCCGGCGGCGCTGCTAATCAGGCAGCTGTTTCCAGCTCGAACGCGTCGTGCAGGGCTTGCACGGCCAGTTCCATATATTTGCGGTCGATCAGGACCGAGACTTTGATCTCGGACGTTGTGATGACTTTGATGTTCACGCCTTCGTCGCGCAGGGTCTGGAACATTTTCGCAGCAACGCCGGCGTGGCTCCGCATCCCGATCCCCACGATAGAGACTTTGGCCACATCGGTATCGGCGATCAGTGAGGCAAAGTTGATATCGCCCGCTGCTTTCGCGTCGCCCATGGCTTTTTCGGCCCGCGCGACTTCGCCAACCGGGCAGGAGAAGGTCATGTCCGTGATCCCGCCGTCCGAGATGTTTTGCACGATCATATCGACGTTCACGCCAGCCTCGGACAAGGGACCGAAGATGGCGGCAGCGATGCCGGGGCGGTCTTCCACCGACTGAAGGGTCATTTTTGCTTCATCGCGGGAATAGGCGACACCGGCTACTACGTTGGATTCCATGATCTCTTCCTCCGGGCAGACGAGGGTGCCGGCATCATCGGACGGCTCCTCAAACGATGACAGAACGCGCAGGCGCACGTTGAAGCGCATGGCCAGTTCGACCGAGCGGGTTTGCAGGACTTTGGCCCCGAGAGAGGCCAGTTCCAACATCTCTTCAAACGAGATGCGGTCCAGCTTGCGGGCCTTGGTGGTGATGCGCGGGTCGGTGGTGTAGACGCCGTCCACATCAGTGTAGATGTCGCAGCGTTCGGCCCCGAAAGCGGCGGCGAAGGCCACGGCGGTCGTGTCGGAGCCACCGCGCCCAAGGGTCGTGATGCGGCCTTCGGGCGAGATGCCCTGGAAGCCTGCCACCACAGCCACGCGCATCCCTTCGCCGAATTTGGCGTTCAGGTTGTCGGTCGGGATTTCCTCGATCCGGGCGCTGGCGTGGGCGTCGGTGGTCAGCAGCGGCACTTGCCAGCCTTGCCAACTGCGCGCGGGCACGTCCATTTCCTGCAAGGTCAGCGCCATGAGGCCCGCGGTCACGTTCTCGCCCGAGGAGACCACCGCGTCATATTCACGGGCGTCGTAGAACTGGCCGGTTTCCTCGACATAGCCCACAAGTTTGTTGGTCTCGCCTGACATGGCCGAGACGATGACGATCACGTCGTAGCCGTTTGCAACTTCGCGGCCCACGCGCTTGGCAGCGCGGCGGATGCGGTCGAGTGTGGCGACAGAGGTGCCGCCGAATTTCATCACTAGAAGGGGCATGATTGGTCCCGTTGTTCAGTCGCGCACGGGCTTACCCCTGTGGCGCTCTGGGGGCAAGTGTGGGTTGGGACGGCGGGGCCAGACGAGGGTAGGCGTGGGTTGACGAGAGTTGAGGCGCGGGTGGAGGCTGCGGGAAGGGGGCCAGCCCCCTTTGCGACTTTTTCAAAGAAAAAGCTCGCATACCCCCGGAGGTGTATTTGCCAAGATGAAGGAGCAGGGCGCGCGCGTTTCAGGGGAGGTAGCGGGCGGCCTCCTTGGCGGCGAAGGGTTTGAGGCGGGCGCCGTGGGTTTCCAACCATCCGCGCGCGGCGTCCTGATCGCGTTTGGAGAGGTCACGCAGCCACCAGGCGATGGCTTTTTGGATGAACCATTCAGGATCTTCCGCAAGGGTTTCGGCCCATCCTAGAACGCGGGTGCGGGCGGCTTGTTCAGTGGCGGAGGGATGGCGGGATTTGAGAAACGGCAAGGTGAAGACGAAGGCGGCGCGCCGGGTCCACATGTGATCGGCACGTGTCCAGTCTTCGAGCTGCTCGAGGCGGCTGGGGTCCTGGATCAGGCGTTTTTGGCCGCCTTGGGCGACGGCGTCGGCGATCGCCCAGGAGTCGAACTGGGGCACGGAAGAAGATATCCAATCCCAAGCAGCGTGGTCATCGGGGCGCATCCGGGCTTGCAGGAACAGTTTTCCGGCGGCGATTCGGGCCTCAAAAATATCGGTGTCCCAAAGGGATTGAGCGAGCGCCACGAGGCTAGCGTGATCTGGTGCCGCCTTGCGCCATTGGGTGGCAAGGTCACCGGTCACAGCGTTGGAAAGGCCCAAGTATTCCCGTTCTGCCTTGTGATAGGCGGCCATTCCGGCGGCCTTTTCCGGGTCCGCATGGGCACGGAGGGCTTGGAGGGCGTCATCAATATTCATCGGGGTTTCGCGATCTGCCAGTCGAGGTGAGTGCGCACGACGGGCCATTCCGGGGCGGTGATGGAATAGACGGCGGTGTCGCGGATCGTGCCATTGGGGCTGCGCATATGGGCGCGAAGGAGGCCGTCGAACTGCGCCCCCAGCCGCTCGATCGCGCGGCGCGATTGTTGGTTCAGCCGGTGGGTGCGGAACTCCACGGCGAGGCAGTTCCAGACCTCGAACGCATGGGTGAGGAGCAAGCGTTTGGCCTCGGTGTTCAGGGGGCCGCGTTGGGCCGTGGGGGCGATCCAGGTAGAGCCGATTTCGACCCGTGGCGCGGCGTGGTCGATGTTCATATAGGTGGTCATGCCGATGGGCGTGCCGCTGGCATCCATTTGGGTAAAGGGGATCATGGTGCCCGCGTCACGCGCGGCCAAACGGCGGTCGATTTCGGCGGCCATCCCTTCAGCCGAGGGGATGGTGGTGTACCATAGCTTGTGCAGATCGGCGCTGCGGCTGGCAGCGGCCAAGGCATCGTGGTGGTCGTGGCCGAGCGGCACGAGACTGACGTGCTGCCCTTTTAGCGTCAGGTCAATAGGGCCAAGGCGGGCGGGCGTGGTCATTCAACCGTCACAGACTTCGCCAGATTGCGTGGTTGGTCCACATCCGTGCCTTTGTGAAGCGCTGTGTGATAGGCAATCAACTGGGCGGCCACGGCATAGAGCATGGGGGCCAAGACCGGGTCCACCTTGGGCATGACCAACGTTGCCCATGTGCCGTCACCGGCCTGTTCGGCGCCTTCGGCATCGGTCACCAGCCAAACCTGACCATCGCGGGCCATGACCTCTTGCATGTTGGAGATCGTCTTGTCGAACAGCGCGTCTTTAGGGGCGAACACGATCACCGGAACGGACTTGTCGATCAAGGCGATGGGGCCGTGCTTCAGCTCTCCACTCGCGTAGCCTTCGGCGTGGATGTAGCTGATTTCCTTGAGCTTCAGCGCCCCTTCCATGGCGAGCGGGAACATCGCGCCGCGCCCCAGAAACAGAACTGACGAGGCCTCGGCCAGTTTCGCGGTATGGGTGGCGATCTTGCCTTCCAGTGCCAGCGCCTGATTGATCAGGCCCGGCATGCCGCGCAGGGTTGCCAGCAGCTCTGCCGCGCGTTTGGCGTCGATCTTGCCCCGCTGGCGGGCGGCAAAAATGGCGAGATTCGCCAGCACGCCCAACTGGTTCATGAAGGCCTTGGTGGAGGCAACGCCCACCTCCACGCCCGCCATGATCGGCAAGGCCAGATCGGATTCCCGCGCGATGGAGGAGCCGGGCACGTTCACCACAGATACGACCCGGTCAACTTTTTCGGACACATAACGCAGCGCGGCAAGCGTGTCGGCGGTCTCGCCCGATTGGCTGACGAACAGGGCAGTCGCTTTGTCCGAGACCGGAGGTTCGCGGTAGCGGAATTCCGAGGCGATATCGACATCGCAGGGAATGCCCGCGATCTGTTCGAACCAGTATTTCGCCACAGCGCAGGCGTAGTAGGCGGTGCCGCAGGCGACAAAAATCATCCGGTCGGTTTGAGTGAAATCCAGCGTCTCGGGCAGGGCGACTTCGCCGTCCACCGTGTAGTGGCCCAAGCAATCTGCCAACACGACGGGCTGCTCGAAAATCTCTTTCGCCATGAAGTGCTTATGGCCGCCCTTGTCCAACTGCATGGACTGCGCGGGCACGTTAATCATCTCGCGATTGGCGAGATTGCCATCTGCGTCGTGAATTTCTGCGCCAGCGCGGGTGACGAAGGCATAATCGCCTTCCTCTAGGTAGGTGATCTGGTTCGTCATTGGCCCAAGGGCGATGGCGTCTGAGCCGACGAACATCTCTCCGTCACCGTGTCCAATCGCGAGCGGAGAGCCCATGCGCGCGGCGACAAGAAGATCCTCTTCGCCGTGGAACAGGAAGGCCAGCGCATAGGCGCCCTCAAGATGTTTCAGGGTTTCAACGGCGGCTTCACGGGGCGGCAGGCCCTTATCAAGGAAATCTTCGCACAGTTGTGCCACGGTTTCCGTATCGGTCTGGGATACGAAAGTGCGGTGCTGAAGGCCGTCACGAAGTTCCTTAAAGTTCTCAATAATACCGTTGTGGACAACGGCGACACGGCCCGCTTGATGGGGATGCGCGTTGGCGACAGTCGGCCCGCCGTGGGTGGCCCACCTTGTGTGGCCGATGCCGGATTTGCCCGCCAACGGTTGATGTACAAGGGTGTCGGATAGGTTAACCAGTTTCCCCACGGCGCGGCGGCGATCGAGGACGCCGTCGTTCACAGTAGCGATCCCGGCGCTGTCATAACCGCGATATTCCAGACGCTTCAGCGCCTCTACAAGGATCGGCGCAACCTCATGGTCGCCCAAAACACCAACGATTCCACACATAGGTTAATCCTTTGACTTTGCGGCTTTAATGGCTTTGAGGCGGTCACGCAGCTTAACGGCAAGACCGGGTTTATTCACTTGTTTGGCGCGGCTAATAGCCAAGGCGCCGTTTGGAATGTCGTCGGTGATGGTGGAGCCGCTGGCGGTCATCGCCTCCACGCCCACGGACACAGGCGCAACCAGCATGGTATCCGAGCCAATAAACGCATCCGCGCCAATCGTGGTGCGGTGTTTCATGAAGCCATCGTAGTTGCAGGTCACTGTGCCCGCGCCGATATTTGCCCGCTCTCCCACGAAAGCATCTCCGATGTAGGAGAGGTGGTTAACCTTCGCGCCTTCAGAAATCTCTGCGGCTTTGACTTCTACGAAATTGCCGATCTTGGCGTTGTTGCCGATCTCCGCACCGGGGCGCAGGCGGGCATAGGGGCCGACAATTGCGCCGGCGCTGACGTGGCAGCCTTCCAGATGGGAAAACGCACGGATATGCGCGCCGGATTCCACTGTCACATCGGGGCCGAAGACCACATAGGGCTCGATCACCGCGTCGCGTCCGATATGGGTGTCGAGCGCGAAATGAACCGTGTCGGGGGCCTGCATCGTTACGCCCGCGTCGATCAACTCGGCCCGGCGTTGGGCCTGAAACTGCGCCTCGGCACGGGCCAGTTCAGCGCGTGAGTTGATGCCGATAGTCTCGGACGGGTCACAGGCAATGGCGGTGGCGGTCAGCCCGGCCTTGTTGGCCAGTTCTGGCACGTCCGTCAGGTAGTATTCGCCCGAGGCATTGTCGTTGGTGATCTGCTTTAGCAGGCCCATCAACGTGCCTGCCTCGGCACAGAGAACGCCGGAATTGCAGAAAGTAATGGCCCGCTCATCCGCGTCTGCGTCCTTATATTCCACGATTTTTTGCAAAGTGTCGCCGTCCATGACCAAGCGGCCATAGCGGCCCGGATCATCGGGGCGGAAGCCAAGCATCACAACGTCATGGGCGTTTCGCGCGATTCGCATGGCTTGCAAGGTTTCGGGCGTGAAGAACGGGCTGTCTCCGTAAAGGACCATCGCGTCACCGTTGAAACCTTCCAACGCCTCGGCGGCTTGCAATACGGCGTGGCCGGTGCCCAGTTGCGGCGACTGGCGCACGGTCACAGCCTCGGGTGCGATGTCTTGCAAAGCGGCCTCCACCTGATCCGCCCCGTGGCCGGTGATGACGATCAACCGCGCGGGCTCCAGCGCCATGCCAGCCGCGATGGTATGGGCCACCAAGGGCGCAGACCCCAGAGGGTGCAACGGCTTGGGCAGATCAGAGTTCATCCGCGTGCCAGCACCAGCGGCGAGCACGATCAGGGCAAGGGGGCGAGATGTGGCCTGCATGAAACGTCTTTCCTTTGCGTTTGCTGCCTATTAACCGTGCATTGACCTCGGGCATAGCCCCGTTACGTTCAATTTGACCGACAAGCTGTAATAGCTGTGGGCGGAATAATGCCGATAGGGCTTGGGGTTTTGATGCGAACAGTGGTTTTTGATCTGGATGGGACGTTGGCCGACACGGCGGGCGACCTGATTGCCTCGGCGAATGCGGCGCTTGCTGAACTGGGCCATCCGCCGCAACTGGTTATGGGCCAAGACGATGCCACGGCCTTTGCGGGCGGACGGGCGATGTTGCGATTGGCGGCGCAGCGCATGGGAATCGCAGAGGCCGAAGCCTTGGCCGACGCCGGATATCAGCCCCTTCTGGCTGCCTATGGGCGCGATATCGATGTACATACGACGCTATATGACGGCGCCATTGCAGCCGTAGACCGCTTGCGGGCAAGGGGCGATGCGACGGGGATCTGTACAAATAAACCTGAGGGGTTAGCCGTTGATCTGATCGCCCGCCTTGGCTTGACCGAGCGTTTCCCCGCCCTGATCGGAGCCGACACCTTGCCCACGCGCAAGCCCTCTGCGGCTCCGTTGAATGAGACGATCGCCCGCCTTGGGGGCGACACATCGCAAGCGGTACTGATCGGAGACACGATCACCGACCGTAAGACAGCGCAGGCGGCGGGTATCCCCTGCATCCTTGTGACGTTCGGGCCGACGGGCCGAGATGTAGAGGCGTTGAACCCGGAAGGGTTGTTGGATCATTACGACGATCTAGAGCGTGTGATCGACGAAGTTCTTGCCTGATCGCGGTGCGTTTGGCCCATTGACGCGGGCCGACGGGCGCTCAATCTTAGCGCCATGAGCAAAACGATTTTTTCCGGCAATTTCACCCAGCAGGAGCCGATCCCCGAAGCCGCGATTGATGCGGCGGTCGCGGTCATGCGCTCGGGTCGGCTGCATCGCTACAACACAGCCCCCGGCGACGACGGAGAGGTCGCTTACCTGGAGCAGGAGTTCGCAGAAGCGGTCGGAGCGAAATACTGCCTCGCCGTGGCCTCAGGCGGCTATGCCATGGGCGCGGCGCTGCGGGCCGTGGGTGTTGGGCCGGGCGACAAAGTGTTGACCAACGGCTTCACCTTGGCCCCCGTGCCGGGCGCAATTGCGGCTGTGAACGCGGTGCCAGTCTACGTTGAAGTGACCGAGGCTTTGGTCATCGACCTTGATGATTTGGCTGCGAAAGCAACGGCTTCTGGGGCGAAGGTGCTTCTGCTCAGCCACATGCGCGGACATCTGTGCGACATGGATCGTCTGATGGAGATTTGTGACGCCGCAGGTGTGATCGTGATCGAAGATTGCGCCCACACCATGGGCGGCGCTTGGCGCGGTGTGCCATCGGGCAGGCACGGGCTTTTCGGCTGCTATTCCACCCAGACCTACAAGCACCTCAACTCGGGCGAGGGGGGGCTCTTAATCAGTGACGACGCCGAAATGATGGCGAAAGCGATCATGTTATCAGGGTCTTACATGCTTTTTGAGCGTCACAAAGCGGCCCCACCTGCGGAGGCGTTTTCGCAGGTGAAATACGTGACCCCCAACGTGTCGGGCCGGATGGATAACCTGCGTGCCGCGATCCTTCGGCCGCAACTGGCAGATTTGTCGGCTCAGGTCGCGCGGTGGAACGCGCTCTACCGTACGGTGGAAGAGGGGCTGCGCAACACGCCCGGCCTGCAAGTGATTGAAAGGCCAGAAGAAGAGAGCATCGTAGGGTCCTCCATTCAGGTGCTGCTGCCGGGTATTTCGGCGTCGAAGATTGAGGCTGTTGTGGCGGGATGTTTGGCCCGCGGGGTAGAGCTGAAATGGTTCGGCGCACCGGAACCGGTGGCATTCACGTCAAGGTATGACAGTTGGCGATACGCGCCCGCGCAGTCCTTGCCCGAAACGGACCGGATCTTGGCTGGTCTGATGGATATGCGTTTGCCGCTGACCTTCTCGGTTGAGGATGCCGCGGTGATCGCGGAGATCATTCGGGATGAAGTGCTGACGGCCCGCGCCGACTGATCCGAGCCCACAAGCCCACAAAAAAGCCCGCGTCTTTCGATGCGGGCTTTGTCGTAAGTGATGTGGGTGCGCTTAGAAGTGCAGTGCAACCCCAAGACCGACAGCGTTGGCGTCGATCTGTTCGCCGGCAGAGCCGCCAGTGATCGTGCCCGCGTCTGGGGACATGTGGGTGGAGGTGTAATCGACCCGAACGGAAACTTGCTCGTTCAGCAGCATTTCCATGCCGATGCCATAAACAAGGCCGTCTGCCGATCCTGCCGACGAAACGCCAGCCGAGGCAGAGTAGTTCACGACTTGGTAGCCAAGGGAGCCATAAACCAGAGCGCTTCCGATGGCATAGCCACCGCGAACACGCGCGTTCATGACGTTGTCGAATTCAAAGTCATTGGCGCCAAGCGTCGTCTGGAAGGAGGCCGGGCCGCTAAATCCAAGCTCTGCCCCGACAACGAAGTTATCGCCGAATGCGTAGTTGTAACCGCCGTATGCACCGAAACCAGTGCCCTCCTGCAAAGGAGTCGTCGCAGTGGAGTTATCAAACTCGGGCGAGATGATGTTGGTCGCGAAACCTGCATAGAAACCAGTCCACTGGCTGGCGTCTTGTGCGGCGGCGCCGGACGCGGAAAACGCGGTGGCTAGGGCGATGGCTGACAATGTGAAGCGCATGGCGTGTCCTTTTACGACCTTCAATCGGTGGCGGTGCTCGATTCCACCGGTCTCTTCTTTATAACGGTAAGCCCCCTGACTGGAAAGGGAGGCCACCAGCCCCATCGGCCCAATTCGGCGTACATGTGGCACATTCATCCCAGTGTGCCCGCCACAGGTTGAGACACCGTTAACGCAGCCCCCTTAAACGAGGCGCGAGTTGTCCTTCGCGGCGCGCACGAAGTCCCGGAAAAGCGGGTGAGGGGCGAAGGGTTTGGACTTCAATTCCGGGTGGAATTGCACACCAATATACCACGGGTGATCCTTCACTTCGACGATCTCTGGCAGCGCGCCGTCTGGGGACATGCCAGAAAAGATCATCCCCTTTTCCTCCAGCGCCTCGCGGTATTTTGTATCGACCTCATAGCGGTGGCGGTGGCGCTCTTCGATCGCCGTCGTCCCGTAAGCCTCGGCCACGCGAGAGCCTTCGGTCAGCACCGCATCATAGGCCCCAAGACGCATGGTGCCGCCTTTGTCGTCACCCACTTTACGTTCAACCTTGTGGTTGCCCTGCACCCATTCTTTCAGGTGGTAAACCACTGGTGTAAAACGTTTCTTTCCGGCCTCGTGATCGAATTCTTCAGACCCGGCATCGTCCAGATCGGCCAAATTGCGCGCCGCCTCGATCACCGCCATTTGCATGCCAAGGCAAATCCCAAGGTATGGGATTTTCCGGGTGCGGGCGAATTCCGCGGCCTTGATTTTACCTTCAGTACCGCGCTCTCCGAAGCCGCCGGGGACGAGGATCGCGTGGTATCCATCGAGATGAGGCGCAACATCCTCGCGCTCAAATATCTCGGCATCGACCCATTCAACCCGGACCTTCACCCGGTTCGCCATGCCGCCGTGGGTCAGTGCCTCGGCGATTGACTTATAGGCGTCTTCCAACTGCGTATATTTACCGACAATTGCGACCTTAACTTCACCTTCAGGATTGTTGATCCGATCGGCCACGTCTTCCCAAATGCTGAGGTCTGGCTTGGGGGCGGGGCTGATGCCGAATGCGTCCAGAACGGCCTGATCCAGCCCCTCGCGGTGGTAGGCAAGCGGTGCGGTGTAGATGGACGACAGGTCCTGCGCGGCGATCACGGAATCAGGGCGAACGTTGCAGAACAACGCCAGCTTTTCACGCTCTTTCTCGGGAATCGGGCCCTCAGATCGGCACACCAAAATGTCCGGCGCGAGCCCGATAGAGCGCAATTCCTTGACCGAGTGCTGCGTCGGCTTTGTCTTCAACTCACCCGATGCCTTGATGAACGGGAGCAGCGTGAGATGCATAAAAATGCACTGACCACGTGCCTTGTCCTGGCTGAACTGGCGGATCGCTTCAAAGAAAGGCAGCCCTTCAATATCCCCGACAGTGCCGCCGATTTCGCACAACATGAAATCAACGTCATCCTCACCAATTGAGATGAAGTCTTTGATTTCATTGGTAACATGGGGGATCACCTGAATGGTTTTGCCCAGATAATCGCCGCGCCGCTCTTTTTCGAGAACGTTGGTGTAGATGCGCCCCGACGAGATCGAATCCGTCTTGCTGGCCGGAACACCGGTGAAACGTTCGTAGTGGCCGAGGTCGAGGTCCGTTTCCGCGCCGTCATCTGTCACAAAGACTTCGCCATGCTCAAACGGCGACATCGTTCCGGGGTCCACGTTCAGGTAAGGGTCCAGCTTGCGCAACCGCACCGAGAAGCCGCGCGCCTGCAACAAGGCGCCCAAAGCGGCCGAAGCCAATCCCTTGCCAAGCGAAGAGACCACACCCCCGGTGATGAAAATAAATCGCGCCATGCCTGTTTAGTCCCCCGTGCGGATGGCGCGGCCAATTTGCCTGCCCATCAAAGTTATTGTCACGGGATTTGAGAGTACCCGGATTCGGGGGGCGCGCACAAGCACGGACCCACGTTGCGACGCAATATCATGTGGAAAACCCCAACCCCCACGCGAAATCGAGTGGGGAGGAGGGGGGTGAATTTATTCGGAGACTGGCGGAAGGGCCGGGCCGTCTGTGCCAACAGGTGGCAGCATCGAGTCGATTGGCGGCAATGCGCTGTCTGCGTCACCCTCGACCGGGGGCAAACCGCCCAAACCGTCAAGCACCGACGATGTCGAAGAATTCTGCGCCGCGATGATCGTCAAGGTGATGGATGTCACCAGAAACGCAATGGCGAAGAACCATGTCAGCTTGCCCAGTGCAGTCGCTGCTTGGCGCCCTGTCATAACGCCGCCGCCACCGCCGCCACCGCCCATACCAAGGCCACCGCCTTCAGAGCGTTGCAACAACACGACACCGATCAGGCAGATTGCCAAGATCAAGTGAATGACGAGGATGACGTTTTCCATGTTCAGGCCTTATCCCAGCGACCAATTCTCTGGTCCGCGCCCCACATATGAGATGCGACAGGGGGCCGCAAGGGCGTCCCACACAGACAGAGGCATGATTCCTATTTTCTCGTTCACTTCTTAGCGTCCCACATGCAGCCATTCGACGCAATCAAACTCACATTGCCTGCATATTACTTAATGAATGATGAATCATTCCCGATATCTCGCCGGCCTGCGGCAAGGAAAACGGCCCTCAGATGCGGAATTCGGTTTCCTCCCCTTGCGCCGCCCGCTATGCCGCTTGCGGGTTTTGCAAACTACCTGAGGGGAAGCACATGGCCAATGTTGTAGTTGTCGGCGCTCAATGGGGTGACGAGGGCAAGGGCAAAATCGTTGACTGGCTCAGCGAACGCGCTGATGTCATTGCGCGGTTCCAAGGGGGCCACAACGCGGGCCATACGCTGGTTATTGACGGGAAAGTCTACAAACTGAACGCGCTGCCCTCGGGCGTTGTGCGCGGTGGCAAGCTTTCGGTGATCGGCAACGGTGTCGTCCTGGACCCTTGGCACCTGGTTAAGGAAATCGAAAGCATTCGCGCTCAAGGTGTGGAAATCACGCCAGAAACGTTGATGATCGCGGAAAACACGCCGCTGATCCTGCCTATTCACGGCGAACTGGACCGTGCCCGCGAAGAGGCGGCCTCTTCCGGCACCAAGATTGGGACAACGGGGCGGGGCATCGGCCCGGCCTATGAAGATAAAGTGGGCCGTCGCTCGGTCCGGGTGGCGGACCTTGCGGATCGTGCCACGCTGGAGGCGCGCGTTGACCGCGCCCTGCAACACCATAACCCGTTGCGCCGAGGTCTTGGCATCGAGGCGATCGACCGTGACGCGCTGATTGAAGCGCTTTCGGAAATTGCGCCGCAGATTTTGCAATACGCGGCACCGGTCTGGAAGGTATTGAACGAAAAGCGGAAATCCGGGAAGCGCATCCTGTTCGAAGGGGCCCAAGGCGCGCTTCTGGACATTGATTTCGGCACCTATCCCTTCGTGACATCCTCTAACGTAATCGCGGGGCAGGCCGCGACGGGCGTGGGACTTGGTCCCAACGCGATCGACTACGTCTTGGGCATTGTGAAGGCCTACACGACCCGCGTGGGCGAAGGTCCATTCCCGACGGAATTGGACGACGATGATGGCCAGCGCTTGGGTGAACGGGGCCATGAGTTTGGCACCGTCACAGGCCGCAAGCGTCGTTGCGGGTGGTTCGACGCCGCTTTGGTGCGCCAGACATGTGCCACATCGGGGGTCACAGGAATCTCGTTGACGAAATTGGACGTGCTAGATGGGTTTGAAACCCTGAAAATCTGTGTCGGCTATGAATTGGACGGAGAGCGGTTGGATTACCTGCCCACCGCCGCCGAACAACAGGCCCGTTGCACGCCAATCTACGAGGAAATGCCCGGTTGGTCTTCCAGCACCGAGGGCGCGCGTTCTTGGGCGGATTTGCCCGCCGAGGCCATCAAATACGTGCGCCGGGTGGAGGAATTGATCCAATGCCCCGTCGCGCTTTTGTCCACCTCGCCTGAGCGGGAGGATACGATCCTCGTGACCGATCCCTTCGCCGATTGACGCGATTCGCAAATGAGAGAGGGGTCGTTACGGCGCACTTTCTCGATCAAAGGAGGCCGATATGGCATTGAGCTACAAGGCAAGGAAGCGGTGGTCGCTTTTCATCCTTCTGGTCGGTCTGCCGGTCTACATTGCGGCGGTCTGGTACATCCTAAGCCTCTTGGAAGGCTGGAATATCTGGCTTCAGTTGATCATTTGTCTGGTGTTCAGCATGGCGTGGGCGTTCCCGTTGAAAGCGGTGTTCCTGGGAGTCGGCAAAGCGGACCCAGACGCGCCAGAGGAATAGGGCGCGCGCCACGGCGCGACACTGGTTAACGCAAAAAGGGCGCCCGTTTGGGGCGCCCTTGTTCGTAGAGACTTCCGGTGCGGATCAAAGACCGCGGTGCATCCGGTATTGGTTGCCGCCAAGGGCTTCGAGCACATTGTCCTCGGTCAGCTTATCAACGGCCGCGATGGCATCCCCGCGGGAGATCGAACCATCGGTTGCGATCCGAACCAGGCGCAGCAATTGCATGCGCTTGAATTCTGGCATCCCGGCTTCCTCGGTCAGGTATTCGGCACCCATTTCGATAACTTCTTCGATCTCGGTCGCGGTCGATTCTTCCAGCATTTCAGCGAAGCGGGCGAAGTGATCTACATCATCTTCGGCTGCGGGCGCTGCTGCGGGAGCGGTCTCAACCTCTTCGTTGATCTCACGGGCCAGCTGAGCTTCGAGGTCGGCGATCGGGTCGCCGCTTGCTTCATCGGCCGCGGGGGCTTCGGTGACGGTGTCAACAGCCGCGGGCGTCTCTGGGGCGGCTTCAACCGTTGGCTCCAGATCAGGCGCGATTTCATCTGCCACGTCTGCCTCAGCCGCAGCTTCAGCGGAGGTTTCTTCTTCCTCAACGGCGACCGGAGCAGGGCGATTCAGGCCTACGGCGATCTGCCCGGCGCGTTGCGCCAAATTGGCCAGCGATGCCGCCATCTTGCGCGGTGCCGTGCGGGCTTGTTCGATGGCTTCTACGTCGACGTTTTCAGCTTCGATTGTTTCAAACACGGGCGCTTCTACCTCTGCTGTTTCTACTTCGGGGGCTTCCAGTTCTGCGGCCTCCTCGGCGAGGGGGGTGTCCAGAATCAAGGGTGCGGCGTCTTCTGCGATTGCGGCGGAAGAGGTCGGGCGCAATGTCGTTGCGGTATCGACCGTTTCCGGGGCAACGCGGCGCGGCATGATAGTGGTCGTATCGCTGCCGGCCTGGCCCGCATCGGAGTCCACGCGCTGTTCAGACACCAGAACAAGCGGTGTAGGCCGCGAGTCTTCGGCGGCGCGACGGCGCGTCACATCTACGCGCACCCGGCGGGGGCGCATGACGCGGGCAAGATCATCGCGGTATTCTGCGGCAGAGTCCTGCACTCCGGCATAGTCGGCAGAGGATGCGCCTTCTGCGGCCAATTGCGTGTCTGCCACGCGGGCAGCAACGGCGGCCTTCAAATGCTCGATATTTGCGCGGCGACGGGTGGTTTCGTCGGTCGTCAGGCGGCCTTCGGTCGCTGTGAACAGACGTTCCATATCGCCTTCAGACTGAGGCACGATGGTATCGTTTTCGGCCTCTTGTTCTGCCTGCTCAACCATTTCGGCGTTATCAGCCAGCTCTGCGGTGTCGTCCAAGTCTTGCTCGGCGAAATCGTCGGTGTCGGCGACCAGAGCGGTGTCTTCGTCGTCGGTCTCGGCTTCCGCTTCCGTCGTGGCGACGTCGGAGTTGAACGCGGCAACCAGAGCGGCAACGGCGGTATCGTCGTCGGTTTCCATGACAGGTTCGGGCGCGGCGTTGTCGCCGCCCGCCGAGATCAGTTCGTCATCGGGTTGGACCGTTACGGGACGGTCGCCGTTTTCCGCCAGCGAGGCGCGGCGGATACGGGCCAGACGCGCGGCAACAGAGGCCCCGTCGAAGGCATCGTCTGTTTCCGGCTCGTCTGCAAAGATCGAATCGATGTCTTCATCGTCGATATCATCGGCGTCGGCGCTCAGGTCGCCAAGGTCCGTTTCCGTTTCATCATCGGCGTCGTCAGCCGCAGCCATCGCGCCACCTCCGGCGGCTAGGGCGGCAGCAACGGCGATCAGCGTGTCGGCACCGGCAACGCCGTCTTCTTCGGCGGCCTCTGGAAGTGCATCTTCGCCAGCCCGTGTTTCGACGTCATCTGCTGCTACTGCGTTCTCGGCCACATCGGCAGGGTCGTCGTCGGCGGCCATGAGCGCGGCGACACCAGCGATGGTGTCTTCGACGTCGGGCGTCTCGATCTCAGCAGTTTGTGCTTCTTCTTCTGCCTCAGCTTCAGGAGCGGTTTCTACGACCTCCTCCACCGCGTCTTCTTCAACGGTTTCTTCGGCCAGTTCTGCTGCTTGTTCTTCCGCGTCGGCCGCGTCTGCGACCAGAGGCGTGTCTTCCGCTTCCGGTGCGACGCTTTCAATCGCGTCTTCAATGTCCAAACCAGCATCTAGGCCGGCGCTCATGAAAGCGGGAGTGTCTTCTGCGGGTGCGCCTTCGGGGCGCATAATCATACCTGATTCCAGCACGCGCGCTTCAACCCGGCGCTCAATCGCGGCTTCGGTGATACGGTGCAGGGTGTCGGCGTCCGGGGTGGGGGGCTCGGCCCCGAAATAGCGGTCTTCCGCTGCGAGGTCGCGGAAATATTCCGCGATCGCTTTCATCGCCTCGAAAGGGCGGTCAAATCCCTCTAGGGTACAGGAAAACGTGCCGTAGGAGACCGTTAGGATCTTGTTTTCGTCACTCATTGCTCTGCCACTCTGCTCGTCCGGCCCACTTTGTTCGTCAAGATAGACACCGGAAATTCAACTTTCTCCGGGTCGACCCCGAAATTATCATCGCCTCAAAAGGTGTAACAAACTGTTTCCAGTAAAAAGCGACGCGAATTTGACCTTTCTGGGGAGATTGCCCCAGATCATGGCGTTATTGTGCCAAGCCCCAAAGGACTGACTCCGTATGTCATTGAAGTATCAAGATTATATTGCGCTTGTGGGCGGTGGTGACTTGGCCGCGGATGTGTTCAAGCTTGTGCAGGATCGCGCCGGAATTTTTGTGGCTGCCGATGGCGGCGCGGACGCGCTGCTGGGATTCGGCGTGATTCCCGATGCCGTCATCGGCGATATGGATTCGCTGTCCGAAGCGGGGAGGGCGGCGATTTCCGAAGATCGGATCTTCGAAGTATCCGAGCAGGATAGCACCGATTTCGACAAGGCCCTGCGCCTGGCTGATGCGCCTCTGGTCTATGCCTTGGGGTTCACTGGGGCGCGATTGGATCACGAGCTGGCGGCGCTTCACGTCTTGCTAAGATACGCCAATCGCCTTGTGGTGTTGCTCGGAGAAGAGGATGTGACGGTACATTTGCCCGCCCGCATCGCGTTGGACTTGCCGGTGGGCATGCGGGTTTCGCTATTCCCGATGAATGCTGTGACAGTGGGGATGACGGGGCTGCGATGGTCGTTCGAGGCGCTGGCACTGCACCCAATGCACAAAATTGGAACCTCCAATGAAGTGGGAGAGGACGGGGCGGGGGCACCGGTCGTTCTGACCAGTGACGCGCCGGGGGCGCTGCTGATCTTGCCGAAAGAGGCATTGGACGCGCTGGTGGCAGGACTGCGGGAGGCGGATTTGCACTCGCTACAAACGTAAGGGTCCGTTAAGACATGGGCCAACTGCTGCCCTTAAGAAAAGAGACCCGCCCATGACGGCCGAGCTTTCCCCCATTGATAAAGCCAAATACGTAGCCGCGCGTCGCGCGGTGGAATTTGTAGAAGACGGGATGCGCGTGGGTCTGGGAACCGGCTCGACCGCCGCATGGATGGTGCGCTGTCTGGGTGAATTGGTGCGCGAAGAAGGCATGATGATAACCGGGGTCGCGACGTCGACCCGGACGGCGGATCTGGCCCGAGAAGTGGGCGTGACAATCAAGACTTTGGATGAGGTGCGCTGGCTGGACCTGACGATCGACGGCACGGACGAGTATGATCCGAACCTCAACTTGATCAAAGGCGGCGGCGGTGCATTGTTACACGAGAAGGTCGTGGCGACGGCCAGCGACCAGATGATCGTTATCGCAGATCCCACCAAGCAAGTAGACACCTTGGGCGCGTTCCCCTTGCCGGTGGAGATCATCCCGTTTGGGTGGCAGACGACGAAGGCGTTGATCGAGGAAATGCTGTCTAATCTGGACGTTTTGGGGCGATCTGCCTCTTTGCGGCTGTCGGGAACGGAGCCATTCCGAAGCGATGAGGGGAACTTCATCCTCGACCTGCATTTGCGGCGCATCGCGCAGCCTGCGCAGTTGAGCCTCGTGCTCAATCAGATCCCGGGCGTGGTGGAGAATGGGCTTTTCCTTGATATCTGCGACGTTCTGGTGATCGGCAATGCCGACGGCACCGTAGAGGTGCGCGACATCAACAACGGCACGATCGAGCATGAGCGTGTGGATGTGATTGATACCGATAATCTGTTCGTCGATATCCGCGACTAAGCGGTTTGCCGCGTGAGGGGTGGGGAAGACCCTTGGCGGCTGTGCCTGGAGCATGGGTCAGATTGGGGGGCGCTGCCCCCCTGGCCCCCCCGGAGGTGTACGGCCAAGGTGAAATTGGGGTGTCCGGCTTCACGCAGGCGTGCGCGGGTGTGGCGGCCGCGCTACTGGTCTTGGGGCGAGGGCTGTGAAATACCTGCGTGCGACTTGTTTAGCCAAGAGGAACGCGCGCCATGTCGAAATTTGACTACGACCTGTTTGTGATCGGTGGCGGCTCGGGCGGCGTGAGGGCGGCGAGGGTCGCAGCGGCAGGCGGCGCGAAAGTGGCGCTGGCCGAGGAAAGCCGGTTGGGCGGCACCTGCGTTATTCGGGGCTGTGTGCCGAAGAAGCTGATGGTGTTTGCGTCGAGCTACCGCGAAGGATTTTCCGAGGCGAGGGCTTACGGCTGGGACGTAGAAGATGGCGCGTTTCAATGGCCTGTATTCCGAGGGCATTTGCATGAAGAATTGAACCGCTTGGAAGGGGTCTATGGAAAGTTGCTGGCCAATTCCGGAGTGGAAGTGTTCGATAGCCGTGCGACGGTTTCAGGCGCGCATTCTGTGCTTGTCGGGGGCGAAGAGAAGACGGCCAAGCACATCCTTGTCGCCACCGGAGGGCGCCCCACGCGGCCTGAAATGCCCAACGCGGATTTGGGCATCGTATCGGACGACCTGTTTGACCTTGAGGCGTTGCCCGAGCGGCTGTTGGTGATTGGCGGAGGCTACATCGCTTGTGAATTTGCCTGTATCATGGCCGGTTTGGGCGTGGAAGTGACGCAGTATTACAGGGGCGCGCAGATCCTGCGGGGCTTTGACGAGGAAGCCCGCGGTCTGATTTCCGAGATGATGATTGAGCAGGGCATTCATTTGCATCTGGGCACCAATATCCACGAGATGTCCGAGGATGGCGACAAGATCGCCGTGCGCTCTACCGCCGGCCATGAGGAGACCTTTGACAAGGTCTTGTTTGCGACGGGACGTGCGCCCAACACCGACGGGCTCGGTTTAGAAGAGGTCGGCGTTGAATTGGGCCGTAGCGGTCAGGTGGTTGTGGATGAGTATAGCCAGACGGCTGTCCCCTCTATCTATGCCATTGGCGATGTTACTAACCGGGTGAACCTGACGCCTGTGGCGATCCGTGAAGGCATGGCCTTTGTGGAAACGGTCTTTAATGGAAACCCTACGCCTGTGGATCACGAGTTGATCCCCTCGGCCGTGTTTACCATGCCGGAATATGGCTCCATCGGCCTGTCGGAGGAAGCGGCAAGGGAACAGGAGCCGATCGAGGTTTACTGCACGTCGTTCCGCCCGATGCAGACGGCGTTTGCGGGCAAGCCTTGGCGGGTGATGATGAAATTGGTGGTCAGCAAAGAGACCCGCAAGATCCTAGGCTGTCACATCGTGGCCCCCGCTGCCGGAGAGATGATCCAACTGGCCGGCATCGCCGTGAAAATGGGCGCCACAAAAGAGGATTTCGACAGGACGGTTGCAGTCCACCCCACGATGTCGGAAGAGATTGTGACGATGCGAGACCCAATCCGAACGTCTTAATCGACGCTTCGAAGCCGATTCTGCGGGTTTCTAGGTGCAATCCGAATTTTTCGCCCCATATTGGGCGGTAACAACGCGACCTTTGTGAGGGGTAAGAGACACATGGCGGGCAACAGCGGCGGACCTTGGGGTGGCGGCAGTAACAATGGTGGCAGTGGCGGCGGTGGCAATCGCGGCACTGGCTCTGGCGGGAATGGCAACGGCAATGGGCCTCGACGCCCCGGCGGCGGCGAGGGGCAGAACATCCCTGAACTCGACGACATCATGCGTAAGGGTCAAGAGCAGTTGCGCGTTCTGATGGGCGGCCGCGGTGGCGGCACGGGCAATGGGGGCGGCCAAGGTGGCGGCGATCCGGTCAGCCCACGTGTCTTGTGGATCGGCGGCATTGTGGTCGCGGCTTTGGCTTGGCTCTACGCGTCGTTCTACTCGGTTCAACCCGGTGAGCAGGGCGTGGAGCTGTTCCTCGGCTCTGAATACCGCATCACGGGCGACGGTCCTCATCTTGCGCCGTGGCCTTTGTTCACAGCGGAGGTGCTTGGTACCGAGCAGGAACGCACAGAAGCGATTGGCAACAACCGTTCCGGCGCGTCGGACACCGGCTTGATGCTGACCACGGACGAAAACATCGTCGACATCGACTTTGACGTGGTTTGGAACATCAACAACGCGGCTGACTACCTGTTCAACCTGCGCGACCCTGAGGCAACCATCCGCGCTGTGGCTGAATCCGCCATGCGCGAGATCATCGCCCAGTCCGAACTGGCCCCGATCCTGAACCGGGATCGTCAGTTGATCGGTGATCAGGCGCTTGCCCTGATCCAGACGACGATGGACAGCTACGAATCCGGCGTGAACATTATTCGTATCAACCTTGACCGGGCCGACCCTCCGGTTGAAGTGATCGACGCTTTCCGCGAGGTGCAAGCCGCCGAGCAGGAGCGCGATCGTCTGGAGCGCACGGCGGATGCCTATTCCAACCGCGTAACCGCCGGTGCACGTGGTGAAGCTGCGCAGGTGCTGGAAGAGGCCGAAGGTTACCGCGCCCGCGTGGTGAACGAAGCCTTGGGTGAAGCGAGCCGTTTCCTTGCCATTCTTCAGGAGTACGAAGTGGCGCCGGAAGTGACCCGCCGTCGCCTGTATCTGGAAACGCTGGAGCGTGTGCTTGGCGATACGGACTTGGTGATTATCGACAGCGAAACCGGCGGATCGGGCGTAGTGCCTTACCTGCCGCTGAACGAACTGCGGAGCCCATCGGGCAATTCTACAACAGGGGGCTCGAACTAAGATGCGCCGTATTACTTATCTTATCCCTGCCGTGGTTGTCGTCTTCGGCCTTCTCTCATCCTCGATCTTCGTGGTGGATGAACGCGAACGCGCATTGGTGCTTCAGTTCGGTCAAATCCGTCAGGTCATTGACGAGCCGGGCCTGAACTTCCGCGTGCCGATCATCCAAGAGGTGATCTATTACGAAGACCGTATCCTGTCGCTCGATACGGCGGCTACGGAAGTCACGCCTTCCGATGACCGTCGTCTGGTTGTGGACGCTTTCGCCCGCTACCGGATCACCGACACGCGCGTGTTTAACGAACGTGTAGGCACGGGCGGAATTCGCCGTGCGGACGACCTGATCGAAGACATCCTGAACGACCGTATTCGGGCGGTTCTTGGTGCGGATGGTGTGACCTCCAACACGATCCTATCTGATGAACGGGCCGGTTTGATGCAGCAGATCACGCTTCAGGCGCGGGCCCGTGCGGCCTCGCTCGGGGTGGAAATCCTTGATGTGCGGTTGAAGCAAACCAACCTTCCGGCGCAGAACCTTGACGCGACCTTCGCCCGTATGCGGGCCGAGCGAGAGCGGGAAGCCGCAGATGAGATCGCCCGTGGTGAAGAGGCCGCGCAGCGTATCCGCGCGACCGCCGATCGGACGGTGGTAGAGCTGGTTTCAGACGCCACCCGAGAGGCCGAGATCACCCGTGGTGAGGCCGACGCCGAGCGGACCCGCATCTTCGCCGAGGCCTTTGGCCAAGATACGGAGTTCTTCGACTTCACCCGGTCGCTTACCGCGTATGAGCGGGCCTTGGGCGACAACGCCAGCTTCGTCATCAGCCCCGATAGCGAGTTCTTCGAATACTTCGATGGCTCGGCCCTTGGCGGCGGCAACTCTCTGACGCCAGCGGCAGAGTAACCGGCCCATGGGGCTGGCGATATTGATGGGCCTTGGCATGGTCCTTGTGATTGAGGGGCTGGTGTTCGCACTGGCCCCTTCGCGTTTGGAAGACCTACTGCGCGCCATGCAGGCGGTCCCGCCCGAGGCGCGGCGCCTGATCGGCCTATGTGCCGTGGCGGCGGGGGCGGTGTTAACCTCTTGGGCGGTGAGCTCGCTGTAAACGCCGGTTTCTGTGCCTTTACGGGAATTAGACGTTGGTCCGCGCACAACTCCGTGCAAACCTTGGGGCAAGGGACGCTGTTCACGCCCATGTGACATTCCGCGAGGCAAGGGTTGGGAAACCCGAACTTGAAACCACGCTGAAGAACCCAAATTATAATAAGAGGACAGCGGCGCCTGTCCGCCGGTTTTGCAGGAGGCCTTTTACCGTGACGACCCATTCAAGACTCTCCCTTTCCCCCCAACAACAGAACCGCAATCGTCCTTATGCGCGGCCACAAGCCCGCCCCCAGGTACGGGCCCGCGCTATCGCCGCGGCTCCCCCAAAAATCCATGAAGCCCGTTTCGCTGTCGGGGCCTTGCTGGCCCTTCTGGCGGCCTTTGCCGTGGCTCTTTCGGCGTTGCCGGCGCGGGCGCAGAACGCGGGCTTGCCCGGTTTCGCGGATTTGGTGGATCAAGTCGGTGACGCGGTGGTGAACATCACGACGTCCTCGGTCGTGGCAGGGCGCACCGGCGGCCCTGCGCCGGTGGTGCCGGAAGGCTCCCCGCTGGAGGACTTTTTTAACGACTTCCTTGGTCCCGATGGCGGCGGAAACGGTCCCGCCCCGCGCCGTAGCCAAGCGCTCGGCTCAGGTTTTGTGATTTCGGAAGACGGATTTCTGGTGACGAACAACCACGTCATTGAAGGCGCCGATGAGATTATGATCGAATTCCGCAACGGCGTTGAATTGCCGGCAGAACTAGTCGGCACCGACCCGAACACCGATATTGCGCTGCTGCGTGTGGAAAGCGATGAACCGCTTCCCTTTGTGCCCTTTGGCGTCGCCTCCGATCATCGCGTGGGTGACTGGGTGATGGTCATGGGCAACCCGCTGGGGCAGGGGTTCTCGGTCTCGGTTGGGGTGGTTTCGGCGTTCGGACGCTCTCTTTCGGGCACCTATGATGACTTCATCCAGACCGACGCGGCGATTAACCAAGGTAACTCCGGTGGTCCTCTATTTAATCTCGATGGCGAGGTGATCGGCGTAAACACTGCCATTCTGTCGCCTACTGGCGGCTCCATCGGGATCGGCTTTGCGATGTCCTCGGATGTTGTGGTGAACGTCGTGAATCAACTGCGCGAATTCGGCGAAACCCGCCGCGGTTGGTTGGGCGTGCGTATCCAGGATGTGACGCCTGAAATGGCTGAGGCTCTGGGCCTAGATGAAGCCCGTGGCGCTATGGTCACCGATGTGCCTGACGGTCCGGCTCTGGAAGGCGGCGTAGAAGTGGGCGACGTGATCTTGTCGTTCGACGGCAATGAGGTGCAGGACACCCGCGGTTTGGTGCGGGTCGTCGGCGATAGCACAGTGGGCGAAACCGTCCGCATGATGGTGTTCCGCGATGGCGGCACCGAAACCCTGCGCATCACCCTGGGCCGCCGTGAAACGGCCGAGGCCAGTGCCACACCAGATGCCGATGGCGAAACGCCAGAAGCAGCACCTCCTGCCGTTGTGCTTGGCATGACCCTGACGCCCCTGACCGATGCCATGCGGGCCGAGTTGAACGCGGCCAATGTGGCCGGTGGTCTGGTTATCACGCAGCTTGATCCGGTCTCGGATGCGGCTGAAATGGGCCTTCAGGTGGGAGATATCATCACCGAGGTCACGCAAGCGCCCGTCACCACGGTGGCCGATTTCCAGCAGCGTATTGAGGCTGCCGACGCGGCGGGGCAGGAAACGATCCTGCTGCTGATCCGCCGCGATGGGAACCCTCGGTTCATGGCGCTGAGCATCAAGGATTGATCCTCGGCTGATCCCCGTTCTTGCAAACAAAAGCCCCCGGCAGTGGATATCCTGCCGGGGGCTTATTGCTTTTGGTAGGGCCCGCGTGCCTTAGTTTTGGGCGAGCTCTGGGTCCCAGACCGATAGGCCCAGTTGGCGGGCCGCGGCCAATGACAGCACGCCGCTATCCAGCCCCTGGGGCTGCTGATAGGCCCGGATCGCATTGACAGTGGCACGGTCCATCACGCCGCTGGCCGCCCCCGCGAAGTGACCTCGCGCGCTCAGCGCCCGTTGTAAGTTGGCAATATACTCGACGTTACCCTCCATCGCGCAGGGGGTCTCAAACCATGTCTCGGTGCGGTCCTCGATAATACGCTGCTCTGTCGCGGTCACGAAGACGGCGGGGCGGCGAACATTGCCGTCTCGGTCCAATTGCTCGGGTTCTACCATGATCTGCTCGGTCACGGTTTCGATCACCGCGGGCTCGATCTCTCGGCCATAACAGCTTTGGGGATCGGCGTTCGGTGGCCCAAGCCCGCGCGAGACCTGCACCCCGCCAGAACCGGAGTTGGTGGAGGGCGCAATCACCGACGTAAAACTCTCGCCCTCAGGCGAGGTCGATTGACACGCGCCAAGGCCAAAGACGCCGGTGACAGCGGCCAGAAGAAGTGATTTGTGCATGGGACTGCTCAACGTCCTGATTATATTTTGCCCTATGGTAGCGGAAAACGGGGCCTCAGGAAAGCGTTACGGCTGTAGGGCGGCGGGCGGCGGCTGATGTTGGGTCAGCAGCTCATCCAACAGGGGCGAGATATCCTCCACATGCTCGGCCACCACATGGGTCACGTCCGAGTCACGCTGAATGCGCCCGGTCACCCGCAACAGACGCCCCGAAATCACCGCGCGGCGATACTTCTGGAACAGTTTCTGCCAAACGACGACGTTGCAGACGCCGAATTCATCCTCCAGCGTGATGAAAATAACGCCCTTCGCCGTGCCGGGGCGTTGGCGTACCAGCACAAGCCCCGCCACCGTGATCCGCGCCCCTTCCGGCGGAAGGTGCAGCAGGTGGTGCGGAAGGCACGAGGGCGGGCGTGGCCAGCTGGGGGCGTGAGTAATAGGTTCCATGTAGGAACAAAAATAGAACATAACGGTGTGAACGCAAGGGGACGCTTTCGTGCTGGAAAGGCGGAGGCGGGCGTATTACCTAGTTGAAGAACCGAAATTCAGGGACGGACCATGGCCAAGATCACTTACATCGAACACAACGGAACCAAACATGAGGTCGAAGTCGCCACTGGCATGACCGTCATGGAAGGCGCGCGTGATAACTCCATTCCAGGGATCGAGGCCGATTGCGGCGGCGCCTGCGCCTGCTCCACCTGTCACGTCTATGTGGACCCCGCGTGGGTCGAGAAACTTCCCGCCATCGACCCGATGGAAGAAGACATGCTGGAATTTGCCCATGAGCCGGACACAGCCCGGTCTCGTCTGACCTGCCAGCTGAAAGTGACTGATGAATTGGACGGTCTGGTCGTGCAAATGCCCGAAAAGCAGATCTAAGCCCCAATGGCGCCGCGTCTGCCACCTTCGATTAGGAAAGGGCGCATGCGCGGCGCGTGGATGGGCCTGGGTTTGGGGCTAGCGTGGTCAGGCGTGGCGCTTGGATGCACCGTACCGCCCCATGTGGCGACGCAAATGCCCGATACCCTTAGCGTACCCTTCTCGGACGGTAGCCTCGCTTGGTACGACGGTCCCACGACACGCTACGCCCACGGCGTACTCGGCGACAGCATCGAGGCCACGCGCCTGCACGCTTACGCCACAACGGCCCAGACACCCTGTGGCGACCAGTCCATTACCTTGCCCTCCGAATTGGTGTTTGAGGATACGGCCCCTCGGCTTGCCGATGTGGACGGCGACGGCACGCCCGAGATCATTGTGGTCCAAAGCCACCAACGCCTCGGCGCCCAACTCGCTATCTACCGGTTCTCCGACAACGGTGCGGGTATGGACCTTCTCGCCTCGACACCCTTCATCGGGCGCTCCAACCGATGGCTATCTCCCGTTGGGATTGCCGATCTGGATGGCGACGGCACTGTAGAAATCGCCTACGTCGACCGCCCCCACCTCGCGCGCACCCTGCGCGTCTGGCGCTTCACCCCCGCGACGGCCACCGACGCTGCTCACTTGCGCGAACTGGCTTCCGCCCCAGGCCTGACCAACCACCGCATCGGAGAAAGCTTCATTACCGGAGGCATCCGAACCTGTGGAACCGCACCGGAAATGATCACAGCCAACGCCGACTGGACCCTCGTGATGGCCACGCGCCTCTCCTCCGGCGCCCTCACATCTCGTGCAATCGGCCCCTTCTCCCTCTCCGCCACAGCCGCTGCCCTCTCTTGTTCCCAATGACCTCCCCCTTCATCTTGGCCAATACAACTCAATCCCTCACCTTCAACCCTCGCCACCTTTCGAAATAAAGCGCCAACCCTCCCGCTCACACTTCCTGCCCTTGACTTAACGGGGCTTGCCCTGTCTATCCGTCCCGCACACCACACCATGCTTACCACCGCCGGAGATCTCCCGATGCACGCCTATCGCAGCCATTCCTGTGCCGCCCTGACCGCCGCCAATGTTGGCGAGACGATCCGCCTTTCGGGTTGGGTGCATCGCCGCCGTGACCACGGTGGGGTGATCTTCATCGACCTGCGTGACCACTTCGGCATCACCCAGATTCTCTGCGATCCCGATAGCCCCGTGTTCTCCGAAGTCGAAAAGCTCCGGGCCGAGTTCTGCGTGCGCATCGACGGCGTCGTAAAAGCCCGTGCGCCCGAGCTGGTGAACGAGAAACTGCCCACCGGTGAGATTGAGGTCTATATCCGCGACCTCGAAGTCCTCGGTGCGGCGGCTGAGCTGCCCTTGCAGGTCTTCGGCGACCAGGAATACCCCGAGGAAACGCGACTGAAGTATCGCTACCTCGATCTGCGTCGAGAGAAGATGCAAAACAACATGATGCTGCGCTCGGATGTGGTGTCGAGCATCCGCAAACGGATGTGGGAAAAGGATTTCCGCGAGTTCCAGACGCCGATCATCACGGCCTCCTCTCCGGAAGGCGCGCGCGATTTCCTCGTGCCGTCCCGTCAGCACCCCGGCAAATTCTACGCGCTGCCCCAAGCGCCTCAGCAGTTCAAACAGCTGCTGATGGTCTCGGGCTTCGACAAATACTTCCAGATTGCGCCCTGCTTCCGCGATGAAGATCCGCGTGCTGACCGCTCGCCCACCGACTTCTACCAGCTCGACCTGGAAATGAGCTTCGTGGAGCAGCAAGATGTCTTCGACACGATCGAACCGGTCCTTCGCGGCGTGTTTGAAGAGTTTGGCGAAGGCGCATCCGTCGATCAGGATTGGCCGCTCATCAGCTACGCCGACAGTGCGCTGTGGTACGGCACCGACAAGCCCGACCTGCGCAACCCGATCAAGATGCAGGTCGTGTCCGAGCATTTCGCGAGCTCCGGCTTTGCCATCTTCGCCAAGCTGCTAGAGCAGGAAGGCACGCAGGTTCGCGCCATTCCCGCGCCCAAGGGCGGGTCTCGCAAGTTCTGCGACCGGATGAATAAATTCGCCCAAGAACAGGGCCTGCCCGGCATGGGCTACATCTTCTGGCGCGATCAGGGCGAGGGGATGGAAGCCGCCGGTCCTCTGGCGAAAAACATCGGGCCAGAACGGACCGAAGCGATCCGCCAACAACTTGACCTTGGCGTCGGCGATGCGGCCTTCTTCCTTGCGGGCAAGCCTTCTCAATTCGAGGCCGTTGCAGGCCGTGCGCGCACAGTAATCGGTGATGAACTCGGCCTGACCGAACAGAACCGCTTCGCCTTCGCTTGGATCGTGGACTTCCCGATGTACGAGGCCGATGAAGAAACCGGCAAGATCGACTTTTCCCACAACCCGTTCTCGATGCCACAAGGCGGGCTAGAGGCGCTGAACGGTGACCCTCTGACAGTGCTCGGCTACCAGTATGACCTTGCCTGCAACGGGTATGAACTGGTCTCCGGTGCCATCCGTAACCACCAGCCCGAGATCATGTTCAAAGCATTTGAACTGGCGGGCTATGGCGCCGACGAGGTGCGCAAGCGCTTTGGCGGCATGGTTAACGCCTTCCAATACGGCGCTCCGCCCCACGGTGGGTGCGCGGCAGGGATCGACCGCATCGTGATGCTTCTAGCGGATACCGCGAATATCCGTGAGGTGATCTTGTTCCCGATGAACCAAAGGGCCGAAGACCTGATGATGAACGCGCCGTCTGATCCGATGTCGGATCAATTGATGGAGCTTGGCCTGCGGGTCATACCGCAGGACTAAACCGCGCCTGCGACGGCTTGGATACGACCCGACAATATCGCGCGCAGCGCCGCGCGGTCTGGGGCGCCGAGAGTCTCTGTCATGTCATGGGCATGCGCCTCTAGCGAATTGTCCTTCACGGCGCGCGCCAAGCCGATCAGAAACCGTCTTAGGTAGCTGACGGGCGGCCTGTCTAACGCCAGCAGGTCCATGGCGTGGCTCAGGTCTTCGCGTAGGGCGAGCGGATCGGGGTCAACGCTGACGATATTGGCCTCTCGCGGGCCTGAGGGGCGCTGCGCATAGGGCAGGTGGGCCAGGATCGCGGCCTGATAAGCGGCGACGGTGGAGACCGGCTTGGCAATGAACCCATCGGCACCGCACGCCAGAACGGCGGCTTCAGATGCCTCCCTCTCTGCGCCAGAGGTGCCCAAGATCACTTGGACGCGGGGCTTCGTCTCCGCCATGGATTTGATCAGATCCAGCCCCGAGCCATCGGGCAGCCCAAGGTCAACGATGGCGACCGTGGGGGAATAGACGTTCAAATGCCGCTCCGCCGATGCCAGACAATCGGCCCGTCGCAAACGGGCGCCGGAACGCAAGCTCATCAGCCTAATCGCTTCAGACGCATATCGGCTGTCTTCAACCACAAGGATCGTGATCCCCAGAAGAGGGCGTTCTGCCGTGGGCTGAGGGCGAAGTTCAAACTCCGTCAATCGGTCATCCATCGCTGCTTTCCATTGTGAGAACGCGATTCCTTTCGCGCCCTCACTTTTTGGCACACTTAAGGTTTATGATCGGTAAACGCGGACCCTGATGCGACATCGCCTGTCCTTGCCTTGGTAGTCCCGCCGCGCCATATCCGTGGGAACGCTAGATAAACGGAAGCTCCCATGATCGGACGCCTTAACCACGTTGCCATCGCCGTGCCGGACCTCGACGCTGCGGCTGCGCTCTATCGTAACACCCTTGGGGCCGAAGTGGGCCCGCCCCAAGATGAGCCGGACCACGGCGTTACGGTTATTTTCATCACCCTTCCCAACACCAAGATCGAGCTTCTCTACCCCCTTGGGGATAACTCACCCATTGGTTCGTTTTTGGAAAAGAATCCGGCTGGAGGCATCCATCATATCTGTTATGAAGTTGAAGATATCCTAGTCGCACGAGACAAGTTGAAGGCCGATGGTGCCCGCGTTCTGGGCAGTGGGGAGCCGAAGATCGGCGCCCATGGGAAACCCGTCTTGTTCCTGCATCCCAAAGACTTCACCGGCACGCTGGTCGAGTTGGAGCAGGTCTGATGGGGGTAGTTACCGGGATCGTTCTTTACGCCGTGATCTGGTTCATGACGCTGCTGATCGCGCTTCAGGTGCGTGTCACCAGCCAGGATGAGGCGGGCGAGCGGGTGGCAGGCACCCACGGGTCCGCCCCCGCCGATGCGCAAATGAAAAAGCGTGTGATCTGGACGTCCATCGTTGCGGCGGGCATCTGGGCCGTCATCGCCTCGATCATCATTTTTCAGCTGATCTCGCTGGAAGATATTGACCTCTTTACCCGCTTCGGGATGGGGTCGTCGGCGCCGCGTTAAGCATGTGGTAAAGGTGCGTGAACGTGGCTGCCCCAAGGATCGGGACCAGCAAGTTCACCACTGGGATCGTCAGCGGCACCGCCATCAAAACGCCCGCGGCGAACAAAGTCGGCCGGTTGCGCTTTCGGAACGCCGCAGCACCCGCCGCAGATTCGCGGCGCAGGGCAACCATTTGCCCGTACTCCCGCCCTAACAAGACGCCGTTCACGACCCAGAACAGGATCGGCGCAAGAGGGGCGAAGATCAGGTAAAGGATCAGTGCCACAAGGTTCACTAGCGTCAGAACCCCCAGAAATTTCGCAACATCTACAAGGGCTTCGCCAATTGACAGGCCGCGCGATGGGGGCAGACCCTTGTAGTGTTTATCCTCTACCGCGCTGGCCACGCGCTCCAGAAAAATGCCCATGAAAGCCGAGGCGACGGGCACCATCAGAAAGATAGATAACACCAACATCAAAGGGATGCCCGCGATCGTCAGCGCATCGTCCACCCATGTGATTTCACCAATCCACGGCAGCGAGAAACTGTCCGGCAGCATCCACCCGATGAACAGCGCGAAGGCGCCGTAGAATGCCACCAGCAGGCCGACGGTCAGGCCGATGCCAAGGGCCAGCACGCCGATGAAGCGGCTATCGGTCAACTGCCGGAGGGATTTGAAAAAAGCGTCTAAAATCATGTGTCTACCCAGGTGGTCAGCGCGTCGGTGTCAGGGCGAGGGCGGTCGGGTGGAACCCGGACCTCATTGGCAATGTGGATATAGCCCGCGACGGTTTCATGGGGGAAAAGCTGCAAGCCCTGCGTCAGAAAGGGCCGATCCGTCGCGCGCCACCCCGTCAGCCAGACAGCACCCCAGCCCGCCGCCAATGCGGCGTTCAGGAGCGACAGGCAACACGCGGCGGCAGAGGCATATTGCTCCACCTCGGGTACAATCGGATGGGGTTTGGGGCTGGAAATGACGGCCACAATCATCGGGCTCTCGCGAAATCCCGTGACATCTTTGGCAAGCCGTTTGGGATCAATGCCCAAAGCTTCGCCCCGTGTCTGCGACAAGTCTGCAAGGCGTTGGCAGGCCTCTGCCTTCAGTACGATAAAGCGCCACGGCTCCAGCTTGCCGTGATCGGGCACGCGACACGCGGCGTTAAGAAGCGTCGTCAGCGTCCCGTGATCCGGAGCGCGATCGCCCAACATCCGCGGCGGACGAGAGCGGCGCGACAACAGAAACTCCAGGGCTTCTGGCTTTGACGTAAGGGGGCGCGTGGGCTCGGACATGCACAGCATTTCGGGGGTGGTGGCGGGAAGATCAAGCCTTAACGGCTCAATATCCTCCCGCCGGCTGCGTTAGTCCGCGTCTTTCTTGGCGGCCGCCGTCTTCTTGGGGGCCGCTTTCTTCGCCGCGGGCTTCTTTGCCGCGGGTTTTTTCTTTGGGGCGGCCTTTTTCTTTGCCGCTGGCTTCTTCTTGCCAGACTTTGCTGCCCTCTCCTCGATCAATTGTACCGCTTGATCCATGGAAATTTCTTCTGGATCAATGGTTTCGGGGATCGTGGCGTTGACCTTATCCCACTTCACATAGGGGCCGTACTTGCCCTTCATGACGTTGACCGGCCCGCCCGCATCGGGGTGTTCGCCCAATTCACGCAACGGTTTCGCGGCTTGGCCCCGCGCCCCCCGAGAGGCGACTTTCTCGGCCAAAAGCTGCACGGCACGGTTCATGCCCACAGTGAAAACCTCGTCCAACCCGTCCAGATTGGCGTTGGTGCCACCCCGGTCCGAGGTGCTTTCGGCGTGCTTCAAATAAGGGCCGTAGCGCCCGATATTGGACCAGACCATCACGCCATCTTCGGGGTGCGGCCCGATTTTGCGCGGCAGGGACAGGAGCATCAACGCGCGCTCCATCTCCAGCTCTTCCGGTGGCCAGTCCTTGGGAACCGACTGGCGCGGCGGCTTCTTGTTTTCTTCCGTTACGGGGCCGCGCTGCACATAGGGGCCGAAACGGCCCTTGAAGACGCGGATTTCGTCGCCTTGATCTTCGCCCAACAGCTTGCCTTCGGGCGGGATGGCGGATGCTTCCGCCTCGGGATTTGGCGGGCCGAAGGGGCGCGTGTAGCGGCATTCGGGATAGGCAGAGCAGCCGATAAATGCCCCACCCGCCCGCGCAGTGCGCATGGACAGACGTCCCAGCCCGCAGTTGGGGCAAAGGCGCGGATCTGTGCCGTCGCCGGGGTCAGGGAACAGATGCGGCTCCAGCACCTCGTTAATCTTGTCCAACACCTCGGTGATGCGCAGCTCGGAGGTCTCATCAATAGCGGCGTGAAAATCCTTCCAGAACCGCTCCAGCACATCCTTGTAATGGCGGTCACCGGCGCTGACTTCATCCAGCTGATGCTCTAGATCGGCGGTGAAGTCATATTGCACGTAGCGGTTGAAATAATTGGACAAAAACACCGTCACCAGACGGCCCTTGTCCTCTGGAATCAGGCGGCCCTTGTCCTTCAGCACGTAGCCACGGTTCTGGATCGTATCCATGATCGACGCATAGGTAGAGGGGCGCCCGATGCCGAGTTCCTCCATCCGTTTCACCAGTGTCGCCTCGGTGTAGCGGGGCGGGGGGGCCGTGTGGTGTTGTTGGCCCAGAACCGCGCCCGATGCAGCCATAATTGCGCCCTTGGAGCGTTGCAGATCGCCGCTGTCGTCTTCCACCACATCATCGCCGGAGAACTTGGCGTAGTCCGCAGCCAGCGCTTGCGCCGTCGGTGTCAGCGAATCGCCCGCGTGGACCTGCGGCAGGCGCTTGCTGTCTTCGTCGTCGCCCACATCGTCGCGGCCTTCCTCGTAAACCTTGAGGAAGCCGTCAAACAACATCACCTGACCCGTCGCGCGCAGCTCCACGTCGCGATCGTCCGAGGCGATGGTCACGGTCGTACGCTCAAGACGCGCGGCTTCCATCTGGCTGGCAATCGTGCGCTTCCAGATCAAGTCATAGAGCCTACGCTGATCCTCTTCCGTCAGGCTCAGATCACTGGCTGCCTTGGTCATGTCGGTGGGGCGCACACATTCGTGGGCCTCCTGGGCGTTCTTCGCTTTGTTCTTGTAAATCCGTGGCTTGGCGGGAACGTAATCGTCGCCGTAACGATCCTTGATCGCCCCACGCGCCTGATCTACGGCTTCGGGCGCCATGTCGATCCCATCGGTCCGCATGTAGGTAATGTGGCCCGCTTCATACAGGCGCTGAGCCGTGCTCATCGCTTGTTTCGCTCCCATGCCCAACTTGCGCGAGGCTTCCTGTTGCAGGGTCGAGGTCATGAACGGCGGCGAAGGATTGCGGTTGGCTGGCTTGGCCTCCACATCCGCGACGCTGAGTTTGCGAGAGGACACGGCCTTTACCGCAAGGCCCGCTTCGGCAGCGGAGGGCAGGTCGTAGCGGTCCAGTTTCTTGCCACCCAGAACGGTCAGGCGGGCCTCAATGGATTGCCCACGCGGGGTATCGAGAACGGCGCGCACCGACCAATATTCGCGGGGACGAAACGCCTCGATCTCCATCTCACGCTCAACCACAAGGCGCAGGCAAACCGATTGCACCCGGCCCGCAGATTTCGCGCCGGGCAACTTGCGCCACAGAACGGGCGACAGGTTGAAGCCCACCAGATAGTCCAGCGCGCGACGGGCCAGATAAGCCTCAACCAGCTCCATATCCACTTGGCGCGGCTCGGCCATCGCTTTGGTGACGGCATCCTTGGTGATCGCATTAAAGGTCACCCGGCTGACGGGAGTGTCTTTCTTGATCGCCTTGCGCGATGTCAGCGCTTCTTGCAGGTGCCAAGAGATCGCCTCCCCCTCGCGGTCGGGGTCGGTCGCGAGGATCAAGGCGTTGTCTTCTTTTAGCGCGTCCACGATCGCTTTGACGTGCTTTTTGGAATCACTTCCGATCTCCCACTTCATCTCAAATCCGTCGTCGGTATCGACGGAACCGTCCTTGGAGGGCAGGTCGCGGACGTGACCGTAAGAGGCAAGGACAGTATAGTCGCTGCCTAAATACTTGTTAATTGTCTTGGCCTTAGCTGGGGATTCGACAACGACAACAGGCATATTTTGATCACTTTCGAACGGAATGGGACTGGCGGCGGAACATGTGGGCGCTTGGGGTAAGATGTCAATGCGCCACGCCGCATGTATATTGTGACGATGAATTGAGGAGGCGCGATATGCGAATTCGGCTTGGGTTAATAGCTTCAATTTTCTTCAGTTTGTCCGGTCTATGCCTCGCGGCACCCTTTGAGCCGCCCAGAGGTTCGGAGTTGCGGGCAGAGCTGCTGAACACCTTTCGCCCCCTCGCGGCGTTCGATCTGGGTGCGCCGATAGAATTTCGCGTGCTGGAGTTGTCGGTGGACGGCGACATAGCCTTTGCGCGGTTGATGGCACAGCGCCCCGGCGGGGCAGAGATCGACATGGCCGCGACGCCGATGGTTCAGTGGCGGTACGTGGATCCGTTTGAGGTCGATGGCCCAAGGTTCGAGGTGTTTTACGTACAAGAACGCGGTCACTGGCAGGTGGTGGAATACGGGTTGGGATCATCGGATGTGTGGTGGTGGGGATATCGCTGCGACGTGTTCGGTAGTTTGTTGCCGCGATATGGCTGCTAACTGGCGCTGATCATGCCCCCCGCTGTCCGAGTGACACGGCCAGACATTTCCAAAACCGCTAATGCCTGCGCCAATTCGCGCGGGCTTGCCCCCAGATCTCGGATGATCTGATCCTCGGGTACGGGCGTTGGGCCTATGTGGGAGAGAATCTGCGCCTCCCAACCGCCGTCGGGACGTTCTGGGGCAGGGGCGGGTTTCTGGAAGTCCTGTGCCATGGCAGAGGCACTGTTGAGCGGTTGCGGCGGGCTGCCAAGGGCCTCGATCACATCATCAACGCCCCGGATCAGGGTGGCGCCATCGCGCAGCAGGATATTGGCGCCGGAGGCCCGGCTATCCATTGGGTGGCCGGGGACGGCCATGACCTCCCGGCCTTGATCGGCAGCACACCGCGCGGTGATCAGGGATCCAGACCGCGCGGCTGCCTCCACCACAATCACGCCTTGGGCAATCCCCGAGACGATACGATTGCGGCGCGGGAAGTGACGCGCTTGGGGGTGCAAACCAAGGGGTTGCTCGGACAGTAGCAATCCCTTGTCCGCGATTTTCGCTGTCACTTCCGTATTCTCCGTAGGGTAGACGACATCGACACCACCCGCGAGGACGGCGACGGTGCCGGTTTCAAGACTGGCCGTGTGGGCGATCGTGTCGATGCCTCGCGCAAGGCCAGACACAACGGTGAATCCAGCCTCCCCAAGCTCTGCCGCCAGTTTCCGCGTCATTCTGGCCCCAAGGCTAGAGGCATTGCGCGTCCCCACAAGCGCCACGCAGGCCCGCGCTATCAGGCTGACACGACCAATGGCCCAGATCACAGGCGGCGCATCCGATATCTCGGCCAGCGTCGCAGGGTAATCAGGGTCGCCCAAGCAGATCATCCGCGCGCCAACCCGCGCCGCGGCCCGCAGTTCCGCCTGAACGACGGCCTCTGGGCAGACTTCATACTTCTGAACACCCGCCGCGGCAGCCACCTGAGGCAAGGCGTCCAACGCGGCAGCGGCGCTGCCGTGTTCAGCAAGCAATCGCAGGTAGGTAGCGGGGCCGACCCGCCGCGACCGAATGAGGCGCAAGCGTAGCAAGCGGTCATCGTCGCCTTGGGCGGGCGGGGGCGTATAGGCCACAGGGGCGTCGTGAAACGCGGCATCAAACCAATCGTTGGGTTGCTGCGTTTCGGCCCATTGGCCTGCCAGAGGAGAATCGGGTGCTGTCCACATGCCCTCAGGCTTGCGCGGAGTCGTTAACGAAGCCTTAATAAAGGGCGTCAAACACGAAGACTCTTTGCCTAAAGTTAGCTGGAAGGCGTGATTAGGGCCTCTGGGCAAAGCCAGCGCGTCGCAATCCACATGATTGCCCCATGCACGAGGCTGACGGGAACAAACACAAACATCGCGTCGATCGCCTCGGATGTGGGCTCAGACCACTGCATGAAGGCACCGATTCCCAACGGGGCCAAGATTGCCACGATCAGCGCTGTCGCCCACCCGGCCACCCCAAACCGCATGGCCCATGCCCCTACCAAAAGCGCCAGAGGTACCAACATGATGCCCGCCAAAGGGGCCAGCAGCATCATACCGCCAATCGTCGAGACAATAGTCCAAGGGCTGTCAAAATTGTTGGGCTCATACCCGTATAGTGCCAAAGCAAAAATCAGCCCCCCAATCAACGTAGGGGCGAGCCAGGTAATCGCCCCGATCAGAACGACCTTCTGAGCGGTCAACAGGCGATGGCCAAAGCGACGACTGCGGAAGATGGGGGAAAAGAAGCTCATGATCTTGCTTTCCTGTCGCGCAGGTGCGCCATGCCATGGGCGAGCGCGCAAAACGACAGCCCGTAGGCTGTGCCGAGCGCGACGCTCAGGCCCATAAGTTGCGGCTCAGGCCCGCCAAGAAGGATACCAGCCATCGCGCCGAAACCCGCACCGCCCGCAATCGTTGCACGCCAGCCGTTAATCTCATGTCGATTTGCGAAATGTGCCAAGATCAGCGCGAAGGGCAGGGCGAAATGGCACAAGATGCCGGCCAAGACCATCAGCCCCGTGGGCACGGGGCGGGCGGTGCGTATGGGGGCAATGCGGCCCATCGGTTAAGCTGCGGAGCCGCCAACCGTAAGGCCACCGATCAAAAGCGTCGGTTGCCCCACGCCCACTGGCACCCATTGGCCTTGCTTGCCGCAATTGCCCATTCCGGGGTCCAGCGCCATGTCGTTGCCGATGGCGCGGATGTGTTGCAACGCGGTGGCGCCGTCGCCGATCAGGGTGGCGCCTTTGACGGGCGCGCCCACCACGCCATTTTTTACCCGGTAGGCTTCGGTGCAGGAGAATACGAATTTGCCGTTGGTAATATCCACCTGACCGCCGCCAAACCCGACCGCATAGATCCCGTCTTTCACGTCAGCCACGATGTCGCCGGGGGCCACGTCGCCGCCCAACATGTAGGTGTTGGTCATCCGCGTCATGGGCGCATGGGCATAGCTTTCGCGCCGTCCGTTGCCGGTGGGCGCGACCCCCATCAAGCGGGCCGACTGGCGGTCCTGCATGTAGCCCACCAGCACGCCGTCCTCGATCAATGTGGTGGCCTCCGAAGGTGTCCCCTCATCATCCACCGAGATCGAGCCGCGCCGATCCGGGATCGTGCCGTCGTCAAGCACCGTCACCCCCTTAGAGGCGATCCGCTGCCCCATCAGCCCTGCAAAAGCGCTTTGTTTCTTACGGTTGAAGTCCCCCTCCAGCCCATGACCAATGGCCTCGTGCAGCAAAATACCGGGCCAACCGTTGCCCAAGGCGACGTCCATGACGCCCGCAGGCGCGGGTTCCGCGCTTAGGTTCACGACGGCCACACGCAGAGCTTCACGCGCGGTGGCTTCCCAATGTTCGCGGGTCATCAAACCGGTCAGGCCAACACGCCCGCCGCCGCCCGCCGAGCCGGATTCGCGGCGGCCGTTCTCTTCGACAATGATCGACACATTCAGGCGCACCATCGGGCGCACATCACTGACGCTGCCGCCTTCAGGGCGCAAAATCACCACCTCCTGGTGGGATGCCGCCATCGAGGCGCTGACCTGCACCACGCGTTTATCCAAGGCACGCGCGTAGGCATCAATCTCGGCCAACGTTTCTAGCTTCACGCCAAATTCCGCGCCCGCCATGGGGTCTTCATCGGTGTAGAGCCTTTCGTTGGTGCCGCGCGGCGCATCGGCCATAGTGCCGCCGCCATCGCCTACCGCAAGGCGCGTGGTTTCTGACGCGCGGAGCAATGCAGCCTCGGAGATTTCGGTAGAATGCGCGTAGCCAGCGACTTCCCCTTTCACCGCGCGCAGGCCAAACCCCTGCACCGCATCATAAGAGGCGTTCTTTACGCGACCGTCGTCAAATACGAGAACTTCCGAGCGGCACCGCTCCAGAAAAAGCTCTCCATCGTCGGCACCCTGGGTGGCAGAACGCAGCACCCGCAGGGCGGCGGCCTCTTCAAGATGGGTCTCAAACGGACGGAAGGGCGTGGCGTCAGACATTTAGGGCTCCTTAAGGTCGCTCTCTATATAGTGTGTTTCGAGCCGGGTGCGACACCCCGTCTCAACCAATAGGTGAGACAATTTAGGCCACTGCCTTGTGTGACACGGCGCTATATGGTCTGGCACAGCGTGAACAGATGACGGCACCGCGGCTTAGGGCATTGCGCCCTTTGGGGAGCGGACCGGACGGACAACAGGACAGACCACATGGCAATTCGCAAGACGCTCAGCGGCGTTATGGCCGCACTTGGCGCAACCTTCACCGCCACGATGGTGGCCGCGCAGACCACCGGAATGCGCGATGGGCTCGAGATTCGCGGCGCACCGATTCCCGGCGGGATTGATTTTCAACCCGGCGTGACCGATGGCGCACTGGATATTCGGGCGCTCGATGATTTCTTGCTTTGGATTGCAGGGCTGATCACACTCTTCGTGCTGGCGCTGATGGTCTATTCCGCGATCAAGCATAACGCGAAGGCAAACCCGACGCCTGCGTCCTTCACACATAACACACGGATCGAAGTGGCTTGGACGATCGTTCCGCTTATTATCCTAGTGGTGATTGGCGCGTTCTCCCTTCCGGTACTGTTCCGTCAGCAGACAATCCCTGATGCGGACGTTGTCGTTAAGGCGACGGGTTACCAGTGGTACTGGGGCTATGAGTACCCCGAAGAAGGCATCTCCTATGACAGCTTCATGCTGGCCGAGGATGAGCTGGCTGAATTCGGCTATTCCCGGGATGAGTATCTGCTGGCAACTGACACAGCCGTTGTTGTGCCAACAGGTCAGCGCGTTGTGGTTCAAGTAACAGCGGCGGACGTGATCCATTCTTGGACAATCCCCGCGTTCGGCGTGAAGCAGGACGGCGTGCCCGGTCGCTTGGCTGAGCTGCACTTCCAGGTGAACCCCGGCGAAGAAGGTATCTACTTCGGTCAGTGTTCCGAACTGTGCGGCGCATCCCACGCCTATATGCCGATCACGGTTTTCGCTGTGACACCGGAAGAGTATGAAGCATGGCTGGCCGGTGAAGCGGCAGAGTTTGCCTCCCTCGACGGTGCGCGTGCTCCTCTGTACCTAGAGCTGGCAGCGGCGGAGTAAGCCCGGATCATGAGCGATTTTGCTGCACAAACTACACCCGAGCCCCGCGAATACGACGCGGGGTTTGGCGATTATTTCGCGCTGCTCAAGCCGCGTGTGATGTCGCTTGTGGTGTTTACGGCGCTGGTCGGCCTGCTGGTCGCGCCGGGCGGCACGTCGCCGATGATCGGATTTACCGCGATCTTGTTTATTGCGTTGGGGGCAGGGGCCTCGGGCGCGCTGAATATGTGGTATGACGCGGACATTGATTCCGTGATGCAACGCACCGCCAAACGGCCCGTGCCTGCAGGCAAAGTCCCCGCTGGTGAGGCGCTGACCTTGGGGCTGTGGCTGTCGGCCTTGTCGGTCGTGATGCTTGGCTTGGCGACCAATTGGGTCGCGGCGGGCCTTTTGGCCTTCACGATCTTCTTTTACGCGGTCGTCTATTCCATGTGGCTGAAACGCTCCACGCCTTGGAATATCGTGATCGGCGGCGCGGCGGGTTCTTTCCCTCCGATGATCGGATGGGCTGCGGTGACGGGTGATATTACCATCGCTTCGGTTCTGATGTTTGGGCTTATTTTCATGTGGACGCCCCCGCACTTCTGGGCCTTGGCGCTGTTCATGAAGGGCGATTACCACAAGGCGAACGTGCCGATGCTGACCGTGACCCATGGTCGCCGTGAAACGCGTCGTCAGATTTTGATCTATACCGTGCTGCTGGTGCCTGTGGCGCTCGGCCTTGTGCTGACAGATGTGGCCGGACCAATCTATCTGGTCACTGCCGTCGTGCTGAACGCGCTGTTTCTGAAAGGCGCCTACGACATCTGGAAGCGCGAAGAAGCGCAGGCCGAGGCTGACAACTACGCGGTCGAGCGTCGCGTCTTCAAATTCTCGCTTCTGTATTTGTTCCTGCATTTCGGCGCTTTGTTGCTGGATGCAATCTGGAGGCTGATCTGATGGCCGAGGGTAAGGGGCTCACCGAGACCCACGAAATCCACAAGCGCCGTTTGGGCCGTAACGTTGGCACAGCTTTGTGCCTTCTGGGGTTCTGTGCGATCGTGTTTGGCCTGACCATTGCCAAAGTGCGCGAAGGTGGCTTGCTGGAAGCCAGTGACCACGTGCCACGCGCCTCGATGCTTCCGATCACGGAGGAAACGGAGTGAGCAATACGCCGCAAAAGATGGACCCGAAGACCAAAACCGTGCTGCAATTGTGCGGCGTGGTGGTTTTCATGGGGTGTCTGACGGCAGCGGCTGTTCCTTTCTATGATTGGTTCTGCCGGGTCACCGGCTTTGGCGGCGCAACGGTTACGGCCGATGCGGGCAGCGAAACGGTTCTCGATGACATGATCCGGGTGCGGTTTGACGCCTCGACCGCCAGCGATATGCCTTGGGAATTCCGCCCCGTGGTGCCGCATATGGATATTGCAATCGGTGAGACGGGCCTTGCGTTCTACGAGGCCTATAATCCCACCGACCGCCCGATTGCCGGGACCGCAAGCTACAACGTTGCCCCCTTTGTCACCGGCGGCTACTTTGTCAAAATCGCCTGCTTCTGCTTTGAGATGCAGGTGCTTCAACCCGGTGAGCGGGTTGAAATGCCCGTCACATTCTATGTCGACCCCGAGATCCGCAATGATCCCGAAACCGTCGGCACGCCCGCAATCACCCTGTCGTATACGTTCCACGTAACCGACATGCCCGAAGACTACGCCGCCCTAGAGGCGGAGAATTAAGATCAGTCCGGAGAACCAAATGGCCCACGTAAAACGCCACGATTACCACATCCTACCGCCGTCGATTTGGCCGCTTATGGGCGCCGTCGGCGCGTTCGCCATGTTGTTTGGCGCGGTGAACTGGATGCACTCTGGCTCCCCTTGGTTGTTCCTCGCGGGCTTTGTTGCCGTGCTCTACGTCATGTTCGCTTGGTGGTCCGAAGTCGTGACCGAAAGCGGAGAGGGCGATCACACACCCGTCGTGCGCATCGGCCTGCGCTATGGCTTCATCATGTTCATCATGTCGGAAGTCATGTTCTTCGTGGCGTGGTTCTGGGCGTTCTTCAAACATACGATCTACTCGATGGATACCTATGAGGCGTCCACCTACATCCCGCCAGAGATCCACCAGGTTGACCCGTTCCACCTGCCACTGATCAACACGCTGGTTCTGCTGTTGTCGGGCTGCCTTGTGACTTGGGCACACCATGTGCTGGTCCACGGCGGCGCACGCAAAGACATTGAATATGGCCTGCTTGGCGCCGTTGTTCTGGGCCTTGCGTTCACCGGTTTGCAAGCGTTCGAGTATTGGGAACTGATCGCCCATGAAGGCTGGCAGTTCGGCGGCCCCGATGGCGACCGTTTCTATTCTACCTTCTTCATGGCCACGGGTTTCCACGGCTTCCACGTGGTAATCGGGACGATCTTCCTGTTCATCTGCTACCTGCGCGTGCGCAAGGGCCACTTCACGGCAGAACAGCACGTGGGCTTTGAAGCCGCAGCTTGGTACTGGCACTTTGTTGACGTGGTGTGGCTGTTCCTCTTCGTGGCGGTTTATATCTGGGGCCAGTAAGAACTGGCGAGGTTGGACGGGGGAGGCGTCGGAGCCCACCCGCCCACCCCTCCGACGCCTCCCCCGCGCCTTCTCGGAAGTTCGCGCTAGCTGGGAACCGTTGGATGTCGATATTTGTGAAAAGATGAAGAAAAGGCCTGCCGCAAGGTGGGCCTTTTGACCGTTAGGGGGACGTATGTCGCGGGTAATTTCTGTTGTGATTTTTGGGCTGGTGGGGGCGGCTTTTCTGAGCGCTCTTGGGGTGTGGCAATTGCAACGATTGGCATGGAAAGAGGGCGTTTTGGCCGAGATTGCTGGTCGGATTGAGGCAACCCCTGTGGATTTGCCGGAACAGGTAGACCGGGATGCGGATCGCTATTTGCCGGTCGTCGTTGAAGGCCGTTTTGATCGGGATGCGGTTCGGGTTTTGGTGAGTATGCAGGGGTCTGGCCCCGGCTACCGCGTGATTTCCGCCTTTGAAGTGGAGGGGCGCCGGGTGATGGTGGATCGGGGCTTTGTGTCGGAAAGCGTTAATTTGCCGGAGCCACCGGAAGGAACCGTCACCGTCGTTGGCAATCTGCATTGGCCCGATGAGGTGGATGGCTTTACGCCGGAGCCGGATTTGGTCCGCAACATCTGGTACGCCCGCGACGTGGACGCGTTGTCTGCGCAATTGCAGGCCGAGCCGGTTTTCATCGTGACACGGGAGATTTCGGCATCGGACGCGCCGTTAACGCCGCTTCCTGTGACGGCGGATGGCATTCCGAACAACCATTTGGGTTATGCAATCCAATGGTTTGGCCTTGCTCTTGTGTGGTTGGGGATGACAGCGTTCTTGCTCTGGCGTATCACGCGACGGAGTGTTTGAGGGAGCCTGAAATGCAATATGTCTCGACCCGAGGGCGCGCGCCCGTTTTGTCTTTTGAAGAGGCCATGCTTACCGGACTTGCGCGGGATGGTGGGCTTTATGTGCCGGCGGGAATTCCGCAGATGTCTCAAGGGGATATCGCGGCGCTGGCGGGGCTGTCCTATGAGGAAATTGCGTTCCGTGTGATGCGGCCCTTTGTGGGCGATACTTTTGGCGATGATGAGTTTGCTGCGCTGATTGAGGCGGCCTATGCCGGCTTTGGCCACAGCGCGCGCGCGCCTTTGAAGCAGTTGCAGGACAATCATTTCCTGCTGGAATTGTTCCACGGCCCCACATTGGCGTTCAAAGACTTCGCCATGCAGCTGATTGGGCAGATGTTCCAAGCCGCTTTGACGCGGCGCGGGGACCGGGTGACGATTGTGGGGGCAACGTCGGGCGATACGGGTTCCGCCGCGATGGAGGCGTTTCGGGGCCTTGATGCCGTGGATGTTTTCATCCTGTTTCCCCATGGTCGCGTATCCGACGTGCAGCGCCGTCAGATGACAACCGTGGCTGAGGCCAACGCCCATGCGCTCGCTCTGACCGGAGATTTTGACGATTGCCAAGCGCGTCTTAAGGATATGTTCAACCATTTCGAGTTTCGTGACCGGGTTCGGTTGGCGGGCGTGAACTCGATCAACTGGGCGCGGGTATTGGCGCAGGTTGTGTATTTCTTCTCTTCTGCGGTCTCTCTTGGCGCACCGCATCGGAAGGTCTCGTTCTGTGTGCCGACTGGCAACTTTGGCGATATCTTTGCCGGCTACATCGCCAAGCGTATGGGACTGCCGATTGATAAACTGGTGATTGCGACCAACCAGAACGATATTTTGCACCGCGCGATGGTTTCGGGCGGCTACACCACCGAGGGGGTTGTGCCCTCGATCAGCCCGTCGATGGATATTCAGGTGTCGTCGAACTTTGAGCGGGCGTTGTTCGATGCCTATGACCGCGACGGTGACGCCGTCGCGCAGTTAATGGATGAGCTGAAATCTGGCGGCGGCTTCAAGATCAGCCAAGGCGCGATCGGGCATTTGCGAGATACCTTTGCCTCCGGGCGGGTGTCTGAGGACGAAACCTCGGCCATGATCGCCCGCGCCTTGCCTGAAATGGGAGAGCTGCTTTGCCCCCATTCTGCCGTGGGCGTGGACGTGGCACAGGATTTCCTTGGGAAGACGCCTCTTATCACCTTGGCCACAGCGCATCCCGCCAAGTTCCCCGACGCTGTCGAAGCTGCTTCCGGCATCCGGCCTGGGCTGCCCGAGCGGATGGCAGATTTGTTCGACAAGCCCGAACGGGTGCAACGGGTAGAAAATGATCTGCACGCTCTAGAGCAAGTGATCGAAGGAGGCATCCGCACGTGACCGTCGAAATTCACACGCTCGCCAATGGCTTACGCATCGTGACCGAGCATATGCCGGGACTTGAATCCGCGGCATTGGGCATTTGGGTAAGCGCCGGTGGCCGCCATGAACGGGTCGAGCAGAACGGTATCGCGCATTTCCTTGAGCATATGGCGTTCAAGGGGACGAAGCGGCGGACTTCTTTGCAGATTGCCGAGGAAATTGAAGACGTTGGCGGTTATATCAACGCTTATACATCGCGCGAGGTAACAGCCTATTACGCCCGCGTTTTAAAATACGACGTGGCGCTTGCGTTGGATCTGATCGGCGATATCGTCCTCAATCCCATCTTCGACCCACGAGAGATTGAAGTAGAGCGCGGCGTCATTTTGCAAGAGATCGGCCAAGCCGCAGACACGCCCGACGATGTGATTTTCGATTGGTTGCAGGCCGCCGCGTACCCCGAACAGCCCCTAGGTCGCACAATTCTTGGACCGGCGGAGCGGGTGCAAAGCTTCGGTCGCCCGGATTTTGATCGCTTCGTGGCCGAGAACTATGGTCCCGGTCAGTTGATCCTGTCGGCCGCAGGCGCCGTGGATCACGATGAGATTGTGCGCCTTGCCGAAAAGGCCTTCGGACACCTGAAGCCGGTGCCTCAAACCGCCCCTCAGCCCGGGGCCTTCGGTGGTGGAGAGCACCGCGTTGTCAAAGGCTTGGAACAGGCGCACTTCACGCTTGCGCTAGAGGCGCCGGGGTATCGGTCGGACGATATTTACACCGCCCAAATTTATGCCACGGCCCTTGGCGGCGGCATGTCTTCGCGGCTGTTTCAGGAGATTCGTGAGAAGCGCGGCCTGTGCTATACGATTTATTCACAGGTCGGCAGCTACGATGACACGGGCCTGCTGACGATTTATGCGGGCACCTCGGCCGAAGATTTACCGGAGCTTGTGGGCCTGACAGTTGATGAGCTGAAGCGCTCTGCCGACACGATGACAGAGGCGGAAGTTGCGCGGGCGCGCGCACAGATGAAGGCGGGCCTTTTGATGGGGCTGGAAAGCCCCTCGGCTCGGGCCGAGCGTTTGGCGCGTCTGATCGCGATTTGGAACCGCATCCCGCCGTTGGAAGAATCGGTGGCCCGAATTGATGGTGTCACGCTGCAAGGGTTGGGCGAACATGCCAGCGCGTTGGGCCAGGCAGGTGCGGCAATGGCGCTATACGGACCGGTTGAAAAGGCCCCCGACCTTGCCACTGTGAGGGAGCGTTTGGCTGCCTGATGATCGCGCGAAAACGGAACCTGCGCCTAGAGACGGAGCGTTTGACGCTTCGCCTACCGCATCATTCGGACTTTCGTCCGTGGGCCGCGTTGCGGCATCAGTCGCGTGATTTTCTTGTCCCGTGGGAGCCGGTGTGGGCGGACGACCACCTGACACGGAAAAGCTTCACAGCCCGTGTCTATTGGGCGCAGCGCTCTGTCAACCAAGGCTCCGCAGTGCCGCTTTTCATCGTGCGTCGTGCCGATGATGCGCTGTTGGGGGCCATCACGCTGGACAATATTCGTCGTGGTCCGGCGCAGTCGGCGACGCTTGGCTATTGGATCGGCCTTCCGTTTGTGCGCCAAGGCTACATGCGTGAGGCCATCGGTGCAGTCTGCCATTACTCCTTCCATTCCCTGGATCTCAGCCGGTTGGAGGCCGCTTGCCTTCCCGAAAATGCCGCGTCGCGCGGTGTGCTGGAGAAGTCTGGGTTCAAGTATGAAGGCGTTGCGCAGAGCTACCTGCAAATTAACGGGCGCTGGCGTAACCATGTTCTTTACGCAAATTTGCGCAGTGACCGACGCGGGCGTACCGAAGTCGGGTGACGCGCGGCGACGGCTAGGGTAGGTCTGTTTTCATGACATGTCTTGATCGCCTGAAGGCTGAACTACCGCACGCATTGCGTGATGTTGAAGACCGCTATTTGGAAGAGCCTAGGGGCCGATGGCGGGGTAAAGCCTTGGCTGTCGTGGCACCGTCCAGCACCCAAGAAGTGGTGAAAGTCCTCGAAATTGCCGCGGAAACGCAGACTCCGGTCATCCCCTATTCCGGTGGCACGGGCTTGGTGAGCGGCCAAATCAAAGAACACGGCGCGCCGCCAATTCTGGTGACGATGGAGCGCATGAGCGCCGTGCGCGCAATGGATGCGCAGGCGGGCACGATGGTCGTGGAAGCGGGGGCGATCCTGCAAAACGTCCATAGCGTGGCCGAGGCCGAAGGCTGGATTTTCCCGTTAACTCTGGCGTCCCAGGGCTCAGCCAGGATCGGCGGCTTGTTGGCCACCAATGCGGGCGGCGTGAACGTCATTCGTTACGGAAACGCCCGAGATTTGGTTCTTGGGGTCGAAGCTGTATTGGCGGATGGCACCGTGGTTAACGGCTTGTCGCCACTGCGCAAGAACAACATGGGATATGACCTGCGCCACCTTTTGATCGGCTCGGAAGGGACGTTGGGCGTTATCACGGCGGCGACTTTGCGTTTGTTCCCAAGGCCCTCGGCTACAGGGGCCGCGCTGATGGCCGTGCCGTCTGCACATGCCGCGCTAGAGCTGCTGCGGATGGCGCAGGCGCAGATTGGAGAGGGGATTTCCGCCTTCGAGTTAATCGGCAGAGCGGGGTTCGACTTTCTTTCGGAAGTGGGGCCAGAGGTACGGATGCCACTTTCAGAAGTGCCGGATTGGTGCTGCCTGATCGACCTTGGCCTTGCGCAGGGCTCGCCCGAAGACGCACTAGAAGCCCTGTTCGCGGAAGCGTTTGAGGCCGGCTTGGTCACCGACGGCGCCATCGCACAGTCCGAGCAACAGCGATTGGATTTCTGGAACATTCGAGAGAGCATACCCGAAGCGAACCGCCGGATCGGTTCGGTGTCGTCCCACGACATTGCGGTTCCGGTGGCGCAAGTCCCTAGGTTTGTCGCGGAAGCGCCGGGGCGGTTGCAGAAGATAAACACGTTTAGGATCAACTGCTTCGGGCATTTGGGCGACGGGAATTTGCACTACAATGTGTTCCCACAACGGGGCAAAACACGCGCAGATCACGAAGGCGAAGCCGCGGCGGTGAAGGCCTGCGTCCATGATCTTGTACATGAAATGGGCGGCTCTGTATCCGCTGAGCACGGCATCGGGCGCCTGAAAGTGGGCGATCTGGAGCGCTACGGCGACCCCGGAAAATTGGCCGCTATGCGCGCGATCAAACAGGCGTTGGACCCGCATAATATCCTGAACCCCGGCGCGATGCTCCGATCGGAGTGAGCCGCGCCAAGGCAAAGATATCAGTGCGTTAGCTCCGCACGCCGGAGAAGCGTTCCGCCCATTCTTCACGTTGCTCATCGGCGATTTTCGCGAACAAGACCTCGGGCACTGTGAAGGCATGGCCACCGGGTAGCGCGGAAAGCGCGGTTTCCGCATCGGTCGGCCACGCGACATCTACGTTCATGCCTGCCGCCATTGCCTCAGCCGCGTCAGGGATGAAAGGCGCGGAAAGGCCAGCATAAAAGGGGATCAGGTTCAGGGCAAACCGGGTGACGGCGGCCGCCCGATCAGGGTCAGTTTTGAACGCGGTCCAAGGGGCTGCGGATTGCAGATACTCGTTCCCGGCGACCCAGATTGCGCGCAGTTCTGAGGCGGCTTTGCGCACGTCGATGGCGTCCATATGGGCTTGGTAAGCGGTAAGACGGGTTTGCAGATCGGCGATCAAAGCCGCCTCTTGCTCACCATATGCGCCCGCGTCTGGAACCACTTCGCCAAACTTGGAACGGCAGAATTTTGTGATCCGGCTCACAAAGTTGCCCAACACATCCGCCAGGTCTTTGTTCACGTCCTGCTGGAAGGTTTCCCACGTGAATTCGGAATCCGATGTCTCGGGCGCATGGGACAGAAGCCACCAGCGCCAGTAATCCGACGGCAGAATCTCCAACGCTTGATCCATGAAGACGCCACGGCCCTGAGAGGTGCTGAATTGGCCGCCATCGTAGTTCAGGTAGTTGAACGACTTGATGTAATCTACCAGCTTCCAAGGCTCGCCTGATCCAAGGATCGTGGCGGGGAATGATAGGGTGTGGAATGGGACATTGTCCTTCCCCATGAATTGCACATATCGAACGTCATCGGCGCCTTTATCCACACGCCACCAGCGCTCCCAATTCGAAATCGTACCTTCTTCCACAGCCTCGGCAGCGCAGGCGATATACTCGATCGGAGCGTCGAACCATACGTAGAAAACCTTCCCTTCCATGCCCGGCCAATCCGCATCACCACGTTTGACGGGCACACCCCAGTCCAGATCCCGGGTGATGCCCCGGTCCTGCAATCCGTCGCCGTCGTTTAACCATTTCTTTGCGATTGAGGTCGTAAGAAGAGGCCAGTCGGTTTTGGAAGAAATCCAATCGTTCAACTGTCCGCGCAGTTGCGATTGACGCAAGTAGAGGTGCTTTGTTTCGCGGACCTCAAGATCGGTGGACCCGGAAACGGCAGAGCGCGGTTCGATCAGATCGGTGGGATCAAGCTGTTTGGTACAGTTCTCGCATTGGTCGCCACGTGCCTTGTCGTAGCCACAGTTGGGGCAGGTGCCCTCGATATAGCGGTCGGGCAGGAAGCGGCCATCGGCGTGGGAATAAACCTGCTTCTCTTCCACTTCGGAGATCAGGCCAGCGTCGGCCAGTTTACCCGCGAAATGCTGGGTCAACGCATGGTTTTGCGGCGAGGAAGAGCGCCCGAAATGGTCGAAGGACAGGCGGAAGCCTTTGGCGATCTCGGACTGCACCGCGTGCATGTCGGCGCAGAACTCATCGACGGGCTTGCCTGCTTTGGCGGCGGCAAGCTCTGCCGGGGTGCCATGTTCATCGGTGGCGCATAGAAACAAGACCTCTTGCCCGCGCGCGCGCAGGTAGCGGGCGTAAAGATCGGCAGGCAATTGGGAACCCACAAGGTTGCCCAGGTGTTTGATCCCGTTGATATAGGGAATGGCGCTGGTGATAAGCGTACGGGTCATAGGTGCGGCCTTCGGAACATGCGGTTGCGGGCAGCTTTAACGCCGCAGGGCGCGCAAGGCCAGTGGCGGCATCACATCCGGCTTGCAATCATCCGGCCAAGGCCCGTGTCGGAGGCCGATACACAACCGCCAGTCCAATTGGCGGAGAAGACCACCCCATCGCCACGGGCGTGAAAATAGGCGCCGGTGCCGGTGCGGTCGCCATTGCAGAACGAGCCAGCATGGGAAACCTGAGCCCCATCGCCGCGCCCCTCGATCGTATAGCCGACCGAGTAGTTGTCATGCATCGGGCGATCAAACGGACGCGCCACAAGACCGGCCCTGTCCGAAAACCAATGCTGCGCAAGGCGCGCGTAGCTTTCGGCGGACATCTCCCATCCGCCATAGGACGACCGGGACCCCATGCGCCCGTGGATTGTGGCGTCGGTAATGCCTGCCGGCGCAAGGACGCGGTCCATGCAGGCCTCGGAATATGATTGCCCGGTCAGGGCTTCGATCGCGACCCCTAGTACGGCGTAATTGGTGTTGTTGTAGAAATAGCTGCGCGCGGTGCCCTGCATATTCTCTTCTCGCAGGGCTTCCGAGGCGATGCGGCGATGCAGGCCAAGGGCACCATGAAGGGTGCTGCCCATGGTGCCTTGGGTCAGGTCGGGCGCAAGGCCAGAGGTGTGATTGGCCAGGGCCGCCAGGGTGATCTGGGCGTTCCAAGGCTGCGGCGTAACCCGCACTGCGGACATCTGCGGGGCGATATCGCCCAAAGAGGTGTACCAGCTAAGCCCTTGCTCTTGCAGCACAACGTCCATGCAAATCCCGGTGATCGCTTTGGACAGGCTCGCCACGGGGACACTGGCATCGGTGGCCTGCGCCAGACCCGCGCGGTGCATTGTGCCATCGGGAAACAGCACCACCATTGCGCCTTGCGTCAGGCCGTTGTCGGCCATCCAAGTGCGCCAATCCCCCTCAATATTCGCCGCGAGAGAGGAGGGGGCGGCGGCTTCTGCTTCCGGCATCGGAATGATCGGCGCGGCTGTGGGGGACGTGGCCTCAGGCGCTTGGGGTGGGGTAATGCCAAGCAATGACGTGGCCATGTCGCGCAGGCTGATCTCGGCTGTGGGGCGGGCAAGGGCGGAGCTGTCGGCAGAGGCAACCTCGACCCGCTCTTGGCTGGCGGGAAGGCCGGACACGGCAAGATTGGCCACAGCAAAGAGGAACGCGGTGCCGATAACGACGCAAAGGGTGCGGAGAATGAAGGTCATGGAATACTCTGCCTGTTTTGTCGGGCAGAATATCACGGGGGATGGCGTCAGAATTGAGACGTGGATGGGGCGTTATTTGTCCTGATTGCGCCGAAAGATGCGCCCGACCTGAAACGAGGTGCGTGGTATCCAGACGTAGGGTTGCCGCGTATCTGACGCGGCGCGGCGGCCCATGCGGATCAGGCCGAACACGATCAGCCCGATGTGGGCGACAGAAACGAAGTAAAACAGGGCCGCGGGGCCATAGGCAGAAATCAGCCCCGAGGTGGCCAGTGGCGCAACGATGGCACCGCAAGCGAAGAAGAACATCAGCGCGGCCGACAGCTCGATCCGTTGGTCATCGCGCGCCCAATCGTGGGCATGGGCCGCCGAGATCGAATAGATCGGGAAGGTGGTAAACCCAAAGAGCAACGCCGCCCCGAACACGCCCGCAGGCCCAAGGACCGGCACGGCAACGGTCACGGCACATGACACGATGGAGGCCGCGGAAAAGCCGATCATGATCCAACGCCGGTCATAGCGATCTGCCAACCAACCCGCCGGCCATTGCGCCAAGGCGCCGCCTAACACGAAGGCGGCCAGAAACAGGCCGATGTCGCTGGCGGCCAAGCCCACTTGTTGGCCATATAGAGGCCCGGTCATCCGCAGCGACGCCGAGGAGACCCCCGCCACCACCACACCGCTGACCGCCAGCGGCGATAGGCGCCAAGCCAGCCAAGGGCGAAGGCGCGGCGTGCCGTGGCTTTCTGGTTGCTTCAAACGGGTCATCGTCAGGGGCAAAAGGGCGGCGCAACACAAGATCGCCAGCAGGTTGTAGGACACATAAGAGGCGGGGGCCAAAACGCCGATCATGAACTGCGCAACAAGCTGCCCACTGGTATCGACCATCCTGTAAATACCCATGGTGCGGCCTCGGTTCTGGTTCGTGGCCTTGGCCTGCAACCAGGCTTCGATCACCGTGTAGCAGCCCGCGATGCACAGCCCGATCGCGACTCGCATCAGCGCCCAAGCATAGGGGTTGAGGATCAGCATATGGGCCATCAGCCCAATGGCCCCCAAGGCGGTGCAAACCGCAAAGGCGCGGGAGTGGCCGACCGTTCCCATCAGGCGCGGTGCCCACCAGCATCCGACGAAGAACCCCAGGAAATGCGCCGATCCCAAAAGGCCGATATGCCCGTTGGTAAAGCCAAGTTCGGTGCCCGATAGCACGTCCAAGGGGCCCACACCGCTAGAGGAGAGTTGCAGCAGGATCACCGAAAGGAACAGGGCGGCGAAGGAAATCAAAAGACGCATGGGCAGCCTTGTTGGCTAGGGTCCGGTTTTTGTGCGCTTGTGGGGGCAGGGGCGCAAGCCTGTTTGCGTCACCCCAGGGGTGTTTTGGGGCAACAATGCCGCGCTTTAGGCAGGCTCCAACGCCGTGGGGCGCACCACATGGACCGCACCACGAGCGCTTCGGGTCACGGCCCAATCGGCCACCGGCGCGGTCCGCGCACGCAGCCGCGATAGCCGCCAGCGATCCGCGTCGGAGGTGTGATCCGGCATCAACTGCCATCGGCTCTCAACCCCGGCGGCTCCACCATTGCCGGGGGTCAGGATCACGCCCACAGGGGCGCGGCCCGTCTTCTCTCGTCCTGCCTCGGCCGCCAAATGCAGGCGGCGCACGGGCGTCAGGCCCGGCGGTTCTGGCAGGTCCAACACCACCAAGCGGTTCAACCCGCCGCGCAGAGCCTCTTCCATGCACCACAAAAGATCACCGGGGCGGCAACATTCCACAAAGATCAGGCGGCCCGGGTCAATCTCTTGCCGGACGCCTGCCAGATGCAGGCGATCGGGGTGCCAATCGGGCCTGATCCACAGGATTTGACTGGCTATATCGGTCTGCTTGTCGGACGCTGCCAACCAAAGGGCCAAGCGCCGCCGCCCGTGACCGCAGAACTCATGGGCGCGCGCGCCTGCCAGATCAAATTGATCCAGAAGCCGCAGGCCGGGCCGGGTTTTGTGGTGGGATTGACGGGTAAGCTTGGTGATGTCCATGGAGGGTAGTATAGATGTTCCCGATATGTTCTCAACCCTTGCACCTGCCGGAAAGCTGACTAGGTTGGCCGCGACGCAGCCCACCCCAGCGCTGCCCGAACACCGCTTCACGAAAGGCCTCCCCCTATGCGCGCGATCCCCTTAGGCTCGACCGACGAGACGATTACCGACTTCTGCCTCGGCACCATGACGTGGAGCACTCAGACCCCCGAAGCGGATGCCCATCGCCAGATGGATATGGCGCTTGAGGCCGGAATTGATGTGGTCGATACCGCCGAGATGTATCCGGTCAATCCCGTCAGCGCCGACACGATCGGGAACACGGAAAAGACCATCGGCAACTGGAACGCCGCCAATCCGTCGCGACGCGGGGAATATAAACTGGCAACGAAGCACTCGGGCCTGAACGAAGGCTTCGTGCGCCCCGGTCAGCCGATCACCTCGGCCACCTTTGCCGACACGCTCGATGCCTCGCTCAAGCGGTTGAAAACAGACTACGTGGATATCTACCAGCTGCACTGGCCCAACCGCGGCAGCTACATGTTCCGCCAGAATTGGACCTACGTGCCCAAAGGCGACCGGGCCGAGATCCTTGATGATATGCGCGACGTGCTGGAAGCCGCCGCTGCCGCGCAGAAGGCCGGCAAGATCAAGCATTTCGCCCTGTCCAACGAAAGCGCATGGGGCACTGCGCAATGGCTGCGACTGGCCGAAGAACACGGCCTGCCAAGGGTGCAAACGGTGCAGAACGAATACTCTTTGATGTGCCGCGCTTTCGACACCGACATGGCCGAACTGTCGTACCATGAGAAAGTGACGCTTCTGGCCTTCTCGCCGTTGGCGACAGGCATGTTAACCGGGAAATACAGCGGCGGGGCAGAGCCTGCGGGCTCTCGTCAGACCCTTTCCCCGGGCCTTGGCGGGCGCATGACACCACGTGCCTTGGCCGCCGCCGATGCCTATGTTGCCGTTGCGCGCAAACACGGGCTGGACCCGGTCCACATGGCACTGGCCTTCACCGTGCAACGGCCCTTTGCGGTTTCCACGATCTTCGGCGCCACCACGTCCGAGCAATTGGCCCACATTATTGAGGGCAAAGACATTGTGCTGTCCGATGAGGTCATGGATGATCTGACCGAGACCCATCGCCAACACCCAATGCCGTATTAATCGCCCATGTCCCGTATCCTGATCTTTGGTGATAGCAACACCCACGGCACCGTGCCCTTGCAGGTTTTGGGCCAATCCGACCGTTTCAAACCGGGCGTGCCATGGCCTGATGTATTGGCCGACCTGACAGGCCACACGATCTTCACCGAAGGTCTGCCGGGGCGCACCACTGTCCACGACGACCTGATTGATGGCGGCGCTCGCAACGGCGCTGCGGTACTACCCGCTGTGCTTTTGAGCCACGCACCGCTGGACGCGGTTATCATCATGTTGGGCACCAATGACCTGAAGCCACGCTTCGCCACATCCGCCTTCGATATCGCAAAATCGGTGGAGCGTTTGATCGGCATCACGCGGTCCCTCGTGCCGGCGGCCCGCATCCTCGTGGTTGCCCCCGCTCCGGTCACGGAAACCGGCGTTCTGCGCGATGCCTTTGCTGAAGCCGAGGCGCGACAACGGGGCTTGGACCGGCATCTGGCCGAGGCCGCCGCCCGCGCGGGCGTGGAGTTTGCCGCTGCCAAAGATTACGCCGCCGTGTCGCCCGTAGATGGCGTTCACTTGGACGAGGCTGGCCACAGCGCCTTGGCCCAAGGTTTGGCGCCGCTTGTGGCCGCGCTGCTTGACGGGCGGGGCTGAACGCGACCCGGCAACAGACCGATAGGACCGGGCCCGCCTTGCCGAGATAAGGTTAACGGATCTCGGCCCGCAGGCGCTTGAGCACACCTAGCACGTCATGGGACGCCACCGAGGCGTCTCGAACCAAACCATCAAAATGCTGCGTCATCGTACGCACGCGATCCTTGTCGCGAAACGCGAGGTAGTGACGGCCTATATACAGCACCGCCATCTTCGGCCCAAATACAGTGACCGGGGCCGAATAGGTAGTGCGCGCGTCGAACAGAACGATCCGCAGCGCCGGATACAGGCGGTTGTAGATATCGGCCATCCAGTCCAGTTGCTCGGCGCGCACATCCGCGCTCAGCCCGGTGTAATACCCTTCGGCGCGGGCAAAACTTTCCAACTCGTGGATCGGCATTGCCATCTCATAATCGCTAAGGGTCAAGGCCAACCAATCAAGGCGTTGGGCGGCGGCATCAATCGCCTGATCGGGCCTGCGGTGGGTCAGCGGCGCATATTCCCACCGCAACACGGCATCGGTTTTCAAGATGTCGGGCAGGGTCGCGGGGACGTGGCGGATTTTGTAGCCTTCGGCCTCTCGCTGCCATTCAAAAATCTGGTCGTCCAGCGTCGTTGCTCGCCCGGTTTCCGAGATCGACAGGCTGGTCGCCAGTAGCTTCCCCGCCTGTTCCGGCCTGTCCGACAGGCCAAGCAACCAATCCGCCGACACGTCGAGCGTTTGGGCACAGGCCGCAACCACATGCCCTCCGGGCACCCGCGCATCGTCCAAGGCCAGCATCTGCGTCACGGTGGAGCGGTCAATGTTCACCGCCCGTGCCAAGGCAGCCCGGCTCATCCCGGACGTGGTCAACGCGGCGATCAAACGCTCTCGAAACACCTGCGCCCGCGTAGATCTGCCCTGAGAACTCAGCATTGTTGATTTTATCCAGCATAGTTTGATTTGTGTAGAGAAGACCCTGACTGCTCCTGACAATCAAGGTGCCCTATCACCAAAACATGATGACGCGTCCCACCAACTTCCCCCCGGAATGGCCGACGCTGGCCTTAATATTCGCGTGTTACGGCGCTTGGGCCGCCACCTTGTTCTGGGTCCCGTGGAGCGTCGTGTCGGTGACAATCCTGATTCCGGTGATCGCTCTGCAAGCCTCTCTCCAGCACGAGGTTATCCACGGCCATCCCTTTGCCAATCGCCCTTTGTCCGAAGCCTTGGTCATGGCATCCCTCAACCTTGCCGTGCCGTTTCAGCGCTTTCGTGACACCCATTTGGCCCATCACACCGACGACACGCTGACCGATCCCTATGACGACCCCGAAACCAACTATCTGGATCCAGTGCGGTGGGGAGATCTTCCGCCTGTGTGCCGCGCCGTCTTGCAGGCAAACAACACGCTCCTTGGCCGCATTCTAATCGGGCCACTCTTAGGACAAGCAAGTTTCATGGTGTCCGAAGCCCGCCTGATCCGTGCCGGAAACCGTGTCGTCCTACGCGCTTGGGGCTGGCATATCGTGACCTCGGTGCCCGTTGTGGCGCTTATCATCGCCTCTTCCACATCACTCGGACACTACCTTGTCGCCAGCTACGGTGCCCTTTCGGTCCTGAAAATCCGCACCTTCCTAGAGCATCAGGCCCATATCTCTGCTTCTGGGCGTACCGTTGTGGTAGAAGATCGCGGGTTCTTGGCGTTTCTCTTTCTCAACAACAACTTCCACGTCGTCCATCACATGCACCCCGGCGTGCCTTGGTATCGCCTGCCAGGGCTATATGCGGCCAATCGAGGGGCATATCTCAGCAGCAACGACGGCTATCACTACGCCAACTATCGCCAGATCTTCCGAGACTACCTTTTGCGCGCGAAAGATCCCGTGGCTCATCCGCTCTACCCGCAAAAATAGCTTGGCATCCCCTTACTTGGGGCGCATGGATCACCCATGCCTCTTTGGATCATCGCCACAATCTTCGCCGCGTTCATGCAAAACCTCCGGTTCGTGCTGCAACGCCACCTCAAGGTCACGACCCTTTCCACGGGGGGGGCCACCTGGGCCCGTTTCGCCTTTGCCGCTCCCTTTGTCGCGCTGGCCCTGCTGATTTACAAATCCGCCAGCGGACAGGCTTGGCCCCTGATCGGCCCCGGCTACTGGAGCTATGTGACCACCGGAGCGCTCGCGCAAATGACGGCAACAGCCTGTGTCGTCGCATTGTTTTCGCGCCGCAACTTCTATGTCGGCATCACCTTGAAGAAATCCGAGGTCATCCTGACCGCCCTCATCGGCCTTTTGGTATTGGGCGAGGCCGTCAGCGGCTCGGTCCTTGTCGCCATCGGCGTGGGGTTTGTGGGGGTGCTCGTCCTCTCCGATCCGCCCCAGGAAGACGGCCTTCCTTGGCGCGCGCGAATCTTTAACACGGCCTCCGGCTTCGGCCTTGCTTCGGGGCTTCTCTTTGGGATATCCGCCGTGTGCTACCGGGGCGCGATCTTGTCTCTGGATGGCGGCGATGCGCCGCTTCGCGCCGCCATGGCGCTACTCACAGCGACAATCGTGCAAACCGCCACCCTCGGCTTCTGGCTTGCCCTGCGCGAGCGGGGGCAAATCGGCGCCGTCTTCGCGTCATGGCGTATCTCTTCGCTTACCGGGCTCACCTCAATGCTTGGCTCCATGGGGTGGTTTATCGCCTTCGCCCTGCAAACGGCGGCCTATGTCAAAGCGCTGGGGCAGGTTGAGCTGCTGTTCACCTTCCTCTTCTCCGCCTTCTGGCTGCGTGAAAAAACCAGCCGCAACGAAATCATCGGCATCGCCCTTATTATCGCGTCCCTCGCCCTCATCCTGTGGGCAGGCTTCCAAGGCTAGGCGGCCCCCTTCATCTTTTCAAAAATATCGCGGGGGGTAAGGGGGGCTGGCCCCCCTTGAACGCTCCCCAGATGCGTCCATGGCCGCTACCAATCTACAGCCTGTAAAACCGGCTTTCTTCCGTGCCGTTATCAAAGAATGGCACGCCGGGCGCGGCGCGGCCCTCTACCTTCGCGGCCAGTTCCGCAAGGACAACTTCAGTGATGAACGGCATATCGAAACTGCGCACTTCATCCAGAGGAATCCATTGCAGATGGCTCAACTCGTCCTCCGCCCCCGAAAAATCATCGGGATCAGAGGCCAAACCATCAGCATTTACCAGAAAGAACCGTGCATCGAACCGCCGGCTTCGGCCCGGTGGCGTAATGGCGCGGAACACATATTCCATCGCGGCGCCATCCGGCAGATGACCCGTCGCCAGATAGCCGCGCCATCCCTTGGGGGCGTCTATCGCTTCGGCCCGCGCGTCTTTGGCACCCAGTAACAGACCGGTCTCTTCCCAGATTTCGCGCACGGCGGCGGCCATCAGGGCAGTGCCATTGCCTCCATCGTGGGCAAGCCGTGTGGCGCAATCGGGGGCAGGGGGACGGGCGAAAGGGATCTGCGCGTCCACGGCATCCACAGCCCCGCCGGGGAAGACGAATTTCGACGGCATGAACGCGGCATCCTTGCCGCGCTGACCCATAAGAACCCGGGGGCGCGTCGCAGCATCCCGCAGCACGATCCCCGTGGCCGCGTCCCGAATGGCTGTCTTGTCGATCAAAACCCGTGCATCCGCTTGGCCCATTGCACGCCCACGATCAGCCCCTTGAACCGAGGTAGCAAGGCGAGCGCCATCACCACCACACCGATGCTGAACGTCACCGCCATGACCCAGGCCGAGGGTTGGAACAGCTCGTAAACCAACAACTGTAAAGATCCCATCACATGGGCCGTCACAAGGATCGACATATAGGCCGGGCCGTCATCGGCGCGGGCGCGGCTCAGGTCCTCGCCGCATTCCGAACAGGTCTTGTTCAACTTGAGGTACTTTTCATACAGCGCGCCCTCGCCGCAGTTGGGGCAACGATGCTTCATGCCTTTGCGGATCGCAGGCCAGACGGGCCGCTCCGCATCTGCGTCCAACACGGCGTGAACCGCAGGCGCTGTCTGTGTGTGTTGTGTCATAGGCGCAAAATGGCCCTTCCGCTGAAATAGGTAAAGGGGAGGCCCGTGCGACTTGAAAGCACGTCCCCATCGCAGCACCCAAAACTTTTTCCGACGGAAGTGCGCCCGCCCCCCGTGAGACTAAGCAGACGAGCAAAACAAAGGAGACACTCGTATGACTTTCCTGAAAGCAGGCACATTGGCCCTTATGATCCCTCTCGCGCTGAGCGCGCCGGTTTCGGCCCAAGAAGCAGACCGTCAAGGCGGGCCGCGGATGATCTTCTCAGAAATGGATGCCGATGGTAACGGTGCCCTGACCTTGGAAGAGCTTCAGGCCGCAGGCTCTAACCGTTTCGAGGCAGCAGATGCCGACGGCAACGGCGCCTTGTCGCGGGACGAGCTTCTGGCACAGGCCCAAGACCGGGCAGAATCCCGTGTGGACCGTCTGTTGGAACGCGCTGATGCCGATGGCAACGGCGAACTGACAGTGGCCGAGATGGAAGAGGCCCGCGAAGAAGGTCGGGGCCGAGGCCGGGGCCATGGCCGCCGTGGCGGTCGCGGTGGCCCGAACCCGGAGCAGATGTTCGAGCGTATGGACGCCGATAGCGACGGGTCCGTGACACAGGCCGAATTCGACGAAGCCGTCGCTCAGATGCTGGAGCGGATGGGCCGTCGCCACGGTGGCCGTGGTAACTAAAGCGGGGTGGGGCCTGCCGATTGGCGGGCCCCCTTCATCGGGCAGGGGCCGCATTGTTCAAATAACGATGGCCCATTTCCTGAAGACGAGCAGCAGGATAGACAGGCAGAATGACCACGGCCGACACACAGCTTGGCGCGTTGGATGATGGGGCTTTGATGGTCCTGTTCGCCAATGGCGACCCACAGGCCGCGCGGCTATTGAGCGAGCGTCTGCTGCCGCGTGCCTACCGCCATGCGGTGCGGGTCTTGGGCAATGCGTCAGATGCCGAAGATGTGGCGCAAGAAGCCATGTTGCGCCTGTGGCGCGCGGCGGCGGACTGGCGCACGGACGGGACGGCCAAGCCCTCGACTTGGTTGCATAAGGTCGTGGCCAATCTTTGTGTGGATCGGCTGCGCCGATCCGGGCGCTCGGTTGAATTGGGTGACGATGATTTTGCAGACGACAGCCCCAGTGCGGATGCGCGCCTGCAAGACCAACGCCGCATGGCGGCCTTGGATGCCGCCCTGTCTGAATTGCCGGAACGGCAGCGGCAGGCAGTGGTTTTGCGCCACATTGAGGGGTTGTCGAACCCCGAGATCGCGGCGGTTCTAGAGATTGGCGTGGAGGCTGTCGAAAGCCTGACAGCACGCGGGAAAAGGGCGCTGAAGGTGGCGCTGGAAGGTAAGAAGGAGGCCTTGGGATATGACGGATGAGCACAACAAAGACCCGCTAGAGGCGCTGTTTGCACAGGCCAAAGCGGATGGTCCCGGGCCCGACCTGATGGCTCGCGTATTGGCAGACGCCGATGCAGTGCAAAGCCATAGTACGACGAGCGCTCCTGCCGCGGAAAGCCGTTCCGGCGGGACATGGTGGGCGGGACTTCTCAGCGTGCTCGGCGGTTGGAGCGCTGTTTCAGGCATCACGGCAGCGGGCGTGATGGGGCTGGCGGTGGGGCTTTACTCGCCTGACACTGTATCGGGCTTTCTGGACGACCAAAGCCTGTTTTTCGGCACCGATGCGCTTGAGATGACCCCTGATATGGCGGATTTCTGGACGGAGGACGGTGATGTCTGAAGACAATAAACCCCGAAGCCCGAAGTGGGTGAAGGTGGTGCTTGTGATCTCGTTGGCGATGAACCTTGCGGTCGCCGGATTGGTTTTCGGCACCTTCGCGCGCGGCGACGGAAATAGGGATCGGGTAGAACATTCTATGGCGCTGCGGTCTTTGGGGCTTGGGCCGTTCTCTCGGGCCTTGTCGCCTGAGGATCGCGACGAGCTGCGCGAGCGGGTCACCCGCAACGGGGTGGAACTGCGCGAAGAACGCCGCGCGGTGGGCCGTGAGTTGCGCCAGATCGAACAGGCGTTGCGGGTGGAACCTTTCGATCGCGCTGGCGTGGAAACAGCGCTTTTGCGATCCCGCAACCTCGTGGTCGCTTTGCAAGAAGTGGGCCACACGGCCCTGTTGGACCAAATCGAAACGATGAGCTTCGAAGACCGCATTGCGCTTGCCGATAGTCTAGAAGAGGTGACGCGACGCAATCGCCGTCCGTAAGCTGCGCCCTTTGAGCAGAGTGCTGTTAAGCACAGTAGGTAGGCGTCAGGCCGCGGCTACGCAGACATGGCTGACTTGGTTACGCCCATGGGCTTTAGCGCCGTAAAGGGCGGTATCGGCCTGGTGGATCAGGGCCTCTGGAGTGACGCCTGGGATCTCTCCAAACACCTCGGGCAGGGCTAGCCCGACGCTTGCCGTCACCCGAATGGGGAAGGTGTCATCGCCCAGATCAAAGCTAGTCCCACCAATGCACGATCGCAGCCGCTCGGCGCATTCCTTCGCGGTGTGCACATTGGCCCCGGTCAAAGCGACTAAAAACTCTTCCCCCCCGATGCGGGCCAAAAGATCGTTGGCCTGAAGTTGTCCGCGAAGGCGGGTCGCAACCTCTTGCAGCACCGTGTCTCCGGCGGCATGGCCGAAGGTGTCGTTAATACTTTTGAAGTAGTCCAGGTCTATCATCATAACAGCCAACCCTGCGCCGGGCCGGGCCATCATTTGTTCCATCCGGTGAAGGGCGAAACGACGGTTATAAAGCCCGGTCAAGGGATCGGTGATCGAGGCTTCGATACTCGCGCGAACACCTTCGCGCATACGGTCGGATTGACGCTTGCGGTCCAGTTGCGCGGAAATTCGGATCGCCAGTTCCTGCGCGTCGAACGGGTCGTGCAGCACGTCACTGGCCCCTAAATCCAACGCAATCGCGGCCCGTTCGCTATCGCCTTCGGGCAGCACCATAACACAAGCGGCGTGGCGCGTACCGGGGCGGGACCGTAGGTCCGACAGCAAGCGTAACCCTTCGTTGCGCTGGTTCAAATCGACAGAAATCACAAAAACGTCCGGCATCTCCCCGTCATGGGCGTTTTGGGACAGGGCCTTTTCCTTGGGGATAGCTTGCACATCGCCCCCGGTGCGGGCATCGATGGCGGCTTTCCACAGAACCGCGCCACGGGGGCCGGGGGCCACCAGTGCGACGCGACCGGGCTGGGTTTTCCCTTCAAACCCAAGCGCTGCCTCGGCGAATCCAAACGCCGATACTGTGTCGCTACGCCCGCGCAGTTCTTTTACAGAATCACTGGCCCGCAGAAGCGACCGCACCCGGGCAAGAAGCGTGACTTCCTCCACCGGCTTCGTCAGAAAATCGTCCGCGCCCGCCTCCAGCCCATCCATTTTGGCAGAGCGATCCGTGAGGGCGGTGATTAACACAACGGGAATATCGGCGGTTTCCGGGTCCTGCTTCAGGGCCCTGCACACTTCTAACCCGCTCATGTCGGGCATCATGACGTCCAGTAAAATAAGGTCCGGCTTAGAGCTTCGTGCGGCCTTCAGGGCTTCTGTCCCATTCTCTGCCTGCTCAACGGTGTAACACGCGGCCGTCAGTTTGACTTTCATCACGATCCGATTGGTCGCAACATCGTCAACGACAAGTATACGTCCCGCCATGAGCTATTAACCTCGTGTTACCGTTTTAGGTCGAATAAGCATTTTTACTTATGCATTCTGAATGTGAACGCGAATAGTTAACAAACCCTTTAAGAAGAATTGGAAGAAAAAGGATGCAGCAAGAAACCGCCGAAACAAAGGCGCTGGCGTTGCTGGCATGGCTGGCAGGGCACGATGAAATCCTGCCAGTTTTCATGGGGGCCACGGGCGTCGGAGAGGACGATCTTCGCGCCCGTGCCGCAGAGCCGGAGTTCCTTGCCTCGATGATGGATTTTCTGCTGATGGACGATAATTGGGTGATGCAGGGGGCAGAATCGACGGGCATCGCGGCCCAAGAATTTGTTCTGATCCGCGCCGCCTTGCCCGGCGGAGAGCAGGTGAACTGGACATGACTTTGCGCGTTCAAGGAATTGTCTTCGATAAAGACGGCGTGCTGTTCGACTTTCAAAAGACATGGGGCGCTTGGGCGCACCGAATGATTGAGGCGCTGGCACAGGGGGACGAGGCGCTGGCCCAAACATTGGCGGATGCGCTTGCCTACGACCGCCCTACGCGTAACTTTCGCCCCGAAAGCTTTGTAATCGCAGGCCCGGCCCATGATGTGTCTCGCGTGATTGCGGATCATTTACCTGATCGTAACTTCTCGGAGGTACACGAGTTTCTAGTGACCCAAGCCGCGCAAACGCCCCTTGCCCCGGCGGTTCCGTTGCGGCCGACGCTGATGGACCTCAAGTCGCGCGGGCTGCGCCTTGGGGTGGCGACCAATGATGCAGAGCGGGCGGCGAAGGCGCAATTGGCCTCGGAGAACGCGTTGGACGTGTTCGATTTGGTGTGCGGTTTTGATAGTGGCTTTGGCGCAAAGCCAGAACCGGGCATGTGTTTGGCTTTTGCCGATACCACGGGGATCGCTCCCGATGCGCTGGTGATGGTGGGCGACAGCACCCACGACATGGACGCAGGCCGGGCGGCTGGGTTCACCTGTGTTGCCGTTCTGACCGGGGTGGCAACGGCCGATGATCTTGCGCCCTACGCCGATGTCGTCCTGCCCGATATCGCCGCTTTGGGGGCGTGGCTCGATACGTTCTGATCCATGAAGGGCGAAATACGACGCCGCGCCGTCGCAATCGGCCAAACGCGGGCGCGGGTGCTTGGGTGATGGTTAGGGCAGCCCTGAAGGAAGTCTGCCCCATGACCGAAGCCCAACCACCCCGCCGTCGCCGAGCAGGAGGTCGAGCCGCCGGCACAGCACGCGCAACGGCCCATGCGATCGACCAGCAGCCGTGGCGCTTGCCCCGTAACAACGACCGCCCGACAGAGCCGTTGGATGAGGAAGGCGTCCTGACGCTGCACAAGGGTGCGATGCGCATTCTGTCAGAGATCGGGATCGAGTTTCTCAACGAAGAGGCGGTGGGATACCTGCGCGAAGCGGGCTGCAAGGTTGAAAGGCAGAACGTGTTCTTCGATCCTAAATTCGTGGAAGAAATGGTCGCCCGTGCCCCGGAAACCTTCACCATCACCCCCCGGAATCCCGACCGGAAGCTGATTATGGGCGGCAACTACATGCTGTTCGGGAATGTCTCATCTCCGCCCAATGCTTGGGATCTGGAGCGGGGCAAACGCCCCGGCGACATGGAAACCTATGTGGAATTCATCAAGCTTACCCAATATTTTAACTGCATCCACTTCGCGGGCGGCTATCCGGTGGAGCCGATTGATGTCCACGCCAGCGTGCGGCACCTTGATTGTCTGTTTGAGAAACTGACCCTGACCGACAAAGTCGCCCACGCCTATTCCCTTGGGGCCGAGCGTGTTGACGATGTGATGGAGATGGTGCGCATCGCGGGTGGCCTGACCGACGCCGAATTTGATGCGTCGCCCCGGATGTACACGAACATCAACTCTGTCTCGCCCTTGAAACACGACTTCCCGATGCTTGATGGGGCGATGCGTCTGGCGCGGCGCGGGCAACCTGTGGTGGTGACACCCTTCACCCTTGCCGGAGCCATGGCACCGGTCACGCTGGCAGGCGCTGTATCGCTTAGCCTTGCGGAAGGGCTCGCCGCGATTGCTCTGCTGCAATGGATCGCGCCGGGGTGCCCGGTGGCGATTGGGACGTTCACTTCGAACGTCGATATGAAGTCCGGCGCGCCCGCCTTTGGGACGCCAGAATACATGCGCGCCACCCAAATGACCGGCCAGATGGCGCGGTTCTACGGCCTGCCGATGCGGGCCAGCGGCGTTTGCGCCGCGAATGTGCCCGACGGTCAAGCGATGTGGGAGACGTCCAATTCCCTTTGGTCCGGGGTGCAGGCGGGCGCGAACATGATCTACCACGCCGCCGGTTGGCTGGAAGGGGGGCTAATCGCCTCGCCCGAAAAGTTCGTGATGGATTGCGAGGTGATCCAGCAAATCCAGCGCTATTTTGAGCCACAGATGACGGGCGTGTCCGAGGACGATCTGGGTTTCGATGCGATCAAGGAAGTCGGCCCCGGTGGCCACTTTTTTGGCTGCCAGCACACCCAAGACCGCTATCAAGAGGCGTTCTACGGCCCGTTTCTGTCGGATTGGCGCAACTTTGAAGCCTGGCGCCTGGACGGCGCCGTTTGGACAGCCGAGCGCGCCCATAAAACCTACAAAGAAATCCTCGGAGAGTTCGAGGCCCCGCCCATGGATGTCGCGATCCGCGATGAATTGGCGGATTTCGTGGCCCGTCGAAAATCCGAGGGCGGTGCGCCGACCGATTTCTAAACGTGCGGGCGGCAAAGGATTTGTTTACCTCTGTTCTCTAGGCTCCCCCTCAGCAGCCCCTTGAAGAGGATACAGCTGAACCATGCACGGGATGATAAATCGCGCGCTTCAAGGGTTCATCGTCGAAACCTACGGGAAAGATGTATGGGCAGAGGTTCGGTCCGTCGCCGACCTTCGCTTTGATGAGTTTGAAGCCATGTTGCACTACGATGATGCGCTGACCGTGTCATGTTTTGAAGCTGTGACCCGCATCGTGCATCAACCAGAAGTTTCGCTGTTGGAAGACTTGGGCACCTTCCTGATCACTCACCCTCCACTGGACCCGCTGCGCCGCTTGCTTCGATTTGGCGGGGCGAGTTTTGCTGAATTTGTGCTGTCCCTGGAGGAATTGGCCGATCGTGGGCGCATGGCCATTCCGGACATAGAGGTCCCTGAAATTACGGTGCGCCAGATCGACGTGGCGGAATTTGAACTCAGCGCCCGTTGGCGATTGCCGGGCATCGGGGCGCTTTTGTTGGGGTCGCTGCGCGCGATGGCGGACGACTACGGCGCATTGGCGTTTTTGCAGTTCGTCTCCAGCGATGGCGGGGAGGATCGCCTGAACATCGTTATACATGACGCACACCACGCCGAAGGTCGGGACTTCGTGCTGGCAGAGGCAGCCCTATGAATATTTGCGCCCCGGTTGCCGCCCGTTGCCTTTCCTTGTCTCTAGAGGTGCTGGACCTGTTGATGCCGATGCATGTGGCTGTCGATAATGACGGTTGTGTCACCCACGCGGGCCCGACGATCCTGAAGCTTCTTGGCGACGCGCCTATAATCGGCGTTCCCTTGCTTGACGCTTTCGACCTTCGCCGCCCCGGCGGGCTTAACTGCTTTGAGGATGTGAAGCACCGGGCCGGTCAACGGTTATCACTGGCGCCCCGGTCAGCGGATCATCTGCCGTTACGGGGGGTGATTATGCCATTGCCGGGGGAAGAGGGGATGATCCTTGATATCTCGCTCGGGCTATCATTTGCGCGCGCGGTGGCTGACTTTTCCCTGACCCTGCATGACTTTTCGCCCTGCGATCAGACGATTGAGCTTTTGTACTTGCACGAGGCGAACGCTTCGACCTCGCAATTGTCCCGACGTCTGTCCGAACGGCTACAGGCGGCCCATGCCGCAGCGCAGGAACAGGCGCGCACCGATGTGCTAACCGGCCTGAAGAACCGCCGGGCGATGGATGATGAGTTGGAGCATCTGCTGGTGGAGCGGAACCATGATTTCTCTCTCCTCCATCTGGATCTGGACCTGTTCAAACACGTGAACGACACTTACGGCCATGCCGCAGGGGACGCCGTTTTGATGGAGGTGGGGCGCATCCTGACCGAGGAATTGCGCCGCACTGATCTGCCCGCCCGCGTCGGCGGGGATGAGTTTCTGGTGATCTTGCGTCCCGCGATGTCCGATGAGGTCGCAGGAAGCGTCGCGGCACGGCTGATTGACCGGATTGAACAACCAATTCAGGTGGAAGATACCCAATGCAGCGTGTCAGCCAGTGTTGGCATCGTATCAACTGATCGATACCGGACCCGCCCCTCGATTGAACAGGTTCTGGCGGACGTTGATAGCGCCTTGTATCAGGCCAAGAACGCTGGACGGGGGCGTTTTGTGATCTCGAACGGCGGCGGAAGAGTGCCGGACGCAGCCCGACAACCGTGATCACCGGCCGAGGTGTTTTGCTCACCCTTGGTCAGCTTTGCGCAGCTCCGCTTTCTGCACCTTACCCATCGCGTTGCGAGGCAGTTCCCTAAGAATTCGTACATGGCGCGGGATCTTGAAACGGGCCAGCCGGCCTGAAAGCGCCTCGATGATCGCGGCGGCGTCAGTGTTGCCGTGGGCTTCCAGTACCACAGCGGCGGCGACAACTTCGCCTAAATCAGGGTGCGCCACGCCGTAGACGGCGCTTTCGACGACGCCGGGCAAGGCGTCAATCTCGACCTCAACCTCTTTCGGATAAATGTTAAATCCTCCAGAGATTACCAAATCCTTTTCGCGCCCGACGATAGAAACATAGCCATCGGCGTCCTTCTGGCCCAAATCCCCGGTGATGAACCACCCGTCCTTGGTGAAGCTTTCTTCCGTCTTTTCCGCGTTCCGCCAATAACCGGGGGTCACATTCGGCCCGCGCACCTCAATCCCGCCGATACCCGCATCGTCGCGGTTGGCAAGGCGCAGCGAAACGCCGGGGAGGGGGTGGCCAACAGTGCCCGCGCGGCGGTCGCCCGTATAGGGGTTGGAGGTGATCATATTCGTCTCGGTCATGCCGTATCGCTCCAAGATCGCATGGCCCGTCTGCGCCTCAAACGCCTTGTGGCTTTCCGCCAAGAGCGGCGCAGAACCCGAGATGATAAGCCGCATGTGCGACAGGGCTGCCCTGTCAAAGCGCGGGTCGCCAACCATTCTTGTATAAAAAGTCGGCACGCCCATAATCGTTGTGGCTTGCGGCACCAATTCTGCCAATTGATCTAGGTTGAACGAGGGGCAGAAGATCAACTGCCCGCCCACGGCAAGGATAACATTGGTGGCAACAAATAGCCCGTGAGTGTGGAAGACGGGCAGGGCGTGCAGCAACACATCGTCCGCCGTGAATTGCCAGTGATCCTTCAGCGCAAGCGCGTTGGAGATCAGGTTATCGTGGGTCAGCATCGCCCCCTTGGAGCGCCCGGTCGTGCCCGAGGTGTAAAGGATCGCCGCCAGATCACCCGCGTCACGGGGCACAGGCGCCATCGTCGTGCCGCCCGCATGGACCAAGTCGGCTGGTGCCGCGACAGCGACGCCACGGGCTTCGGCGACGGGGCGGGCTGCTTGGGTTGTCGCGTCAAGGATCAGCAGGGCGGGCTCTGCGTCTTCAAGAAAGTAATCCAATTCCGCCGGCGTATAGGCCGTGTTGAGGGGGACGAATACCGCCCCCGCGGTGACCGTAGCCAGATACAGGATGAGCGCCTCGGGGGATTTTGCGATCTGGCACAGCACGCGATCTCCGGGCGCAACACCGGTGGCGGACAATGCGGCAGCCGTGGTGGAAACGGCGCCGCGCAACGCCCCGTAGCTCATGGGCGCGCCTCCGGGTTCTGTCAGGAACACCGCGTCATCGTGTTGGTGGGTCAGAAGGGCGCTATGCAGTGGGTTCGTCATCGGCTCGTCTCTTGCGCACCCGACATTGCGGGCGAGGGCTTCGGGTTCAGCGGCAGCAACGGGCCGCCGCCTGGTTGGCGTTACAGAAGCAATTAACCATTCTGCACAAACTTGCGCCATGCCCTTTAGCAGGGCCAAAGCGCGGCATGTCCGAAGACGGCGCTTCTACAGCAGGCTTCGTGCCCCCCAAACTTCTGCCATATAGCCTCGGATCGTACGGTCGGACGAGAAATGGCCCGAGCCTGCGATGTTGCGAAGGGCAAGGCGTTGCCAATGGGTTTGGTCCTTGTAGGCCGCATCCACTTCAGCCTGCGTGGCGACGTAGGCATCAAAGTCCGAAGCCACAAGGAACGGATCGTGGTTCCAGGTTGCGTCGATAAGGCCGTGATATCGCTTGGGTTCCTCAGCAGAGAAGCGGCCATCGGCGATGATCTGCAAAACCTCGGCCAGCATTGGGCTTGCCAAAATCGCCTTCCGTCCGTGGTCGGCCACGCCGTAACGCGCCTGCACAGCGTTGGCATCCATGCCGAACAAAAAGAAATTTTCGGCCCCAACACGTTCGCGGATTTCCACATTGGCCCCGTCCAGCGTGCCAATTGTTAACGCACCGTTCATGGTGAACTTCATGTTGCCGGTTCCCGAGGCCTCTTTCCCCGCCGTCGAAATCTGCTCGGACAGGTCGGCGGCCGGGATCAGGCGCTGCGCCATGGAAACATTGTAATTGGCCGGATAGATCACCTTCAGCCGATCCCGCATCAGCGGATCACTGTTAACAACGGCGGCTACATCATTGATAAGGCGGATAATATCCTTGGCGACCCAATAGCCGGGTGCGGCCTTGCCGCCGAAAATTTTGACCCGTGGCGTCCAATCTGCGTCTGGATTGTTGCGGATCGCGTTCCAGCGATGGATCGTTTCAAAAACATTCAGAAGCTGGCGCTTGTATTCGTGAATGCGCTTGATCTGCACATCGAACATGGCGTCGGGGTTCAGGGTCACTCCAACATTGGCGGCCACCCAGTCGGACAGCGCCACCTTGTTGGCGCGTTTGGCGGCTTGCAGACGTGCGATGACATCGGTGTCGTTCTCAAAGGTTGAGAGTTCGCCCAAACGCCTAAGGTCCGCCTCCCAACCGTCACCAATAACGTCAGTAATCAGGCTGCTCAGGGCAGGGTTGGACAGGCGCATCCAGCGGCGCGGCGTCACGCCGTTAGTTTGGTTAAGGATGCGTTCGGGGTAGGCGGCGTCCAGTTCCGCGAAGACCGTCTGCTTCATCAGGTCCGAATGCAGCGCCGACACGCCGTTCACATGGGATGCCATGACAAAGGCCAAAGTGCCCATATGAACTTGATCTTGATACACAATCCCAAGATGAGGGGGGCAGTTTGTTGCCGCTTGATGCTCTGCATCAATGCGCTCGATTATCTGCATATGGTGGGGCAGGACGCGACCCATTAGCCAAGTCGACCAAGCCTCCAACGCCTCGGGCAGAAGGGTGTGGTTGGTGTAGTTCAGGCAGCCTTGGGCGATGCGTTTGGCAGTGTCCCAATCCAACCCGTGATCCACCATCAAAAGCCGGATCATTTCGGGTCCGGCCAAGGCGGGGTGGGTGTCGTTCATCTGGATTGCCACCTTTTCGGGCAGCAGGTTCAGGTCGTCATATTCGCTGAGGAACCGGCGCAGCAGGTCTTGCAAAGCGGCGGAGACAAGGAAGAATTCCTGCTTCAATCGCAGCTCTTTGCCGCCGTCGGTGGCATCTTCGGGGTAGAGGACGCGGGACAGGGTGCGGGCCAATGCCTCGGGATGGGCGGCGGCGGTGTGGTCGCCGGAATTGAACCGATCGAGGTCAAAAAGCTCGGTCGGATGTGCCCCCCAAAGGCGCAGGGTGTTGGCCCATTTGCCCTGCCATCCCACGACGGGCGTATCATAGGCGCGCGCCAAAACGGTTTCCGCAGGCGTCCAGACGCCATCCCAGACGGTGCCCTTGAAGGGGATCGTGTAGGCGGCTTCGGGGCGCTCAAACTCCCACGGATGGGGTTGGTTCAGCCAATCTTCAGGGGTTTCCACCTGCCGCCCGCCTTCAAACCGCTGCCGGAAAAGCCCGTGTTCGTAGCGGATGCCATAGCCGAACGCAGGGCAGCCAATGGTGGACATGGATTCCAGAAAACAAGCGGCCAGACGGCCCAAACCGCCGTTGCCAAGGGCAGCGTCGGGTTCATCCTCCACCACCTCGGCCAGCGAGATGCCATCTTCTGCCAAGACGCTGTCGATCTGTTTGTGAAGGCCAAGGTTAATCATCGCATCTTCCAAGATGCGGCCAATCAGAAATTCCATCGACAGGTAATAAACGCGCTTTCCCTGCGCCTCGTAGGTGCGGCGCGTGGCGGCGAACCAAGGCTCCACTATCAGGTCACGGACAGTGTAGCTGACAGCCATGCGCCAGTCGTACAAGCTGGCGTGGGCTTTGTCCTTGCCGATTGTAAACGTCAGATGTTGTGCGATGCGCGCGCGCATCCCGTCGGAGGAGAGGTCTGACATAGCGTTCATGGGGCCGTCCCTTTATCGATATCAGGGACGGCTTGCCACGTTTCTGCGGAAGTTAACAGACAAAGGCACCGCTTTTGGGCCGCGCCCTTAGGTAATCACGTTGGGCGCATCCCGCCCGGTCAACGCTTGTAGATCGGAAAGCGTTAAAGCGGCGCTAACGACCGGGGCCAACGCGTCTTGCGGCGACTGCGAAAGGGCATCGGCGGCGGTCTCCAGACGCTCCAGATAGACGCGGATTGTGGCCCCTACGGTGCCTGTCCCCGACAGGCGGAACACGGCCCGCGCGCCACCTGCAAAGCCGATGCGGATGCCTTGGGCTTCGGTGCGGGCACCGTCGACCGGATCGTCGTAGGCGAATTCATCGGCGAAGTTCACCGTCAGCCCTGCAACCTCACGGCCCGGCAGGTTTGAAAGCTGCGCCCGCAACCCGTCCATCACGGTTTCTGCCTTGGCGGTTTCGACATCTTCATAATCATAGCGCGTGTAGTAGCAGCGCCCGTAGTCGCGCCAGAGCGCCTCCATGATCTGAGCGACAGATTGGCCGCTTTCCGCAAGGATGTTGAGCCACAACAGAACCGCCCATAGGCCGTCTTTCTCTCGGACATGGTCCGATCCGGTGCCGGCGCTTTCCTCTCCACATAGGGTCACGCGGCCGGCGTCCAGAAGGTTGCCGAAGAACTTCCAGCCCGTGGGCGTCTCGTAGCATTCGATCCCCTGGGCCGCCGCCACCCGATCCACCGCGCCTGATGTGGGCATGGACCGTGCGACGCCCGCCAGGCCCTTGGCGTAGGCCGGGGCGCGGTGGGCGTGGGCCGCCAGAACCGCGAGACTATCGGAGGGGGTGACGTATTGGTGCGGGCCAACCACCATGTTGCGGTCGCCGTCCCCATCCGAGGCGGCGCCGAAGTCGGGCGCATTGTCGCCGTACATCTCATCCATCAGGGTCTTGGCCCAAACGGGGTTGGGGTCCGGGTGGCCGCCGCCAAAGTCGGGCGAGGGGGTGCCGTTAATCACGGTGCCCTTCGCAGCACCCAGAGTGTCTTCCAAAATCGCCGTCGCATAAGGCCCGGTCACGGCGTGCATCGCATCGAACCGCATCCGAAAGCCCGAGGCGAAAAGCGCCCGGATCTTGTCGAAATCAAACAGGCTGTCCATCAACGCCGCGTAATCTGTGACCGGGTCCACGATCTCGACCGACATCTCGCCCAAGGCTGTCTGGCCAATCGTGCCAAGGTCCACGTCCTCAGCGGTAGCAATGTGGTAGGCGCTGATCTTGGTCGTTGCCTCCACGATCTTGGCGTTGACGGCTTCAGAAGCGGGGCCGCCATTGGCACCGTTGAACTTGAGGCCAAAGTCCGCATCAATGCCGCCGGGGTTATGGCTTGCCGACAGGATAAAGCCCCCCGCCGTGCCCCGTTTGCGGATCAGGTGAGAGGCCGCAGGCGTCGATAGAACGCCGCCTTGGCCTACAATCGCCCCCGCAGCGCCGTTGGCGGCCAACATGCGCAAGATCACTTGAATGGCCCGGTCGTTGAAGTATCGCCCGTCCCCGCCCACGACCAGATTCTTGCCCGCAACGCCGCCAATGCCGTCGATGATCGACTGCACGTAGTTCTCGAGGAAATGGGGCTCCATAAATACGCGGGTCTTTTTGCGCAGACCACTGGTGCCGGGTTTCTGGCCCGCGATGGGCTGTGTGGCGACGGTGTCATGCTGCATGGATAGATCCTTCCGAATGGGGGTGGAGCTCGAACACGACGACGCTGTTGGCGTCGATGTGGGTCTCGGTACTGTGCACCGATGGGGCATCTTGGGCGGTGTCAAAGCAACGCGTCCATACTTCGCCATCCTGCAACGGCGGATGGGTGATCTGGGTCGCGTCGCCCACATTCAGCACCACAAGTAATGCAGGACCCCGAGCGGTATAGGCGGGGGTACCAGAGGCCATGCGCATCTCGACGATGATGGTCTGAAGGTCGGGGTTATCCCAATCCTCTTGCCGCATGGCGCTGCCGTCCGTGCGCCGCCAGAACAGGTCCGGCGCGCCGTCGATGTAGCGGGACTTGGAGTGCAGGAACCGCCGTTGCCGCAACACGGGGTGGGACTTGCGGAACGCAATCGCGGCCTTGCAGAAGGCAAGAAACCCGTCGTCACGGTCTTCCCAATCGACCCAACCGATCTCGCTGTCCTGACAATACGTGTTGTTGTTGCCGCCTTGGGTGTTGCCAATCTCGTCACCGGCCAAGATCAGCGGCGTGCCTTGGGACAGCATCAGCGTGGCAATCAGGTTCCGGCGGCGGCGAATTCGCGCGGCGATGATATCGGCGTTGTCGGTTTCGCCCTCGACCCCGAAATTATCGGAGTGGTTGTTGGAATGCCCGTCGCGGTTTTCCTCGCCGTTGGCCTCGTTATGCTTCTCTTTGTAGCTGACCAGATCGCGCAGGGTGAAACCGTCATGGGCGGTGATGAAGTTGACCGATGCCGTGGGTGCACGCCCATCGTGGTCAAAGAACATGGAAGAACCCGACAACCGCGCCGCCATGGCCGACACCATGCCCCCGTCGCCCCGCCAGAACTGGCGCGTGTCATCGCGGAATTTGTCGTTCCATTCGCCAAATGGCGCTTGATATGCGCCCAATTGGTAGCCGTCCGGTCCCAGGTCCCAAGGCTCAGCGATCAGCTTCACCCGGTTCAGAACCGGGTCTTGGCGGATGGCGCGGAAAAACGGCCCGTCGCGCTTGAATACGCCGTCGGTGCGGCCAAGGGATGTGCACAAATCGAACCTAAAGCCATCCACATGCATGACCTCGACCCAATAACGCAGTGAGTCCATGGCCATGCGCAGGGTGAACGGGTTGTCGAAATTCAACGAATTGCCGCAGCCCGCGTCATTCACGTAGTACCGTTTATCTTCGGTCAATCGGTAGTAGCAGGCGTTGTCGAGGCCGCGGAACGACAGGGTGGGGCCGAACTCGGACCCTTCAGCGGTGTGGTTGTAGACCACATCCAAGATCACCTCGATCCCGGCGGAATGGTAGCGGGCCACCATCTGCTGGAATTCGGCAATCGACCCATTCGACATGTACCGCGGTTCCGGGGCGAAGAAACCGTAGGTCATGTAGCCCCAGTAGTTCCGAAGGTTCTTTTCAACCAGAAAACGGTCATCCACGAAGGCTTGGATCGGCAGAAGCTCCACCGAGGTCACACCCAGATCGGTCAGGTGATCCAGCATCGCGGGCGAAGCCATGCCGCTATAGGTGCCGGGCCGTTCCACGCCGGGGTGGGTCGCTGTCAGGCCTTTAACGTGAGCCTCGTAGAACACGGTTTCATCCATCGGAACCCGCGGAGAGGCATCCGCACCCCAGCTAAACGTCGGATCGGTGACGATCGAGCGCGGCATAAAGGGCGCGCTATCGCGGGTGTCGAAGGTCAGATCATCTTCGCCATGGACATAGCCGTAAAGCGCATCATTCCAGACCGGTTGTCCTGTAAGGCGCTTGGCATAGGGGTCCATGACAAGTTTGTAGGGATTGAAGCGATGGCCGTCCTTGGGCGCATAGGGGCCGTGAACGCGGTAGCCGTATTGCTGACCCGGTCCCATACCGGGGATATAGCCGTGCCAGACATGCCCGGTACGCTCGGGCAGGGCGATCAGGTGGGTTTCCTGACCGGCGTCATTGAACAGGCACAGCATGACTTGTGTCGCATGACGAGAGAATACGGCGAAGTTCACGCCGTTGCCGTCGAAGGTTGCCCCCAAAGGGTTAGGGGAACCTGCCTCGATCGCGTAGTTTTCAAGCATTGCCTGCGGTGGCCTCATAAAGCGCGTGATAAGCGGCGGCTGAGGTGTCCCAGCCAACAGGCTGCTTCATGGCGTTACGTTGCATTGCCGTCCAGACCTTACGCTCTGCATAGAGGTCGCAGAGGCGCCCGAAGGCATTGGCCAGCGCCTCGGCGGTGATCGGCGAGAATTGAATGCCCGTGGCCACCTTGCGCGCCAAGGCGGCGGGAGAGGCGTTAATAATCGTGTCAGCTAGCCCACCCGTCAAAGCCACAAGGGGCAGGGTGCCATATCGCAACCCGTAAAGTTGCGTCAGCCCGCAGGGTTCAAAGCGCGACGGCACAAGGATGCTATCGCCCCCCGCCATCATCCGGTGGGACAGGGCCTCATCATAGCCGATTTTCACGGCCAGATTGGGTTCTTTGTCGGCCCGCTCCAACAATGCCACTTCCAGCGAAGGGTCGCCCGAGCCGAGGACAGCCACCTGACCGCCCCGCTCCAACATCACATGCAACGCGTCCAAGAGCAGGTCGATGCCCTTTTGGTCCGTCAACCGCGATACCAGCACACACAGCGGCCCCGGCGCTTTGGGAAGCTCGAACTCGGCCTGCAACGCGGCCTTGTTGGCGGCTTTGCCCTTCAGGGTCGTGTAGGGAGAAATCAGCGGGTCCGTGGCGGGGTTCCAGACATCGGTATCAATGCCGTTCACGATCCCCGTCAGGTCGCGGCGACGGTGGCGCAACACGCCGTCCATGCCCATGCCGAAATGCGGTGTCATCAGCTCTTCTGCATAGGTCTGGGACACGGTGGTGATCTGCGCCGCCCCCATAAGCCCCGCCTTCAGGGCCGAGATTTGCCCCCAGAATTCATAGTGATGGGCGTGGAAGCGCGCCGGATCAAGGCGCAGAGTTTCCAGCGCCTCGGCCCCGGTGTTGCCGTGGAAAGCGACGTTGTGAACAGTCAGCACGAAGGGCGTATTACAGCCCATCGCGGCCAGATATTCCGGCACGAACCCGGCTTGCCAATCGTGGCCGTGGACCACGGCAGGCGTCCAATCGCCCACGCCCTCCGCCGCGATGTGGGCAGCAGCATAGGACAGCGCAGCGAAGCGTTGCGGGTTGTCGGGCCAATCAGTGCCGAACGCGTCCACGTAGAGCCCGCCGTTGCGATCAAACAGGTGATCGGCCCGCAGGATCAACAGATCTAAGCCTGCATGGGTCAACGCCTCGATCGTGGCGGGGCCGCCGAACAGGTCGGCCAACCGTGCCACGACTTTGCCGCCGGTCGGCACGGCGGAGTAGCCGGGGATCAACGTGCGCAGCTCATCCCCCAAGCCCGACATGGCGCCGGGCAAGGCCCCCACAACATCGGCGAGGCCGCCGGTTTTCACCAGCGGCGCGCATTCCGATGCGACTGACAGAACCCGTGTCACTATGCTGTTCCCAAGGCTTCCGCCCGTTTATCGAGCATTTCTTGTGTAATCAGAGTGATGCCGCGGTCCGTCACCCGGAACCACTTGGCGTCCTCGGCCCGGTCCTCGCCCACCACGAGGCCTTCGGGGATGGTGACGCCGGTATCAATCACCACATGGCGCAGCCGGGCAGAGCGTTCCACCACCACGTTGGGCAAAACAACCGCATGGTCGAGCACCGCGTAAGAGTTGGTGTGGACGTTGGTGAACAGGCAAGAATTGCGCACCTCAGTGCCCGAGATGATGCAGCCCCCCGCCACCATGGACGAAATCGCCACGCCGCGTCTGTCGCGCTCATCGTGGATGAATTTCGCGGGCGGCACGCTTTCGGAATAGGTCCAGATCGGCCAGTTCTTGTCCCACAAATCCAGATCGGGGGTGAAGTTGGTCAGGTCGATATGTGCCTCCCAGAAGGCATCGACGGTGCCGACATCTTTCCAATATACGGGTGCGCCCTCGGCCCGGACACAGCTACGGTCGTAGCGGTGCGACATGGCTTTGCCGTTCTTCACGATCTCAGGAATCAGATCGTGGCCGAAGTCGTGGGTCGAGTTGGGGTCCAGCGCGTCCACTTCCAGCAGGTTGCGAAGGAAAGACCACTTGAAGACGTAAATCCCCATCGAGGCCAAAGAGCTTTTTGGATCATCCGGCATCGCTGGGGGATCGGCGGGTTTTTCAAGGAACGAGGTGATGCGCCCCGTGTCGTCCGTCGCCATCACGCCAAAGGCCGAGGCTTCTTCGCGCGGGACCGTCAGGCAGCCGACGGTCACATCGGCTCCGCTTTCGACATGCTCGCGCAGCATGATCTCGTAATCCATCTTGTAGATGTGATCGCCCGCAAGGATGATCACATAATCGACATCGTAATCATCAACGATATCAATGTTCTGTGTGACCGCATCCGCCGTGCCTGCATACCAGGCATCGGTGCCCGTGCGTTGCGAGGCGGGCAGGATATCAAGGAATTCGTTCCGCTCGGCCCGGAAGAAGTTCCAACCCCGTTGCAGGTGCCGGATCAAGCTGTGCGCCTTGTATTGCGTGGCAATCGCCATCTTCCGAATGCCGGAATTGAGCGCGTTGGACAGGGCAAAGTCGATGATCCGCGCTTTGCCGCCAAAGGGCACGGCAGGTTTTACGCGGCGGTCCGTTAATTCTTTCAGGCGGCTCCCCCGTCCTCCTGCAAGTACGAACACCATAGAGCGTTGTGTCAGTCGTTTAGTTTCCATCAAAGTTCCTCCCCGAACCTTTCAGTTAGCTTTTGAGCCGCAGTACGACCGTTGATAGTGGTGGCAGCGTCAGCGTGACTGACTGCCCGTGTCCGTCGCAGGGTGTGGCTTGCGCCGTCACAGCACCCAGATTACCGCGATTTCCGCCGCCGTAGATCTCGGCGTCGGTGTTCAGCACTTCCTCCCAAACCCCGGCGCTTGGCACACCGATACGGAAGTCCAACCGCTCAACCGGGGTAAAGTTGCACATCACCACAACGGGCGCGTCGCCCTTGTTGCCGTAGCGCACGAACCCAAGGGTCGATTGCGACGGGTCGTTACATATCCACGCAAAGCCTTCCGGCACGCAGTCCCCCACATGCAGGGCAGGGGTTTCGCGGTAGAGTTTATTGAGGTCGCGCACCAGCGTCTGCACGCCGCCGTGGGCGGGTTGGCTGGCGGCATCCCAATTCAGGTCGCCATCGTGGCTCCATTCTTCGGGCTGCGCAAATTCGCACCCCATGAACATTAGTTTCTTGCCCGGATGCATCCACATATAGCCGTAGTAGGCGCGCAGATTTGCGAATTTCTCCCACTGGGTGCCGGGCATTTTTTCCAGCATCGAGCCTTTGCCGTGCACGACTTCGTCATGGCTTATTGGCAGGATGAAATTCTCGGTGAATTGCCACATGATCGGGCGGGTCATTTCATCGTGGTGGTGTTGGCGGTAGATCGGGTCCATCTCCATGTACGACAGCGTGTCGTTCATCCACCCCATGTTCCACTTGTAGCCAAACCCAAGCCCGCCAGTGTGAACGGGTTGCGACACGCCGGGGAACGAAGTGCTTTCCTCGGCCACTGTCATCACGCTCGCATCCGCGCCGTACACGGCGACATTCATTTCTTGCAGGAAGGCGATGGCTTCAAAGTTCTCTCGCCCGCCCTCGTGGTTGGGCACCCATTGGCCTTCCTCACGGGAATAATCGCGGTAAAGCATGGAGGCCACGGCATCCACGCGCAGCCCGTCCAGATGGTATTCCTCCATCCAATAGAGCGCGTTAGACACAAGGAAGTTGCGGACTTCGGTGCGGCCATAGTTGTAAATCAGAGTGTTCCAATCTTGGTGGAACCCCTCTTTCGGGTCGGCGTGTTCATACAGATGCGTGCCGTCGAACGTGGCCAGTCCATGCTCATCGGTGGGGAAATGCCCCGGCACCCAATCAAGCAACACGCCCAAGCCTGCTGCATGGGCGGCATCGACGAAATCGCGGAACTCGTGGGGCGGGCCGAAACGGATGGTGGGCGCGTAAAGGCCCACGGGTTGATAGCCCCAAGACCCATCGAAGGGGAATTCCGACACCGGCATCAGCTCGATATGGGTGAAGCCCATGTATTTGACGTAGTTGACCAGATCTTCGGCCAGCTCTTTGTAGGACAGGGGCCTGCCGCCATCGTCATACTTGCGCCGCCAAGACCCAAGGTGAACCTCGTAGATCGACACGGGCGCATGGCGGTCCGCGGCCTCCGCACGGGTCTTCATCCAATCGCCATCGCGCCAGCCATAGCCGTCAATGTCGCGCACGACCGAGGCTTGCTCGGGCGGATGTTGCGCACCAAAGCCCACCGGGTCCGCCTTCAGGCGGGTTGCGCCATGGGCGTCGATAACGTGGTACTTATAGAGCGAGCCGTCGCCCGCGCCCTCAACCACGACTTCCCAAACGCCATTCGCATTGCCTTGAGCCATAGGGGCGCGGGACGGGTCCCAATCGTTGAAATCCCCAATCACCGAAACGGCCCGTGCGTTGGGCGCCCAAACGGCGAAATGCGTGCCCTTGGGGCCGACGTGAGCCCCCAGAACCCGCCACAACTGTCGGTGCGTGCCTTCGCCCAGAAGGTAGCCGTCGAAGTCGGAAATCATCGGCCCCGCCGGTGGGGACGTCTGAGCTGTCGGCTTGCGATCGACCTTGGTCGCTCGGGCGGCCTTGCTTGGCTTTGCGGGTGGGGATGTCTTTTTCGCCACGGTTTCTACCCTGTCTGCGGTTTCGGCACCCCTTTATGGTAGCGCTAACATCACCGCTCTGTCATTGCCTTTTGCCAATTGCAAGCGACTTAAGCGGTCGCATGAGAGGCAATAGCAGCAACCACAGCTTGGTCTGACAATGGATTTCATGCCAGCATAAACTTTACATCAAGGGGGAAACCGATGGCCGAATGGTGGCGCGACGCGGTAATTTATCAAATCTATCCGCGGTCTTATCAGGATAGTACCGGCAACGGCGTCGGCGATCTGGCGGGAATCACGCGGCGCTTGCCCCATGTGGCAGAGCTTGGCGCAGACTGCATTTGGCTGTCGCCCATTTTTCAAAGCCCGCAGGCGGATATGGGTTATGACGTGTCCGATTACCTGGCCGTCGACCCGCTTTTCGGCACGCTCGAGGACTTTGACCGGCTGATCGACGTCGCCCACGGCCTCGGCTTGAAGGTTATCACGGACCAAGTTCTGTCCCATACCTCGGACCAGCACGAATGGTTCAAAGCCTCTCGCAAGGACCGCACCAACGATAAGGCAGATTGGTACGTTTGGGCCGACCCGCTGCCCGATGGTGCGCCGCCCACCAACTGGCACAGCCACTTTGGCGGGCCCGCTTGGGAGTTTGACCCACAGCGGGGGCAGTATTACTTGCACAACTTCCTTGCCTCGCAGCCCGATCTGAATTTCCATAACCCGGATGTTCAAGACGCGATCCTAGAGACCGCGAAGTTCTGGCTGGATCGGGGGCTGGATGGATTCCGGCTCGATACGGTCAACTACTATGTTCACGACGCCAAGCTCCGCTCTAACCCGCCCGCACAAGCCAAACCGCAGGTCATGGCGACCGACCTCTATGGGATGCAGGACAACATCTACAACAAAACCCGGCCTGAGAACGTCGCCTTCCTGGAACGTCTTCGCGCCCTGACGGACCAATATGAAGGCATCATGATGGTGGGCGAAGTGGGCGAGATGGGCCACCGCTCGATCGAGATCATGGGCGAATACACCAAGGGCAGCGACCGCCTTCACATGGCTTACAGCTTCGCCATGCTTGGCCCCGATTTCACCGCCGAACACTTCCGTAACTGCATCGAAGGCTTCCAGCAGGGCGCGCCCGACGGGCATCCCTATTGGTCCTTCTCCAACCACGATGTCCCGCGCCAAGTGAGCCGTTGGGCGGAATACGCCACCAGTGACGACGCCATGGCCCGTTTCGCTTGCGCCATGTTGATGGCGTTTGAGGGCACGATTGGCATCTATCAGGGCGAGGAGTTAGGCCAGCTGGAAACCGAAATGGAATTCCACGAGCTGACCGACCCGCCCGCCATTCGCTACTGGCCCGGTGTTAAGGGCCGCGATGGCTGCCGGACACCAATGGTATGGGAAGCGGACGCGCCCAATGCGGGTTTCTCGACCGGTAAACCTTGGTTGCCGGTGAAGGCGCCTCAGGCCGCGCGAGCCGTCGATCAGCAGGGGGAGGGCAGCGTGCTGGCGTTCTACAAGGACACCATCGCCTTCCGCAAATCCAGCGACGCGCTTAGCCATGGCGCGACCGAATTCCTGAACCTGCCCGAGCCGATCCTCGGCTTCCGGCGCGTAGGGGCGCAGGTGCTGACCTGCCTGTTCAACCTCTCGCCCGAGCCTGTGACGTTGCACGTGGGCGACGCAGCGAAGCTGTCCGGCCCCTTTGCGGCCAGCTTGGACGGCACAACCCTCACGCTGCCCGGCAATGGCTTTGCCTATGTCGCAGATGCAAAAGAGGTGTCAGCGCTTTAAGCGCTGGCGGCCATGGTGCGTGTCGATCTGTCTGGAAAGAAACCACCGCCATGGCAGCCCGTAGGGGAATCGAACCCCTCTTTCCAGGTTGAAAACCTGGCGTCCTAACCGATAGACGAACGGGCCGCGCTTGGCGGTAGCGCGTCTTTAGAAAATGCGCGCCGGGGGTTCAAGAGGATTCTTTAGGTATTTTTAGGAACCTTCATTCTGGGGCCCATGCAGCGTCGTCCAGTCGCAGCTGAACACGGGTGCGACCCTGCCAATGGTTTAGCTCTACGCGACCTGCCACATGGACCGCGCGGCCATTGTGGGCTTGCAATTCATCAAGGCCGGAACGCACCGCATCAAAGCAGATGGCGTCAAGGGTTACAGGGCCGCCGTCGGTCAGGGTCAGCTTCAAATGGCTTTCTCCCACCGGGCGCGTGTGGCGGATACGAAGGGCGGGCAGCGCGAATCGCGGGGCCGGAGCGCCGGCGCCATAGGGGCCAGCGGCCTCGATCTTCTCGATTAACTCGGGCGTCGCCGCCGATGGCATCAACGTGCCGTCTAGTCGCAAATCTCCGGGCCCGCCGGTGCCCGCGCCCTGTTTGGCGAGCAATTCTGTCAGCCGCTCCATCGCTGGCTCCAGTTGAGCGCGACTCAGTGACAGGCCCGCGGCCATCTTGTGACCGCCGCCCTTCTGGATCAGCCCCTCGGCCGCGAGCTTCTGGATCGAGGCGCCAAGGTCCACCCCCGCGACAGAACGGCCCGAGCCTTTGCCATCGTCGCCGTCAAAGCCGATCACAATCGCCGGGCGCCGGGTGTGGTCTTTCAGGCGGCTGGCGACGATGCCCACAACACCGGGGTGCCAGCCATCTTCGGCGGCCCATACCAGCGGCGCTTCCAGTCCCCGGGCCTCGGCCTGCGCCAGCGCCGCTTCGCGCACCCGTTGTTCAATCTCTCTCCGGTCAGTGTTGAGGCTATCGAGTTGCGCCGCGATCTTCTCGGCCTCAGTCACGCTATCGGTGGACAGGCACCGCGCGCCCAAGTCCGCCGCACCAATCCGCCCGCCTGCATTCACGCGGGGGCCAAGTACGAAGCCCAGGTGGTACGACGTGGGCGCACGGTCCAGCCGCCCCACATCTGCCAGGGCCACAAGGCCGGGGCGTTGCCGCCGTGCCATCACTTTCAGGCCCTGCACCACAAGCGCCCGGTTTACCCCGATCAGTGGGGCCACATCGGCCACGGTGGCCAGAGCCACGAGGTCCAGAAGCCCCATAAGATCAGGGCCTTGCACACCAGTCGCCCGCATCCGGCGGTTGGCATCCACCAGCACCATAAAGACAACACCCGCCGCGCAAAGGTGCCCGCTGGCCCCGTCCTCGTCCTGTCTGTTGGGGTTCACCACGGCCACGCAATCGGGCAGCTCTGCCGTGGCAAGGTGGTGGTCCAGAACCATCACATCCGCGCCCTTGGCGGCCGCAATCGGCCCGTGGGACAGCGTCCCGCAATCAACGCAGATAATCAGATCGTGGTCACGGGCCAGCGCGGCCATGGCCTCATCATTTGGGCCGTAGCCTTCGTCAATCCGGTCTGGGATATAGAGCGTCGCCTTCCGCCCCAAAGCACGCAGCCACCAGATCAACAAAGCGGCGGAAGACCCGCCATCCACGTCGTAATCCGCGAAAATCGCGATGCGCTCATTATTTTGGGCGGCGGCCACCAGCCTTGTGGCGGCGGACTCCATATCCTTCAGGCTCATCGGATCGGGCAGCAGATCGCGCAGGGCAGGGGCGAGGAAACTTGTGACCTCTTCCGGTTGCACGCCGCGCCGGGCCAGAATCGCGGCCACGGCAGGCTCCACATCGGCCCGTTGGATCAGCGTTTGGGTGAGGCGTTCGGTTTCGTCCGAGGGGCCAACCCACCGGCGTCCCGTCAGGGAAGTCTCCACCCCCAGAAAGCTGCTCATGGGCCTTCCAACAGGATTGCGTCCGTCGTCATCGCGCGGGCAAATTCGCCGTGCAGGTGGCTGATGGCCGTGTCGTGGATCACTTGCGGCGTCAGCGCGGCCATACCCTCGGCCCATCCGGTGTCGGAATTGCCCGCGAAGGATGCGCAGGCGTCATGGGCCAATCGCACGCCGAACCCAAGGTTGGCGGCCATGCGCGTCGTGGTGGACACACAATGGGGCGTGGTCAGCCCGCAAATCACCACATCCCCGATGGAGGAATGGGTCAGGTGTTGTTCTAGCTCGGTCCCGATAAAGGCAGAGTTAACGGATTTCTCGAACACCGGTTCATCGCCCATAGGCGCGACTTTCGCCATGATTTCCGCCCCTTGGCCCACCAAGGGGCTTCCCGGCGTCGTGCTCAGGTGGCGCACGTGGCAAATCGGGGCCGAGGCTTTGCGCCAGGCGGCCAGCAGACGGGCAGCATTATCCTCGGCCCCGGGGTTGTTGCGCGCACCCCAGACGGGGCTGTCAAAGCCCTGCTGGATGTCGATCAGGATCAGCGCAGACGCCATGATATTAGGTACGAGGGTTGCGGTAGCTCATCCGCCGGACAGAGCCGGTCTTCGAGCGCATCAGGATCGTTTCAGTCGTCAGATGCCCCGGCTCGCGTTTGATGCCCGGCAGGATAGAGCCATCGGTGACGCCTGTGGCCGCGAAAATCACGTCCTCGGTAACCATATCATCGCGCGAATAGATGCGATCCAGATCCTTGATCCCAGCTTTTGCCGCGCGGCCCTTTTCATCGTCATTGCGGAACACGAGGCGGCCCCACATCTGCCCGCCCATGCATTTCAGCGCAGCAGCGGCCAGCACGCCCTCAGGCGCGCCACCAAGGCCCATATACATGTCGATGCCGGTCTGTTCGGCCTCGGCGCAATGGATCACACCGGCCACGTCGCCGTCGGTAATCAGGCGGATCGCGGCGCCCGTTTCACGCAGCTCTGCAATCATGTCCTCGTGGCGCGGGCGGTCCAAAACGCAAACCGTGATATCCGCCGTCGTGCATTGCTTGGCGGCCGCCAGAAGGCGCACACGCTCGGCCGGGGTTTGGTCCAGCGAAACGATGTTTTCGGGGTAACCCGGCCCGATAGCCAGTTTTTCCATATATACATCAGGTGCATGCAACATGGAGCCGCGCGGCCCCATGGCGATCACCGTCAGGGCGTTGGGCATATCTTTCGCGGTTAGCGTGGTGCCTTCCAGCGGGTCCAGCGCGATATCCACGTCCGGCCCCGTGCCACTGCCGACTTCCTCGCCGATGAACAGCATGGGGGCTTCGTCCCGCTCGCCCTCACCGATGACGACAACGCCTTTGATGTCCAACTTATTAAGCTGTTCGCGCATCGCGTTCACCGCCGCCTGATCCGCGGCCTTTTCGTCGCCACGTCCGATCCAAAGCGCCGAGGCAATCGCCGCCGCCTCGGACACACGGGCAAGGCCCAAAGAAAGCGTACGGTCGTTGAAATCAGTTTTGGGCATCAGGCGCGGTCCCTTAGAGGAAATGAAACGATGTCTCTGCATTAGCGGGCAGGGGACGAGGCCACAAGGCTGGGGGCGCTAACGGAAATGAACAAGCGCCGCGCCAGCCCGTCAGATCGGCAGTGCAGGAGAGGGGCCGCTCTTCTCAAAGTGCCAGATTGCTGACCAGTCACTGCCGCTCCGTTCCAGCACCAACATATTGCGGTCCGCCACATAGCGCAGTTTCTGGCCGGGGATGCGGCGGATACGGATGCGGTGGCCGGGAAGGGGCGATTCCCCCAATCGCGACAGGGCCCCAAGGGTGCGAGCCCACAGCCGGGGCGGCGGGCGGTGCGTGATGCCCGAGGCCACCAGTTGGTTCAGCACTTGGCTCCTGCCCACGGCCATTGTGGCCCGTGTCGCAAGATGGATTTCGCCTGATAAGATCGTCACGTCCTGCCCGTCGCGTTCCTGTATCTGCATCATCGCCCGCAACATCCGCCGCCAGCTATCGCGATGGGCACGGCTTTGCCATTGGTCGCGCAGGTCGTCCTCATACTCCTGCATTTTGGGGATCACGACCATCAGCGCCTCGAGTATCGACAGGCGTGGCCCCAACAGCGGCACCGAGGAGACGACCAGCGTGCGCCCTTTATACGGGGTCCCCGCCTGCGCCTCTATGTCGGCCCACCCGCCGTCGCCCAAAACTTGCCTGCGGGTGCGCTCGGATCGCAGGTCGGGGCCAAGCAACCTCAATCCGGGCAGCTCTACGGCCCAATTCAGGTGATACCCCTCAGGGTCGGTAAAGCGCGGCGACAGATCGCCCGCTACGGTGCCATGCTGGAAGGCCAATGCGGCCTCTTTCGCGACCTCAAACAAGGTCTGCCCCACCGGAGAGTACGTCCGTGACCGCGGCAGAGACCCCCAGCCATCGCAAATATCATGGTCGTCCCATTGCGCCAGCGACGGCACCCGTGCCACCAGCCAAGCGTAATCCGCCTGCGCCAATTGGGCGGTGTAGCGTTCCATGAAACGCTCGCGCAGATGGTCGCGCAACTCGTCGATATCGTGGGGCAGGGGATCACGGGGGATTTCGTTGGGCCACCGCTCGGACATTGGGTGGCCGTGGGTCACCTCGTCGGCATAGACCTGATCGCCCCCGTGCAGCAGCAGGGCAAAGGGCGTGCGGCGGTGCTCTTGTGCCAACTTGGCCCACATCACGTTTCGCTCGCCTTCATCGCGGTCCATGTCGCCATGTTCCTCGCCATTGCACGAGGCAAAGGCCAGCCGCAGATCGCCGTTGAGGTCCGAGGTCAGGTCAAACCGCGTCCCGTCCCATTCATAAAATGAGGGCGCATCAGCGCGCACAGCGAAGCGTGCCCGCCACAGCTGCGCCGCGCCGTAGGCGAGAAGCGGCTGCACGGGCACGTCAGTGCCCGCCACCCGGACCGGAGGGACGGGTTGCCCCGGAGGGGCCACGAATACAGCCGCCAGATGCATCCGGCCCCGGACGACATGATCCAGGATCAACAAAGGCCCGAGGATGCGGTTAACCATGGGAAGGGCGGCCTGCGCGATAATTCAGACGTCTTCGATCCGAAGCGCCACAGGCGTATCGGCAAGCACGCCCGTTGTGGGCAAGGCGGCCAAGGCGGCGTCCAGATCAGGGCGGGCGCTCTTGTGGGTCACGATCAGGACAGGCGCGTTGGTGCCATCGTGATCGTATTGGCGCATCCGGTCGATAGAGATACCGTTTTCGCCCAAGGCCGTCGCCACCTTCGCCAAGGCGCCGGGTTTGTCGACTAGCTCCATGCGCAGGTAAAAGCGTGCCGGGCTTTCGGAATTCGCAGGCGGCGCGGTCTTCAGGCTGGCGGCCGGTTGCCCAAAGATCGGCAAGCGCAATCCACGGGCGATATCGCAGATGTCACCAACCACAGCACTCGCCGTGGGGCCTTCGCCGGCGCCGGGGCCGCGTAGCACGATTTGTTCGACCGCGTCGCCCTCGATCACCACCATATTCGTGCCGCCCACCAGTTGCCCCAGCGGCGAGGTCGCGGGCACAAGGCAAGGCGTCATGCGCTGTTCCAACCCGCGTCCTGTCATCTGAGCCACGCCCAACAGTTTGATTTTATACCCCAAATCACCCGCACGGCGGATATCATCAATGGAGACCGCACCGATGCCTTCCAGACGCATATCATCAAAGGCCACGCGCGTGCCAAAGGCGATAGAGGACAGCAGGGCGAGCTTATGGCCCGCGTCGATGCCGCCCACGTCAAGGTTCGGATCAGCCTCCAGATAACCCAAGCCATCGGCCTCATCAAAGGCCTCCTGATAGGACAGGCCCGCCTCATCCATGCGGGTCAGGATATAGTTACAGGTGCCGTTCATCACGCCCATGACTCGGGTGATCCGGTTTCCAGCAAGCCCTTCTGTCAAGGCTTTGATCACCGGAATGCCGCCTGCGACAGCCGCTTCGTACCGCAGGGCTGCACCCTTTTCTTCGGCCAGCTCCGCCAGCGCCTGCCCGTGGTGGGCCAGCAGCGCCTTGTTGGCGGACACCACGTCTTTGCCCGCCGCCAGCGCCGCTTCTGTTGCCAGCTTGGCGGGGCCATCGTCGCCGCCCATCAGCTCTAGGAACACGTCCACATCGTCGCGTTTGGCCAAGGCCACCGGGTCATCTTCCCACGCGTAGGCCGACAGGTTCGCGCCGCGGTCCTTATCGCGAGACCGGGCGGAAACGGCTGAAATGACAATCTCTTTGCCGGTCCGAGCTTTCAGTAACGCTGCCTGACGCTGGACGATTTTCACCACGCCAATGCCCACAGTGCCAAGCCCTGCGATACCAAGTCTGAGAGTGTCGGTCATGGGGGCCTCCGGGCGCATCTTGATCAGTCGCGCCGGGTGTAGCGGCTTCGCGGCGAGGCTGCAACGAAGTGCTGCACTTGGTGCCGCTTAAAGGGACATCGCCCTGAGCCAAGCGGCGCGGCGGCGCAGGTCGGCGGCGCGGGCCTCCAGGCTGTTGCCTTCGGTCTCGGCGCTCCGCAGCAGGGGCGCATCGGCCGTGGCCAGCAAGGGGCCAAGGGCGACAAGGCTTGGGTAATCAGCGGCGCGCGCCTCGGCGCTTAGGTCTGCATCCAAATCCGGCATACCGGGGCCGCAAGCAGCGGTGAGAAGACACAAAAGGAAGGCGGCAGATCGCATAGCCAACAGGTAGCGGATCAAATGGGGGCAAGTCTAGATGTGGTTTGCGGTGGCGCAGCGCCCGAGCAGATCGCCCCAAGATGCTTGAATTGAACGTACGTTCAGATAATCATGGCCCATGGCACGCACCCAAGGCAGTCACTCCGTCACCACAGGCCCCAAGGTCCGCGCGGTCGCATTGCGGCTGTTTGCGCAACACGGATTTGCCGCCGTCTCCATGCGCCAGATCGCGCGGGAAGTGGGGGTTCAGGCCGGGGCGCTCTATCTCTATACCCCTGATAAACAGGCGCTTTTGTTCGAACTGATGCGCGGCCATATGGAAGAGCTTCTGGCCGATTGGAGCCCGCCCGGCGGTGGCCCCTTGGCCGAGTTGGAGGACTTCGCCCGCCACCATATTCGCTTCCACCTCGACCGCCCGGACCTTGTTTTCATCGCCTATATGGAACTTCGCAACCTGACGCCCGAGAACTTTGCGGTGATCGAAAAGCTGCGCGGCAGCTACGAGGCGCGGTTGGAGAATATCCTGCGTGCCGGGGTGGCCGATGGCGTTTTTGACGTGGCGGACCTGCGGTTGGCGACGATGGGGCTGATTTCCATGCTGACCGGCGTGACCACTTGGTTCCGGGACGACGGCCGCCTGACGCGGGCCGATGTGGAGGTGATCTATTGGGACATGGTGCGCCGCGCCGTGGGCACGGCGAGCGGGGGCGCCCCGCTTCGGGCCCCCTGAAGGGAGCCGCTCAGCGAGCCGCGTTGCCACGAAGGCGGGGCGAATGGCGCTTGGCTATTCAGCCGGTATCGCGGAGGAGGGCGTGGGGCGGCGCTTGGGGAAAGGCACTAAACGCTCTTGCTTCTCGTCCCATAGCTTCAAGGTGAAAGAGCGCAACGCCTCGGCCCAACCGATTGTTTGCACGTCATATTTCTCGCGCAGGGCTAGGTGGCAGCGACGCAGGCGGTAGCTGGGAATATTGGCGTTGAAGTGGTGAATATCATGATAGGTGATGTTCGCGACCGCCAAATCAAACCACCACCCCAGATCCAGCGCCGATGATCCCTGAAGGGCGGCGCGGGCCGGGTTCAGATCGGGCTTTCGATCCCACCAAGTATCCTCAAAATTATGTTGCAGATACACAAGGAAAACCCCGATGCACCCGGCGGTAAACACTGTGCCTGCATAGATAATCAGAGCGGGCACGCCCGCGACGGCCCATAGGGCTGCGATCCAAAGGGCAAGGCCCAGATTGTGCAAGCTGACCTGCACGGGCGCGACTTTCGCAGTGTTCTTGGGCCAACGGTAGGCCAGCGCATAGGTAAACACGCCGCCAAACGGCACCATCAGCGCGGGATTGCGATAGAGCCGATACCACAGGCGCGTCCAGGGACTAGCGTCCTGCCATTCGGCAACGGTCATGGTGAAAATCTCGGTCGTATCGCGCTCTTCGAGGTTGCCCAGATGGCTGTGATGGGCGTTGTGGTTATGCTGCATGACCGAGAACGGCGTCAGGGTGAAGATGCTAAGCCCATGACCTGCAACAGTATTTAGCTTTGACGTCGTGAAAAGGGAGTTATGGCCCATGTCGTGCTGCAACACGTATAGGCGCACGCCGGTGAAGGCGTTAACCACGATCAACGGGACCACCAACCACGCCATCGGCCACGCCCACAACGCCAAAGCGAGCGTTACGAAATATGCGGCGAGCGTGCCGAAATAGCTGATCGCAGCCAGTCGGTTGTCGCGTTTTGTCCAGTCGCGGGTGAAGCGGCGAATCTCTCGCTCCGCCTCTTGACGGTAGGTTGGGGTGATCTCGGGAAGGGACGATGTGGCATGCATGGGGCCGGTCCAGGTCTCGAAGGGGTTGTTAAAATTGGATCTTTTGAGGTTAACGCTTGGCGTTCGGTTGGTGTCGTCTTAGCCCAACAAAGATAGGTATCTGGCGAGCGGTTTTAAACTGCCATGGTAAACGCAACGTCGCAACAATGGCACGGAAGACCCTATAACTGCGCAGAATTCAGCCCAAAGAAAATTGGGGTTTTCCTTGCCTCTCTGGCGCTGATAGTGGTTTGAACGGCGTTCAAAGAGGGCTTGGCGATGGCGGGAAAAGTTGAGGCGCGCAAAGCGGCACTGCGGGAAAAGCTGATTGATTTGGCCGAGGCGCAGATCGAGGCAGAGGGGCTTGCATCGCTGCGTGCGCGGGAGTTGGCGCGGCAGGCCGGATGTGCCGTGGGCGCAATTTATACGCATTTTGAAGACCTTAACGCGTTAACCTTGGAAGTTAACGGGCGCACCTTCACCCGGTTAGGCGCATCAGTGGCCGAGGCTGTGGCGCAAGGGCAGGGACAGCCGCCCAACGCGCGGCTGATTGCCATGTCTCACGCTTACTTGGAATTTGCGCGTACACATCCAAAGCTGTGGCGCGCCCTTTTTGATGTGGAAATGCGCAGCGATGGGCCGGTGCCAAAATGGTACGGCACCGCGATGGGGCAGCTTTTTGCTTACATTACAGAGCCTTTGACCGAAATCTTCCCCGATTCTAACGCCTCCGAATTGGATCTGATGACTCGCACATTGTTTTCCAGCGTCCACGGAATCGTGCTTTTGGGCCTGGAAAACCGCATTTCCGGCGTGCCGGGAGAGCAACTAAAGACCATGATCCGCTTGCTTCTGGAGCAGGTCGGTCAAAATAAATGAACGCCGTTCAAAATATTTCTTGAACACTGTTCATGTTTCCGCCTATACCCAATTTGTGAACGATGTTCATTAATTGGAGAGCGAAGATGTTCAAAACTCTGACAACCTTGGTGAATGGCGCCAATGCCCGCGCAGAAGAGCGGGTGCGGGACCATTACAGCATTGAATTAATTGACCAAAAAATCCGCGAGGCCGACGCGAGCCTGAAGGCGGCCAAGTTCTCTCTGGCGTCGCTGATCCAGCGCGAACGCTCGGAAGCGCGGCAGGTAGAGGCGCTTTCAAACCGGATTGCGGACCTGACCCAGCGCGCAAAATTGGCGCTGGTCGATGGCCGCGAGGACATGGCGACAGAGGCGGCGGGCGCGATTGCGCAGTTGGAAAACGAGCTGACCCTGCGCCACACCACGGTCGAGCGTCTGGAGACGCGCATATTGAAGCTGCGCCATTCTGTGGAAGGCGCGACACGGCGGATTACTGATTTAAAACAAGGCGCTATCGCGGCCCGGGCAGCGAAGAAAGAAGCCGATATTCAAAAGCATCTGGGCCGCCACGTTTCCCAAGACACCGCATTTGAAGAGGCGGAGGAACTAATTGCCCGCGTCCTGAACCGCGATGATCCATTCGAGCAGACGCAGATCCTGCGCGAAATCGACGAGGGGCTGGACCGCTCGGACATGACCGAACGCCTTAGCGCCGCAGGCTATGGCGCCCCCCTGAAATCAACCGCTCAGGACGTTCTGCAACGTCTGCGCGCCGACAAATAACCAAACCTTAACAGGAGAAGACCTATGATTGATCGTCACCATAACACCCTGATTATGAACCTGAATTTCCTTGGCGTCGCGATCGCGTACGGCCTGCTTGGCTTGTCGCTTTGGCTGTCCACAGACGTGCCGCTGGCCACGAAGGGCTACTGGGCGATGGGCATTTTGCTCTTGACCCTAAGTCTGATTAACGTGGTGAAATATCGCTTCGACATGCGCTTCAGCGACGATCGTTTGCGCAAGATTGAAGACGCGCGAAACGAGAAGCTGTTGGAAGACGCGCTTAAAGAAGACGCTTAACACCAGCCCTGCCGGACCCCAATGAAAAGGGCCGCCGAGGATGACACCTCGGCGGCCCAACTTTGCACCGTTAACCATTGTTAACCCGCGATGGGGTATATCAATGGTATATCAATCCGAAATCCTCAGAGGTTCGGGTAGATCGGGAAACGGTCACACATCTGCTGCACTTCGGCGCGGACTTTCGCCTCGACCGCGTCATTGCCGTCCTCGCCGTTCGCGGCCAGACCATCGACCACTTCAACGATCCAATCGGCGATCTGGCGGAACTCGGCCTCGCCAAATCCGCGGGTCGTGCCAGCGGGGGAGCCAAGGCGCAGGCCAGAGGTGACCATGGGCTTTTCGGTGTCAAACGGGATGCCGTTCTTGTTACAGGTGATGTGGGCGCGACCCAGCGCTTTTTCCGTCGCGTTGCCCTTCACACCTTTGGCGCGCAAATCGACCAGCATCAGGTGCGTGTCGGTGCCGCCGGTAACGATGTTCAACCCGCCTTTAACCAGCTGGTCGGCCAGTGCCTGAGCGTTGGCGATCACTTGAGCTTGGTAGTCCTTGAACTCGGGGCGAAGCGCCTCGCCAAAGGCCACGGCTTTACCGGCAATGACATGCATCAACGGGCCGCCCTGGATGCCGGGGAAAATGGCCGAGTTAACCTTCTTCGCGATGGCTTCGTCGTTGGTCACGATCATACCGCCACGGGGTCCGCGCAGGGTTTTGTGGGTCGTGGTCGTGGCGACATGGGCGTGGGGGAAGGGCGAGGGGTAATGGCCCGACGCGACCATGCCTGCGAAATGCGCCATGTCCACCATCAGATACGCGCCGACGGTATCGGCAATCTCGCGCATCCGCTTGAAATCAATGATCCGAGGGATGGCAGAGCCGCCTGCGATGATCATTTTGGGCTTATGTTCCGCCGTCAGCGCAGCGATTTGGTCGTAGTCTACATCCAGAGTGTCCTGGCGCACGCCGTATTGCACGGCATTGAACCACTTGCCCGACTGGTTTGGCCGCGCGCCGTGGGTCAGATGACCACCGGCATCGAGCGACATGCCAAGGATCGTATCGCCGGGCTGCAACAGCGCGGTAAACACACCTTGGTTCGCCTGAGAGCCAGAGTTGGGCTGCACATTGGCGAAGTCACAGCCGAACAGCTGCTTGGCACGGTCGATCGCCAGTTCTTCGGCGATATCAACGTATTGGCAGCCGCCGTAGTAGCGACGCCCCGGATAACCTTCGGCGTATTTGTTGGTCATCACGCCGCCCTGGGCCTCCATCACGGCGGCGGAGACGATGTTCTCGGAGGCGATCAGCTCGATCTCGTCGCGCTGACGGCCAAGCTCCTGACGGGTCGCGGCGAAGATTTCGGGGTCACGGGACTCGAGGCTTTCGGTGAAAAAGCCCGCGTCGGTGTGGGAGGCGGTCATGGCGGGTGCTCCTGCATGGCAGTGATTGTCTGGCCAGCGATGTATGGCAGATCGACGGGCCGGGAAAGCCCGGATTACGGCGCTGTGACAAGGAAATGCGGCATTTGCGGTGCCGATGTTGTCGTGATGAGCATTGTGTTTCCTATAGGCGCGGGCAATGGTCGAAGGGTAAACCATTGATCGAAAGGGGTCTTGATGCCCTCTGCGCGCAACATTGCGTTTCTGGCGTCCGATACGCCGATGGCCCAAACGGCGAAAACGGCGCTGGAACAGCGGTACGGGAATTTCTCGCCCAAGGATGCTGATGTGATCGTGGCCTTAGGCGGCGATGGCTTCATGTTATCCACCTTGCACGGCACCCAAGCCCTGCCTGCGCCTGTCTACGGCATGAACCGGGGCACGGTCGGGTTCTTGATGAACAGTTATAGTGAGGAAGACCTGATTGCGCGGCTGGAAGCGGCCGAGGAAGCAGTGATTAACCCCCTGCATATGCGGGCAGAATGCGTGGACGGCTCCACCGTGGACGCGCTGGCGATTAATGAGGTGAGCCTTCTGAGAGAGGGGCCACAGGCGGCCAAACTAAGGATCGTCGTGGACGGTAAGTTGCGCATGGAAGAATTGGTTTGCGACGGCGCATTGGTCAGCACTCCGGCGGGGTCCACGGCCTATAACTACTCGGCCCACGGTCCGATTTTACCTATTGGGTCCGAGGTGTTGGCCATGACAGCTGTTGCCGCCTTCCGCCCCCGGCGCTGGCGGGGGGCCTTGTTGCCCAAATCTGCCGTGGTGCGGATCGAGGTGGTCGAGGCCGCAAAACGCCCGGTGATGGCGGATGCAGACAGCCGATCCGTCAAAGGGGTGGCTGCGGTGGAAATTCGGTCCGAGCCGAGCGTAGAACACCGCATTCTATTCGATCCCGGCCATGGGCTAGAGGAAAGATTGTTGCAGGAGCAGTTCCAGTAGGCCAAAGGAGCGCAGGTGTCGCAGTGATCTTGCGCTGGTCCATTGATAGAGACTGTTTAACGTTAAACTAATTTGCGGGAGGGTGCTGGTATGAGCGAAGAGAAGAAGGATGGTCTGCGCGAGGCGGCGTTGGCGTATCACGAGTTTCCCCGTCCCGGTAAGCTAGAAATCCGCGCCACCAAGCCCCTGGCCAATGGCCGCGACCTGGCCCGCGCCTATAGCCCCGGTGTCGCGGAGGCGAGCCTTGAGATTAAGGCCGATCCGGCCAATGCCGCCCGCTACACCGCCCGCGGAAACTTGGTGGCTGTGGTGTCGAACGGGACAGCGGTTTTGGGCCTTGGCAACATCGGGGCGCTGGCCTCGAAGCCGGTGATGGAAGGCAAGGCGGTACTGTTCAAGAAGTTCGCCAACATTGATTGCTTTGACATAGAGGTGAACGAATCCGATCCCGAAAAGCTGGCCGATATTGTCTGCGCCCTAGAGCCGACCTTTGGCGCCATCAACCTTGAAGACATCAAAGCGCCCGATTGTTTCATCGTTGAACAACTCTGCCGTGAGCGGATGGGCATTCCGGTGTTCCACGATGACCAGCACGGCACCGCCATCGTTGTGGGCGCGGCCGCAACCAATGCGCTGCGCGTCACGGGACGGAAGTTTGAGGATATAAAGGTCGTGTCCACCGGTGGCGGCGCGGCGGGGATTGCTTGCCTCAACATGCTGCTGAAGCTGGGCGTGCGGCGCGAGAACGTGTTCCTATGCGATATCGACGGGCTGGTTTATGAAGGGCGCGGCGGGTCCACCCCGCAAAAGGATGCCTATGCCCAAGGCACCGAGCCCAAAGACTTGGGCGATGTCATCGAAGGGGCGGATTTGTTCCTTGGCCTGTCGGGGCCGGGGGTTCTGACACCCGAGATGGTGGCGAAAATGGCCCCCACACCGATCATCTTCGCGCTGGCTAACCCGACGCCGGAAATCTTGCCCGATGCCGCCCGCGCCGTCGCGCCCGATGCCATCATCGCCACGGGCCGCAGCGATTTTCCCAATCAGGTCAATAACGTCCTGTGTTTCCCCTTCATCTTCCGGGGCGCCTTGGACGTGGGCGCGACCGAGATCAACGACGCCATGCAGATCGCCTGCATCGAAGGCATTGCGGCCATGGCGCGCGCCACCACCAGCGCCGAAGCCGCCGCCGCCTATAAGGGGGAGCAGCTGACCTTTGGCCCCGACTATCTGATCCCCAAACCCTTTGACCCGCGCCTGTCCGCCGTGGTCGCCAGTGCCGTGGCGAAGGCGGCAATGGAATCGGGCGTGGCGACGCGGCCGATAGAAGACCTCAACGCCTATCGCGCCAAATTGAACCAATCGGTGTTCAAATCCGCCCTCGTGATGCGGCCCGTGTTTGAGGCGGCGGCGACCTCGAAACGGCAGATTGTCTTTGCCGAGGGCGAAGATGAACGGGTGCTGCGTGCGGCCCAAGCGATGATCGAAGACACCACTGACATGCCGATCATGATTGGCCGGCCTGAGGTGATCGAGGCGCGTATTGAACGGGCCGGGTTGGTGATCCGCCCCGAAAAAGACTTTGAGATGGTGAACCCCGAGAACGACCCAAGATACCGGGATTATTGGGAAACCTACCACTCGATCATGGCAAGGCGCGGTGTTTCGCCGGATTTGGCCCGCGCGATCATGCGCACCAACACGACGGCGATTGGCGCAGTTATGGTGAACCGGGGGGAGGCCGACAGCCTGATTTGCGGCACCTTTGGCCAATATCTGTGGCACCTGAACTATGTCACGGAAATCCTTGGCAGCGAGATCCACAAACCGGTGGGTGCGTTGAGTCTTGTGATCCTAGAGGACGGGCCGCTGTTCATCGCGGATTCGCAGATCCACCCGCAACCGACCGCCGCGCAGATCGCGGAAACCACCATCGCTTGCGCCCGCCATATGCGCCGCTTTGGGGTGGCACCAAAGATTGCGCTTTGTTCGGGCAGCCAGTTTGGCAACCTCGACAGCCATTCTGGCAGGGTGATGCGCGAGGCGCTGGAGATCCTCGACAGTGAGCCGAGGAATTTTGTCTATGAAGGCGAGATGCACGTCGATAGCGCATTGGATGAGGAATTGCGGGCCCGCGTGTTCCCCAATTGCCGTCTGGAAGGCGCGGCGAATGCCTTGATCTTCGTGTCCACCGACGCGGCTGGGGCGACGCGCAACATTTTGAAATCAAAGGCCAACGGGCTAGAGGTCGGCCCGATCCTGATGGGGATGGGCAACAAGGCGCATATCGTGACCCCTTCGATCACCGCCCGGGGCTTGCTAAACATCGCGGCCTTGGCCGGAACGCCGGTTAGCCACTACGGTTAAGGGGCGGGTGGAACGCTACTGCCAAAGGACGTGTCGCAGATAGGGAAGGCGCCTGACATGCTGAGGGGGCAAATCGCGAGGGGATATTGCCGTGGCTGAGGACAAGGCATTGCCCGAGGTCGCTCGGTCCCCGCAACTGCTGGCGGACAGTTCCCCAGAGGCATTGCAACGGCTGTCCCACGATATCCGCTCGGCCATGTCGGACGTGTTGGGCGGGCTTAGGCTGGTGGAAACCGCCCGCCTTGATCCTCACGCCCAAACCCAGATTGACCGCATCCGCGCCGCCGCTGACACGCTGGCCGCGCTGGTGGATGACGCGCTTTTCGTTGCCTCCGGAGAGACTCAAATCAAGCCCGAGGAACTCTCGGTCAATGTCACGGACTGGCTCACTACGTTAGAGCAGCGATGGGCGGGGCGGGCAGCGGAACGGGGCGGACACTTCAAGGTTGTGATAAAAAGCGAGATGCCCGAGCGGTTGAGCATTTCAGCCATAACGCTGGACCGGATCGTGGGTAATCTGGTCAGCAACGCCCTTGTCCACGGAGAAAGTAGCGATGTGGTGGCCGAGATCTACTGCGAGGCCGACGAGGGCTTTTTCGTCTGCATCAAGGACGGGGGGGGCGGCTTTCCTGACCATGTTTTAAACGCCGATCAAGGCGGTGTTTCCAGCGACAAGGGCAGCGGTTTGGGCCTGTCTATCGCCCGCACTCTTAGTGCCGAGATCGCGGCTGATCTCACGCTGGCGAATGGCTGCAACGGGGAAGGCGGTTTTGCCTGCCTGACCGTCCCTTGGGACAAAATCATCTGGATTGCGGCCCCGGTGCAGTTCCAAGAGCCGCCGGACCTGAGCGGCCTACGTATCTTGGTGGCGGAAGATAACCTGACGAACCAGACGATCCTGCGGCAGATGCTGGAAGCCATGGGCGCGGCCCCAATCTTCGTGACCGACGGCATTGCTGCGATGGATGCGTTGCGGCGTGAAGTTTTCGATATCGCCTTGCTCGACATCGAGATGCCAAGGATGTCGGGGTTGGAGGTGATGGAACAGGTCCGCGCCGCTGAAGGGGCTTTGGCCAAGTTGCCGATGATCGCGATCACGGCCTACGTTCTGCGCGATAATCGAGAGGCGATTTACGCCGCCGGTGCCGATGGTATTTTCGGCAAACCAATCGGATCAAGCGCGCAGTTTGGCCGCTCGATCCTGCGCCATGTGGGCAAGCTTCCGGCACCTTCCGAGGGGCCCGAGCACGCGGGGCTGGCGGGCGCGGGGTTGGCGCCCAAGATGGACGGATACCGGTTTGAGCAACTGCTCGACGCCGCGGGGCCAGAGGGGAGCGCCGAGTTGTTGCAGCGGATGGAAGAAGACCTGAGTGCCGTGCGTCACGCCTTGGACGGGGGCATCGCAAACGTCTCGGTCACAGAGCTTAGGGCGCAAACCCACATCCTTATCGCGATAGCGGGGGCGGTGGGGGCCGATAGATTGTGCCAATTGGCGGAAGTGTTGAACATCGCGGCGAAGCGGGAAAAGTTGGATCAATTACCGTTGATTTACAATCATCTGAGGGTGGCGCTTTCGGACCTGTTAGACTTGATCGCGCAACGGCGCGCCCCCTCGGCGTAGGAGCGCTTGCACTGGCCCGCACATCGCCGCACACTCGACTACTGATGTTCCCGAGAGAGGCACCCTGATGTCCGACACTACATTAATCGACGAAGCGACCCGCGTGCGCGAAAACGCCCATGCTCCCTACTCGAATTTCAAGGTTGGCTGCGCAATCCGATCCGTCGAGGGAAACCTATATGTGGGCTGCAACGTGGAGAATGTGGCCTATCCTGAAGGCACCTGCGCCGAGGCCGGGGCGATTGCCGCGATGATTGCCGCAGGCGATACACGCATCGCCGAAGTGGCGGTGATCGCCGACAGCCCCGCCCCGGTGCCGCCCTGCGGGGGATGCCGCCAGAAGCTGGCCGAATTTGCCGATTTGGACGCGCCGATCACCATGGCGACAACAGAAGGCAAGACCGAAGCGACGCAGGTTGGGACCTTGCTGCCGGGCGTGTTCACCGCAGCGCATATGACGAAATGAGCGACGCCAGCACGATCCTGACGAAACTGCGCCAAGGGGATCGCCTGACCGAGGCAGAGTTGATCTGGTTCGCCACTGGTCTGGCATCAGGGGAAGTCACGGACGCCCAAGCGGGCGCCTTCGCCATGGCCGTGTGCCAAACGGGGTTGGGAGAGGAAGGGCGCACCCATCTGACCCGCGCCATGTGCGCCACGGGCGACGTGCTGGATTGGCAGTTGGATGGCCCGGTTCTGGACAAGCATTCAACCGGGGGCGTGGGCGATTGTGTCTCGCTTCTGCTGGCGCCGGCCTTGGCGGCCTGTGGGGCGTTTGTGCCGATGATCTCGGGCCGCGGATTGGGGCACACGGGCGGCACTCTGGACAAGCTAGAGGCCATTCCCGGCTACAACACCGATGTCTCGCCCGACGATTTGCAAGACATCGTGGCCGATGTGGGTTGCGCAATTGTGGGGGCCACAGCGGATATCGCCCCCGCTGACAAGCGCCTTTATGCAGTGCGCGACGTGACGGGGACGGTGGCATCGATTGATCTGATTACTGCCTCAATCTTATCTAAGAAGCTCGCCGCCGGGTTAGAGGCGATGGTGCTGGACGTGAAGGTCGGCTCTGGCGCGTTCATGGGGGCAGAGGCCGAAGCGATTGCCTTGGCGCAGGCCTTGGTGGCCACGGGGCAGGGGGCGGGGTGCATGACCTCGGCGCTGGTCACGGATATGAACCAACCCTTGGCGCGAAGCGCGGGCAATGCGCTGGAAATCATCGAAGTGATGGAGGCGTTGACGGGCACGACCCCGGACTCGGCGTTGACCCAATTGACCGTCGCCTTGGGCGGAGAGGTCTTGGCGCTGGGCGGTCTGGCCGCCGATGCCGCCGATGGCGAAGGCCGGATCAGAACCGCGATCACCAGCGGTGACGCTGCCGCCGCCTTCGGAGAGATGGTCGCAGAACTGGGTGGCCCCGCAGACTTCGTGGAACGCTGGCCCGACAGGTTGCCCGCCGCCCCGGTGTTGATGGATATCCATCCCGGTCAGCCGGGCTATGTTACCGCCATTGATACCCGTGCCTTGGGCGAGGCGGTGGTGCATCTGGGCGGGGGAAGAATGCGGGAAGACGACCGGATTGATCCGGCGGTTGGCCTGTCGGAGATTGCGCGTCTGTGCATGCAGGTGGACAATGAAACGCCGCTTGTGCGCATTCACGCCGCCGATGAGGATCAGGGCCGCGCCGTCGCGTCACGGTTGCGCCGCGCCTTCACCCTGTCGGACAAACCGATTGATACGCCACCGCTGATCCACGAAAGGATTGCCTGAATGGCAGACACCAAAGGACGGGCTTTTCTGGTCGTGATGGACTCGGTCGGGGTCGGGCATGCGCCCGATGCGGGGGAGTTCTTCAACGGGGATTTGCCGGACACGGGCGCCCATACCCTTGGACATATTATTGAGGCCTGCGCGGCGGGCCATGCCGACGAAGGCCGCAGTGGCCCGCTTTCCACGCCGGTTCTGGACAGCCTTGGATTGCGGGCAACGCTGGACCCCGACAGCAGCGACAAGGGGCAGGGCGCGGGCCTGTGGGGCGTCGCGCAAGAAGTAAGCGCCGGCAAAGACACCCCCTCGGGCCATTGGGAGTTGGCAGGTCTGCCAGTGCCGTTTGATTGGGCCTACTTCCCTGAAAAGACAAACAGTTTCCCTATGGATATCCTGCACGAGGTGCAACGCCTCTGCGGCACGGACGGCACTTTGGGCAACCAGCACGCCAGCGGCACCGAAGTGATTGCGCGACTGGGCGAGCAGCATGAACAAAGCGGGTGGCCGATCTGCTATACCTCGGCCGATAGCGTGTTCCAGATCGCCGCCCATGAGGAGACCTTTGGCCTCGACCGCTTGCTACGCCTCTGTGAAGGGCTGGCCCCGATGCTCCATAAACGGCGCATCGGGCGCGTGATTGCGCGGCCTTTCACGGGCAAGCCGGGGGCTTATCAGCGTACCGGAAACCGGCGCGATTACGCGCTGGAACCGCCGCAAAAGACCGTGCTGGATTGGGCGACAGAGGCCGGGCATCCGGTTATCACCATCGGCAAGATCAGCGACATTTTCGCGGGCCGCAACACTGGAGAGGTCCGCAAAGGCACGGACGCCGCCTTGATGGATCACCTGCTGGACACCGCCCGAACCGCGCCGGAGGGTGCCTTTGTCTTCGCCAATTTCGTGGAGTTTGACAGCCTTTATGGCCACCGCCGTGACGTGGCGGGCTACGCGCGGCATCTGGAGTGGTTTGACGCGGCCCTTGCCCCCGTGCTCGACGCTTTGCGCCCCGATGATCTGCTGATCCTGACAGCCGATCACGGCAACGACCCCACTTGGCCCGGCACGGACCACACAAGGGAACGCGTGCCGGTGCTTGCCAAGGGCCCCTATAGCGGGCATCTGGGCGTTCGCGCCTTCGCCGATGTGGGCGCATCTGTGGCGGCGCATTTGGGCCTGTCGGAACGCGGAGCAGGGAAGAGTTTTCTATGAGAGATCTGCCAAAAGTTGAATTGCACCTTCACATCGAAGGGGCTGCACCGCCCGCCTTCATTCGCGGTCTGGCGCAGGAAAAGCGCATAGATATCAGCGGGATATTTGCGGAAGATGGCGGCTACGCCTACCGCGATTTCCACCACTTCCTTGAAGTATACGAAGCCGCCTGTTCGGTGCTGACGGGGCCAGAGGAATTTCTGCGCCTGACCAAGGCTGTGCTGGAAGAAAGCGCCTCCCACGGGGTTGTCTACACCGAGATGTTCATCTCGCCCGATTTCTGCGGTGGCGGCGATGTGGCGGCGTGGCGCGAGTATCTGGCCGCGATGGAAGAAGCCGCCCATGCGGTGCCCGACATCACCATGCGCGGGATCGCCACCTGCATTCGCCACTTCGGCGGAGAAAAAGCCAAGCAAACCGCAGTTTGCGCCGCTGAGACGGCGGGTGACTTCGTCACGGGCTTCGGCATGGGCGGGGCCGAGGATGCTTTCACGCCCGCAGATTTTAAATGGGCCTTTGATTGCGCCCGCGAGGCAGGGCTACAGATCACCACCCACGCGGGCGAATGGGGGGGCGCGAAGTCGGTGCGCGACAGCATCGAGGCGCTTTCTCCGTCACGCATCGGCCACGGGGTGCAGGCGATTGACGATCCGGCGCTGTGCGATCTGCTGATCGAGCGTGATATCACGCTGGAAGTTTGCCCCGGCTCGAACGTTTTCCTCGCCTCCAACGTGTTCAACGGCGAGACACCGCGCCTTGATAAGCACCCGATTGAAAGGCTGCGCGACCGCGGCGTGAAGGTCACAATCTCGACCGATGATCCGCCATTCTTCCGCACCACGATGACCCAGGAATACGAGAACCTCGCCCGCACCTTCGGCTATGACGAAGCGGTTTTTGCAGAGCTAAACCAGGTGGCGCTGGACGCTGCATTCTGCGATGACACAACGCGAGAGACGATCCGAAAAAGGCTGACCCAATGACCGATTCCCAGACATCCGACCACTTGACCGTCGTGGACCACCCCCTTGTGCAGCACAAGTTGACGCTGATGCGCGATGTGGAGTGCTCGACCAAGTCGTTTCGGCAACTTCTGCGCGAAATCAGTCACTTGCTGGCCTATGAGGTGACACGCAACCTGCCCATGACCACGGTCACGGTGCAAACGCCGCTGCAACCGATGGACGCGCCTGCGATCAAGGGCAAGAAGCTGGCGCTGGTGTCGATCCTGCGGGCTGGCAACGGTTTGCTGGATGGTATCCTAGAGCTGATCCCGAATGCGCGGGTGGGTTTTGTGGGCCTTTACCGCGACCCTGAAACGCTGCAACCGGTGGAATATTACTACAAGGTGCCCGACGCTATGGAGGACCGCCTGACCATTGTGGTTGATCCCATGCTGGCGACGGGGAATTCCACCGTGGCCGCCGTGAACCGCCTGAAAGAGGGCGGGGCGCGCAACATTCGGTTCCTGTGCTTGCTGGCGTCGCCCGAAGGGGTCGCGCGGATGAAAGAGGCGCATCCCGATGTGCCAATCGTGACCGCCTCGCTCGACAGCCACTTGAACGATCACGGCTATATCGTACCGGGTCTAGGGGATGCGGGTGACCGCATGTTCGGCACTAAATAACCGTTTGATACCCTTTACTTGGCGTCACATTTCGCCCTAGATATCCCCAAGCGTTTATCTGGGGGATATCGCATGTCTATCAAGCATTGGCGCAGTGCCGCCGTTTTGAGTCTTTCTATGGGGCTCGTTCTGCCCGGTGCGGCTTTCGCACAGGGTGTTCCGGCAGAAGTGCCGTCCTCGTCCTACACAGGCGATCAATATATCGACAGTCGGGGCTGCGTGTTTGTGCGCGTCGGTTTTGGCGCCGCCACGGAATGGGTGCCGCGCGTAGGGCGTGACCGTAACCAAGTTTGCGGACAGACGCCGACCAGCGGCGTGGCACGGACTCAGCCGGACCTGACCGACGACAGCCGCGTTACCGTGATCGGCGGGCCTGCGCCATCAGCCGCGCCCGCACCTGCACCCGTTGCGCCCGCACCAGCCCCTGTTATTGCCGCGGCGCCTGCGCCGGTTGCCCCCGCGCCGGCCCCCGTTGTGGCCGCGCCGCAGGTGCAAGTGACTGCGCCCGCGCCCGTGACCATCACCGCCCCGCAGGTGACAACGGGTTGCCCCAACCTTCCCGCCGCCCATCAGCCCTATTTCAGCGGAGAGGATGTTCGCTGTGGTCCGCAGGGCACTTTCCCCGGCACCGTTGGCCCTCAGTCGGGCCTTGGCGGCAGCGCTGAGCCTCGGACCGGTACGCCGCGCAGCTTTGCCCTAAGCGCCCCACCTCCCGGTTATGAAGTGGCATGGGATGATGGCCGCCTGAACCCGCTTCGCGGCGTAGGCACGCCCACGGGCCAAGCCCAGATGGAGCAGGTTTGGACCAATACCGTGCCGCGCCGTCTGGTCTCGGTTCCCATCACACGGGGCACGCAAGTGATCACCCGTCGTCAGGCTGCCGCCGCCGCACTGGCATCGCGCACTGCCGCGCCGACTCCGTCCACGGGCGCTTTGGCCTCGGCTGAGGTTCGCACACCAGCCCCACGCGCCCGGTTGCCACTGGCCGAAACGGCTGTTGCACCCTCGAACGAGGTGCGCGTCGGCGCGGGCCATCGCCATGTCTTGGCGGGAACGTTCCAAGGCCAAGGGGACGCAACAAGCGCCTACAACCGGCTTGCGGCATCGGGTCTTCCGGCACGGATCGGTCAGATCCAACGTCAGGGTCAGACGCTGTTCGTTGTCATGGCGGGGCCTTACAACGACGCGCAATCCCTAGGGCGCGCTTTGGTGCAGACCCGTAGCGCAGGCTTCGGCGGCGCGATCACGCGCAACTGAGCCATTGGGCAGATTTTTGGGAAGGGGCGCAGGTTTTGCGCCCCTTTTTTGTGGCGGTTCAGCTGGTGCAGATTTCTTGCAGGCTGACCCAATCGGCATCGCTTAGCACCGGTTCCCCGGCAATGCCGCGCATGGGATCGGCTTCGATCAGGCCCAAGACCTGCTCGCCCGAGACATCACGGGCAAAGGCGTAGGGTTGCGACGATATCTGCGCCGCCTCGAACCGTTCCAGCAGGGCGGCATCGGGCACATGGGCCCCGTCGCGGGATAACAGGCGGGCGGCGTGGGCGTGGATCGCCTCCTCTGCTATTTCGCCGGTGGTCAGCAGGCGGAAGGTGACGCCAAGGCCCGCCTCGGACAGGAAGACCTCTACCGGGTCCGAGGCCGCGACACGCACGGCTTCGGCCAGAAGGTAGCCTGCGAAAACCTCGGGCGTCTCAAAATCCTCGGCCAAGGCGGCAGAGGCGGCGACGATGTTTCCCGGCAGGCCGAGCGTATCGGGGATCGTGGCAGGAAAGATCACCAATTGCGGCGCATTATCAGCCCCAAAGGTGCGCACGGCCAGCCGCAAGAGCGCGGTGCGCCCGCCGCGCCCGGTGCAGGGACGGCCCGCGATATGAGTCATTTGCGCGAGCAATTGCTGGCCGATCTCGACCCGCTTCGCCTCGGGTAGAAGCGAGACCGTTTGCCGGGTCAACGCGCCGGGCAGCCAGAACACCGCCAGTGCGGCGGCGGTTGCGATGAAGCCCAAGCCAAGCACTAGGCGCAGCCTGCCGGGCCGGGGACGGGCCTTGGCAATGGCCGTGCGGATCCGTTCAATCGCGGCGATCATATCGACGTCGGCGATCTCCAGTTCCTCATCACTGTCGCGGGCAGGGGCGTAGAGTGCGGGGGACTTGCCGGGGTTCAAGCGCTCGACCGCGGGCAAGGACCAATGGCCAAGCGCGTCGCCGGAGGCCGACGACATCACAAGCGTCGCCTCGCCCAACGACACGACAACCTCGCGCCGCTGTTCGTCGGCCCGTTCGCGCCAAAGGCCAAGGGCCTCCAGCCGATTGTATTGCTCTAGTGCGGTCATTATGGGTGCCTGAACCTGCCAACCGAATTGGTTAGAATGACAGCTTAGAGGATGGCTGACGGACGCTCAACTTAATGCGGGCCTAGTACATCTCGTCGCCGCGCTGTTGCCCCCGGTTGAAGCGCATGATCGCGGCTTCGCATCCGACCCGCGAGGTCCCACAATATACGGTGGCCCCTTGGCCGACCCGTGCATAGACCGCCCTCGTGGCATGCGGATCATTGCGAGGATCATCGACCGAGGCGTTCACGCTCCTGACACGTTCAAAGATTGTGTATTCGGTGCTTTCGAAAGTGACCGGGGCAAGCTCATAGGTGTTCCCGCGATCAAATAGGCTTACACATCCGGTCAAGGCACAAAGCCCCGAGACAAGCGCAATGCTTCGATACGACATTTCTAATACTCCCCTTCTGAAATAGCCAAATCATAACAGAAAAGGAGAATTCTCCAAACTGACCCTAAAGCGCCGTGGCCAGCCCACGCAGTTCAAACTTCTGGATCTTCCCGGTGGAGGTCTTGGGGAGTTCGGTGAACACGACGTTTTTGGGGGTCTTGAAGCCTGCAAGGCGTTCGCGGGCGAAGGCGATGACCTCGGCCTCGGTGGCTGTGGCGCCGTCCTTTAGCTCGATAAAGGCGCAGGGGGTTTCGCCCCATGTGTCATCGGGCTTGGCCACCACGGCGCATAGGGACACGGCGGGGTGATGCATCAGCACGCCTTCGACTTCAACGGAGGAGATATTTTCGCCGCCCGAGATGATGATATCCTTGGCGCGGTCTGAGATCTGAATGTAGCTGTCAGGATGCTGAACGGCGATGTCGCCGGTGTGGAAATAGCCGCCCTCAAACGCCTCGGCCGTGGCTTCTGGGTTTTTGTAATATCCCTTCATGGTGGCGTTGCCGCGCATCATGATTTCCCCCGTGGCGGTGCCATCCATGGGGATTTGCTGCATCGTTTCAGGGTCCATGACGGTGATATGGTCCATGTTCGGCAGGGCGACCCCTTGGCGGGCCTTGATGCCTGCGCGGGCGCTCGCATCAAGCTCGGACCAGTCGCTGTCTTGCCAGACGCATTCCGTCGCGTGGCCATAGCTTTCGGTCAGGCCGTAGACCTGCGTGACGTGAAACCCCATCGTCTCGATCGCTGCCAAGGTGGCGGCGGCGGGCGGGGCGCCGGCGGTAAAGACCTCTACCGTGTGAGGAAAGGCGCGTTTGTCGGCGTCTTTGGCATTTACCAGCATATTCAACACGATAGGCGCGCCGCCCATATGGGTCACGCCCTCATCCGCGATGGCGTTGTAGATGGCCGCGGCAGTGATATCGCGGCAGCACACAAGGGTGCCGCCCACGGCGGGCATCATCCAAGTGTGGCACCAATTGTTGCAATGAAACATCGGCACAATCGTCAGGTAGACAGGGTAAAGCGTCATCCGCCAGCTGATCGGCGTGCCCATGGTAATCAGGTACGCGCCCCGGTGGTGGTAGACGACGCCCTTGGGCCGCCCCGTGGTGCCAGAGGTGTAATTCAGCGCGATGCTTTCCCATTCGTCTTCGGGCATCAGCCAAGGGGCGTCGGGCGTGCCTTCAGCAAGTAGATCTTCATAGGTGGTGTAGCGGCCCGTGGCGGGGTGGCCTGCGTCGGCATCGGGCACTTCGATAATCAACGGGACGGGGCCGTCCATGGCGGCGACGGCCTGTTCCACCAGCGGCAGGAATTGCGTGTCGGCAAGGATCAAAGAGGTCTCGGCGTGGTCAAAGATATAGGCCACGGTGGCGGTATCGAGCCGAATGTTAATGGCGTTAAGGATTGCGCCCGCCGCCGGAACGCCGAAATGCGCTTCGGCATGGGCATAGGTGTTGGGCAGGATGGTCGAGACGACATCACCGGGCTTGATCCCGCGCTTGGTCAGCGCAGAGGCAAGGCGCGACACTCGGGCGTGGTATTGGGCGTAGGTCTTGCGGTGGGTCCCGTCGATCACGGCCAGCCGGTTAGGGAACACACGGGCAGCACGGGCAAGATGGCTAAGGGGGGTCAGCGGCACAAAGTTGGCGGGTGTTTTATCAAGCCCGGTCTCGTCCTTCATCCAGCCCATCGTACGCTCCTCCCCAAGGTAAATCAGCCGCCAAAACTGGCGAAATTCTTGCCGTATCAACGGTTCAAAGGGAAGAAAAAAGTCCGCCTGCCCCAGAGGAGTATGCGAAAGAGCGGGGCAGGCGGAGTGGCGACAGGAAGGCATTCCCTGTCGCCGGGGACATAGACTTCACGACGCAGCACAGAGTTTCCGTCGCACAAATGTGAAAAATCGGCAGGACGATGCCGAAAACGCCGCAGCAGAAGGGAAAGTTGGTCAGAGGCCGTCACAGGGAATTGTGTTGCACGGCGCTTTCGTGCAAACTTATCCACAATCAAAAAACAACAAATCACATGAGGCAAGTATGCAGTATCTCCGCGCAATCGCGTGCGTGGCTTTGGTGGGAGTCTCTGCCCCCGTAAGCGCACAAACCACAGACTGGACCGGCTTTTACGCCGGGGCCCAGTTGGAACATGCCAATGTCTCGATCGAGACGACGAGCGGCACCGAGACCAACAGCGGCAGTGGCCTGATGTTTGGGGCCGCCGGCGGCTATCGCTTTGATCTGGGCGATGTCGTTATGGGGGCTACCTTTGGGGCGCAGTTCGGCAACGTAGGCGTCACGCAATTGTCGCCCTCGGCCGTGCCAGACCCGACATTTGACACGCTGCTCCGGGCCGGGATTGAGCTTGGCTATGATCTGGGGCCGGTTCTGGTCACGGGCGGGGTCGGCCAGACCTTTGCGATCATGACCAATACCTCGAACCAGCGGCGTTCCGAGTTTGGGTCGTATTTCGGCTTCGGAGCCGATTACATGCTGACGGAAGAGATCATGGTGGGCGCTGATGTGACCCGCACGATCCTGAACGATTTCTCCGGCTCGGATGTGTCGGCCACGTCTATCGGGATCGGCGCCGCGTACCGCTTCTAAACGGCGGGTTACAGGAATGAAGAAGGGGCGCCCCGGTCAGGAGGCGCCCTTGCAAAAAATTCTGTTGCGACAGAATAGCGTCGGTACGAACGATCGCAGCTTACAGGATCTACCCGCGAGACGCATTTGATCGGGGCTTCACCAAGAAACTTGCGATCCGCGCCGACAGTGGGAAGGCAACGGCTCCCAAAACAAACGCAATTGGCCACGCGATCAGAATTGTTCTTGGCCATGCCGAAAGCCAAATGGCGGTCGGTCCCAGGGCGATCAGGGACATTATGCCCGACATGGCGGTGGCCATCATAAGTGTCATGATGGCTTGAGTTAAAATCATAGTCTTCTTTTGCATCAATAGTGCTTTCAATGACGAATGGCGTCTTGAAGCGCTTCCCGCGCGATCGGACACCATCCTGTTGCAAGGACGGTGTCGCGGGATCACGTCCTACGGACGCGCGTAAATCCCGCACATGCGGGGGCGGGAATAACCAAACCCACCTGAAATCTTTTCGACTGTTGTTATGTAGGTCCTGCGCGAGGGAAAGAAAACGACGAAGTTACGCTGAGTGTTTTCGTGGTCCCCACACAGGACACGATGCAATTGGAAAGGGGCGCCCCGGTTAGGAGGCGCCCCTTTTGTTTCAAGCAGCTTTGCTATCGACGCCTTCGCCAAAGCGGCCGTAGAAGCTTTGGTTCTTGTCGGCCATTTCACGCAGCAAAGGCGGGCAGGCGAAACGGGGGCCAAACTCGGCCTCCAACTGGTCGCAGCGTTCCGCCGCATAGGGCGTGCCCAGGATATCGAGCCAAGAGAACGGGCCACCGGACCAAGGCGCGAAGCCCCAGCCAAGAATGGCACCCACGTCGCCTTCGCGGATATCCATCAGAACGCCCGCTTCCAGCGCCCGCACGGCTTCCAGCACCTGGGCGAACAGCAGGCGGTGCTGCACATCGGTCAGCTCGGGCTGTTCGTCCTTCACGTCGTAGCGTTCCCGCAGACCGTCCCAAAGACCGATGCGTTTGCCTTTTTCGTCATAGGCATAGAAGCCCGCGTTGGCCTTGCGACCCAAGCGGCCTTCTTCTTCCATCCAGAAGATCAGCTCGTCCGTGGTGTCGTCATAGTCGGGGTCGCCCGCCTTCGTGGCCCGCGCAATCTTGGCACCCAGATCAATCGAAGTCTCGTCGGTCAGTTGCAACGGCCCCAGTGGCATGCCGACCAGTTTGGCGGCATTCTCGATCAGGGCAGGCTCCACCCCTTCTTGCAACATCCGCACGCCTTCGTTGACGTAAGGAAGGATGCAGCGGTTGGCGTAGAAGAAGCGTTCATCATTGACCACGATGGGTGTTTTGCGGATCTGACGCACGAAATCAAGCGCTTTGGCCACGGCCACATCACCGGTTTGCTTGCCCTTGATGATCTCCACCAATGCCATCTTATCGACGGGCGAGAAGAAGTGGATGCCGATGAACTGCTCGGCCCGGCCAGAGGCCTTCGCCAGCATCGTGATCGGCAGGGTAGAGGTGTTGGTGGCAAAGATGCCATCGGCGTTCATCACAGCCTCGGCCTTGGCGGTCACTTCGGCTTTCACTTTGGGGTCTTCGAACACGGCCTCAACGATCAGATCACAGCCCTTGAGGGCGTCGTAATCGGTGGTGGCGGTGATGCGAGAGAGAACCTGCTCTTTCTTCTCAGGCGTCACTTTCTTGCGGGCCATGCCTTTATCAAGGATGCCGTCCGCATGGGCCTTACCCCGATCCGCGCTGTCTTGGGCGGCGTCGATCAGCACAACCTCGATCCCTGCCAAAGCAGAGACATAGGCGATGCCCGCGCCCATCATGCCCGCGCCAAGGATGCCGACTTTCTGCACCGTTTGATCGGGCACGTCGGGGCGGTTTGCGCCTTTCTCCAACGCTTCCTTGTTGAGGAACAGCGACCGGATCATCGCCGACGACGAGGGATGCATCAGGATTTGGGTGAAGTAGCGCGCCTCGATCTTCAGGGCCGTGTCGAAATCCACCAATGCGCCCTCATAGATGGCTGACAACAGCGCCTTGGCCGCCGGATAGACGCCCTTGGTCTTGCCGTGGATCATCGCTGACGCGCCCACAAACGTCATGAAGCCCGCAGGATGGTAAGGCGCGCCGCCGGGCATTTTGTAGCCCTTTGCGTCCCAAGGCTTTACGATGTCAGCGGGGGAGGCGGACAGAACCCAATCCTTGGCGGCCTGCAAAAGCTCTTCCGATGGCACGACCTCATCCACAAGGCTAGCGCCCTTGGCTTTCTTGGGGTCCAGCATCCGGCCTTCCAGAAGGACAGGCGCCGCCGCCATTGCGCCGACCATGCGCGAATAGCGCGTGGTGCCGCCCGCGCCGGGGAACAGGCCCACAAGGATTTCCGGCAGGCCGATCTTGGCCTTGGGATTGTCGGCCATGAAGCGGCGGTGGCAGGCCAAGGCGATCTCGGTGCCGATGCCCGCGCAGGTGCCGGGAATGGCGCAAGCGATGGGTTTGCCGCCCTTGTTTGTCTTCGGCTCCATGCCCGCGCGTTCGATTTTGCGCAGGATGCGGTGGCCGTTCATGGTGAAGTTGAACAGACCCTCGGCCGCGTTATCGCCGCTTTCGGCCCGGATCGAGGCAAGGACATTAAGGTCCATACCGCCCGCGAAAGAGGATTTGCCCGAGGTAATAATGATGCCTTTGACATTGTCATCGCCAAGGGCGTCATCCAAGAGCCCCTCGCATACCGAGAACGCTTCCCGAGAGAGCACGTTCATCGATTTGCCGGGCACGTCCCAGGTAATAACGGCAACGCCATCATCATCGACCTGCATCGTGAAATCGGTCATTTCTTCATCCTTTTGAGAATTTCGAGATGTGTTTTGAGCTCGCCCCCCGGCTCGTACATGGGGAAGGCGACATTGATGTTTTCAAGGGTGTTGGACACTGACTTCAGGCGCCAAGTGGTGCCTTGCCGGATCAGGATGATCCGCGAATAGACGGTATCCACGGTCTTCTTGCCCTTCAGGTAGACTGTGCCTGAATGGTAGCCACAAATCATGTCCGAGCCGACAAATTCCGCCCTGTCAGCTGTGCGGATGATCATATCCCCCACGGATCCGTTGTGGCAGCTTCGCAGCACGTTGTAGAACGTGCGCAAGCCGTCGGGCCCATCGACCGTTATGTCTGTGTCGCTACCATGGGCTGTGTAGGGGAAGGCCATCAGGTCACAATATCCATCGAAGTCATCGGCGATGACGGTCTCTGCCGTCATCTCCAAGTAGCGGTTGTAGATATCGAGCGCGTCCATGCCAGAGCGGCGCGGATCATCGGCCGGGGCATCGGCGACCTCCACCTTCTGAAACGGCTTACGGATCATATCGACCGGGAAGCTGGACACGTTGACGTTGTGGTGAACCTCGACAAAGCGCCAATTGCCATCATCCGATTTGCGCATGACAGCGCGGCTTTTGAAGCTTTCCACCATAGGGGTCGCGTTTTGCAGCATGTGGCTGACGTAAATCCCCGAGATATGATCAGACCCGAGGAATTCCGCGCTGGTGGCGAGGCGAATGAAGTGGTTCACCCCAAGGTTGCGCATGGAACTTATGAAGCTGCTGTAATCCTTGATCATGTCCTCTCGGGTTTCGATCAAAACCTCTCGGTTCTGAAAGGTCCGCCGATAGGGCAGGATCATGGTCCGGTCCAGGATACCGTCCGTATCACGCATCACGCCATCTGACTGGAGGTCGAGCACTTGTTGCAGGATATCAAGGGCCGGAGCAGACATTGAGATTACACCCGTTCCAGAATGGTGGCCGAGCCCATGCCCGCCGCAACGCAGAGGGTGGCCAAGCCGGTTTCCTTGTCAGCACGCTCCATCTCATCAAGCAGCGTGCCAAGGATCATCGCCCCGGTCGCGCCCAAGGGGTGGCCCATCGCGATGGCTCCTCCGTTTACGTTAACCTTGGCGTGGTCCACATCGAAAGCCTGCAAGAAGCGCAGGACGACGGCGGCGAAGGCTTCGTTGACCTCGAAAAGGTCAATGTCACCAATGCTCATGCCGTTTTCGCGTAGGATCTTTTCGGTCACGGGAACAGGGCCAGTCAGGTTGATGGTAGGATCGGTGCCGATCTTGGCATTGGCCCGAATGCGGGCGCGGGGCTTCAGGCCCCACTTCTCGCCAAACTCTTTGTTGCCGACCAAAATGGCCGCGGAACCGTCCACGATGCCCGAGGAATTTCCGGCATGGTGGATGTGGTTAATCGCTTCCAGATGCGGGTATTTCATCAGGGCCACTGCATCGAAACCGGGCATTGTTTCGCCCATATCCTTGAACGCGGGCTTGAGCGCGCCGAGCGACTGCATATCCGTCTGAGGGCGCATGTATTCGTCTTTATCAAGGATCGTCAGACCGTTTTGATCCTTCACGGTGATGACCGAGCGGGCAAAGCGTTCCGCCGCCCAAGCCGCCGCCGCGCGGTTTTGGGATTCCACAGAGTAGGCGTCCACCTCATCACGGGTGAAGCCATATTCGGTGGCGATGATGTCCGCCGAAATGCCTTGAGGCACGAAGTAACTGTCCATCGCCAGTTGCGGGTCCACGGCCATCGCCGCGCCGTCGCTGCCCATGGCAACACGACCCATCATCTCGACCCCACCGGCGATATAACCATCGCCCGCGCCGCCTTTGATCTGGTTGGCGGCAAGGTTCACGGCCTCAAGGCCTGAGGCACAGAAACGGTTAATCGCGAGGCCGGGGATGCTTTCATCCAGGTCCGAGGCCAGAACGGCGGCGCGCGCAAGGCAGCCGCCTTGCTCCATCACTTGGGTGACGTTGCCCCAAATCACGTCTTCGACCGCGTGGCCTTCGAGCCCATTGCGCTCTTTCAGGGTGTTCAGCGTGAACGCTGAAAGCCGCGCTGAGGTGACCTCGTGCAGGGCGCCGTCACGGCGACCCTTGCCGCGTGGGGTTCGGATGGCATCGTAGATATAGGCGTCGGTCATGGGATGATCCTTCAATTCAAGTCGATAAGGCCGGCATAGTCGCCCCAAAAGGCGACAGCGGCGGCGATGGTGATCCCGTTCAGAAACGGGGATATGCGGTAAAACAGTGGAAAGGTCTGGGCGGTCACGATTTGGCTAATGGCAAGGAGCCCGCCGACGACGATCGCCAGCCAAACATACCAAGTGAGCGCGAAGAAACCGCCCACAAGAACGGCTATCAGCGCGGGCGTAGCCAGCCCGCCGAGCAAGACAATCAGGAACGCTCGTTCTGCCATCTGAGCAGCCAAGCCGCCCCGCGCGGCCAATTGCACCGTACGGCTGGTCAACGCGCCCGCGCAAAAGCCGATGATGAGCAGAGCGACTGTCATTGCAAGACCCCGCTGAGGGCTACGGTGGTTGCTTCGTGTGAAGTTGGTCGTCCGCTCGCCGCCTTAGCCGCAAGAGGGGCTGCAATCACACCCGCCACATCCGCCATCGCATGACGGCAGCCCGCAATCGAGCCGCACAGCATGGGCTCCGCGAAACCCTTTATGCGGAGAGATGTATCGCTGATATCCCCAGATTGCCCCCAGGACGAGTTTACTGACCATGGCCGTGGGTCCCGTTTTTGTTGACGGGGCAACTGCCAAGTCTCGCGCAGGGATACTAGGGGGAATGGGGGGGCGATTTGGATCATGCGGAGAACGCAGGCTCCATCAGGTCATAGGGGTGCTTCCAGCCCGGCGTTTCGCTGATCCGCGTGAGCCATGCGTCAATGGCGGGGTAGTCAGCGCGGGTGAACGAGAAAGGCTCGTCGTAAAAAAGGTATCCGGCGCAGCTGATATCGGCGCAGCTGATCGCATCGCCCGCCAGCCAGTCACGCTGGGACAATTCGCCCTCAAGAACCTGTATCGAGGCCTTCAAACGGCCGACATGGAAACCGATGACATCGGCGTTGCGCTTTTCCTCGGGAAGGAAGTTCATCAAGAACCGCAGAGGCCCGGCGATGCCCGAGACCTTCTGATTGTCAAAGATAGTCCAGCGCAGGACGTCGCGCGGCGTATCGCCTGTAAGCTTGCCGGTTGTCTCCATGACCCAATGCTGGATCACGCCCGATTGGGTCATGATCTCGTCCCCGGTATCGAGGACGGGGACTTCGCCCATGGGGTTGATGGCGCGAAACTCTGGGCTGCGGGCCTCGCCTTTGAAGAAGTCAACGTGGCGCGGCTGCCAAGGGATGCCGGCCAGCTCCAAAGCCAGCGCCGCCTTGTAAGCGTTGCCGCTTTCTCCGAAGCAGTAAAGAACATTGGTCATTGCGTGCGCCTCCCAAGCGTCGCGAGTTGTTTCAAACAGCTTTGGGGGTTTCACACCCCCAAATGTGACCTTTCCCAAGGGAAAGATCACGCCCCCGTGCGATATTTTTGAAAAGATGAAGGGGCCCGTAACGCTTCGTTAAGGTTAAAGCGCCAAGGTGGGCCTGCGGAACAGGCTGCGAAGCCGATGACCGTAAAAGGTGAAGGCGTCGTGTCGTTCAGTGAAGCGCCCCCCGCAGATTGCGTGAGTCGAGTGCTGCAGCACTTTGGGGAACACTCGGTTCGACACGGCGTACTTCGGCCCTGCTTCATCTTTTCATAAATATCGATTCCTCCCCGCGCCAAGGGCGCCTTCGTTAGCGTTTTCTGTCTTCCAGTTCAGAATTGAAAATCCTGATCCGGGCGATGAATTTTTCTTCGTTGAGGACGCTGCCCCAGTTTTCGAACAAAAAGGAAAGGAACTCTCCTTCATCCAAGCCCGCCTCCTTCGAGAGGCCGCGCAGTTTGCGGTAGCCGTCTTCGGTCATCGCGATATTGGTGCGGCGTGTCAGACGTAGGCGTTTCGGCATGGTGTCCCTTTCTGATCCGAGGCGCGCCCTTAGGACGGACGCGCCTCGACTATGCCGCTTAGAAGTTGGCCGCGTCCAGCGCCATCACCGCATCGCCACCCGCCTGAATGCGGGTCAGATGGGTTGCTGTCATCGGCAGCGTACGGGTCATGTAGAAGCGCCCGGTGGCCAGTTTCGTTTCGTGGAAAACCGGGTCAGAGGTACCATCGGACAGCGCCTTGAGCGAGGCTTTCGCCATCATGCCCCACATCAGGCCCAAGCAGGTGTGGCCAAACAGGTGCAGGAAGTCGGTGGAGCCCGAGAGCGCGTTATTGGGGTTTTTCATGCCCTCTTGCATGAAGTACATGCCCGCGGCTTGCAGGTCTTTGGACGCGGCTTTCAGCGGTGTGATGAACTCTGCCATCCCCTCGACCTCGGCATTGTCTTTGCAGAAGCCTTTGACCAGGTCAAAGAACGCCATCACGTGTTTGCCGCCGTCCTGGGCCAGCTTACGCCCTACAAGATCCAGCGCTTGGACGCCGTTGGCACCCTCATAGATCATCGCAATCCGGGCATCGCGGGCGAACTGGGACATGCCCCATTCTTCAATATACCCGTGCCCCCCGTAGACCTGCTGGGCCTGCACGGTCATGTCGAAGCCTTTGTCCGTCAGGAAGCCTTTGATTACCGGCGTCAGCAGAGAAATCAGGCCGTCTGCATCCGCGTCCTCGGAGCGGTGGGCGGCGTCGATCAGGGTCGAGCCCCACAGAAGGAACGCGCGGCCTGCTTCGGCGAAGCTTTTCTGTTCCATCAGGTTGCGGCGAATGTCGGGGTGAACGATCAGCGGATCGGCGGGACCGTCGGGGTTTTTGGCACCGGTCACATCGCGCCCTTGCAGGCGGTCTTTGGCGTAGTCGAGCGCGTTTTGGTAGGCAGCCTCGGCTTGGGAGACGCCCTGCATGCCAACGCCCAAACGGGCCTCGTTCATCATGGTGAACATGGCGCGCATGCCCTTGTGCTCTTCGCCGAGCAGATATCCCGTGGCCTCGTCATAGTTCATCACACAGGTCGAGTTGCCGTGGATGCCCATTTTCTCTTCGATTTTGCCACAGCTCACGCCGTTGCGGGCGCCCGGCGTGCCATCCTCGTTCACGTGGAACTTCGGCACGATAAAGAGCGAAACGCCTTTGATGCCCTCTGGGCCGCCCACGATCTTGCCCAACACCAAGTGAATGATGTTGTCGGACATGTCGTGTTCGCCCGCCGAAATGAAAATCTTCTGGCCGGAAATCTTGTAGCTGCCGTCGTCCTGAGGTTCTGCCTTGGTGCGCATCAAGCCTAGATCGGTGCCGCAATGGGGCTCGGTCAGGTTCATGGTGCCGGTCCATTCGCAGGACACCATTTTGGGCAAATACGTCGCCTTTTGCTCTTCGGTGCCGTGGGCCAGGATCGCGGAGGCCGCGCCGTGGGTCAGGCCTTGGTACATGGTGAACGCCATGTTGGCGGAGGAGAACATCTCACCCACTGCCGTGTTCATCACGTAAGGAAGCCCCATGCCGCCGAATTCTTCGGGCATGTCGATGCCGGGCCAGCCACCTTCGGCCATCTGATCGAATGCCGCTTTGAAGCCCGTGGGCGTGCGCACGACGCCGTTCTCCATCACACAGCCTTCGGTGTCACCGACCACGTTCAACGGGGTCAGAACCTCGGACGAGATCTTACCGGCTTCCTCTAAAATCGCTCCGGTAAATTCCCGCTCCAGATCGCCATAGCCGGGGGTCTGGAGAGCCGAGATGTTCAGCACATCGTGCAAAATGAACTGTGTGTCTTTGGTCGGGGCGGTGTAGCGCGGCATTAGTGTCTCCCTTGGTGTATAGCGTCAGGCGGCGGATACTTTGCTGGTTAGCATTTCCGTCACCAACGTCATCTGGTTGCGCAGCTCGTCGATGGCTTCATCGAGTTCGGCGCGTTGTTTTTCCATGTCGCTCAGGCGCGCACGGGCAATAGATAGCGTGCTGACAAGCTGGGTTTGTTGGCTGTCGTCTACGGTATAAAGGTCCAGCAGCTGCCGGATCTCTTCCAACGAAAACCCAAAGCGCTTGCCGCGCAGGATCAGTTTCAGGCGGGCCCGATCGCGGCGCGTAAAGAGGCGGCGCTGACCTTCCCGAATGGGGTAGAGCAATTCTTTGGACTCGTAGAAACGCAAGGTGCGTGGCGTGACATCATAGGCATCGCACATCTCGCGGATGGTCATGGTTTCGGTCGTCATTGTGTGGGTCTCACTAAGATCAAACATTACATTCTGAAGCCCATGTGCGAGTCATGGGAGTAGTCTACAAGGTTGGATGACGTTTACGTAACTTGGACGTTGCGTCACTCCTGGGGTGACGAAAGGTTAACTAAGTGGACCCCGCGTCACGAGCAATTTTCGGAAAGCTCAAAAGCATGTTTCGGGCTGTCGTTCTTGGTTGAAAGCGACGTTTCAATGCGGTGCGGACAGCCGAGAACGAGACCTAATGGTTAATGACCCGAGGGCAATGGCAAACAGCTTTGCTATGCGCTGACCGGGTAGCGCGTATGCTGAATGCGGTAGGCTCAGGCGCGTTGCGCCAACTGTCGGGTCTATTAAGGCGGGGGTGCTAACGTCGCCTAGATCGCGACGGAGGCGTCGCGCAGGGACTTCAGTTCGGCGATGATTTCATCCAACTCGGTCCGGCGGGCGTTCAGCTCTTCCAACTGACGGTCAGCCTTGGCAATCCAGACATCGCGCTGGCCTTCCCAGCCCTCACCGCGGTCGTAGATTTCCAGCCATTGGCGAATTTCTTCCAAGGAGAACCCAAACCGGCGCCCGCGCAGGATCAGGGTCATCCGGGCAACTTCACGGGGGCCATAAAACCGGGCGCGTCCTTCACGCTCGGGCGAGAGGAGCTCGATATATTCATAGTGACGCAACGTCCGCGGGGTGACCTCGAACCTTGCGCACATTTCTTTAAAATTGAGCCGATCCTCGGCCATGGCCATCCGTTCCTTCCTGTTTCCGCCGCCATTATGCCGCGAGTTGCGCGGCTTGTTAAGTAAAACCCCTTGCGTCCCTTCGGGCAGGGCGCGACACCTAAAGGACAAAAACCGCAAGAGGGGCCCATGGCGAACGAGTTAACAGCAGGCAACAGGGCTGATCTGGTGCGGCACTTCATTGAGACAATGCCTTTTGCCAAGGCGTTGCAGATGAAGATGGAAGAAATGGCCGACGGCAAAGCGGTGATTTCAATGCCCTATTCGCCAGAAATCGTTGGCGATCCGGCGACTGGCGTGATCCATGGCGGAGCTGTGTCGGCCTTGATGGATACCTGTGGCGGTGCCGCCGTGATGTGCCACCCGCAGACCAAAGCTGCGACGGCGACCTTGGATTTGCGCATCGACTATATGCGCCCCGCCACCCCCGGAGACCGCATAACCGCCCGCGCCCATTGCTATAATGTCACGCGGTCTGTGGCTTTCATCCGGGCAGAAGCCTTTGACGGTGACGAAAGCCGCCCCGTGGCCTCGGCCACCGGCGCATTCACCATGGCGGGGGGGTAAGGATATGGCTCGATCCCGCCCGGAACCCGTTCACGTCGTCAAAGAACGCCGCGACCGCGCCCTCGCGGCGTTGGTGGCGGGGGTGCCTTATATCTCGACCATGGGGATCAGTTTTGATCGCCGCGGAGATGAATTGACGGCTGTTCTGAATTACCAAGACAAGTTGATTGGAAACCCGATGTTGCCTGCGATCCACGGCGGGGCCACGGCCTCGTTCCTGGAGGTCACGGCGATCATGGAATTGGGGTTTCATCTGCTATGGGACGAGATCGAGACAGGGCGATTGGATGCCGATAGCCTGACGCCTGAGACCCTGCCCAGAATGCCCAAGACGATCGATTTTACCGTGGATTACCTGCGCTCGGGCCTGCCACGCGACGCCTATGCGCGGGCAAGGGTGAACCGGTCCGGGCGGCGTTATGCCAGCGTTCATGTGGAGGCATGGCAGGATAACCGCCAGAAGCTGTTTGCCCAGGCGACGGGGCATTTCCTGATGCCCGCCAGCAAAGATAGCGGGACAAGTTAGGGTTTCATGACCACGCCAGCCGCCGCCAGCACCCCGCCGCAACCTCTGACCCATAAGCGGATCTTGAAGATCGCCCTGCCAATCGTCGTGTCCAACGCAACGGTGCCGCTATTGGGGATCGTGGACGTCGGCGTCGTGGGGCAGATGGGCGACGCGGCCCCGATTGGGGCTGTGGGCATTGGCGCGATCATCCTGACCAGCGTGTTCTGGATCTTCGGCTTTCTGCGCATGGGCACCGTCGGCTTGGTGGGGCAGGCCGAAGGGGCGGGAGATTTGGCCGAGGTCTCGGCGATCTTGACCCGTGCGTTGATTATCGCCGGGGTCGGGGGGCTGTTGCTGATCGCGGCTTATCCGATAATCGTTTTCGCCGCGTTTTCGTGGGAGCCCACCACGCCAGAGGTCGAGGCGCTGGCCCGTCAGTATCTGTTCATCCGTATCTGGACCGCGCCCTTTGCGATTTCGGTCTATGCGTTAACGGGTTGGTTGGTGGCGCAAGAGCGCACCGGCGCGGTCTTTGCGGTGCAATTGATTATGAACAGCATCAATATCGCGCTGAATTTCCTGTTTGTCTTGGGGTTCGGGTGGGGCGTCGAGGGCGTGGCCCTGTCTACGGCGATTGCCGAGATCATCGGCGCCGGCGTTGGGCTTTGGTTTTGTCGCAACGCATTTGCACGGCCCGCTTGGCGCGACTGGCCGCGGGTGTTTGACCGGGTGCGCTTGATCAAGATGGCGTTGTTGAACGTGGATATCCTGATCCGCTCGGCGCTGTTGGTGGCGATGTTTACCTCGTTCACGTTTCTGGGCGCACAGTTTGGAGAGGTCACACTGGCGGCCAATGAGGTGTTGATCCAGTTCCTCTATTTGACGGCGCACGCCATGGACGGCTTCGCCTTTGCCGCAGAAACCTTGATCGCAAGGGCCTTCGGGCGTGGAGACAGGGGGCGGCTGCGCCGCTCGGCTGCGATGACGTCGGTTTGGGGATTGGCCACATGCGTGGCCCTTGGCGCGGCGTTTTGGTTGGGCGGGCCGTGGTTGATTGATCTGCTGGCCAAGGACCCAGAGGTGCAGGCGGCGGCGAGGGCGTATCTGCCATGGATGGTGTTTGCCCCGGTGATCGGCTGCGCGGCATGGATGCTGGACGGGATCTTCATCGGCGCAGCACAGGGGCGCGATATGCGCAACATGATGATTGTGAGCGCGGTCATCTATGTGGCGGCGGCGGCGGTTCTGATCCCGTGGCTGGGAAATCACGGCGTATGGGCGGCCTTATTGGTATCGTTCGCGGCGAGGGGGGGGAGTTTGGGGGCGAGATATCCGGCGTTGGAGCGCGCCGCGGAGGACGGTTCTTGAGTTGTATTTGCCAAGATGAAGCAGGGAGCCGGACGGGCGATTGCGAGCGTTGGCGCGTTGGCGCCGCGGCGGATTAGAGGAGGGTGTCCAGTGCCTCGGTCGGGCGGCCGATTTTGGCCGACGTGGGCGTGGAGAGGATCGGGCGTTCGATCAGGATCGGGTGTTGCACCATGGCTTTGATGAGTGTGGCATCGTCGGCGGCCTTGAGGTTTTGGTCTTTGTAGATGCTTTCGCCCCGGCGCATCATGTCGCGCGGGGAGAGGGAGAGTTTGCTGAGCAGGTCTGTGATCTCGGCCTCGGAAGGGGGCTCTTTCAGGTAGAGGCGCAGGGTCGGTTCAATGCCCGCCGCTTGCAGGTGGGCCAGCGCGGCACGGGATTTGGAGCAGCGTGGGTTGTGCCAGAGGGTGAAGGGGGGCGTTACGTCCATTCGGATACTCCTGTGCCGACGGCTTGGGCAACGTTATCAAACCCGTCCCGTTGCAGGCGCGCATCGAGCCCCTGGGCGATTTTCGTCACCATGGAGAGGCCGCCATAGACGAGGCCCGTGTAGAGTTGCACGGCTGAGGCTCCCGCGCGAATTTTGGCGTAGGCCTGTTCCGCATTGGCCACGCCGCCGACCCCGATGAGGGGCAATTTGCCTTCGGTCAGTTGCGAAAGGCGGGCGAGGGTGCGGGTGGATTTTTCAAACAAGGGCTGCCCGGAGAGGCCGCCTTGTTCGCCCGCGTGGCGGCTTTGCAGGCCAGTGCGATCCAGGGTCGTGTTGGTGGCGATGATGCCTTGGAGGTGGCCACCTTCTAGGGCGACCTCGGCGATGTCTGCCAGTTCGGCCTCGGACAGATCGGGAGCGATCTTGAGGAAGAGGGCGACGGGTTCAGCCGCGTGCAGGCGAACCGCTGCGACCTGCTCAATAATTGCGCGAAGGGCTGCTTTTCCTTGCAGGTCACGCAATTTCTCGGTGTTGGGGGAAGAGACATTGATCGTGGCGAAATCAATGTGAGGCGCACAGGTGCGGAAGACCTGAGCAAAATCGGCGACCCGGTCAGAGCTGTCTTTGTTAGCGCCAAGGTTCAGGCCGATGGGGATCTCGTGGGGGAGGCCATTCAGGCGCGAGGCAATGGCCTCGGCGCCGTCGTTGTTAAAGCCGAAGCGGTTGATCGCGGCGCGGTCCTCGGCAAGGCGGAAGAGACGCGGGCGCGGGTTGCCGGGTTGGGCACGCGGGGTGGCGGCACCCAGTTCGATGAAGCCGAAGCCTGCCCGTTGCAGGGGCCCTGCGACGGTGGCGTTTTTGTCGAAGCCTGCGGCAAGGCCGACGGGGTTGGGCATCGCAAGTCCGGCGATTTCCGTTTGTAGCCGAGGCGAGGTGAACGGCCCCGCGACAGGGCCGAGGCCTGCCTTTAGGGCCAACAGAGCAAGGCCGTGAGCCCGTTCAGGATCGATGCAACGCAGGAGGGGGAGGCCCAGTTTCTCTAGCATCTAAAGCCCCTCGGGGAAGATATGGGTGCCGTTCTCAAACGGCAGGGGCTTGTGCCAAACCACGTCGGCCAAACGCAAAGGGCCATAGAGGTGGGGGAACAGCGCCCCGCCGCGGGAGGGTTCCCACTTGAGGCCATCGCCAAGGGTGTCGGCATCGAGAGCGGCAAGCACCAAGCCGTCTACATCGGCGAAGTATTTCGCCGCCGTCTCTGCGGCCTGCTCGGCGGTGGAGAAGTGGATGTAGCCATCGGCCACGTCAATCGGCGCGCCCGAGGTTTCGCCCTGAGACTGAAGGGCGGCCCATTCGTCCGCCCGCAATATCTTGAAAATCATCATGGGCGTCGTTTCCCCCGCAGGCGTCGCTACGTCAAGTGTCACGGTCTCGTCATCTAGCGTCTTTACTTGGACGTGACACGCGGCCAAGCTGCGGCCAGTTCAACAATAACTTGGGGAGAATTCCATGCTTTCTCGTATTCTCGGCTCGACCGCCATGCTGGCGGGCCTTGCTGTTGCAGCACCTGTTGCGGCGGACACAACGCTGCACCTGTTGCACATCAACGACCTGCACAGCCGTATTCAGCCGATCAACCGCTTTGATTCGACCTGTGGCGCCGAAGATGACGCCGCGGGCGAATGCTTTGGCGGTGTGGCGCGCGTCGCCACCGCGATCAACACCCTGCGCGGTGAGCTGGAAGCGGCTGGCGAAAACGTGCTTGTCTTGGACGCAGGCGACCAGTTCCAAGGCTCGCTGATGTACACCACCTACAAGGGCGAGGTTGAGGCCGAGTTCATGGAGGCGATTGGCTTTGACGTCATGGCCGTAGGCAACCACGAGTTCGACGATGGCCCGGAAAACCTTGCCCGCTTCGCTGAAATGACCAGTTTCCCGATTATTTCGGGTAACCTTGATCTGTCCCAGTCCAATATTCTGGACGGCACGATGATCCCCGATCACGTGGTTCTGGACGTGAACGGTGTGCAAGTCGGCGTGATCTCGGCGCTGGCAGTGGATACGGCGGAAACGTCGTCGCCCGGTCCCAACGTCATTTTCCAAGATGAAATTGATGCGCTTCAGGCAGATGTTGATGCCCTGACCGAGCAAGGCGTGAACATCATCATCGCCCTGACCCACGTGGGCCTGCCTGCCGACATCCGCATTGCAGAAGCTGTGACGGGTATCGACGTGATCGTGGGCGGCCATTCGCACACCTATCTGTCGTCCTCGGACCCGGATCGTGCGGGCGCATATCCGACGATGGCAACCAACCCCGATGGCGATTTCGTGCCAATCGTGCAGGCCTATGCGTATTCCAAGTACCTTGGCCACCTAGAGGTGACATTTGATGACGACGGCAACGTTGTCTACGCCTCGGGCGACACGATGGTGCTGGATGCTTCCGTGACGCCTGACCCAGAAATCGCGGCCCGCGTGGCCGAATTGGGTGGCCCGATTGAAGAGGCGATGTCGGTTGTGATCGGCGAAACCTCGGACATCATCGACGGGTCACGCGATACCTGCCGGGCGATGGAATGCCCGATGGGCAACCTTGTGGCGGACGCCATGTTAGAGCGCGTGCGCGAGCAGGGTATCGACGTGGCGATCCAGAACGGTGGCGGTCTGCGAGCCACCATCGACGCGGGCGAAATCACCATGGGTGAGGTCTTCACCGTGCTGCCATTCCAGAACACGCTGGCCACGTTCCAGCTGACCGGTGCGGGCATCATTGAAGCCTTGGAAAACGGTGTGAGCGCCGTGGAAGAAGGCGCAGGCCGCTTCCCACAGGTGTCGGGCATGTCCTACACCTATGATCCCGCGGCAGAGCCCGGTTCGCGCATCGTTTCCGTTGAGATCGGCGGAGAGCCGCTGGACCCTGAAGCTGTCTACGGTGTTGTGTCCAACAACTACATGCGCGGTGGCGGGGATGGTTATGCCAGCTTCACCACAGCCGACAACGCCTATGATTTCGGCCCCGGCCTAGAGCAGGTCGTGGCGGATTACATCATGGCGGCGGAAGGCTACACACCTTACACCGACGGACGCATCGCTGCCGTAGAGTAAACCTCTACCAGGCTGAATTTTAGTCAAATTTGATCGGCGCGGGGCAACCTGCGCCGATTTTTCATTGCCATGCAATCCGCGCAATCCGGGTCTTCCAAAACGCATACTGGTACGTTTCGTTAGCGCTATCATATTGGGTGCAAGAAACCACAAGCCAACTGACAACGATAGGAATTGCACCATGGCTAACTTGTTCAAAGACCTCCGCGTGGCCGCCCAAAAACGTGCCGCATACAACCGTACCGTCGCCGAAATCTCGGCTCTGCCCGTAGAGCTGGCCGTCGAAGATCTGGGTCTGTGCCCTGAAGACGCCCACAAGATTGCTCTGCGTTCGGTTTACGGCCGCTAAAATACCGGGTCTATTGGGGTCATGTGTGGCCGTATGACGATGACCCATCCTAACGACGCTATGGCGCAGCTGTTTGAGGCGGCGCCAGCGAATGACCTCCCCCATGTGCCGAATTACAACGTCTGCCCCACAAACGAGGTGGCCGTTGTCACGGCGGGGGCGGGGGGCGCAGAAGGCGCCGACAGGGCGTTTCGCCCCATGCGATGGGGATTTGTGCCCCATTGGTACAAAAAACCCAATGACGGCCCCCTACTTATTAATGCCCGTGCAGAAACCATTGCCGAGAAACCGGCGTTTCGCGCGGCAGTGCGCACGCGGCGATGCTTGATCCCGGCAACGGGGTTTTATGAATGGACCAAGGGCGAGGATGACGCGCGACTGCCGTGGTATTTCTCGCGCCCTGACGGTGCACCGATGGTGTTCGCCGGGATTTGGCAGGTCTGGGAAAAAGGGGAAGAACCGTTGACCACCTGCGCCATTGTTACCACCGGCGCGTCTGATTGGATGGCGCAGACCCACCACCGCGAACCTGTCGTGCTTGCGCCCGAGGATTGGGCGATATGGTTGGGGGAGGCCGACGCCAAAGCCGCCCCGCTGATGCGATCCGCACCTGAGGGCGTGTTTCAGCGCTGGCGCGTGGACCGGGAAGTGAACTCGAACCGTGCCCAGGGGGCGGGGCTCATCACTCCCCTTGCGGCCTAGTCCGGCTGGAAAAGCGCCCCAGAGATGATGGCCCGGACGGTGTGGATCGTCAGCACGGCGAGCGCCAAGGCCAGCGCGACCAACAGCCCATAGCCCAACACCAGATGCAGCGTAGACCCCGTCAACTCCGCAAAGCGGAAACTGGCCGTTGTGATCGCGGCCAAGGGAAACGACAGAGCCCAGAACGACAGGGCAAAGGGCAGGCGCAAAAGGGCCGGCAATTGTAGCGCGACAAGGGCTGTGAAGAAGTAGCCAAGGTTGATCAACATCCGCCCCCCCGCGTCGAGGGTGCCATCGTGAAACGCCACCCAGGTCAGAAATGCCAAAGCAGGCGGCGCGACCAGGATCACGATCGTTGGGCGCAGCTTTTCGGGCATGGGATCGTGGAAAATCAATCGGTTGAAGACAAGCGTGAGAAGCACGAGCCAAAACAGAAGACCGACGGCGAAGAAGTACCAGCTCAGCTCAATATAGCCCAAGGGGATGCCGCCAAAAGGCGCCATCACGTTGCCCACCGCAGGGATGAACCACGCGGGCGAAAGCTGACCCGGCCCAAAAGCGCGGTGGCTGATCCATGCGGAAATCACCACCAACGTCAGCACGCCCTGGGCCGCGGCCCCCAGCAGCCAGATGACACGGGCCGCGTCGGGCAGAAGCGGGTGCAGGAACGTCGCCATCAAGAGCGCCGAGATGCTCGCCGCCGGAAAAAACGCCAGCTTCACCGGGTGATGCCATTCGGCCTTCATCGCCTCTGGATGGCGGACGAACTTCACGACAAACAAGGCAAGCAGGCCGATAAACAGCACGGAGCCTAGGCTTCCAACCGCAGCAGAGATCGCGTCAAACCCAGCCGCGCGGGTCGCAAGTGAGAGGCCAAAGACCCCCATCGCGGTGGTGAAAAGCGCAATGGGCGCATAGGCGAGTTTGCTGTGGGGCGCGTCGGTCATGGGGCGGCGTCCGCAAAGGGCGTGGCGGCGAGATTGGCGGCAATATCATCGTCGATTGGCACCGAGAACGTGTTCACGATGAAGCCCAATGTGGAATAGAAACCGACCGTGGCGAACAGATCCAGCACGCCTTGCGAGGTGACCAAAGAAGTCAGCTCTGCCAAGGTTTGCGGGGTCAAACGGGCGTTGGCCAATACCTCATCCACGGCGCGTGCAATGGTGGCGTCTTCGTCGTCCATCGCCTCTAGGGGGCCGCGCAGACTCGCGATTCTGGCGTCCGAGAACCCCAAGGCGCGCGCCCGGCCCACATGGTGGGCCCATTCGTAATCGGAGTTCAACGCGACGGCGGCCCGCAGGATCACCACCTCGGACCGGACCCGGCCAAGGCTGGTGTCCAACACCACATGTTGCCGCAGGTTGGCCCAAGCCAGCACCAGAGCCGGATGATGGGCCATGGTGCGGTAAACATTAAGTTTTCCGGCAAAGGCATCGTCGAGATCGGCCAAAACATCGGGCCAAGCGTTGGCGGGAATAGGGGCCAGATTGGGGTATGTCATGTCAGCTGTCCTGCGCGTGCGTGCCCGGTTGAGCAGTTTGTGTAAGCGGATCGGGGCGGCGAAACTGCGACTTGGCATAGCAATTGTGCCCCATGGCTCGCCTTTTAGTTATAGGGTGATAAATAAGAAGGGAAGCAGCTAATCCAGAGGTAGGTTTCTTGACGCGAACAGTGGCAATTATCGGTGGCTCGATTGGCGGGCTATTCGCGGCGGCGACGCTGCGAAATGCGGGGTGGAACGTCAAGGTGTTTGAGCGCTCCTCGGTCGCTTTGGCGGGGCGCGGGGCGGGGATTGTGACCCATCCCCAGTTGCTCGACGCGTTGGCAGAGGTGGGGGCGGATACATCGGACCTTGGCGTGCTGGTCTACGACCGGGTGGCCTTTGACCGCGACGGCGCCCCCTGCGCCACGCTGCCCTATCCGCAAATCGTGACGTCTTGGGACAGGATGCACCAGACGTTGCGCCGATTGATCCCCGACGCGTCTTACCATTTGGGCGCAGCCTTGGAGACCTATGCAGAGGATGCCGAGGGCGTCTCGTTGACCTTTGCCAGTGGGGCAGAGGAGCGGGTGGATATGCTGGTGGGCGCCGATGGCTTCCGCTCTGCCGTGCGGGGGCAGCTTCTGCCCGAGGTGCAGCCGCAATACGCGGGCTATGTCGTGTGGCGGGCCTTGGCCCCGGAAGCCGCCCTATCGCCGCAAATTCACGAACGTCTGTTTGACGTGTTCGGCCTGTTCCTACCCACGGGTACGCAGATTGTGGGCTACCCAATTGCCGGGGAAAACAACGACCTACGCCCCGGCCATCGGCGCTATAACTTTGTTTGGTACGTGCCCTATGCGACCGATGATCTGGACGCGATGCTGACCGATGCAAGCGGCAAGCGCCACGGCGTGTCGATCCCGCCGCCACTGGTACGCGATGAGGTCGTCGCCGAGATGGAGGCGAAGGCTGAACAGGTCTTACCTGATGTGTTCCGTCATGTGCTTCGCCAAAGCGAGCGGCCCTTTTTCACACCGATCTACGACCACCTGTCCCCCGTTTTCGCGCAGGGAAGGGTGGCGCTGGCGGGGGACGCCGCCTGCGTGGCTCGGCCCCATGTGGGGATGGGCGTGACCAAAGCGGCGCAAGATGCCTTGGCCCTCGCGCGGCATGTGAACGAGGATGTGGAGGCGGGCCTACAGGCCTATTCGGCGGAGCGCTGTCAGGCTTCTCGCGCTGCATATGCGCGGTCGCAGATGCTGGGGCAATACATGGCGCAAGCGCCCGAACATGGCGACCCGATGGATGGTCGCCATAACCCCCATATGGCAGAGATCATGCGCCAGACAGCCGTGGCGGATTTCGATTAGGCGCGCAGTTCTTCGTAAGATGTCATGACCACGGCGCGGTAGGCAGGCCGCGCTTGCAACTGTTCGTACCACCGCGCGACCTGAGGGCTAAGGGGATCACACAGATCGCAAGCCCGCACCATCATTGCGCCCGCCGCGATATCGGCCATGCCAAAGCTGTCTCCGCCAAGCCATTGGGTCTTGCGCAATTGCCATTCCAAGGGCGCCATCGCGGCCAAAAACGTGGCCTTCAATGCCTCGGCGTCCTTGGTGCGATCTGCCGGAGCGGTGCGCACAAGCTCATAGAACATTTGCAGAAAAGCCGGTTGCAGGGTGGAGGTCGTGTATTCCATCCACTGGTCAGCCAAAGGAGATACGCCCCCGGCGAGGTGCCGCAAGATGGCATGGCTTTCCCACAGGGTCAGATCACCGTCTTGCAGGACCGGTACGCGGGGCACCGGGGTCATCTCTTTGAACGTGGCCGTATCTGTGCCGCCGTACTTCCCCCCGACAATATGATGTTCGAACGGCAATGCACACTCGGACAAAGCCCACAGGACTTTCTGCACATTGACCGAACTTGGCCGCCCCCAAAGGATCATCGGATCAACTCCTACTTGATGGCTTGCGGGTTGATCGGAGAGCCCGCCGCACCGGGAATATGCAGGGGCGGGGCGGTGAAAAGGAATTCGTAAACGCCATCCTCAGCGCAATCTTCGCCCAATTCTTTCAGATAGAAAATCTCTCCCATCGAAATGCCGATGGCGGGGATCACGACCCAGTGCCAAGGCTGATTTGCCTCGTCCGTTTCATTGGGGCGCACCTCGCACCCCCAAGTGTCGGCGCAGATTGCGGCGATGTCGTGGGCCTTGATCCAGCGGGCGGTCTCGAACGATAGGCCCGGTGCGTCACCGCCCGCGTAGCCGGTCCAATCTTCGGCGGCGAGGCAGCGTTCCTGATGGCCGGTCCGCACGATCACGAAGTCGCCCTTGCGGATTTCGACCCCCTGCGCCGCCGCGCAGCCATCCAGATCGGCGTTGGTGATGCCATAGCCGTCATCCAGACTATCGACACCCTTCCAGCGCGCGATATCCAGCAGCACGCCGCGGCCAACCATCTTATCGCGCACATGTTCGATCCCCAACCGTTTCGCGCCGTTCACTGTCACATCTGTCGCCGGATAGCCGTTATACATCTGTTCATCGAGGAAGATGTGGCACAGCGCGTCCCATTGGGTGCCACCCTGACAGGGCAGGTTAATCGCGTCATCGGCGTAGCGCAGGTACGCCTTGCCGTCGCCATCCTGTTCACCTTGTACCGCATCGGTGCCAGTGGCCAACATCTGATGGATCAGGTTCCATCGCCCGCCAAACAGGCCGGATTGGATTTTCTCTTTCAGATCAAGCCCAAGCGCAAAGGTCTTGCCCTTACGAACCAGCTTGGCCGCCGCCACCACATCATCGGCCGTGACATTGTTCAATGTCCCGATTTGGTCGTCATCGCCCCAACGTCCCCAGTTAGAGAGCTCTTTCGCGGTATCATAAATGTCCTGACGGGTCAGCTTGGCCATGGTCCTGTCCTCCCAAACAGAGTTTCTTAATGATCGAATGATAAATAGATGCTAGCGTTGGGTTAACGAACACGCAACAGGGGGGATTCAATGTCAGACCAAGCAATCAAAACCTTTGACGTAATCTTTGAAGGGAAGGGCGTCGCGTCGGGGAAGATGCGCAACGATATTTCGGTCGAATGGCCGATGATGAAAGAGACGTTTGAATTGGCCACCGATGAAGGCCCGTTCCATGGCGGTGATGGTACCGCGCCGCCGCCTCTGGCCCTGTTCACCGCTGCGCTGACGGGCTGCCTGATGACCCAGATCCGCGCCTTCGCCAAGCGCCTGAAGATCGACCTGCGCGGGGTGGAAGTGGACGCTCGCCTGCATTGGAAGGGCGAGCAGGAGGGCAACGATCCCTACGTGACTGCGCCTGTCGGTTTCTCGCTTGATGTGGCTTTGGACAGTGACGCCAGCGCCGATCAGCAACGCACCTTGCTGGACGCCGCCAAAAAAGGCTGCTTTCTAGAGCAGAGCCTAGCGGAGGGCGTCATCGTCGGCCACCGCCTGAAATTAGACAACGAATGGCATGATGCGTGACAAGTGAACCTGACCCGACCGCCCCGACCGAGCCCCCCAAGCAGCCGCGCCGCCGCCTGTCGTCGGAGGAGCGTCGGCAAGAGTTTTTGACCAAAGCGATCGAGTTCTTCGCGCAGGAAGGGTTTGAATCCTCGACCCGCGAGTTGGCCCGCCGATTAGGGGTCACGCAGCCTCTGTTATATCGGTACTTCCCGTCAAAAAATGACCTAATCGCGGAGGTTTACGACGCGGTCTATGTGAAGCGCTGGCAGGATGAGTGGGGCACTTTGTTGCGCGACCGCTCGCGTCCATTGCGGGAGCGTCTGGTAGAATTTTACGATGCCTATACCGAGGTCGTTTTCCACAATGACTGGATGCGAATCTTCCTGTTTTCGGGCCTGAAAGGCGTCGATATCAACCGCCGCTACATGCAGTTGGTGCGTGAACGAATCCTGGAACCGATCCTACAAGAAATTCGTTTTGAAGCCGGTTTAGATACGCTTCACCCCACCGATGAAGAGGTTGAAGCCGCCTGGATCATGCATGGCGGTATTTACTATTACGGCGTGCGGACGCTGATCTACGAAGTCTCGATCCTGAACAACAAATCCTTCGTGATCGAGACAGCAATTGACAGCTTCCTGCTGCAAATCCCTTCGGTAAGAGAGGCTGCAACTACCTAATTTTAAACGGTTAAATTGGTCTTCCAATTTCCCCTTGCTAGTTATTTATAGATTGATAAATTAGCTCCAGCGGCCCATTGCGCGGCCTTGGGGGGGGAGACATGAAAGCGGCAGAGTTTTACTATGAACGGCCTGCTTCCGTAGCGGAGGCGCTGGCGCTGCTGGCGGATGAAGAACGCGATGCGACGCCCTTGGCGGGCGGGCAAAGCCTGATGCCGATGATGAACTTCCGCCTCGCGCAGCCCGGCACTTTGGTCGATCTTTCGGCGTTGGAGGACCTGCGCGGCATCACCCTAAGTGACGGGATGCTGCGCATCGGCGCGATGACCCGATATGTGGAATTGGTCCGCTCAGGCGCGGTGGCCGAACACGCGCCGTTGTTGGCGATGGCTTTGCCCCACATCGCCCACGCCGCCGTGCGAAACCGGGGCACCATTGGCGGCAGCGTTGCTTTGGCCGATCCGGCCGCCGAAATGCCCGCGCTGTTGCTGGCGCTGGACGCGCAGATCACGGTGCAATCTGCCGAAGCCACAACCACTCACGGGGCCAAAGACTTTTTCCTTGGCATGTACGAGACCGCGTTAAAGGAGGGGGAGCTTGTGTCTGAGATCGCCATTCCGGTTGCCGCGCCGAACGACCGCTTTGCCTTCTATGAATTGGCGCGACGCCATGGCGATTATGCGATGGCTGGTGTCGCTGTGGCCCGCCGCGATAACGCCCACCGCGTCGCGTTCTTCTCGATATCTGACAGAGCGTTACGGGCTTTCGACGCGGAAGAGGTTTTGGACAAGGGGGGTAGTGTGATCGACGCCGTCGCCGCCTTGGCTGAGCTTCCGTACTCCGGCGACCTCAATGCCGCCATCCCTACGAAAAAGCACCTGTCAGGCGTCGTCCTGACCCGCGCGTTGGAGGCGTTGTGAGCCATGACTGATACTCAAACAATCTCGGTCACCGTGAACGGCGAAACCGCAAGCGCCGCTGTGCCGGTGCGCCAGAACCTGGTGGATTTTCTGCGCAACACGCTGGGGCTGACAGGCAGCCACGTGGGCTGTGAGCACGGTGTATGCGGCGCCTGTACGCTGGAGGTAGACGGCGCCATGGTGCGCGGCTGCCTCATGCTTGCGGTGCAAGCGGACGGTGCGACAGTCACCACAATAGAGGGCTACGGCGACCGGGCGTCGGCCCTACGCGCGGCATTTATCGACCGCAACGCTTTGCAATGTGGCTATTGCACGCCGGGCATGTTGGCCAGCGCGCTGGAGTATGTGGAAGGCGGTGGCGGAGCCGATCGCGCTGCCATCCGCGAGCATCTTTCCGGCAACTACTGCCGTTGCACCGGTTACCAATCCATCGTCGATGCCGTTTGTGATGTGATCGAGGGGGAAGGCTCATGAGCGGTCCTCTGACGATTTTTGACAAGCCTAATTCCCTCATCGGCAAGCCCGTTGACCGCCCCGACACAAAGCGTCTTTTGCAGGGGCGGGGCAAGTTTGTGGACGATATCCAACTGCCCCGCATGGTCCACGCGGGCTTTGTGCGCTCGCCCGTGGCCCATGGTCGGATCGTCTCGATTGACCTTGATGAGGCTCGGGCCGTGCCCGGTGTCATCGCCATTTATACCGGGGCTGATCTGGCCGATCATGTGGAGCCCTACGTGGGCGTGCTCAGCCATATGGCGGGCCTGCGCTCTGCGCCGCAAATGCCTTTGGCCGTCGATACCGTTCGCTGGACCGGAGAGCCGGTGGTGATGGTTGTCGCCAGCTCTCGAGCCGTGGCCGAGGACGCGGCGGCGCTGGTCTTCGTGGACATTGAAGACCTGCCCCCTGCCACAGATATGGAACGGGCGTTGGAACCTGACGCGCCGGTGATCCACCCGGACTTCGGCAATAACCTTGCCTGGGAACGCACCGTTGAGGCGGGCGATCCAGACGCCGCTTTTGCCCGCGATGACGTTACCGTGGTCGAGCGCACGTTCCGTTTCGGTCGCCACACCGGCGTGACGCTGGAGACCCGCGCAAGCGTCGTGGATTATGATCCGTCCGAGGACACGCTGACCTGTCACTACTCGGGCCAAGCTCCTCATATGATGCAATTTATCTTCGCCAAGCACTTGGGCTTGCCGGAAGAAAACGTGCGCGTGATCTCGAACGATGTGGGCGGGTCATTTGGGATAAAGATCCACACCTATGGGGATGAGATCGCCACAGCGGCAGCGGCGAAACTGTTGCAACGGCCGGTGAAGTTCGTGGCGGATCGCCTAGAGAGTTTCCTTACCGACATTCACGCCCGTGACCATGTGGTTCACGGGCGCATCGCGGTCACGCGAGAGGGGGAGATCGCCGCGCTGGCCTTTGATGACATCACGGGGATTGGCCCCTATTCGATGTATCCGCGCACCTCGGCGATAGAGGCGAACCAGATTCTGAACCTGACCGGCGCGCCCTATGCGCTGGAGAACTACCGCGCCAACGCCAAGGTGGTGTTCCAAAACAAGAACCTGATGTGCCAGTATCGCGCCGTGGGGCACCCGATTGCCATGGCCGTAGCCGATGGGTTGCTGGAAGAGGCGGCCCATAAGATCGGTATGGATGTGGTCGAAATCCGCCGCCGTAATCTTGTAAAAGATGATGCTTATCCCTGTACCTCGGCCACGGGGATGAAGTTGGATGACCTGAGCCATCACAAGACGCTCGATAAGCTGATCGAGACGATGGATTACGACGCCAAGCGGTCCGAGCATGCGGCGCTGCGGGCGCAGGGTATCCATCGTGGTCTTGGCCTCGTTTCGATGATCGAAGTCACGAACCCTAGCCCGATGTTCTACGGCATCGGCGGCGCGCCGATTGCCAGCCAGGACGGCTCTACCATCCGGCTGGAAGCCGGCGGGGCGATCCATGTGTCGTCCTCGGTGACCGAGCAGGGGCAGGGCACCAACACGATCCTTGCGCAGATCGCGGCCGGGGTTTTTGGCGTCGCAATGGACCGGGTGAAGGTGACGACCGGCGACACAAAAACCACGCCCTACGGCGGTGGAACCTGGGCGTCACGGGGCGCCGGGATCGGAGGGGAGGCGACGCTACAAGCCGCCCATGCCCTGAAAGAGCAGGTGTTGGACGTAGCGGGCGTAATCCTGCAAGCCAAGCCCGAAGCCCTTGATATCGTTGATGGTCATATCACCGACAAGGACGGCACCCAACGCATGAGCCTAAGCGATTTGGCCCGCACCGTTTACTATCGGGGGAACGAACTCCCCTCGGACATGACGCCGGAACTCGTGGCCACCCGCCACTACCGCGTTACTGATTTCCCCTTCGTTTTCACCAATGCCGCCATGGCTGCCGAGATCGAGTTGGACCCGGACACGGGTTTTGTAAAAATTCTCAACTTCTGGGCGGTGGAAGATTGCGGCCGGGTGATTAACCCCAAGTTGGTCGACGAACAAATTCGCGGCGGTGTGATCCAAGGCATCGGCGGCGCGTTCTACGAGGAATGCATCTATTCCGAGGACGGTCAGTTTGAGAACGCCACCATGGCCGACTACCTTGTGCCGATGGCGTTTGAGATGCCCGACATCACCATTGCGCACGTCGAAACGCCCACAAAAACCAGTGTGCTTGGCGCGAAAGGCGCAGGCGAGGCCGGGACCGGCGGCGCGCCCGCTGCATTGATGAACGCGGTCAACGATGCGCTGCGCCCCTTGGGCGCGCAAATCCACCAAATGCCCATGACGCCCGAGCGCATTCTAGAAGCGCTCGGCACTGTTTAGCCCCTTGAAGGAGACCCCATGACCACGCTTTGTTACGCTAAGAAAACCTGCTCGATTGGCATTCATGTTCTGTTAGAAGAAATCGGCATTCCTTATGATCTGAAGATCGTGGACTTCTCGAAGAAAGAGCAGAAAACGCCGGAGTATCTGGCCCTGAACCCCAAGGGGAAAGTCGCCGCCCTTGTGCGCGATGACGGCAGTGTCGTCACCGAATATGCGGCAATCGCCATGTATCTGGCGCTGGAGCATCCCGAAAAGAACCTGATGCCCACGGATACGGAGGGCATGATCCGCACGCTTGAAGCGATGGATTTCATTATCGGCACCGTCCACATGTTGTCGTGGCGCATGTACCGCCGCCCCGATGCGTACTCGGACATCCCCGAGGCCGTGGAACAGCTGAAGGTGCGCGGGAAAGAGGCGATGATGGCCGCTTTCGACGTGGTGGATGAGCAGTTGGAGGGCAAGGAATGGCTGATGGGCGATTACTCCATCGCCGATACAGCGCTCTATTATAACGAATACTGGGCCGTAGATGTGGCCGGTTGGGATTTGCCGCCGAATGTGCGTGCCCATTACGAGCGGATGAAGCAGCGCCCCTCGGTTCAAGCAAACCGGAAGCTGGAAGGCGTGGCGTAAGCCGTTTACCATAGAGCAATGGCAGCGCCGGGCAGGGATGTCCGGCGTTTTGCGTTCAGGTGTGGGGGCAGGGAGGGAGCCGAGAGTGGAACAGCATGAAGTGGGGTGTCTGTGCGGGAAGCTACGGGTCACGGCGACAGGGGCACCTGTGCGGGTTGGGCTGTGCCATTGCCTGGAATGCCGCAAGCATCATGGGGCGTTGTTCTACGGGGCGGCGATTTGGCCAAAGGATGCCGTCCAGATCAAAGGGGACTTCGGCGCGTATCAGGGACGGTGCTTTTGCCCGACATGCGGATCATCCGTTTTTGCGCAATCCGGGGACGAGATAGAGGTTCACCTTGGCGCTTTTGACCAGCCGGATCGTTTCCGCCCCACCTATGAAGTCTGGACCGAGCGGCGCGAGGCTTGGCTGCCGCCATTCACGGATATGACCGGGTTCAAGCGCAATCGCGAGAACCCGGACGGCTAACGACTACTTGGCCTCTAGATCGCCAGTTTCATTCACCCGCAGGCCCGTGGCATGGCTCGCCTCTAGCACGCTGGGGGCCCATTCGACGCGACCGCCGTCTCCGGTGGTCTCTTTTGAGCCGATGATCGCCATTAACATCGCCGGTGCGTCCCCGATGTTGCGGAACCCACGGTAAATGCCGGGCGGGAAGGAGATGACGTCGAAGGGCTCAATCTCGATTTCCTTGTCGCCATCCTCGCCCCAAACGGCAGCCCAACGGCCGGTGAGGGGGATGAAAACCTCGATCGTTTCATGGGCATGAAGGGCCGCGCCTTTCCCGGGTTCTGCCCCCACATAGGTAATCCCGAAGTAGCGCGAATCCACGATGGAGGGTGCAAGCCCCGCATCCTCGGTCACGCCCCGCCCGATCACATTGTAGATGTCACGCTCATACTCAGGAATGCGCGTGTCCACAAAAGCTTGAGGAGAGGCTTTGAGTTCCCGATAGCGCGCCACGCGCGCCTGCATTTCCTCAACGCTGATGTCCTTGATTTCCATTCCTATTCTCCTGTTACCCGTGTCATTTCAGTACGATACCAATCGCCAAGTTGGCTGGCGGTCATCCATTGCGTGCCCTCATGGCGGCCGACGTAATCGAGCAGCTCTTCCAGATATTTGATCCTGTGGGGCACGCCGGTGATGTAGGGGTGGACCGAGATCGCCATAACGCGCGGGCTGGTCGCGCCCTCGGCATAGAGACGGTCAAACTGGTCGCGACCCCGCGTCAGGAACTCGTCCGAGCGGTGGCCTTGCAGGGCGTAGACCGCGATGTCGTTGGTCTCGACCGAATAGGGAAGGGTAGTGACGCGCCCGAACGGGGTGGTGACGTCTTGGGGCAGGTCATCAATCACCCAATCGGCCACATATTCCACCCCATGTTTGCGCAGAAGATCCAGCGTCTCTTCGGTTTCGGTCAGTCCGGGGCTTTCCCAGGCGCGGGGGCGGGTGCCGCAGAAGGATTCGATTTGATCCAAGGCCGTGGCAATCGCGCCCTCTTGATCATCCAGCCGATGCATGGGGCCTTGCAGAAGCCCGTGGCCCATGAATTCCCATCCGGCCTCAAGCGCGGCGCCCGCGACACGGGGATAACTGGCGCAGACGTTGCCGTTGATTGCTAGGGACGCGGGAATGCCTCGGTCCACAAGCGCTTGATATTGCCGCCAAAAGCCCGACCTCATGCCGTATTCGTGCCAGCTCCAATTTGGGACATCGGGTAGTAGGGGCTGGCCCATGGGGGGCGGCAGCACCGTGCGGGGCATCGGGTTTTCGATGCGCCATTCCTCGACATTGACGATCACCCAAACGGCCACCCGTTTGCCGTCTGGAAGACGCAGTTTCGGGCGGTCAACGATGGCTTGGTAGGGGATGCGATCGGACAGGGCCATAAAGAGCACTCCGAGACAGGGGGAAAGGAAAAGGGCGGCCCGTTTAGGCCGCCCCGATCAAGTTTTTGCTCACTCGATGGTGTAGCTGAAAGGCCATTCGTAGCCTGTTTCATCCACCGCATTGAGGTAGGCTTGCATCACTTCGGTGCCCGGCATTCCGCGGCTATCGGCCTCGGCTGCTTGCTGGCCGGGGAACGACGCGAGGGACTCGGCCCAACCGCTGCGCACCTCTGGCGTGATTTCCGAAATCGTGGCCCCAGCTTCGGCCAGACCTTCCAGACCCGAGACCTGACGCGCATTCAGCGATGCACCCGCTTGCGCCTCATAGGCGGCACCAACTTCAACGATGATCGCCTGCACGTCTTCGGGCAACCGCGACATGCTACGCTCATTCATGGTCAACACGTTCACGCCCATCGCGCCGAACCCGATTAGGGTATAGTAGGGCGCAGGTTCATAGAAGCGGAAGCCAAGGTAGGCAGAGGGGAACATCAGCCAGCCATTGTAGACGCCGGTTTGCAGCGACAGGTAGCCGTCAGGCAGCGTCGATTGCACCGGTTGAGCTCCGGCAAATTCCAACCATGGCAGGTTGGGGCCCGCGCCGCCGATCTTCACGCCTTGCAGATCTTCGACCGTCTCCCAAGGGTCGGTGGTGCCAAGGTGGTAGTTATCCCACCCGTGCAAGCCCAAAAGCACTTGGCCGTATTCCGCGGTGAACTGTTCCTCTAGCCACGGCACCTGATCGTAGACGGCACGAGTGGCTGCCATCTGCTGTTCAGAATCCTGCGGGCCGAAGGGCGCGTAGTAGGGGAAGTTGTGCAAGAACAGCTTGGCGGGCTCGAAGCACATGCAATAGGCGCCGATGTCTAGGATGCCGTTTTCAACGGATTCCAGCGTTTCCGCCACGCCCGCGATGGAGCCGCCGTACCCTTCAACGAAAGTGATGGTGTGATCGGTTTCTTCTGCAACGCGCCGTACGACCTCTGGGACAAAAAAGTCTGCTACGTCAGAGACATAGACTGTCGGCCCGTTGGGGTGCCCGGCGCCGATGCGCAGGGTGAAATCATCCGCCAGCGCCGCGCCTGAGCCTAAGGTCAGTGCGGCCGCCGCAAGGGTCGTCCCTCGTAAAAAAGCCAGTGTTGCCATTGTTTTCTCCTCCCATTGATGGCGATAGTTCGTCAGCGATCCGCTGTTGTTTTCGTCTATCCGTTTGGATGCTTCCCTTATTTATCGGTCGCTAATCTAGCGCACTTCCTCACAAAACGGCGCATCGGTCAAGCTTTCTGGCTCACTATTTATCGATTGCTAAATAACAGCTTGACCCACGGCGCTGATCCAGTAGCGTTTCCAAAATTGTCGCAAGCAACGGACGGGGAGGGTCTGATGGGCGTGCCGATCAAACTATCACGGGGCATACACTTGGTGTCTGCTTTTTGGACTATGGCGCTGGCGTTGCTTATCTTTTGCGACGTTATGGGCCGTAAATTTCTGGGCACGCCGGTGCCCGGAACGAAAGAGATTTTGCAAAATTCGGTGGTCTCTATCGCCTTTTTGCAGCTGCCCCTTGCGATCTATTCCGGCTCTATGTTGCGGACCTCGGTATTTGCCGATGCGGTGCCAGCAGGTCTGCGTCGCATCCTGCGCACAATATCGGCGCTTCTGGGGATCACGGTTTTTGTGGCCCTTGTCTGGAGCACAAGCGACTCGTTCTTCGACGCCTACCGGATCGGCGAGTACGAGGGCGAAGGGTCGCTCCGCGTGCCCACATGGCCCGTGCGCGGCGTCGTTCTGGTGATGTCGGGCTTCGTCGCCTTAGCGTACCTCCAAATGATCGTGCTCGACTGGATGGGCAAGTTGGACAACGAAATTGAAGCGCCGGGAGCGATGGCTCCGGCACACGTGGATTAAGGGGAGAGCCGTAATGGGAGGTGATATCGTCCTGTGGATGCTGGGTCTCTTGATCTTGCTGATCTTGTTGGGCACGCACATTGGCGTGGCCTTGGCCGTCTGTTCCGGCCTTGGCGTTTATCTAATGTTAGGCAGTTTCGAGGCCGCAATCTCAATTCTTGGCAACACGGCCTACGAGGCGATCCGAAAGGATGTATTCGTGGTGATTCCGCTGTTTGTCTTGATGGGAGATTTTATATCAAGGTCCGGGGCGGCCGGGGATCTGTACCGCATCTGCGACCGTAGCCTCAAGCGTCTGCCGGGGCGTCTGGCCATTGCAACCATCGCCGGCAACACTGTCTTTGCAGCGGTAACGGGCGTGTCCATTGCCGCCGCTGCCGCCTTCTCGCGCATCGCTTACCCGGAGATGAAAAAGGCAGGCTACAAACGGACCTTCGCGTTGGGGGCCGTGGCAGGTTCGGCCTGTTTGGGGATGTTGATCCCGCCGTCGGTGTTGTTAATCGTCTGGGCGATCCTGACAGAGTTGAGCGTCGGGGCCTTGTTCATCGCGGGGGTCATTCCCGGTATCTTGCTGGCCCTGATGTTTGCCGCTTTCGTCATCATCTCGGTCGCCCACAAGCCGGAAATCGCCCCGTCTTTCCAAGCGGAACTGGTGCCGCTGACCAAGCAAGAGGTGCGATCCGAGTTGATCGGCGGCTTGGGCATTCTGGGGCTTATCATGTTGGTGATCGGCGGCATCTGGCAGGGGTTCTTCACCCCGACAGAAGCAGCAGGTTTCGGCGCGATCGGCGCGTTTATCATCGGCCTGATCAAGGGGATGCGCGGCAAGGAAATCCTCGAGGCGATCTATCAGGCGGGCCGCACGACGGCGCCGATCATGTTCTTGCTGATCACCGCCCAGATGTACTCGCGGCTTTTGGCGATTGGCGGCGCGGTGCCGTTCATTCAGGGGTTGTTCTTCAACCTTGGGGCCGAGCCGTGGATGATCATCGGATTGATGATGTTGATCTGGATCGTGCTTGGCATGTTGGTCGATTCCGTGTCGATCATCCTTTTGACGGTGCCGATCTTCTCTCCGATTGCGGTGGTGTTGGGGATTGACCCGGTGGCCTTCGCGATCTTCGGCATCCTGGTGATCGAAGCGGGCCTTCTGACGCCCCCATTCGGGTTGCTTGTCTACACGGTCAAAGGCGCCGTGCCTGACCCATCCGTCACCTTGGGAGAAATCTTTCTGGGCTCCACGCCCTATTTCATCTTGATCCTGGCGGCGGCTTTGATCGTGTTGTTCATCCCCAGCCTTGCGACTTGGCTGCCGGAAGTCATGTTCGGGCGATAGCGAACGCCTGCAATCGGACAGTGTTCAAAAGCCCCGCCAACAAGGTGGGGCTTTTGCAAATAGGGCACCCGAAATCGGGCTATCAACTTTTCTAATAGGAACGGCGATTCCTTTTGATTTTCCCTGCGGGTGCCACGGGACATATCCTCAACTCGTAACTGGAAGCGGAGACTGCACCATGGACCTTGGGTTCTTCACGATGCCAATTCATCCCATCGACAAGGACTGGCGCAAATGCCTCGCCGAAGATCGGGAGGCGTTTCTGCTGGCCGACGAGTTGGGCTTCACCGAGGCATATGTGGGCGAGCATGTGACAGACCGTGCGGAACAGATTGTCAGCTGCACGATGTTCATCGCCTCGCTGGCCTCCGCCGTGAAGAACATGCGCCTTGGGACCGGTACGGTGAACCTGCCAAACAGCCACCCGGCCAATGTTGCGGCGCAAGTGGCGATGCTCGATCATATGCTGGATGGGCGGTTCAACTTTGGCATCTCTCCCGGTGGTCTGGCCTCGGACGCCGAGGCCTTTGGCAACCTCGATGCGAACCGGCAAGAGATGTTTCTAGAGTGTATCAACACGGTTCTGAAAATTTGGGAAAGCGACGCACCCTATAACATCGAAGGCAAGTATTGGAACGTCTCCACAGAGCGGACCGCGATGACCGATATCGGGCAGGGCATCATGCCCAAGCCTTTGCAGAACGACCCGCATCCACCCATCGTTGTGACCGCCGTTGCCCCGTTCTCCAAGGGTGTGACAGAGGCCGCCGCGCGGGGGTGGGACCCGATCTCGGCCAACTTCCTGATGCCCCAATGGGTCGCGTCCCATTGGCCAAAGTATAAAGAGGGCTGCGAACGGGTGGGCCGCACCGCGGATATGGCGAATTGGCGGGTGGCAAAGTCGGTTTTCGTGGCCGACGATATGGACACGGCCCGCGCCTATGCCACCGATCCAAACAGCCCCTATCGCTTCTATTACAGCCAGTTGTTCACCAAACTGAAAAAGCACGGGCGTATTAACCTGTTCAAAGAACACCGCGATCAGCCCGATGATGAGGTGACGCTGGATCACGTATGCGAACGCCTGATTATCTGGGGCACGCCAGACAAGGTGGCAGATGAGTTGCTTTCCTTCCGGGAGGAAACGGGCCAGTTCGGCACGCTTCTGGTGGCGGGCAAAGATTGGGCCGATGTAGAACTGTCTCGTCGCAACATGGTGCTTCTGGCCGAACGGGTGAAGCCGGCCGTCGATGCGGCAGAGGCAAAAGCCACAGTAGGGGGCGCATAATGGCGGATCGCAGCAGCCGGATTGATCTAGGCACTCATGCGCTGAACACGCGCATGGATGGGCGCGGGGAGGATTGGATCATCCTCTCCAATTCTCTCGGGGCAGACCTGACGATGTGGGACGAACAGATTGAGGTTCTGACCACAAAATACCACGTCCTGCGCTACGATACGCGCGGCCATGGGGGCAGTGACACGGTGGGGGCGACAACTTTCGCGGACCTCAACAACGACGTGATCGCCCTGATGGATGCGCTGGAAATCGAGACCGCCTCCTTCATGGGCCTTTCCATGGGCGGTATGACAGGCATGGGGCTTGCGGTGGATCACGCCGACAGGATCACACGCGTTGTTTGTGCCGATGGCCGCGCCGACGCGCCGCCGCCGTTCCAAGCCATGTGGGATGGCCGCATCGCTGCCGTGGAAGAAGGGGGGCTAGAGGCGATTGTGGAAGGCACTCTGGCCTCCTGGTTGACCGAGGATTGGCGCAAGGCCAACCCCGCACGCTTGGCCGAAATCCGCGCCATGGTGCTGGCCAATGATCCGCAGGGATACATCGCCTGTTGTCATGCGCTTAAAGGGCTGGATTGTTTGCGGCACCTGCCGCAAGCGAAAGCGCCGATCCTTTATGTGGGCGGCGACAAAGACATGGGCGCGGCCCCTGCGGTGATGCAGGAAATGGCCGATGCAACACCGGGCGGTGTCTACCATTCGATCCCCGATGCGGCCCATGTGGCCAACATCGATGCCCCCGAGGCGTTCAACGCCGCGATCGCAGAGTTCCTGGACCTATAAAGAGACATTCAGGAGGGCGTCGATATCCATCACGCCCTCCAGATGCGCGGCCAAGGCGTCCAGAGTTGTCTCGACCGTGGCGTCATAGCTGACCGTGGCGGCGGTCCCGAACTGCGCCAGCCACGCGCCGCGAAAAGCATCATCGCGGAACATCCCATGCAGATAGCTGCCGCTGACCCGCCCGTTGGGGCTGATCGCGCCCTCAGATTGGCCGTTCACTCGCGCAAAGGGGCGGGCGCTATCGGTGCCTTGGGTGCGCCCGATGTGTATTTCATAGCCGTTGAACTGCGTCCCCGATGGCGCGTGAACCGCCGCCACCTGCGTGAGCCGTTTGTCGCCCGTCATCACGGTTTCCACATCCAACAACCCAAGACCGGGGTCAGTGCCTGCTGGCCCCTCGATCCCATCGGGGTCCGCGATGGATGTGCCAAGCATCTGATATCCGCCGCAAATGCCCAAGACGTGCCCGCCTCGACGCAGATGCGCGGCAAGGTCCACGTCCCACCCCTGCGCCCGCAGATAGGCCAGATCGCCCCGCGTGGATTTGCTGCCGGGCACGATCACCACATCGGCGTCGCCGGGAATGGCCTCTCCCGCCGAGAGCATCGTTAGGCGCACGTCGGGCTCGAAGGCTAGGGGATCCATATCGTCGAAGTTCGCAATACGCGACAGACGCAGGCAAACGATATGCAGCCCCTCCGCTTGGGTGCGCGTAGTGATGTCCAGCGCGTCCTCTGCGGGCAGATTGGCCGCATCCGAAAACCACGGGATCACCCCGAAACCGCGCCATCCGGTATGTTGTTCTATCAGCCTGTAGCCGTCGTCAAACAGGCGTGGATCGCCGCGAAACTTGTTGACCATGAAGCCACGCACAAGGGCGGCATCCTCGGACGAAATCACCGCCTGCGTGCCCACGATCTGCGCAATTACGCCGCCTCGGTCGATGTCTCCGCACAGCACCACGGGCGTTTGCGTGGCCTGCGCGAACCCCATGTTGGCGATGTCTCCGGCGCGCAAGTTCACCTCTGCCGGAGATCCCGCACCCTCCACGATCACCAGATCATGGCGCGATTTCAGCCGGTTGAAGCTTTCCAACACGGCTTTCAGCAACTGCGGCTTCAGCTTGGCATATTCCCGCGCCCGCACGGTTGTTAGGCGCTTACCCTGCACGACAACCTGGCTGCCCGTCTCGGATTCGGGCTTGAGCAACACCGGATTCATATCCGTATGGGGCGCCAGCCCGCAGGCCAAAGCCTGCAACGCCTGCGCGCGCCCGATTTCTCCACCATCCGCCGTAACGGCTGCGTTGTTGGACATGTTCTGCGGCTTGAACGGTGCGACCGAAAGGCCCCTTTGCCGCGCGATGCGGCACAGGCCCGCCACCAGCATCGACTTGCCCACGTTGGACCCCGTGCCCTGGATCATCACCGCTCGGCTCATATTTGGCGCATTCCGCAAATGTTCCGCATTTGTTTACTTTTCTTCAACGTTCTGATATACAATATGAGAAAGCGGAAACTGCAACACAGGAGGATTCCATGTCAGAACGCACATACAACCGTTTTATGACCGTTGCCTCTGTGGTGATCTTTGGCGGCTTAACCCTCGCGATCGTTGGTAGCATCGTTAACCTCCTCGTCGGGTAGTCGCTCAGTCGCTGGGGTACTGCCCTGTTCCTGCGCGAAAAAGAACGCCGCCCCCACGACAAGACCCAAGTGCAAATTGCCGAAAATCGCCTGAAATGCCGCCACAAGGCGTGTCGTTGCCGAAGGGCAGGGGCGGAAATCGCCATAACCTAGCGTCGAAAATGTGACCGCTGAAAAGTAAAGCGCATCTGCTGGAGAATGCTCTTCGGGGCAGATGCCGGACAGGGTAATACCACTGATCCGGTGGAACAGGGCGAAGACCAGAATTGTGAAAATGATCGACAGCATGGTGTCCCGGGCCAGCCGTGTCGGTGACAATCTAAAGTGCTGGGACGTCAAGAAGATCACGCCCACCACGACGGCGCCAAAAAACATCACTGACACAGCAAGAAAGAACCAAGCGGCCCCGATCCAAGTAAAAAACGCATAGCCAAACGAGGCCGTGATCGTTTCAAATACAAGCCCAAGGCTGACGCCCGCGATCACATAACTGAACAGGTTCCGAAACCGGCTGCCCGGTGTCGAGCCGGGCATGGCATCAATGATGCTCCCACGCCATCCCATTCAAAACTCCACACCCTTCTGCGCCATGACGCCGTCACGGAACGGATGCTTCAGCAATGTCATCTCGGTCACCAGATCAGCGGCCTCGATCAGTTCCGGCTTGGCATTGCGGCCTGTCAGGCACACGTGGGTCATCCGGGGCTTTTGGTGCAGCAGAAAATCCACCACCTCGTCGATGTCCAGATAATCGTAGCGCAGTGCGATGTTGATCTCGTCCAGCAGTACGAAATCTATCGCCGGATCAAGGATCTGCTCCTGTGCGATTTTCCAGCCGTTTTGCGCGGCCGCGATGTCACGCTCTTTATCCTGCGTTTCCCAAGTAAAACCTTCGCCCGACACGAAAAAACGGCACTCATCGGCAAAGCGTTCGCGCAGGAACGACTTCTCTCCGGTGTCGCGATCCCCTTTGATGAACTGCACCACAGCGCAGCCAAGCCCGTGCTGGATCGACCGCATCACCATGCCAAACCCGCTAGAGGACTTCCCCTTGCCCGGGCCGGTGTGGACGATGATCAGACCTTTTTCTTCGGTCTTGGTTTCCATCATTTTGTCTCGCGCGGCTTTGATCTTGCGCATCTTCTCGGCGTGGCGGGCGTTGTCGTCGGTCATCGGCGTTCTCCTTGCGGCTTTGGGAAGGCTTGGCGGCTAACGCCCCGATTGACAAGGGCTTCGGCCCATGAACAGGGTTCTCGCCGATGGTGCCTGCGGCGAAAGCCAATGGCCTAAGAGGGAACGCGGTGCGATACCGCGGCTGCCCCCGCAACTGTAAGCGGTAAGCGCCCCCGCGTATGCCACTGAATTCGCTTTGAATTCGGGAAGGCGCGAGGCGCGTGTTGACCCGTGAGCCAGGAGACCTGCCATCGGCTATTGAAACGTTAATCCCGGGCGGGGTGCCCCGGAGGAGGACCGATGACGAACAACCAACCCCAAAAAGCGGCAACCGAAGTGCTGGTTTGTGTGAAATGCCTGCGCGGCACCGACGCACCGGAAGAGGGCATTCGACCCGGCCAAGCGCTCTATAACGAATTGATCCAACGCGAGATGCCTGAAGGCGTCACCATTCGCCCGATGGAATGCCTGCAAAACTGCGATAGCGGCTGTTCCGTGGCGATCCGGGGCGGCGACGCCCGATGGACCTATGTTTACGGAAATTTCCTGGAGGCGTCGCATCCCGACATGCTGGCCGAAGGGATCGCCCTTTATCACGACACCGACGACGGTTTGATCCCGTGGCGCGCGCGCCCCGAGCACTTCAAACGCAACTGCATCGCGCGCATTCCGCCCGTTACGAAAAAGGAGGCCTAAGCAATGGCTGATCTGGCAAAACTTCCCGTCACCGTGGTTACGGGTTTTCTCGGCTCTGGTAAGACCACGCTGATCTCGCACCTGATCCAGAACCCCGGCGGCAAACGCTTGGCCGTTGTGGTGAACGAATTCGGCGACGTGGGCGTGGACGGCGAAATCCTGAAAGGCTGCGCCATCCCCGATTGCCCGGCGGAAAACATCATGGAACTCGCCAACGGCTGCATCTGCTGCACCGTCGCCGATGATTTCATTCCGACGATCGAGGCGCTGATGGCGCTGGACCCGCGCCCGGAACATATCCTGATCGAGACTTCTGGCCTGGCATTGCCCAAACCGCTGCTCAAGGCGTTTGACTGGCCCGATATCCGTTCCAAGATTACCGTGGACGGCGTGATTGCACTGGCCGATGCCGAGGCCGTCGCCGCAGGCCGCTTCGCCCCTGATGTGGCGAAAGTGGACGCGCAGCGTTTGGCCGACGACAGTATCGACCACGAAACACCCCTGTCCGAGGTGTTCGAGGATCAGATCTCTTGCGCCGATATCATCTTGCTCACCAAACCCGATCTTGCGGGCCCGGAAGGTGTTGCCAAGGCCAAGGCGATCATCGCCGCCGAAGCCCCGCGCGTTTTGCCGGTGGTCGAGGTTGCCGAAGGCGCCATTGATCCGCGTATCATCCTTGGGCTCGAGGCCGCCGCCGAAGACGATATGGACGCACGTCCGTCGCACCACGACGGCCACGACGACCACGAGCATGACGACTTTGAAAGCGTCGTGATCGACATTCCCGAGGTTTCTGACCCCTTGGAACTGGTCGCGCGGATTGAGGAATTGTCCAACGCCCAGAACATCCTGCGTGTCAAAGGCTACGCTAGCGTTGCGGGCAAGCCGATGCGTTTGCTGGTCCAAGCCGTGGGCGCACGGGTGCGGCACCAGTACGACCGTCCTTGGGGCGCGGATGAACCGCGTGTCGGTCGCCTTGTGGTGATTGCCGAGCATGATGACGTCTCCCCCGACGCGATCCGCGCCGTGTTGGCGCCTGCCGTTGCCGCCGAGTAGCGTGTCATGCACGTCGTCTTCCGCGAAAGTCACGGGTTAGAAGAGACCGAGACCCCGACCGATCTGGCCCAAACGCCAGCGGACTTGGTGGTGCTGTCGCTCTCGGATTCTGACCTTGGGGCTTTCGCGGCGGGCTGGCATCGGGCCAACGGCGCTTTGCCGTCCCTGCGTCTGGCCAATATCGCGGCACTTAAGCACCCGTTGTCCGTTGATACCTATGTAGAACAGACACTTACGGGCGCGAAAGGCATCCTGATCCGCCTGATCGGCGGGGTGCCTTATTGGCCCTACGGATTGCAACAGATTGCGGCCCTGTGCCGGGAAAAGGGCATCGCGCTGGCGGTGCTTCCGGCCGATGGGCGCGATGACACACGGCTTGACGAAATTTCGACCCTCCCGGTGTCGACCCTGCGCCGTTTACAACATCTTTGCGACGCGGGAGGAGATATCGCTGCTCACGCGGCGCTGGCGCAAATGGCGCTGGCATCGGGCCTTTACGCGGGCCCGGTCGCCGGGGCGAAGGGCCTGCCAAGCGTTGGCGGATGGACCCCGGAAGACGGCCTTTGCTGTCCGGTGTTGGCGGGGGACAGCGACAAACCCTTGATCCTTGTGACGTTCTACCGCTCCTACCTCGTGGCGGCAGACCTTGCGCCGATCCGGGCCGTTTTCGCGGCGTTGCGCGATCAGGGTTTCGCGGTGATGGGCCTGTTTGCGCCTTCCCTCAAAGCCCCCGGAGCGGCGGAATGGATGGCCCGCCAAGTGGGCCACCTGGCACCTGTGGCCATCGTTAACGCCACGTCGTTTTCCGGCAAAGGGGCAGGGGGCATGTCCCCGCTGGACGGGGCCGGGGTGCCGGTGTTCCAGATCGCCATGGCCACCTCCACCCAAGCCGCATGGGAAGAGGCTGAACGCGGCCTGTCACCGGCTGATCTGGCCATGCATGTGGTGCTGCCCGAGGTGGACGGACGCATATTCGCGGGCGTCACCTCGTTCAAAGAACCCGACGCGCGTGACGTCGATCTGCAATTCGCCCGCCAAGCCCACACCCCCCATTTGGAAAGGGTGACCCAGCTCGCCGCGCGGGTTGCCGCTTGGCATAAACTGGCGGCGACACCGCCTTCGGACCGGGTGCCGGCCCTGGTGCTGTCCACCTATCCGGGCCGCGATTGGAACGCGGCCCATGCCGTTGGCCTTGATGCGATTGCCTCTGCCAATGCAATCCTTAACGATCTTAACGAAGCGGGCTACAGCGCCCGGGGCACGGTAACGGGGGATGACCTGCAAGGGGCAGAGATCACATGGCCGTTCGCCGACTACAAAGCCGCGCTTTCACGCCTGCCACAATCCCTTCAAGAAGCGCTCTACGCTACGTGGGGCAACTGCGAGGAGGACGCGGCAGCGTCCGAGGAGGGGCTACGTTTGCCCATTTTGTCGCGCGGGAACACGCTTGTTGCCTTGCAACCAGAACGCGGCACGCCCGCGCTTCGGGATGAGCAATACCACGACTTGTCTCGCGTCCCCCGCCACGGCTATGTGGCGTTCTACCTCTGGATGCAGACCCACGCAGACGCGCTTGTTCACATTGGTGCCCACGGCACGTTGGAATGGCTTCCGGGCAAATCTGTGGCCCTGTCCGACGCCTGTTGGCCCGATGCGCTGACGGGCGTGTTGCCGGTGATCTATCCGTTCATCGTCAACGATCCCGGCGAGGCAGCGCAAGCCAAGCGCCGGATCGGGGCAGTTACCTTGGGCCACATCCCGCCGCCGATGAAGGCTTCCCAAACGCCTACACGATTGGTGCGCCTGGAAGCCCTTCTGGATGAATTCTCGAACGCCGACGGGCTTGATCCTAAACGCCGGGACCGGCTGCAAAGCGACATTAGGGTCGAAGCGCAAGCCCTTGGTGTGGAAGGGGATTTGGGTCTCGATGCCGCGTCGTGCTCGGCCGAGGCAATTACCCGGATTGATGGCTTCGTGTGCGACGTCAAGGAAAGCCAGTTTGGCGACGGGCTGCATGTATGGGGCCAGCCGGAGTTGGGGCAATCAACTTTCGACAGCACCGCCTCGGCCCTCGCGGAACGCGCGGCGCTCCTCGCAGCGTTAGACGGCAAGCGCATCGCGGCGGGGCCGTCCGGTTCCCCGTATCGTGGGCGCTCGGACGTCCTGCCGACGGGACGCAACCTGTTCACCACCGATCCCCGCGCGGTGCCGTCGCGCGCGGCCTATGCGCAGGGGTGCGTGCTGGCCGATGAGTTGATGCGCCGCCACCTGCAAGACGAGGGCGATTGGCCCAAGGGGCTGATCGTCGACCTCTGGGGGTCCGCCACCATGCGCACGGCCGGTGAGGAATTCGCCATGGCCTTGGCTCTTCTTGGCGTGCGTCCGCTTTGGGATGAAGGGTCCGAGCGTGTCTCAGGGATCGAAGTCCTACCGATCGCCGAACTCGACCGACCCCGTATCGACGTGACCCTGCGCGTCTCGGGCCTTTTCCGGGATGTGTTCCCGACCCTATCGGCCCTATTCAACCAAGCGGTCCGCAGCCTTGCGGCACGGGATGAAGCACCGGATTGGAACCCCTATGCGGGCAGTGATACGGCGCGCGTCTTCGGCCCCGCGCCGGGCAGCTTTGGCGTCGGGATCGGCCCGCAGATCGGCGACTATTCCGAGGCCGCAAAGGCCGCGGCAGGCGAGGCATGGCTTGCCGCCTCTGCCTATGCGCTGGACGGCGACAGCGTCCGCAAAGACCAAAACGCGTTGCGCGCCCGCGTGGCCCAAGCCGATGCTTTCGTACACCTGCAAGACCTCCCCGAGACAGACATCCTACTGGCCGAAGACTATGCCACCCACGAGGCAGGGTTTCTGGCAGCCCAATCCCTGACGGGGGGCAGCGCCAAGGCCTATCACTTTGATGTCACAGACCCAAATCGCCCCCGTGCCCGTGGCCTGACCGAGGAAATAGCCCGCGTCGTCCTTGCCCGCGCCGCCAATCCCGATTGGATCGCCGGGATGCGCCGTCACGGTTTTCGTGGCGCGGCAGAGATCGCCGCGACCTTAGAGAATATGGCCGCCTTTGCGCAACTGGCCCCCGTCGTGCCGTCGCATTTGTTTGACGCTTATTACGACGCCACCCTTGGGAACGCAGAGGTCACGTCGTTCCTGCAAGACGCCAATCCCGGCGCTTTGGCCGCGATGCAAGACCGTTTCGCCGCGCTCCATGCCGCAAAGCTCTGGCAGTCGCGCAGAAACTCGATTCTTGCAGAACTGGAAGTGTCGTCATGAGTGGGCCAGTGGTCAAAGGTTGGTGCCCCGGTGCCTATCGCCCCATGGCGTCCGGCGACGGGTTGGTTGTGCGGATACGCCCTTGGTTGGGCGAGGTCTGCGTGGATCAGGTCGGGGCATTGGCCTCGGTGGCAGAGAAATTTGGCACGGGCATGATTGAACTCACCAGCCGGGCAAACCTGCAAATTCGCGGTGTGACCGAGGCAGATCATGACGCGGTAATCGAGGCGCTTTTGTCGGCTGATCTGCTGGACGAGGACCCGGCACAGGAGGGGCGGCGAAATCTCGTGATGACGCCGGAATGGTCGGCGGGGGATTTGACCCATCGGCTGGCGTTGGACCTGTTGGAGTCGTTGTCGGAACTCCCTGATCTACCTTCAAAATTCGGCTATGTCATCGATACAGGTGATGCACCTTGGGTAAACGATGCGCCCGGTGATATTCGGCTAGAGCGCGGCGCCGATGACACGCTGATCCTTGTCGCAGATGGCGCGGCGCGCGGTTTGCCCGTGACCGAGGACACGGCGATGGCGGCCCTCAAGGATCTGGTCACATGGTTCGTCGAGAGTGGCGGCCGCGCAGCGGGTCGGATGGCAAAGCATCTGAAAACCACATCCTTGCCAGATGTCTGGTTAACGGCAGCGCGGCGCCACGATGAGAGCCCGTGCAGCAGTACTTACGGCACCATCCTTGGCGTGCCCTTCGGGCAGGTGGAGGCCGCTGCCTTACGGCGGCTGGCAGAAGACACAGGGATCAAGGCACTGCGGATTTTGCCGGGCAGACGGCTCCTCGCCATGGGCTCCTCGCCGCAAATCGCCGAAGGATTCTGCGCCCCCGATAATCCCTTGCTGAAGGTGCACGCCTGCACAGGCTTCCCCGGCTGTTCGCAGGCACTGGGCCCCACCCGCGCCATCGCGCGACGCTTGGCGCAAGACCTACCCTTTGGCGAAAGCCTCCATGTTTCTGGCTGTGCCAAGGGCTGCGCCTTTCCCCGCACAGCGGACCATACTTTGGTCGCCACCAATGACGGGTTCGATCTTGTCACCAACGGCGCGCCATGGGATGCGCCCATCAAACGCGGCTTGCCCGCAACCCTTAGTTTCAAGGATATCCAAGCCTGACCATGCCCTATGAATACGAGAAAAACGGAGCCGCGATTTATCTGGAGAGCTTCGCCACGATCCGGGCCGAGGCTAATCTGGCACGCTTCACCCCCGAGGATGAGCAAGTCGTCGTCCGTATGATCCACGCGGCGGGCCTTGTCGGGTTGGAGGATGACGTCCACATCGCCCCCGGCATGGTGACATCGGCCCGTGCCGCCCTTGATGCGGGCGCGCCGATCTTTTGCGACGCCTATATGGTGAGCGAAGGTGTCACCCGCAAACGGCTGCCTGCGGACAACGACGTGATCTGTACGCTGCGCGACGCCCGCGTGCCCGCGCTGGCGGCAGAGTTGGGCACAACTCGGTCGGCCGCGGCATTGGAGCTATGGCGCGACCGTCTGGAAGGCGCTGTGGTGGCTATCGGGAACGCGCCGACCGCTTTGTTCCATTTGCTGGAAATGCTGGAAGATCCAAGCTGCCCGCGCCCGGCCGCCATCATCGGCTGCCCTGTGGGGTTCGTCGGAGCCCGTGAAAGCAAAGATGCCCTCTGGGAAGCGGACCCGGTGCCGTCGCTGATCGTGAAGGGACGTCTTGGCGGTTCCGCAATCACGGTCGCGGCCATCAACGCCATAGCGAGCCGCGCAGAATGAGCGGGCAAGTGACGGGTACGATCCACGGTGTGGGCCTTGGCCCCGGTGATCCGGACCTGATGAGCGTCCGGGCGGACCGCCTTGTGCGAGGGGCCAAGCATGTGGCGTTCTTCCGCAAGTTGGGCCGTGCTGGCCGAGCGCGCTCGATTGTAGCAGGAATGCTGCGCCAGGATGTTGTTGAGTTTCCGATGGAATATCCCGTCACAACGGAAATTCCGCTCAGCGATCCGCGCTACAATGAAGTTCTGTCAGATTTCTACGCGTCCTGCGCCGACCATCTGCGGGCGTTATCGGCAACGGGTGAAGATGTCGTGGTTTTGTGCGAAGGCGACCCGTTCTTCTACGGCTCTTTCATGCACCTCTACACGCGCCTGAACCCCGCCCGAAACGTGCAGGTTGTGCCCGCAATCACCGGCATGTCGGCGGCATGGACAGCCTCGGGCGCGCCGATCACCTGGGGCGATGATATCCTGTCCACGGTCATGGGAACGTTGGACGAGGCGACCTTGACCGATGCCATGACACGGGCCGACGCTCTGGTGGTGATGAAGATCGGCCGCAACCTCCCTAAGGTGCGCCGCGCCTTGCAAGCGGCGGGCAAGTATGACCGCGCGGTCCTTGTAGAATACGCCAGCATGGAGGGGCAAACGGTACGGCCCTTGGGGGAGTATACCGAAGAAACACTGCCCTATTTCTCGATCATCGTGGTGCATGGGCAGGGGCGTCGACCATGAACGATGAAACAGCAATGGGTTGGGTCGTGATCGCCGGTCTCGGGCCGGGGGCAGAGGGGTTGATAACACCCGATGCAAAAGCCGCGATTGACGCGGCCACCGATATCGTGGGCTACATTCCCTACGTGCGCCGCATTGCGCCGCGCCCGGGCCTGACCCTTCACGAAAGCGATAATCGGGTGGAATTGGACCGCGCCGCCCATGCGCTGGAAATGGCGCAGGCAGGCCGCCGGGTTGTGGTGGTCAGCTCTGGTGATCCCGGCGTTTTCGCCATGGCCTCGGCGGTGTTTGAGGCGGTTGAGGCGGGGCCACAGGCATGGCGCGCGCTCGATATTCGCGTCCTGCCCGGCATCACCGCCATGCTGGCCGCCTCTGCTGCTGCCGGCGCGCCCTTGGGGCATGATTTCTGCTGCATTAACCTTTCCGACAACCTCAAGCCCTGGTCCCTGATCGAGAGCCGTTTGCGCCTTGCCGCACAGGCGGATTTCGCCATGGCTTTTTACAATCCCCGCTCCAAATCGCGGCCCGAGGGGTTTGTCAAAACCCTCGATATTCTGCGCGAATGTTGCGAGCCGGAGCGGTTGATTATCTTTGCCCGCGCCGTTTCCACGCCGGAACAGGCGATCAACGTCACTACCTTGTCGGAAGCGACGCCCGACATGGCGGACATGCGCACCGTGGTATTAGTCGGCTCTTCCCAGACGCGGGTAATCCCCCGCGATGGCGCGCCGATTGTTTACACGCCGCGCTTCGTGGCGAAGGATGCGGGATGACCCAGCCACGCCAAAACTTGCGCGACCCCGTGGGCCTCTGGGCGGTTCGGGATCGCAGGGCGGTCGATCATGATGACCGGCAAGCCAAGGGCGCGGGCTGCCTCAATCTTGGCGTAAGCGCCTGTGCCACCCGCGTTTTTGGACACCACGAGGTCGATGTTATGGGCCTCCATCAGGGCTTGGTCATCGGCCAAGGTGAACGGCCCACGCGACACCAGAACTTTCGTGCGCGGCAGGGGCAGCGCGGCCTTGGGCGGGTCCACCAGACGCAACAGATAAAAATGCTGCGGGTTCGGCGCGAAGTCAGCCAGATGCATCCGGCCCACGGCCAACATGACGCGCAGGGCAGGGCGGTCCAAGGCTGCGACCGCGCCGGAAATATCGGGCACATGGGTCCAGTTGTCGCCCGGCTGCGCCTCCCAAGGGGCACGGGTCAGCGCGAGCAGCGGCACCTCAGCCATGGCGCAAGCGGAGATCGCGTTGACGCTCATCTGCGCAGCAAAGGGGTGGGTGGCATCAACAACATGGGTGATCTTCTCGGCCCTCAGGTAATCCGCCAATCCGTCCGCCCCCCCAAAGCCGCCGACGCGCTGCGGCATGGGTTGTCGCACGGGCCGCTCCACCCGTCCCGCAAAGGACACGACGCCCGCAATCCCGGCTTCGGCCACCGCGCGGGCCAGCGCCGTTGCCTCCATCGTGCCGCCAAGGATCAGAAGGTTGGGTGTCATGGCTGAAGCTCCGTGGATCACGATTGTCGGACTGACCGAGGATGGACCGGACGGACTGTCCCCCGCAAGCGCCGAGGCATTGGCGCGGGCCGAAATCATCATGGGACCGAAGCGGCATTTGGGCCTTTTGCCCGGTGGCAGCGCCCGGCGCATTGAATGGCCGGTGCCCTTTGCCGATGGGATTGCCCTGCTTAAGGGTCTGAAAGGGCAGCGGGTCGTGGTGCTCGTATCAGGCGATCCGTTTTGGTACGGGGCCGGACGGGCCATTTCACAAGCGTTTGACCGGTCCGAGTGGCAGGCGCTTCCGGCGCCGTCGGTCTTTACCCTCGCGGCGGCGCGGATGGGCTGGCCCGTGGAAGATACCCTTTGCATCGGCCTCCATGCCGCCCCTCTGGCACGGTTGCGGCCCTATCTGGCCCCGGGCCTTCGGGCGATTGTGCTACTGCGTGACGGGGCCGCAGTGGTGGAATTGGCCGCCTACCTAGAGGCGGAGGGCTTCGCGGAAACCTCCCTCACCGTGGCAGAGGCGCTTGGCGGGCCGCGCGAAAAACTGCAAACGCTCGATGTTGAAGCGGCGAAGACGGGCGCCTTCGCGGCCCCCCTCTGTGTCGCTTTGCAAGTGGCCGGGAAGGGCGCGGCGATCCCCTTGGCCTCCGGCCGCCCGGATGAGCTGTTTGAGACAGACGGCGTCATGACCAAACGCCCGATGCGCGCGTTGACCCTTTCGGCCCTTGCCCCCCGCGCGGGCGAGCATCTTTGGGACATTGGCGGCGGCTCTGGCACCATCGCGGTGGAATGGGCCTTGGCGCATCGTACCTGCACTGCCAGCGTGATCGAGATCCGCGAAGATCGCGCCGCGCTGATCCGCGCCAATGCGGCGGCCTTTGGCTTGGACCGGATCACGCTCCACCTTGGAGATGGCGTAGCGCAGCTTGCAAACCTACCACAGCCCGATGCTGTGTTCATCGGCGGCGGTCTGTCCGAGGCGCTACTGGCGAGAGTCACGGCCCTGCCTTCCGGCACAAGGATCGTGGCCAATGGTGTCACCCTAGAGGCAGAAGCCCTTTTGACCTCCGCCCATGCCCGCCATGGCGGCGATTTGATGCGTGTGGAAATCGCCCATGCCCGCGCTCTTGGGTCGAAACAGGCGTGGCAATCGGCCTATCCCGTGGTGCAATGGAGCGTGGTTCTATGATCGTCGCAGGTTTCGGATTCCGCGCCTCTGCCACGGCAGATAGCTTGGCCGATGCTTACGGACGGGCAGGGGGCGGCGCGGGGCGCTTGGCCACTGCTGCCGATAAGGCGCGTTCTGACGCGATGATTGCGTTTGCCAGTCAAGTGGCAGTGCCCCTTGTAGGGGTGTTGCCAGATGAGCTGACCAAGCAGGCGACCTTGACCCTCTCAACTGCCTCACAAAATCAACGCGACGTCGGCTCCGTGGCCGAGGCCGCAGCGCTGGCCGCCGCAGGCCCCGGTGCCCGGTTGTTGGCCCCGCGTGTGATTTCGGCGGACCGCTTGGCAACCTGCGCGCTCGCGTCCACATTGCCGGAAGGAGAAACATCATGACCGTGCATTTCATCGGCGCAGGCCCCGGCGCGCCGGACCTTCTGACGCTGCGGGGGCGCGACCTGATCGCGGCTTGCCCGGTCTGTCTTTATGCGGGTTCGCTGGTGCCCGAGGCGATCTTGCAACATTGCCCTGAAGGGGCGCAGATCATCAACACCGCGCCGATGTCGTTGGATGATATCGTCGGTACCATCGCCGTGGCCCATGATGCGGGCAAAGACGTGGCGCGGCTGCATTCCGGTGACCTGTCCGTCTGGTCGGCGATGGGCGAGCAGATCCGCCGCCTTGATGCCCTGCGCATCCCTTTCACGGTGACCCCCGGCGTGCCCTCTTTCGCGGCGGCTGCCGCGAGCCTTGGGCAGGAATTGACCCTGCCGGGGGTGGGGCAATCGCTGATCCTGACCCGCACACCGGGGCGTGCGTCCTCCATGCCCGATGGCGAAAGTCTTGAGAACTTTGGCAAAACCGGCGCGACATTGGCCCTGCACCTTTCAATCGGCAACTTGCCCCAAGTGGTCGCCGATCTGCTGCCCCACTACGGGGCCGATTGCCCCGTGGCCGTGATCTATCGCGCGTCCTGGCCGGATGAGAAGATCATCCGCGCCCGCCTTGGCACGCTGGAAGAGGCCATGGACCCAACGATTGCGCGGACCGCGTTGATCCTTGTGGGCCCTGCCATTGGCGCCCGAGACTTCACTGAAAGCCGCCTTTACGCGGCGGATTATGATCGCCGCTACCGGCCCCAAACGGCGCAAAGCCCTTGGTCTGAATGGCAGCATGGAGATGACTGAGATGAACATGCTTCCCCCCGGCCTTCTGGTCTCTGCCCCCTCGTCGGGGACGGGCAAAACCACCGTTATGCTCGGTCTTTTGCGGGCACTGCGCGATGATGGGCTAACTGTGCAGCCGTTCAAATCCGGCCCCGACTACATTGATCCCGCTTTCCACCACGCGGCCTCTGGCCGGGCGTCGTTCAATATCGACACTTGGGCGATGGATGACAGCTTGCTCAACGCCATCTCTGCGCAGGCTGAAGGGGCGGATATCTGTATCTCGGAAGGATCCATGGGGCTTTACGACGGCGTCGCAACGCGGGGGCAAAGCGGCTTCGGGTCTTCGGCCGAAACGGCGCAACGCATGGGCTGGCCGGTGGTACTGGTCATCGACGCCGGCGGTCAGGCGCAGTCTGCGGCAGCCACGGCCTTGGGATTTCAAGCCTACAACCCCGATCTGCCCATCGCGGGGGTAATCTTGAACCGCGTCGCCTCTCCTCGGCACGAAAGGTTAATCCGCCGCGGCATGGATCACGCGGGCCTGACAGTGCTTGGCGTTCTGCCAAGACGCGGGGACCTTGCCTTGCCTGAGCGGCACTTGGGTCTGATCCAAGCGATTGAACACCCCGATCTGGAGGCCGCGATCATCGGCTACGCCGCCTTCTTGCGCGAAAACGTGGACCTCGCCGCAATCCGCGCGGCAGCGATGTCGGGGCCTGCTGTGCCCGGAGGCGCTTTGCCGAAACCGCCCGCACAGCGCATCGCATTGGCCCGCGACGCGGCGTTCTCTTTCACCTATCCGCATCTGCTGCAAGGGTGGCGCGAGGCTGGGGCCGAGATCACGCCGTTCTCCCCCCTGGGGGACGAAATTCCGTCGCCTGACGCGGACCTCGTTTGGTTGCCGGGCGGCTACCCAGAGTTACACGCGGGCGCCTTGGCTGCGGCGTCAACTTTCCGCGCGGCCTTGCGTCAGCACGCGGAAACCAAGCCTGTGCACGGCGAATGCGGCGGCTACATGGCCCTTGGGGCGGGGCTGATCGACAAAGATGGCACACGTCACGAGATGGCGGGGCTCTTGGGTCTGGAAACGTCATACGAGAAGCGTAAGTTCAACCTCGGTTATCGTCGTGCAGTTCTTGCAGAAAACATGCCGGGATTTGCGGTAGGTGCGGCATTGCGCGGCCATGAGTTTCACTATTCCAGCATCCTTCAACAGCCTGACCGCCCCTTGGCCGAGGTCTTTGACGCCGACGGAAAGCCCGGCGCACAGACCGGATCTGTACGGGGAAATGTGACCGGCACCTTCTTCCACATGATCGCAGAGGACGTGGCATGAGCGGCTTTGTCTCTTTCGTGGGCTCCGGCCCCGGTGACCCGGAATTGCTGACGCTCAAGGCCGTGGATCGCCTGAAACGCGCCGATGCGGTGCTGTTTGATGACCTGTCGTCTGGGCCGATCCTGTCCCATGCCCAAAGCGGGGCGGATCTTGTGGGGGTCGGCAAACGCGCCGGAAGGCCCTCCCCGAAACAGAGCCACGTGAGCCGCCTTCTGGTGGATTATGCGAAGACAGGCCAGCGCGTTGTGCGGCTGAAATCTGGCGACAGCGGGCTGTTTGGGCGCTTGGAAGAAGAGCTTGTCGCGTTGCGGGAGGCGGGGATTGAATATGAGATTATCCCCGGCGTGCCGTCTGCCATCGCGGCGGCGGCGGCGGCGGGCATTCCGCTGACCCGGCGGCTGACGGCGCGGCGGGTGCAATTTGTGACCGGCCATGATGCGACCGGTGAACTGCCCGAGGACATTGACCTCAACGCCCTTGCGGATCGAACGGCTAGCACCGTGATTTTCATGGGTAAACGGACGTTTCCCAAACTGGCCGCGGCCTTAATCGAACGGGGGCTTCCCGCAGACACGCCCGCCATCCTGGCCGAGGCCGTCAGCACCCCGGAGCAAGCCCTGCACCGGATGACATTGGGCGCACTTGCGAAAAAACTGACAGCCGAGGTGGGCACCGCACCCGCATTGATCCTTTACGGTCCGTTAGCAGATGAACGCTAAGATGGACCTCTGGCTGATTGGCATTGGCACCGGAAACCCGGCGCATATCACGTTGGAGGCGCAGCGCGCTTTGCGCGATGCCGCGGTGATCCTTGTGCCGCGAAAGGGGCCTGACAAATCCGATCTTGCGGGCTTAAGGCACCGGATTATCGCTGATGCGGGTGCGGTGGCGCAGGTTGTCGAATTCGACTACCCCACACGCAACCCCGCGATCCCCTACAAGGACCGCGTGCGCGCGTGGCATGACGAAATCGCCCGTCGCTGGCAAGCCGCCATTGCCGAGGCTTCGCCCAACGGCCCGATTGCCTTGTTGGTATGGGGGGACCCATCGCTCTATGACAGCACGCTGCGTATCGCCACGCGCCTTACGCCTGCGCCGCGATTGCGTGTGCTGCCGGGCATCACGGCGCTTCAGGCGTTGACGGCGGCCCATGGGCTGACCTTCAACACCCTCGCGGGGGCTGTGACGGTCACAACCGGGCGTCGCCTGCGGGAACTTGGCTGGCCCAAGGGGGCTGAAACGGCTGTCGTCATGCTGGACGGCGAATGCAGTTTCCAAACCCTCGACCGCGATGATCTGTTGATCTGGTGGGGCGCCTATTTGGGGATGGAGGAGGAGATTCTCGACCATGGTTCCTTGTCAGAGGCAGGGCCGCGGATCATCGAGGCGCGCGCTCAGGCGCGGGCGGATCATGGGTGGATTATGGATACATATCTGTTGCGCCCCAAGGGGTTAGAATGACCTTCGGCGCTGTCGTCCACCTTTGTGCAACTTGCGCGCCGTCCGGTTTCGCGCAGGCACGCGATGGCTTGCAAGAAGCGCTTACAACAGCGGGACTGGCCGCAGAAGTCGTGGCGCAGCCCTGCATGAACGCCTGCGCCAGCCCAGTCAGCCTCGCGGTGCAGGGACCGGGCCGGGCCACGTATTTCTTCGCCGGGATCGACCCGGTCGCGGATCGTGCGGATATCGTGGCAACGGTTGCCACCTACCTGAACGCGCCAGCGGGTTGGATCGAGGATGCAACCGCCTGCGGTCGTCTGCGGCTTTGCCTGAAAGGTCGCGTACCAGCGCTTAGTTCTGGATCGTGACGCTGGCACGAAGCGGCGTTTGTTCGACCGCTAAAGGACTGTGATCGTTAGCATTTAGGGTGACTTCCACCGTCACTTCGCCTTCGGGCAGGTGATCGAGATGCACCCAAGGCCCGTAGAACCGCCCCAACTTCACCCCGTTGATATAAACATGGGCGTGGCCTTGGCCTTCAACATGAGAAAGGCTCGCGTTTTCCGGGGAAAAGGTGAAGTTCTCGGTCAGAATGTGGAGGTTATAGCCCGCCATCGGGTCTCGTGTCACGGTGACCGCAAGGGTCGGGGCTGTGGCCGAGGCGGGCAGGGACAGGACTGTGTCGTGATCCATCTCGCCGTGGCCCGCAACGCCATGGGCGCTGTGGTCGTGACCGTCGAGCGTGATGCCATTGGCGGCAGCAATCGTGAAGCCGATGCCGCCGCCAAAAATAAGGCCAATAACCAGAAGGGGTAGACCTGTGTTCATCTAGGATCTCCGTTCCGGATCAAAGGGTTACGCGGGGTCTGATGCGCCGATGCGCCGCGACCAGAAGAAGCCTGCGAAGGTGCCCAGAAGGACCCAGGCCGCCATGCCGACGCCCAAGGCGCGTGCCGCAAAGAGGGCGCCGATCTCTGTCGGGACGGGGCCGGTGAAAACCTCAGGCTCGGGCGCGCCATAGACGTGAGGGGCGAGCAACAGGACCGCCGCGCTTAACCAAGCCATCCAGCTTTTACCAAACCCAATCAACCCCATGGCAATGGCGGCCATGATGACAGTGGCAAACCACCAGATTTGGCGCAAAGTTACATCGGCAGCGGCCACACCGGGCACTTCCGGCGCAAGGGTGAAGCCCGGCGCCAGATGCACCGCGACGAAGCCCGCAATGCCCCAGATCAACCCATTGCGCGGCGAAATGATCGCGCCGCGTTCTTCGGCCACGGACATCGCGGCAAGCAGCACCATCGCGTAGCCAGAATAAACCAACATGGTGAACACAATGCTAAGACCATCGCGCAACGGATCAATGCCGCCCACATCTTGGACCGCGGGCACATTGGAGTTTGCGCCGAAGTGAAGCAACGCCCCGGTCTCGTATAATTCAGCATGGAGCAGGACAGGCTGCACAAACCAAAGCTGCAACAGGGCGGCAATCAACCCCGAGGCAGCACCAGCGAACAACGCGCTGGTCAAAAGGCGTGTAAACATCTGCTTAGTGGCAGGGGAAGCCAGTGGCGTGGCGCACGTCGTGGGCCGCATCATGCAGCGTTGCCGCCTGCACGTGTCCGGTTACGAACATCAGGCCGATGCCCATGGCAGCAACCAAAAGGGCCGCGCCGATGGTGGACAGGCCAGTTTTGGCGCCGGTCAGGTTTTGCGTTTGTGTCGTCATCTTGTCTTGCTCCTTGTTGCCGTCACACCCGACGGCCCGTTTGCGTTTGCACAATCGGCAGGTCTCCTGGCTCGCGGCTGTTGGTCTGGTTGGCCTTCCCGGATCGCTCCAGTGGCATCGACAACCTGACACACCGCTTACAGTTGCGGGGGCAGCTGCAGAGTTGGCCGGATGGCCGCACTGCATTCCCTCTATATTCCCTCGGCAAATGCGTGCTTTGGGAAACCGAATGTTCCTATTCAATGACAGAGGGGCGCGGGCGCTGTCAAACGGAATGCACATCAACCGGGTCTTAGAACCCGTGCTTGCCGTGATTGTGGACCTTTCGCGACCTATGGCAGGCCCGGTACGACGCGTTATAGCCCTGCCTCTTGCAACAAAGGCAGCAGTTCATCCGCGCTAAGCGGCTTCCCGACGAGGAAACCTTGAATCTGAGCACACCCCTCGTCCCGCAACCAATCGAACTGCGCCTGGGTTTCCACCCCTTCGGCTACAACGTTCACGTCCAGTTGCTGCGCGAGGGCAAGGATCAGGCGAATGATCGGCCCCGAACTCGGCCATTGCCCAATGAACGAGCGATCAATCTTCAAGCAATTCAGCGGAAACCGAGAGATATAGGCCAAGTTGGAATAGCCTGAGCCGAAGTCATCAATCGAGATTTTGAACCCCAGATCGCTGATCGCTTGCAACTGTACCGCAGCCCCTTCCTGATCCTCGATCAAAGCCCTTTCGGTGATTTCCAGTTCGATCTTATGGGTGGGGAAATCGGGGCGGCTGGCATAGGCTTTAAGGGTGCCCATCAGGTCAGAACCAAGGAACTGCCGGGGCGAGATATTCAGCGAGAGGCACAAGTCAAGACCCGCCTTATGCCATTCAATTGCTTGATAAAATCCCATCTCCAACACTTGCCGGCCAAGCGCGTGGATCAGCCCTGTATCCTCGCAAATTGGGATGAAATCATCGGGCAAGACCAAGCCGAGGGACGGGTGATACCACCGCGCCAAGCCTTCTACTGCCGTGATCGTACCGGTACTCACGTCCAGACGCGGCTGATAGTGAAGGTCGAACTGACGCTTGGAGAGGGCGACTTCAATCTCGGCCTCTATCCGTTTGCGGGCCTCGATCTCTGCGCCCATCTTCTCATCATAGAAAAGAAAGCGATTTCGTCCCGCATTCTTGGCAAGGTAGAGGGCGATATCGGCTTGACGTAACGCGGTCTCAATCTCTGTTTGCACGGGGTCAAATACGGATATGCCGATACTGACCTTGGCGCTAATCGCGTCTGGTCCCACATCAAGGGGCCGGGACAGATCATCAAAGAACTGCGCCGCCCGTGTGGGGCAATTTTCTGGATCATCCAGGTTCACGACGACGACAAATTCATCCCCGCCAAGGCGCACTACGATATCGCCTTCTTGTGCGCGGGCAATGGCCCGGTCCGAGAGCTCCATCAACACTTTGTCGCCGATCACGTGACCGAAGGTGTCGTTGATCTGCTTGAAACGGTCGACGTCAAAGTACATCAGCGCAATGTGACGTGCGCCCTTGCGGGCCAGATTGGCGATGTGGTCAAGCAAATAAGATCTGTTGAAACAGCCGGTTAGTTGGTCCCGGTCCGCCAAAAAACGGGCTTGGTCGCGGGTTAGTTTCAACTCTGTCACATCAATGGCTGTGACTAGAACGGCGGGCTCCCCGGTTGCGGCGTCGTCGCATTTCTTGGCCGAGATATCGAACCACCGGTTGCCGTTTTTGGTAAACACTTCGGCGATCAGGCGATGCTCTCCTGTGTCGCGCAATTGGTCCGCGATCATGTCATGGTCAGACTGACGGATGAACATCTCCCGAAAGGTGCTGTTCGCATCCAACACAACCTTCCGCGCTGCCGGGTTCATATAGAGCGCTGGCCCGTCCGCGCCGAACAACGAGATCATCACGTCGGTGTGCAACAACGCCTCTGTGCTGCGCAGGTTGTCTGGATTTTGGTCGGTGTCGCCCAAAGCCTCGCACTGCATGGCCATGCGCCCATCCAGCAGACGGAAACCGCTGAACTGAAGCTTGATCGTTGTGGGCGTGCCATTGGGGAACAGAGTCCAAAGCTCTGTGAACACGGCATCATGGGCGACGAAATCGGCTTGGTATTGTTTCAGGCGGGTGGCGACGGTGGCGGTCATGTCCTCGGACATATCGCGGCTTTTAAGGTCTTGCTCATCCTTGGCGTGCCAAAGGGCGCAGGCGGCGGCGTTGGCATGAATGACCCGGCAGGTGTCGATATCGTACACCCAAGTCGGCGTCCGCAGTTTCCGTGCGGCAGCAAATTGATCGATCCTCAGGGTGTGATCGGCCGTATTCATCCTAAAGCCGTAGCCGACAACACCTTACTGGGCAAGACAACGCCGCTTGATCGCGGACAAGGCGAACCGTGTTGGTGGCGCGAAACTGAGCGATAACATCCAACGCGCGGCATTTGCAGCTGATGGCAACTTGACCCGCATTCGGCAATGAAATATCCGAACGGTGCAACGCGGGCGTTGTGTAATGGTAAGACCTCAGCCTTCCAAGCTGATGATACGGGTTCGATTCCCGTCGCCCGCTCCAACCTTCAGCAAATGCGTGTTTTTCGGGTCCGGTAGGGTGCGGTTGTGTCGTTGCCCCCTGCTACCCCCATCAAAAGATGAAGTCCTGAGCGTCCAGATTTGCGAAGGTAACGCTTTCCAGCAAGATTGTCCCCCCGCCCGTAGTGATCGCGACATCTGCCCCCACTTGCACTGCTGCCGCAGTGCCCGAGCCTGTCCCGAGCACTTCGGAGAGGCTGTTCAAAGAGGAAAGTCCAGAAAAGTCGATCTTTTCGTAATCATTCGTCGCCTCAAAATCGCTGATGACGTCGTCGCCGTGGCCGTCAAAGAAGATGAAAGTATCGGCGTTGAAATTGCCCGTCATCGTGTCGTTACCTGCGCCGCCGATCAGCGTGTCATGCCCGGCGCCGCCAAATAGCACATCGTCGCCCGCATCGCCCTTTAGGTAGTCGCTTTGCGAGCCGCCGCGCAGCATGTCGTTGCCTGCGCCGCCGAAAAGAATATCGTTACCCTCTCCGCCGATCAGCATGTCCTTTCGGTTGCCGCCATCAAGCGTATCATCGCCGCGCCCCCCGATAAGCCGGTCGGCCCCCATCTCACCAAGGATCAGATCGTCACCATTGCCGCCAGAGAGACGATCATTCTGCCCCCCGCCGATCAACGTATCGTTGCCCATACCGCCAACGATCGAGTCGCGTCCTTCTCCGCCGTCCAGATAGTCAAACTCTGATCCACCAAGAAGCGTATCATCGCCCGCGCCGCCCGAAAGGCTATCCGCGCCCGCGCCGCCGTCGATCACATTAACCCCGTCATTGCCAGTAATGGTGTCGGCGCCGCTGCCGCCCAAAGCGTTTTCGATCACTGCCCCCAAGGCGATAGAGAAGTTGCCCACATAGCCGCCAAGGTTGGAAAACTCCCCTTCTTCCAGCGTTAACCATTGCCCCATAGCGTAGCCGGAAAGATCAATCGTATCGGTGCCCTGGCCATCGTAAACCGTCATCAACGGTGTCGTGTTGGTGGTGAAATCGTAGACCGATCCGGCCTCAGTCGCGTTGAAGCCATAGATTGTATTGCCTGCGTTGTAATTAACATCCGCCCCATAAAGTTGATGGATCGCCATGAAGTCGTACAGCATGAAGGTATCGGGGTAGCCAAGGCCGTAGCTGACGCCGGTGTTCGTCTCTCCGAAATAGCTCATCACCGTGTATTGCTGCGAATCTTGCAGGAATTGAGCGTGATTGTCGTAAGTGAAAAAGACGCCGGGCGTGGCATTGTAGTCGCCAGGGTGGGCAAGGCCGATGGCGTGGCCAATTTCGTGAAGCATCGTGTAGCCGGTATAGGTGCCAGGGCCGTAGTTTTGGCCGGGGTAGAAGGAGGAGTTGTTTAGCCAAACGTCGCCCTGTAGCGCGTTCGCATTGGTGTTGCCGCCGTTCGACCCCGGATAATAGGCGTAGGCGCCTGACCCGTCGTTTGCCTCATAGGCGCCGAACAACATGGTCGCGTTGTTCGATGTGCCCCCCGGCGCGATTTGCGTGAAGTTCAGACCCGAGATTGCGTCCACATAGGCCATCGCCGCTTCGGTGAGGGCAATTTGGTCCGCGTTCATGGCGATCGAAGGGGAGTTGTTTAAAGGATCGTTCCCCGATGCCCGGATCGCCCAAGTTAACGATACTTCGGTACCCGGTGTCGTGACCCATGCCTGGTTCGGGCGCAAAAGATTGCCCGCGCCCATGTCTGCGTTGAAGCTGGCCACGGTGCCTTGGGTGACCGACACGCCATAGGTGCCGCTGTCGGCAAAGCTGTAAGAGCCGACATCAATGTAAAACGTCGTCGGTTCACTGACGGCGACGGTGATATCCGCGTTCAATCCGGGGCCGTTGCTATCATCATAGTCAACGTAGTTTCCCGCAGCGTTTCGCAGGGTCAGCGTGATGTCGTTGACGGCAGTGTTCAACGCGCCCACCCCCACGGCGGCAAGGGTGTAGGTGCCGGCCTCTAGAGTGATTTCGATCCAATCACTTTCCGAGCCAGACGAGAGAGCCCCCATGAAATACGCGCCCACCGCCATCTCGGCCAAGGTGGTCGTGTCCGCGCTTGCATCTGCCCCTTCCACCACGGTTTCGCCCGAGGCGTTAACCGTCCCCGCGTTCTGTGCCATGCTTTGGTCTTGGCCGATCAAATCTTGGCCGATCAAATCTTGGCCGATCAAATCTTGGTACGTGCAATCGGTTAAGGTCGGGTTAAAGACAGAACAAATCTGACACATGTATGCGTTCCTATGGGTATCCTTGGCGTCGGGCGGGCCAGTGGTCAGGCGGCCAGTGATGGGGTCAGGTCATGGTTCTGGCGATGTCTGCTCTGTAGAACGCAAAAGTGTTAACGTGGGGTAACCGGGCGCTGCGCAAGTTCCAGCAATTTGCTCTGGCTGCCCTTGCGATTTGTTCCAAACAGGGCCACCTGCGTACGAACACCCGTACGTGCGCGAAAAACTGCGTCGGCATGTCGCCGCGCTCCGGCGGGGAAATGCACGATAGAAGGGGCAGCGATTGCCGTTTCGCATCGCTGCATTTCTTGGCGGCCTTGCAAAACGGGGCATCCTGAACAGGCGAAAAGACCATGGCAAACGATCAAACCACTGCCCCGACACCGGACAAGCCCGTGCCCCACGGTGCTTCGGAAGAGCGGGAGCGTTCGAAGAAGATCGGTAGCCTGAAAGAGCTGGTTCCGTTTCTCGCCCCCCATAAGATCATGGTCTTCGGCGCCCTCGCGGCCCTTGTCCTGACGGCAACGGTGTCATTGACCCTACCGCTTGCCGTGCGCCGTGTGGTGGACGGGTTCGAGACCGAAGCGACCGAACTTCTGGACCAGTATTTCCTTGCCGCTATCGGCATCGCGGGCCTTTTGGCTATCGGCACGGGGCTGCGCTACTATCTTGTGACACGCCTTGGCGAGCGGGTGATTGCCGACATCCGCAAGGCCGTTTTCGACCGTATGATCACCATGAGCCCGGCCTTCTTCGAGCGCATCATGACGGGCGAGATCCTGAGCCGGATCACTACCGACACGACCCTGCTTCTGAGCGTTATTTCCTCCAGCATGTCGGTCGCGCTGCGGAATGTTCTGATCCTGATCGGCGGTATAGGCTTGATGCTCTGGACCTCTCCGAAACTGGCGGGGGCGGTGTTGCTGATCGTGCCGCTTGTGATCGTGCCGATCGTTGTTCTTGGGCGTCGCTTGCGGGTGCTAAGCCGTCAGAATCAGGATTGGATCGCCGAAAGCTCGGGCAATGCATCCGAGGCGCTTTTGTCCGCCCAAACCGTGCAGGCCTTCACCCACGAACGCCCCACCGCCAGCCGTTTCGCCGATGTGACAGAGCTGTCGTTTGACAGCGCGCGTAAACGTATCGCGACCCGTGCCGTGATGACGGTGATCGTGATCGCCTTGGTGTTTTCAGGCGTGGTCGGTGTCCTTTGGGTGGGCGCTCGTGACGTGCGGGCCGAGGTGATGACCATCGGCGCGTTGATCCAGTTCCTTATCTACGCCATCATGGTCGCAGGCTCCGTCGGTGCCTTGTCCGAGATCTGGGGGGAGCTGCAACGCGCCTCAGGCGCGACGGAGCGATTGGTAGAGCTTTTGGGCACCGAAGATACCGTCGCCGACCCCGCGCGCGCCGTAGCATTGCCCGACGCCGGGCGCGGGGCGATTGCCTTTGATAACGTGCATTTCCATTATCCGACCCGGCCCGATACGGCTGCCCTTGACGGGGTTAGCTTCACGATCCAACCCGGCGAAACGGTGGCGCTGGTGGGGCCTTCGGGGGCGGGTAAATCGACCGTCTTCCAGCTGTTGCTGCGCTTCTATGACCCTGAAACGGGGGCGATTTCTCTCGACGGGGTGGGCCTGCCGGACATGGCCCGAGACACTTTCCGTCAAGCGATGGCTCTGGTGCCCCAAGACCCGGTGATCTTCGCCGCCTCCGCCCGTGACAACATCCGCTTTGGCCGCCTTGACGCCAGTGATGCCGAGGTGGAAGCCGCCGCCAAGGCCGCTGCCGCCCATGACTTTATCGCGGCGCTGCCCAAGGGCTACGACACCTATGTCGGTGAACGTGGCATGATGCTGTCGGGTGGGCAAAAGCAACGCATCGCGATCGCCCGCGCTATCCTGCGCGACGCGCCGATCCTTCTGTTGGACGAGGCCACAAGTGCGCTCGACGCGGAATCGGAGCGCGCCGTGCAAGAGGCGGTAACCGAGATGTCGGCAACTCGCACAACCCTGATCGTGGCGCACCGCTTGGCAACGGTGAAACAGGCCGACCGCATTCTTGTATTTGAAGGCGGAAAGATCGTGGCAGAAGGCACCCATGATGCGCTGGTGGCCCAAGGCGGGCTTTACGCGCGGTTGGCACGCTTGCAGTTCACCGCGGGCCTCGCCGCCGAATAACACGTCTACGTTGCGTTATTGTTGCGTGAGCCTCGGCTTTCGCCGATGCTACCTGTGGGAGAGGCGCCGACAAATAAGGTGCCCGTAACTAAAGATTGGGAGGGAGCCATGGCACGTTTTGCATCGCTCGAAGACGTCAAAACCATAGAAGCAGAGCAGCCTTGGCCAGAATGCCAGCCTGCGGTCACGATGTATGAGTTTTTGACCAATACAAAAAACGCGCACGGTGATCTGAACGCGATCACGTTCCAGCTGTTTTCCGGGCCCACGGACCCGGCCGAAACCCTGACATGGAACCAATTCCACGGGCAGGTCACTCAGGCCGCGAACCTGTTCCGCTCTCTGGGTGTTGGCCCCACCGATACGGTCGCCTATCTGCTACCCAATTGTAACGAGACTGCCGTGACGCTTCTCGGGGGGGCTGTTGCGGGTATTGCCGCGCCGATCAACCCGCTATTGGAAGCCGAGCAAATCGCCTCGATCCTACGGGAAACCAACGCAAAAGTTGTGGTGACGCTGAAGCCGTTTCCCAAGACTGACGTGGCCCAGAAGGTGAACGAAGCGCTCGCCATGGCGCCCGGTGTCAAGACAGTGCTTGAGGTCGATCTTCTGCGCTACCTAACAGGCATCAAGAAGTTCATCGTGCCGTTCCTGCGCCCCAAGAACCCGCCGCAACACAGCGCTAGAGTGATGGATTTCACCGCCGAATGTGCCAAGCAAAACAAGACCTTGGATTTTGAGGACGTGCGCGAAGACCGCATTGGGTGCTACTTTCACACCGGTGGCACCACGGGGATGCCCAAGGTCGCACAGCACAAATATTCCGGCATGATCTACAACGGCTGGATCGGCCATACGCTGCTGTTTTCCGAAGAAGACACGGTCATTTGCCCTTTGCCGATGTTCCACGTTTTCGCCTGCCACGTGATCCTGATGGCCATGGTCGCCTCGGGCGCTCATGTGGTGTTCCCCACGCCGCAAGGCTACCGGGGCGAGGGGGTTTTTGATAACTTCTGGAAGCTGGTAGAACGCTGGAAAGTGACCTTCATCATCACCGTGCCCACCGCGATTTCTGCCATGATGCAGCGTCCGGTGGATGCCGATATCTCGTCGGTGAAAACCGCCTTTTCCGGTTCGGCCCCCTTGCCGGTCGAGCTGTTCCACCGGTTCGAGAAAGCCACAGGTGTGACGCTGATCGAAGGCTACGGCCTGACCGAGGCGACTTGCCTTGTGTCGTGTAACCCCGTGGAAGGAGAGAAGAAAATCGGCTCCATCGGCGTTACCTTCCCGCACACGGACGTGAAAATCCTCAACGATTCCCCCGATGGGCCGGTAGAGGCCGCAACCGATACCATTGGCGAAATCTGCATCTCCAACCCCGGCGTCATTCCCGGCGCGACCTATACCGAGGCCGACAAGAACAAGGATCTGTTCTATAACGATATCTACCTTCGCACCGGTGATCTGGGCCGCTTTGATGAGGATGGCTACCTTTGGATCACGGGCCGCGCGAAAGACCTGATTATTCGCGGCGGCCACAACATCGACCCCGCCGAGATTGAAGAGGCTCTTGCCGGGCACGAGGCTGTCGCCTTCGCCGGTGCCATCGGCCAACCCGATTCCTTCGCGGGCGAATTACCCTGCGTATATGTGGAGCTCGTTGACGGGGCGACGATTACTGAAGACGAGCTTCTTGCCTACGCAAAAGACCGCATCCATGAACGCGCCGCGTTCCCTAAGTATCTGGAAGTGCTAGACGAATTGCCAAAGACTGCCGTTGGGAAAGTGTTCAAACCGGACCTGCGGAAAATGGCGATCACGCGCATCTACAACGCGGCACTGGAAGAAGCGGGCCATGCCGCGCGTGTGGTCGAGGTTCGCGAAGACAAGAAGCGCGGCTTGGTCGCCTATCTTGAGGCGAACGGCGCCGACGCTGAAGGGGTTCGTAAGGTCTTGGGCGAGTTCACCCGGCCTTGGGAATGGCTTGAAAGTGCATAGCGCCCGTTCATGACAACGCCCGTGCTCACCAACGATCAGGCGCGCCGGTTATTTCTGGCGCGCCACGGGTTGATGGAGCCACCCTCTGGCTCGGCCAAGGGCGCGGCGCTGGCGCAACTGGTCCACGGCCTGGGCTTCGTGCAGGTCGATAGCGTCAACACATTTGCTCGGGCCCACGACCTAATCCTTTGGTCTCGCAGGCAAACTTACCAACCCGAGGGGCTCCGTTGGATCAATGATCGCTCCCGGGCGACGTTTGAACATTGGACCCACGACGCCTCGATCATCCCGATGGAATTCTACCCCTTGTGGCGGATGCGATTTGAGCGTGACCGTGCGCGCCTGCACGCCAAATGGAAGGATTGGCACGGCGAGGGCTTCCACCCTGAGATCGACAAAGTCCTGCGGCAAGTGGCCGATAATGGGGTCTGCTGTTCTGCGGATATGGAGGATGAAAGGGTCGAGAAATCAACCGGTTGGTGGGATTGGAAGCCCTCCAAGGTTGCGTTGGAATATCTTTGGCGCTCAGGCGAGCTGGCGGTCACGAAACGCGTGGGTTTTCGCAAGTTCTACGATCTGAGTGAGCGTGTTATTCCAGCCGATGTTCTGGCGGTGCAAGTGCCCGATGCAGAGATCATCGACCGGGCCTGCGTCGCGGCTTTGGACCGTTTGGGCTTTGCCACCAGCGGCGAATTGGCCGCGTTCTTTGACCTGATCCGCCCGGGTGATGCGAAGACATGGGTGGCGCAAGCCTTGGCGAAAGGGCGGGTTGTGGCGGTGGATATCACCTTGAACAACGGCCAGGTGCGCCGCTCTGTGATGTGGCCCAAGGACTTGGAAACCTTAGATGAATTGCCCGCGCCATCGCCCCGCGTTCGGGTGCTTTCCCCTTTCGACCCGGCTTTGCGCGACAGGAAGCGGGCAGAGCGATTGTTCGGGTTCCATTACCGGATTGAGATATTCGTGCCGGCCCCCAAGCGCCGCTACGGCTACTATGTTTTTCCGGTCATGGAAGGCACGCGGCTGATCGGGCGTATCGACATGGCGCGAGAGGGAGGGGTTCTGTCTGTCCGTGCATTCTGGGCCGAAAATGGCGTCCAAATGGGGGCAGGGCGGGTGGCCCGCCTACGGGCCGAGATCACCCGCGCCGCCCGCTTCGCCACCAGTGGAGAGGTGCGCTATGATGAGGGCTGGCTGAGGGGCCCGGTCGCCTAAACATTGACAGAAACCGCTGCGCATAGTCCCCTGCAAGGGTTATCCACAGGGCGCGCGATGCTATTTTCGTTAAAAATCAGACAACTCACGGCCAAAGTTCGTGTAGCGGCCTGCGCCACACTTTTCGGCGCTTTCGCTGTTTCCTGCACCCCGACAGGTGGGGGGGCAGCCAACTCCTGCGGGCGGCCCGATCTGGCATTCGCAGGCGATGTGCTGCTGCATTCCCTGATCCAGTCCGAGGCCAGCACCCGCGCCGAAGGCTTTGCGCCCGCGTTTGAACCGATCATCCCGGCCCTTTCTCGGACCTCCGTCACGGTGGTCAATCTGGAGGGACCGACTGCGCGTAACATCTCGGCGGCAAACCGGGTTTGGCAAGACCCCGGTACTCTGTTTGATGGACGAATTTACGCGGGATATCCTAGGTTTAACTACCATCCCTCCATCGCGGCTGTCCTACGGGACGCCGGTGTTGACGTGGTGCAGACGGCCAACAATCACGCGATGGATCGCGGCCCCCTCGGCGCGGATCTCACGCTTTCAGCGCTGAGGCAAGCGGGGCTTGGCACGACGGGTAGCCACTCCACCGGAACCACTGCGGCGTGGCACAATATCCAACAGGTCGGCGGCCAGAACATAGCGTTTCTCGCTTGCACTTTTTCAACAAATGGCCTGCCAAATCCCCGGTCACAAGTGCTGGGATGTTACGGAAACAACCCTTCCATCCCCAATCTTATCCACAGTCTGACTGCGCAACCTACAATTGACGGCGTGATCCTCCTCCCCCATTGGGGAACTGAGTACTCGGTCCGTCCCACGGCGCGACAACGACGTTTGGCGCAGGCGGCAGCGGACGCCGGGGCGATAGCGATCGTTGGCAGCCATCCCCACGTCCTTCAACCGTTAGAGCAGCTTTTGGCGGCTGACGGGCGGCGCGTGCCGGTTGCATATTCCCTTGGGAACCTCATCTCAACCCAATGGCGGTTGGAGCAACGCACCGGGGCGATCCTTTACCTCGATCTGACGCGCGACCCGCAGGGGCGGCTTCTGGCCACTGATCCCCGATATCTGCCCACACGGGTAGAGCGGACGACGGATCGCGGCGTCGCCGTTTTCCCAGCCGCGCAGATTGCCCAAGGTGCCACGAGTGTCGCCCACGCGCAGCGCATCCTTGGCGCTGGAATGCTGTCTGTTAACTTTTGCCTTACCCCTTGAATGATAAGGTGGGCGCGTGGCCATTGTTTGCCACGGGTTCAAGGGGCGACGATGTCGAAGCCATATTCCAAGCACCTGACATCGCTTCCTATTTTCCTTGGCGATGCGCCGAATGATAGGCCACGGACCGTTGTGTGTTTCGGCACGGCGCGGGGCGGCACATCCATGGTCGCCGGGGCCATCTTGGGCCTAGGGGTGCCGATGGGGCCGGACCTTGGCCGCAATCTGGAGGATCCGGAATTTAATTTTGATCGGCAGAACAAACCGCTTGAGAAATTCGTCGATCACGCCCGCGCGGTCATCGCGGCGCGCAATGCAGCCCTTGGTGTTTGGGGTTGGAAATTTCCCAACGCAGGGCGCTATTTGCAACAGATTATCGGAGACATCCGCGCTCCGCATTTGGTGTGCGTTTACCGCGATCCTGTGCCTATGGCGCTGCGTAGGACAAAAACCGCAGCGGGGGCGGGCAGTTTCATCGCCACACGCCTGCGCGCCCAGATCCGAAACACCGCGCTCGTGGAAGAAATAGGCGCCCCTTGCTTGATGGTGTCCTATGAGAAGGCCGCGGCTTACCCCCTTGTTTTCTTGCAAGAATTGTCCGCGTTTCTCAACCTTCCCCTGCCAGCCCATGTGGAGGAGATTGTGAGCTTCATGAAGCCGGGCTCCTACAAAGCGCCCGACGACTTGTTAAGCCACCTTTAACCTTTGTCTGGCAGGGCTACCTAGGCGCGTTCACCGATGGTGATTGTCAGGTCAGGCAATCCAGCAATCGACACAACCGCCGTGTCGCCGGGCACAAGCGCACCGACACCCGCAGGTGTGCCTGTCATAATCAGGTCGCCGGGCATCAGGGTCACAAGGCCAGAAAGGTAGGCGATAACTTCGGGCGTAGACCAGATCATTTCAGCCAGATCACCGGTTTGCTGCAATTCGCCGTTTCGCGTCAGTTGGATAGCGCCGGAATCGAGGTGTCCCACATCCGCAACCCGGTGAATGGGGCCCACAACGGCAGAATTATCGAACCCCTTCGCCATCGACCAAGGGCGTCCGGCCTTTTTGGCCTGCGCTTGGATATCGCGACGGGTCAGGTCGTTGCCGCAGGCGTAGCCGAAGACATGATCCAACGCGGCGGCCTCGGTGATATTCGCGCCTTCGGTGCCGATTGCGACGACCAGTTCGGCCTCAAAATGCAGGTTCTCAGTCACCGGAGGGTAGGGGATCGTTGCCCAGTCCCCAACCACAGCGTCGGCGGGTTTGGCGAAGAAAAACGGCGGCTCACGGTCATCATGGCCCATCTCTCGAGCGTGCTCGGCATAGTTGCGCCCGACGCAAAAGATGCGCCGCACGGGAAAAAGCTCGGTCGTTCCGGCGACGGGAACGGTGGGGGCGGGTAGCGGAGTGAAGACAAAGGCCAAGGGGATTTCTCCTGTTTGGGCGGCATGTTGGCGCGACATTGGCCCATTAGCGCCCCCGATGCCAGAGCGCCGAGCATCCCCAAAGCCGGGCACCCCCAAAACGCAAATCGGCCAGCACCTGTTCAAGGCACTGGCCGGATCATTGCCACCAAAAACCGCAGAGATGCCCTAGATCGCCGCGTATTGGCTAATTGCCGCCCGCACACCTTCCGCCCAGATCAGCGTCAGCCATTTCGTGAAGGCGGCAGAAAATACCGCGCTATCGGCAAGATCGCCGTACAAGTGCTCTTGCTCCAGCCACGCGGCGGGACGAGATTTCGCCGCAGTGGCGTAGGCGGTCAGATCGTCCCAGAACGGGTCGTTGGGCGCGATCACGCTGCCATCTTCGCGGGTGCCTGCACACATACGCGCCCAGATCGCCTCTACCAAGGCGAGACCCTCGATCGAGGTGCCCTTGGCCAAGCCATCGCGGATGATCGGGTGCAAGAAGCCCGAGTGCCGGGACGACCCGTCAAACGCCACGCGGCGGGTGGTGTCCACGATCTCGGGGTTGGAGAAGCGATAAGCGACCAGATCAACGTAGGCCTCGGGCGTCATGCCGGGCACTGGGGTGACATGGGGGGCAATCTCTTCCATCTCTAGCTTGCGAAACAGCGCGTTGATGGAAATGTCGGCCATGCAGCCTGCGATTGTTTCAACGCCCAACACCTCTCCGGGGTTGGCGATCACTTGGTGGCCGGCGTTCAGCAGGCGGATTTTCATCGCCTCAAATGCGTGGACCTCATCGGTGAAGGTCGCGCCGGCTCTGTCCCAATCGGGGCGGCCTGCGCAGAACTTGTCCTCGATCACCCATTGGCGGAAGTTTTCATGGGTGACGGGCGCCGCATCGTCGATGCCGAACTGCTTGGCAAGTTTCAACTCATTGGGGCCAGTGGCGGGCACGATGCAATCAACCATGGAGTTGGGGAAGGTCACATTGGCCGCAATCCATTCGGCCAGGGCCGGGTCGGACATCTTGGCCAGCCCCAACACGGTTTGACGCAGCGCGTCGCCGTTGCCTTGCAGGTTGTCACAGCTTTGGCAGGTGAACGGGCCATGGCCCGCGTCGCGGCGCAGGCGCAGCGCGGCAACCATTGCGCCGAAAGCCGTTCTCGGCGTACCGGGATTGATCGCGTCGTGCTGAATATCGGGATGGTCCACGTCAAATGAGCCATCGGCGGGGGCCACGTAATAGCCGCCTTCGGTCACGGTCAGGGCCACAATACGGATCGAAGGATCGGCCATCTGCGCAACCAACGCGCCGTTGCTTTCTTCGACCGGGACGAAACCGATCATCGAACCTATGACCTCGGCCGAATGTCCCGAGGGGTCCAACTCGATCAGCGTTGTCAGGCAATCTTGCGCCAGAAGCCGGTCGCGCATGGCGGCATCACCGGCACGCACGCCGGCGCCAATGATCGCCCAATCGTGGTTCAGACCTTCGTCAAACAGGCGGTGCAGATACCACGCCTGATGGCCGCGGTGAAAGTTGCCAAGGCCGATATGCACGATGCCGGGGCTCAGGCCCGCGCGGTCGTAGCGCGGCACGCGCACGGCATCGGGAAGCGTCTGAAGCGTCGCATTACAAAGCTTTTGCGCTGGAGCGGTTGCAGCCATCAGTTCATCTCCCATGAGTGTCTTTCCCATTCGCATATCTTTCATCAGCTCATCCATTGGCCGCCATCGACGTTATAGCATTGCGCTACAATGTAGTCGGCCTCGGGGGAGGCGAGGAATACGGCCATCCCTGTCAAATCTTCTGGCGTGGCAAAGCGCCCTGCGGGGACGCCTGCGGCCACTTCGGCCTTCTTTTGTCCCGGCGCCTTGCCTTCAAGCCGCGCGAAAGTCGCGTCTACATGGTCCCAATGGGCCCCGTCCACGACGCCCGGCGCGATGGCGTTCACGTTGATCCCGTGGCCGATCAGGTTCAGCCCCGCCGATTGCGTCATCGAGATCACCGCCGCCTTGGTAGAGCAGTAAACCAGCACCAAAGGCTCTCCGCGTCGGCCCGCTTGTGACGCCATGTTGATAATCTTGCCGCCGTGGCCCTGTGCGATCATCTGTTTCGCTGCGGCCTGCATTGTGAACAGCGTGCCCGCGACGTTCACGGCGTAGAGTTTCTCAAAGCTTTCGCGCGTGATGTCGACGGTCTCAGCGGCATCGAACAAAGCGGCGTTGTTCACCAGAATGTCCAGCTTTCCAACGCTTTGAACGACCATCGCTATCGCCGCGTCGATGCTGGTTTGATCCGTCACATCTATCTGCACGGCATAGGCATTTTGCCCGAGTTCTTCGGCGGTTTGCTCCGCTGCTTCCGCGTCTATATCGGCAACGGCCACCTGCGCGCCTTCGCGCAGGTAGGCCTCGGCAAATCCGCGTCCAATGCCCCGGGCTGCCCCGGTAATCAGGGCGGATTTGCCATCAAGCCGTTTCATGCAATCCGCAACCCATCTGCGCCAAAACGGTGCAGGTGCTTGTCCTGCGGCGTCAGGTAAACGGTGTCACCGTGCTTGACGGACATCTCGCCATCGGCACGCACGGTCATGGGGTCGCAACCCTCGATCCCGTGGATGTGGATGAAGGTGTCCGATCCAAGGTGCTCTGCCACACCAACGGTGCCCTGCCATTTGCCTTCGGTCATCGACACGTCGATGTGTTCGGGGCGAATGCCGATGGTGTGAACGCCGTGTTCTGCGGCGGCGGCACCCTCGATCAGGTTCATCTTTGGCGATCCGATAAAGCCCGCAACGAAGGTGTTGCGTGGCGAGCGGTACAGGTCGAGCGGAGAGCCGACCTGCTCGATATGACCGGCACGCAGAACCACGATCTTGTCGGCCATGGTCATGGCTTCAACCTGGTCGTGGGTCACGTAGATCATTGTCGTATCGAGCTTTTTGTGCAGCTCCGAAATCTCCATCCGCATCCCCACACGAAGCGCGGCGTCCAGGTTGGACAGCGGCTCGTCGAACAGGAAGGCCGAAGGCTCGCGCACAATGGCCCGGCCAATGGCAACCCGCTGGCGTTGACCACCCGAAAGCTGGCCCGGACGACGATCAAGGTAATCGGTCAGGTTCAGCGCGGCAGCAGCGGAGGAGATCCGGCGGTCTTGTTCCGCCTGATCCATCTTTGCCATCCGCATCGGAAACGCGATGTTCTTGCGCACCGACATATGCGGGTAGAGCGCATAGGATTGGAACACCATCGCCAGGCTACGTTTTGCAGGGGGCACCATCGTGGCGTCTTCGCCATCGATGTTGATCTGCCCGCCCGATACATCCTCCAACCCTGCGATCAGACGCAGGAGGGTGGATTTACCGCACCCCGAGGGGCCAACGAAGACAACGAACTCACCGTCGTTAATTTCCAAATCCAGCGGCGGGATGACTTCCACATCACCGAACTTCTTTTGCACTTTTTGCAGTGTAATACGTCCCATGGGTCGTCTCCTTACTTAACCGCGCCGAAGGTCAGGCCCCGGACAAGTTGTTTCTGGCTGAACCAGCCAAGGATGAGGATTGGCATGATCGCCATAGTCGAGGCCGCCGAAAGTTTGGCGAAGAACAGGCCCTCGGGTGAGGAATAGCTAGCGATGAATGCCGTAAGCGGGGCGGCATCCACGGACGTCAGGTTCAACGTCCAGAACGCTTCGTTCCATGCGAGGATGAAGTTCAGCAACAGGGTCGAGGCGATGCCCGGCACTGCCATCGGCGTCAGCACGTAGAGTATCTCTTCGCGCAGCGTGGCCCCGTCCATCCGGGCGGCCTCAAGGATCTCACCGGGGATTTCCTTGAAGTAGGTGTAGAGCATCCAAACGATGATCGGCAGGTTGATCAGCATCAAGATCACGACCAAGGCAAAGCGGTTGTCCAAGACCCCAAGCTGAATGCACAGCAGGTAGATGGGGTAGAGAACGCCCACGGCGGGCAGCATCTTGGTGCTCAACATCCAAAGCAGGATGTCTTTGGTCCGGTGCGAGGGCACGAAGGCCATCGACCAAGCCGCAGGCACCGCGATGATAATGCCCAGAACGGTGGACCCGCCCGCGATGATGATCGAGTTGGTCAGGAACCGCAGGTAGTTAGAGCGTTCCAGGACCACACCGTAGTTTTCCAGCGTCCAGTCAAAAGCCAGGAAGATGGGTGGGTTGGCGATCGCCTCGGCCTCGGTTTTGAACGAGGTCAGGACGGTCCAGAGGATCGGGAAGAAGATCAGCAACCCGATGATCCACGCGAAGGTCGTATTCAGAGCTTTGCGTTGGGGTGTAACAGCACGTGCCATATCTATTCCCTCACTTGTCCAGGTTTTTGCCGACGATGCGCATCAGGAAGATGGCAACGATGTTGGCAAGGATGATGGCGTAGACGCCGCCCGCGCTGCCCAAGCCCACGTTCTGGCTTTCCAGCACGCGCTGGTAGATCAGATAGGTCAGGGTCCGCGTTCCGAACGCGCCGCCGGTGGTCACGAAGATTTCGGCGAAAACGGCCAGCAGGAAGATCGTCTGGATCAGCACCACAATGGTAATCGCGCGGCTCAGGTGGGGCAGGGTGATGAAGATGAAGCGCGACAGCGGGGGCGCACCGTCCATTTCGGCTGCTTCCAACTGCTCACTGTCCAACGACTGGATCGCCGTCAGAAGGATGAGCGTTGCAAAGGGCAACCACTGCCAGGACACGATCATGACGATCGAGAAGACCGACGCATCTTGCAGCCACACCACCGGGTCGGCTCCGAAGAACCTCCATAGATGCGAGAAGACGCCGTTGGTTGGGTCCATGAACATGTTCTTCCATACCAGCGCCGAAACGGTGGGCATGACGAAGAACGGGGCAATCACAAGGATACGCACAATCCCTTGGCCCCACATAGGCTGGTCCAACAAGATCGCCAGAAGGACACCCAACACGATCGAGATCAGCAGGACACCGCCCACGATCAACAATGTTGTTCCAACGGCTGGTAGGAAGGACCGCGATGATGCGAAGTTTACGAAGTTGTCGATCCCGGCCCAACCAAGGTCACCGCCGCGAAGGGGGCGATAGTCTCGGAACGAGAACCACAATGTCATGCAGAGCGGTACGAGCATCCAGACGAGAAGCAGGAATACCGCTGGCGCCATCATGATACGGGCCGCTGATCGGGAATGCTGGGTCGCCATGACACATATCCTCTGCGTTCGAGCCATAGGGCTCGGTTAATCGGAAAGTAAGTAAATTGTAGGGGATTTGGTGTTGGAAGGCGACGCTGACGCCGCCTTCCTCAGTTAGCTAGGAAATCAGAGGCTTACTGGTAGCCAGCTGCTTCCATGGCTTCGTTCGTGATTGCCTGAGCGTTCGCCAGAGCTTCTTCGATGGTCTGCTGACCCGCGTAAGCGTTGGAGAATTCCTGGCTTACTTCGGTTGCGATACCGGCAAACTCTGGGATCGCCGCGAACTGAACACCAACATAGGGGCTCTCTTCGACGGTAGAGTTGTTCGGATCGGCCGACAGGATGCTGTCCAGCGTCATCTGAGCGAATGGAACCTCAAGGTAGTTGGGGTTCTCGTACAGGGATGTACGTGCACCGGGTGGTACGTTCGCCCAACCTTCGTTCTCGGCAACCAGTTCGATGTAGTCGGTGGATGTTGCCCACTCGATGAACTGCATGGCTTCGTCCTGCTGCTGCGTACCGGCAGGAATTGCCAGTGCCCAGGCCCAGAGCCAGTTGGAACGACGGCCAAGACCGTTGTCGGGTGCCAGTGCGAAACCAACCGAGTCAGCAACTTCGCTGTCGTCTGGGTTGGTTACGAAGGATGCCGCAACAGTCGCGTCGATCCACATGCCGCACAGACCCTGTTGGAACAGCGAGAGGTTCTCGTTGAAGCCGTTGGTCGCGAAACCGGCAGGACCGGACTCTTGCATCATGTCGTTGAAGAAGTTCAGCGTGTCGGCCCATTCCTGGGTGTCAAACTGAGCGTTCCAGTCCATGTCGAACCAGCGTGCGCCGAAGGAGTTGGACATCGCAGTGATGAATGCACCACCTTCGCCCCAACCTGGCTTGCCGCGCAGGCAGATGCCGTTGATCTCGGCGTCACGGTCGGTCATTGCAGCCGCGGCTTCGCGGATGAATTCCCATGTTGGTGCGTCTGGCATTTCCAGGCCAGCAGCTTCCATCAGGTCCGTGCGGTACATGATCATGGAAGATTCGCCGTAGAACGGTGCCGCATAAAGCGTGCCGTCGTGGGACAAACCGCCTGCCATTGCGGGCAGGATGTCGTCAACATTGTACTCTTCCGACAGGCTGTCCAGCGGGACGAGCCAGCCGTTTGCGCCCCAGATGGGTGTTTCGTACATGCCGATCGTCATGATGTCGAACTGGCCACCGTTGGTGGTGATGTCCGTCGTAACGCGCTGACGAAGAACGTTCTCTTCCAGTGTCACCCACTCGACGGCGATGCCCGTTTCAGCGGTGAACTGGTCGGTGTAGCCCTGCATGCGGACCATATCGCCGTTGTTTACAGTAGCGATAGTGATTGTGGCCGAGTGGCCGTCCGCAAAAGCAGCAGTACCTGCTGCGCAAATTGCGAGCGCTGTTGTGGCGCCCAAAGCTCTTTTGAGAGACATCCGTGTTCCTCCCTGAAGTTGGATGTTGCCCAATTAGGATGCGAGAAGACGGACGCTGGGTCAATGAAAAACTTTACGCGCGTAAATTTTTAGCAGGTCTGTAAAATTCGCGCTTAATTTTCAGGAGGATGCGCGAACGATTAATTTCGCGGGATATACCGTTTCGGTCCGCTCCTTGAAGCGTGCGCCGTTTTCGATCAGCTCAAACAGGGTGTCCACGCTGCCTTTCGACACCGAATCGTAATCGTGGGCGGCAGTGGTCAGGGCAGGGCAGGTGAAGCGCGAGAACGGGTGGTCGTCGTGGGATGCCACGCGCAAGGCGCAATCATCGTTGCGCCCCACGCGCAGGCCACGCTCGTAGCAAGCCGCCAGAAAGCCGATGGCAAGGCGGTCGTTACTACATAGAACAGTGTCCGTCGGTAGTTGCTTTGTTTCCAGCACATGATGCGCGCCTTGGCGCCCGATCTCCTCAAACGCCCAACCATCGCCGTCAATGCTGACGACTTGTGGCTCCATCCCGCGCGATTCCATGGCGGCGATATAGGCGTTGCGGCGCTTGTTCGCGTTCGGGTTGGCGGGATTCTTCATTTCAAAGAAACACGGCGGGTCGCCGTCTTCGCTGATGTAAGCCACTGTTTGTTCAACGAAACTTACATTGTCCGAGCCGATGAACGCCTCGCCCATGCCCTCCAAATTACTGTCGAACAAGATGGTAGGCACGTCGCGGCAAAACTTCTCGACCGCGCCTTTGTCCGAGGCGCGACCAAGCGGGGCCATCAACACGCCCGCAGGCTTCAGGGATCGAAGGGTGTCAAGATTCTCGGCCTCCAATTCCGTACTACCATGAGAGCTGAGAACAATCGGGCGGAACCCGGCCTCGATCAACATCATCTCAATATTCCGAGCGATCTCGGCAAAGAACGGGTCCGCCAAATAAGGCACCATGACACCAATGTTCTTGGTCATCCGCCGGTTCTGGTTCACCGCGTAAATGTTGGGTCGGTAGTCGTATTGATCGAGCGCTTTTTCGATTCGCTCCCGCGTTGAGGCGCGCACGCTTTGGGGATCGTTGAAGTACTTCGATACCGTGGGCCGAGAGATGCCGCTGACGGCGGCAAAGTCTTCCATATTTCTGATCTGTTGGTCCGACATCTTACCGATGGCTCCCCCCTTATTCAGATGAAACGTAGTAGCGAGAAGCCCGTTTGAGAAGCAAAAACCTTACCGCGCGTAAAGTTTTTGGCGCTCTGTCGCCACGGTAAAAAAACGGCTCAGCCGCCTGAATGGCTTCTTAAAGCAACTCTTAACGCATTGTCTAGAAAGGGGAATGGTGCTGTGAGGGAGGATTGAACTCCCGACCTCGTCATTACCAATGACGCGCTCTACCACTGAGCTACCACAGCATTCCGTCTCGGTTATTAGCCGCGGTGTCTGGGCCGTGGCAAGTGGGTCCGAGCATGACCCGTTCAAAAATGTCTTCCGTTCCCACCAAGGCAGGCGCTTAGCAACATTTCGCCGCGTCCTAGACGTTGATGCGCCCCCATGCAAGCGCAATCTGGACGCCTCTGCCCGCGCGGGGTAAAGGCTAGGGCTATGGCGCAGAAAACCACCAAGGGCCAAGGCTCCAAATCCGCGAAACCGGGCCGCGAGGACCGGTTGAAAGCGGCGTTGAAGGCCAACATGGGCCGCCGCAAGGCACAGACGCGCGCCCGTGCAGCGGCGGGTGACGATCAGGATCAAACCGGAAAACCGGTGGACGAGTAAACGAGAAGGCAGGGCAGATGGATAGAATTGTCGTAAAGGGCTCGGGCCCGCTCAGTGGGCAAATCCCGATTGCGGGGGCAAAGAACACCTGCCTCAAACTGATGTGTGCGGCCTTGCTCAGTGATGAGCCGCTGACGCTTACCAATGTACCGCGCCTCTCGGACGTGGCGACGCTGTCGGAACTTCTCGAAAGCCTCGGCGTGCAAATCGGGCGGCTGGACGAGGGCCAGACCCTCGCGTTTTCCGCCAATACGCTCAGCTCTCAGCTGGCGCACTACGATATCGTGCGAAAACTCCGCGCCTCATTCAATGTGTTAGGCCCCCTTCTTGGCCGCACCGGAGAGGCGATCGTGTCATTGCCCGGCGGCTGTGCGATCGGGGCGCGGGCGGTGGATTTCCACCTTGAAGGGCTCAAGAAAATGGGCGCCAAGGTGGATCTGCGCGACGGCTACGTTCATGCCTCGGGCGATCTGAAAGGGGCGGAGGTTGAATTTCCGTTCCCCTCCGTGGGCGCGACAGAAAACGTGATGTGCGCCGCCGTGCGTGCTAAAGGCACCACCGTCATCAAGAACGCCGCGCGCGAGCCTGATACCAAGGCACTGGCTGATTGTCTGATCGCCATGGGCGCGGATATCGAAGGGGCGGGGACGGAAACCATCGTGGTGCGTGGCGTTGATCGCCTCCATGGCGCGACCCACCGCGTGATTACGGACCGGATTGAGATGGGCACCTATATGTGTGCCCCGGGCATCGCGGGCGGCGAGGTTGAATGCCTCGGCGGTACCCGCGATCTGGTCGCCTCCCTTTGCGACAAGATGGAAGAAGCGGGTTTGGAGATCACGGAAACCGACGCGGGCCTGAAGGTGCGCCACCCCGGCGGGCGCTTGAAGGCCGTCAACGTGACCACCGCGCCGTTTCCCGGCTTTCCCACGGATTTGCAAGCACAATTCATGGCGATGATGTGCTTTGCCGAGGGCACTTCGGTGCTGGAAGAAACAATTTTCGAAAACCGCTTCATGCATGCGCCCGAACTGTTGCGCATGGGCGCGCAGATTGACGTGCACGGCAACACCGCGCGCGTCACCGGCGTCGAAAGCCTGCGCGGCGCGCCCGTTATGGCCACCGATCTGCGGGCCTCGGTCTCGTTGATTCTGGCGGGTCTGGCGGCTGAAGGCGAAACAGTGGTTAACCGCGTTTACCATCTTGATCGCGGCTACGAGCATCTGGCCCGCAAGCTGCAAGGTGTCGGCGCAAATGTAGAGCGGATCTCCGAATGACCCAAGACGCCCGATTTGAGGATGCCGGCGACGCCCCCGTCGCGCTGCGTGCGCTCGATGCCGCCGATGTGCCGGTCATTTCTGCCCTTGTCCAAGACGCGATTTTTCCTGCCGCCGAAATGCGGTGGGAAAAAAGCCGTCGCCGTTTTGCCCTGCTTCTCAACCGTTTCCGTTGGGAACAGCAGGGCGACACCCCCGAACGGGTGCAGGCGGTGCTGGCCGTGGAAGATGTCTTGAAGGTCTCCAGCCAAGGCATCGACCGCACCGATCCCGATCTGGTGTTCTCGGTCCTCGCCCTCAACTGGACCCCGTCGGAAGACGGCATGGGCCGGTTGGAGCTTACCCTTGCGGGCGACGGCGCCATCGCGTTGGAGGTTGAGGCGCTGGAAATCACCCTCAAGGACGTCACGCGTCCCTATGGCGCCGTGTCGGGCAAGGCGCCCACCCACCCGGAATGACCGTCGCGCGCGCGCTAGAGCCGGGCGATCTGCCCGCGCTGTCTGCCCTGCGCCTTGAAGGTATCCGCCTGTTTCCCCAAGCTTTTCTGCTGTCCGAGGCAGAGGCTCAAGCCAGCGACGCGCCCCTGCGCCGATGGATCGAAAGTGGCACCGTCTTCGGCCTTTTCGACGGCGACCGCCTGATCGGCTTCGCGGGCCTGTCGCGGCAAGGCAACGCCCTGTCGGCGCACCGCGCCTCCCTTGGCCCGTTCTACGTGACCCCAGACGCCCAGGGCGCGGGGGCGGCGGATCGGCTGATGGATCACCTCGTCGCAACCGCCAAAGACCAAAACGCCACGCAGTTGGAACTCTACGTCGCCGCTGCAAACCTCCGGGCCCGCGCGTTCTATACCCGCCACGGCTTTGCCACTTCGGGCCGTTTGCCCGCAGCGGTGATCCAGAACGGCACGCCCCAGGACGACCTGTTGATGGTCCGCGACCTTACCGAAGCTATCGCGCAACCCGGCCCCGATGGCCTGCGCCGCCTTGGCCCCGGTGATTGGCGCATGTATCGCGCTATCCGTCTGGAGATGCTGGAAAAAGAACCGATGGGCTTTGGCATGACAGCGGCTGAATTTGCCGCCATGCAGCCCGATGAAATCCTGCCCTGGATGGCGAAATCCAACATCTGGGCCGTGGTCAAAGACGGCGCGATCCTTGCCACAGCCGCTTGGTTCACCATGCCCGGCGCGGTGCAGGCGCACCGGGGCCATGTGGTGGCTGTCTATACGACGCAGGCCGCACGGGGCAGGGGGCTGGCACGCAAGCTGTTGGCGGAAATCGCGGCAGAAGCGCAGGCGCAAGGCAAGATGCAGTTGGAACTCGACGTGGGCGCTGAAAACACTGCTGCGATCAAGGCTTACGAGGCCGCAGGCTACCGCATCGCCGCCACGATCCCCAATTGCCTGAACCATGGGGGCCACATCCATGACCAGCATTTGATGATCCGCCCCCTCAACGCTTGAGGCTCCGGCCCCCCCGCGCTATCTGCCCCTCAACGCGAGGAGGGCCCATGCCACAGTTTCTCAACACCAACGACACCGATTTTGAGGCGCGTTTCGCCGCGCTTCTCGACATGAAGCGCGAAGATGCGCCCGATGTGGATGCCATCGTGGCCGATATTATCGCCGATGTGCGCGCGCGCGGCGATGCCGCCGTGTTGGAACTTACCGCAAAGTTTGACCGTCTGACCCTCACGCCCGAGACCCTCGCTTTCAGCGCCGAGGAGATCGCGGCAGCGATCGAGCAGGTGCCAGCGGCAGAGCGCGAAGCGCTCGAACTGGCGGCGGAACGTATCCGCGCCTACCACATCCGCCAACGCCCCGAAGATGCCCGCTGGACCGACCCCGACGGTGCGGAACTGGGCTGGCGTTGGGGGCCGGTCTCGGCTGCGGGCCTCTATGTGCCCGGTGGTCTCGCCTCTTATCCCTCTTCCGTTCTGATGAACGCCATTCCCGCGGCGGTGGCCGGGGTGGAACGCCTCGTGATCTGCGCCCCCACGCCTGACGGTGTCGTGAACCCTCTGGTGCTTTTGGCCGCACAGCTTTCGGGCGTTGATACTGTCTACCGCATCGGCGGGGCGCAAGCGATTGCCGCCATGGCTTACGGCACCGAAACCATTGCCCCCGTTGATAAAATCACCGGACCGGGCAACGCCTTTGTTGCGGCGGCCAAGCGCCGGGTGTTTGGCAAGGTGGGCATCGACATGATCGCTGGCCCCTCGGAAATTCTGGTGATTGCTGACGCCGATAACGACCCCGATTGGATCGCCACCGATCTGCTCAGTCAGGCCGAACATGACGAAAGCGCGCAATCCATTCTGATCACCACCGATGCCGCCTTTGGGGCGAAGGTGGCCGAGGCTGTCACCCGGCAGCTCGAAACGCTGCCCCGTGCCGCCATCGCGGGCCCCAGCTGGCGCGACAACGGCGCAATTGTCATCTGCGAAGACCTGACCCAAGCCGCCGACCTCTCGGATCGTATCGCGCCCGAGCATCTGGAACTTTGCGTCGCCGACCCCGAAGCGCTTTTTGCGCAGATCACCCATGCGGGCGCTGTTTTCCTTGGGCAATGGACTCCTGAAGCCATCGGCGATTACATCGGCGGGCCGAACCATGTGTTGCCCACGGCGCGTTCCGCTCGCTTCTCCAGCGGTTTGAACGTGTTGGACTTCATGAAGCGCACAACGTTGGCCCGCATGACGCCCGACGCCCTCAAGGCGATTGGCCCGGCGGCAGAGGTTCTTGCGGCCTCGGAAGGACTGGACGCCCACGGCGCGTCCGTGGCCGCGCGATTGGCGCGGTTGAACAGGGACTAAGGGACTAAGACGATGCACATTTGCCATATCGAGATCGACACCGATGGCTTGCCCGCTCCGACGCCCGAAATCGAGCAGGAACGCAAGGTCGCGATCTTCGATTTGCTAGAGGAAAACACCTTTACGCTGCCCCATGAAGATGCCCCCGCCGGTCCTTACCGCGTGACATTGGCGATCCGTGAGAAGCGCTTAGTGTTTGATATTGATACCGAAGATGGCGCTGAAGCGGCCGAGTTTCATCTGTCGCTGTCGCCTTTCCGGCAGACGGTGAAAGACTACTGGCAGATTTGCGAGGCCTACTTTGACGCGGTCAAAAAGCTGCCTCCCTCGCAGATCGAGGCGATTGATATGGCCCGCCGCGGTATCCACAACGAGGGCGCGCGCCTGTTGCAAGAGCGTCTGGAGGGCAAGGCCGGGATCGACATCGACACGGCGCGACGCCTGTTCACCCTGATCTGCGTCCTGCACTTCGGAGCCTGAGCCCTTGGCCCAAGACTTCCCCCAATCCGTTCTGTTTTGTTGCGACCACAACTCTACCCGGTCGCCGATGGCCGAAGGCTTGATGAAGAAATTCTACGGCCACCGCGCCTATGTCCAATCGGCGGGGGTGAAGGGCGAGATGGAGATCGACGGGTTTGCCGTCGCCGTTTGCGCTGAATTGGGGGTGGAACTGGAACGCCACCGCGTCCGCTCCTTTGATGAGATGGAGCAATGGGGCGATGACCTTTCCGGCTTCGACCTGATCGTGGCCCTTTCCCCCGCCAGCCAGCGCCGGGCGCTGGAGATGACGGGGACGTTTCACATAGACGTGGAATATTGGCCGATCATCGACCCCACGGGCCTTGGCGAAACCCGTGAAGCCAAGCTGACCAGCTACCGCCAGGCCCGCGATCAGATCGTGACACGGATGACCGAGCGCTTCGGCCCGGCAACAGCGGATTAGCGCCCCCTTCGTCCGGCACGCTCTCCGCCTTCCAATCAATCTGATAGGCACAGCTTGTTGCCGTCCAAGTCCCTCACATAGCCTGAGAACTTCGGCCCCTTCTGGCATGGCGCCCCCTCGCAGCTTCCGCCCAGTTCCAGCGCCAAGGCGTGCAACCGTGTGACCTCTGCGGCGTCGCCCACGGCGAAACCCACCATGGTGCCATTGCCCACAGTGGCGGGCGCGCCGTCAAAGGGCTCTGCCACCGCAAAGGCGAAATCCGCGCCCATAAAATAGGTCATCCGCTCCGATGGTGACATAACCTGCACCCCCGCCTTAGCGAACAGCGCGGTGTAGAAGGCAACGGCAGCCTTTTGGTCGTTGGTGCCGACAACGGTGTAGTTCATCTTCATGGGTTCATTCTCCAACTTTTGGGTGGTGAGTGGGGTAGGGGGCTAGGCCCCGAACCGGCTCTGCCGTCGGTCTATTGTTAAACATGACATTTTATGTCCTATTTGTTCCATGACCCGCGCCAATACTTCAGACAGGATCAGGCGGCTGGACCAATTGGCGGTGCAGCTGAAGCAAGACAGCCATTGCACCGTCGCCGATCTTGCCCGCCTACACGGCGTTTCCGCACGGACCATCGCGCGGGATCTTGCGTTGATGCGCGACCAGGGCTTGCAGATCGACGCCGACCGGGGGCGCGGCGGCGGTGTCCGTCTGGATCGGAACTGGGGCGTGGGCCGGGTAAACCTTTCCTACGCCGAAGCGGTGGATTTGCTCATCAGCATCGCCGTGGCCGAACAGATGGACTCGCCCCTCTTTCTGGCTAGCCTCGGCTCTGTGCGGCGGCAGCTAGAGGCGTCGTTCTCGCCCGAGAAACGCGCCAAGGTGGACCGCCTGAAATCCCGCATCGTGATCGGCGTCACCTCCTCCACCTTCGTTCAGGCCGGGGCCACTGCGCCCCCCAAACGGGTGGTGCAATCGCTGCATCAGGCCTTCATCGATCAAAAGCTGCTGGAAATCCGCTATCAGCGCGAAGACGGCGAAATCTCGGACCGGTTGATCGAGCCTCATTACCTCCTGCTCAAATACCCGATCTGGTACGTGGTGGCCTTTGACAAATTGCGCCAAAGCCCCCGCACGTTTCGCTGTGACCGAATGCTCTCGGCGCTTGGCACCGAGGATCACTTCCCCTTGCTGCCCAAGGATAAACTTGGCCCCTCCCTGTTCGATGAAACGCCCTTCGCCTAACCGATTACGCCCCCTTGGGCACGGCAGACCTTCCCTCTGCCCGCCGCGCACAGTAGCTTCGCGCCCATGAATAATATGCCTGAGTTTCTGCAACCCGTTCTTGATCTGCTGGCCCCCGTTTGGGCGACCGCGATGGGCTGGCTGCTTAGCCCCGCCGCTTGGTCGCAATTCGGCTTGCTTCTGGCCGCGTTTCTGCTGGCTTGGGTGGTCAATCGCCGCTTGCAACCGATCCTGATCCGCCTGCTGTCGCCCCCGGTGGAAAGCGACTCGATCCTTTCCACCACCCGCCGTTTCGTCCTGCAATTCCTGCCGCTTTTGCTGCCGGTTCTGGCCTATGCCTTCACCGCCATGGCCGAGCAGATTGTCCGCTCGATTTTTGAGGCGGGCGAGGTGATCGCCTTCGGCAAACGGGTGTTCCTGTTCCTCGCCGCCCGCGCCGTGGTGCGCGATATTGTGAAAGACCCGTTCCTCAGGCTTCTGGGGAAATACGTGCTGATCCCGGCCGCCGCCCTCTATGCACTGGGGCTTCTAGGCGTCGTGACCGCGCAGATGCAGGCCACGGTCGTGCCCTTGGGCAACCTGTCGTTCGACCTACTGTGGCTGGTGCAACTGGTCGTTCTGGGGGCCGTTGTCTTCTGGCTCGGGCGCTGGTCCAACGACCAATCCACCACCTATATCAGTGCGCAGGAAGACCTGCGGCCTGCCACAAGGCAACTGGCCGCCAAGGCCGCCGAAATCGCGATTTTCGGCGCGGCTTTCCTCGTGTTGATGAACATCATGGGCATTTCGCTGACCTCCCTTGCGGTTTTGGGCGGCGCCGTGGGTGTGGGGCTTGGCTTTGGCCTGCAAAAGATCGCCGCCAACTTCATTTCCGGCGTGATCTTGTTGCTGGAAGGTCAGGCCACCGTTGGGGACTACGTGGTGCTTGATGGCGGCGAGGCGGGCACGATCATCAAGACCACGGCCCGAGCGATGATTTTGGAAACCTTCGATGGCCGCTGGATCGTTGTCCCGAACGAGGATTTCATCACCACCCGCGTCGTCAACTACTCCGACAGCGGCTCGGCCAACCGTTACGAGGCGGCGTTCTCTGTCAGCTATGACACCGATATCAACCTGATCCCCGACATCGTCGGGAAAGCCGTCGCCGCTCACCCCGATGTGCTGGACACCCCCTATCCCCCCGATTGTGAACTGCGCGGGTTTGGCGACAATGGCGTTGATTTCGCGGTCGAATTTTGGGTGAACGGGATCGACGACGGGGATAAGAAATACACCTCTGACGTGCTCTTTGTGGTCTGGAACGCCTTGCGTGATGCCAATATCGAAATTCCCTATCCGCAGCGTGTGGTCCATATGAAGGACCCCAAATCCGACTGACCCGCCATTGCCCGCCCCGGCCTCTGCGCCTATTCAGGGGCCATGAACACCACAGATCTCATCACCCGCTATTACGCCGCGTTTAATGCCGCCGACACTGACGCCATGATCGCCTGCCTTGCCCCCGATGTGGCCCACCACGTGAACGAGGGCGCGGTGCGCATCGGGACCGAAGCTTTCGCCGCCTTTTGCGCCCATATGACCCGCTGCTACCGTGAAAACCTGACCGATATCGTGGTTATGGCCACCCCCGATGGTGCTCGTGCGGCGGCCGAATTCACCGTCAACGGCACCTACCTGCAAACCGACGAAGGCCTGCCCGCGGCGCAGGGGCAAACCTACCGCCTTCCGGCAGGCGGGTTCTTCAGCGTGGCAGACGGGAAAATCACCCGCATCGTGACCTACTACAACCTCGCCGACTGGATGGCGCAAGTCAGCCCATGAGCCTGCGGGTCGTGGCCCTTACCGGTGCGGCGCTGACCGCTGCACTGCCCGACCTCGCGCGCCTGCGGATCGAGGTCTTTCGCGCCTTTCCCTATTTGTATCAGGGGGATGAGGCTTACGAGGCCCATTACCTGCGCTCCTATCAAGACACCCCCGGCGCAATCCTTATGGCGGCCATGGATGGTGCGCGCATCATCGGCGCGGCCACGGGGATGCCCCTTGTGGCCCATGCCGATGCTGCGCAACTCTCCGGTCCCGTGCCGGACGTTGAAACGATATTCTACTGCGCCGAAAGCGTGCTGTTGCCCGCCTATCGCGGGCAGGGCATCGGCCACCGCTTCTTTGATTTGCGCGAGGCTCACGCCCGCGCCCTTGGCCACGCCCACTCCGCCTTCTGCGCCGTGATCCGCCCCGCCGATCATCCCGCGCGCCCAGTCGGGTACAGCCCCCTCGATCCGTTCTGGAAAGCCCGAGGCTACGCGCCGCTGCCCGGTGTCACGGCACAGTTCCACTGGACCGACGTTGGCGATACAGATGAAACACCCAAGTCCCTGCAATTCTGGATGAAACGCTTATGAAAATCGCCACCGCCGCCTATTCGCTGGACCTGCTGCCGGATTTCACCGCCTACGCCGAGAAGCAGATCAACTGGGTGCGTGAAGCAACCCGCGAAGGCGCGGATTTACTGGTGTTCCCGGAATATGGCCGGATGGAATTGGCCGCCCTGTCGGGGCCTGACGCGGCGGCGGATCTTGAAGCCAGCCTCCACGCCGCCCACGCCTATACGGAAGAGGCAGACGCACTGATGGCCTCGCTCGCGGAAGGCTACGGTGTCCATATCCTCGCCGCCTCCGGACCGGTGTTCGAGGAGGGGGCCGAGCGTCCGGTGAACCGCGCCTCTCTCTTTGGGCCCGATGGGTTTCTGGGGGATCAAGACAAACAAGTGATGACCCGGTTCGAGCGTGAGAAGTGGGACGTTGTTCCCGGAGAGCCGCTGGAAGCCATCGACACCGCCCTTGGCAAAATCGGCACGCTGATCTGCTATGATGCAGAATTCCCCCTTCTGGGGCGTGAGTTGATCGAACAAGGGGCCGAGATCATCCTTTGCCCCTCCTGTACCGATAGTCTCGCAGGCTATTCCCGGGTGCGCATCGGGGCCATGGCGCGGGCGCTGGAAGGGCAATGCGTGACCGTCCAATCGCCCACGGTGGGCGATGCCAAATGGTCCCCCGCAACCGATGAAAACGTAGGCATCGCAAGCGTTTACGGCCCGCCCGACCTTGGCTTTCCGCCCACAGGTATCATCGCCGAAGGCACGCTGAACACAGCCGGCTGGACCTACGCCGAGATCGACCCCGCCGCCATCGCCCGCGTGCGTGCCCAGGGCTCCGTCTTCAACCACGCCCATTGGCCCGAGAGCCACGCTCGCGCCGACCAAAGCCGAAAGCTGCGCGATTTGCCTTGAAACCTTTGGGGTTTAGGCGCATTTAGCCGAAATCAGCCCCACCGTCGGGGCGCAATCAATGGAGTACCCATGGCTAAGGAAGAGATGCTCGAATTTCCTGGTGTCGTTAAGGAACTCTTGCCCAACGCGACATTCCTGGTCGAGCTCGAAAACGGCCATACCATTATCGCGCACACGGCAGGCAAGATGCGGAAGAACCGTATCCGGGTTCTGGCAGGCGACAAAGTCCAGGTTGAAATGACCCCCTACGATCTGTCCAAAGGCCGGATCAACTACCGCTTCAAGTGATCTCCCGTGTCTGAGCGCACGATCACCACGCCCGACATGTCCGATGCGGTCACGGCCTATGCCGCGACCCTTGGCGATGGCGTTGCGGAATATGTCACGGTCGCGCCCTCCGACGGCGCGATTGAAGACCAACCTTTCTACAATGTGATCCTTTCAGGGGCCACGCCCGTGTTTGGCTGGCTGGTGTGGGAACTCACCGGCTATTGGCTGGAGGCGCAGCGCCACGCCGTGATTGAACGCGATGGCGCTTTGGTGGATATCACCCCGCCGCTGGATGGAGAGGAAAAGATCCTGTTCATCCGCGATAGCGATTGGGCGTTTGACTACCTCAACCCCAAACCCCTGCGCAAAGCGCAACGTCATCTTCTGACCGATGATAGCGATGTGGTGAAATGGGCTAAGCTGGCCGATGATGTGGATGCCTTCAAATGGCGTCACACCAAGTTCAAAGGCGACAAGTCCGAACTGGTGATCCCCGAAGGCAAAGACATGCGCCGGATGGAGCGGATGCAGCGTGACTATAATGCCGCCGCCCGTATCGCTCTTGCGAAATAGATCGGGCATCCAATGAAGCTTATCCTCGGCTCTGGCAGCCCGCGCCGTGTGGAAATTCTGGCGGTTCTCGGGCTCACGCCCGATGACATCCGCCCCCCCGATATCGACGAAGATCCCCTGAAAGACGAACTGCCCCGTGCCTACGTGGACCGGATCATTCGCGGCAAAGCCGCTGCCGTGTCGTCCGATGCGGGCGATGTGGTGCTCTGCGCTGATACCACCGTGGCCGTAGGCCGTCGCATCCTTGGAAAGCCAAAGGATGAGGCTCAGGCCCGTGAATTCCTGACTCTTCTGGGCGGACGCCGCCACCGGGTTCTGACCGGCATCGCGGTGCTATCCGACAAGGGCCTATCCACCCGCATTGTTGAGAGCCGTGTGAAGATGAAGCGCCTCAGCAAGATTGAACTGGATGGCTACATCGCCACCGGTGATTGGCAGGGCAAGGCGGGCGGCTACGCCATCCACGGCCCCGCAGGCGCATTCTTCCCTTGGATATCGGGCAGCCACTCGGCCATTGTCGGCCTGCCGATGGTGGAAACCGCGCAGCTGCTTCAGGCGGCGGGCATAGAGGTGTGGAAGTCGTGAGTCGCACCGAAGGTGCGCCCGGAATGAGCAGCACCGAAGGTGCGCCCGGAATGAGCAGCACCGAAGGTGCGCCTGGAATGAGCAGCACCGAAGGTGCGCCTGGAATGAGCAGCACCGAAGGTGCGCGCCCCACATTCAGCACCGAAGGTGCGAAAGAAACCAATCTTACCGGAGGTAAGACATGAAAGGCACAGTCGTTCTTCTAGATGAAGTCGCAGGCCGCCGCGCCGCCGCGCTGATGGTGGACGGGAAGCTGCATGATATCTTCATCGACCCGCCTGAAGGGGCAGCGCCGGGTGTTGGCGCGATCTCTCGGGCGAAAGCTGACCGGCCGTTGAAAGGGCAGGGGGGGATTACCCTGCATCTGGGCAATGGCGACAAAGGTTACATGCGCCGCGCGAAGGATATTGCACCGGGCGATGTGTTTCTTGTGCAGGTCTCGGGCGTGGCAGAACCGGGCAAAGCGGCCCCGGTGACGCCTGATCTGATCTTCAAATCCCGATATGCCATCGTGACGCCCCGTAAACCCGGCCTCAACGTTAGCCGTGCCATTCGCGACGAGGACGAGCGCGACCGCTTGCTGGAAATCGCCCACGAAAGCCGCGCCGCGTCGGACGGCTACGGGCTCATCATCCGCTCCTCCGCCGAAGGCGTCCTCGCCGATGAAATCCAGGAAGACATCTACGCCATGTGCAAAACCGCGACGATGGTCGTGTCCGAGCAATTGGGAGAGCCGGAATGGCTGCTCGATGCCGACGACGCCCACACCCGCGCGTGGCGCGAATGGGACGCGCCTGACGAGGTGATCGAAGGCGGGTTTGCCGACAACGGCGTCCTGGAAGCCGTCGATGCGGCGCTGGCCGCGCGTCAGCCGCTCTCCGGCGGCGCCTATGCCTATGTGGAGGCCACCCGCGCCCTCGTCGCGGTGGATGTGAACACCGGCGCCGATCACTCTCTCGCGGCTGGGTTGAAGGCCAACCTCGCGCTGGTTCGGGACTTGCCGCGCCTGACGCGGATCAAGGGGTTGGGGGGGCAGATCACCCTCGACCTCGCGCCGATGCCCAAACGCGACCGCAAGCAGGTGGAAGATGCCGTGAAAAAGGCGTTCCGTTTGGGGGGCGGCGATGTGGTCGTGGCAGGCTGGACTCCGCTGGGGATGCTAGAGCTGACCCGCAAGCGCGACCGCGCGCCCTTGGCGCAGGTCTGGCCCGCGTAGCACACCGCAACAGTAGCTGCACAGTAACCGCACAGAGGCGGCCATATCGCCCCACCTCTGTGCAAAAACCGCGTATGTACGCGATGTGTACGCCCCGGTGTACCGATGTCACAGGGCGTTTAGGCTACCGCAACCGCCGCAACAGCGCCGCCGATGGCTCGCCCGTCACCGGCAGCCCATTGGCCGCCTGATAGGCCTCAATCGCCGCTTCCGTGCCCGATCCGATCACCCCGTCTGGCGTGCCCGCGTCGTATCCGGCGCGGTTCAAGGCCTCCTGCAATTGGCGGCGTTGGGATTGGGTCAACCCGCTCGCGTCGGCACCGAATTCCTGCCGTAAAGGCCCACCTCCGGCGATGCGATCAGACAGATATCCAACCCCGATCCCGTAGTTGGTAGAGTTGTTGTAGCGCAGGATCACGTTGAAGTTGTGGAACAGAATCCACGCAGGCGCACCGGCCCCGCCGGGGGCATATATCGCGGCTGATCCGTGGTCGGGCAGGGCGCCGCCGCCGGCACGCCTTACGCCCGCATCGCGCCAACTGGCGACCGACCGGCGGGTGTCGCGACCCGTCGTCGCGCTGAACCCACTGGGCAACTGCACTTCCATCCCCCACGGCTCTCCGGTGCGCCACCCCGAGCGGCTGAAATAGCTCGCGGTAGAGGCGAAGGAATCGGTCGGATCACTGCTCCAGATATCGCGGCGACCATCGCCCCGAAAATCGACGGCATGTTCCTCGTAAGTGGTTGGAATAAATTGCGTATGTCCCATCGCACCAGCCCATGACCCCAGCAGGCGATCGGGCGTCGTGTCGCCGTTCTGGATGATGCGCAGGGCGGCGATTGTCTGCGCCTCAAAGAAGCGCCCGCGCCGGCCTTCCCATGCCAGCGTAGACACCGCCGAGATCACCGGAATATCGCCCAAACGGGTGCCATATCGGCTCTCTACGCCCCAGACGGCACAGCAGATTTCGGCGGGCACACCGTAGCGCGCCTCCACCTCGTTCAGGACGCTGCGATGGGTGGCAAAACGCGACCGCCCAAGGCTGACATCGTCGTCACCAGCCACCAGGGCGAGGTAATCTTCCGTGGTCCGCCGGAACTCTGTCTGGTTGCGGTCCCGCTCCACTACGCCGGGAAGGTAGCCCGCGTTGCGCAGCCCGCGCGTCAGCGTATCGTCCGAAATCCCCGCCGCCCTTGCGCGGCCCCGAAACCCGGTGAGCCACTCACTGTAGGAGGCATTGGGCTGCGGCATGAAGTCGGGATCGGTCGAAGGCCCGCCATCCCCGGCCGAGCCGATGCCCACACGACCCCCGCCGCCAATCCCGCCGACACAGCCGCTCAAAGCCACACAAGCGCTGCCCGCACCAAATGTCCGCCGTGTCATCCGCATGATATTCGCCCTCAAAATGTTTCCCCAGACCTAGCGACGTAGGACCATACAATGCAAGGGAATCAACGTGATCCACGCCTTGCAGGCGCCCCTCCGCTCGCGCACAATGGGGCCCGCATCCATAGCCGGAGACAGCCACTTGCCTTGCCCGATTTGCGAAAAAGAGACCAACAAAACCTTCCGCCCCTTCTGCTCCAAACGCTGTGCAGACGTGGACTTGGGCCGCTGGCTGAACGAATCCTACGCGGTTCCTTCCACCGACCCAGAGGACATGGAACGCGCTTTGTCCGAGGTCGCACAGGCGACCCCCAAAATACACTAAACGCAAAGGGTTAGAAAAACCCTCCAGACCCTATGGACAGTGCCGCGCGAACGCCCTAGAACGCGCCCACCCGAGGGGCTTTCCTGAAGCCCCTGAACCCGTGCCCGGGTAGCTCAGGGGTAGAGCAGTGGATTGAAAATCCTCGTGTCGGTGGTTCGATTCCGCCCCCGGGCACCATTTAACATCCTGATATATTTGTATTTTTTGCTCATGACTGATCCTCGTTTCGGTCAGGTTTGACGCTTTTCTGCGAAGGTTTGACACTTTTGGCCCGCCTTCGGTTCTCTTCTTCCAGTGTGGCCATGGTCTCGCGGTTCTTGTCGGCAAGGTTCGCTGACCGCGAATAGTGCCGCGCCATGGACGGAGTTTTCTGCCCCAGAAGGTCCGCGATGCGGCGTTCATCGAGGCCCGCCTCGCGCAAAGTCGTGGCAACCGTGTGCCGCAAGCCCTTGAGGGTCAATCCTTTTTCGATAAGGCCTTCATTCTCAAGGGCGGATTTGAAACGGTGCCAGACGGTTGAAAAGCCGTTGTAAGTCCAAGCCTCACCGCGCGAATTGGAAAGCACGGTTTCGGCCCCGTGGTCTGGCATGCGGTCAAGAGCGGCTTGGAGCGTGGGGCTGATCGGAATTGCGACCTCTTCCCCGGTCTTGCCGCGCACGCCCCAAATCGTGCCGTCATCGACCTGGTCCTTGCGCAATCGCAGTGCGTCGGACGGATCGAGGCCCGTGTTCATCATCAAGGCGAGGGCCACGCGGACATGAGGCCTGGCTTTGCCTAGGACCGTATCGCGTTCTTCGATAGTCCAGGGCCGGTTGGCATAGACGCGGTCGCGCGGGCGGCGCTTCGGAATGACGTCCTTCGCGAAGTTGGCGGAGATCAGACCCTTCGGGATATTGTAGCGAAACACCTCGCTCAGAAGCGTCCGCACCATGTTCGCCCGCCGCCAGCCAATCTTCTTCGCGGCCTTATCGTGGATGCCCGCAATCAAAGGCGTGTCGATCACATGGATCGGAGTGTCGCGGATCGGCTCAAGGAAGTCCGCGCACTTGCGATAGTCGCGCCGGGTCGCCTCCGCCAGGTTCTGATAGTGCTCAGTCTCAAAGTAGGACTGGATCAGTCCGCCAAGCGTTCCGGCTTTCGGGGCTTTCGCCCGCTGAGCCTCAGCGATGGCGCGGATCGTCTCACACTCGGCAAAGAACTCGGCAGAACCGATAGGCGCGCGGGCAAGGTCAAGCTTGTGTCCGGTCTCGCGGTGATAGCATCGCTGCTTTCCGTGCCGGTCCTTGAAAATCTTGAACCCCTTGACCCGCACCTGTGTCATCAAAGGCGGTCCAGAATTGTGTCGCGCGTGTCCATAACGGCCCCGGATTTCACATCATCGATCCAGAGATCGAGGTCACGCCGATCCCAAAGCAACGTGCCCTGTTTCAACTCCACCGGGCGCACAGGACAAGCCGCCTTGAAATGCTTCACCGGCAACCCGGCATAACTTGCGGCCTCAGACTGCTTCAGCATGCGCTTGTCGATCACGCTGATATTGAGATTGGTCGTCGCCATAACCAGACACCCCCGTCAATTCGCCACCGAACCCTCGGCCCCTTTGACCTTGGTCGCGTTCTTCTGGAACCGGTCCCAGCCGCTCATCGTCAACAGCTTGGTCTTCGGGGATATCTCCACAAATTCGAGCTTACCGCTGTTCATCAACGCGCGTACTTGCGCAACGCTTAGGCCAACAATGGAACTAAGCTCTTTTGGTGATAGTAACTTCTCGTGCGCCAAAACTCCCTCCTTTTCAGAAGATAGCGTGAATCGGGTTGATTGCGCGAACCAGCCGTGCTCCGATAGCGAAACACAATCAAAGACGTTCATTTGTGCGTATAGCATCCATATGAGCGTAAACACAAGTGGATTGCTGTGAAAATGGCAGAACGTGCGGAAGACTACCTAACTGCGCTCGGCGCGCGCATCGCGATTGCCCGAAACGAACAGGCTTTGTCGCAGGCAAAAATGGCCGAAGCGCTCGGAATGTCTTTGCGGGCATATCAGAGCTATGAGTTGGGTAAGCGAGCTATCCCAGTTGAAGCTCTGATCAAGCTGCACCGCCAGTTCGATGTGGACTTGAGTTGGATTTTGCTTGGTGTGGAGGCTGTCCGCCTCAAGCACGACCTCGACAAGCTGGAAGAATTCGAAGTCGCGCTGGACAAGTACCTGTCAGAAAACGGGATCAAACTGAAAAGTGAAAAGCGCGGCGCAATCGCGGCGCGCTGGTATCGCTCTTTCCTAGAAGGGAAAGAGATCGCCATGGACGACGTCCATACCTGGATCGAGCTATTGAGGGAGTAGAACTTTGACACCACCAACCGAAAAGTGGCGCAGCGCACAACTTGCGACTGTCGAGGCCTCGCATCGCTTTCTCTTCAAGTTTGCGGACATTTTGTATGCAAGCGCCAGCGTTGCGGCCATTTTCTATCTGGTCGTTTTTGCTCGGCTAAACTTTCTTCCTTTCGATGCTTCAAGCGGAAACGTTCACTCAACTATAGAGGGCCTGATGGCAGGGCTTGCCATGGTATCCTTCATTGGCCTGGCTATATTTTCTGGCCCCGTTGCATTGCTTCAATGGCGCTCACAACGCTACCTCCAATCAATTTCATGAGCAGCAAATTAACGAATGAACCTTTTTAACAAAAAGACCATTGCGCGGAATGCTAAGCCCACAACGCTTCCGGCGGATCACCAAGATGCGCTGACAGCTTGGGCGGACATGATCCGCGACGGACGCATCTACTCGCTGAAGGAAACCGCCCTGCATGGGCAATTCACCGCAAAGATCGTTGAAGGTGTTCTCGGCTATCACGGTCCCGCTGGCGGCGCGGACTACACTGTTGCAACGGAACAAACGATCCTGCGAGGCAGCGTTGATCTCGCCCTTGGGCGCTTCGGTGGCCCAAAGCCTGAAATCCTTGCACCGTTTGAACTGAAGGGTGCGGACACCCGCGACCTCGATGCGATCATGCCTGGCCGGAACAAGAGCCCAGTTCAACAGGCGTGGGAATACGCCATGAACGCCCGCGGCGTGAAATGGGTTCTGGTGTCCAACTACATCGAGCTGCGGTTCTACGGGTTTGGCGAAGGCACCTCGGCTTACGAGGTCTTCCGCCTCGATAAGCTGACCGATCCGGACGAATACGCCCGCTTCATCCTTCTCCTCTCAGCGGAAAACCTGCTGTCTGGCCGTACGCTTGATCTGCTCAAGGAAAGCCGCCGTGAAGACAAGGACATCACGGACAAGCTCTATCAGGACTACAAAGACCTCCGGCTGAAGCTGCTTCACGCGGTGCAAGAGGCTGATGCTTCCATCGACGCGCTCGACGCGATTGCCCAGGCGCAGAAGATCCTCGACCGTGTGCTGTTCATCGCCTTTGCCGAAGACACTGGCCTCCTACCAGACAACACGCTCGCCAACGCCTTCACGGCGCGCGATCCCTATAATCCGCGCCCTGTGTGGGAAAACTTCAAAGGCTTGTTCCGGGCCATCGACGCGGGCAGCGAAGAGCTGAAAATACCCCGCTACAACGGCGGACTGTTCCGCACGGATGAGGCCATCAATGGCCTCGATATTCCTGACGCAGTTTGCGAAGGCTTCAAAACCCTGGGCGAGTATGACTTCGCGTCCGAAGTCTCTGTCACCGTGCTCGGCCACATCTTCGAACAATCCATCGCGGATGTGGAAGGCCTGCAAGCCATCGCGCGTGGCGAAGAGGAAGAGCCAGAAAAGACCAGCGGCACCAGTGGGCGGCGCAAGCGAGACGGGGTGGTCTACACGCCCGACTACATCGCGCGGTTCATCGTGGTCGAAACCCTTGGCGCGCACCTCAAGGAAGCCTTCGAAACCATCCTGCGCGATCACGCCAAGAAGGGCGCGGACGTCTCGGACTATGCCGCAATTCCGTGGCGCAGGAAATCGGCTGAGCTGGAGGCCTGGCAAGCCTATCGCGACCGCATCAAGACGCTGCGCATCGTCGATCCTGCTTGCGGCTCGGGCGTGTTCCTCATCATGGCCTTCGACTTCCTAAAGGCCGAACTGTCCCGCGTGAATGACAAGATCGCCGAACTGGAAGGTAAGGATCAGCATATCCAGGACCTTCTCGATCCGGACAGTGAAATCCTGTCGAACAACCTCTTCGGCGTCGATGTGAACGCGGAAAGCGTTGAGATCACCAAGCTGTCGCTTTGGATCAAGACCGCGCGGCGCGGCAAGGTGCTGGACAGCCTTTCGGGCAGTATCCGCGTCGGTGACAGCCTGATCGAGGACAGCAACTTCGCCTATCTCGATCACGCCTTCACGTGGGAAACGGCGTTCCCGGAGGTCTTTGCCGAGGGCGGCTTCGACGTGGTGCTGGGCAATCCGCCTTATGTTAGGCAGGAGCTGATTGCCAATCTGAAACCCTATCTGCAGAGGCGCTTCGAAAGCTATGACGGTGTGGCTGACTTGCTTTGCTACTTTTACGAACGCGGTTTGAGACTGCTGAAACCGGGGGGTCGGCTTGGCTACATCTCATCAAATACATTCTTTAAATCTTCCTCCGGCAGGCCGCTCAGAGAATATCTTTTGTCCCATGCGATACTTGAAAATGTGATCGACTTTGGTGATCTCCCTGTCTTTGAAGGCGTAACGACCTATCCAGCAATTCTCGTCCTCAAAAACGATCCCGTTTCGCAAGGGCACGAACTAAAGTTCTGGAAAGTTGATGCGCTGCCGGAAACGAACTTTCTTGCAAGCTGGGAAGCGGCTCAAGGGCCATATCCGCAATCTGCTCTTGGTACCGGATCGTGGGAGTTAGAAAACCCCGCGCTGCGCGCTTTGCGGGATAAGATCAGAACCGGGCGCAAAACCTTGAAAGAAGTCTATGGCGCGCCGCTGTATGGCATCAAGACCGGTCTAAACGCCGCGTTTATTGTCGACGCTGCTAAGAAAGAGCAGATTTGTTCCGAAGATCCAAACTCTTCGGATTTGTTGAAGCCGTTCTTGGAAGGAAAAGACCTCAAACGTTGGCGCGCCGAGTCACGTGGCCTATGGGCAATTGTAATTCCTAAGGGTTGGACAAAGTCAAACTTCGATCCAGTGGACGAAGATGAAGCTTGGCAGTTTTTCAGCGGAGCGTACCCTGCAATTGCGGGTTGGCTTGAAGACTTCGAAGAGCGCGCACGAAAGCGCTCGGACCAAGGGGATTTTTGGTGGGAACTACGAGCTTGCGATTACTATGATCGGTTCGAAGAGCCTAAAATCGCATACAGCGACATCGACAGTTCCACACCGTTCCACGTTGATACAGAAGCAAAGTACTTTGCAAACACGGGCTACTTTCTGCCCACCGGTGAGCATTCTTTGGCTGCCTACCTCAACTCGCGTGTATTTTGGTTCTTTTACCTAAACGTGAGCGCTCAAATTAGAGGAGGTTACGTTCGCTTTTTCTCCTCGCACCTGAAGGAAATGCCGGTTCCAGAAATGCCTAAGGATGTTGAAAACGCGTTGGCCGACTTGTCGCGCGCGGCGCATGCTGCGGCAAGTGGCAGATTGAAGCTCCAAACCGCTCTCACCCGCCGCATCCCCGATCTCTGCCCGCCAGAACGGGAATCAAAGCTCAACACCAAGCTCAAGGAATGGTGGACACTGCCAGACTTCGCCGCCTTCCGCGCCGAGGTGAAGAAAGCCTTCAAGGCCGATATCCCGCTTTCCGAACGCTCCGACTGGGAAGACTGGATAACCCGCGACCGCGCCGAAATCGCCCGCCTCACTGCCGAAATCGCCCAGGCCGAAGCCAAGATCGACGGCATCGTCTACGACCTCTTCGACCTCACCCCCGACGAAATCGCCCTTCTGGAAAGCGTGGTGTGACATGAGCGCGGGGCTACCCAATGGGCGCAACATGTGGATACGCGCCTTCTACGGCTTCGACCCGGAACTGGACGGCTATGTCGGCTGGACGAATGAGAGCGGTCAGGCACGCGCCCTGCGTGAACTGAACGACGGCGACCTGATGATGATCTATGGAGCTGCTTCAGGCAACACCAAGAAATCTATGCGCTCTCACATCCTCGGGTTTGTCGAGATCGAGGCACGCCCTATACGCGACTATGAAAAGGCGTCTGAAGCTTCGCTTGAAGCCAAACGAGAAAGAGGCAACGGTGAAAAGTGGACCTATGGCCTTCCAGTCCGCCGCGCATGGCGGGCGCTCGACAAGATGTCGATCGAGCGCATCGCGCCCGACACTTACGACAAGGACGCGGGCCAAGGCATCGGCGTCTGGGGGCGCGCTCTGACGCCAGCCGAGATCGATACAGCGCTGAAGATCAGGGTGACCGAGGTCAACGTATTCGGCGCGGAACCGGTCGGGGATAGCGGTCTGACCGACACCCCCTTAAGGGAAGAGTTCTTTCCATCAAAGGCGTTTCCGGGGTCTAGCGGCAAACGGACGTCCACCTATACCGATGGCGAAACGTTCTTGTACCTGGCCAAGTTCGACGGTGACGGAGCTGCACTGCTGGGGCGCGCCAAGGCTTTTGGCAGTAAGTCTGTCGCATTGAAGATCGGTGTCTCCAACGATCCGCCGTCGCGGTCGGATCAGCTAAATGCAGGCATTCCGCCCGTTGCAATGGGGCGGTGGCGGATCGAGCTGCAAGCCCCGTTCGCGGATCGGAAAGCGGCTGAAGCGGCAGAGCAGTTGTTCAAGGATAAATCCGGCAAGCTGGAAAGCCTGGGCGGGGAGTTTTTCTGGGGCGATAGTATGGACGCGGTCTTGCTATTCTCATCGATCCCAGGTGTGTCGCGGTTTTGAATGGGGATTTTGATGAGACGATTTGAGATTGATGCGGAAACGCTCCCAGACCTTCCGGGAATGATGCTTGTCACGGTCGAGGCACTAAAAGACCTCGGCGGGTCCGCAACGATCCAGGAGCTTGATGAGAAGGTTATCGAGCTGGAAGGTGTGACAGAGGCCGAACAGGCTTTCACCATGCCTCGCGATGAAAATCGGACGCGGGTGAACTACTACCTCGCCTGGGCACGGACCTATCTGAAACGCGGTGATGCGCTTAACAACTCCAAGCGCGGGGTCTGGGCCTTGACCGAGACAGGCTCCGCGATTTCCGAGTTGAGTGCGACGCAAGCGATCTATGATCAGGTGACGCAGGAAGAACGCGAGCGCGCCCGCCTGAAACGGTTGGCCGCCAAGAAGTCTGATGCTGACAGGGGCGAAGAGATTGAGGTCTTGGCCGAAGACGGCCCGGCTGATGAGGAAGATTGGAAGTCGGCGCTTCTGGCCGTGCTGGGCAAGATGACGCCGGACGGGTTTGAACGGCTAGCGCAGCGTCTTCTTCGTGAGGCGGGTTTCACCAAAGTTGAGGTTCGAGGCAAGTCAGGCGACGGCGGGATCGATGGTGTTGGGGTGCTGCGCGTCAATCTTGTGTCGTTCCAGGTCTACTTTCAGTGCAAGCGTTGGAAAGGCAGCGTTGGCTCCAAGGAAATCCGTGACTTCCGGGGGGCGTTGCAGGGCCGCGCAGACAAAGGGCTGTTCATCACCACTGGGCATTTTACCAGCCAAGCGTCAGACGAAGCCACGCGCGACGGCGCTATTGCGATTGATCTCATCGACGGTGACCGGCTGTGTGAGTTGCTGAAGGAAAATAGGCTTGGGGTCGCGACAGAGATGATTGAGAGGGTGAGCATTAAGCCAAACTGGTTTGAAGGCATCTAATTAACATCAAAAATTCGAGCGAGAAATAGCATGACCCAGGAAGATTATGATGAAGAGCTACGTTGGCGGTTAGAGGTGCTCCGTGCGCAATTTGAGGAAGGTAAAATACACATTGCAGAGCACCTCGCTGCGGATTTTGAGGAAAGTATAGGAGCGGTCCGCTACGGAGCAGACGGCAAGATCGATCTATCAACCGTCGATGGCCGCGTTCGCACAATGGCAATGATGGCTGCGGTCGTCAAAAACCGCCAAGATGCGAAAGACGCGGTTTCTTTGGAGGAGATTGCTCACTCTTATTTCAGGTACATTGAAGACAATCTTGGGTTCTTCGTTAACGAAGCTCGCGACAAAGGGTACGATGCACATGTCTTTGCAGAAATGGTGTCTAGGCAACCCCACGTTGTTGCCGACATAAGCCCGCAGATCCCCAAGTTTTTGGAAGGTCTAGAGGAGTTCTGGTCGGCTTTGACCGAGCCCTCACATTATCACGTGCAGGATTTGACCGGAGTGAAGGCGGTTTTTGGTGGTGATCTGTTTCCGTCCTACCAGCGCAATATTGCAAGCAGCACCGGTTTGTATGTTGATACAATTGTGCTGTCAGACCCGTTTTGGCACACCCGCCACATTTTTGAACGCGTGACTCCAGAACTGCAGGTCTACTACCTGGTAAAACACGCGATCAACTTGATGCAATATCGTGACCTAGCTCTTGCCGGGTTGGAGAATCCAATTGTGATCGTCACGCCATTCAAGTCTTCTGTCGACGAGGAAGAGGTGGATTTCCTTAAGGGTTTGGCGGAAACGGATGCTCTCGTCCATGCTGGGAAACTCTTTGGCCGCGGTTTCAGTTCAGTTGAAGAACTGTTTGATTTTGCAACAGATTTAGACACGCCAGAAAGCGTCGTTAAAGAGCTAGTGGATAGAGATCGGTTACTATTTGACACCGATTGGACAGAGCCATTGGAACAGCAAATTCGTCGCTCAATTGAGAGCGGTGATGGGTTATTGCCGACTGGCACCAATGCCGGTGGCTTGGTCGCCTCCCAATGCATGGGCAGAATGATGCAGTCGACCGACATATTACTCAAAAGTCGCTACCTTATGGGCACGCCTTTGATTGATGCGGCCACGTCGTGGAAGTATTTTAGCTGGAAGTTGGAGTATAATTCGGCATTGGCTGAAGATGATGTGACAAGCTTACATATGGTGAGAGGCCTGCAACGCGTTGGGGAAACGGATATGCAATGGCTTGGCAACATTCCGCCAGCCGCTCTCATAGAAATGCGCCAGCAGGGCGCTTTTGATGAAATCCGTGAAATGTTGTCGCAAGGTGTCAGTGAAATTGCGGCGTCCAAGCCCGATTCTTTCTTCAGGTCTAGTGATCAGATTGTTGAGAACGTGCAAGACGCCTTTGAGAGGCACCAAGAAAACATCCGAGAACTTCGTGGAAAAGGTATGAAGTTTGCGGGACAGGACCTCGGCTCTTGGATCGTTGCGGGAACAATTGAGGTTGCGGCAATTGCTACTGGGACACCGGCTTTTGGAGCGGCGGCATTTGCAATCAATCAAGTGGTCGATGCTCCTAAGCTGAAAGAGCTACCCGAACGCTTCCGTAATCTGAAAGATGCGCAAGTTGAGCTCAAGAAGTCACCCATGGGACTGTTTTTTGCCCACAAGTAAGCCGGATCGGCGCTATGTGGCCGATACTGATGCAAAGTTGTCGATTGACAACTTAAGAAAGTGAGACTATCTAATGGCCAGAAAGTCGCACAAGTCCAAGGAGATCGAAGCCGTTCTGCGTGAGCTGGAGGCCTTGGGCTGGACGGTCACTCTGCGTTCTGGGCGCGGTCATGCCTGGGGCCTGATCCGATGCCCGAACAACGATCCTGACTGCCGGTGCGGTGAGTTTTGTCAGATGGGTGTATGGTCGACGCCTCAGAATCCGGGCCGCTTTGCGCGGCAATTGAGAAGTCGGGCGCTTGGTTGCACGAAATTCGACAACACGAACGAAGGCGCGCAAAAGGATGAATAATATGGCAGAAATCGAGTTTGAACTGATCTTCGCCCTTCCAGAGGGTGAACATGAAGCGTTCGATCTGATGGACGTGGTCTTCGAGGCTGGTTTCGAGGATGCCATCGTCGGGACCGGCGTGCCTGGCATGCTTGGTATTGCATTGGAAGCGGCGAGTGATCGCGCTGAGGATGCGATCCTAGATGCGGCGCGTGCGATACAAAAGCAATTGCCTGCGGGCTCGGTCTTGCGAGAAGTGCGGCCTGACCTCGTCAGTTTGGCTGATGTTGCTAAGCGGTTGGAAGTGACACGCCAGTCGCTGCAAAAGCGCAAGATGCCACCGGCAAGTCAGGGCGGGCTGTTCCGGATGGAGGAAGTCGCAGTCGCCATCATCGACGCAGCGGCAGGCATAGGCGCTGGCGCGCGCAAAGGGCGCTTCGCAGTGGACAAAGCGGGGAAGTGGCTGAGCGCGGGGAGACCGGCGCGGCGGGTGAACGCAGGCCTTGCCGTTGGTGCGATTGACGCGGCGACGCTAGAAGTGCGCGAGGACGCCAAACAATTCATCTACGCGGATGAAGTGAACGCCGAGCCACGAACCAGTGCGGCCTGAGGAAGTGTGTGGTGATGAGCGCGCTTAAAGAACCAATGCACCCCGGTGAAGTCCTGAAAGAGCTTTATCTTGATCCCCTGGATATGGGGGGCATCGCGTTTGCGCGGCGTCTGGGCGTGCCTCGGACGCGGATCGAGCGGTTGATCAAGGGCACGACCGGGATCGCGCCTGATACGGCGCTGCGCCTCGCTCGCGTATTCAACACGACCCCGGCCTACTGGGTGAACCTGCAAGCACAATACGACGGAGTATTTTTGGCTCCCGAAAATGTGCCGAATTCGCGTACTTAGCCAGTTGCAATGAACGCACTTCAGCTTGAAATCGCACGCTTCTTGGCTTGGAAAGCTATAGCAAAAAAACGAACGACCTACCAAGAACTGGCCGAAGCGATAGGGTGGCCGCATCCGACGGGTCGGGGGCTCGGCAAGAATCTGTACGCAGTTCTGCATTACATGCACGACAAGCGGTTACCGCCTTTGACAACAATACTTGTTCGCAAAGGACACCGATATCCAGATGATGATGCTCTCGACTATATTCGGGAAGCGATAGGGGCGGTCGACATTGCCGACGCACAAGAGAACGTCTTTCAGTATGACTGGGGCTCGATTCAAGAACTTCGTGCGGTTGCAGACGATCTGCCAGGCGGCCGGGCGATTTGGCGATCATCGTTTCGAAAGCAAGTTGATGCTGGCGACGCCGGTTCACATGCCTTTTTGCTGAAGTTTAACGGCGAACTCCATGGCCCTGGTGGTGTATCCCGTCCGATTGATCCGCGAGACTGGGACGATCAGGTCTTGAGCATGCCTTGGGACAGCCCCCGTGCAAGCTCTTGGACCGATAAGTCCCCCGGTCCCCAAGTCGTTGCTGGCGATGTCCTTTACCTCTGGGCTCACGAGGACGAAGCATTTGGATCAGGGCTCGGCTTGACTGGCATCGCAAAAGCAAAAGACGCGCATCTAAAGGATGGTGTCCTTGAAATACAGCTTGCTGAACTGGCTCTGCTCAAGGGCCCGTTTGGGTTTCGCAGCCTTGGTGCTACTGGCTGGAATTCGACGGTTCTTGACCGCATAAATGAGGATCGCAGCCCCAGAGCTTGGGCAATGAAACCGGATGAGCAGGCCGAGATTGATGAACTTATTCTGCGCTATGGTTCGAGGAAATCCGACGCGATTTCAAGCGTTGAGCTTCAGCACCTATCGCCTTTGGAACGTGCGCTTACCGAAGACCGCGATGCCGTGTTGGCGGCAGAACAAGAACGGAAAACAACAACCGTCAAGGCGAGGCCTGAACAACAGAAATTTCGTGAAGCAGCGATGCTACGCCATGGTGGGCGTTGTGTTGTGACACGCTTCACGCTGCCAACGGTGTTGGAAGCGGCTCACGTCATTCCTCACACCGGCAACCCCGCTTTTGAAGTGCCCGAGAACAGTCTGATCCTAAGGCGAGATGTTCACTCACTATTTGACGCTGGCATGATCGCGATAAACCCTAAATCTGGGCTTATTGTGGTTTCATCGGAACTGAAGGGAACGGCGTACAGAAAACTTGATGGGAAGAGCGTGGATCACAAGTTGGCTTCGGCGTCCCTCGCCTACCAATTTAGGCGCTTCAAAAAGGCAAATTCGTAGGGTTTTCCATGATTGGTATTGAATGCTTACGGTGCCGTAGGCCTTACCGCCTCACCGTTCGCTCCGCATGCGCGTCGGACGCGGATCGAACAGTTTATCAAAAGGACGACACGCCCAACGCTGCGACGCGCCTTGCACGCTTGGTCAACACGACCCTGACGTACTGAGTGAACTTGCCTACAATCTTTGGTATAATGAGAATGAAACGGAAGATCGAAGCTTCCGAGATCAACCACCTGCCGCAAACTGACGATTACCCTGCTCTTTTGAATGAAGGCCAAAGTCGTTAGCTTGATCAGCTATTGCACAAGAAAGAGAGACCTAAGACTTTGAAAATCTATAAGTATTTTTCCAGTGACGTCATGGACTTGGTGTTTCAACGGGATGACTATTGCGGTGTCAAATGCTCGCTTCCTAAGGACTACAACGACCCCTACGAACTGTTCCTCGGCGTAGACTTGGATGTGACAACGGAGAGCCTTGCCACGTACCAAGATATCGTTCAGGAACTGCCACAGTTTCCAACAACGTGCTTCTCCAAATCACCGAATGTCGCTCCTATGTGGGCGCACTACGCGCAAAACCACTCTGGGTTCGTGCTCGAATTTGACGCGAGCACTTTGCAGGAAACCTTTGAAGAAATCGAAATCTGTGATGTTGACTACAAGGCGGGACCCAATCCAAGCCTTGCATCATCTTTGGAACGAGTGGCGGCAACAAAGAAACCTAGGCATGCAGTTTGGCTGCGCCAACAAGTCCTCACCGAAGCCTACTTTTCGAAGTATCAAGACTGGAGCTACGAGCAAGAATGTAGATTGGTTGACAGAAACCAATACGTGGAGGACGTCGCAGGAAATGACATCCTGTTCATACCAACTGATTGTGTGACCGCGATGATCGTTGGCAGCAAAATACCTGAAGACAAGAAAGCGATCAGTATTGAGTTGTGCCAGGAAAATGACATCGACTGGTACCAACTCAGCATCGGAAAAAGCCTGGCGCTACCATACATGCGATCAACGGGTGAAAGCGTCTTCATCTTCGAGAAAGGGGAAGTCACTGAGGCTCTAGGCATATGCGAGAGTTGTTCAGAACCAATCCCATCTGGCGGCGATTTGTGCGTTTGGTGCTCGATTACTGAATCACATGCAGACGATGCCGCACGGGGCAATCCATTTAGAATTCTTGATCATTATGGGCAGCTAGAGAGCTATTTTGAAGGTGTTCGCAATATTGAACGCAAGAGACGATAGGACATCCAAGTCAAGTCCTTATCCGACAAGATATGCTCGTCGAAACAGTAAAGGCTCAACAAGGTTACGCGTGACTTACGCTTTGGCGGACAGGAAGGCTCTATTGCCGAGACTGAAGCAATCAACGCGCTTCATGACTTCTAGCACATCTTTGGACCGAACCGCTCCCAGCCTGTTAAACTCTCCCAGAAATGCAGCAACTGCGCCTTCAAACGTTTTGTTATTCAACCACTTAGCGCTTGGGTCTTGTTCGATGTCACGGATAACTGATCGTGATGCAAGATAGGTCAGTCCATCAACCGATACCCGACTGCAAATCTGCACGCTTATGTCCCGTGCGATAATGACAAGCGTTGTTGATGCCAAAAGCACATCGTTGATCTGAAGGCTCAAGCAACGATCAAATTCAGGCTCAGAAAGCTGGATTGGTCCGATGTGCCCGGTTTGACTGGACCACTGGGTCAGCGCACTGCTATCGACAATGCGCTTATATGCGGCAACCGATCCGTGGCTAGCCACGCCTGCGCGGTGAACGATGCAATTCCTTAGCTCTTGATAATATTGAAAAAATGGGATGAAGAAATCTACACTCGTTGTGTCGAGAGAAATCCGCTCATAGAGATGAGAGAGCTTGTCGCCGCGAGTTGCAGCGGCGTCATCGTCGCGAAGATTGATGTCATCCGCTGCGCCAAAAAAACTATTTTATCGGTCAAATTCTGCCGAGCACTCATCTAGAAACCTGTCAAAGGATGAGAATGCCTGAGCTATACCCATTTGGAATGCAGTGTCCAAGAATAGTGCTACATTTCTATCTGGGTTCGTCCAGTCTAGGGGCGTTCCCCATCCGGTACCCTTTTTTCGAAGCAGTCTCCATAGGGGACCAATTTTTTCAGGACTATGAAGTTTCTTGCTTTCAGCGCCCATCAATGCAGCCTTCAAAAATACATTGAGATCTTCATGACGGCGCGTGAGGAAATAAGTGGGGGTGAGGTGTGCTGCCGAAAAGTTTCTTTCAAGACTGTTTTTCATTCCGGCCTCCAGAGTGTTGCGCTCAATGAATGAGCGGCAAACCATTTCGGCCTCAGCGTAGCTTTTTCCACGCCAACTTCGAAGCGTTTCACCACCTTTGAGGCTGAAAATTTGGCTGGCACACACCAGCAGTCTAAATGAATACAGCTTACCAACTGACAGTCAGCCACAACTCAAATGCACTGAAGGTGGGTGCTTCCGTGGTCGAATTGTCGCTGTTCAATGCCGCAACCCCCTCTCCGCATGCGCCTCCTGGCTGTCTAGCTGTCCTTCAATCTCTCGGCGGCGGCCCTCGCTAAGGTCAAGCTCTGCTGCAAGCTCTCGTCCAGCGTCTTGTAGTTCGCCTCGTCGTTCAGCAATCCGCTCAAGGCCTTCATGGATGCGGCTTGAGACCGAATGAGCAAGGTCACGCAGTCTTTCAAGCCAGCCAGTTCCGTCTCGATCCTGCCGGTCGAGCGTGTCTCCAAGGCGGTCAAGTCCTTCGCGGAGGCCTCTGAGGCCGTCACCAAGCGCTCGACGCAGGCGAGCAAGTCGCGTTCCAATGCTGACAGTTGGGTCATCTAATCCTCCTCGATCCGAATGCAGGTCACGCGCCGCTCGCTCATCGTGCATGTGCGCAGGCGCGTTTTCGATGGGTCCAGGATCAGCCAGGTCGCCTCGGGCCGTTCGATCCGCGTCAGGCCCATCTCCATCAGTTCCGAACGTGTCAGATGCACCGTCCAGAAAAAGCTCGCGGCCATCATCGAGGCGATCCCCGTCAGCACCATCGCCGCGATCAGCCAGGGTGAGATCGTCAGCCAAAGGCGGATCGACCTCAGCCGCGTCTCGAAAATGTTCGCTGTCTCGCTCTGAAACCGGCGCGTATCGCTCGCGATGGTATGCTGCGCGGCGCCCACAATGTTCTTCAAATCGATCCTGAAGCTCTTGAGCTGGGACGAGATCGAGGCGGCGTAGTCCTGCCGTATCGTGTCCAGTTCCGCGTTCAGCTTCTCGCTCAGTCGGGTCGGCTTGCCAGTCTTCATGGAAAATCTCTCCTTTCAGCCGCCAGCGCTCGCCGGTCCCGGGGTCGCGGGCGGTGAGGTAGGCCTTGCCGGTGCGCGGCAGGTCGAAGCCTGCCTCGGTGAGGGCGTCGACCATGCTCGCGCGATCAGTGATCAGGCCCATATCGATCTGATCCTGTATCCAGGCGTGCAACTCGTCGCGGCCCTGGGCGCGGGTCGGGGCCTCGATGGTGTCACGGACCTCCTGTGCGCGATCCACGTCCATCGGATCGGCCCAGACATGGCGCTGGTTCATGACGTCCCGCAGGCTGTCATAGGCATTCTGGTAGCCGGGTGGTGCGATATTGAGACTCTTGCCCGTGGTCAGCTCCAGGCGCGGCGTGCAGAAATGGAGCTCGACCCGGCCTTCGTGGCGATGGCGGACCCAGAGCACCTCATATTGCTCAGGGTCCAGCCCCGCGAAGGCCAGACGCTCGAAGTGGTCCATGACCTCGGCCTGCTGTTCCTCGGTGGGCGCATCGCTGCCGGCAAAGCTGATCACGCCCGCGCGGTAGGTCCACTGGTGGCGGCTGGCATCGATGAGGACCTCGGTGCGCTCAGGGTTGCCGCGCAGGACTTCGGGCAGCGGATCGCGGGTGACGGTCATCGGCTGGCCCTCCGCATCGCGGATCAGGTCGCGGTTGCCGTCATAGGCCAGCACGCGCTCGGCCACGAGGTAGCCGACCGGCCCTGCGCCCGCGCCTTTGCCGTTGGGGAAGAACTTGATCAGCACCGCCGCGCCTCATCGAGGAGCGCGGCAAGCTGGCGTTCGATCACCACAAGGCGGCGCGCGACGGTCAGCGTGTCGAGGTCGGTGCGCCCGACCTTCATGGCGTGGTTCAGCCAGCGGGCGATCTGGTTGAGGTTGCCGCCGATGCGCCCGACCGCCAGCACCAGCGCAGGATCGACGCGCGGGATAGCCTTGCGGCGGCGGGCCTCGGTCAGGCCAAGCGCCTCGCGCAGAAGGGTCGAGGCGGGCAGGCCAGCGGCCTCGGCCTTGGTGCGAAGCTGGGCCTTCTCGGACGCGGTGCAGCGGAAGACGAAGGTCTCTGTCAGCGGTTCTTTGGCAAGGGCTTTGCCCGCGCCGGTGGGGTTCGAAGGGGAGGCGTGTCGCCCCTCGCAAGGTCCCGTGTCAGCAGCGCCAGCGTATGACATGGGTCGCCTTGCTGTTGGCGCTTCGGTGGGATCGGTGGTGCTCATGATCTGAGGCCCGCCGACTGAATTTGCGCCTGTGTGACCAACTTTGCAGCCAGCAGAGCGTCGATCTGGCCGGGTGTGATGTGGCGGCAAAGAGGGTGCTTGTCCGCCACCCAGTTTGCCAAGCCTGCAAGCATCTCGGCCTCCTTGGCCTTCGTCTCTTCTCGGCCTTTGGCGATGTCTTCAACATAAGCCCGCCACCGTCCCGACCTGAACCAGTTGTCCGAGAAACAAACCTTGGAGCGGGTGAAGCCCGCGCTGTCCGCTGCGTAGGCATTCACGGCCTGCAACAGGTCCTCGACCTCTGTCCCAGCGTCCAAAGCCTCCCTTATCCGACTGAGGCACTCAGCCCTTCCCGCGCATACGGTCGGGCGGATAGGCGGCCAAAATCTTCTCAGCCTCTTCATCCTCCACCGCCCCGCGCTCGCGCGTAGGTGGTTTATGGATGGTTTTAGGATGGTTTGGGGGCCGTGGTGGCCCCGGTACCCCGGCCACTGTGGCCCCCGTTCCGGGGCCAGTCTGGACGGGGTCCACTGTGGCCCCCGTCTCAATTTCGGGTTCTGCGGTCGGTTCTAGTTCTTCAACCTTAGCTAAATCGATCCGGTAAACGACCGTGAAACCGTTCTTGCAGGTGCGTGCGCCAGTCTCGACCAGAATGCCTTCTTTCAGGAACTCGCGCAAAGTTCGCTTGACCGTGGTCTCGCCAAGTTCGGTGTGCCGCTGGATCGTTCCCTTCGAACACCAGATGCCCGAGCCATCATCCGAGGCCTTGTCCGCCAGAAACATGATGATCTGCTTGCGCGTGGCACTCCCGAATTTCCGCTCGGCACATGCATTCGCCACTCGCCAGCTCATCGAATCGCCTCGCGGCCAAGGTTTGACAATTCACAGCTAAGTCCTTGATGCGCCGTTGTGGGTTTGACAAATTTTCCGGTCCTAAGCTGTTGAGCCTTATCAATAAGCTTCGGTTTGAAAATCCTCGTGTCGGTGGTTCGATTCCGCCCCCGGGCACCATTTGGAATCTATAAGCTATTGATTTGTAATATTTTAAGTCGATTCTAATTTATCCCATAGATATACACCCTATGGCCTTTAGTTGGCGTCTGTTGCTCACCTTCTGAAAACGTCAGCCTCAAACCTATGGCACCACTCTGATCCTCCTGCACTGGGTTGGTCAGCCGCTATAGTTAGAAAATGGAGGACCAAACATGGGAAGCAAACACCACAAGCCGGAAGAGATTGTTGCTAAGTTACGGCAAGTTGAGGTGCTGTGCGGACAGGAAATGCCGCGCTAGGATGCAATCAGGCAAGTTCAGATAACAGCACGGACATTCTATCGCTGGCGCAACCGCCCAGACATTACGCGCCATCTTTCGCTGAAGGCGCAATCGCAGCCGAAGCCAGCTCACGCAGGCTGTTCTTAAGGTCAGATTCCGGCCAGTAGACGCGGCCACCCAGTTTCAGAGGTTGTGCGGTAACCGACCGGCCGCCAGATCGGTGTAAATTGCCGAGCGGCTGCGCCCACCAAGATTTTGAGAGACTTCACGGAGGGTGAGATACTTTTGCACGTCCTGTCCTTTCCATCGCTGTTCAGATGGCCACCCTGCTAGTTGGGGAAACGCAGACCCGTCGTGGGCGATAACCCCCATGTTTTGGAGCTAAAATACGCTATCTGTGGAAAGAAACATCTTAAGCTGCTGATACAAATAACTTTCATACGTTTTAGATGGGCCATGAATTGGGAAAAATGCGTTGGGTGGTGTAAGCGAGATTGAGAGTGGCAACCCAATTGAGTTTGCCTCGCAGATGCGCTCTAGCCTCGGATCTGTGTGCTGAGTCTTCGCCGATCCGCGCTGCGAGCCCGCTTTCGCGGTCACTGCTTGTCAGCCGTAGGCGACCACTAGCCAGCCCCATGAAGACTCCTTACGGCCTTCAAACTTCTCAAAATGTGGAAGTCCTAGGTCTATTTGGCGTTCGCCATTCAGTTGATCTAGGAGCGCAGGTTGACAGCTGATAAAATTCAAACGTATGTTTCAAACATGCGTTTAGAATCAAAAACAGATGAAGCGACTCTTGATCGAATACTTGATGCCGCTGCATCGATGTTTGCAGAACGTGGGATCGAGGGCGTCACGATGCGCGCTCTGGCAGAACGGTCAAATGCCAATCTTGCCGCTGTCTCGTACCACTTCGGTGGGAAGGAAAACCTCGCTGTCGCAGTGTTTCGACGTGTCGCGCGCGAGAGCGCCGATCTTCGGATGGCCGCACTGGACGCCGTCCTAAACCTCGCGGAGCAAGAGGGAAGAGCTCCGAGCGTCGAGGAGATCGTCACTGTATTTGTCGATGCTTACGTTAGTACCGACGAGCCCCGCGATGGCGTTCTGCTTTCGCACTTCGTATTGAAACACCGTGCCAATCCAACGGCTTGGACAAACGCTGTCGTAAAGGAAGAGCTCGACACGATGGCGCATCGCTTCATTAATCTTCTACAGCAAGCTGCCCCGCATCTTTCGACCAAAGAGGTGAACTGGCGCTACCATATGATGGTTGGCGCGACGGTTCTCACTCTCAGCGATCGGGGCGTAACCAATCGCATCAACCGACTTTCAAGTGGGCTGTGTTCGACCGCGGAAACGACCGAGATGCGCGACGCTTTGGTCCGCTTTCTCACGAGCTCCTTCATAACAACTGACGACGGAACACTCGCAAACTCGAACAGCTAATCCGCACACAGCCAATGCTAATGACTGACATTTTCTGGGAGGAAACCACATGTCACGACTACCTACGAAAATTGCCCTTGTTGGGCTGCTTTGTCTGACGACATCCATGACAAACGCCGAGACGTTCAACCTGACCGTTGTGGCGGGACACCCACCAGTCACGAAAGGCGTCGCCGCTGTGCGCGACTTTTTCATTCCCGAAATCAATCGGCGTTTAGAAGAGGCGGGCAGTGAACATTCGATTGAATGGACCCAAGCCTACGCTGGATCAGTTGCCGATGTCCGTGGCGTGTTGGAAGCCGTCGAAGACGGCATTGCAGATTTCGGCTACGTCCCGCATTTGTTTGAAGCTGACGCCGTTCCATTGGAACAAATTACTTACGTCACCCCCTTCGGCACAAACGATTTGCCTTTGCTGATGCAAGTCATCAGCCAACTCCACGATGAAATTCCTGAGATGAACGAAGGTTGGGAACGTCACAACCAAATGGTTCTCGCCCCTGTCGGCATTGACACATACCACTTTGTTACGAACTTCCCGATCGAAGAGATTGCGGACCTCGATGGTCGCCGCATCGGCACAGCAGGTCTTGCGCTGAACTGGCTCAATGGCAGTGGTGCTATTCCGGTGTCGGGTGCTTTGCCCAGTTTCTATAACTCGCTTTCGACTGGGTTGGTTGACGGTGTAATGACCTTTGAATCTGCCGTTGCCCCTTACGACTTCTATGAGGTCGCGCCCTATATCACACGGATCAATTTCGGGGCGCAGTATTCGTCAGCCTTGACCGTCAACCTCGACACATGGGAGCGCCTCCCCGAAGATGTCCAGGCAATAATCCTTGAGGTGTCAGAGCAATATCGCGATCAGACGGCAACTGATTACTTCGAAGGCGGGCAGGTCAGCTTGGACATCGCGTCCGAGGCTGGTGCCACAATCTCTGACTTGTCGACTGAGGTACGTGAAGCCTACGCCGCTCAAATGCCAAACGTGGCCTTGGAATGGGCGGCTGATCTAGATGCCCGTGGTATGCCCGGCACCCAAGTACTCGAAACCTACATGCGGCTTGCGCAAGAGGCGGGTATCGAGTTTGCGCGTGATTGGACCGCGGAATGAGCGAAGCCTCCCACATCTCCGATTTGACGAACGGACCAGTTCTTCGGTTTCTTAGAACCCTTTCGCTCGCCGTGGCGGTGATTGGGGGGCTCGGGACGGTCACGATCATGTTGTTGATCAATGCGGACGTGATAGGGCGGGGGGCTTTCGGCGCCCCCGTGCCCGCGACGGCCGAGATTGTCAGCGCTGCGATCGTGACCGTTGTCTTTTTACAATTGCCCTTTGCGACGATCACTGGCCGAAACATCCGGTCAGATATCATCCTTAGTCGTATCGAGCGGCGGAGCCCGCGTATCGGATACTTCTTCGATAGTTTTCACCATGCTGTCGGCACAGTGATGCTATTGATCTTGCTATGGTACATAGCGCCAGATGTCGCTTCGGCGATCGAGGATCGCGAAACAGTCGGCCTCTACCGCATCTTTACACTACCCCGCTGGCCCTTCGTCGTGGCCGTCCTCGTAGGCTGCGCCCTTACGGCACTGAACTACGCACTATTAACAGTCTTGCTGGCACGTGAGGGCTTCCGAACGCCTCACGCCAGTGCGGGGAATGCACAATGAGCAACGTTGAAATCGGCGTCCTTTCAATTGTGGCGATCCTTGTTCTGATTCAGTCTGGGATGCATGTGGCGATCGCGCTGTCGCTGGTATCATTTATCGGCGTCTACCTCGTGCGCGGCCGTTGGGACATTGCTGGTTCGCTTTTGTCGAATGCCGCTATGGACAGCATTGCGAAATACTCCTTCGGGGTGATCCCGCTCTTTGTCTTGATGGGGGTGCTCGTGGGGGCCTCGGGACTTGGACGCGATGTGTTCGACGTCGCAGGCCAGATATTCCGGCGCTTCAAGGGCGGATTGGCAATTGCGACCGTTTTTGCCAATGCAATCTTTGCGGCGGTGAACGGCACATCTATTGCGTCAGCCTCGGTCTTTACCAAGGTCGCCGTCCCGGAACTGATGCGTCAAGGCTATTCACCACGTTTCTCGGTCGGCGTTGTGGCCGGGTCCTCGGTGCTTGGAATGCTGATCCCACCTTCGCTGTTGCTAATCCTGTTCGGGATCATTGCAGAGGTCTCTATCGGCGATCTGTTTACGGCGGGCATTGTTCCCGGCCTCCTTCTCGCCTTGTTTTTTTGCATTCTCATCATGCTCCTCACCCGATTTGCACCGGGTTTCACAGGCAATCCACGTGACAACGATATGCCTGTCATGGGGGGGAGGGAGATGTTCCTGAAAGCAGCGCCGATCATCGCTTTGGTGGTGCTCGTTTTAGGCGGCATCTATGGCGGTTTCTTCACGCCGACGGAGGCCGGGGGTGTCGGCGCGTTCGGTGCGTTTATCGTCGCGATGGTCAAGGGTCGTCTAGGCTTCAAAGCGATGGGGCGCATGTTGCTGGAAACGGGTCAAGTTACCGCCTCGATCACGTTCCTTTTGATCGCCGCTCATATGTATTCGCGTCTGTTGGCACTGACCGGATTGCCCGGCGCAATGGCTGATCTTCTGGCCGTCTATAACCTGGGCCTATTCGCGGTTCTTGTCTTGTACTTGGTCGCGATCGTGCTTCTGGGCACGATCCTCGATAGCGCCTCAATTCTGCTGATCCTTGTGCCGCTGATCCTACCCGTTGTCATGCCATTCGGAGTTGATCTTGTTTGGTTCGGCATTGTCACGATTATCGCTGTGGAGGTTGGGTTGCTAACCCCGCCGCTCGGGGTCGCATGCTTTGTCATTAAGTCAAACCTTGACGACAAACGAATTGGTCTGACGGACATTTTCGCGGGTGCGGCCCCATTCGCGCTGGTGATGGTGGGAATGACATTTCTTGTCCTGCTGTTCCCCGCGCTCGCCCTTTTCCTCATCCAGTAACGGAGCAGTCAGATGTACAATGACGTGACCCGCACTCTGACAGACCTCGGCAATGGCTTGTTTGCCTACATCCAAAGCGATGGCTCTTGGGGGTGGAGCAATAGCGGATTGATCGTGGCCGATGGCAAATCCCTTTTGGTCGACACACTTTTCACAGGGGCGCTGACCCGCGACATGCTGGAGGTCTATCGCAAAGCCGCACCCGAAGCGGCTGAGATCGACATTCTGGTCAACACCCATGCCAACGGCGATCACACTTTTGGTAACTCACTGATCGAGGGCGCACGCATCATTGCCTCAAAAGCTTGCGCCGATGAGATGGAAGAACGCACTGCACCTGAGTTCTTGGCAATGATGGAAAATTGGCGCGATCATGGCAATGCAGGTCGGTTCATGCATGAAACAATGGGTGTCCGATTTGATTTTTCCGACATACGTCACACCCCACCAACCGAGCAGTTTACCGGCCATACGAGCCTGACTTTAGGCGACCGGGCGATACACCTTCACGAATTTGGCCCGGCCCATACCAAAGGCGATATCGTGGTTCACCTTCCTGATGCCCGGACTGTGTTCACTGGTGACCTTTTGTTCTCTGGCAGCCATCCAATCCTTTGGGTCGGGCCCATCAGCAACTGGATTAATGCCTGTGAGGCGATCCTATCATGGGATGTGGAGACAGTCGTGCCGGGCCATGGGCCTGTTAGTGGCCCGAAAGAGCTGCGTGCTATGCGCGACTATTTGGTGATGATCCGTGACGGATCCGCCGCAAGATATGAAGCCGGACTTTCATGGGACGAGGCAGCATATGATCTGGCGCGGGCGACGTCTGACGATTGGCTCGACCGCGAACGTATCGTCGCCAACGTCGCCACTGTATACCGCGAGCTTTCCGGCGGAGCGGTCAATCCTCCCAAGGACGAAATATTTCGGCAGATGCTGCGCTTCCGCGCCGGTGCGGTTTGCCCCCATGACGCCGCTTGCGGCTGTGCCACAAGAAAAGGGACCTAAATGATGGCTCTGGAACTTCTGAATAATCCCTATTCGACGTGCTCGCAAAAAGTCCGACTGACGCTGCATGAAAAAGGCTTGCCCTTTACCGATACCCGGCTCGACTTTCGCAAGAAGGAACATTTGAGCCCTGAATATCTGAAGCTGAACCCGAACGGTGTCGTGCCCACGCTTCTTGATGACGGCCGACCCGTCGTCGATAGCTCGGTCATCATGGAATACTTGGAGGAGCGTTTCCCTGAAATGCCTCTTGCGCCGGCGGATGCCTACGGTCGTGCGCAAATGCGCGCTTGGCTGCGTTTTTTGGAGGAGGTGCCTACTACTGCAATTCGGGTGCCGTCATTCAACCGTGTGTTTGTGCGGCACAGCCGTGACTTGAGCGAAGAGGACCGAGCTGAGAACGCGGAAATTCGGCCACTTCGCAAGCATTTCTATCAGAAAATGGGGCGGGACGGCTTTGATGATACTGAACATCAAGCGTCCCTCGACCGATTGCGCCAAACAGTCGAGCGTATGGAGGGCGCCTTGCAGAAGCACGATTGGCTCGTAGGTGACGCCCTGACGCTTGCAGATTTTTGCGTCGTCCCGACAATCGATCGGATGGAGGATTTGGGCTTAGCCGACACTTGGTCCGACCTGCCGGGCGTGACGCGCTGGTGGACTGCGATCCAAAAGCGCCCGGCCTTCACTGCAACCTATGCCTCAGGCGCGCGCCTTTCAGATATCTATGAAGACCTGCAGAGGCCAGCATGAAACTTGTTACTTTCGACGATGGTGCGGGGCAATACATTGGCGTGCTTGCCGGTGAAGAGATTGCTGTTCTAGACGCAAGCGTTCCGGCTTTCGCCTCGATGCGAGCATTGCTAGATGCCGGGCCGGAGGCCATGAGCGCGGCCCGATCCGCTGCACAAACCAGCAAAGATCGCCGTGCTTTGGGTGAAGTTAGGTTGCGTGCTCCGCTGCCGCGCCCTGCACAGATGCGCGATGCGTTGTGTTTTGAGAAGCACTTGCGCCAAGCCCGAGCCAATCGTCATCTTTTCGGACAAGCGCCCGGTCGGGTATCGCCAGAGGACATCGACGTTCCACAAATCTGGTACGATCAGCCGATCTATTACAAAGGCAACCGCTTCGCAGTCTCCGGACCCGAGGACGAAATTCTCTGGCCGAAAGGTGAGACAAGGCTCGATTACGAACTGGAGATTGCAGCGGTGATCGGCCGGGCAGGGCGCGATATCGTCGAAGCCGACGCCCACAAGCACATAGCAGGCTATATGATCTTCAACGACTTTTCAGCGCGTGACCATCAGATCGCCGAGATGGCGGGCTCTTTAGGCCCTGCAAAAGGAAAAGACTGGGACACTGCCAACGCTTTGGGCCCCTGGCTGGTAACACCGGACGAGGTTGATCCAGTTGACGGATTGGACATGACCGCAACGGTAAACGGAAAGATCTGGTCGCAGGGAAATTCAAACACAATGCACCACAGTTTTTCACGTGTTTTGGCTCATATCTCCAGAGATGAGACCCTATGGCCCGGCGAAGTCATCGGCTCTGGCACCGTCGGCAATGGCTGTGGCCTGGAGCTTGGGCGTTTTCTGAAATCGGGCGACAGAGTTGCACTTACGGTAGATGGGTTGGGCGTTCTAAAGAACAGCATTGGTCAACAGTGATTTCCGGTACACGCACGGAGCACTTTTTATTTCCGATGTCCGATTTGTGGAAGCTGCGGTGAAATGTTCGTCGTCAAAGTTTTTGGGACCACATGGCGCCTAAACTAAGAGATAGTTTGGCTCATCTGGTTTGTTTGATTATGCGGCTCGCTGGCGGTGATGCAAGCGCCGCGCTTCGAGTGTCTTTCGTTTGATCCTTTCTCGTTGTTTCAGAATGGCTTTATTACGCCCGAAGTAGACGTCGGCGGGTGTGACGTTGTTGAGGCTCTCGTGGTAGCGTTGGTGATTGTAGTGATCGACGAAGCTTTCGATCTGAGCTTCAAGGTCACCGGGTAGGAAGTAGTTTTCCAGCAAGATGCGGTTCTTGAGGGTTTGGTGCCATCCATTGCCCGGCAGGCAATTGCATCGCAATCTGCCGAGAGGGGGCGATCTTGTTCTGGGTTTGCGGATGATAGGGTGCACCGCGCGAGTGCTTCATGCCTTTGTCCTTCAGCCATCCGGCCAGATCACCTGAGACATAATTAGAACCGTTGTCGCTGAGCAGGCGCGGCTTATGAACGACGTGAACCTGATCGCACCCAGACGCCTTCAATGCGAGGTCTAGCGTATTGGTCACGTCTTCTGCCCGCATGGTCGTGCAAAGCTTCCACGAGACGATGTAGTGGCTGTAATCGTCGAGAACTGTGCTGAGATAGAACCAGCCACACCCAAGCACTTTAATATAGGTGAAGTCGGTTTGCCAAAGCTGGTTGACGGCCGTCGTCTTGTGCTGGAACTCATCGGCTGCTTTCAGGAGGATGAACGCCGGGCTGGTTATCAGATCATGCGCCTTGAGCACGCGATACACTGTGGATTCCGATACAAAGTAGCGTTCTTGATCCGTGAACGTCACGGCCAGCTCACGCGGTGACAGCTCCGTCTCCTGCAAGGCGAAGTCGACAACCTTGCGTTTCACCTCGTCAGGCACCCGGTTCCAGACGTGTCTTGGCTTCGAAGATTGATCCTGCAACCCAGCCTCACCACGCCGTAGATAACAGTCGTACCAGCGGTAGAAGATGGTGCGCGGAATGCCCAGTTTGGCCAATGTCTGGCGCGCCGACAGGTGGCTTTCCTCGACCAGCCGTATGATCATCAGCATTTTCAAATGCGGGATACCTCATTCGTGATCGCCCCCACCGTCGAACATGCTTTTTTGAGAAGACGCAGTTCGAGCGTCTGCTCTGCGACGACTTCCTTCAGATCTTTTGCTTCGCGGCGCAGTTCCTTCACTTCGTCAGTGTTCGCTGCACGTGCCGTATCGCCAGCCAAATGCTTCTTACCCTGCTATCGGTCACTCGGACCGATGGCGCTCCCTCAGCAGTCCATGAAGTCCTTCGACCACTTGTAATAAATACCCTGCGATATGCCTTCACGACGGCACAGCTCAGCAATGCTATCCTCGCCACGCAGGCCATGCAGCACGATCCGGATCTTCTCTTCGGATGAATAATGCTTGCGCGTTGCACGCTTGATGTCTTTGACAACCTCCTCGCCGGGGCTCTTGGTTGTCTTTCTCATCGTCCACTCCTTGGTGGCTACGATGAGCAACAAACCCTCTCATAGCAAATTGCCCTAATTGGACCCATAAGCACTGACGTCAGACAGTGAAAATCGGGGACGATCTGCAAGAGCAACTGCGCAAGTCCAGTTCGGTCATGTGCCGTTTGATCAATGCGCAGGCCGAATTCTGGATGAAGGTCGGTATGCTTGCCGAATTAAACCCGACCTTGCCGCTTACGGAGATTATGGCGCAGCAACTCAAGAACGCCGATGTGCAGGTGCCGGAAATCGAAGCAGCCTGAAACTTGATGCTCCCGCTGTTAGGTTGCGAGTTGGGCGAAGCGGTCGTCTGCTAGGCGGCATCTAACGGCATCTTCGTCCGCATAGCCGACCTTGGTGCGAGCCGCAGCGAACGACCGCTTTCTGCCCGATTATTTAACAGTTTCAAAGCTGTCCGGCAGCTTGTTTTCGCCCAGTACACGTCAGCTTAGGCGATAGAAGAATACTCAGAAAATACGGGAGGCGACAAACTCGTCAGTGACATTTCGAAAGTGGATTTAGGCTCACTTCCCATTGATCTGCTTGCCGACTGCATGCATCAAAGCTCCAATTTTTCGGGGGACGAGGCTGAGCGAGGCCTAAATGGAGCGGCTTTGCCCGTATTTTCCGAGGAGTCGAGGGCGCTTCCTTGAAGATGACCGCCTTTTCCTGAGCAGAATTATTCCCATCAATTTATTGGGTTAGGTTGGTACGATGCTCCTGTCGAGGATGGACCTCCGACGACATTGCACAAGCGATGGAAGCGTTGGAGGTGGGTGGCTGAACGCCACTTGTTCGAGAGAGGTCACCAACAGGGTGTTTTCGCCCGGATCATGATCGGATTGACCAACGAAGCGCTGGACAACAAGACCATTTCCATCGACGCCACTCACCTCAAGGTTGCTGTGGTTTCTGGCCCCGACCTCAATCTTAGGACATGTCAGGAGAGCAGGTCACCGGCAGTTTTGCTCATAGCCTAAATCATTGATTAATATTGAAAATTATGCGACCAATTAAAAGACTTTTTGTTTAGGATTTTCGAATGATCGAATTGTGCGCGGACCGAACGCAATTAGGGCTGCGTCAACGCAGTCTACGTAAATGTTGTCGGTTGGGCCGTGCGACGGAACTAATATTTGTTCTGGCGACGGGGGTGACGCTCGTTCTCGGCGGCACGGTGCAGGCGCAGGATGCGGTATGGATTGGTGTAAGTACTGCAAATTTCGGAGACGCTTCCAGTTGGGATACTGGGGTTGTGCCCAGCACGGGCGATCTTGCGGATTTCGACATACCAGCCGGGAATTCATTTCCAGATGTAGACCTTGGCGGTGTCAGCGTGACGATCGGCTCCGTTGAAGTGAACGCAATTGACGTAATCAGCAATGGCACCCTTCAGTTCGACAACAGTGGGGCCGAAGCGACTCTGACCTACAGTGACGTGCAAGCAACTGCGTTGGCGTCTTCAGTGACGCTGGATACCAACGGAGCGGATCTTGGCATCTTGGCGACAACTGACATGACCTTCGGCGGCGCAATTACGAACAGCGGGGGGGGAACACCACACTCTTGCTGTCGACAACAGGTGGCGCGGAAATCGACCTGACTGGAGTGATTTCCAATGGGTCCGGTCGGACGGCGGTCACCGTGCAGTCCGGAACAGTAACCTTGTCAGGCGCCAATACCTACGGGGGGGCGACCACCGTTGCGGATGGTACATTGCGTGCAGGCAACAACACCGTTCTATGGAACCGCGTACTGGTCATCGACGGCACGTTGAATCTGAATGGTTATGATGTGTTGTCACCCGACCTGTCGGGCACTGGAATTGTCACATCCAACCCTGCGGGTTTGGCGACATTTACTTTTAACGGCGCTGGGACTTTTGACGGATCTTTTCAGGATGGCGTCAACGGTGTTGTGGCGTTGGAGGTGAATACGGGCAATGCCTCCAACACGTTCACCGTGAACTCAGCCGACAGCACTGATTCCGGCAGCACCACCATCACTACCGGTACGTTTGTGGTGAATGGCGGCAACGCGATTGGCGACGAAAGTGACGTCTCGATTTCGGGTGCAGGTACTTTGCGCGTGCTGTCAAACGAGACGATCGATTCGCTTTCGGGCGCGGGCAGTGTGGACCTGGACGCCAGCACACTAACCATTGCGGGTCCAGGCGCGACGAGCTTTTCCGGTGTTTTGTCTGGTAGCGGCGGTCTGAGCCTGACTAATTCGGGCAATCTTACGCTTAGTGGGAACAACACCTATTCGGGGGCAACGACCATCACCGGCGGTACGTTGGCTGTGACAGGCGGCTTTGCTATTGGCGACGAAAGTGGCGTAGCGGTTGCAGGGGCATTGACGCTACTGTCCGACGAGACGATCGGCTCGCTATCGGGCACCGGAATGGTGAGCCTGAACGCCAACACACTGACCTTGGCAGGGACTGACACGACGGCCTTTTCGGGTGTGTTGTCAGGCACTGGCGGGCTGAGCCTGACCAATGCGGGCACTCTTACGCTAAGTGGGGTCAATAGCTATACCGGGAACACTTCGGTTAGCGGGGGTACCTTGCTGGTCGATGGTCAGATCGCGAGCCCAGTTTCCGTCAGCGGGACCGGCGTAATTGGCGGTTCGGGCGGGTTGGGGCAATTGACGGTGAATGGCGGGGGCACGATTGCGCCGGGCAACTCCATCGGCACAGTCACCGTCGTAGGTGATGCATCGCTTGCCAGTGGCAGCACATTTGCTTTGGAGGTTGACGGTGCAGGCAACGCCGATCTGTTGGCCGCTACGGGAAATGTCACGATTGATTCCGGTGCGACCCTGGCCATCACATCGGAGACAGCGGGAGAGGACGGTAGCACCTACCCGTGGAATAACTCTTACACGTTTATTACTGCTGGTTCGGTATCGGGCACCTTTGGGATAGTTACCTCAAGCTTGTCGGCCCTGGATGCATCGGTAACATATACTGCCAATTCGGCCGTTTTGACATTGGCCCGTAACAATATCGATCTGACAAGCGTCGCAACCACGCCAAACCAAATAGCCACCGCGGAATTGCTGAATGGAGCGGGCCCAACCTCACCCGTGACGACTGCGATATGGGGCGCTGGAGAGGCCGCGGCTCCTACATCCCTGAACCTGGTATCGGGAGAAATCCATGCCTCGGGCCAGACCCATCTGCTGCAAGCCTCACAGCTCGCCCTTGGAGCCGCCCCGACGCCCGGCAGCAGCGGTGGCGCGGTTGAAGTGAGCCAAGGCATCGGCGGCACGTCAGGCGGGTCTTTGGCGTGGGGCACGATCTTCGGCGCTTGGTATGAAAACCGGAGCGACGGCGTAGCTGCCACCATGGATGGCACTCAGTTCGGCGTCTTTGCAGGCACGCCGTTGATGCAGGACGCGAGCCGCTCGTTTGGGGTAATGCTCGGCTTCACCGAAAGCAGCTTTGATGTGGATGGCCGCGCATCCACCGGCAGCACCAGCGGCGCCCATTTCGGCCTCTATGGCTCCGCCCAAATCGACCCGATTACGCTTAGCTATTCGGCCGTCTACTCGGACTACGCGATTGAGACGCAGAGGAATGTTGCTGCTGGCGCATTCACGGATCGGCTTGGCGCCGACTACGGCGCCGCGGCCTTTTCGGTCAGCGTGGAGGCCAGTTATGGCCATTACATCAATGACTTAATGCTACAGCCCTTTGCGGGCCTGTCTTACACGAGGTTGGAGGTAGATGGATTTGCCGAGACAGGTGGGGCCGCCGCATTGACGGTCGCGGCCGCAAGTCATGATCTGACAACAGCCCATCTTGGTGTTCGCTTTGCCCGCGAGGTTACGTTTGGAAATACAGTGGTCGAGGCAAACGGTAGCCTTGGTTATCATCATGTTTTCGGTGATACGTCGCCCCTTTCCAACGTCAGCCTTGGCGGCTCTCCCTCGGTGAATATCGCAGGCGTGCCATTGGCGCGGGACAGCTTCACCCTCGGGCTCGGGGCCGCAATCCAGCTAACCGACACAACGGCGTTGTCGATGGATTACATCGGTGAACTCAGCGCCAACGCGCAATCGTATCGTGCAAACCTAACCTTCGAGATCCAATTTTGATCGAAGGCATGGCAATTCGAGCGGGCCTTTTATTGGTCGCGATGACCGGAATGGCAACGGCGCAGGACGCGGAACCTGTGCGTGATACGGTCGGCAACTGGCTGATCGAATGCGTTGATGCGACCTGTGTGGTCAGTCAGACGCTACTAGACGCGGAGACCAATCAACGGGTTGTCATCCTCACCTTGCAGGAGGCTGGAGCCGACCGTATGGCAGGCACACTTCAACTGCCGTTCGGCTTGGCACTGCAAGCGGGCGTGCAACTAAGCCTTGGCGGCGTGGCCCTGGACGCGGCGGTGCCGATCTCCACGTGCATGCCGATTGGCTGCCTCGTACAATTGGGGTTTGAGACCGACGTTCTGGATGGCTTTGCCAGCGGTGACACCCTGTCGGTCAGCGTCATCATCTTCGACAGCGGTGAGATGGCCACGTTTGTCCTTGAAATGGAAGGACTGTCCGCGGCCCGCGACCGCGCTGCCTCTCTCGTCGCGGGATAGGCTCTGTGCAGATAATGCGCTTTCAGCGGGCGCTGATCATTATGATGGCGGCAGCCACCCCCACAATTCCAATTACAACGGCGGCAATCAGTAGCGGCCATTTCTTTTTCCCGAATTTTGTCTCGATGTTCACATCCTGTTCAGGGATTACGAACACTTTGAAAGAGACGTTCCACATTGATTTGGTGACAATGTTGTTCGCCTTGAGGGGGTGGAATGTCGGGCGTCCGGGAAATATCCAGTTTGATCCCTTCACTTCAACGGTGCCCGATGGCGCATCCTCACCTGATACAGGCGAAGCGGAAAAACTGTAAGTTCTGGTGCTCGAATTTGAGAACTTGCTTAGGATTTTTGTCGATTTCCCTGCTTTTGCTTGAATGGTTTTCATTGCATCTCCTAACGGTCTCATAAGCGACGCAGCTAATGTGGCGGCTGAACCGTGCTAGAGCTCGATCATAACCAATTTGTATGCACGCCGTCCCAGTGCGGATCAATGGCGTCTTGCTAGCCTTGCTCACCGCAGGTCGGGTCGTCGGAAAGGATCAGATGCGAAAGCGCCAATCGCTTAATGCGGACTGTTTGCGCTGGTATCTCAGCTTTTGAAGGCGAAGCTATTCGAGCGTAGGCACGACCACGCGTGGGCCGCTGCGCTACCGAAGTCTGCATTGAGTCAAACTTGTCGAAAGCATAATGAATGCGACTTAGTCGGTTCTTGGATGAAACAGCCTGTAGCAACAAGATTATGATCAAAAATGTGTCGGCATTTGGGGGCGGCACAAAAGCGTGACAGGTCCACTCCAACCCTTGCGGCGGCCTGGGTGGTTGCCCGTTTCTAAGAGCAATCTGAATAGGTGTGAAGCTTTGCGGGCGAACTTCGAGTATTCAAGACTGGTGGCGCGTTCGCGCTCTTCATCTCACGGCTATGGGTAAAGATAACATCGAGGAAAGGTCGGCTTACATTGTAATTCGGGTCTTTATGTACTACGTTACACCTACAAAGTTGTGGTCTTCTCTCGCAGCCGAATGTCGCCTGCCAGAGCCAACTGCGATCATCTACATCTACATCTACATCTAAAACTCAACGGTTACGTGCCTTGGTCGGGTTCTGACGCTTGGACCGAAGGTCTGTGGTGTCGCCCGTGACCCTGCCTCCTCGGGCGTTGGGTCTATTCGCTTTGGAGGCCGGAGCGGTCCCATCCACTGCGGCAGGGCGTGAGATGCGTCATGTGGATCGATGAAGATTAGAGAAGACGCTGACAAGTATTTTGTCAGTGCAAAACAGCGCGGCGGCGCTTTCTCCGCCAAAGGATCAAAAAATGACTTTTCCTGAATGGACGAAACCCGGCATCTACGGTGCTGTGGGTGGCGCGATTGCGATTTCTATCCTCGGCTTCACTTGGGGCGGCTGGACAACGAACGGCAGCGCCCAGGCCATGGCACAGGATTTGGCAGCGGAAGAGGTGACGTTGGCGATGGTTCCGTTGTGCCTAAGCACGTCGGCGGCTGATCCAGAACGCGCCGCGCAACTCGCAAACCTCCGAAGTCTCACAGGCACTAGCCGCCGCAATGCAATGATGGAAACCGGGTGGGCGACTCTTCCCGGTGCAGATAGCCCAGACCGTGACCTCGCAAACGCATGCCTAGCGGGGCTTGATCTGGATGGATCATAAAACAGCAGCCCCGCTGCGATCACCTCTTTCGTTTTGTCGGCCGCTTGTATTGCCCGACGCCCGATTTCTCTGGGTTGCTTGCATGGGGCCAATCATAGCTCTTCTCCTTCTTGTACTTCCTGCATTTTCTCAAACGATGCCTGAAAACGCGAGTGCAAGAAGCTATGGTGACGGGTGGGTTTGCAACATCGGGTATCGCCACATCGGCGATGGATGTTCGGCCGTCGTGGCGCCGACGAATGCCTATGAGACAAACCGCGCCTATGGTTCCGGGTGGGAATGTCATCACGGCTATCAACTGGTCGAAGAAACGACCTGTGTTGCCGTGGTTGTTCCAGAAGGTGGCTATTTGGGCGCTTCGGGCGAACGCTGGCGCTGCTCACGTGGTTTTTTCCGAACGGATAATGCCTGCCAAGAGGTCGTCGTGCCTGAAAACGGCTATTTGGTGGATGACGACTGGGATTGTGACCGCGGTTTTGAGCGGGCGGAAGGCAGTTGCACCCCGATCGTGGTTCCGATCAACGGCTATTTGAATGAGTCTACCCATGGTCTCCCTTGGAGCTGCAACCGTGGATTCTTCGAACAAGACGGTCTGTGTTCAGCCGTCGACATCCCGGAATTCGCATATTTTGACGATTCATCTTTTGGCCAAGGGTGGAGATGCGAGAGGGGATATGAAGCTTCCGACATAGGCTGCGAGGCGATCGAAATCCCCGCGAATGCTCATCTCAACAGGTCTGGAAACCGTTGGGAATGCGACAGGAACTTCCAGCAATACAGGGGACAATGCGTACTCAACAATTGAGTTCTTCGCATTAAGTGGACCGTCTCAACAACCAGTTGGAAGGCGGTCCCGCAATCAAAGGAAAATTAGATGAAGACCGATATCCAAGCGGCAGATTCCGTGCGCCGCCCGATTAATGGCGCTCAAGCGCCCTCCGTGATCCAGGGCACAGCGGCACGATTATCTTCGCCCTTTGCATCCACCGCGTTGCCGACAGCAGTTGTATATTGCGAGGGCAATTTTGCCAAAGTTGATGGTAAGACAGCCAACGGCCTTGTGCGGCATTCAGAGGCTTACCGAATTGTTTCAGTCATCGACAGCTCGTGTAGCGGCACAAACAGCGGACAGGTGCTGGACGGCGTGAACAACACGATACCTATTCTCAAAGATCTAGATTCCGCTGTCCTCTACGAACACGTCAAGCCTAATACCTTCATCTTTGGAATGGCCCCCTCTACGGGGCGGCTATCAATCTTGGACCGTGCCGTCGTGCTGGAAGCGATCGCGCACGGTATGAACATCGTCAGTGGCCTGCATGAGTATCTGAGCGATGACATCGAAATCGCGCAAGCCGCATTGAACAGACAGGTCACAATCCGCGACATCCGCAAGCCGAAGCTTAGCAAAGACATGCGCTTGTTCGATGGCAGCATCGCAAATGTCGACGCGTTGCGTATCGCCGTTCTTGGGACAGATTGCGCGATCGGCAAGCGGACAACGGCAACGGTCCTTGCCCGTGCACTGAACGCACAGGGCATCAAGACTGTGTTGGTGGGAACAGGCCAGACAGGACTGATGCAGGGCGCTAAATATGGCGTTGCCATGGATGCCGTTCCTCCCCAATTCTGCTGCGGCGAACTTGAGGGTGCCATTGTTGCAGCCTCGCAGGCAGAGCAACCCGATGTTATTCTGATTGAGGGCCAAGGTGCGTTAAGCCATCCGGCGTTCTGTACATCGGCCTTTATCCTACGAGGCAGTCAACCCGACGCAGTTATCCTTCAGCACGCTCCAAAACGCACACATCGTTGTGATTTTCCCAATATGCCCATGCCCACTCCGGCGAGTGAAATTGCGTTGATCGAGGCGTTTTCAGACACCAAAGTCATCGGTCTCACGCTCAACCACGAGGGCATGTCGGATAGCGAGATCACAAGCACCATTGCGGAGCAGAGTGGGATACTCGGTCTGCCCGTCACCGATGCGCTTAACAGGCCAATTGCAAATATCTTGGCGATGGTGACCGCGGCCTATCCCGGTCTTCGGAATGGACCACCCATGGCCGCGACATGAGTTGCCCTCGCGTTGAAGTTGACCTGAGCAAGATACGTGGCAACACGCGAACCCTTGTTGAGCGCCTGAAGGGACGCGGCATTGGCGTGACCGCGGTGACCAAAGCGGTCTGTGGACATCCAGCTATTGCCCAGGCCATGCTTGACGGAGGCGCCGTGTCTCTGGCCGAGGCGCGGTTAAGTAATGTGAGACGGTTACGTCAGGCTGGACTGACCTGTCCGATCACCTTGATCCGAACACCGCTACTGAGCCAGGTCTATGGCGTCGTGCAACTCTGCGATGCGAGCTACAACACAGAGCCATCCGTCATAACAGCCTTGGCCGCTGCTGCTCTCCGGCAAGGTAAAGTGCATGACATTTTTCTGATGGTCGAAATGGGTGATCAGCGTGAGGGGATCAAACCCAGCGACGTTGGGGACATGGCACGGCATGTGGTCGGTATGCCGGGAGTTGCCCTAAAAGGTATCGGGGCCAACTTTGCATGTCTTAGCGGCATTTCCCCAACCGATGCCAAAATGCGGGCCTTGTCGTCGCTTGCGAATGCGGTCGAAAGACAATGCGGCGCGGTCTTGCGGACAGTATCGGGGGGCAATTCTGCTAACTTGCCTTGGGCACTCGAGGTGCACGCTACCGGCCGGGTCAATGATTTGCGTATTGGGGAGGCAGTACTTCTTGGCGTCGATCCGCTCACAGGGAGGCAAATCGAAGGTATGCATCGAGACGCCTTTACGCTTGTCGCCGAAGTGATCGAGGCGGGCGCCGGATCTGCCCGCCAATTCTTTCAAAATACCATTGGCACCCCTGCAATCAATCAGCTTATCCGTAATGCGCTGATAAATAATAAAATAATTCTCGGCCTTGGGCAGCAGGATATCGACGCGGCGGGCCTTTTGATGCCGCCTGGAGTTACTTTCATCGGAGCAACGAGCGATCATCTTGTGATTGGCACGAGAGGGACCCCGCTTCGCGTGGGAACGGAAATTCGGTTTCAGATAAACTATGCAGCTTTGATGCGAGCCATGGCCGCGCCGGATATTCAAACAAAACTACGCGATGACCAGCCAGAGCCGCCAATCCACAAACCTCAAGGCTCTAACAGACACTTGGCACTGACATGAAAGGCTTTGATCAAAGCCACCAGCGCGAAACCAACAAGGAGAATACCACTTGGCAAAGCTGACAAAATCAAGCGTATTCAAGACGCAATATCACAAGGTGGAAACACCGATTGATAAGACAACCCGGATCGCCCGAAAGATGGTCGAAGAAGCGACCGCGGAGCGTCAGGAAAAAAGCGACCGCCTTCGCATTGCGCGCCTGGAGCGTGAAGCCAATACGCCGAAGAAGCCTTCACGGTAGTGCCTTCAAGAAGGCTCGCGCTATGCCGAATATAGCGAGAACGCACGTTTCGCCCGCGCCTTCGAAGCTTCCACGGCGCACCACCACGCAAGAAGGATCTACCTATGACGACCGCTGATGAGAGCACAACGAAAGAGCATTATATCTGTCAGACATATGTGGAACAGAAGCCCGGACGCAATGGGCAGACACGCCTGAAAATTGGCAAGCAATTTCAATATTCGACGGCAGCAGAAGCCCAAAACAGAGCGGAACGAGAAGCTCAATCCGACGATTGCGCCGGCGCCGATGCCTATACGATTAGTGAAGACCCACACAGTGGCGAAGTAGGAACCCCCAGCTTTCTTGTCAGGCTCGGGAACGTCCCAGAATTTGATGATTACTAGAGCTTTGCAATGGATTAGGCGGCCGCCAAACTGTTCCATTGTTATAAGCCGACTCCAAAGAGCAGCCGTCGGAGCAGCCGCAGCGAGGGTCCGCTTTGTCCCGCTTAGCTGCCTTCCGGCGCTCTCAGACGCTGCATCCGTGATCAACGTCCGCTTCGGGGAAGCTGCGTTGCGGCGCCGACACGGGCGGCGATGGTCCGGAATGGGCCGTTCGCGTCGAACGACACCTGCGTCGCGAAACCGACCCAAAGTGAACGTTGTGTGCAGGCTCGCGTAGCGAACTATGGCAAATTATAAATCGATCGTTAGGCGGGATTTGACTTAATGCCTGCAAAACGAGCAGCCGGTACCGTCGAAAAATGTTGTAAATTCAATCGGCTCTTATACCGTATCCTCGTACTTAGAGGATTATTTTTTGTTCCATTCCATACTTCTTGCCGCTCTCGCGGCCATTGCACTGACCAGCCCCTCTTTTGCATTCGATCCGGCAAATTGTACCGAGACTAGTGTTGGCGAGGACCTGCCCGCTGATGCCACGCCTGCCGCTACCCCTGATCTCATGGCAACTCCTGGTATAGTCTCCACCCGCATCGTGTGCGTTTTGGTGCCTAATGACACCTTTGGCCCAATTTACCGGGTGTACGAGCAGGTCCACGGCCATCCCGATACCGGCTACCTTCAGTTTCAGCCAAACCTAGTCGGCGTGCTGCGCACCGAAGGGGAAACAGCGGGCCAGCTTATGACTGGCTGCGGGCGGATTGCAGAAGACGATCCCTCAGATGAGAATTCAGGCGGGTTCTGGTGCAATGTCGACATCGCCTCGGGCTTGGGCGTGGCGTTCAATTTGGACTACAACGCTGCGGGCGAACTGACAGAGGTCGATTTTTCGATCGACATTGCGCCCGACAATACGATGTTGGATGGTTCCACCATTGGACCAATTTTCCACGACGTTCCTCGCACGGAACTGCGCGCAGGCCTTTTTCTGGAAGGCACCGAAGCGGTCTTGGGTTTAAGGCTTACAGAGGATGAAGATCACATGGTCCTAATGGAGCCGTCTGAGGTCTTAGGTTTTTTCAATGGGTTACGTGACGATCCCGAAGAAATCTTGATCCTTATCGAAACAGGTGATCCTGAAACTGGCCCCTACGCGCAGGCTGAGATTTCCGCTGATAGCATCGCGGTAATCATGACGGAGCTTGATCTATTAGAAAACTTAATCAGGCGCCACAGAGGGCTGTAGCGCTCAGAGACGCTTAGTTCGTTGCTTTTGATGATCGGCGCGTGACGGGGATTGGATCGGACAACTAGCACAGTTTGCGATCGTTGGTCTGTGGCCTACACGAGATAGCCTCGTTCTGCACCAGTGGTGTAATATCTAAAGGCCTGCTGAAATCTAAATACGCGAAACTGTCCCTCAGATCGTTAGAATGCTGTGTGCCACCGGCAAGGTTCGTTTTCAGGGAGTTGCGGCGCGGCGACCCGATCTCCGCTCAATGTCTGGATTGGGCCGTTCGCGTGATGCTGATCCGCCAGTCTTATTCATTATTTACCACCGCAAGTAATGACCTATTCGAGCACCTTTCGACCGATGCCGTAGTGCGCTCGGATGTCAGCCTTCGGAGATGACTTGATCAAAGTCCTCGACTGAGGCGACGACCGCGAGAGCTGTTCTGTTGAATTTACTCCTGGTCGCAAGCAAAAAGGGATGACGGGCTGACTGCAGCGCTGCTTGTTTGATTGCGATCTTATCTACATCGAAATCCATCACTCGATCGTCTTGGTCGATGGCTGAGCAAGCAATCAACGCGTAGTCCAAAAGCACATTCCGGAGGCGATCAACGATTTCTGCGCCAACAAGGGACCCATCTCGACCCGCCATGCGGCCCCCGAGCAGGTGGACTTGATGGTGGGCCGGATCGAACTTCATTGCTGCGGGCATGGAGTTGGTGAAAACAGTGAAGCTAGGGCGCTTCGCCAATTCAACTGCGCAGGCCTCTATCGTTGTTCCAACATCGAGGTAGAGCGTTGCACCATCAGGAATGAGTTTTGCAGCTCGCCGCCCAACAATCTGCTTCTCGGGTCGGGCGATGTTTCGCTTTGCACTGTAATCAAGTCTAGCGGCTTCCGCCTGATCTACCGGCCCTGCACCACCGTGAAATCGCTGTAAACGGCCAGCATTGGCTAGCGCAATGATGTCGCGACGAACCGTTTGCGCGGAAACCCTGAAACGTTCGGCTAAGGTTTCAATCGTTGCGAAACCGCTCTGTTCAACAGTTTCCAAGATATTCGTGCGTCGCTCGGAAAGTGTAAGGTTTGAATCGTGGTTTGTCATAAATCTGTGTCAATTATCTACCATTTGTAAGCTATCTTACAAAGCAGACGGTAACGATGACAACACAAATATCTCTGGCAAAACGCAACGATGGCCGGATTGAGATTAACGGATTCGAGTTAGACGCCTCGCGGTGGTGCCTTGGGTCAGCAAGTAACTCTGGGTCGCCCATCTCACTTGAGGAAGCCTTCGAGCATCACTGTCGAAGGAAACGTCGCCGAAGTTGGGGAGCGTATGGCAGAGGCAGGCATCGACATCCTCGTAAATAACTGCGGCGGCCCGTCTGCAGGTCCAGCCCATGGCCTATCTCAAGCCGCGTGGGCAAACGCATTCGAAGCGATGGCCCTTCCCATCTTTGGTCTCACAGACGCATTGCTTCCCGGTATGAAGGCGCGCGGGTTCGGGCGCATTGTTACCATTGGCTCTTCTGGTTTGATCGCCCCGATCCCCAATCTAGCGCTTTCCAACGGAGTGCGCGGCGCAATCCTTGGCTGGTCGAAGACCCTAGCTGCAGAAGTTGCCGGCGCAGGGATCACAGTTAACGTGGTTCTACCGGGGCGTATCGCTACTGACAGGGTCCGAGAACTTGATGAGGGCAAGGCCGCAAAGACCGGAATTACGGTTGAAGAAGTGAGTGCGGCGTCACGGGCAACAATTCCCGCAGGTCGATACGGTGATCCGTCAGAATTCGCCGCAGTGGTGGCCTTTCTCACATCTACCCGAGCTTCGTACGTGACCGGTTCGATGATGCGTGTCGACGGTGGCATGATCCGGAGCGTGTAAAATCCGCTGAAATATTAGATATCTGTTTAGGCTTAAGGACCCATCAATCGGCTAGTTGTCCCCACGGCCGCATGATGCAAACCCCATCGCTTTGTGGGATATAGTGAGCAACTTTGACTGGCCGTACTAGGCGCAAATTGATCGCCGTCTCCCAAATTTCCGGAAAGAGCCGAGGTCAATCTTGTGTGGATGATCTGCACGTTTTGAGTGTGATCATCTGCATTAATCAAAATCGGTTTCGGTGATGCGACCCACCTGCCGAGCACCGTCCGTCAAAGACATTTTCCAACCGATGAAAAAAGGGTGGTGTGACGTGGGCGTTTTTGCTTGGATCAAGATGCGTTCGGCCAGATAAGCGCTTTGCAATAATACCATCTTTATCGACGGGCCGTACTTCAAGGCCTGCCGTACGGCCTCCAGACTGGAGGTGAAAAAAGGGGGAACGAACGGCTAATTGGCCAGACCAAGGGCGGCACGAATATCAAGCTGCACGCGGTCAGACTTTAGTGAGAGAACACAGACTCCGAGCGAAGCAAGGCCGATGAACTCTCCAAACCCAGTGCGCAGGACTTCCACGTGCGATGCAAGAGATGCAGAATCTTCTTAACTGCTGGACATCGGTCAAAATCCAAAGGATCGGTGGAAGTTCTGGCTTTGATAAGAGGAATTAGTGACCCATCTTGTTGTTGGACCGAAGCTGTTCACCGACTTTCAAGCCGCGAGCCACACCATCGCCAATAATTTTATCGGTTTCCCGCGCTTTCCAGATAGCTTTTAGTTCATCGTATCCGTCGGGGAATTCCGCAATAACTGCGTTCGCTACGGGATCCGTAGAGGAAGGTTTGCCTTTAGTTCATTCGCTGCATCACATGCTGAAGTCTTTTGTGTGTTGTGGTCACCCCTTGTGGCATTAAGGCCTAAACCGACCGTTATGCCGGGAAGGAATGCAGCGACTTCGCGTCCCCTTCTCCGTTCGTGTGGACCTGGTAGACCCTTGGGCCCTCCGAACGCGCCAGCCAATAATTCCTGTGTTTCGGAACAGGCATTGCGCAACCGATCCCCCAGTCGCAGAAGGGCGACAAGTCGCATGACTTGCAGTGTAGTCCCATAGATCCCTTCGACCTCCTCGGCAGTAAGCAATTCGAGCCGTTTGCCCGAGTCCACTTTCTCGGCTACGTCTGATGTCGCGTGGTCGACTAAATCAACCGCATTGCTTAGCGCTTCGAATATAACCAGCAATCTTCGCTGAATGGTGGTCGGGCGCATGCGCTCTACGGACGGACTTTTCAGAGCCAAGTGGTCACTCAAATCCGCGCGGTCGCCGTCATGCGGCGCTATTGTGCCGGAACGGTTTCGTCTGCGTTACTCTCACGCGAAAGGCGTTTTGCGGCCATGCCGGGTTCTGCGCCCCAGACGGTGATCCAGCGATAGAACACGGGCGTCAGGAAGAGGGTGAAGACGGTGGCGAAGCCTAGGCCGCCGACGATCACCCAGCCCACGGCGATCCGGGCCTCTGCGCCGGCGCCCGAGGTCAGGATCAGGGGCAAACCGCCGAAGACGGTGGAGACCATCGTCATCATCACAGGCCGGATGCGCAGGCGCAGGGCATCGCGGATGGCGCTGTCGATATCCTGGCCCGCTTCGCGCAATTGGTTGGCGAACTCGACGATCAAGATGCCGTTCTTTGCCATGACGCCGATCAGCATCACCAAGCCGATTTGGCTGTAGTAATTCAACGACCCGCCGGTCACGGAGATCGCCAGGAGCGCCGCGGCCAGTCCGAAAGGCACCGTCAACATGATGACCAAGGCGCTGGCAACGCTTTCAAATTGGGCGGCAAGCACGAGGAATACGATCAGGAACGCGACGCCGAACACCGTGTACATCGCCGTCTGGCTGTCGCTCAGCGATGCGGCCTCTCCGGTGAAGATCAGGCCCATGCCGTCGGGCAGGCTGGTCTCTGCGATCTCGGACAGGCGGGCCATGGCAGTGCCCAGATCGACGCCTTCGGCAAGGTTGGCTTGGGCGGAAACGGCCAGCGCGCCGCCTTGGCGTTGCAGCGATGATTGGGTCACGACAGGCTCTAGCGTCGCGGCCGAGGACAGGGGCACATAGCCGCCGCCGGGCAGACGCAACTGGATCGAGTCGAGGTCCGATGGGTCATTGATCGGCGGCCCGCCAGGGACCACGGACACATCGGTTTCCTGATCGTCGGCAAACACGGTCACGGCGGTGGTGCCTTGGATCATCGCGCTGACGGTTTGGGTGATTTCCGCCTCCGTCAGACCAAAGAGCCGGGCCATTTCGGGATCAACGCGCACCTCGTACTGGGCCTGCACGGAATCGTTGGACAGCTGTGCGTTAAAGAAGCTGTCGTCCTGGCCCATGGCGGCCACAAGCTCGGCTGCGGCCTCGGTCATATCATCAACGTTCGTGCCGGTGACCGCGAACTGCAAACCTTGCCCGCCACCCCGAATGTTGAGGCTGTTGGTGGACCGGGCGCTGGCCTGTACGCCGGGAACCTCGGCCAGAAGGGTACTGATCTCGGACACGATCTGTTCTTGCGAGAAGTCGCGTTCATTCCAATCAGGCAGGCGCACGATAATGAAGGCGCTGGTGCCGCCGCCAATTCCGATGATGCTTTGCACCGCAGCGATCTGGCCGCTTTCTTGGTAGGGGGTCAGGATTTCTTCGATCATCTCGACTTGGGTGTCGAGGTAATCGATCGTGGTGTCCGACGCGCCCCGCGCCATCACAAGGAAGAAGCCGCGATCCTCGGTCGGGGTGATGCTGGAGGACAAGGACCCCGCCGCGCCCGCTGCAATAATGGCAAAGCCACCCGCGACGGCCACGACAATAAGGGGCATTCGAATGGCGTGGTCCATGACGGTGTCAAACGCCCGTGACAGCCAACCGGGTTTGGATGGGACGGCGGCCGTGTCTGCGATTTTGCCGGGGTCAAGGAAGGCCGCAAGCACTGGGGCGAGCGTCAAGGCGGTGATCGACGAAAGGGTCACCGCAAAGGCCAGCACGAAGCCGAATTCGCTGAACACGCCGCCCGCTTGGCCGGGCAGGAACGAGATCGGGATAAACACCGCCGCAAGGGTCGCAGTGGTGGAGATAACGGCAAAGAACACCTCATTCGTGCCGGACGCCGCAGCGGCGAACGCCCCCATGCCCTGTTTTCGTTTTCTCACAATGTTTTCAATCACAACGATGGAATCGTCCACAACCATGCCGGTTGCCAAGACCAGTGCCAAAAGGCTGATGGTGTTGACGGAAAAGCCGGTGATCCAGATCGCCGCAACTGTACCCACCAAGGCTACGGGAATGGTGATTGCGGGGATGATCGTCGCCCGGGGAGAGCGCAAGAAGGCGAAGATCACCGCAATCACGATAAGGGTCGCAAGGCCGATGGATTTAATCACTTCGCTGATGGAGCCTTCGATGAAAATGCCATCGTCCGACGTCACCACCAGCTCCACCCCTTCGGGAAGTGAGGCGCGGAGTTCTTCCACCGCGACGCCCACATCGCGCGAAATCGCAAGAGTGTTGCCGACCGATTGCCGCGTAATGTCGAGGCCGACAGCCGTCTGCCCGTTCACCCGCGTGACCACTGCACCGTCTTCCGGCAACAGGCGCACGAACGCCACATCGGCGACGCGGGTATTGGCGTCGATCGGCACTTGGCCGACCATATCCACTGTCACATTCGCATTGCCGACCCGTAGGGCCAGGGTTTGGGTATCGGTCTCCAAGGTGCCCAAGGGGGTGTCATCACGCAGCGCCTCCAAAGCGGTTGAGACGTCAAAAATCGTCAGGCCACGGCTTAGCAGGGCAGGGCGGTCCAAGGTGACCCGGAACTCGTTTGCGCGGTCCCCACGCACGGTGACTTCGGCAATGCCGTCGATGGTGGACAACCGGTCATAGACCGCGCCCTCGGCAAGGGCGGTCAGCGTATTCAGGTCCGCGTCCCCCAGAAGCGCCAAGCGGATGATGGCGTCTGCGGCGGCATCGCTTTTGGTGACGGTGGGGTCGTCATCAAGCCCGTCGGGCAACTGGCGCAGGGTGCTCGATACGATCTCTCGGGCCTCATTGGCGGCGACATCCACATCGGTGCTGCCGGAAAGCTCGATGGTAATGCGGCTGGATTCAGCGCTGGAGGTGGACTCCATGTAAGCGAGGCCTTCCAACGCGCTCAGAGCATCTTCCAGCACCTGCGTGACATCGCGGTCCACGGTTCCGGCGACGGCCCCAGAGTAAGAGCTTCGAACCGACAGAACCGGGGAATCCACATCGGGCATTTCGCGCACGTCGACGGCCACCAATGCGGCTAAGCCAGCGATTAGGATCAACAGGTTAAGGACGATGCCAAGGATTGGGCGGGCGATGAACAGGTCGGTGAAGCCAGATTTCCGGCTTGGGGCTTGGGGCGTGCTCATGTCGCGTCTTCCGGGTTGGTGGCGTCGGCGCTTGGGGCGGCGCGTTCGGCCTCTGGCGCGCCTTCGGCCCCTGCGGTCTGCCCCCTTTGTCCGTTTTCGCGGTCACGGGGGCGACCTCCCGCATCGGCCCCAGCATTGGCCCCCTCGCCAGCCCCGGTCGATAGCGCCGCGCCGTCGCGCAGTTTGTGGGCACCCTCCGTCACCACCATGGCCCCCTCGGCAATGTCCGAGCTGATCCAGGCAGAGTCGTTTTGGCGATACAGGATCGTCACCGGCACTTGTTCGGCCACGCCCCCCGCATCAATCCAAACGCTCGACCCCTCCCGTGACCATGTGATGGCAGTCGAAGGAACAACAGGCAAAGGCTCACTTTCCTGCGTCAGGCGCACGGCAAAGGTCATGCCGGGCCATAGCAGGCCTTCGGTGTTGTCGATCAATGCCTCGACCGTGACGCTGCGGGTCACGTCATCAATGCGGCTGTCGAAGGATATGATGGAGGCTGTGAACACCCGCCCGGTGAACGAAGAGGTGGAGGCGAGCACTTCCTCGGCTTCGGCCAAGAGCCCCACGGCACGTTCTGGAAGCTCAAACTCAATTACCAACGAGCTCGACTGGTCGATGCTGACCAGCACACTGTTGGCGCTGATTGTGTCGCCAACCTCTACATCGCTTAGTGCCAGGCGCCCGCTGATTGGCGCGCGAATAATCCGGTCTTCAACGGCCAGTTCGGCCAGACCCACGTCGGCCTCGGCCAACCGTTGTGCCAACTGAGCCTCGGACAGGGTCACATCGGTGACGGTGGAATTGCCAGTGGCTTGCAAACGCTCGTACCGTGCGACGGTGGCGTTGGCTTGTTCCAATTGCGCCGTTGCAACTTCAAGGTTCAAGACCTCGGCTCGGGCGTCCAGGCGCAGAAGAACATCGCCCGCGGTGACCTCCCGGTTGGCGATCAGATTGGTCTCAACCACGGTGCCCGCAACGTCTGATACAACATCCGCGCTGCGCAAAGCCGAGGCGGTGCCCACGGCGCTGATAACGCTTTCATAGGGGCGCACCTCCAGCGCTTGGGTCACAACGGTAGTGGTGTTTGACCCGCCTCTACGGCCCCCACGTCCGCCCGCGCCGCCGGGACCGCGCCCACCGCCGGGGCGCGCGGCTGCGGCAGTATCATCAGCCTCTGCCGGGCTATCCGTTGTTCCAGAAACCATTGCAAGAAGCGGCGCAGGCACGCCGAATGTAAAGGAATATGCGCCCGCCAAAATGGCCAGCGCGACAACAACAGTGAGTAGTTTTCGCATCGTTTCAATGGTCCCCGAAAATGCATGCTCTTTATTGAACGGGCGAGCGCTCGGTTTCCGTCGTGGAAAAACGAAGTTTTTCAAATTGCGCAGGAGCATCGCCGTTTCAGGGCAAAGGCAGGTAGGTGTCCCTTGTTTAGCCCGTCGGATCGGTGTCCGTCACCGTCAGCGTGACCTTGTCTGCGGCAAACCAGGACCGTCCGAATTCGATTGGCACGCCCTCTTGGTCCACGTTGATGCTGACCGTGCGCAGAACCGGATCGCTGGCGCGTACCTCCAGCAAATCGGCGCGGGCCTTTGTGGCGACTTGGGCTGTCACCTCGGTTCGGGCGCGGGTGTAATCGGTCACGCCATGGGCCGCGAAAGTTTTCGTGACCGAGCTTGTTTCTCGCATCACCTTCAGAAAATCCGGGAACCGCTTCGCAGGAAAAACCGACCGGAACGCGCCGACGGGGATGTCATCAGACCGGATGACGCCTTCATAGACATGGATCAAAGGCGCCCCCGCAAGACTCAGCGCTTCGGCCTCATGCGGGGTCGCAGCGCGGGTTTCCAGATGCAGTACCTGCTTGTCGGGCACACGATTGGCATCCAACAGGTTTTGGTGGAACCGCACACGGCGTCCGATGGGGTAGGGCGTTGGCGAGTGGCGCACAAAGACCCCGGCACCGCGGCGCGAAAAAACAATGTCGCGGTCCGCAAGGGCCGCCAACGCCCGACGTACCGTGTGGCGGTTCACGCCGAACCGATCCGCCAGTTGCGCCTCTGTGGGCAGGCGGGCACCGGGCGGAAAGTGCCCGGCGGCGATCTCTTCGACCAGCGTGTCGTGGATCGCCGTCCAAATCGCGATACGTCCCATATTCATCCTCCTCAGATGAAGGGCTTGCATGTCTTTAGAGACAGGCTTTAAGTATTTGTATAGTTGTATATTTAAATGGACAACCCTTTAGTATGTCTAATGTCCTTGATCCTAATCGTGTTTTGCCGGGGCGGTTTATCGCTGTCGTGGGCCCGTCGGGGGTTGGCAAAGACAGTGTGATGGAGGGCATCTGCGCCCACGTTCCGGCGCTGCACCGGGCGCGTCGGGTCATCACGCGTGCCCCGGAGGCGGGGGGAGAGGACTTTGATGCCGTGTCAGAGGCTGAGTTCACCACCCGCTCTGCCCAAGGCGCGTTTGTGCTGCAATGGCAGGCCCACGGCCTGTCCTATGGCATCCCGGCGCAGGTGACGGAGGTTTTGGCTGAGGGGCAAGATGTCTTGGCGAACCTGTCGCGCAGCGTCTTGGCGCAGGCCGATCAGATATTTGCGCGACTTGTTGTGCTGCACATCACCGCCGCGCCCGAGGTGCTTGCGGAACGCCTCGCCTCTCGGGGGCGGGAAGATAGCGCCGGGCGCGACCGCCGTCTGTCCCGCATCGCAGAGCCAATGCCACCGGGTTTGCAAGTGGTGGAGGTCGATAATTCCCCTGCGCTTGAAGAGAGTGTTTCCGGCGCAATATCAGCGCTTTACCCGGAAAGGGTGTGGCGATGAAGAAGGTGGAAAACCCCCGCGTCGTCCTCGGCCATCAGGGCAAGAGAGTTAATGGCGAAAGGCGCGGACAGTTCCGGGGCGAAATGTTGCGCCAGCGCGTGCTGGACGGCGTCGGCGTGGGGCGTACGCCCGGTCAGGGTCATGTGAAAACGGAACGCCTCCATCACGTAAGGATAGCCCCACCGTTGCAACAGCGCCTCTTGCGCGTCGGTCAGGCCCGCCTTTCGGCGTCGTGCCAGTTCCGCGTCAGACGGTGGCGCACGGAAGCTGTCCAAGGCTGCCACCGTCGCGCTGGCCAAATCGGCCAAGGCATCAGAGGGTTGCGACGGCACCAGCGCCACGAAGCCCCCCAAACGCCGTACCTCCAACTTGGGGATCACCACCGCAGGGCGGGTCGCACAAAGCGCGTGGGCGGCATCATTCAGCCCATCGGCATCCGTTCCCTTTGCCAAAACGAAGGGTGGCTTTATTGTGCCATGGAACCCGTATTTGCGGGGCGTGGCGGTGAGGGCGTCAATATCGACGGGCAAGTCGTTAACAGGGGAATGCGCCAGCGATTTTCCCGCGACACTGTCCCACCCCAACCAAGTAGAGCCTTTTGAGAACAATTCGCCTTCGGGCACCACATACAAACCGTACCTTTTGAACTGATCCATTTGTCCCCCAGAGGTTGCTATGCCTGATCCGTCCTCTCTGATGCCCCAGCCGGTGACCCTTGCCAATGCCCGGCTGATCCTGCCCGAAGGCGAAATGCGTGGCCAGATCACCTTTGACGGCGAGAACATCGTGGATGTGACCGAGGGCGATACCGTGCCTGCGGCGGCCGTGGATTGCGCGGGCGATATCGTGTCGCCGGGGCTGGTAGAGCTGCACACCGACAATCTGGAACGCCACATTCGCCCCCGTCCGGGCGTCCATTGGCCCCATGCCGCCGCCCTTGTTGCCCATGATGCAGAGCTTGCATCCTGCGGGATAACAACGGTGTTTGACGCCATCCGCGCCGGGTCGCTAAAGGCACAAGGCGATGCCAGTTGGATACGCTATGCCCGTGAATTGGCGACAGAATTGCTGGCGGCCCGTGCACGTGGCGCGTTGAAGATCAGCCACCATCTGCACCTGCGGGCCGAGATTTGTTCCCATACGTTGATCGAGGAATTGGAAGAATTCGGCCCCGAGGATCGCGTCGGCATCGTGTCGTTGATGGACCACACGCCGGGACAAAGGCAGTTCGCGGACCTTAAACAATACGAGATCTATATGCGCGGCAAACATGGGCTGTCCCAGGGGACCTTTGACGAACACGTCCGCACCCGCATCGCATTGGGAGAAGAGGTCCGCGAGGTTCATGAAGCCGCCGCCGTCGCCGCTGCCGCTCGGTTTGGGGCCACCTTGGCGAGCCACGATGACACGACCCCGGATCACGTGGCGCGGTCCGGCAGCCACGGCGTGGCCTTGGCCGAATTTCCCACCACCCGCGTCGCGGCAGAGGCTTGCCGCGACGCGGGGATTGCGGTGATGATGGGCGCCCCCAACTTGATCCGGGGCGCGTCCCATTCGGGCAATGTCTCGGCGTTAGAACTGGCCGAGGCGGGCTTGCTCGATATTCTGTCGTCCGACTACGTGCCGTCAGCCTTGCTATTTGCTGCCGTGCGTTTGGGCGAGGTTTGGGGCGATCTGGCGCGCGCCATGGCCACGGTCACAACCGCGCCAGCGCGGGCTTCGGGCCTGATGGATCGGGGCGCGCTGGCCGTGGGGCAACGCGCCGATGTGATCCGTTTCCGCACCCATGAAGGCGTGCCATCAATCCAAAGCGTCTGGTCGGCAGGGGCGCGGGTGGCCTAGGCTTTCTGCTCGGCAATATGCCTTGCGATCAGTGCTTTATAAGCGGCTTGGATGCGGGCGGTCACCGGGCGATCCATTGTGCCGATGGGCTTGCCATCAATCTCGGCCACGGGGGTTTGCGCCCCGAAGGTGCCGGTCAGGAACGCCTCGTCTGCTGACACGGCCTCATACAGTGAATAGTTCTTCTCTCGTACCGTGATGCCCTCGGCGTGGCAGAGGTCAATCACCTTCTGACGCGTCACCCCGTTCATGCAGTAATCCCCGGTTGAGGTCCAAACCTCGCCCTTGCGCACGATGAAGAAGTTGCAGGCGTTCGTGGTATTCACAAAGCCATGGGGGTCCAGCATTAAGCCTTCATCCGCGCCCGCCTGTTCGGCCTGAAGGCAGGCAATCACGCAGTTTAGCTTTGAGTGGCTGTTGTATTTGGCGTCTTGGCTCATCGGCAGGCCGCGCACCTGTGGCACGGTGGCCAGACGAATGCCCGCGTCATGCAAGCGGTCCACGGGTTTGGAGTGTTCGCAGATAATCACCAAGGTCGGACCAGAGCGTGAAAGCGACGGGTGCTGAAACGGTTTCACCTTCACCCCGCGCGTCAGCATCAGGCGGCAATGCACGTCCGTGTGCATATCGTTGGCCTTCCGCGTTGCCTCTAGCGCCGCAAAGATGCCCGCGCGGTCCATGCCCACATCCAGCGATACCGCTTTGCAGCTATCGAAAAAGCGGTCCATGTGATCGTCGAAGAAGCTCCAGACACCATCATAAAGGCGCAGACCTTCCCACATGCCATCGCCCAACAAGAACCCACTGTCATAGACCGAGACCTTGGCGTCGTCGCGGTGGACGATGTCGCCGTTTACATAGATCTTGATGTCGGCATTGCGCGGGTCTTCCAGCGCATCGTGGGTGGTGAGTGTATCGTTCATGGGAAGCCTCATTTTTGTTGCGCCTTTGTGGCGAATGCCACAGCGCTTGTCACCTTTGCCAAACACGTCTGGCACTTCGGGGCCGTCTCAGGCACATCTTTGCGCGCAGAAGAAACGGAGCACCCATGGATTTCGCATCTCTCGTTCAAGGTCTGACCGATTGGATCGTACAAATCGGCTCGTCGGTTAACGCCCTTCCGGGGACGGTCGCCTTCGGCTTGGGGCTGTTCACGTGGTTCGCGGTCGAGCAGGTCTTGCGCCGGGTCATGTCCGGCTTGCGGTGGGTTATCATCGTGGGCGCGATCGTGGCCCTTGGTCTTTCGGTGCCCTACCTTGCCAGCCTGATGATGGGCAGCGGCGGGCCGACACCCTAGGCAACGGCGGTAAACGCCGCCTTCGTGGCCGCGAGGCCCGCGTCGGTCACATCGCGGTGCAACACAAGGCGCAGAGCAGGTTCCGGCGCAGAGGTGCGAATGCCGTGGCTGGCCAGTTGGCGCAGGTCCAGCCCCGGGCGCGGTGTCAGGAAAACCATGTTGGTGTTTTGCGAGACGTCGCCTAATTCCAAGGCGGTCAGATGCGCAGCAAGATCTTCTGCGCGGGCATGATCCTCGGCCAATCTGGTGACGTTGTTCTCCAGCGCGTAGAGCCCGGCAGCGGCCAGAACGCCCGCTTGGCGCATCCCTCCGCCCAACATTTTGCGCATCCGCCGCGCCCGCGCGATCAGGTCTTTCGGCCCCACAAGCACCGAGCCCACAGGCGCGCCGAGGCCCTTGGATAGGCAGATCGACACGGTATCAAACGGCCCCGCAAGCGCCGAGTCTGCGCATTCAAGCGCGGTGATTGCGTTGAAAAACCGGGCGCCGTCCAGATGCAGGCTCAACCCCGCCGCGCGGCCTGCGTCCACGGCGGCCTGCATCCGGGGCAGGGACACGGCTTGGCCGTTGTGGGTGTTTTCCAGCGATAGCAGGCGGCTGACGGGGTGGTGGCTGTCGTCTTCCTTGATCGCAGCGGTGATATCGGCGGCTTCCAACGCGCCGTCGGGGGCGGCATCCAGGGCGTGCAAGGCCACACCACCCAAGACCGAGGCACCCGCCGCCTCATAGCGGATCACGTGGTACGCGCCGCCCGCGATAACCTCTTCCCCGCGGCCGCAATGGGCAAGCATAGCCAGCAGGTTGGATTGCGTGCCCGAGGGGGCGAAAAGGGCAGCGTCCTTGCCCAAACGCTCGGCCAAGGTGGCTTCCAGGCGGTTCACGTTGGGATCGTCGCCATACACATCGTCGCCCACCACAGCGGCGGCCATGGCCTTGCGCATCTGCTCGCACGGCTGCGTGACGGTGTCTGAACGCAGGTCTGCAAGGACGGGACCATTGGGCGAGGTATTGGCGGTATATTGGGACATCAGGTGCGGCTCCTTTACGGTCACGGGAAAGCACCATGGGCGGGGGATATTGGCAACCCCAAGACGACGCTTGGCCTTGTTGTTTCATGCAGAATTTCCCATTCTGGCCTTATCATTTTTGCGAGTCTCTATGGCCATCATTTCCGAGCACCATATCTTCCTGCCGGAAGATGCAAACGTGGGTCTTCAGACACGTCTGAAGGACGCGATTACCCGCGCCATTTGGGACCGGCGCTTTGCGCCCGGCGACCGGTTGCCCGCCACACGCGCCTTGGCGCAACACCTTGGAATCAGTCGCATAACCGTCAGCCTTGCCTATGAAAGCCTGCTGTCCACGGGCTATATCGTGTCGCTGCCCCGGTCCGGTTTTTTTGTGGCCAGCGATGCGCCGACGCAGATGGAGGTCAGCCCGATGGGGCAGGCCAATGACGCGGCTCGGTTGGATTGGGGCGCCCGCCTTGGCCCGGTGCCGCCAGCATTGGGGGCGCAGGCCTCTCCGGCTGATTGGCGTAGCTTTCGCTATCCATTTATTTTCGGGGAGCCCGACGTGGCGCGGTTTCCGGTGGATGACTGGCGTGATTGCGTCCGGCGCGGGTTGGGGAAGCGGCATTTCGAGCAGGTGGCCGATGACGCCAGCGACCGCGACGATCCGTTTCTTGTAGAACAAATCGTACGACGCTCGGTGTCCGGGCGCGGCGTTGCCGCGACGGTGGATGAAGTGCTGGTAACGGCGGGGGCGCAGAATGCGCTGTGGCTGACGGTGCAGGTGCTCTTTGGCGGGAATGGCGGCGATGTCGCGATGGAGGAGCCGGGCTATCCAGAGTTACGCAACCTGCTGCGCCAACAGGGGCTGACCATCCATCCGGTGCCGGTGGATCGCGACGGGATGCAGGTGGATCGGATCCCCGATGGGGTCAGAGCAGTGTTTGTGACGCCGTCTCACCAAGCCCCCACCGGCGCGACCATGTCCATGGCCCGCCGCCGCGCCTTGTTGGAGCGGGCCGAGGCGGGCGATTTCATCGTGATTGAGGACGATTACGATTACGAGATGAGCTACGCTTCGCCGTCGCTTCCGGCGTTACGCTCGTTGGATCAGCAGGGGCGGGTTGTCTATGTGGGGAGTTTTTCCAAATCGATCTTTCCGGGCCTGCGGTTGGGGTATTTGACGGCGGACGCGCGGTTTGTGGAACATGCGCGGGCGGTGCGGACCTTGTCAGAGCGCCATCCCCCGGGGCTGACCCAGCGCACGGTGGCCTACTTCCTGTCAGAGGGGCATTACAACAGCCATTCGCGCCGGATGCGCACGCGAATGGCGCGGCGCAATGAGGTGCTGCGGGCGGCACTGGCGGAGAACGAGTTAACGCCTGCTTTGAGTCGGGCCACAGGGGGAACAACGCTGTGGATGTTGGGGCCAGAGGGGATGGATGCGGACGCCCTCGCCGTGGCGCTTCGCAAAAAGAGCGTGTTGATCGAGGCAGGATCGGCGTTTTACGCCTGTGAGGGCGCACCGCGCAACAGGCTGCGGTTGGGGTTTGCGACCATAGAGACGGCACGGATCGCCGATGGGGTGGCATTGCTTGCCGAGACCATCGCCGAGATGGGGTGACTTGCTGGTGTTGGGGACGAGGTTGGCGGTGCAGGGGGGCTAGCCCCCCACGCCTTTTTCCGGGGAAAAAGACGTTCCCCCCAGAGGTGTATTTGCCAAGATGAAGGAGCGGCCTCGCGCGTTCGGGTGCGGATCTCAGGCGCGGGCCCGTTCGGATTTTGGGTCGTACATGGGGCGTGTGGAGGCCTGGGCCTTAATGCGGGTGCCGGCGACTTCGATCTCAAAGGTGGAGGCCAGCATTTCTGCTGGGGTCTCACCGGGGCAGGGGACATAGCCCAAGCCGATGGCACCGCCGAGGGTGTGGCCGTAGTTGCCGGAGGTGATGTAGCTGACGACTTCGCCGTTGCGGATAATCGGCTCGGCGTGGAAGAGCATGGGCTCGGGATCGGTCAGTTTGAATTGGACCAAGCGCATTTGCAGGCCCTCTTCACGTTTTTTGGCTACGGCATCGGCACCGATGAAGTTGGTTTTGTTCTTGGCGACGGCGAAGCCCAGGCCCGCTTCGACGACGTGATCTTCGCCAGTAATGTCATGGCCGAAGTGACGGAAGGCTTTTTCGATCCGGGCGCTGTCCATCATGTGCATGCCACACAGGCGCAATCCGTGGTCGGCGCCGGCGGCGTGGAGGGTTTCGAAGACATGGGCGGCTTGATCGGCAGAGACGTAGATCTCCCACCCCAACTCGCCCACATAGGTGACCCGGTGGGCGCGCGCGATGCCGAGGCCGATTTCGATCTCTTGCGCGGTGCCGAAGGGGAAGGCCTCATTTGACCAGTCGTTGGGGCTGACGGATCGCATCAGGTCGCGCGCGTGCGGGCCCATGACGGCGATAACGGCCTCGGAGGCGGTCATATCGGTGAGGACCACGATTTCGTCGCGGCGGTTCATCTTGAGCCATGCCATGTCGCGGATCAGTGTCGCGGCGGGGGTGACGATGAAATAGCTGTCGCGGCCGAGGCGGGTGATGGTCACGTCGGCCTCGATCCCGCCGCGGGGGTTGAGGAATTGAGTGTAGACGATCTTGCCCACGGGAACGGACATGTCGCCGCCCGCGATGCGGTTGAGGAAGGCCTCGGCGTCGGGGCCGTCGACGCGGATCTTGCCGAAGGAGGACATGTCGTACATGCCCACAGCCTCGCGCACGGCGCTGTGTTCCTGGGCCTGGTTGGCGAACCAGTTCTGGCCTTTCCAGTCGTATTTGTATTCCCGTTCTTGGTCTTCATTGGCGAACCAGTTGGCGCGTTCCCATCCGGCAAGTTCCCCGAACACAGCGCCCTGGGCCTTGAGGTGTTCGTGCAGAGGTGTGCGCCGGACGCCCCGGGCGGTGGCTTTCTGGCGGTTGGGGTAATGGTCGGCGTAAAGCAGGCCGAGCGTTTCAGAGGCCCGTTCCTTCAGGTAGCGCTTGTTGCGTTGGAACGGCTGCATCCGGCGGATGTCCACGTCGCCCACATCGAAGGGGGGAATGCCGTTTTCCATCCATTCCGCCAGCGCCCAACCGGCGCCGCCCGCCGATTGGATACCGATGGAGTTGAAGCCCGCGCAGACCCAATAGCCGTCAACCTCGGGCGCGGGGCCCATGTGGTAGGCATCATCGGGGGTAAAGCTTTCGGGACCGTTAAAGAAGGTATGAATGCCCGCTTCGGCCAACATGGGCATCCGTTCAATGGCGTTTTCCAAGATCGGCTCGAAGTGGTCAAAATCCTCGGGCAATTGATCGAACTCGAAGTCTTCGGGGATCGGGCCCCAGGGCTTGGAGACAGGCTCGAACGCGCCCAAAAGCATCTTGCCCGCGTCTTCCTTGTAGTAGGCGCATTCGTCGGGGACGCGCAGCACGGGGAGCTGTTCGAGCGAAGGGATACTCTCGGTCACGATGTAGAAATGTTCGCAGGCTTGCAGCGGCACGTTTACACCCGCCATTTGGCCAAAGTCGCGCGCCCACATGCCGGCGCAGTTCACCACCATGTCGGCTTTGATCGTGCCGCTGTCGCCGTCTGCCTCCCAGTTAACGCCGTTAACCTTTCCACCTTCGGTATCAACGCCGGTGACTTTCACGTTCTCTAACACCGTCGCGCCGCCCATGCGGGCGCCCTTGGCCATGGATAGCGCGATGTTGGCCGGGTCGCCTTGGCCATCCAGCGGTAGCCAAACGGCGGCGGTCATGCCTTCGGTGTTCACATGAGGGTAGTGACGCAGCACTTCGGCGGCGTCGATTTCTTCCACCTCGACCCCGAAACTACGCGCCATCGAGGCTTGGCGGCGGATTTCTTCGGCGCGGTGTTCTGTCAGCGCCATGGTGATAGAGCCGCAGCGGCGAAAGCCCGTGGCGACGCCTGTTTCAGCTTCCAAGTTGCCGTAGAGTTCTTGGCTATACTTCGCCAGCCGGGTCATGTTCTTGGTCGCGCGCAACTGCGCGATCAGACCTGCCGCGTGCCATGTCGTCCCGCTTGTCAGGCGCTTGCGTTCCAGCAAAACCACATCTTTCCAACCCAGTTTCGTCAGGTGATAGGCCACGGAACAGCCAGCGACGCCGCCGCCGACGATAACGACGCGGGCGTGAGAGGGGACTTTGGTCATGTGATGGAAACCCGGTCAGGAGGAGAGAGAGGAGAGGCGAGCGGGCCACGACAGCCCGCCCGAAAATGCTAGCCGTGCGCCAGCATATGGTCGAGCGTTTTGCGGAAGCGGCCAACGATCTCGTCCACGTTTTCGCGGGTCGAGATATATTGCGGCGCAATGATTGCGTTATCGCCGGTAAATTTGACGGAAAGACCATCCCAGAACATGCGCTTTTGCAGTTCGGTCCCCCGCATACCGGGGCCGCCCTCGGCGTGGACTTCGACGCCTGCCATCAGGCCCGCGACGCGGATGTCCTTGATCATCTCGTGATCCTTGAGGCCGTCCATCAGAGATTTCTCAAAATACGGGATCATGTCGGCGGCGCGCTGGAACAGGCTTTCCTCCTCGATGATATCCATCATGGCGTTGCCGGCGGCGCAGGCGGCGGGGTGGCCGGAATAGGTGTAGCCGTGGAAAAACTCGGTCAATCCGCGCTTGGAACTACCCACGACGGTCTCGTAAATGTCATCGCGGCAGGCCACGGCGCCCATGGGGATGGAGCCGTTGGTGAGCGCTTTGGCCATGGTGATGATGTCCGGCTCCACACCATATTTCTGCGCGGCAAAGGCGGTGCCCATGCGGCCGAAACCGGTGATAACCTCATCAAACACCAGCAAAATTCCGTAGCCGTCACAAATCTTGCGCAGGCGTTGCAAATAACCTTTGGGGGGCGGCAGCGCACCGGTGGAACCGGCCACGGGCTCTACAAACACGGCGGCGATGTTGTTGCCGCCATAGGTCTGGGCCATCCGCTCCAGATCATTGGCGAGTTCTTCGCCGTTATGTTCGGAATGGCCACCGGGGATGAACGTCTCGGACGGGTCATAGGTGTGGCGCAGCATCATGACGCCGGGAACCGTGGCGTGGAAAATGTCGCGGTTTTTCACCATGCCAGATAGGGACACGCCGCCGATGTTCACGCCATGATAAGCCCGCTCACGGCTCACGAAACGGGGGCGCGACTCGCCGCGCGCGTTCCAATAGGCCATGACGATCTTCATCGCCGTATCCACGGATTCAGAGCCGGAGTTGGTGAAGAACACATGGTTCATCTTTTCGGGCAACATGCGGCTGATCTTTTCGGCCAGCGCGAACGATCCGGGGTGACCCACTTGGAACGGCATCACGTAGGTGTATTCCGTCATCTGCTTGGCGACGGCCTCGGCAATTTTGGGGTGGCAATGGCCCGCGGGGCTGCAAAACAGTCCGCTGGACCCGTCCAACAATTGGCCGCCCTTATGGTCGTAAAGGTGGACGCCTTCCGCCCGCACCACAAGGCGCGGGTCTTCTTTGAAGCCACGGTTATCCGTGAACGGCATCCAGTGGGCTTCAAGTGAATTCGTTGCATCATAGGCCATGGTGGACCCTCCTCAAAATGCCCCGCGGGACATGAATACGATGCGCAAAATTCACCTTGGTTGCTGAGTCTGAGTAGGGCCAGAAGGGACGATGGTTAGGGCCAGAAGGCGGGTCAGAACGCAAGGGCACGCAGGGCGGCTGCAATCTCTCCTTCTTCGTCGGCGGCAATGACGAAGACGCTTTCTTGTTTCAGGCCGGTCCAAGAGAGGCCCGCCGTAATCCTGTCGCGCAAGGCGGCGGCATTTTCGCCGATGCCGCCCGTGAAAACCATGGCGTCGATCCCGCCCATAGCGGCGCACATCGCGCCCGCGTGGCGTTGGACCCAATGCACATAGTGATCCACAGCAAAGCGGGCTTCTGCATCATCTCGGGCCATCAAGTCCTTCATGGATCCGCTGCCCGCCAGCCCGGTAAGGCCACTTTCGCGCGTCAGCAAATGTTCCACGGCCTCTGGCGTGTGGCCTTCGCGTAGCAAGTGAAAGATCACGCCGGGGTCCATCGCGCCCGATCGGGTTGCCATGGGCAATCCGTCCAAGGGCGAAAAACCCATTGTTGTGGCGACGCCGACGCCATCGCGCACCGCCGCAAGCGAGGCACCCGCGCCCAAGTGGGCCATAAGCGTTCGGGCAGGCAAAGGCATATCGGTCTGCGCCGTGAACCGGCGCACGAGCGAAGAGTAGGAGAGGCCGTGAAACCCGTAACGCCGAATGCCCGCTGCACGAAGGGGTTCGGGAAGGGGCAGTGTCGTGGCCAGATCGGGGTTCGCGGCGTGGAAAGCGGTGTCGAAGCAAGCCAATTGCGCCGCTTGAGGAAACGCTTGGGCGCAAAGGTCCATCAGGTTCAGCGCTGGAGGATTGTGGAGCGGCGCGAAGGCCGAGGCCTGCTCGATCACGCCGCGGACGTCCGGGGTAAGGCGGGAGGGCGCGCTAAGGTGCAGGCCATGAACGACGCGGTGCCCGATTGCCGTAGGCGGCCCCGCCATCTGTAGATCACCCACGGCAGCGGCGAATGCTCCCGCCCCGAGGGTACCTGCATCAACCTCGGCCAGTGTCCGACTGGAGAGGGGCGTACCGTCATCGCCGAAGGCCGCAATCTTTAAAGACGACGACCCGGCGTTGACGGCCAAGTGCCACGTCATCACGCGATCCGCTGCGGGCGCATATCGTCCTTGGAGATGCCCGCGACCTTGACTGGCTTCTTCATCGCGTCACGGCGGAACGGTTCGCCTAGTTCTTGGTTGATCATCGCCTCGATCAGCGTGGTCACACCGTTTTCCATCTGGTCCTTGATCGCTTGTGCCAGTGCGGCTGTCAGCTCATCCTGGGTGCGCGCAACAACTCCCTTCAGGCCACAAGCCTTGGCGATACCGGCATAGGAAACCTGTTCATCCAGCTCGGTGCCGACAAAATTATCGTCGAACCACAGCGTGGAATTCCGCTTCTCTGCGCCCCATTGGTAGTTGCGGAACACGATCTGCGTGATCGCAGGCCAGTCGCCGCGCCCGATGGCGGTCAATTCGTTAACCGAGATGCCAAACGCGCCGTCGCCGGCAAATCCCACCACGGGCACGTCAGGACGGCCAATCTTGGCGCCAACAATCGACGGCAAGCCATAGCCGCACGGGCCAAACAATCCGGGGGCCAGATATTTGCGGCTTTCGTTGAACGAAGGGTAGGCGTTGCCAATGGCGCAGTTGTTGCCGATATCGCTAGAGATAATCGCCTCCACCGGGAGGGCGGCCTGGATCGCACGCCACGCCATACGAGGGGCCATCCAATCAGGCTTGGCATTGCGGGCGCGTGCATTCCAATCGGTGCCAGGATCGTCGGCCTCTTCGGTCATCGAGGTCAATTCTTGCGCCCAAGCGGATTTGGTCTGCGCGATCTTGTCCTTGCGTGCCGAGCGATCGGTGTCGCCCGCGCCATCGGCCAACTTTTCGGTAATTGCAGTCGCCACTTTGGCCGCGTCGCCGACGATGCCAACGGTGACTTTTTTGGTCAGGCCGATGCGGTCCGGGTTCAGGTCCACCTGAATGATTTTGGCGTCCAGCGGCCAGTAATCAATGCCATACCCGGGAAGGGTGGAGAATGGGTTAAGGCGGGTGCCAAGGCAGAGGACAACATCCGCCTGAGAGATCAACTCCATCCCCGCCTTGGAGCCGTTGTAGCCCAAAGGACCGGCATAAAGTGGGTGGTTGCCGGGGAACGCGTCATTGTGCTGATAGCCAACGCACACAGGCGCATCCAGCCGTTCAGCCAACACACGAGAAGCCTCAATCCCGCCAACGGACAGGATCGCACCTGCGCCGTTCAGGATCACGGGGAACTTGGCGCTCGACAGCAAATCGGCCGCTTCTTGCACCGCGCGGGCGCCGCCTTGGGGAAGCTCGAAATCAACGATGACAGGCAGGTCAATGTCGATCACTTGCGTCCAGAAATCGCGTGGTACGTTGATTTGCGCCGGGGCCGAGGCACGTTTGGCCTGCATGATCACGCGGTTCAGCGTTTCCGCAATGCGCGAAGGGTCACGCACTTCTTCTTGATAGGCCACACAGTCGGCGAACAGGTTCATCTGCTCCATCTCTTGGAAACCGCCTTGGCCGATGGTCTTGTTGGCGGCCTGCGGCGTAACCAGCAAGACCGGCGAGTGGTTCCAATAGGCGGTCTTCACGGCGGTCACGAAGTTGGTGATGCCGGGGCCGTTTTGCGCGATCATCATCGACATTTTGCCGGTGGCGCGGGTGTAGCCATCGGCCATCATGCCGCCAGATGTCTCGTGGGCGCAGTCCCAGAAAGTGATGCCCGCATCGGGGAAAATGTCGGAAATGGGCATCATGGCAGAGCCGATAATGCCGAAAGCGTTGTCGATGCCATGCATCTGAAGTGTTTTGACGAAGGCTTCTTCGGTGGTCATTTTCATGGCGAATCTCCCCAGAGCGGACTCCCCCGTGGGTCCGCTGTTGCGCGATTAATGAGCCTATTGGTCTCAAAAATGGTAGGGCCAAAATTTCAGACGAGTAGAGCCACCACCAGCGCAAAGTGTACGTTTCAATGGCGCCAATTGATTGGTGCCGTCAAGTTGAGGCGGCGCGCCTCTCTGTCTCAGGGACATAGGGCTTTGGCTGATGCCGATCAAAGAGAAAAGCTAAAAAAGCTCAATTTCCGGGCTGGCGGGTATCGTGGCGATGGGTTTGGAGACCGGGGCCACCTTCATAAGGGATACCTCCACCTCTCCGGTGTAGGGGGAAAAGCGAACGCGCCTGCCACGCCTGCCGCCAAGATCATGCCCCCGCAGATTAAACCCTTCAGTATGCACGAAGTTGTAGGCGAAGGTGCAGTTCGCCTCTCCAACGCCAGTTTTCGCACCCAGCACATTCGCTCCGCCGAACAGCCAAACCTCCAACCGATGCCGCGCCGCGCCCTGTCGCAGCAGTGCATTGGTGAGTTCTTCCATACTGCGGCCACCGTATCGGACGCTATTGCCCTTGCGCGGATCATCCCCGGGCAGCAGGAAATGGTTCATCCCCCCCAGTCTCAATTCCGGGTCGCGCATACAGGCAGAAATGCACGAGCCCAGAATACTGGTGAGCGTTTGCTTCGGGTCGCGTGACACCCGCAACTGTCCTTGCATGACGTGCTGCATGTGGGGGTTGGAGAAGTTGATCATGGGATCGGTGCCGCGGTTAAGGAGGCGGCGCTCAGAATTGCTTTGCGTATGTCAGGAAGAGGAAGGACTTCGCGGGCAAACCCTTGTTCGGCGGCAAGGCGGGGCATGCCGTGAACTTTCGAAGTCGCACCATCTTGCGCGATGGTCCAGCCGTTGGCCCGATAGATCGCGCCCAAACCGTCAACGCCGTCGCGCCCCATGCCCGTCAGGATCACGCCCACGGCGCGGCTGCCCAGGGGGGCGACACTTTTGAATAATGCGTCGATGGACGGTCGATAGCCCGAAACAGGCGGGGCTTGCGACACGACACACCGCATGCGCTGCGGATCTAAGGTCAATTGGGAACGGGGGCCGGGTGCGAAGATAACAGTCCCGGCGCGCAGCGGCATATCCTGCTTCCCGAGCGTCACGTGGGCGGCGCAGTTGCGATCAAGGCGCGTAACGACCCGCTCCAGAAAGTCCGGCTTGATATGTTGCACGATCAGCGTTGGCGGGCAGTCTTTGGGGTAGTTAGACAACACCTCCTTTAGCGCCTCTACCCCCCCAGTTGAGGCACCAATGGCGACAACCCGTTGCGGCTTAGCTCGGCGCGGCGAATGAAGAGAAGGGAAGGGAGGCGCTTCCTCAACACTGAGGCCAAGCGCGCGGAGAATGCACCCGGCACGGGTCGCGGTGTGGGCGGCGATGAAGGCGCTGCCAATCATATGCAGCAACGCCCTGAACATCGGAAACTCTGGCCGCCGCGCGATGCAGGGCGAACAGATCGTGACGTCCGGAGGCTGTGCCTCGGTTTGGGCGTAAGCATCGGTCAATGATGCAAATGCACCAACGACCATAAGGCGCCCGTCTTGGGCAAGTCTTTGCACGAAAGCAGCCCGCGCGCTGTGGTCAGGCTGGATGACAGAAACGCTTAGGGTGGAATGCGCATGTAGCCCGGAAATCACTCTAAAACCCCTTTTATTTTCTCTTTCCCGGTGGCTGTCGGCACCGAGGACGCAAGCGACACGTCGTTTCTCAGGGCTAGCGGCAATTCGTTAAGAAACTCTTTTGAGCCATCGAATTTCCCCATCACATCAGATTTGCGATTTTCGCCTGGCTGTTAACGCAACCTTCACATTGCATCCGTTACCCCTTTGCGCGGCGGGCTTGCCTATGTCCGCGAATAGAAATGGCGTGCCGCCATAGGAGTAGCCGGGCGGGGCAGGGTGTTCTCTATTCGAGCGCCTCAAAAGGAGCGAGATGATGGTCGATACGTATAACCTTGAAGGACATCTCGATAGTCTTACAGCCCCCCCAATCGCTCGCGAATTGCTGGAACATCGCGGCGCGGCCCTTCACGTGGATAGTCGGGGCGTCGCTCACGCTGGAACGCTTCTTGTTCAGATATTGGTCGCGGCGAAACGGCAATGGCAAGAAGACTGCCACGATTTCCGCGTGGCCCCGGTCAGCCCGATATTGGCAACCGCGGTGGCGGAACTTGGCGTCGATCCATCTGCAATCGGGGCCCTGCCTGAGGACATCTTGCCGACGGAGGGCATTGCATGAGCCTGTCCGTTCTCGCGATTGATGATTCAAAAACCATGCGCAGTTTGTTGAGCACAGCGCTCGGCAGGGTTGGCTATTCGGTAGAGCTGGCGGAAGATGGCAACGAGGGGCTGGAACGGTTTGCCAACGGCGATCCTGATGTAGTGATAACCGATATCAACATGCCTAACCTCGACGGGTTCGGGTTTATCGAAGCGGCGCGCAGTCTGACCCGTGACCGCGTCGTCCCAATTCTGGTGCTGACGACGGAATCCGCGCCTGAGTTGCGGGCCCGAGCGCGATCCGCCGGCGCTACTGGCTGGATCGTTAAGCCCTTCGACGATGAAAAACTGGTCTGGGCGATTGAGCGGGTCGCGGATACGAAGGGGCAGGGATGAGCGTCGGCGGAACAGACGACTTCCAGTCCTCTTTCTTCGAGGAATGTGAGGAGCTTCTGGAAGCGATGCATGATGGCTTCGGCCACATGATTGACGGCTCCGGCGATGACGAAACTATTCACGTGGTGTTCCGTGCGGTTCATTCCATCAAGGGCGGCGCGGGGGCTTTTGGCCTGACGGCACTGGTCGCCTTCGCCCACCATTTTGAGACCGCCCTGGACCGATTGCGTTCTGGTGCGGTTACGGCATCCTCTGACCTGCTATTGCTTTGCCAACGCTGCGGCGACCACTTGTCGGACCTCGTGGCCTCCGCCCGTGAGGGCAAGGACTTGAACCCCGCCCCGGCAATAACTCTTGGGGATCAATTAGATGCGGTGATCGGCAAGGCGGTTTCCGCAGAAGAGCAAACCGAAGTGGCCGCAGCCTCCTTCGAGCCGCTTTCACTGGACTTGGGTGACTTTGACGCGATCCCTGAAATGCCCGTGGAAGTACCCGGGTTCCAACTGACATTCAGCGCCGAACCAGAGCTCTTTAGCAGCGGGAATGAGCCTGCGCTGTTATTCCGCGCCTTGGCCAAGTTCGGGACCTGTTCCGTCAGCGCCCGCGTGGAAGACGTCCCGCCCCTCGCGCAACTTGACCCTTCCATGTCTTTCATCACCTGGGACATTGATTTGAGGACGGATGCCTCGGAAGACGTGATCCGCGACGTTTTTGATTTCGTGATGGATTGCGCGCATCTCACTATTACGCCGCTCCCGATCCGAGAGGCACAGCCCCTTCCGAGCCCCGCGCCGAAAGCTCCAACGCACGCTAATCCCAACCCCGTGGTGGAAGCGCCAAAAACTAAGGTAGAAAGCGCCCCTCATCTTGCCGCGCCCGCGGCCTCTCTCCAGACAATCCGCGTCGACTTTGAGCGGGTAGACAAGCTCATTAACCTGGTCGGGGAGTTGGTCATAAAAGAAGCAATGCTGACCCAAGCGGTCGGCACGCTAGACCTACCGACGGGTCACGACGTGTTGCAGGAAATTGAAGGCCTCAAACAGCTCGCGGGAGAAATTCAGGAAGGTGTCATGGCGATCCGTGCGCAACCCGTGAAGCCGCTGTTTCAACGCATGGCACGCACCATCCGCGATGCCGGTACGATGACCGGAAAACGCGTAAAACTCGTGATGAAGGGCGAAGCGGCGGAGGTTGATAAGACCGTATTGGAACGCCTTGTGGACCCATTGAACCACATGGTGCGCAATGCGGTGGATCACGGATTGGAAACCACCGAAGAAAGGTTGGCGGCGGGCAAACCGGCCGAAGGAACCGTGACGTTGTCGGCGGCCCATAGATCTGGCCGCGTGGTGATCGAGATTTCGGACGACGGTGGCGGGATAAACCGAGAAAAGGTGCGAGAAATTGCCATTGAGCGCAAACTTGTATCGCCCGAAACCCCTCTGACCCCGTCCGAGATTGATGCGTTGCTGTTTATGCCGGGCTTTTCCCTCAAGGATGAAGTGTCCGAATTATCCGGCCGAGGCGTCGGTCTGGATGTGGTGCGCAACGAAATATCTTCGCTAGGAGGGCGCCTGGCAATCTCGTCTGAAGTCGGCCAAGGAACTGTATTTTCTATAAGTTTGCCGCTGACTCTTGCGGTGCTTGAAGGAATGATTGTTGTGGTAGCTGGTCAGACCATGGTGATCCCGATCACGGCGATTCAGGAAACCTTGCATCCCAACGGCGCACAAATTCACACGATCGGGTCCGGCAGTCGGGTGTTGTCCATCCGCGATACTTTGGTGCCGGTTGCGGATCTTGGGGCGATGTTCGGCTTTCGGCAAGAACCCGAAGGCCTTGAAGACCACGTGCTGCTGGTGGTCGAAACCGAAGCGGAGCGGCGCTGCGCCCTGATCGTCGATGCGCTCCACGACCAACGCCAAGTCGTTATCAAAAGCCTAGAGACAAACTATGCCCAGATCAGCGGTATCGCGGCGGCCACTATTTTGGGGGATGGGCGCATTGCCTTGATTGTCGATCCTGAAGGCATCGCCGCGGGCGTCGCACCCGTACCTGCCAATTCTGATCTCAAGGCGCGCCCGATAGATGAGGGAGAGTTCTATGTCGCAAGCTGAAGCAGAAGTTGAAAGGAGCACCCAGGAAGTCGTCGCGTTCTGCGTTGCGGGGCAGGATTTTTGCTTTGATATCATGTCAGTGCGCGAAATTCGGGGCTGGACTGAAACGACAACGCTGCCGCATGCCCAAAGCTATGTGAAGGGGGTCATCAACCTGCGCGGCTCTGTCGTTCCGGTGGTGGATCTGTCGGATCGATTGGGCTTTGGCCCGTCAGAGCCGAGCGCTCGTCACGTGATCATCATCACGGTGGTAGAGGGCCAAACCATCGGCCTTCTAGCCGATGTCGTCTCAGACATTCTGGCGGTCTCGGATGACGCCATGCACGCGGTGCCCGACATGGTGTCGGATCAAGTGAAAGCATTTATTTCGGGCGTCGTTTTGGTGGAAGATCGTATGATCCGTCGCCTTGATTTGGGCCGCGTCGTGCCGACAGCCGGTCGAGAAGCCGCATGAATTCAGACGTTTCGGTCCCGGAAGTTCCAAACCTACCGCCCCGTTCCCCAGAGAGAGCGGCGTTCGAGAATCTTGCAAAGTTCCTGCAAGACGAAACGGGGATCGAATTGACGGTCGGCAAACGGGGCCTTGCGATCTCTCGGTTATCTCGTCGCCTGCGCGACTTGGGCGTGCGCGATCTAAGCGCCTATTGCGACTTGCTTTCCGGTCCCAAAGGCGCTGCTGAGTTGCAGGAGATGATCCTTCTGCTCACCACCAACGTCACGCGGTTTTTCCGGGAGCCGCACCATTTCGATACTCTGCGATCAGCCATACTACCCAAGCTGATGGAGAAGGCGCGCGATGGCGCAAAAGTGCGCTTCTGGTCGGCGGGATGTTCCAGCGGTGAAGAGGCATTTTCCCTCGCCATGACAACTCTCGACGCATTCCCGGATGCATGTTCTTTGGATGTGCGCATTCTTGCGACAGATATTGACAGAAACGTCATCGACGTAGGTCGTAAGGGGCGGTTTCGGATCACCGACGAAGAAAAGTTGGCACATCCGGTCCTTGGGAAATTCACCGAAAGGGTCTCGGACGACAATTTTGAGCTGTGCAGCGCTGTGCGCTCCATGGTGCAATTCGGGTGCCTCAACTTGCAGCACCCCTGGCCGATGCAAGGGAAGTTCGACGTCGTCTTTTGTCGCAACGTCGTGATCTACTTTTCGCAAGAGACGCAGCAACGCCTTTGGCCCCGGTTTGCCAACGTGATGCAGGACGGGGGGCACCTGATTATTGGACATTCTGAACGGGTCACCGGCCCCGCTGTGAAACGGTTCAAACCGGCGGGCGTGACCCATTATGAACTAAGCGCTTAGGGGGCACGAAATGAGCACGAAAGACATGCTGAGGGTTCTTGTGGTGGACGATATGTCAACCAGTCGAGGATTAATCATTCAGGCGTTGGAATGGATGGGGATCGGGGCGATCGACCATTGCGCGGACGGGCAGGAGGCGCTGCAAAAACTTTCCGCCGCACCGGTGCATATGGTGATTTCCGATTACAACATGCCGGGAATGGACGGGTTGCATCTGTTGCACGCGCTGCGAAGCAACCAGCAGGCGGCAAAGACAGGGTTTATTCTAATAACGGGCACAACAGACAGCACCGTCATCGACAAGGGTAAGCAGTTGGGGATGAACAATTTTCTGAAAAAGCCATTTTCCCCCACGGCGTTGAAAGCCTGCATCGAACGCGTCGTAGGGCCGCTATAGTGTCGTGGGGCGGGGCATCGACCATTTCGGTCGGCAAGCTGTTTGCCAACCTTTCGGGCGAGGCGGGGCGCTTGATGCAAATTGCGCAACGGCTCGATCATGCGCTTGGCGATATTGCCGCCTCAGATAGTGAAGTTGCCGCCACCTTAATGGTGGAGCTTCAGGACATTGATAGCATCGCGCAGGCACTCGATGCCTTGAGGCAGATTACAGCGGCTGCCGCCGCCGAGGTCTCGGCGACAGGATCGATTCACCTTCGCGCCACACCTCTCGGTTCGGGCGTCACTTTGGAAAGAGTGCGTGAAGCCTGCCTAACTACTGCGGAAACGGCTCAATCTGCGTGTGCCAAGTCGCCCCCAGCCCCCAGTGCATTCTTTGAGGAATTCTGAAACCGGGCTTCCGAATGCTAAACGCAACCGGCGCGCTTGGCATAATAGTCAGGTATCGGCCGAGTCGGACTTATCCTGTGCCGCCAATTCAGCACCATTCGACCTGCCGTTCAAATGCTTGAGGACCGGGCGCACGTCGGTTGCACGGCCATCGGCCAGCATGACTTCCGCCATTAACGTGCGAAGCCCGTCATCTTTGGGGCTACGCTCAATCGCTAGCAAAAGGATCGCGCGGGCGGCAGCGCCATCTCCGACAGCCATTGCGATCCGTGCCTTCCCGGCGGCGAGTTGAGCGGGCGTCGGAACCATCCCCGACTGTGGCGGCGTCGCGTTATGGGCCGCAAGAACTGCCTCGGCATTGGCGACCAGAGTGCGAGCGTCAGCGATATTCTGACGCCTCAAAGCGTCCCGCAGTTCGGTATCGAATGAATCTTCGGACGTGATTCCCTTAGTAACGGCTTCAGTCCGCTGGGTTTTCTGCCAGGTCTCGACAGACGGATCTGTGCTCTGATGGCCTGCAATTGTTACGTCAGGCATGTCTATGGATTTTCCAGCCATGGTATTCCCTCTTGCTCAAGCGCCCCTAACCGCGGGTAGGTTGGCCGCAAAGCGTTGGATTCACAATCAATTCTAATAAGTAACTTCATCGAAGTGCATATAAGCGGCGCCTTAGTTTCGGGCCTTTGCACCTAAGTGGCAGCTTTCCCTGCCTTAACTGCAACAGGTTCACTGGGGCAGATAGGGGCGGCACTCATCGCTGGAAAGGCCCACGTGACGCAATTCGCGCGGACATTTCGTTGCGTGAATCGGTGCTTTGCTGCAAACCTTTCATAGTTACTAAGAATTCCCGCTTGTTGCCTTTTTGCGCGGCCCAATCTTTATTTTGATGGAGCTCCACTTGCTGCCCTCTTCTTCTCTTTTTTCTGCTTATTCCTTAACCATCGCGGCGACCCTCGCAGTTTCCCTTGCCCCCCAAGCGGAGGCGCAGGGCATCGCGTTGCCCGACCAAAGCGTGATCGACGCGCAAATGGCTGAATTGGGGGCGAATGTACCCGGCTCCATCTTCGCGATGCAGCCGTTTCGCAATGGCCAAACCATAACCGACGAGAATGGCACGACCTATGTGCTGACCTCGCTTAACCCCCGCGTAAATTCCTGGTTCGTGCTGGAGATGACGCCCGAGGGCGGCCGTTCAAGTTTTGTGCATTTCGAAAATGGCGACCCAGAGACTTGGGATATCTCGCTGGTCGAAGACGACTACGGCCCCGCGCTTTTCATCGAGGGGGAGGGCGATAGCTTCGCCTGCGCGCCATGGGAAGACGGCGAATTGGAAGAGGCGCAGGCCAGCTCGCTGCCCTATGCTCCGGTCTGTGATTGGAGCATGTTTGTCCGCAACCCCGTCACCGGCAACCGCACCACCCGTGAGGCCGTGGCCGAATTCCTTCGGGAAAACGTGATTTTCGGAGAATCCATCGTCAACCTGATCAAAGGCGCGTTCTTCGAGGATGCCTTCATGGTTTCGTCCGAGGGCGAGGAGGAATTGGAGGAAATCGACGGCGTCGAATTGCTCGGTAACGCGCTTCTCGCCAACACACCCAACATGCGCCCCTATATGGGGTTCGAATTGGCGGGCACCGACGCGGGCGCGATGACGGCGGGCGCGTGGTATGAGGTCGAGGAAAGTCCCGGCATCTACGCTTCGGTCATGCAACCGGGCATGATTGCCAGCGAAGTGATGCAGAGCGGCGGGGCAAATGGCCTTGATGGGATTGAACGACGCGCGGATGTCTATCTTGTGGCGTTTGACATGGCCCGGTTCGACATCGGGTACGAACTCGGCACCGATCATCCCGGCTTGGGATGGTCCTCGCGGCCGCAGAACCGCCATAGCCAAGGGCGCGGCCCCGATGGATTTAATACGCCCGCGCCGCTGGTGCGCACCGGCATGTTGAACCCCGCCTTCGTGGACCGCGTCGCGGCGACGTTCACGGGTGGTTTCAAACGTGATCACGGCGCGTGGCGCTTTGGCGATTACGCGACCTTCAATTACGGGCATCACTACGGGTTCATGCAAAACGGCGTGCTCTTGTCGCGGCTTTGGCCGAACCTTGCGACGATGTATCTGACCCAAGATGGCGAAGTGGATATGCGCACCTGGACCGAGGAAGATGACGCGCTGCTGCCGGAACTGACCTTCGCGCGTCAGAACGGTGTGGCGATTATCGAAGATGGCGTACCGGGCCCACGGGTCACGTCTTGGGGCGGGGGCAACTGGTCGGGTGATGCAAACGCCACCCTGCGGACCCTGCGCGGCGGCGCCTGCATGCGCACCGTGGAGGATCGCCAATTCCTGATTTATGCATATTTTTCAACAGCTACGCCCTCCGCTATGGCACGGACGTTCCAAGCCTACCAATGCGATTATGCCATGCTTTTGGACATGAATAGCCAAGAGCACACTTACATGGCTCTCTATATTCACGACGAAGAGGGCGAGGATGAAATGGAGGTTCAGCACCTTGTGTCAGGCATGGCCGAGGCCGACCCCGACAACGGGCGCGTCGCGCGTTTCATCTCGGCACCGGACAACAGGGATTTCTTTTACCTATTGCGGAGGCATTGATTGATGGGACTAAGCAGGATTGTAAAAGCGGCGGTGGCCGTTAGCGTTTTGGCGGTGACGGGTGCCCAAGCGCAGTCGCTGGCCGAGCGAAACGAGCTCCTTTTCCAGCAATTGCAGGACATCCGGGGTCTTTCCAATGCTGAAATCAACCGGGTGCGTACGATCTTTGCCAACTCGCCCAATGGGTGGATGGGGCAGGGTAACCCGGCAGTGACCCACCATCCGCTCACCCCGGAAGAAGCGGCGGCACGCATCGGCGGCACGGTGGAACAGGTGCAAGCCAGCTACCGCAATCGGGAGTTTGAGAGGATCTGCGGCGGGCCTTACATGGTGCCGCTCTATGATCCCGAAACCCAGACACCACGCGACGCAACGGCCTGTGCGGACATGTTCGAGTACCCAAACATTCCAATGGTTTATCCCGTCGTCTGGGTCCGCGCCAATGAGGCGGCGCAGCTTTGCGCGGCTGAAGGCGGGCGCATCGGGGATGCCCATGAATGGGAAGGGGCCGCAGCGGGACAACTTCTGCCGCCCGATTATCCCTTCGACAGGGTGCGCGGCATGGGCATGTCTGCGGCGGTCAACACCATCCGTAATTGGCACAACAATCATTACGCCAACACACGCGGCACCTATTCCATTGGCGCGTGGCAATCGGGCGTTTGTGCGACGGGATCGTTCAAGAACGCGTCGTGTAACGGCGGTAGCTTTCAGGGTTGTGGGTCAAACACCTATCCGGCGGGCAGCTTCCCGGCCTGTCAGTCGCCCTTGGGTGTCTACGACATTGATGGCAACGCCGCCGAGCATATGAACCTTCCACTGGCTGAGGATCAGATGGCCTCTGCCGGATCGACAACCTTGGGCGTGACCGAGATGAAAGGCTCTTGGTTCATTTGGGATACGATCCGGGCCCATGAACATTGGGCGCGGTGGCGGGCACCGTTTTGGCACGGGACGCGGGTGATGTCCGAGGCGAGCCACAGGAACTATCACCTCGGGTTCCGCTGTTTCCGCGACGTGCAATAGGCAGGTAGAAACACCAAAGGCGCGCCAGACCCGGCGCGCCTTTTGCTTTTGAAACGGGCCGTTACAGGGACGCGAGGCGGATAGTCGCGCCGGTTAACGCGCCGTCAGAGTTCAAGAAGCCTGCATAGCGATCGTCTGTCAGCAGCTCCCGCAGGTCCACGGCGCGGCCATCAACGTAAGCTGTGCGGCTGACCAACCGGATGCCGTGGGAATAGTCGGCATAGTATTCGCCATGAACCGTAGACAGCGGCTGGATCGCGCGGCCGTTGGTGCGGTGCCAGCCATAAATCGCGACACGGCCCGGATTGCGCGACAACCGGTTGGCGAGGACCAGATCCTTTTTGTGGCCGGCCACGAGCATCCCGGCTTGCACACCTGCGCGCGAGAATTGGCCATCAATGGTGGCATCGTGGCGCAGGAAGTAGTCCGTGGACGACATGGCAGAGCCCGGCGTCATAGGGGACGGGGCCACGCGCACGTCGGCCTGCTGGTAAATCGCATCAACCATGGTCGTCGTGGGCAGCATCATGTCGAAGGCATCGGCGACCCGAAGGGCGGCCTGCAAGCCAAGTGGCACACGGACGTGGTCGCTGTCGGACCCGATGGCCAAGTAATCGGGCGTCACGCAGATTGTGACTTCAACCGAACGGCCGCCGACGGTGCCGTTGAAGGTGACCGGATGCAGGTCGCGGATATGGCTGGGGACGTTTCCGGCCAATGCTTCTTGCACCATGCGGTTGTCGCGGCCCGAGCCTGATCCGTTCCCGGCGCTCGCCATAACGGCAGAGCCACTGGCGGCAGAGCCAGAGCGGCGCGGGATCGCACGCGCCAGACGGGGTGAACAATCGCCGCTGCCGCCTGCAAAGATGCTGCCGCGCGGGCTTTCACCGATGCCGGCGATGCCCCCCAAAGCGTCGGGCGCTTCCGCGCGGGCGACTTCAATGTCAAACGCTTCTGATATCGCGGCGGCGCGGGTCACAATCTCAGCGGGGCGCAGGGTGGGGCGCGGGCTGGACGCGGCGAGAAGGGGGGAGGTTTGCGGCGCCGTTTCGGTCGCCAAGGGTGCAGGCGTGGCGCCGGGGCGGGCCACCGGATGGGGCAGGGCCAAGGCCCGTTCCGCATCCAAATTCCGCGCAATGGCAACCGCAGTCGCAATGGACGGAACAGTAATGATCGTGCTTGGGCGTGGTTCAGGCATCACCGGTGGACGGCCTGCTACAATGGAATAGCGCTCCACCGGATCAGTTGGTGCCGCGGCAACCTCGGCGGGGGCGGCCAATTGGGGGGCGACCCGCACGCCGGGCGCTTGGTCAATCACAACAGAAACACTGGTGTCGAATGTCGCGGCGTCGGGGTAGCGGCGTTGCGGCGTCGGGTTAATAGCGACAACCTCTTCCGTTTCGGTCACCGGGCGCGGCGTCGTCATCGCGCCGGACACCACCACATAGGCGCAAGCCGAGGTGATAATCGTCGAGGCCAATACAACGGCCAACACGCCATTCGGCCGTTCCAGCGCCGTGGCTGTCAAAAATTTTGTTCGCGCAAATACACGCGCGATTGCTGTCCCGTTCATCGTAAAACGCTGCCCATCTAGTACGTCGTAGCTCTTCAGCCACGGATAATGTCCCTTTGTCTGAGCCAGCCCTAAGGCGGAGGTGTTAATATCGCAACAACGCGCCCAAGATTCTCAGTCAGCGCTTGATTTTTGCGCGGAATCTTGCCAGCCGGTCGCGCCTAGATCGAGGTCTTCTTAAACACCGGCTCGGGAATATTTCGGATCACCGCCATGACGATGCGCCAGATCGGGCGTGTATAGATGACGTTGGTATTTCGCTTCACCGCTTTCACGATCGCGGCCCCGACTTCCTCGGGCTCGGCAGTAAGCGGGGCGGGCGTAGAAATCCCCTCTAGCATGGCCGTATTCACGAAGCCGGGAAGCACTGTGACCACGTGAACCCCCTTTTTTGCAAGGCGATTGCGAAGACCCGACAGGAAAGCGGTGAAGCCCGCCTTGGCCGAGCCGTAGACGTAATTGGATGCGCGCCCCCGGTCCCCCGCGACCGAGGAAATGCCAACCAAGGTGCCCGCGCCGCGGGCCTCCATCGCGTTGGCCAGATGCGCCAGAATGCTGGCGGGGCCTTCAAAGTTGGCGCGCATAACTTGGGCTGCGGCCAGCGGATCAGCCTCGCTTTCCGCTTGCGTGCCCATTGTGCCCACGGCGCAGACCGCAACGGCGGGAAGCGTGGGCAAGGCCTCCACAAAGGCTTTATGAGAATCAGTCGCCAGCGCGTCGAACTCATGAACAGTGACCTCAACGCCGAAGCGGGTGCGCAGATCGCTGGCGTCCTCATCAAGGCGGGACACGTTGCGGGCGGCCAGTTGGATCGGGTGGCCTTCCGCCGCAAAAGACCGCGCCACGGCACGGGCCATGTCAGAGGCAGCCCCCAGGATCAGGATCGGGCGGCTCATAATCCCAACCTCCGCGATTGGACCGAGGTGAAGCGCTCAGCCAACCCCGCCTGTTTGCGCATCTCGGCGAAGTCGGCGGCACGCGGATCAGCCTGCGCCACGGCTTTCGGCATCCGGGCGTCCTTGGCCAGGTAGAAGCGGCCGTTGTGGGCCAAAGTTATCGTGTCTAACCGTTCCATTAGCGCGAGGCTCCGTTTGTTAGCCGGGAAATCCATGGCGAGCGTATAGCCCTCCATTGGGAAGGAAAAAGGGCCGGATTGCGACCCAAAGCGTTTAAGGACGGATAACACCGAGCCTTGGTCAGAGGCGGCTATCGCCTCCATAATCTCGGCCAATCCGGCTTCCGCCGTGTCCCTTGGCAGGGCGCATTGGAACTGCACAAACCCGTGCCGCCCATAGAGCTTGTTCCAATTCGCCAATCCATCGAGAGGGTAGAAGTAGCTATCCCAATCCACCACGGCGCGGCCCGCTTTGCGCCGTTGCAACCGCCAGTAAAGGCTGTTGATTGTGCGCAGGGCTGTACCTTTGAACAGGAACGGAAGCCCAAAAGGGACGGGGGTTTTGCCGGGTCGGCCAAGGTCGAACTCGGTGCGGTCCATCGGCAAGTCATGGGGCAGGGCGTGGCGGCCTTTGAGCAAGATGCTGTGGCCATGGGTCTTGCCCGCGCTGCAATTGATCCATGCCACCGAATAGGGCGCGTCCATCGCACCCTCAAACGCAGCGATTGTATCGGTTAACGACGTTAACGCTTCGCTTTCCTGCACGATCCAAGATGTCTCGACCCGGCGCAGGCGGATCTGTGCGCGCAAAATCACCCCCGTCAGCCCCATGCCGCCAAGGGTCCAGTCAAACAGCGCCTCCCCCGGTTTGGTCCGGGTCACCGTGCCATCGGGCCCCATCAGGTCTATCCAGTCGACACAGGACCGGAAAGAGCCGTCAATGTGGTGGTTCTTGCCATGGACATCGGCCGCAATCGCGCCGCCAAGGCTGACCAATTTGGTGCCCGGCGTGACCATGGGAAACCAGCCACGGGGCAGGAAGGCTTGGATAATGTCGCCCAGAAGTACGCCGGCCTCGGCCACTAGCACTCCGTTTTCAAAGGACCGCATTCGGTCCATGCCGGTCATATCCAGCGTCAATCCGGGGTTCAGGGCGGCGTCGCCATAGGCGCGCCCGTTGCCTCTTGCGATCAGCGGCGCCTCCAACACCGCTTGGCGCACATCTTCCTGGTTGCGGGCCCGTATCACCCGGCATTCGACCTTGGGAAAGCGGCCCCAGCCGCTCAGCATCCTCATCGGGCCCCCCCATGAAAGACAAAGCGCCGGTCCAGTTGATACTTCGTCAGATACCCAATCCCAAGGCCGATCAACGCGCCTACCTCCCTTGCGAAATCTGTGCCCCATGTCAGCCAAAACGCGGTTTCCGTGACCCAGAATATCGCCGTGGTCGCCACGCCCATAAGGGAATAAAGGCCAAACTGCCGCCCCTGTGCCGCAGCACCTTGGGTCTCATCGAAAAAGACCCACCGCTTATCGAGAAGGTATTTCACCACCAATCCCGCAAGGGTCCCCGCCCCTAGGGCAGCCACAAACCAACCCGAGCCATCGCCGCCCAGTAGCACCAGCCGCTGCACCAAAAGGTTAACCACAACGGCCACCGCCGCGAAGGCCACGTAGCGGATGATAAGGCCAACCCGCGTCATAGGAACATCGCGCCCACGACCAGAACACCGCACAGAAGGATCACCCACCGAGAGGTGGAATTCGACACCGCAAAGATCATCGGATCGTCGTGCATTAACCCTCGGTCCGCTTTCAGAACCATGCGGCTGATCCAGAAAATCAACAGCGGACAGACGCCCCACAGCAACCAAGGCGCGCCGAACTTGGCCTGTGTCGTCGGCTCGTCCACGTAAAGGGCAAGGACCAAAACCGCCAGATAGCCCGAGGTGATCGCCATCTGGCTGACGATGCGCCGGTCCTCTGCGATATAGCCCCGGCGTGAGGTTTCGCGGGTTGCTGTCTCGGAATCTGTCAATTCTGCCAATCGTTTAACGGCGGCCAAAGCGAAGAAGATGAACATCGAAAACGCCAATATCCACACCGATAACGGAGAGCCGATCGCTAGACCGCCCGCGATGATCCGCAAGGTGAACAAAAACGCCAACAAGCAAATGTCGATCAACGTGTGCTGCTTTAACTTCACTGAATAGGCGACCGTCGCCACGAAATAGAGCGCCACAGCCCCCAACAACGCGGGCGTCACCAACAAAGAGACTACAGCCGACAACGCCAGCAATACCGGGATCGCCATCGTGCCGATCTCGGGGGAAAGGGTGCCCGCCGCAAAGGGGCGCAGACGCTTTCTCGGGTGGCTGCGGTCGTCGCGTAGGTCCAGAAGGTCGTTAATCAAATAACCGGCGGACGCGGCGAAACTAAGGGCCAGAAATGCGCCGATGATCGGCAAAATCGCCCCGAACCCGTGGCCGGGATCCGCGATCAAGGGCACCGCGACGAGCAGGTTCTTGAACCACTGCTGCGGGCGAATGGCGCGTAGAAGGGCGCGGGGCGGGGCCTCACGCGGCAAGTGCTCGGCTGGGGTGGTGCCTCTATCGAGCGCGCCAATAACTTTGGGCGCAGCCCCCACGCTGATGGCTTTCTCGGCCCGTTCCCACACCGCCAAATCTGCCGCGCTGTCGCCCATATAGGTGAAGCCTTGTGGAAATCGACCCTGCAAAAAGACCGCTTTTTCAACGCCTTTCAGATTGCGCGCCCCGTCCGATCCGTGAACCTCATCAAAGATATCCAGATGCGCGGCGATCTTGTCCGCCAGTACCTGATCGCTGGCCGTGGCCAAGATCGTGCGCCCACCGTCCGCCCGCCAATCTCTTACGCGGGCTACAATTTGCTCGTCGTAGGGCAGGGTTCCGATATCCACATCGGACAGCTCCACCAAGGCGCGCTTGAACGCGGCCCGTCCTTCCTTGAGCTTGCCCAACGCCTGAATTGTTGCCCATCCGTCGTGCCCCATGGCCGACCACGCGCATTCGTACAACATGTCCGAGCGCAACAACGTCCCATCAAGGTCCACAACCAACACGGGGCGCACGCGTTCTTCGGTGTTCAGGGGCTGTGACAGTGACTTATTCCTTAACGTAAATTCGTTAAGAGAAGGTGCCTCAGGGCGATGGCCTTGACCAGTGTTTTTTAAGTGCTTTTTACGGGGCGAATGCGGGTTGGTATCGACTCACGCAAACACGCTGTCTATCGTTTCAAGAATTGATTTTACTGAAGGATTGCACCCGATGTTGTTGCCCAAAGCCGTCCTACGGATCAGCTTGATTTCTGCCCTAGCCCTGAACGCGACAGGCGTATTTGCCCAAAGCGACGATGCCGCCGCGGCCGCGGAAGAGGCGGTGGCTGCGCTGTTGGCTTTGCGGGCTCCGACCGAGGAGGATTTGGCCCAAGAACGCGCCGGAGCGGTTGAGGATGCCTTGGGGGCCTTTGAAACACTGGCCGCTGAAAGCGCCGCGCGGGCGGAAGCAGAAGCCGCAGAGGCGCGCGCTACAGCGGTTGAAAACGCCACATCGGCCTTTGAAACACTGGCCGCTGAAAGCGCCGCGCGGGCGGAAGCGGAGGCCGCAGAGGCGCGAGCTACAGCGGTTGAAGACGCCACATCGGCCTTTGCAGCATTGGCGGCAGAAAGCGCGGCACGGGCGGAAGCGGCGGCCTTGGAAGCGGCAGCCGCCGCTGAGCGGGCCGAGGCGGTAGAGCAGGCTTCCAGTGCGTTTGAGGTGTTAGCGGCCGAGAGCGCCGCCCGCGCTGCCGAGGCCGCTGCCGCTCAGGCCGCGTTGGCGCAATGTATTGAAATTGCAGGGGAACCTTCCGCCGAAAACTATACGACTGAGGAAGAACAAGCAGCCGCGCTCGATGCGTTACGCGCAGCATTCCCCGCGTGCCGCGCCGCAGCGGAAGCGCTACCAGAGGAGGGCGCGCCGCTCTACCATCTGGCCACGGCTGCGCAAGCGGCCGGGCGTCACCGCCGGGCCGTACCGCTTTATGAACGCGCCGCCGAGGCGGGCGTTGCGGCAGCCATGACGCGCTTGGGCGATTACCACAATTTCGGCCTGCGCCCCATCCGCGAAGATGCAGCGCAAGCCGTTGAATACTATAGACAAGCTGCTGATCTGGGTGATCCCGCTGGCATGGCGACACTGGCCTTCATGTACCGCCTTGGACGCGGCGTAGAGGCCGACAGCGGTGAAATGGTGCGCCTGATGCGCATGGCCGCCGAAGCGGGGTATCCCTTTGCGCAATACAACCTTGCACAGACCTTTTTGAACGGCGAAGGGGTGCCCGGCGGCGTTGATGAGGCCTTGGGTGTGCCCAATGCCCGCCGCGCGGTGCCGCTACTTGTGACCCTAGCCAGCGATGGAAATGTCGAGGCGGTTCAAGATCTTATCGCCCTTTATTCCGATGGGGCAGAGGGCGTTCCCGCCAATGATTTCCTTCGCGGCGGCTGGGTCGAGGCGCTGGCCGAGACGGGCGATCCCAGTGGGATCGCGGCGCGTGGCTTCCTGTTTGAACAGGGCATCGGACGGCCCGCGAACCCGGAATTAGCCGCCGCTGACTACATCACTGCGCTGGAAAGCGGAGAGGTCGATATGGACGATCTTCGCGGCACGATCGACGGCCAAACGCCCCGTTGGGACGGGGCCACGGCGCGGGCGTTTCAGACAATTTTGCAGGAACGCGGGCTATACACGATGGCGATCGACGGTGATATCGGGCCGGGAACCCGCGCGGCGGCGCGTGGGTTAACCGACTGATAAGTAGACGCTATTCCCGGTCCATCGCGTGATACTCCGGGTTCGGCATCATGTCGGACGCGATGGCGAAGCGGTTGGACATGTTGAAGAACGCGATCACGTCAGAAAGGTCGAAGATTTCGTCCTGGCTCAGGCCCACGGCCTCTAGCTTGGCGCGTTCTTCGCCGGCGACTTCCCAAGGGGCGGTGGTTAATTTCCACGCGAAATCGAGCATCGCTTTCTGACGCTCGGGCAGTTCTGCGACGCGGTAGTTCATCACCAGCATCTCGCCCAACTGCGGGTCACCGGACATCTTCCGTACCGCCTGGCCATGGGCCACAAGGCAATAAAAACAACGGTTTGCCGAGGAGACGACCACGGCGACCATCTCTCGTTCCAGCTTGGTTAACCGGCTCTCTCCGAGCATGAGCGTGTTATAATACTGCCCAAAGGCCCGCAGCTTTTCTTGGTTAACCGAGAAGGTCCGCAACACGTTAGGCACCATCCCCAGCTTCTCTTGGCAGACCTCAAAATACCGCTTCGTGTCATCGTCGAGGCTGTCGAAATCGGGCAGATCGTAGATAGAGACGTGGTCGGGTTGCGGCATGGATTCCTCCGAAAATCAGGCGTGGGGGTATATCAATGGTATATCAATTGCGAATTGGGCACGGCGTGTCACGCCACGGATAGCCCCTCGTCGGACAGGCCATCAAGGCGCGGCATCAGAGACAGAAGTTGCTGCGTGTAGGGATGCTGGGGAGAGGCGAACAGAGCCTCTGTTTCAGCCACTTCGACCAGCTCCCCATTCTTCATCACGCCGACCCGGTCACACATCTGGCGCACCACGGGCAGGTCGTGAGAGATGAACAGCATGGTTAACCCAAGATGCTCTTGCAGATCCTTAAGGATGTTAAGAATTTGCGCCTGGATCGAAACATCAAGCGCGCTCGTCGGTTCATCACAGATCAGGAAGCGCGGCTGGGTCGCCAAGGCCCGCGCGATGGAAATTCGCTGCCGTTGACCGCCGGAAAATTCGTGCGGGAACTTCAACCCCGCCTGCGCCCCCAGACCGACCCGGTCAAGCAATTCGTTCACCCGATCTTTCAACGCTTTGCCCGTTAAAAGCCCATGGTGACGGGCGGGCTCTGCGATGATCTCATCCACCCGCATCCGAGGGTTCAGGGACGAATAGGGGTCTTGGAAAATCATCTGGATCTGCTTGCGATACCAATCAGGCACGCCGCCGGGCTGGTTGGAAACGGGCTTGCCATCAAAAGAAACCTCGCCGCCATCGACCTTGTAAAGCCCGGCAATCATCCGGGCGATGGTGGATTTACCCGAGCCGGATTCCCCAACCAATCCAAACACTTCGCCTTCCTTGATGTCGAAGGTCGCGGCGTCCACGGCGGTGAACATCTTGCGGTTACGAGGCAGGATCGCACGGGTCTGCACGAAGCGTTTGGTGATCCCATCGGCCTGCACCAAGGATTTGGAGCGGTCGATCTGAACCTCGGGCCAGTTCCGCTTGAGGTCCTCGATCGCGAATTCCATCACCCGCCCGCCATAGGAAATCAGCGGGAAGCGGTGCAATTTGCGCGTCGGGCGCGGCACGGCGGCGATCAGCGATTTGGTGTATTCGTGTGCGGGCTGGCCAAGGATCTGCGCGGTGGGGCCAGATTCCACAACCTCTCCCATATACATGACCGTGACCTTGTCGGTCGTGTCGGCGATCACGCCCATATCATGGGTAATCAGGATCACGCCAACTTGGCGCTCAGTAGAAAGTTCCTTAATCAGATCAAGGATTTGCGCTTGGATCGACACATCAAGCGCGGTCGTGGGCTCATCGGCGATGATGACATCAGGCTCGGAACAAAGCGCTAAGGCGATGACCACGCGCTGTCGCATCCCGCCCGAGAATTGATGCGGGTATTGGTCAAGCCGCGCCTCAGGATCGGGAATGCCGACACGGTCGATCAGGGCACGGGCGCGGTCGTTGGCCTCATCCGCTGTGACGTCGAGATGTTCAGAGATCGTCTCAACCAACTGTTGGCGCACGGTGAACAGAGGGTTTAACGACGTTAACGGATCTTGGAAGATCATCGAAATCTTCTTGCCGCGCAGGGACCGCATGGCGTCGGCATCAAGGCCCGAGATTTCCTCACCCTTGTAGCGGATGATCCCGCCCGCGATGCGGCCGGGACGGTCCAGAAGGCCCATGACGGCGGCCCCGATGGTGGATTTGCCGGCGCCGGATTCGCCCACAAGCCCGTGGATTTCGCCCGGCTCCACCGAAAGGTTAGCGGCTTTAACGGCTGTGAAAAGCGCGCGGCGGGTGGGGAATTCAACGGTGAGGTTTTCGATTTCAAGCAGGGGCATTTACGTCACCTCAGCTGTGCGGGCAGAGGCCGGAATAGTACCGGTGCGCGCGATGTGTTCGAGTTGGGAGAGAAGACGCGGGTCCAATTCATCCACCAGCCCAATGTGTGGGTGGCTTGGCAAATCGGGCTCTGATTGAGCCACCGCGTCCAGGGCCGATTGCGCATAACGTCGGGCATTCGCCGGGTCACCCCGATGGGCAGCGATCAGCGCGTGGCTGAGGTTGAATTTCAACCGGTCCAAGGCAAAGGTTAGATATTCTTCGTGATCGGCCAAGGCGGCCAATGCTCGGTCGAAAGCCTCATGCTTGGCAGAGGTGGCGACCAGCACAGCGTATTCAAGGTTGATGTTGATGATGTGGTTAGGGTTGCTTTTCTGCCATTCCAAGGCGCGAAGGGCGAAATCCATCATCGCCTCGTCGTCCCCTATTATCTGATGAGCAGTCATCATGGCCATCCAGACCCGACCATCGTCCCAATCTTCTTTGCGGGTTTCGAAATAGAAATCCGCGAGGCGTAATGCGACCTCGGGCAAACGGTCGTGCAAGTAATGGATCTGGATCGACAGAAAGCTATCGCGGGCAGATCGGCAGCGCGAGAGTTTGGCCAAAAAGGCGGTCGCGATCTCGTCTGACCAAGTTTTGTTGCGATACCACTTGTGGTTGCCCTCACGCAGGGGAGGGTTCCCGTAGGTCATCAGCGCAACCTCGGGTTGATGGCGTCACGGAGCCAGTCGCCGAGAAGGTTAACGGCGAGCGCGAGGACAAGGAGCGTGGCGGCGGGGAAGACGAGAATCCACCATTTGCCGGAGAACAGGAACGTCTGACCGATGCGGATCAGGGTGCCGAGGGAAGGCTCGGTGGGCGGTGCACCGACGCCGAGGAAGGACAAGGTCGCCTCGGCGATGATCGCCAATGCCAGCGAGATCGTGGCGATGACCAGCACCGGAGACAGCACGTTCGGCAGGATGTGGCGCGCCATGATGACGAAGGACGAGCGGCCAATCAGGCGGGCGGCCTGAACGTATTCCTTGTTACGCTCCACCAAGGTTGCGCCGCGCACGACGCGGGCGAATTGCACCCAGTCCGACAGGCCAATGGCGAAGATCAGCACGATCAGGGCCATCTCGTCGCGGTACTCGATCGGGGTGACGCCCTTGGCGATCCCCGAGATCAGAAGCGCCACAAGGATGGAGGGGAAGGTCAGCTGGATATCGGCGATGCGCATGATGATCGTCTCGGTCCAGCCGCCCACATAGCCGGCTATCAGGCCCAGGGTAACGCCCAGGATCAGCGCGAAGGACACGGCCGCAAAGCCCACGAACAGCGAAATCCGCAGGCCGAACAGGATGGTCGAGAAGACATCGCGGCCTTGGTCATCGGTGCCCAGAATGAAGCTGTCCCCGGTGAAGGGAGAGGGCGTGCCGGGGGGCGTCAGCCCGTTCATCAGGTTGAGGGACGCCGGGTTGAACGGGTCATGGGGCGCAATCCAAGGGGCGAAGATGGCCGCAAGGACCAGCACCAAGGTCACAATCGCCGAGACCAGCGCCACGGGGGAATGGAGGAAGGCGTAGCCCACATCGCTATCGAGCGCTCGGGCAAGGCGGGATTTGGCCTTGGGCGCGGGGGTAGGAGGAGTATCGCTCATGTCGTTTTCCCATCCACGCGCAGGCGCGGGTCAATCGCCACATAAAGGAGGTCCACGATCAGGTTGATCCCCACAAACATGACAGAGATCAGCATCAGATAGGCCGCCATCACGGGGATATCGACGAACTGGATCGCGTTGATGAACAAAAGCCCGACACCGGGCCATTGAAAGACCGTCTCGGTAATGATCGCAAAGGCGATGATGGAGCCCAGTTGCAGGCCCGTCACGGTAATCACTGGGACCATGGTGTTTTTCAGGGCGTGGCGGAAGTTGATCGCCCGGTCTGAAAGCCCACGGGCACGGGCAAAACGGATGTAGTCGGCGCGCAGCACCTCCAGCATCTCGGCCCGCACGAGGCGCATGATAAGTGTCATTTGGTAGAGGCCCAGGGTAATCGCCGGAAGGACGATGCTTTGCAGGCCGTCCCAAGTGGCAAGGCCCGAGTTCCATCCGCCAACCCAGCCGAAGACAGGGCGCGTATCGCCGCGTCCAAAGATCGGCATCCCCCCGGTATTGAAGGTGATGTCCGTGAAGGGAATGCGTACCTCAAGGCCCACGCCAAAGGCATAGATCAGCAGCACGCCGATCAGGAATGTGGGCAGGGATACGCCAATCAAACTGGCGGACATGATGAAATTGGCCCAGAATCCATCGCGGCGAATGGCGGTGAAAATCCCCAGAACAATGCCCATCCCCAACGCGATCAGGCCCGACACAAGGGCCAGTTCCAGCGTGGCGGGAAGCCGTTCGATGATGATCTCGGCGACGGGGCGGCCTTGGCGGTAGGAAATCCCGAAATCGCCCTGCACGGCACGCACGAGGAAGTCCCAGTATTGCACGAAGAACGGCTTATTGAGCCCAAGGACTTCGCGCAGCCGTTCGATATCTTGGACCGTGCGTTCCTGACCCAACATCGTATCGACGGGGTCGCCCACGAACCGGAACATGGCAAAGGCCACAAGCCCCACGACCAGAAGGACGAGGATGGACTGGGCGATACGTTTGAGGATGAAACTAAGCATTCAACGGTTCTGCGCTGTGAAGAGGTGACGGGTCAAGCCGCGACCTGAGGGTTCTGGCGAACCTGTGAACCAAGCGCCGACGTGGGGAGAGTTTGAGAGGGGCCTTGAAGCCCCTCTCGATTGTGGGGTTTGGGGGATTATTCCCCCAAGGTTGCGCGGCCCAAAGCCGCCCGAAGGGGCGGCGCGGGGCGCAACGGGCCTATTCTACCGGAAGACCCATTGTTACCCAACGCAGGATGAAGAAGTTGTCAGGACGTTGCGTCAGTTCGATCCCGTCGGCGACACCCCACAGCAGAGGCTGCACGTACATGGTGTTATAAACCGCATCCTGCTGCACGATGGCCGCGGCCTCATCCAGCATTGCCTGACGGGCATCTGGGTCAATCTCGGACTGGATCAGGGGCAGCATCTCGTCGATGCGGGGGTTGGAATAGCCGCCAAAGTTCCAAGTGCCCAAACGCTCTCCGTTTGTGTGAACGAGGAACCGCAGGGGGTGCTCGGCATCAAACGTGCCGGGCGACCAACCCAGAAGGTACATGTCGTAGTTATCGGCCCGCAGTTCCGGCCAGTAGTTGGACACGGGCATGGTTTCGAGCTGAGCGTTCAGGCCCACTTGCGCCAACATGCCCACAACGGCTTGGCACACGGCCTCGTCATTGAGGTAGCGGTCGTTGGGGCAGGACAGGTTAAAGGTGGCCCCGTCGGCGCCCGCTTCGGCAATCAGCGACCGGGCGAGGTCTTGATCATAGGCGGGACGTGCTGCGTTGGCTTCGGAGAAGCCGCGCATGGCGGGGGAGACAAGCTGGCTGGCCTCTTCCGCATTGCCGCCCATGATCGCTTGCAAAATTGCAGGAACGTTGATCGCATGGGCCACGGCTTGGCGCACACGGACATCGGCGAAGATGTTGTCTTCCCCGCTCAGCAGTGTTTCGTGGTCATGGCCGTAACCCAGCATGATCACGCGGGCCTCGATGCCCGACAGCACATGCACCCCGTCAGAGGCGTTGACACGGTCTGCGTCTTGCACCGGTACAGGGTCGATCAGGTCAACGTCACCGGCCAGAAGGGCGGCCACGGCGGTGGCAGAGTTCTGGATCGGCGTGAAGATCGCCTCGGTCACGTTATGCTCGACCTCGCCCCACCAGCCGTCGAAGGGCACAAGCACGGTTTCCAGATCGGGCTGGCGGCTTTGTAGCATGAAGGCGGCGGTGCCGTTGACGTTGCGGGTGGCGAAGTTCTCGGTGTCGCGGGCAGGGCGCTCGGCCCCGTTTGCTGCGGCCCAATCGCTATCCATCATCATCCAGTTGGCGATGCTGTCAGGGAAGATCGGCTGCGGAGAAGTGGTAAGGATATCAACGGTATATTCATCCACCACATTGACGCCCGAAACGACAGCGAACCAGCTGGCCACGTCGCTATCTTCCGAGGACGCCCGCTCGTAGCTGAACAGCACGTCATCGGCGTTGAACGCCGCGCCATCATGGAAGCTCACGCCTTGGCGCAGGTTGAAGCGCCAGCCCGCGCCATCGGGCAGGGGTTCCCAGCTTTCGGCCAAGGCAGGTTCGATCGCCATGTCACGGCCACGACGCACGAGGCCTTCGTAAACGTTGTTAAGGAATCCCAACACAGGCGCAGAGGAAACCGCGTGGGGGTCCATGGTTTGCGGATCAGTGGTGGCGGACCAGCGGAAGGTTTCAGCCTGCGCAGGAAGTGCGGTGGCCAGCGCAAGGACGCTAGCGGTGAGAAGGCGGTTCATTTGATATCTCTCCCCAGAGGTAGGTGGCGCATGTTTTGCGCCCATCGCCGGGCAGCGTGGCCCATTGGTCGATTTAGCGCGAGGGGAGAGGTGGTCACGAAGCTGTGAGATTGCGCAGGGTTATTGTGCAAATGCGCACGAATGCAGCGACGTGCCTGTTATTTCACTTGGAGTGAAAGGCGCGGCCTTGAGCGATGGGCCGCGCCAATGCGGGTTAGTTATGGACGGTTAGGCAGGAGCAATCAGCACCCCGGCTGACCTTCTGGCTTACTGATCCCAGAAACAGGCTGGCGACAGAGCCCAAACCGCGCCGCCCCATGACGATCAGGTCAGCGTCATTAAGCTTGGCAGCGTCCAGAATGGCATCGGCGGGATCGGTATCGCCGATGGTGGTGCTGGCGGGCGCGGTGCCTAGCTCCGTCGCGCGGGCGGTGGATGCCTCCATAACCTCTTGACCCGCAAGCATAATCTGCTCGGGCGTGACGGGCACATCAACCACCGAGAACCCGACCGCCACGGCCGTGGTTTCCAGTTGCGGCGAGTGAACAAGATGCACCGCCGCGCCAAAGGTCTTGGCCAGCCCACAGGCGGTTTCCAAGGCTTTGTTAGAGGCTTCGGAGCCATCGAGGGCGACTACGATTGAAGTGAACATAGGGGCGGTCCTTTCGAATAGGTCACGCGGGATTGCGCCTATGACACTGCCAGACATGCGCCCCGGCTGCTTTGATCTTTGTCAAACGGGGGGCGGGCCGGCGTAAAAAAGCCTGCCCGAAAGATCGCGCTTCCGGGCAGGCCAATGGTTAAAGGCGTTAACGCCTTTTTTCGTGGGGCTTAGTTCAGCTCGAAATACTGGAACTTCACCTGATCGTCGGCATCTACCAGCGTGGACCACGCATCCGAGATGCCCCAGTTCAGAACCTGGTGGTGGATCGGCAGGTAGATCAACTCGGCCGAAGCCATGGTCCAGAGGTCGGCGATGGTTTGATCGCGTGCCTCAAGATCTGTCTCGGACGACAGGGAAACGATCATCTCGTCCATCGCAGGGTTCGAGAAGCCGGTACCGTTCCAGCTGCCACGACCGTCGGTGCGGGTGTGATAGAGGAAGTTGAAGACGTACTCAGAATCATACGTCGGCACGCCCCAACCCAACATATAAAGGTCTGTCTCGCCATTCGCGATCAGCGGGAAGTGCTGGGCGCGGGGCAGGGCAGAAAGGTTAACGGTGATGCCGATTTGGGCGAACATGCCCACAGCCGCCTGACAGATTGACTCGTCGTTCACGTAGCGATCATTGGGGCAATCAAGCTGGATCGAGAAACCGTCTCCGTAGCCCGCTTCTTCCATCAGCGCGCGCGCCGCATCCACGTCGTAGGCGGGATAGGCTTCCAGGTCTTCGGTCCAGCCGTTGACCGGAGGGGGCAACATCGCGCCGGTAGGATCAGACTGGCCCCGCATCACGACCTGCATGATCGCGTCACGGTTAATGGCGATGTTCATCGCTTCACGCACACGCGGATCGGCCAGCGGGTTTGCGCCCTCCACATCGTCGCGCTCCAGATCATCTGCACCGACGTTGAGGCCGAAGAAGATGTTGCGGTTCTGCGGGCCGGTGCCAAGGCCGATGCCGTCGGCGGCTTCCACACGCTCCAAGTCCTGCACAGGCACGTCTTGGACGAAGTCCACTTCACCGCCCAAGAAGGCGGCCAGACGGGTGGCGGGGTTCTGGATCGGGGTGAAAATGATCTCGGTCACGTCCATCGGGAACAGATCCATGCCCCAGTATTCGGGGTTCTGGGTCAGCACCGTCTGCACGTCCGCCTCGCGACTTTGCAAGATGTAGGGTCCGGTGCCGTTCACGTTGCGGGCCGCGAAAGTGTCTTCGCCCGCCGCGTAATCTTGGACGTTCTCGGCGCCGTTCTCGACCGACCAGCCCTCATCCATCATCATGATGTTGGTAAGGTTGTTAGGCAAAAGCGGGTTGGGACCCTCGGTTTCGATCTCGACAGTAAAGTCACCGGTCGCGCGAACGTCCACAACGCCCGAGAGCAGTTCCTTGAAGTTCGACGATTCCTGCATCGCCCGATTGAGGCTGAACACAACGTCGGAGGCGTCAAAGCTTTCGCCGCCGTGGAATGTCACGCCTTCGCGGATCTGAAACACCCAGATGCTGGGGTTATCCTCGCTGGGGGCCCATTCGGTGGCCAAGGCGGCCTCCATCTCGCCCGCCATGTTGCGGGCAACGAGCGGATTATAGATTTGGTGCATGAGGGTCGTTGTCGGCCCCTCGTTCTGGCTGTGAGGGTCCAGGGTCAGCGCCTCGGACGCGCGGGTCCAGCGCAGGGTTTCAGCGGAAAGCGAGGTGGCGGTGATGGCGGTTGTCGCCAGCAAAGCCGCGCCTAGCGCGATAAATCGGTTGGTCATTTTAGTCTCCCGGTTGTGGTTTTGAAGTCGGGTAACGGTCGTTGCCGTCCGGGAACACTATTGACGCCCCACGCGACTTGTCCAGTTCGCAGGGGGGGGTAATTGGGCAAAGGGTCGTAAGGTTAACGTGATTAACCTCTTGCGGCGGCGCTGTGCTATCAGGCGGCCAGCTCAATCCAGACGGGGACGTGGTCCGACGGCTTTTCACGGCCCCGCACGTCCTTTTCGATCCAGCAATCCAGTAACAGATCCGCAGCCTCGGAGCTTAGCAAGTGATGGTCGATGCGAATGCCGTCGTCCCGGTTCCACGCGCCCGCCTGATAATCCCAGAACGAGTACATCCCCGGCGCTTGGTTGCAGGCGCGAAAAGCCTCGGTAAATCCAAGGTTTAGAAGACGGCGGAAGGCGGCACGGCTTTCTGGGCGGGCAAGGGCATCTTCGTGCCAAACCTCGGGGCGGGCGGCATCTTCATCTTGGGGGATGATGTTGTAATCGCCCGCCATCACCACCGGCATTTCATTCGCAAGAAGGCGCTGCGCGTGGGCGTGCATCCGCGCCATCCAGGCCAGTTTGTAGTCGTACTTAGGGCCGGGCACCGGGTTGCCGTTGGGCAGATAGAGGCCGCAGACACGCACCGCCTCATTGTCGCCGATCACCGTCGCCTCGATCCAGCGGGCCTGTTCATCTTCATCGTCACCGGGAAGGCCACGACTGACATCTTCGAGCGGCAGTTTGGATAGGATAGCGACCCCGTTGAAGCCCTTTTGTCCATGAGTTTCAACGGCATAGCCGCGGTCCTCAAACAGATCCCTTGGAAAGCCCTCGTCCACGGATTTGATCTCTTGCAGCAGGGCCACGTCGGGCTTTGCTTCATCCAGCCAATCGCCCAGGGCGTTGATGCGAGCCTTAACGCCGTTAATGTTGAATGTCGCGATCCGCATGGGGGCAGTCCCTTTCGTGAGCCATGACCCAGACGGGCCACGTCCCCCGTTTTGCCCCTTTGCCACCCGCTTGCCAAGCGCTGCTTTGGACGCGTTTCGATGAATTCTCCCCCTATGCTGCGCTGCCGCATGGTCTAGATTAAGGCGCGTATTACAGGACAACGTAAGGGCGACCCGATGTTGAAATTCCTCTTTGGTGGCAAGAAAAACGGATCTCAGGTGGTGATCGAGAGCGACCGGGCGCGTTTTGAGCGTCTGATCGAAGAAATGAACGCCACGATTGATACGCTTGCCCACAAGCCACGCGTCACGATTGATCCGGCAACGGGCCACATCTTGCCCGAAATGCCCGAGCAATTCGCCGATGAGGCTTTGGCATTGCCCGCGCCGGAAACTGAAGCGGTTTCTGAAGAGCCGATCGCCGCGCCTTAGGCGGTGCGCTGGTCGGCCAACCAAGCGGTCGCGCTGACTTCATCGTCGAAGTTCTTGATCTCCAACCCCGGCAGCAGCGCGGATTCGACTGTCGCGGCGGCTCGGAAAAACTGGTTGTGGCTGACAAAGGCGGCGCGATCGATTTGATGAAGCACGTTAATCATTTGCGGCCAGTGGCGCAGTTCAACCCCAATCGCCCCGATCGACGGCCATTCCGCCCCTTGGTCAATCATTAACAAATCGCCATGGGCCATCCCCTCCATCTCAAGGGGGAGCGCCTGCAAAGCCGCCTCCATCGCCACGGAATCAAATGCGCCCGCCATAGTGATCTTCAGGGAATTCGGGCCTGTGCGATCAACGGTGAAATGGGATTGGGTCATCGGGGTCTCCTGTCTGCTGGGGTTGGGGAAAGGTGACACAAAAAAGGTGGGAACGCTTTGATCAAGGTCAAGCGAAACGCTGCGAAGGGGCACGCGCGGCGCAATGTGACGGTGCGTCCTTCTTGCCGATCCACAGGCGGCGCGATAGCGTCACGGGCAAGGGAGGGCGACATGCCAAATACAAGAGAATTACCAAGCGTTTTTAAAGGGTTGCGACTGCCTGTCGTGGGCAGCCCCCTGTTCATCGTATCCAGCCCCGAGCTGGTCATCGCCCAGTGTTGCGCGGGTATTGTGGGCTCTTTCCCGGCGCTGAACGCGCGGGAAAAAGACGGCGACCCGATTGCGCTGGAAGCGTGGTTGAAGCAGATCACCGAGGCGTTGGACGCGTGGAACCAAGCTAACCCCGACACCCCCGCCGCGCCCTATGCGGTCAACCAGATCGTGCACCGATCCAACGCGCGACTAGAGCGCGACCTAGAGATCTGCGCCCGCTGGAATGTGCCGATCTGGATCACCTCCCTCGGCGCGCGGGAAGAGGTTAACGATGCCGCTCATTCCTGCGGCGGCATCGCGTTGCATGACGTGATTAACAACACCTTCGCGAAAAAGGCGATCTCGAAGGGTGCGGACGGGTTGATTGCAGTCGCCGCAGGGGCCGGCGGACACGCGGGCCAACAGTCGCCGTTTGCGCTGATCCAGGAAATCCGCGAATGGTTTGAGGGGCCGCTACTGCTGAGCGGATCAATCGCAACGGGCGACGCGGTGCTGGCCGCGCAGGCGATGGGGGCGGATCTGGCCTACATCGGATCTCCGTTCATCGCGACGGATGAGGCCCACGCCGCCCCCGCCTACAAGCAGATGATCGCGGACTCAGGCGCCGAGGATATTGTGCTTTCCTCTTTGTTTACGGGCGTTTCTGGGAACTACTTAAAGCCGTCGATCACCGCCGCAGGCATGGACCCGGATGCTTTGGAAAAGGCCGATGTCAGCTCCATGAATTTCGCGGACGGCGCGTCGAAACCCAAGGCGTGGAGCCAAGTATGGGGCGCAGGCCAAGGGATCGGAGCGGTGAAGTCCGTCGGTCCGGCGCGCGAATTGGTGGCGCGGTTGGAGCGAGAGTACAAAGCGGCCCGCGAGCGCCTGCTTTAATTAACCGGGGCACCGTTTACAGAGGTGCCCCGCTGTTTCTTCCGGTTTCTGATGTTGGTTTCAGAGCAGGACTTTCATTTTTGCAATACTTATCCCCAGATGATTGCAAGGTTATCCCCGCAGGTCTGTTGCTTTTCGGATTTTCAGGTGTCGGGTAGTTCCGTTGGGCGAACTTCATTATTACCCAAGCCTTCGGTAAGAAAACCGGCGAAAATTACCAAAGGATTGCCGAAGACACGCGAATTCAACCGATGGTGCCCTTGCAGCCCTGAAACGCCAGACATAGACTCTTGCAGAACAGAACATCTGATGAGGCAGGCGCAATGCACGACCCCGTGGAATATTTCCAAAATAACCTGGTCCCGATGGTGGTTGAACAAACCAGCCGCGGCGAGCGGGCCTATGACATTTTCTCGCGCCTCCTGAAGGAGCGGATCGTGTTTGTGAACGGCCCGATCCACTCCGGCATGAGCCACCTGATCGTGGCCCAGTTGCTGCATCTTGAGGCGGAAAACCCCTCGAAAGAAATTTCGATGTATATCAACTCGCCCGGTGGTGAAGTGACGGCCGGCATGTCGATCTACGACACGATGCAGTATATCAAGCCCAAGGTGTCGACGCTGATCTGCGGCATGGCGGCCTCGATGGGGTCGGCGATTGCGATTGGCGGCGAGAAGGGGATGCGGTTCGCGCTGCCCAACGCTGAAATCATGGTGCACCAGCCCTCTGGCGGGTCGCGCGGCATGGCCTCGGACATCCTGATCTCCGCGCGCCATATTGAGCGGACTCGGGAGCGCCTGTATCAACTGTATGTTAACCATTCTGGTCAAGACTACGAGACGGTTCAAAAGGCATTGGACCGCGATTTGTGGATGACCCCAGAAGAGGCCAAAGAATGGGGCCATGTGGACGAAATCGTCGCCACACGCGGCGGCAGCGACGCAGATTAAGGCCGCTAGGCACTTGTGACTTTTGCGCAGGGCCTTCGGGCCCTGTTGCATGAAGGGGCCAGCACTTGGCCGCATCGGAATTTGCGATTGTGACCGGGGCGGGGCTGTTCTAGGCTGGCCAAAATCCGGTAAGATGACTGGTGTTTCGCGGCGATCCAGCCGTGTGAGGGCCCGGGTAAGGTGAACGATATGGCAAGTAATTCCGGCAACGATTCCAAGAACACGCTTTATTGCTCGTTCTGTGGCAAAAGCCAGCACGAGGTTCGCAAGTTGATTGCGGGCCCGACTGTATTCATCTGCGATGAATGCGTCGAACTGTGCATGGACATCATCCGAGAAGAGACCAAAAGCGCCGGGCTGAAAAGCGACGATGGCGTACCGTCCCCGAAAGAGATTTGCGGCGTTCTGGACGATTATGTGATCGGTCAGGCTCATGCCAAGCGGGTGCTCTCGGTGGCTGTGCATAACCACTACAAGCGTCTGAATCATACGGATAAATCCGATATCGAATTGGCGAAATCTAACATCATGCTGATCGGCCCCACGGGGTGCGGCAAGACGCTGTTGGCACAAACGCTGGCGCGGATTCTGGATGTGCCGTTCACCATGGCCGACGCCACTACCCTGACTGAGGCGGGCTACGTGGGCGAGGATGTGGAGAATATCATCCTCAAGCTCTTGCAGGCCTCAGAATATAACGTGGAGCGTGCGCAACGCGGCATCGTTTATATTGACGAAGTCGATAAAATTACGCGCAAGTCCGACAACCCCTCCATCACCCGCGACGTGTCGGGCGAAGGGGTGCAGCAGGCGCTTCTGAAGATCATGGAAGGCACCGTCGCATCCGTGCCGCCGCAAGGTGGTCGCAAGCATCCGCAGCAGGAATTCCTGCAAGTGGACACGACGAACATCCTGTTCATCTGTGGTGGCGCATTTGCCGGGCTCGACAAGATTATCGCGCAGCGCGGTAAGGGCTCTGCCATGGGCTTTGGAGCCGATGTGCGTGACCCTGAAGCAAAATCCGTGGGTGAATACTTCAAAGATCTGGAGCCTGAAGATCTGCTGAAATTCGGTTTGATCCCTGAATTTGTGGGTCGTCTGCCCGTCATTGCGACGCTGGAAGACCTGGACGAGGACGCCCTGGTTACGATCCTGACCGGTCCGAAAAACGCACTGGTAAAACAGTATCAGCGCCTGTTCGAGCTGGAAGATGTGAAGCTGACTTTCACCGATGACGCCATGAGCGCGATCGCCAAACGCGCAATCGCTCGCAAAACCGGCGCGCGGGGCCTGCGGTCGATCATGGAGGATATCCTGCTGGAAACCATGTTCGAGATGCCCGGTTCCGAAGGGGTTGAAGAGGTTGTGGTAAACGAAGAAGCGGTGACCTCGGACACGCAGCCTTTGATGATCTACGCGGAACGCTCCAAGGAAGAGCCCGCCTCGGCGAGCTGATCCCAAAGACATTTCTTAAGAATTGCCCCCGCCCAATTTGGGCGGGGGTTTCTTTTATGGCGTGTGAGGAGAGCTGAGCCCGGATTGAGGGCCCAGCGGTTAGGTTATCGCAGCCAAAGCTTTTCACGCTTGAGGGTGTTTCTGATCTGCTGTTCCCGCCGGGGAAGGTTGGCCCGATCAAACAATGCCCGCGCTTTCGCCCCTTTGCCTTGGAAAATCATCCGGCGCATCGGCTCGTAGGTCTTGAGCACCTTTTTGATTTTATTGGGGGCTGCCACTTCCTCTAACGTGTCCACCACTTTCTGGCTTTCGCGGGCATAAAGAAGGGGCAACACCCTGTAATGGCAGGAGGTTTTTCCGTCGAGCCAGCCGGGTTCCAAGGCGTCGCGGCCACCGCCGAAGGAGTGGATCACGAGGGGCAGAGCCACTTGGTCGAGCCATGGATCGAGGGTCTGACAGACCAGTTCGGCGGGAGCGTTATGGCGGATTTGGGTGGCGTATTCGGTGAAGCGGTCGCCAAATTCATGGGGGCACTTATAGTAGAAGAACCCCGCGTTGAAGTAGAGGTAGCGGCGCCAATACTCATCGGGGTGCGACGTGTCGAGGGAGGAGGCGAAATCCAGCCCGAACATGTCATAAAGCGATTTCCACGTTTGCGTATAGCCGGGGCCATAAAGCTCGATTTGGGGCCAAGTCCCCTCAACCCGGCGCGAGGCGGTGGGTTTGGAGAAATCGAAGGGCACGTCGGTCAGATCGCCCAAGATCAACGTATCGGTGTCAAAGAAAACGAAAGGCTCACCCTTGGGCAGAGCCTTAAGCGCCTCAATCTTGTTGCCATAGGGATAGGCTTCGCCGAAATGATTGTTCTCGAACGGAATAATCTCTGCGCCAAGCTCGGCTAAAGCATTGCGAACGGCGTTGTCGCCCATGCGCGGATCTTTGGACCACCGAGGGCCGGGTTGGGGTTCGGCGACGAGAAGCTTGCCGGGAAAATCGGGGTTCGCGGCCCGAAAGGACGCCGCAAAAAGCACGGCTTCATACTGTAGGCGGCCATTTTGGCCAACGATCATCACGTTGAAAGGGGTCGCGTTACGCGCCATGGAAGTGTCCCGCTGCTCGGCTGGTTATTTTCCGTCAGTATAGGGCGAAAAGGGGCGGCGCGTCACGGGGTTACTCGGGAGAGCGTTAACCTTTTAAGCGTCGCGCAGGCGCTGGCCCAAGGGATCGAAGGGCGGCTCCGCCAAGACACGGGCTTTGTGGGGCTGGCCGAGGATGGCAACATGCACCGTGTCCCCGGCCTCGACGCTTCCGGTTTTGAGGTAGGCCAGCGCCAAGGATTGCCCGACGCTATAGCCATACCCACCCGAAGAGACCTGTCCAATGGGGGTCCCATCGGGCAAAAACACGGGCTCGGCACCCGAGGCATCGGCGGTGGTCGCCTCGATCGAGAGCAGGTGCATAGTCTCACGCGGGGCATGGGCGGCGATCTTCAACCAGCTGTCTTTGTTCAGAAAATCTTTGTCACCTTTGATGAGGCCATCAAGACCGGATTCCTGCGGCCAGTATTCGGGGGAGTAGTCGCGGCCCCATGATCCATAGCCCTTTTCCAACCGCAGTGACATCAGGGCGCGGCTGCCCACGGGGCCTGCGCCCATATCGGCGGCGGCGTCCAGAAGGGCGGTGTAAAGGGTGATTTGGTCCGCCTCGGCGCAGTGCAATTCCCACCCGAGATCGCCAGTGAACGACACGCGGATCGCCACACATTCCACGCCGGCGACGGTGATCGTGGCAGAGCGGAAAAACGGGAATGCGTCGTTAGTTAGGTCTGCATTGGTGAGCCTTCCCAATAGCTTACGCGCGCTAGGTCCGGCGACGTTGAAGCCGCAGGTGGCTTCGGTCAGGCTTTCGAACGTGGTGTCTTGGGGTAGGGGAATTTGGTTAAAGTACCGCAAGTGATAGCGTTCCGCCGCACCCCCACCGAGCACCCAGAACGTGTCCTCCGCCAGTTTCGTCACGGTGAAATCCCCCGCCACGCCGCCGCGCTTACCGATTAGCGGCGTCAGGCAGGACCGACCGACAACGCGGGGCATTTTATTGGGGAAAAGCGCGTTCAGCCAATCCTCTGCACCCGGCCCCGATACGCGATATTTGGCGAAGTTGGAGATGTCGATGACGCCCACATATTCACGTAGCATCAGGGCCTCGCGCCCCTCGGCATCCCACCAGGGCTGGCGCGCGTAACCCGCGCTGTCTTCAACGGATTTATCAAAGAATGCGGGGTGTTCCCAGCCGTAATTCAAGCCAAACTTAGCGCCAAGTCTTTGCTGCATGTCGTGAACCGGACGCTTTCGGACGGGCCGTCCGGCAGCGCGTTCTTCGCCCGGAAAGTGGATTTTGAAGCGGTTGGCGTATTGGTCCTCCACCCGCGCCTTGGTGAAATCCTTGCCCGCCCAATGGCCGTAGCGCGCCAGATCCCAGCCGAATAGGTCTAGCGACGGCTCGCCCTCGACCATCCATTCGGCCGCCAATCGCCCCAATCCGCCGTTTTGCGAGAAGCCCGGAATGATACCGCAACAACAGAAATAGCCGGTGAGTTCGGGCACCGGCCCGAACAGAGCGCTGGCATCAGGCGACCAGATCATCGGGCCGTTAATCACCCGTTTGATCCCGGCCATGCCGACGGCGGGAACACGGTCGATGGCGCGCATCATGTTAGGTTCAATCCGGTCCAGATCGTCGGCGAACAGTTCGTGGCCAAAGCCTTGGGGCGTGCCATCTTCGGCCCAGAAACGCATGTCTTTCTCGTAAGCACCAACCAGCAGGCCTTGCCCCTCTTGGCGGAGGTAATATTCCCCGTCGCGGTCGGCGACGGAGGGAAGGCGACGGTCCAGTGCGGCGATATCGGCGATGGTTTCGGTCACGAAATACTGGTGTTCGGTCGGGATCAGGGGCAGATCTACGCCCGCCATCGCGGCTACCTCACGGGCCCAAAGTCCGGCTGCGTTAACCACCCAAGGGGTGCGAATATCTCCCTTTTTGGTGCGGACGATCCATGTGCCATCGGGTTGCGGTTCGGTGCCGGTGACGGGACAAAAACGGATGATTTCGGCGCCCCGTTGCCGTGCGCCAAGGGCGTAGGCATTGGTCACGCCCGAGGGGTCCACGTTGCCGCCGTCGGGTTCAAACATGATGCACCGGATGCCGTCATAATCGACAAGAGGGTGTAGGCGCTCGGCCTCATCGCGGCTGACCTCGTGAAAATTCATGCCGTAACGCCGCGCTTTGGCCTCTTGCAGGCGCAGTTGATGTTCCCGGTCTTGGGTCTGCGCAAGGTAGAGGGAGCCGGGTTGAAAGACACCGCAGGATTGGCCTGTCTCTTCCTCTAACTCCTTGTAAAGGTTCATGGTGTAGTGCTGGAGGCGAGAGATGTTGGTGCTGTCGTGCAGCCCATGAATGTTTGCGGCTGCGTGCCAGGTTGACCCCGACGTCAGCTCGTCGCGTTCCAGAAGGACGACATCGGTCCACCCCGCTTTGGCAAGGTGGTAGAGGATTGAACATCCGACGACGCCGCCGCCGATGACGACTGCTTGAGCATGGGTTTTCATGGCCGCTCTCCCGTTCTTTTCGCAACTCTGTCGAAGCGAAGGGGCCAATTCTGGTCCGTTGGCGACAGAAGCGTGCGCTCAAGCGTCGGTCACGCCGCTGATCAGGTTGGCTTGCATAAGCCGCTGTTGCAGCGACGCGCGCGGCGCGGCGAGTGTTTCCAACGCCGCCAGCCGGGCGCGGTGCGTTTCACGCGCCAGCAAGATGGCGTCTTCGGCGGTGACGGAAATGAAGTGAAGCGCATCGCCCGCGCGGTTTTGCGCAAGACGGTCTGTGTCGGCGGACAGCACGGTGGCAATTTTCGGGTAGCCACCCGTGGTCTGGTGGTCGGCCAGCAAGACAACGGGCACGCCATCGCCCGCCACCTGAATTGCGCCGCGCAGGATCGGCTCGGACGGGATGGAAAGAGCGTTGCCGAGGGGGAGGGCAGCCCCGTTCAGGCGCACGCCCATCCGGTCGAAAGCGTCGGTCATTTGGTAGCGGGTTGTAGTTAACGCACGCACGGCGCCGGGGGCGAAATGGTGATCCTGCGGGCCAATCACCACTCGCGGATCGGGTAGTGGCCGGGCGATTTCGGGGCAATGATAGGGCCCGTCCTTGCTGGGACGGAGGGCGGCGTCGCGGACTGTAAAGCTATCGCCCGTGTGCAAACTGCCACCGCCAAGGCCCGACATGGTATGGGTCGCACTAGACCCAAGCCATTCATCTGCAACGATGTTTCCGGCGAAGGCGAGATAGCACCAACTGCCCCATGCCCCGCCGCGAATGGTTAACGTGTCGCCTTCGTGAAGGGTCAGCGCCTGCCAGCCGGGGCCTGTTTGGGCGATGTCAAACGCCCCGCCCGCAACGGCGCAAGTGACCGCGCCGTCGGTGCATTCCAGCACAAGCCCGCCCAATGAAACCTCGATCGCGGTGCCCGTGGGTTGCCCCAACATGGCGTGGGCGGCGGCGAAGCTGAACCGATCCATTGGGCCGGAGGCGGGCACGCCAAAGCGCATCGCCCCCGCGCGACCAGCGTCTTGGAACGACACAAGCGGGCCAGCGAAGGTCACTTTGAACCGCGCGACACTCATGCTTGCAGCCGGGCGGGCAAATCCGCCCGCGGGATGCGCGTGAAGGTCACCGTGTCGCCCACATCAAACAGAAATGCGCCGTTTTCGATGATTTCTACCGGAGAGCGGCCAATGATGTTCCAGCCGGTTGGCATCGTTAACGGCGTTAAGATGCTCTGCGCCCCGGCGATCAGGACAGAGCCTTGGGGCACGTCGCGCAGCGCCGTCGATTTTCGTGGCACGTGGATGGCGGCAGGCAGGCCGGAAAGGTATGCGTAGCCTGGGGCGAAACCGTACATCGAAACCCGCAAACGGGCGGAGGCGTGGGCGTCAATCACCGTGTCGATGGAAAGGCCCTTGGCCTCGGCCACGGCCGTCAGATCTGGGCAAAGGTCCGGGTCGTAACAGACCGGGATCACGTGGGTTTGCGTCGGTGCATCAGAGGTCGGGGGCAAGGGGAACAGGTCGCGGATCGCAGCGGCAATTGCGGCATGGTCCGTCATGATCGGATCAAAGCGCACGGCAAGGTTAACGAGCGCCGGAATCACCTCTGCCACCCCGGCGATACCTGCTGCGGCAATGGCATGGTCTAGCGCGATCACTCGGTCGTTCGCGGCATCCGTTGCGTCTTCCGAAAGGGTCACAAGCAGGCCGCTATCGCCGATGGGGCTGAAGCTTGGTATTTCCTTCATGGGGTCAGGAAGCTTTTGATTTCAATGCCTTGCGACTCAAGCCGGGTGCGGATGGTCGAGGCCATCGTCACTGCGCCGGGACTGTCGCCATGGACGCAGATGGAGTGGGCATCCAGGGCAATGGGCGCGCCGTCGATCACCGGCATGTGGCCGGTCTCCAGCAGTTCCAACAACCGGTCCGCCGCAAATTCCGCGTCGTGGATCATCGCGCCTTTCTGGCCCCGGGGGACGAGCTCTCCGGTCGAGAGATAGCCGCGATCGGCGAACACTTCCGAGAATACGGGCTGTCCGGCGGCGCGGGCAGCTTGCTCGGTCTGGGTGCCGGAAATCGCGAGCACGGGAAGGGTGGGATCAATGGCAGCGACGGCGCTGACAATTGCGTCGGCCACCGTGCGGTCCCGAGCCGAGAGGTTGGCCAAAGCGCCGTGGGCCTTCACATAGCTCACTGGTGCACCGGCTAACGCGGCCACCCCCTGCAAGGCGCCGATTTGTGCGGCGACCAGTCGGCTGATTTCGGCTGGGGCCATGGGGATGACGCGACGGCCAAAGCCTTCGCGGTCATTATACCCGGGGTGTGCCCCAATCGAGACGCCGTTTTCCCGAGCTGAAACAAGGGTTTGGAACATGGTTTCCGGGTCGCTCGCATGGCCGCCGCAAGCGATATTGGCGCTAGTTACGATGCGCAACATGGTCGCATCGTCCCCCATGGACCATGGGCCAAAGCTCTCTCCGAGGTCGGAATTCAGGTCAATTCGGCGGGCCATAGGGCGTCCTTTGCACAGGTGTTAACCCTAACTTAGTAAACCTGTGGCAAAGGTGCGAGGGGGTTAGTCGAGCGCCGCGACATCCCGGTCAAGGGATTGGTACCACCGCACGATCTCGGTGCGTTCTTCAGCCGTGATCCCGGTAATGTTGCCGGGTGGCATCGCGTGGCTGCGCCCGGCGTGCAGGTAAATGAGCCGTGCGTTCAGGGCGATTTGCGCGTCGTCGTCCAATCGCAACCCGCGCGGTGCCCACCGGATGCCGTCCCATACGGGTTCGGCACTGTGACACATGGAACAGCGCCCCATAACAATGTTGCGAACCTCATCATAGTGAGCGTTTTCAACAACATATTGAACAGGCGCGGGCACGATTACATCGGCTTCGTAATCATAATCCTGATGCATCGGGATCGACGACAGCCACATGATGACCACGAAGATCACCGCCGAGACACCCCACGTCCAATGGGGGCGCCCTTTGCCTGCATGCATGGAGTTGAAGTAATGCCGGATCAACACCCCCAGCAGGAACACCAAGGACGCGATAACCCACGCATATTCCGTGCCGAACGCCAGCGGGTAATGGTTTGACAGCATCAGGAAAATAACTGGCAAAGTCAGGTAGTTATTATGGGTAGAGCGCAGCTTGGCGATCTTGCCGTACTTGGCGTCCGGCTTGCGTCCTTCTTGCAGGTCTTTCACCACAATGCGCTGGTTCGGCATGATGATCAGGAAGACGTTTGCGGTCATGATCGTGGCGGTGAATGCGCCCAGATGCAGCAGCGCGGCACGCCCGGTGAAGACCTGATCATAGCCCCAAGCCATCGCGATCAGGATCACGAAAAGCAAACCCATCAGGGCGGTTGGGTGATTGCCAAGGGGGCTTTTGCACAGGAAATCGTATAGTATCCAACCGATTGTGAGGGAGCCGGCGGAAATCAGAATGGCTTGGAACGACGACAGTTCCAACTTGTCATAGTCGATCAGGAACATCTCGGCGCCGCCCCAATAGACGATTGCCAGAAGCGCCGCGCCTGACAACCAAGTCCAATAGCTCTGCCATTTATGCCAAGTCAGATGCTCGGGCAGGCGGGCGGGGGCGACGTTGTATTTCACAGTGTTGTAGAAGCCGCCGCCGTGGACCTCCCATTCCTCGCCGGTGGCGCCTTCGGGCATGTCTGGGGTTTCGCGCAGCATCAGGTCCAGCGCGATAAAGTAGAACGACGCGCCGATCCACGCCATGGCGGTGATGACATGCAGCCAGCGGACGGCGAAAGCGGCCCAATCAACGAAAACAGCGAGATCATACATGGTTCTTCCCCTTTAAGGTCGGAGGGTACACGAAGGCCGCGTTACCTGATAATTCCTGATTATCCCGAGCAGCTTCAAGAAAAACCTGATAATCGCCCCCGCCCGTGATAATCTGCCCCCATGGCGAATATCAACAACATCCGCATGTTTACCCGCGTGTTCGAGTTGGAGAACATGTCCGCCGCCGCGCGCGACCTGCAAGTGTCCGCTGCCGTGGCGTCGTCCAGGATCGGAGAGCTGGAGAAATCCCTTGGAATCCGTCTGTTCACCCGCACCACAAGGTCCATTCAGCCGACAGAGCAGGGGCGGATTTTCTACCCTAAGGCATTGAAAGTACTGGAGGCTTTGGATGAAGCCGAGGCAGCCGTTCACGAAATTACGCTTAATCCGCGCGGGTCCATTTTCGTGTCGGCCCCTTTGGGGATTGGGCGCAGGTTAGTCGCCCCGAACGTGGCGCTGTTCCGCGATAGATACCCCGAAGTGCACACAAGGTTACGACTGTCCGACCGTGCTCTGGACCTGACCGGAGAGGGGCTGGACGTGGCGTTTGTGATCGGCAACCCGCCGGACTCGGGCCTGATGATGAAGCCGATCGCGACCTTGCAGCGGGTGCTGTGCGCGTCGCCCGATTATGTGGCGCGACGCGGGACGCCATCGGATGGAGCGGACCTGATTAACCAAAAGCACGATTGTTTGCTGCTACGGTTCCCCGGCTCGACCGAATTTCGCTGGTCGCTTTATACCACCGACGGGTTCCAACGGTTCGACGTGACCGGCCCATTCGCCTGTGACGATGGCGATGTGCTTACAAATTGGGCGTTGGAGGGGCGCGGGATCGTGAACAAGCCTCGGTTTGAGGTGCAGGAACATCTGGATAGCGGCGCGTTGGTACAGGTCTGCCCGCAATCGCCGCCGCCCAATGCGCAGCTAGTGCTGCTGTATCCTCATAAAAAGAACCAAGACCCCAAGTCCCGGTTCTTCATGGACTTCATGTCCGAGAAGATGAAGGCCGCGCTGGGGTAGGGGGCCGCCAAAGGTTAACGGCGTTAACTACCGCGGTAGGTGGAATAGCTGAACGGGCTGACCAGAAGCGGCACGTGGTAATGGGCGTCTGCGTCGGACATGCCAAAGCGGATCGGGATTTCATCAAGAAACAAGGGGTCTTCACCATCTTGGCCCGTGGCTCGCAGGTAGTCACCGGCGCAGAAAACCAGCTCATATGTGCCGGTCTTAAACGTGTCGGCGGGCAGGATCGGGCCATCGGTGCGGCCATCGCTGTTGGTGACGACCTCGCGAATTTTCCGGTGGGAATTGCCCGAGACTTTGTAAAGTATGATCTTCATGCCAGCCGCCGGGCAGCCGCGCGCCGTGTCGAGGACATGGGTGGTCAAATAGCCGGACATGGGATGCTCCTTCATTGGTGATTTCGTATGTTTGCGGCAAGGCATCGGGGTTGGAAACGCCCTAGGCACAGAAACACTTTCAAGAATTTCTTGAAAGACCAAATCTTAACCACGGTTTATGCGAAGATAGATGTAGGAGAGTGCGTTGGAACGATATTGTCGTGATATGGCGGGCTACGGCGCGACGCCGCCCAAGGCAAACTGGCCCGGTGGCGCAAAGATCGCTGTCCAATTTGTCGTGAATTATGAAGAGGGTGGAGAGAATAACATCCTCCACGGGGACGCGGCTTCTGAAGCATTTCTGTCCGAGATTGTCGGCGCGAGCGCCTGGCCCGGGCAGCGCCATTGGAACATGGAATCAATCTACGAATACGGCGCAAGGGCCGGGTTCTGGCGGCTCCACCGCATGTTCACCGCCGCCAAAATGCCTGTCACCGTCTATGGCGTGGCCACCGCGCTGGCCCGCGCGCCCGAGCAAGTGGCCGCCATGCAAGACGCCGGGTGGGAGATCGCCAGCCACGGGCTGAAATGGATCGAATACAAAGATATGTCGCCCGCGCAAGAGCGCGCGGATATGGAAGCGGCAAAGGCGCTCCACGCTGAAGTTACGGGCGAGGCACCGCGCGGCTGGTACACCGGGCGCTGTTCCGACAACACCATGCGGCTGATCGCGGAAGATGGAAGTTTCGACTATATATCAGATGATTACGCCGATGATCTGCCGTACTGGACGACCTGCGCCGAGCGTCCGCAACTGGTCATTCCCTACACGCTGGACGCCAATGATATGCGCTTCGCGACGCCGCAGGGGTTCAACACCGGCCAGCACTTTTTCGACTACCTAAAGGATGCCTTCGACACGCTTTATGCCGAAGGGCAGGCGGGGGCGCCAAAGATGATGAGCGTCGGCCTGCATTGCCGATTGATCGGCCGTCCGGGTCGCGCGGCGGCGTTGCAGCGGTTCCTTGATTATGTGGCGTCCCATGATGACGTCTGGGTGCCGCGCCGCATTGATATCGCCCGCCATTGGGCGGCGGAGCATCCCTACACAGCGCCCAAATTGACGCCGTCCCAGATGAACGCGGAGACCTTCGCGACAACCTTCGGCGGTATCTTTGAACATTCCCAATGGATCGCCGAACGCGCCCATGGGTTAGAGCTTGGACCCGCCCATGATTCAGCGATTGGCGTGCATTCGGCTCTGGCGCGGATCTTCCGCACAGCCTCCGACGCTGAAAGGTTAAGCGTGTTAACCGCTCACCCCGACCTCGCCGGAAAGCTGGCGCAGGCCAAGCGGCTCACGGCGGAGTCCACGTCCGAGCAGGCGGGGGCCGGGCTGGACCAACTGACCGATGCCGAGCGCGCCACCTTCACGGATCTGAACGCGCGCTACGTGGCGCAGTTCGGGTTTCCCTTCATCATCGCGGTGCGCGACCATGACAAGGCGTCAATCCTTAACGCCTTTAACCAACGCCTCACCAACACCCGCGAAGAAGAGTTCTCTCAGGCCTGTTATCAAGTCGAACGGATCGCCCTTCATCGTTTGAAAGACATGTTTTCATGAGTAATCGCAGCTACTTTGCCCCTAAAGGTGGCCACCCGCCCCAGTCTCAGGTGATGACCGATCGCGCGGTGTTCACCGATGCCTATGCGGTGATCCCCAAGGGCACGATGATGGATATCGTCACCTCGTCCTTCCCGTTTTGGACCGGCACGAGAGCGTGGATTTTGGCCCGGCCGATGACCGGCTTTGCCGAAACATTCTCGCAATACATCATGGAGGTGGCACCGGGCGGCGGCAGCGAAACACCCGAGCCCGATTACCGGGTGCAAAGCGTGATCTTCGTGACCGAAGGCACCGTCGAGATCGCCATTGGCGGCGCCAGCCACGCCCTGACCGAAGGCGGCTATGCCTATCTGCCCGCAGGCCAGCGGTGGACCTTGCACAACACGAGTGACGCCAACGCCAGCTTTCACTGGATCCGCAAACGCTACGAGGATGTCGACGGGCTCGACCGGCCCGAACCGTTGTTCCTGAACGAGGCGGACATCGCCCCCAACGTAATGCCCGACACTAACGGCGCATGGGCCACCACGCGCTTCGTGGACCCCGCCGACCTGCGCCACGACATGCATGTGACCATCGTGACGTTTGAACCCGGCGGCTGCATTCCTTTCGCCGAAACCCACGTGATGGAGCACGGGCTTTATGTGCTGGAAGGCAAGGCTGTCTACCGCCTGAACGCCGATTGGGTAGAGGTCGAGGCGGGCGATTTCATGTGGCTCCGCGCCTTTTGCCCCCAGGCCTGTTATGCGGGCGGGCCGGGGCGGTTCCGCTACTTGTTGTATAAAGACGTAAACCGCCACCCGAGGATGGACCTGTGACCCTGATCGCACAGCCCATCACGGCCGAGGCTTTCGCGCCTTTTGGGCAGGTCATCGCTTTGACCGGCGAGGCGGTAACCATCAACGAGGGCATGTGCCAGCGTTTCACCGACCTTGCCGACATCGATGTTCTCGACGGCAAACCGGGCCTGAGCTTGTTCCAAAGCAAGCTGCGCACCCTGCCTTACGCCTGCGACCTGCTAGAGCGTCACCCCTTAGGCTCACAGTGCTTTATCCCCATGTCCGACGCAGAGCTGCTGGTGATCGTGGCCCCTGACGCGGGCGGCAAGCCCGGAGTGCCGCAGGCCTTTGTGGCGCAAAATGACGTGGCGGTGAATATCGCCCGCAATACGTGGCACGGCGTCCTGTCTCCCCTTTCGGGGAGCGGAATGTTCGCTGTCATCGACCGGATTGGGACCGGGAAAAACCCGGCCCAAAACCTTGAAGAGCATCGGTTGGAAGTGCCGTTGAACGTGACAAGGGACCTATAAAAAACCATCAGGAAGGACAGACCAATGACGGATAATTCGATAGGGACACCGGAACAGCTCCGCGATCCCAACTACACCCCGGCGCTGCACCGCGCCATTCCCCTAGGCATTCAGCATGTGCTGGCGATGTTTGTGTCAAACGTCACGCCCGCGATCATCATTGCCGGGGCTGCGGGCTTTGGCTTCGGCTCGGATGCGGGGGCCAATGGCTTCCCTGACATGACCTATCTGATCCAGATGTCGATGCTGTTTGCCGGTATCGCCACGCTGTTTCAGACCATCGGGCTGGGTCCAGTGGGGGCGAAGCTGCCCATCGTGCAAGGCACGTCATTTGCGTTCATTCCGATCATGATCCCGCTGGTTGCGGGCCAAGGGGTGGAGGCGCTTCCAGCCCTGTTTGGCGGCGTTATCATCGGCGGCTTGTTCCACGCGCTTCTGGCGACGTTCATTGGCAAAATCCGCTTCGCGCTGCCGCCACTCGTCACCGGCCTTGTGGTCACAATGATTGGTCTGGCGCTGGTCAAAGTTGGCATTCAATACGCGGCCGGCGGTGTGCCCGCCATTGGCACGCCGGAATATGGCAGCCTGTTGAACTGGTCCGCCGCTTTGGTGGTGATCTTCGTGACCCTCGGTTTGAAGTTCTTCGCCAAGGGCATGTTGTCGGTTTCCGCAGTCGTGATCGGCATTCTCGTGGGCTACGTCTTTGCGCTGGCCATGGGTATGGTCACGTTTGACGGGATCGGCTCTAGCTGGAACCGCGCGGCGGTCTTCGCGCTGCCCGAACCGTTCAAATACGGCTTCTCGTTCAGCATCGCGGCAGTCGTGGGCTTCTGCCTGATGGCCTTTGTGTCGGCGGTGGAGACCGTGGGCGACGTGTCTGGCATCACCAAAGGTGGCGCGGGCCGAGAGGCGACCGATAAAGAGATCACTGGGGCAACCTATGCAGACGGTGTCGGCACCGCGATTGCGGGTATCTTCGGCGGCTTCCCCAACACCTCGTTCAGCCAGAACGTGGGCTTGATCGCCATGACCGGCGTGATGAGCCGCCATGTCGTCACCATCGGTGCTCTGTTCCTGATTCTGTGCGGCCTTGTGCCCAAGGTGGGCGCTCTGATTAACACCATCCCGATCGAAGTTCTGGGCGGCGGCGTTATCGTAATGTTCGGCATGGTTGTGGCAGCGGGCGTATCGATGCTGTCGGATGTGAACTGGAACCGCCGCAACATGGTGATCTTCGCGATCTCCCTGTCAGTGGGCCTTGGCTTGCAGCTAGAGCCGGGCGCTGTGCAGCATCTGCCGGACACGCTGCGTATTCTGATGACCTCGGGCTTGTTGCCTGCGGCGCTAATCGCGATCGTGCTGAACCTTGTGCTGCCCGAAGAGCTGGCGGCTGAGGCGACCGAAGAAGTCTCGGGCGGGATGTCTGGCCAGGGCGGCGGAAGCCTTTCCGGCAAGTAAGCCAACCCGATAGAGCGCTTTCTCAGCCCCGCCGTCACTGGCGGGGCTGTTTCATTTCCGCTAGGGCATTTACGATGATAGACCTTCTGATCCTTGTGGCGGCTGCTTTTGGGGCCGGCGTTTTAAACACCATTGCGGGCGGGGGCACGTTTCTGACGTTTCCGGCTCTTGTCATGGTCGGCGTGCCGCCCGTGGCTGCCAATGCCACAAGCGCCGTGGCGGTCTTTCCCGGCTATCTGGCAGGTGCTTTGGGCTTCCGAGAGGAATTGGCCAGCTACAACCGTGCCCGCTTGCTCCGGCTCAGCATGGTGGCCTTGGCGGGCGCTGCGGTGGGCTCTGGCTTGCTGCTGGTATCGTCGAACGAGGCGTTCTCGGCGGTGGTGCCGTTTCTGCTGCTCGCCTCCACCCTTGCGTTTTTGTACGGCGAGAAGATCCGGGCGTTTGCTGCTGCGCGGGCAAGGGGCGTCACTCCGGAGGGGGCTATCGGTCTGTTCGCGGTGGCCGTCTATGGGGGTTATTTCAACGGCGGCCTTGGGATTGTCTTGCTGGCCCTCTTCGCCCTGTGGGGGATGAGCGACATTCACCAGATGAACGGGCTGAAGAACGGCCTTAGCTTTGTGATCTCTCTGATTTCCGTGGGAATTTTTGCCGCTGCGGGCTTGGTCGCGTGGCCCTACGCGGTTGCGATGATGATCGCGGCGACGCTTGGCGGATACGCAGGCGCCCCCCTGGCGCGGCGCCTTCCCAAGCGCGCGGTACGTGCGTTGATCGGCCTGATCGGCTTCGGCATGAGCGGCGTATTCCTTTGGCGGTTTATCGCGGGCACCTAAGCATTTTCAGAAATGTCTTTCCGCGGACCCTTGTAACCCCGTTTTTCCGCCCCATCTCCCTATGCTGACGCTACGTTCTTTTTATTCAGTTTTAACTGAACGCACTTTTCAAGACCAGTTTTTGCTGCGATAGAACGCGCATATTGATGAAGGAGACCGCCGTGACCTCGGCCCCCAACCTCGACCCGATCCGATCAGAATTCATCGAGAAGGTGGGTCTGATGGCCCAAGGCGACGGCCTGCCGAAGACGGCGGGGCGCATGTTTGGGATGTTCATCTTCGACAATGACACCGTGTCTTTCGGGGATTTGGCCGAACGGCTTCAGGTCAGCCGCGCCAGCATCAGCTCTAGCGTGCGCATATTGGAGGACCGGGGCGTGCTAAAACGGGTCTCTAAGCCCGGAGAGCGGCAGGACTACTTTCAACTGACCGCGAACCCCCATGAAAATATGTTGAAGCGCACTCAGAATGGAGTGCGCCGCGCCCGAGATGAGGTGTTGGAAACGGCTGCCAGCCTCCCCGAATGTTGCCCCGAAATCAAAGCTCGCATTGGCGATTTTGCGGGGCTTTATGCTGCGATTGATCAAAGCCTTAGCTTTGCCCTCGATCACCTGAATGAACCAGCGCCCGGCGCGGCTGCCAAGGAATAGACCATGACGAAATCCACTGACAAAGATGCCGCTGAAGCGCTGCCAAAAACGACCGATACGGCGCCCGAAAAACCCGTAGTCTCGGAAGAAAGCGCGTCTTCTGATCCGCTTCCGATGACGGAAGACACCACCGTATCGCAAGCGCCCACGCCGGATGCAGGGTTGCAGTTTGACACCGATAAGGGCTCTTCCCGCTCCACATGGATCGCCGCTTTGTTGACGCTGGTGCTTGTGGGGTGGATGGGCAGCGGCTTTGTCGTGCCCTCTGAAGAACCCGAAGAGGAAGCCGCAGCCCCCAACGCTCCCCTTGCTGTAGCCGTGGCGGTGCAACAGTCTGTGGCGCAGCCTGTCACGCTGTATTTCAACGCCGAAGGCCAAGCGCTGCCCGATCGTGACACGTTGATCCGCGCCGAAGCCTCGGGCGAGATCGCGGAATTGCTAATCAGCATGGGCGACTATGTGGAAGAGGGCAGGTTGATTGCCCGGATCAGCAGCGAACGGGCCGAGGCGCAGTTGGCCCAAGCGCAGCAAGAGGTCATCCGCACACGGCGCGATCTGGAAAACGCGGAAACCTTGCTGGAACGCGGCGTGGCCACGGTGGACCGGGTGCAACAGGCACGCTCTGCCTTCACCCAAGCCGATGCGCAGCTGACCGCCGCGGAAGAAGCCTTGGCCGATATGGTCATCGTCGCGCCTTTCGCCGGGCGGATCGAGGCGCTGGACATTGATACCGGAGAGTTCGTGCAAGCGGGGGCCGAGATTGGGCGCATCGTCGATAACTCGCCCCTGACGGTGTCATTCCAAGTCCCGCAACAAGCGCTTGGCAGCCTTGAAAGCGGCTTGCCGGCCAATGTGACCTTCATCACCGGAGAGACCCGGGAAGCAACCGTGACCTTCGTGGGCACCGCTGCCGCGCAATCCACGCGGACCTTCCTGGCAGAGGTGTCCTTACCCAATGAGGACGGCGCGATCGCGGCGGGGATCTCGGCGGAAATCACCATTCCAACGGCAGAAGTGACGGCGCATTTCCTATCGCCCTCTATCGTGTCGCTGTCGCCCGAAGGGCAGTTAGGGATCAAAGCGGTGGACGCAGAGAACATCGTCCACTTCTACCCGATCGAGATTGTACGCGCAGAAATCGACGGCATCTGGGTGTCGGGCTTGCCGGATGAAATTAACCTTATCACCGTGGGGCAAGGCTATGTCAGCGATGGCGAAGAAGTGCGTCCTCAGTTTGAGGAGGCAAGCTGATGAACACGCTGATCGACGCCGCATTCTCGCGGTCGCGCGTTATTTTCATTGCGCTTTTGATGGTTCTGACCGTGGGCGCCATTGCCTATGTCTCGATCCCGAAAGAGGCCAATCCTGAAGTCCCGCTGCCGCTGTTCTATGTGCACACGGGCCTTGACGGAATCAGCCCCACGGATTCCGAGCGTCTGCTGATTGAGCCGATGGAGCAGGAATTCGCGGGCATCAGCGGCCTGCAATCGATGGAAGCTTTTGCCGCCGAAGGCTCGGCCTCGATCCAGCTGGAGTTCCAGCCTGGCGGCGATAACGATGAGGCGCTGGCCGACATCCGCGTCGCGGTTGACCGCGTGCAGGGAGAACTTCCCGACGACGCCTACGACATATCGGTGACCGAAATTAACACCGCGCTGTTCCCGATCATCACGGCCGTCCTTTCCGGCCCAGTGCCCGAGCGCACGTTGAACGCTTTGGCCGAGGAATTGCAGGAAGAAATCGAAGCTCTGACCGGCGTGTTAGAGGTCGATATCGGCGGCCAGCGCACGGAGTTTCTAGAGGTCCTGATCGACCCCACCGTGTTCCAGACCTACGACCTGTCGTTCGACGAATTGATCGGCCAGATCACCCGCAACAACCGCCTGATCGCGGCGGGGGCGATTGAAACCGGGGCAGGGCGGATCGTGCTGACCGTGCCGGGGCTGATCGAAGACCTGCAAGACGTCATGGGCATGCCGGTCTTGGTGCGCGACGGGACCGTTGTGACCTTTGGCGATGTCGCCACAGTGCGCCGCACATTCGATGACCCCACGGGCTACGCCCGCATTGACGGGCAGCCTGCCTTGGCGCTGGAGATCACGAAACGATCGGGCGCGAATATCATCGAGACGGTGGCGCAGGTGCGCGCCTTGGTGGAAGAGCTGCGCGTTGATTGGCCGGAAACGGTGGAGATCACTTACCTCAACGACCAAAGCGAACAGGTGCAAGACCTGCTGAGCGACCTGGAAGCCAACGTGATTGCGGCCGTGGCCTTGGTGATGATCGTGATCGTCTACGCCTTGGGCTTCCGCTCGGCCATCCTTGTGGGGCTGGCCATACCCGGCGCGTTTTTGGCCGGTGTCACGGCGCTTTGGGCGATGGGCTACACGATGAATATCGTGGTGCTGTTCGCCTTGATCCTAGTGGTCGGCATGTTGGTGGACGGCGCTATTGTGACGACAGAATTGGCGGAACGGCAGCTGCAAGAGGGTGCCAAGCCCAAGCAGGCCTATGCCTTCGCCGCCAAGCGCATGGCGTGGCCGATCATCGCCTCGACCGCCACAACGCTCAGCGTGTTCTTCCCGCTGCTGTTTTGGACCGGCATGGTGGGGGAGTTCATGAAATTCATGCCGATCACCGTGATCCTGACCCTTTCGGCGTCGCTGTTCATGGCGTTGATCTTCATTCCCGTCGTGGGTGGGATCATTGGCAAGAAACAACCGCAATCGGCGGCGGCGAAACAGGCGATGGAGGCGGCTGAAACTGGAGATCCCCGTGATATCCGGGGGCTCACCGGCGCTTACGTCCGCCTGCTGCAATGGGCGTTGTTGCGCCCCGGCGCGACGCTTTTGCTTACAATTGCTATGCTTCTGGGCAGCTTTGGCATCTATGGCCAATTCGGCAATGGCGTCAGCTTCTTCCCCTCGGTGGAACCTGACGTGATGCAGGTGCAGGTGCGGGCGCGCGATAATTTCTCGATCTATCAACGCGACGCATTGGTGCGGATGGTGGAAGACCGGATGCTTGATTTCGATGAAGTGGCCAGTGTCTACGCTCGGTCCACCATGAGCGCGGGGAGCGGCGACGAGGAGACAATCGGAACGATCCAATTGGAGCTGATTGATTGGGACATGCGCCGCACCGCCGAGACCCTTGGCGTGGATATCCGCGCCGCCGTGGCCGACATTCCTGGCATTGACGTGCAGGTGCAGACCGAAACCGGCGGGCCCTCGGCGGGCAAACCGATCAACCTGCAAATCCGCGCAAGATCGCCGGAAGCCCAGGAAGAGGCCGTGGCCATCGTGCGCGGCATTATGGATGAGGTCGGCGGGTTCACGGATGTCACCGATACGCGCCCGCTTCCGGGGGTAGAGGTCGCGGTCATCGTGAACCGGGCCGAGGCGGCGCGCTATGGCGCGGATGTCAGCCTTTTGGGCCAAGCCTTGCAACTACTGACCCGGGGGATTGCCGTGGCGGATTATCGCCCCGATGACGCGGACGGCTCGCTCGATATCCGGGTGCGCTTTCCTTACGAGGAACGGTCCTTGTCCGAGCTTGGCAATCTTCAGGTGCCGACAGCCTCGGGGCTTGTGCCGATCTCCAACTTTGTGACGTTCGCCCCGACTGAACGGGTCGGCACCATTCGCCGCCTCGACGAACGCCGCGTTGTCACGATCGAAGCAAACGTGGCCCCTGATGTCTTGGTGAACGATCAGGTCATCGCGCTGACGGCCGCACTGGAGGCCGCAGAGCTACCGGCTGGGGCTGAATACACCTTTGCGGGCGAGGCCGAGGATCAGGCCGACGCGATGATCTTCCTTGTCAGTGCCTTTATCGCTGCCATCGTGTTGATGTTCGTGATCCTCGTGACCCAGTTCAACAACTTCTACCAAAGCTTCATCGTGATGAGCGCAATCATCTTCTCGGTCGCGGGGGTTTTGCTGGGGTTGGTCATTACCGGACGCCCATTTGGCGTGGTGATGGGCGGAATCGGGGTGATCGCATTGGCAGGCATCGTGGTGAACAACAATATCGTTCTGATCGACACCTACAATGACCTCAAACGCGCCGGGCAGTCGCCGCTGGAGGCCGCATTGCGGACGGGCGCACAACGCTTGCGTCCGGTTGTGTTGACCTCGATCACGACAGCTCTGGGGCTGATGCCCATGGTGATTGGCTTGAACATCAATTTCTTTACCCGCGAAATCGTCTACGGCGCGCCTTCCACCCAATGGTGGACCGAGCTTTCCAGCGCCATCGCGGGCGGGTTGATTGTGGCCACGATCCTCACCCTCGTCGTGACCCCTGCGATGCTGATGCTGGGGGAGAAGCGGGCCAACCGGGCCGTCCCCACACCCAAGCCTATGGTCGATCCGGCACTGTCCTAAGGGGCCGATGAATCAACGACCGCCATTCCCTCGCTGGGTGTGGCCGTTTTCCAGATAGGGTGCCAAAAAACGCCGCCCCCGTGGGGTGGGCTGGTTCCATCAATCATGTCGAGAAGTGAAATGGTGGGCGACCCTGGAATCGAACCAGGCGTGAGTCGCCTCGAGGGAGTTACAGTCCCCTGCCACACCTTGCGGCCTGTCGCCCACCGGGGCCGGATTTCTCCGGCGTGAGCGCGGAATATCGACGTCCGGCGGGGGGGTCAAGCGGGAATGCGCCTTGCGCTTGGCTCAAGTGCTGCGCAGTAAGGAAGCCACACACAAAGGCTGAGGGTATCATGGCCAAAAAACCGACTTGGGTGATTGATAAAGAACGCGGCAAACGGGCGGCGGCGGCGGAAACCATCTGGTTATTCGGCCTTCATGCCGTGCGCGATGCCCTTGCCAACCCAGATCGGCAGGTCTTGCGCTTGGTCGTGTCCCTGAATGCGCAGGGCAAACTGGCCGATGCCATCGACGCACGCGGGATTGAGGCAGAGATCGCCGATCCCCGCAAATTCCCTGTGCCCCTTGATGCTGGATCAGTCCACCAGGGGGCTGCGGTCGAGGTCAAACCGCTCGATTGGGGTGATTGGCGGGCCTTGGCGCGCGGCGATGGGGCCAAACGTTCGGTTGTGGTGATGCTGGACCGGGTGAGTGATCCGCACAACGTGGGCGCGATTCTCCGCTCGGCCGAGGTGTTCGGCGCGACCGCCGTAATCGCCCCCGCCCGCCATTCTGCGCCGGAAACCGGGGCTTTGGCCAAAACCGCTTCGGGCGCGTTGGAACGGATGCCCTACGCACGCATCGGCAACCTTGGCGACGCGATGGAGGCCCTAAAGGCCGATGGCTTTTGGATGGTCGGCTTGGCGGAAGAGGGGGCAGAACCCATCGACGCCGTCGCTACCCGCCACGCGGAAAGTAACATCGCGCTGGTTCTGGGGGCTGAAGGGCCGGGGCTGCGTGAGCGTACACGCGAATTATGCGACGAACTGGCGAAAATCCCCTTTGCCCGCGACTTCGGGTCGCTCAACGTCTCCAACGCGGCGGCGGTGGCCCTATATGCCCTAACGAGGGGCTAATACGCCGATGCCACATGCCACGAAGATCGCGACCTGCTGTTACTGCGGACGCAGGCAAACCCTGCGCCTGACTGCGCGGGAGGGGCATGAGCTGGCCTGTGGCGCTTGCGGGGCACCGTTGCACGAGATGAAATGGCTGAAGCCGCCCGAGGCGCGGCGCGAGGGCGTGAAACGATCCCCGGAAACAATCGCCCCCCATGGCTATCGACCAAAGGACCGGGCGGCAGAGCGGCCCAAGAAGGGGCGCAAGAAGAAGAAACGCCGCTCGTCGATCTGGAAAAAAGCGCTGGAAGAGGCGTTTGACGTGATCGAGGACATTTTCGACTAGGCCATTTCCGGCGCGATCACGTTTTTGTTGCCGACCTTCAAGATCCGGTTACAGGCCCCATATAGGAATCAGGCAGCGCGGGACGGAACCCTGCGCGCCCATCTCTGTCCCTCGTTCCGAAACTGCGCCCGCCGGTGAAAACCCGCTGCGGGCGCCTTTTTTGTTTGATAGGGTGGGGCCATGACGACGACTCCCTCTGATGATCTGTTGCGCCATGTGTTGCGCTCTTCCCGTAGCTTTGCCTGCGTGGGCGTGTCGCCCAATCCGGTGCGGCCAAGCCATTACGTGGCGCGATACCTGAAGCTGAAAGGCTTTCGCGTGGTGCCGGTGAACCCGGTCCATGTGGGAAAGGAGCTGTTTGGCGAAACCGTCGTGGCGGATCTAGCGGCGGCGGGTCCGGTGGATGTGGTGGATATTTTCCGGCGGCCCGAGCATGTGCCGGATATCGTCGATGCCGCCCTTGCGCTGCCAACGCCGCCAAAGGTTATCTGGATGCAGATTGGCGTGATCCACGCAGAGGCCGCCGCAATGGCAGAAGCAGCGGGGCTGACGGTGATTCAGGATCGCTGCCCAAAGATCGAATATCAGCGCCTGTTTGGAGAGCTGCGGATGGGTGGGTTCAACACCGGGATCATCAGTTCGAAATTGTGAATTTGGGGGCTGTAGACCGGGCTTAAGCCCGGTTTGCGGGCGTCGGGTGGCCCCGGGCTTAAGCCCGGTTTACATTGGCAGGGCGCACCGGGCCGAGGCCCGGTCTACGGCTGTCGGGCGGCTTTTTCCGCGATGCCCGAGGTGCCATGACGGCGTGCCAGTTCATCCTCGATATCAGCAAGCGACACGTCGCGGGCGGCGCACATCACCAGCAGGTGATAGATCGCGTCGGCGGCCTCGGACGTCAGTTTTTCCCGGTCGCCTTTGACTGCTTCGATAATCGCTTCCACGGCCTCTTCACCGAACTTCTCGGCGCATTTCTCGGGGCCTTTGGACAGCAGTTTGGCGGTCCAAGAGGTATCGGGGTCCGCCCCTTTGCGGGCGGCAATCGTGTCGGAAAGCTGGTGCAGTGGGGTCATGTGAGCCTCACGGGGATGCCGGCGTCGGCCATGTGTTGTTTGGCCTCGGCGATGGTGTAAGTGCCGAAATGAAAGATGGAGGCGGCCAGTACGGCAGAAGCGCCGCCCTCGGTTACGCCTTCGACAAGGTGGTCTAGCGTGCCAACCCCGCCCGATGCGATGACAGGCACCGGTACAGCGTCAGACACGGCACGGGTCAGGGGCAGGTTGAAGCCCGCCTTGGTGCCGTCGCGGTCCATGGAGGTCAAAAGGATCTCCCCCGCGCCTTGGGCCACGACCGTTTTGGCAAACTCCACCGCGTCGATGCCGGTGGCTTTGCGGCCGCCGTGGGTAAAGATCTCCCACTTGCCGGGGGCCACTGTCTTGGCGTCAATCGCCACGACGATACACTGAGAGCCGAACTTGTCCGCCGCCCGGGCAACACAGCTTGGATCGGCCACAGCGGCAGAGTTGAAGCTGACCTTATCGGCCCCGGCCAACAGCAGATTGCGCACGTCATCTACCGTGCGCACGCCGCCCCCGATGGTGAGCGGCATGAAACACTGCTCGGCGGTGCGGGTGGCCAGATCATACATGGTGCCGCGGTTTTCGTGGGTAGCTTTGATGTCGAGGAAGCAAAGCTCATCCGCGCCTGCCAAGTCATAGGCGCGAGCCTGTTCCACCGGGTCGCCCGCGTCGATCAGGTCAACAAAGTTAACGCCCTTAACGGTTCGACCTTCGGCCACGTCGAGGCAGGGGATGATGCGTGTTTTTAACATGGGGATGTCTTAGGGGATTGCGGGGCAGGGGGGAAGCCGTGTCACGTGCTGGAGTGGTCCGGTTGTTACGGTTTGCCAGCGCGAATGACGATTTCGGTGATCGCGCCGCCGACCAGCAACAGCACCCCATAGAGCACACCGACCGCCAAGCTTATCCCCGCGAGCGTGATGATAAAATTCGCGCTTTCCACAGCTAGGGAATCGCAACGGCCGAAGCCATACAGCCAGTTACCGTCGCAATTGCCCATGGCATACAACATCAATGCGAAGCAAAGGGTCAGCCAGACGGCCCAAAATAGGGCACTGTAGCGCAAGATGCGCGCCAGTTTGAAACCGGCGCTGAACCAAGCCCACAAAAGAAACAGGCCGCAAATCAGGTACAACGGCCCAAGGAACAAGAACGATCCAAGGACCGCGTCATTCATGCCAGCGCCGCGAGGGCTTCACCCAAATCAAGCGCCCCATCGTACAAAGCTCGGCCCGATATCGCACCCGCGATCACGCCCGTATCCTTCAGCGCCGTGAGATCGGCCATGGACGAGACACCGCCACTGGCGATCACGGGGATTGAAGTGGCGCGGGCCAGATCAGCGGTGGCCGCCACATTGGGCCCGCCCATGGCACCATCCCGGTCAATATCGGTGTAGATGATGGCGGCGACGCCCGCGTCTTCGAACGCTTGGGCCAGATCGGTGACCATCACGTCGGTTTCTTCCGCCCATCCTTTGGTGGCTACGCGCCCCTTGCGGGCATCGATGCCCACGGCAACTTTGCCGGGGAAAGCTCGGGCGGCCTCGCGCACCAGATCGGGGTTTTCGACGGCCACCGTTCCCAAGATCACCCGCGCAATGCCTTTGTCTAACCACATCTCGATCGTGGCCATGTCACGGATGCCGCCACCCAATTGCGTGGGCACCGAGGTGGCAGCCAAGATCGCCTCGACCGCCGCGCCGTTCACCGGCTCCCCCGCAAACGCGCCGTTCAGGTCCACCAGATGCAACCATTGGCAGCCCGCATCCTGGAACGCCTTGGCCTGGGCGGCGGGATCGGTGTTGAAGACCGTCGCCTCCGACATTTCGCCACGCAAAAGCCGCACGGCCTTGCCGTCTTTAAGGTCGATGGCGGGGTAGAGGATCATCTGGGCGCATCCTTCGGTCTGCTAGGTTTTGCGGGTTTTCCCCCATGTGTCGCGTCAGCGCAAGGGTCAGCCGCCGCCACGTCACTCTTGCCAGAAGGGGGAAACTTTAGCCACGGTCTGAGCAGAGAGATTTGGGAGGATCATCACATGAAGAAGTATCTATTGGCCGCATGCATGGCCACATTCGGCATGACCGGCGCGGCGCTTGCGGATGCGGCCCATGGCGTTTGGCAAACCGAGGTGGACGACGGCTCTTACGCTTATGTCACGATTTCCGGTTGTGGCGCGGCGGTTTGCGGCACCATCAGCCGTACATTCAATTCCAGTGGCGAATACCAGTCCCCGAACCTTGGGCGTCAGATCGTGATCGATATGGTCCCCAACGGCGACGGCTCCTACGAGGGCTCTGTCTGGCGGCCATCTAACAACCGCATCTACATTGGCCGGATGAGCCTGAGCGGCAACGCCCTCACCCTGCGCGGCTGCGTGGCGGGCGGCTTGATTTGCGCTCGACAGAACTGGACCCGCGTACAATAAGCGCCTGAGGCTTCAAGAAAAAAGGGCGGTCCCGAGGGGCCACCCTTTGTGGTTCAATACTCGCGAAAGGTTGCGGCTTAGCTACCGTAGGGCTGCCAACGCGAAAGACGGATGGTCGAGGCACGGGTGCCCGCCGGGGCGTTCATCGCGCGACGGACCTGAGAGGAAGACGCACAAGACAGAACGTGGCCGCCGTTCGTCGTCCGGGCGCTGACGCATAGACCATCGCGGCCATTATCTACTTCGCCGGAATAGATCGGGTATCCTTGGCCGAACGGCGTGGGATTCGGGCCGGGAACAAGGCGGCAAACGGTGCGCAGGCCCGCGTTGTCGCGCGAATGCTGTGTCAAGGCCACGATCTGACCGTAGGCGTGGGGAACTTCCAGTTCCAGATCAAAGACATAGTTGCCGGTGAAGCAATTGGCCGCTGTGTAGTTCTCTGGATAGATGACGGTTGTGGTGGGCGTACAGGCCGACAGGCCGACAAGGGCCAGAACGGCTAAAGCAAAACGGATCAAAGGAAGCTCCTGAGGTTGATGAATCACGTATCCGTGAAGGCTAGCCTCTGGGCGCGTCAGGTAACACCCGCAAAACGGGGCGGCGAAATCAAAAAGATGGGGGCTGTCTCTGGGTAGACCTGTCTAAATGGACAGGTGCGATGCGCAATGCCGGGAACGGGCAGCTAAGGCCGCCAAGCCAGGAAGTTGGCGATCATGCGAAGCCCCGCGGATTGGCTTTTTTCGGGGTGGAACTGCATCCCAACCATTGTATCGCGTCCAACAATGGCCGTAACCGGCCCGCCATAATCCACATGGGCCAAGACCTGCGCGTCTTGGGCAGGTTTCATCGCGTAGGAGTGGACGAAATAGGCGTGATCGCCTGTTTTCACACCCTCTAGCACCGGGTGGGGGCGGTCGATCACCAGATCATTCCACCCCATATGCGGCACCTTTAGGGACGGGTCCGAGGGCGCGATTTCAATCACCTCGCCGGGAATCCAGTCGAAGCCGGCGGTGTCTTCATACTCCCGCCCCCAGCTTGTCATCATCTGCATGCCGACACAGATACCTAGGAAGGGTTTCCCTTTAATCTCAACGGCTTCCAGCACGGCTTCCTCTAGGCCGCCGAACAGTTTCAACCCGTTGCGACAGGCCGGGAAAGCGCCGTCGCCGGGCAGAACGATCCGGTCGGCACGGGCCACGACATCGGGGTCGGACGAGACCACAAGTGGGCCCGCATCGGTTTCCCGCGCCATGCGCTGAAACGCTTTCTCGGCCGAGTGCAGATTGCCCGCGTCGTAATCAATCAGGACCGTCGTCATTGGGGTGCTTCCCGTATCTGGAGGGCGCTGATTGGCCTCGTGTCCAAGGCCAATCGCGGTTGTAGTGCCTTAAAGGCTGCCCTTGGTCGAAGGGATTGCATCGGCCTTGCGTGGATCAACCTCTAGGGCGTCGCGCAGGGACCGGGCCACGGCTTTGAACGCCGCCTCGGCAATGTGGTGGCTGTTGAAACCCGCCGCTTGGGTGATGTGCAACGTGATGCCGCCGTGAGTGGCGAAGGCTTGGAAGAATTCGCGCACCAATTCTGTGTCAAACGTGCCGATTTTCTGGGTTGGCATCTCTACCTCCCAGACCAGAAACGGCCGCCCCGACAGGTCAAGCGCGCAAGCCACACGGGCGTCGTCCATTGGCAGAACGCATTCGCCGTAGCGCTTGATGCCGCGTTTGTCGCCCATCGCTTCGGTCAATGCCTGACCAAGGGCAATGCCCACATCTTCGACCGAATGGTGATCGTCGATGTGCAAATCACCCGAGCAGCGTACCGTCATATCGATCAGCGCGTGGCGCGCCAGTTGGTCGAGCATATGATCAAAGAAACCGACACCGGTCTGGTTGTCGTAGGTGCCCGCGCCATCAAGGTTAATTTCGACCGAGATATCCGTCTCGGCGGTTTTGCGGGTGATCTGGGCTGTGCGCATTGGGCCTCTCCTATCGTCGCGACGCAGGTGTGGGGCCGCGGCGCTGTGTTGAGCCGTGTATAGGGGGCAGGTGGGGCCCTGGGAAGGCCGGATTGGGGCAGAGGGCGGCGCCGTGGCAGCCTTGCACAGATCGCCGGAACGGAAGGGAAATCAGCCAAGGCCCAGAAACGACGAAGGGCCGCCGGTTAAGGCGACCCTGTCGATAAACCACTGGGGTAGAAGTGGTTCAAATTGGAGCGGGCGAGGCGATTCGAACGCCCGACCCTAACCTTGGCAAGGTTATGCTCTACCCCTGAGCTACGCCCGCTCACTTGAATGAGCGCTTCCTAATAAGAGTTCACGCAAGGCGCAAGAGGGAAATTCCCTCCTTTTCACAAACATGTGGATTGGACCAAGATAATCGCGCAAGATCATACTGTTCTAACCGCTTTATCGGCGCTCATTTCGGGGGGCTGAGGGCTGTGTACTCACTTGGAGACCGTTTATGAATTTCATCAGACCCCTTAAATTTAACGCTCTGTCGGCAGGGATTCTTGCGGGGCTTGTGGCCATGCCCGCTACCGATGCCGCAGCCCAGACAGAAGCCTTGACCCTGACGAGCATGACGGTGACGCGCCACGATATTTTGCGCAATATTGATACCGAGATGGCCTCTCCCTGCTGTGCACAGCACACGTACGAATCTGGGGCTGACAGTGACTTCATTTATCTCGATGTGGATTTCTCCGTCGCGTGGAGCGACGAGCTGGAACGCATCCAGATTTCCTCGAGCGATATCGAATTGCAACTCGACACCGAAACCGAAGGGCGCAGCGCTTGGGGTCGGGTGGATTTCTTCCCCAACGTCCAGCGCGGCGGCAGCAGCCTGTCGGCGCGGCGCCCCCGCGACTTCCCCGATGAGACCGCAGGTGCCTATTTGAACCTTGTGTTCACCGTACCCGCCGATGCCTCCACAGCCACCTTGGTGATTGGAGAGGGCACCGATGCCCTGCGTTTGCCGGTTGATCTTGCCGTAGAGGCCACGGAAATGCCGGCCGCGGCCAGCTTTTACGACATCAAGGTCGTCAACATCTCCACAACGCCAGAATTGGTGACCGAGGACCGCGTGAGCCGCAACACGATCGACGGGCGCATCGTGCCGGGTCTTGGGGTGATTACACGGGTCGAGATCGAGATGACGCCATTTGTCAGCGCCGACACCGACAATGAACCCGGAGAGAACCAAGTCTTCAACCGCAACACCGCTTTTGCCTTGGTCGGGCCAGAGGGCTTGCCCCTGATTAGCTTGGGCCGATCCACCAGCGGATCCATCCGTAACGGTTTCAGCAGTTCGATCAGCTGGGACGGCGATGGGGCCGGGCCGACGACGACCCTGACGATGTTCTACCTCGGATCCGGTGCTCCGGGGGATTATCAGCTCTACTTCTACGACAGCCACGTCGCGGATGTGACGTTGCAATAGCTTAGCGCCACGCAAGCGAAGGCCCGGATGACCGAGATGGTGATCCGGGCCTTTTTCGTTTCGGGGTCAGTACGAAAGCACGGTGCCGTCCGACAAAGCGAAGTCTTCCGTATGGACCACCACCGTGTCTTTCAGCGCCAAGAGGATGCCGTAAGCCCCCGGCTCATCAACGCTATCGGCGAAGGTGCCTTGGCCCAGGATCATCGGGATCTGGTGGCAGGGGCTTTTCAGGATCGTGACCGGCAAGCCACCGCCCGCAGGGTTCGAGGCGCTGGCATGGATGGTGCGGTGAATATGGCCGCAGATCAGGTGTTTTACGTGAGGGGCGCCGTGCAAGCGGCTGAGAAGATCGTCGGAATTGGCAAGGCCAATCGCGTCCATCGCCCAGAACCCCACGGGGCAGGGAGGATGGTGGGTAAAAACCACGACATCCTTCCCGTCGGTCGCGGCACGGGCCAGCTCGGCATCCAGCCACGCCAGCCGCACCGGGCAAAGCCAGCCGTCCTGTTCCAAGGGCGCGCGGTTCTCGTAATCATGGGTGTCGAGGATCAGAAGGCGAAGGGGCCCGAGGTCCAAGGCATGTTGCGCGAATCCATCGGTATTTAGGCCGTCGGGGAAGGCGGCAGTGAGGTGTTGGCGCAGGTCGTGGTTACCCATCGTGACGGTCACGGGGATCGGGCAATCGGCGAGTGCCGGGGCGAGGCGAGCGTATTCGGCGGGGTCGCCGGTGTTGGTAAGGTCGCCCAGAAGAATGATGTGTTGCGCATCGGGGTGGCGGGCGAGCGCATGGGAAAGAGCATCGGTAAAGCGTGCCAGAGGATCGAGGCCGATGATCGTCTCACCGGGAGGGGTGATGTGGAGATCGGTGAAGATCAGCGCTTTGTCGAAGGGGCTATTCATGGAGAGAGGGTGGCGGAAGCTTTGAGTTTGGGCAAGGGGGGAGTGTTGAGGGGGTGATGCGAAGACGAGAGGTGCGGCGGCTGGGTCGGGCGGAGGGATTGAGTTGTATTGGCCAAGATGAAGGGGGAGCGTGGCGCGCCATAGCCGGAGGAGGGGGGAGGCAGGCAAGGAAAAAGCGCCGGGGCGGGCGGCCACGGCGCTTTGAGGGATAGCTGCGAGAAGCGTAGCGAGGAAAGGCTGCGCTATTCCAGTTCGACCAGCAGATCCTTCGCGTCGATCTGGCCCCCGGGGGAGACATGGACGGCCTTAACCACCGCGTCGCGGTCGGCATGGATGCCGGTTTCCATTTTCATCGCCTCGATTGTGAGCAGGAGCGTGCCCTCTGACACCTCTTGTCCTGCTTGTACGCCAACGGAGGCGACCACGCCGGGCATGGGGGCCCCGATGTGGTTGGGGTTGCCCAGTTCCGCTTTGGGCCGTTTGGCCGAAGTGGCGGAGACGAGGCGGTTGGGCACGCGCACCGTACGGGGTTGGCCGTTGAGTTCAAAGAACACCCGAGCCTCGCCTTCTTCATTGGTCTCACCAATGGCCACGAGGCGGATTTCCAGCGTGACACCTGGGTCGATCTCGGCCTCGATCTCTTCGCCCTGGTCCATGCCATAGAAAAAGGTTTTCGTGGGCAGGGTCCGCACGGGTCCGTAGTCGGCGTGGCGGGTGGCGTAGTCGGTGAAAACCTTGGGGTACATGAGGTAGCCGTTCAGGTCCTCGTCGTCGATCTCCACGTCCAATTGCTTGGCAAGATCGGCCCGGGTCGCTTCGATATCCACGGGCTCCAGATGTTTGCCGGGGCGTTCCAGGTTAGGTTTCTCGCCTTTCAGGGCTTTCTTGACGATCCCCTTAGGGAAGCCGTTGGGGGGCTGGCCCAGATCGCCCTTCAGCATGCCGATGACGCTGTCGGGAAAGGAGACATCGACGGCGGGGTCTTCGACCTGCGCGCGGGTCAGTCCTTGGGACACCATCATCAGCGCCATGTCGCCCACAACCTTGGAGGACGGCGTGACCTTCACGATATCGCCGAACATCTGGTTCACATCGGCGTACATCTGCGCCACTTCGTGCCAACGCTCTTCCAGCCCCATGGAGCGGGCCTGTGCCTTGAGGTTGGTGAACTGGCCGCCAGGCATCTCATGCAGGTAGACCTCGGACGCAGGGGCCTGCATGCCAGACTCAAACGGCGCGTAGTTGGCGCGAACGGCCTCCCAATAATCCGAGATTTCGCGGATCGCGCCGATGTCGAGGCCGGTGTCACGTTCCGTGAAGCGCAGGCTTTCGACAATCGTGCCAAGGGTCGCCTGGGAAGTGTTGCCCGACAGCGCATCCATCGCGCAATCAACGGCGTCAACACCGTGGGCGCTGGCGGTCAGGATCGTGCCCGCCGCAACGCCCGCCGTGTCGTGGGTGTGGAAGTGGATGGGCAGGTCCACCGCGTCTTTCAGGGCGGGGATCAGCACTTCGGCCGCGGCGGGGCGTAGAAGACCCGACATATCCTTGAGGCCCAGAACATGGGCGCCCGCCTTCTCCAATTCCTTCGCCATTTCAACGTAGTACTTCACGTCGTACTTGGAACGTTCAGGATCGAGAATATTGCCGGTGTAGCAAATCGTGCCTTCCACGATCTTGCCGCTTTCGCCCACGGCGTCCATCGCGACGCGCATGTTTTCTACCCAGTTGAGGCTGTCAAATACGCGGAAGACATCGACGCCACTTTCCGCCGCTTGCTTGACGAAACCTTCCACCACGTTGTCAGGGTAGTTGGTGTAGCCCACGCCGTTCGAGGCCCGCAGAAGCATCTGCGTCATGATGTTGGGCATCTTTTCGCGAATATCGCGCAGGCGCTGCCAAGGGCATTCCTGCAAGAAGCGGTAGGCCACATCAAAGGTCGCACCGCCCCAGCATTCGACCGAGAACAGTCCCGGCAGGTTATGGGCATAGGCGGGTGCGGCCTTGATCATGTCAATCGAGCGCATGCGCGTCGCCAGAAGCGATTGGTGTCCGTCGCGCATGGTCGTGTCAGTAATCAGGAGCTGCTTTTGCTCTTTCATCCATTTGGCCACGGCCTCGGGGCCTTTGGCGTCCAGCATGGTGCGGGTGCCGGCGGGAGGTGCCTCGACCGGGGTGCGCGGTGCGCGCGCAGGTTTCAGATCGGCGGCAGGTTTGGGGCGACCCGCGGTCTCTGGATGCCCGTTCACGGTGATGTCGGCGACATAGCGCAGGATTTTTGTGGCCCGGTCCCGGCGGGGGCGGAAATCGAACAGCTCTGGCGTCTCGTCAATGAACTTGGTGTGGTACTGATAATTCAGGAATGTCGGGTGCTTCAGCAGGTTTTCCACGAAGGCGATGTTGGTAGACACGCCGCGGATACGGAATTCGCGCAGGGCACGGTCCATCCGAGCAATTGCCGCATCGGGGGTGGGGGCCCAAGCCGTCACTTTCGTCAGCAGACTGTCGTAGTAACGGGTGATGACCGCGCCGGAATAGGCGGTGCCGCCGTCCAGCCGGATGCCCATGCCCGTGGCCGAGCGGTAGGTGGTGATGCGGCCGTAATCAGGGATGAAGTTGTTGGTAGGGTCTTCCGTCGTGACCCGGCATTGCACGGCGTGGCCGTCCAGCTTCACATCGTACTGTGAGGCAACACCAGTGGCGCCCGCCAGCATCTTGCCCTCGGCGATCAGGATCTGCGCGCGCACAATGTCGATGCCGGTGACTTCTTCGGTCACCGTGTGTTCCACCTGTACGCGGGGGTTCACCTCGATGAAGTAGAAAGCGCCGGTGTCCATATCCATCAGGAATTCGACCGTGCCCGCGCATTCATAATTCACATGCTCGCAAATCTTCTTGCCGAGAAGGCAAATCTCATTGCGCTGCATGTCGGTGAGGTAGGGGGCGGGTGCGCGTTCGACAACTTTCTGGTTGCGGCGCTGGACCGAGCAATCACGCTCATACAGGTGATAGATATTGCCGTGCTGGTCGCCGAGGATTTGCACCTCGACGTGGCGGGCGCGGATGATCATCTTTTCCAGATAACCTTCGCCGTTGCCAAAGGCGGCTTCGGCTTCGCGGCGACCTTCCAGAACCTTTTCTTCCAGCTCATCCTCGGACGCAATCGGGCGCATCCCGCGTCCGCCGCCGCCCCAAGACGCCTTGAGCATCAAGGGATAGCCGACCTCTGCCGCCTGCTTCTTGATGGCGTCCATGTCGTCGCCAAGAACTTCGGTGGCGGGAATAACGGGCACGCCCGCTTCAATGGCGACACGACGGGCGCTGGCCTTGTCACCAAGGGCGCGCATGGTTTCCGCCTTGGGGCCAATGAAGGTGATGCCGTTTTCGGCGCATGCATCAACGAAATCGGGGTTTTCCGACAGCAAGCCGTAGCCGGGGTGGATTGCGTCAGCGCCGCATAGTTTTGCAACGCGGATGATCTCTTCGATGCTGAGGTAGGCGGCAACCGGCCCCAAACCTTCGCCGATTTTATAGGCCTCGTCCGCTTTGAAGCGGTGCAACGACAGCTTGTCTTCCTCGGCGTAGACCGCGACCGTTCGCTTGCCCAACTCGTTGGCGGCGCGCATCACGCGGATTGCGATTTCGCCGCGATTGGCGATGAGGATTTTCTTGAATTCGGCCATTGTAACGCCCCCAGTATGCAGTTGCAGCATTCTTGAACGTATGCGCGGGGAAGGGCAAGCAGAAGCGCGTCTTGGTTAACAGCCGCCCGGCCCGGTGTAACGGACGGCGTTGAAGCCGGTCTGGTCAACGTGCCCTTCGCCATGCACGGCCATGCCTGCTTCTGCCGCTATTAAGCCGGACTCGCGCAGGTTTTATGGGCGAGCGGAGGGGGCCAGCGCCCTTAATGCGAAGCAGGCGAGGCAGAACAAGGGGGGCGCAGCCTCACCTCGGAAGCAGGGCGCGTCAGCTTTCGGGGCGAAGTCGTGCGCGAAACGGCGCTGTCATCTGCCAGCGGATCAGGAAATGCTCATCCCAGACCGCGTAATCGACACCATGGGCGCGGGCCACGGCCTCGATCTGGAACTCGTATTGCGACTCGATATTGTCGGTGTCGATCAGGATCACCATCGGCTCCCGGTCCGTCAGCATGGCGTTGAACGTTGCCTGATGCAGGCTGTCATAAGCGCCACGCGTGTGATCAAGCCCGATTTCGATCGCGTGGGTGTCCGAGATGCAATCAATGCGAACATAGCTTTCCACCGCATGGAGGCTGTAGGGCTCTCGGTGTTCCGCCTCCCCGCCCAACATGGCACATAGAATCGCAATGGCTTGGGCTTCGGTCATGGGAACGATATAGGAACATTAACCTTTGGTGTTAACCCCTCCTTTACGTTTCCGGTTTATGGCCCGTTAACCTTTGATCAGCCGACTCCCCAGATCCTCAAGGCGCCGTGCCCCGATTTGGGCCATGTTGCTTTCCATGTCTTTGACCAAGATGTCGTACCAATGGGCCGGGCCGTCGTGTCCCAATGCGCCAAGGGCGTAATGCCAGGGGCGGCCCATCATCACGAAGTCAGCCCCAAGCGCCAAGGCGCGCAGGATATCCAACCCGCTTTCCACGCCACTGTCGAATATGACTGGCAGATCAGTGGCGGCCCGCACTCCCGGCAGCATACTGGCCGCCCCCGGTGCCCCGTCAAACTGACGCCCCGCATGGGTCGAGACCCAAACAGCATCCACCCCCTCAGACGCCGCCCGCGCTGCCACCTCCGGCTCACACACCCCCTTCAATACCAGCGGCCCGTCCCACGCTTCCCTTAAGGCGGCCACGTATTCCCAATCCGGCGCGGCTCTCAAAAGGTATCCCACATGGGCGGTCGAGGGCAGGGGCCCCTTGGCCAAATCCGCCGCATAGCTGTCCATCAACCGCATCCGCGGCATTTCCCCAAACCCGATCCCCGCGGCCCAAACCGGACATCGCGCCACTTGCGCCAGAAGCCTCGGGGTCAGCCGGGGTGGTTGCACTAACCCGCCTCTCGTCTGCCGCTCCCTGCGGGACGCCGCCGGCACATCCACCGTAAGCACCAAGGTGTGAAATCCCGCTGCCTTGGCACGCTTCAGCATATCGTCGCGCACCTCTGCCGATTTGGGGGGATACATCTGAAACCACCCCTGATCACCAATCTGCCCGGCCAAAGCCTCTGGCACCTCGGTCGCCACGGTTGAAAGCCCGTAGGGAATGCCCGCCCGCGCCGCAAAGCCGCTCAATATCCGCTCCGCCTTCGGCCAAATCAGCCCCGACATGCCCAACGGCGCAATACCAAAAGGGACCGAATAATCCTGCCCCATCAACTGGCACCGCAGATCAGGGGCCACCTCTCCCAACAAGGCGGCGGGGCGCAACAAGACCTCGTCCAACGCTGCGCGATTACGGGCGGCACCAGCCTCCACTCCCGTGGCCGAATCCAAATATTCCCACACGAAATGCGGAATACGTTGCCGCGCCCGTGCCTTCAGGTCGCTCAATGCGGGAAATTTTGCGTGTAAATCCATTCTCGAACTCAACCCCTCAACCCGCTCAACCTCAACCACTTTTCGCGCCCCTCTTTCATCTTTTCACAAATATCGCAGGGAGTTTGAGGGGCTGGCCCCTCAATTCCACCTTCGCCACAGTCACCACGCAGAACAATCTGCGAACATACCTTCCCCTTGCGCCATTCCCGCACTATCCTTGCCCCATGACCCAATTCGACGATTCCGATGCCTTCGAGGCTGCCGCCACCACCTCCCTTGCTGCCCGTGCCATGGCCGCGCGTCCCCAGGGCGCGTCTTCTTATATGGAGGGGCTAAACCCCGCCCAAGCCGCCGCCGTTCAGCAGTTGGACGGTCCGGTTTTGATGCTTGCAGGCGCGGGCACCGGCAAAACCCGAGCGTTGACGGCGCGGATCGCCCATCTGATCGCGACAAATACCGCCCGCCCCAACGAAATCCTCGCCGTGACCTTCACCAACAAGGCCGCGCGCGAGATGAAGAACCGTGTCGGCGCGCTTCTCGGTCAACCGGCTGAAGGGATGCCCTGGCTTGGCACGTTCCACGCGATCTGCGTGAAGCTCCTGCGCCGTCATGCCGAACTTGCCGGGCTGAAATCCAACTTCACCATTCTGGACACCGACGATCAGACCCGTCTGATGAAGCAGCTCATCATTGCGGAAGACATTGACGACAAACGCTGGCCCGCCCGGGCGCTGGGCTCCATCATCGACGGCTGGAAAAACCGGGCCCTGACGCCTGACAAAGTCCCCAGCGCCGATCACGGCGCGTTCAACCACCAAGGGGTGAAGCTCTACGCTCAGTATCAGGCCCGCCTGAAAGAGCTCAACGCCTGTGACTTCGGTGATCTGCTCCTCCACGTCATCCAGATTTTCCAAGAAAACGAAGACCTTCTGGCCCAGTATCAACGCTGGTTCCGTTACATTCTGGTGGACGAATACCAAGATACCAACGTCGCCCAATACCTCTGGCTGCGCCTTCTGGCGGCAGGTCACAAAAACATCTGCTGCGTCGGCGACGATGACCAATCCATCTACGGCTGGCGCGGGGCAGAAGTGGGCAACATCCTGCGGTTCGAGAAAGATTTCCCCGGCGCCCATGTGGTCCGGCTGGAACAGAACTATCGCTCCACCAAGCATATTCTGGCCGCCGCCAGTGGGGTTATTGAAGGCAACCGGGGACGGCTCGGCAAAACGCTCTGGACCGATGGCGACGACGGCGAGAAGGTGCGCCTGATCGGCCATTGGGACGGCGACGAAGAGGCCCGTTGGATCGGTGAAGAGATTGAGGCTATGGGCCGCGGCACCCGCGGCATGGCCCCCATCGGCCCCAATTCCATCGCCATCCTCGTCCGCGCCTCTCACCAAATGCGTGCCTTTGAAGACCGGTTCCTGACGATCGGCTTGCCTTACCGCGTCATCGGCGGCCCGCGTTTCTACGAGCGGATGGAGATCCGCGATGCCATGGCCTACTTCCGCGTCGTTGTTTCCCCCGATGATGATCTGGCGTTTGAGCGTATTGTGAACACTCCCAAACGGGGCCTTGGCGACAAGGCGCAACAGACGATCCAGAAGATGGCCCGCAGCAACGGCGTCAGCCTGCTGGAAGGGGCGCGGCTTTGCGTGGAAACCCAAGCCATTGGCGGCAAGGGCGGGCGAGAGTTGCGCACTTTGGTGGAAGGGCTGACCCGGTGGCGGATGCAGCTATCGGGCGATCTGCACGCTGTCGGTCCCGTCGATGACCTGATCGAGGAAGAGAACACCCCAAGCGGCATGAGCCATGTGGAACTGGCCGAAATCATCCTCGATGAATCCGGCTACACCGCCCATTGGCAGAATGACAAAACCCCTGAAGGGCCGGGGCGGCTAGAGAACCTCAAGGAACTGGTCAAGGCCCTGGAAAACTTCGAGAACCTGCAAGGGTTCCTCGAACATGTCAGCCTGATTATGGATAATGAGCAGGACGACCAAGAACCCAAGGTCACGCTCATGACGCTCCACGCCGCCAAGGGGCTGGAGTTTCCGGCCGTCTTTCTGCCGGGCTGGGAAGACGGGCTGTTTCCGTCCCAACGTTCCATGGATGAAAGCGGTCAAAGCGGGCTGGAGGAAGAGCGTCGCCTTGCCTATGTGGGCATTACCCGCGCCGAAGAAGTCTGCACGATCTCCTTTGCGGGCAACCGGCGCGTCTACGGCCAATGGCAATCGCAATTGCCCTCGCGCTTCATTGATGAACTGCCTGAAGAAAACGTTGAAATCCTGACCCCACCCGGTCTTTACGGGCATCAAGGCGGCGGCCACCAAGGGGGGATATCTGCCACCGCCAGCCCGGTCGAGCGGGATATGGCGGGCTCCAACCTGCACCAAAAAGCGGCGAACGCCGATGTTTATAACTCGCCGGGCTGGAGACGTCTGCAAGCTCGCCAAGGCCAATACGGCACGCGCCAGCCGTCCGAGGCCAAGTCCATGACCATCGACGCCGAAGCGATCAGCGCCTTTTCCGAGGGCGACCGGGTATTTCACCAGAAGTTCGGCTATGGCGATGTCGTCTCGGTCGAGGGCGACAAACTGGGGATCGAGTTCGACAAGGCCGGTAGCAAACATGTTGTTGGCCGCTTCTTGGTGCCCGCCGGCAAAGAAGGGGGCGATGTGCCGTTTTAGGGGCCGCCCGCAGCGGTGGATTTCCGCCCCTCGACCAAGAGCGTCCGGCGCTCTAGTGTCCATATCAAGACCTTAGACGGAGAATGCCATGTTGCGCCCCCTTTCGGCCTTGGCCGCGCTGCCCTTCCTTGCGGCCATTGCCAGCGATGCGCAGGCGCAAGAGTTTCTGACCCGTGCCGAGGTGATCGCCCATATGGATGCCTCGGTTTTCTGCTACCATCCCGATGAGCGTCTGGCCTGTGGTTGGGCCGAAATCTACACGGAGCAGAATGAGGATCACGCCGTTCTCGTCACCGCCAGCGCCACCTGGGACTATCCCATGGAGATCGCTCAATACCGCATTGATTGGCGCGGCGATGCCCTGTGCATTCCGTTTGAGGATCAGGGTCTTCAGGCCATGTGGGAAGCGGAAGGCTATCGTTTCCCCTTCAGCCTAGAGGGATTTACCGCCCTGCCGGATGACGATTTGCCCGCGCGCCGGGACGAAATGCGCGAATCCGCCCCGCGGGAGTTCTGTTTCCAGTACACCACAGACCCCGATGTGCCCGGCCAATTGCTGCAACATGTGTTCCGCGATGGCGTTTGGGATGAAGTAGCCGACCCGATCGCCTTAATCCCACGCTTTGCCAGTGGTGTTGCGATTCGCCCCAACTAGTTGCCCGAGCCCAGAATCAGCGGATAGAGCGACAAAACTAGCAGCCCCGCCATGGTCCAGTTGAACACCCGCAAACGCACCGGCCCATCCAGCCAGCGGCGTACCTGGGTGCCGCCCCACGCCCATGTGGCCACCGACGGCAGGTTCACCATGGCAAACACAACACCGACAATTACGGCCCCGCCCCAACCCGCGCCCTCGGGCGCATAGGTCGTTTGGGCGTAAATCGACATGTAGACTGCCTTGGGGTTCACCCATTGGAACCCTGCCGCTTGCAAGAAGGTCAGGGGGCGCGCGTCCTCTTTCGCTTCGGCGGGCGGCGCGGAATTGGCGACCTTCCACGCAAGCCACAGCAGATAGGCCACGGAAATCACGGTCAGAGCCGTACGCAACCAAGGCACCCAGTCGAAAATCTGCACCAACCCAAGGCCCAAAAGCACCGTCATTGCGCCGTGCCCCAAGGACACGCCCAACATATGCGGCACCGTGCGTCGCAACCCAAAGTTCACGCCCGAGGCCATTAACATGATGTTATTGGGCCCCGGCGTGATGGAGGATGCAAAAGCGAACAGCACAAGGCCAGTTAGGATTTCGTAAGTCATAGCGCAATTCTACGGTGACGCTGGCCGAATGAAATTGCATAATGCGGTGTCTAAGGTCATATTTGACAACAAATGACGAAAATAGATGAAAAAGACCGCCATATATTGCGTGAGCTGTCGCGTGATGGGCGCATGTCGAACCTCGATCTGGCAGAGCGTGTCGCATTGTCACCCTCGGCTACCCTGCGCCGGGTGCAGGCGCTTGAAGCGGGCGGTGTGATCTCGGGCTATCGGGCGGTTTTGGACCCGGCGGCCATGGGTACCGGCTTTATTGCTTACATTACTGTGGGTCTCGGCCTTCATACCAAAGCCGCACAAGAAGCTTTCGAGGCCGCAGTGGCCCGCGCCGCAGAGGTGGTGGAATGCCATAACATCACCGGAACTGTGGAATATCTGCTGCGGGTCGAGGTCCAAGACTTGATCGCCTACAAGCGGTTTCACACCGACGTGCTGGGGGCGCTGCCTCAGGTCGCTACGATGACCACCTTCGTTGTTATGGGCTCTCCCAAGGATACCCGCGCTTAGCGCATTTTCCTAAAACGAAAAAAGGCGATGACGGTCTTCTGGGAGGAAGGGACCATCACCGCCGATTTCTGGCCCGCCCAATGGGAGGAGAGAGCAAGGCCGTCGCGCAGCGTCCGTCCAAGGGAGGAGAGGACATTCGCCGCTATATCCAGACCTAACCAATGGGAGGAAAGGGTCGGTCTGTCGTATGGTGTCACTCCAAGGGAGGAGGAGGAGTTTCACCGTTCATCGCGGCCCCAATGGGAGGAAAGAGGCCGGATATCTGACCCCGGGAGGGGTCTTTGTTAGGGTGCGGGCGCATCCATGGGAGGACGAATGCGGCCCGCTGTCCCGGATGCTCTGTGGGAGGACAGAGCCCGGTATTACGTGTGTCGCTTAGGCGTTTTTGCCGAAAGCGGCTTCCATTGCGATGCGTGTGATCATGGAGCGGTGGATGCCCAGATCAGCCAATTCGCGGCCGGAAAGTTCCTGAAGCTCGCTCAGCGTGCGGCGGTAAACGCGCCAGTTGCTGTAGGCTTCTGTCAGGGTGTCGCGCAGTTCGGCGAAGCGTTGGCCGAAAGAAGCGGTGATGGTGCGGTTACCTGTTACGTAGGCCATGATAGTCCTCGATTTCGTCTGCGGGCTGTGGGAGCTCTTGCTCTTCCGGTGCCCAAGTGATTGTTCTGTGTCGTCTTGTTGAGATTGAAGATAGGCGAATGCTGCAGTTGCACAATGGACGATATGGAAATGCTGCTATGCAGCGAGTGCATGACACGTTTTCGTTACATTACTTAGGGTTAACTCAATGTTGATTGCGGGCGGCGCCTTTAAGGATCGGCAGTTTCGGTTGTTCTTCGGCGGAGTCTTCTTCGCAGTGCAAGCGATCTGGATTCAGCGTGTGACCCTTGGATGGCTTGCGTGGGAGCGGACGGGGCAGGCCTCGGCCGTGGGGATTGTCGCCGCGCTCAGCCTGTTTCCGACTTTGGTGCTTGGGCCCTTTTTTGGGGTCATGGCGGACCGCGTCGATATCCGAAAGGCGGCTTTCGCCACCAATGGGCTGATGGCTGCGATTATCGCGGTGCTGGCGATCTTTGCCAGTGATGTGGGTGCTGTGGGTTTGGCATTGGCCGCGCTCAGCATCGGATTGATCTCTGCCGCGCACCATCCTGTACGCATGTCGCTTGGCCCGCGATTGGTGGCGAAAGATATGGTGCAGCATGTGGTTGCGGTGACGGCACTGAACTTCAACATGGCCCGCCTTGTCGCCCCGGTTTTTGCGGGGTGGGTGATCGCCACGGCGGGCGGGGCGACGGCGCTGTGGCTGGCGGCTCTGTGCTATGTCCCAATGCTTCTTGTCCTGCCCGCCCTGCACCCCCGAGATCTTCCGGCCCGCCCGTCGGCCCCAATCCTAAGCGACCTGATAGAGGGCATGCGCTACGCCGCTCAAGATCCGCTGATCCGGCAAGCATTGCTTATCACGCTCGTCTTTGCCTCAACCGCAAGGGGCGCATTAGAGGTGCTGCCGGTGGTTGCCGATGGCGGCTTTGCGCGGGGCGCTGCGGGGTTGGGTTATCTAACCGCCGCCGCCGGGGCAGGGGCGGTGACATCGGCGTTCCTGAAGGCGGCGGGTGTATCGGCGGTGGGGGCGCGTATCCCGACCTCGGTCTGGGTGTCGGCCTTCGTGGGACAGGCGGCGGTGATGGGCATGGGCCTTGCGCCAAGCTGGCCGCTCGCACTCTTTGCCACGGCTGTAACAGGATTAACCGCGACGTGGTGCGGGGTTAGCCTGCAATCGGCGATCCAAACGGGTCTGCCTGATGCTTTCCGGGGCAGGGTGATGAGCCTTTGGGTTGTCGTCGGTTTCGGCACGGTCTCCATCGGCTCCATCGCTATCGGGGGGGCGGCGGATTTCGTGGGGATCGGCGGCGCGTTGGCGATTGCGGGCGGTTTGGGCGCAATTGCCATGGCCGTTGTGGGGGTGCGCGCCCGGTCAATCCACCCTATGTGAAAGAAAACCTGCCTAACAAGGATGAGAGCCCATGGCCCAGACCCGCGAAACGATCCTAGAGGCCCTGAAGGCCATCGGCCTACCGGACGGCGGCGATCTTGTCAGCCGCGACATGATCCGCGCCCTGACGGTGCAGGAGGGCAAGGTCAGCTTCATTATCGAAGCCCCATCCCCCGCGATTGCACAACAAATGGCGGGCCTACGATCGGGGGTCGAGGATTTTGTCGGCAAGATGGAGGGTGTCACACAAGTCTCTGTCGCGCTGACGGCCCATAGTGCCGCGCCGTCCGCCCCAGCCGCCCCCAAGGGTGCACCGCCTAGCTTGTCGGTGGGCGGGCATATGAAGCCGCAAGAAGGCTCCATGAAACCCAAGGGTGTGAAACGCATTATCGGGATCGGCTCGGGGAAGGGGGGCGTGGGCAAATCCACTGTCTCTACCAATCTTGCCGTCGCTTTGGCCCGTCAGGGGCGCAAAGTGGGGCTGCTGGACGCCGATATCTATGGGCCAAGCGTGCCCCGGATGATGGGGGTGAACAAACGCCCGGCCTCGCCCGATGGCAAGACGATCATTCCCTTGCAGGGGCACGGCGTCACCTTGATGTCGATTGGCTTCATGCTGCCGGCGGAAAAAGCCGTGGTTTGGCGCGGACCGATGCTGATGGGGGCGTTGCAGCAGATGCTGACCCAGGTGGAGTGGGGCGAGTTGGACGTGCTTCTCGTTGATCTGCCGCCCGGCACCGGTGATGTGGCGATGACGCTTTGCCAGAAGTCCGAAGTGACCGGCGCGATCGTTGTCAGCACTCCGCAGGACGTGGCGCTTCTAGATGCCCGCAAGGCGCTTGATATGTTCTCGTCCCTCAAGACTCCGGTTCTGGGGTTGATCGAGAACATGGCCTCTTACCACTGCCCCAATTGTGGCCACGAGGCGCATATCTTCGGGGAAGGGGGCGTGCGGGCCGAAGCCGAGAAGATGGACCTGCCGTTCCTTGGTGCGCTTCCCATCGACCTCGACACACGGATCGCGGGCGACGACGGCACCCCCATCGCGGCGGGCGACAGCCCTATGGCCGAGGCCTACGCGAGCCTTGCCAAGCGCTTCATCGACGGCGGCATGGCCTAAACGAACCTGTCGGGGGTCATCGCGCCCCCGACGCAGACGATTCAAATCCATCTCAATTGCGATTCGAATCAGAAAAATAAGAACAAAACAAGATCACGCGGCCGTGATCGCCGGAGGGTTGGGGGATTTTGGGAAAAATCTGCCACCATCCTCCACTTTCCTCCCACACACAGCTTCACCCCAAGATGATGGGATTTTCCGATGTTTAACCACAACATGGGCGCTTGTCCTGTGACTTATCCACACCACATCCTGTGTTTTGGAGGGTCAGAAATCAACAGATTGGGGGTTTGTCCCAAAAAAAGGAGTTGAATGGGAGTCATTCCCGTGGGACAAGAATTCATCGACAACGAGACAAGACAAAGGATCACAAGATCCGAACCAAAAACAAAAAAATGGCAGGTTCATACAGGCATCTCATTCGTCGAAAAAAGAGATCCGGCGCGTAGACGAGCAGACATCCCCCCCAGGTAGTCGGCGCAGTCGGACACCCCAGAAATGGGACGAGGGCGGCGGATTGAGGAGTGGCAGCTTCCTCAATCCGCCGTTTCCATTTCAGGGCTATCGCGCCGCAGGGCGCAAAGTTGAGGGAATGAATTACGGCCCCATTGTGGCCAATTTGAGGCAGACACATCGTGGATACGCGGTTTTTAGGCACCAACGTGTGCAAGGTAGATGGAAAGGGTCGGGTTTCGCTCCCGGCTAAATTCCGTCGAGTCTTGCAAGCGGAAGATGCCAAATGCGGTCCGGGTGAAGCGCCTCGTCTTTATGTTATGTTCGGCGACACGCGTAACGAATACGTCGAATGCTTGACCGGCAACGCCTATGATGAGCTGCTAGAGCGCATCGAAAGCATGGCCGACGGCGAGCGTGACCGCGAAATTCTAGAGCTTTTGTATTTCTCTTTCTGTGACGCGATCACCGTCGATGACGCGGGCCGCTTTGTGCTGCCCCAAGGCGCGCGTGACAAGTTGGACCTAGAAGGCGAGGCCGTGTTCCAGGGCAAAGGCCGCCGCTTCCACATCCTCAAGCCGTCCGACAGCGAGGCAGCCAAGGATCGTTTGGCCGCCCTGTTGGACCAAGCGGCAGGCGACAAGGAATTCTTTAACCCGATCTCATTGGCGAACCCGCCCAAAGCAACTCCGGTAGCAGACGATGTTCAATGACGCAGGGCACCATGACCGACGCAGCAGATCAGCCACATATCCCCGTTCTCTTGGGGGCGATCCTCCGCGAAGTGGCGCCGCTTTCTGGCGTGTGGCTGGACGGAACCTTCGGCGCTGGTGGATACGCCCGTGGCTTGCTTGAAGGGGGTGCCAGCACAGTGATTGGCGTGGACCGCGATCCCTTGGCCTTCGAAATGGCCGCAGATTGGGCCGGGTCCTATGGCGATCGTTTGCGTCTGGAAGAAGGTACGTTTTCCAACCTTGATACTTTGGCGGGTGAACCGCTGGACGGCGTCGCGCTGGATCTTGGCGTGTCGTCCATGCAGCTAGATATCGCTGAGCGGGGCTTTTCCTTCATGCGCGACGGGCCGTTGGATATGCGCATGGGGCAAAGCGGGCTCTCGGCAGAAGACTTGGTTAACGACGCGCCCGAAAAGCTACTGGCCGACATCCTATATCAATACGGGGAAGAACGCGCCTCGCGCCGGATTGCCAAGGCGATTGTGGTCGAACGCGCTAAGGGTCGTATCAATACCACGCTGCAACTGGCTGGCATCATTGAGAAATGCCTGCCGCGCAAGAAGCCCGGTCAAAGCCACCCTGCGACGCGATCCTTCCAAGCCATCCGCATCGCGGTGAATGATGAATTCGGACAATTGGCCCACGGCCTCATGGCGGCCGAGCGTGCATTGAAACCCGGCGGCAAACTGGCCGTAGTGACGTTCCATTCCTCGGAAGACCGGATCGTGAAGAAGTTCATGGCCGAGCGTGCCAGCACAGGAGGAGGCGGCTCGCGTTACGAGCCCGAGGCCGCCGCGAAGACCCCCGGTTTCACCCTGACGCCCCGCAAGGCCATTGCGCCTGATGCCGACGAGGTCGCCCGCAACACCCGGGCGCGGTCTGCCAAGCTGCGCATCGCCACCCGCACCGATGCGCCGGCCCAAGACATCGACCTGAAAACCCTTGGCTTGCCGCAGTTGGAGGGCCTTTAACCATGCGTTTTACCACGATAATCGCCGCCATAATCGTCGTGGGTTTGGGCTATTGGGCCTACCATCAAACGATCCAGACCCAGATGGCCGACCGTGAAGTGAACCGGTTGCAGCGCCAGATCGTCCATGAGCGCGAGCGCCTTGGCATTCTGCGGGCCGAATGGGCCTACCTGAACCGGCCCGATCGCTTGCGCGAACTGGCCCGCTTTAACTTTGACCGTTTGGGGCTGTTGCCGCTGACCTCAAACCAATTTGGCAACGTGGCGGAAATCCCGTTCCCCGCGCCCATTGATGACGCAGAAGCGTTCATCCTGGAAAATGCCTCCACCCCTGAATGGGACGGAGAGGTAGAGCCCCTATGAGCCTGCGCATTCCGTTAAGACCGTTAACCCGCATTCTCGATGCCCGTGCACGGGGCGAAAACCCCGATAACGTCGAGAAGGAAAACCTGCGACTGCGCCACGAAGGATTGCGGGATAAGATGCGTATCCGCGCGGAATCACGGCTTCTGCTGGTGGCGCTGTGCTTCGTTTTGGCGTTTGGCGCCGTGGGTTGGCGCATGGCGGGGCTGGCTACGTCTGTCCCGACCGAACCGCGGATCGTCAGCCAGGGGCCCACAATTCTCAACACCCGCGCCGATATTACCGACCGGCACGGGCGTATTCTGGCGACGAACTTCGCCACCAACGCGCTTTATGCCCACCCCCATGACCTGATCTACCCTCGCGCCGCCGCCGAAGGCTTGGCCGCGATTTTCCCGGAAATGGACGCCGACGACCTGCACCGCCGCTTCACCAGCGGATCGCGGTTCTTGTGGTTGCGCCGCTATATCTCTCCTGAACAAGAGCAGCAGGTCCATGATCTGGGCGAGCCCGGTCTTTTGTTTGGCCCCCGCGAAATGAGGCTATATCCCAATGGCTCGATCGCTGCGCATATTCTGGGCGGCGCAAGCTTCGGGGAAGAGGCGGTTAACGCCGCTGAAGTGATCGGCATTGCCGGGATTGAAGCCCACTACGACGACGAATTGCGCGACCCCAGCCGGGTCGAGCCGCTGACGCTATCCCTGGATCTGACGGTCCAAGCAACGGTGGAGGAAGTCCTTGCGGGCGGTATGACATTGATGGGCGCGCGCGGCGCTTCGGCTGTGTTGATGGATGCCCATACGGGCGAGGTCATCTCGATGGCCAGCCTGCCTGATTTTGACCCCAACGCGCGGCCCCGTCCCTTGCTGGAAGGTGACCAGGCCGACAGCCCGCTGTTCAACCGTGCGGTGCAGGGCGTGTACGAATTGGGGAGTGTTTTCAAGACCTTCACCATCGCGCAGGCGCTGGAGCTAAACCTCTATTCCCCCTTCGACATGATCGACACCACGGGCCCGCTTCGGATGGCGGGTTTCGCGATCCGGGACTTCTCTTACTACGGGGCCGAGCAGAGCGTTGCTGACGTTTTGATCCATTCCTCCAACATCGGCACGGCGCGTATGGCGCAGTCGATCGGGCGCGAACGGCAGCGTGATTTCCTTGGCAGCCTTGGCCTGCTGGAGCCATCAGAGGTTGAACTGGTCGAAGCCGCGTCCTCGCGTCCGCTTCTGCCGCCGCGTTGGGGTGAATTGTCAACGATGACAATTAGTTACGGCCACGGTGTGTCCACCTCTCCGCTGCATTTGGCGGCCGCCTATTCTACCATCGTGAACGGCGGCACGTTGATTGAGCCAACTTTGCTGCGCCGCGAAACGCCGCAAGCGGGGCCACGCATCATCTCGGAATCGACCAGCCGGATCGTGAATTCCATGTTGCGTCAGGTCGTGACCGAAGGCACCGCAAGCTTTGGTGAGGTCGACGGCTACGCCGTCGGTGGCAAGACCGGCACCGCCGATTTGCCGCGCCCCAATGGGGGCTACTACGAGGATCGCAACCTCAACACCTTCGCTAGCGCCTTCCCGATGAACGACCCGCAATATGTGTTGATCGTCACCCTGCAAGAAGCCTCGGACCCGTCAGGGGATCAGCCCCGCCGGACCGCCGGTTGGACAGCCGTGCCCGTCGCGGCAGAGGTCATTCGCCGCACCGCACCGCTTCTTGGATTGCGGCCAAGCGTTGAACATCCCCTCGGTTTGCAGCTATCCAGCTCCTCAAACTGAGGAGGCGGGCAATGGCTGAACGACGACTTTCCGATCTAGGGCTGACCGCCTTGAGCGGCGGCGATGTGGTGGTGTCGGGCCTTGCCCTAGATAGCCGCAAGGTGGAAAGCGGTTCGCTGTTTGCGGCGCTTCCCGGTACGCGCGTTCATGGGGGCGAGTTCATTCAATACGCCCTGCGTATGGGGGCGGGGGCCGTGTTGACGGACCGTGCGGGCGCCGAGATCGCGGCTAACGAGCTGGCGGCATCGGATGCCGCCTTGGTCGTCGTGGAAGACCCGGCTGATGCCTTGGCCCATGCGGCCGCGCTGTTTTTCGGCGCGCAGCCAGAAACCATGGTGGCGGTGACAGGAACGAACGGCAAAACCTCGGTCGCGAGCTTCACTCGCCAGATATGGGAAGCCCTAAAGGTTAAGGCCGTTAATATCGGCACCACGGGTGTCGAAGGTGCCTATGAGGCCCCCGGCATCCACACGACGCCCGAGCCTGTCACCTTGCACGGCGTTCTGGCGGATATGGCCGCCGCTGGTGTGACCCATGGGGCGATGGAAGCCTCGTCCCACGGGCTTGACCAAAAACGGATGGACGGCGTGCGCCTTGCGGCGGCGGCCTTCACCAACCTGACCCAGGATCATCTGGATTATCACGGCACTATGGAGGCCTATTTTGAGGCCAAGCTGCGCCTGTTCACCGGGCTCTTGCCCGAAGGTGGCGTGGCTGTGGTGAACATGGATGACACCTATGGCCCCCGCGTGGCGGAGGCTTGCGAAGCCCACGGGATCGAGGTGTTGGGCGTCGCGCAATACGCCGACGCGGCGCTGAAAATCACCGGCCGCCGGATTGACGAGACGGGGCAAGACGTGCTGTTCCGCTGGCAGGGAGAGGCGCGGCAAGTACGCCTGAACCTGATCGGCGCGTTTCAGGCAATGAACGTGCTAACCGCCGCTGGATTGGTCATCGCGGGTGGCGAAGATCCCGATGCGGTCTTCGCGGTTCTGCCGAAGATGGAGGGCGTGCGGGGCCGGATGCAACTGGCTGCGCGGCGTCGTCACGGCGCACCGATCTATGTTGATTATTCACATACGCCTGACAGCTTGGAAGTGGCACTCAAGGCGTTGCGCCCCCATGTTCTGGGAAGATTAATTGTTATATTTGGTGCAGGTGGCGACCGAGATACAAGTAAACGCCCGCTCATGGGGGAAGCCGCCGCGCTGTGGGGCGATGTTGCGTTTGTGACAGATGACAATCCCCGCTCGGAAGATCCCGCCAGCATTCGCGCGGCCGTCATGGCCGGCTGCCCCGAGGCGACAGAGGTCGCGGACCGGGCCGAAGCGATCTTGCGCGGCGTGGACATGTTGGAACCGGGCGACGCGCTGCTTATTGCCGGAAAAGGCCATGAAACAGGCCAGCAGGTGGGCGATGTGATCTATCCCTTTGACGATGTGGAACAAGCCTCGGTCGCGGTGGCCGCTCTGGAGGGCGCGATATGACCTTGTGGACAGCGTCCGAAGCCGCAGAGGCCACCGGCGGCACGGCCAGCGGTACGTGGGAGGCCACCGGGGTTTCCATCGACACGCGCACAATTCAGCCCGGTGATCTGTTTGTGGCTTTGGCCGCCGCGCGTGATGGCCATGAATTCGTGGCGCAAGCGTTGGATGCGGGGGCCGTTGCCGCGCTGGTCAGCCATGTGCCCGAGGGTGTGGATGCCGCGAATTGCTTGGTTGTGGACGACGTTCTGCCCGCGTTGGAACGGCTCGGCCAAGCGGCCCGCGCCCGGACCGATGCCAAGGTGATCGCAATCACCGGATCGGTTGGGAAGACAACGGCCAAGGAAATGCTCAAGCAAGCGCTGACGGGGCAGGGCAATGTCCATGCGGCCGTCGCCTCGTACAACAACCACTGGGGCGTGCCCCTGACGCTGGCGCGGATGCCCGCCGACACCGATTTCGCGGTGATCGAGATCGGCATGAGCAACCCCGGCGAAATCGCCCCCTTGGCCCGCATGGCGCGGCCCCATGTGGCGATGATCACCACCATCGCGCCAGCGCATCTGGAGGCCTTCGGCGTGATCGAAGGCATCGCGGCAGAGAAAGCCGCCATCTTCGACGGGCTGGAGCCCGGCGGTGTGGCGATCATCCCGTTAGACGTAAGCACCAGCGATATCCTGATCGACGCCGCCAAAGCCAAGGGCGCAGAGATTGTCACCTTCGGAGAAGCAGAGGGCGCCGACCTGCGCCTGACCGATGTGATGTTGTCCGAGGACAGCACCGTCATGCGCATCGCCACGGCCGAGGGCGGGCGGCTTGCCAAGCTTTCCGTTTCGGGGCGTCATTATGCCAGCAACGCGGTGGGCGTGATCTGCGCCGTGGCTGCCGCGGGCGCGGACCCGACGCAGGCCTCAATGATGCTGTCCCATTGGCAACCGGTGGAGGGCCGCGGTCAGCGAGAGCGGATCGCGCTCAGCCGCACCGACGATATCGCGATTGAGCTGATTGACGACGCCTTCAACGCCAACCCCGCCTCCCTTGCGGCCGGTCTGGAAGTGCTGGCCGCGATTACCCCGCAACGGGGCGGGCGGCGCATTGCGGTTTTGGGCGACATGCTGGAACTGGGCGAAGCACGCGACCAGATGCACGCCGATGTGGCCAAGCTGCCCAGTATGGACGCGGTTGATGTCGTCCACACCTGCGGGGCGTTGATGGCGCATTTGCACGAAGCTCTGCCCGGCGCGAAACGCGGGTTGCACGAGGCCACAGCGCAGGATTTGTGCCGAGTTCTGCCCCGCAGCCTGCGCCCCGGCGATGTCGTGCTGGTGAAGGGCTCGAAGGGCTCCAAGGTTTCCGTAGTGGTTGACGCCCTACGGAAACTGGGGCAATCGCTTGAGGATAAAGGTTAGAGGTACCGCTATATGTTGTTTTGGCTAAGTGAGCTGTCGGACGGCGGCGATGTCTTCAACCTGTTTCGCTACATTACATTTCGGGCAGGCGGCGCCTTCTTCACGGCCCTGATCTTTGGGTTCATTTTCGGTCGTCCGCTGATCAACGCCCTGCGGCGCAAGTACAAAGACGGCCAACCGATCCGCGAAGATGGCCCCGCAAGCCATTTGGAAACCAAAGCGGGCACACCGACCATGGGCGGCCTGCTGATCCTTGCGGCGCTGTGCCTGTCGACGTTGATGTGGGCGCGGCTCGATAACCCCTATGTATGGCTTGTCCTTGGCGTCACAGTCGCCTTCGGGCTGATCGGTTTTGCTGATGATTGGGCCAAGGTCAGCCGTAAAACCACGGCGGGCGTGTCGGGCAAGGTGCGCCTTGCGGCGGGTTTCGCGATCGCTTTGGCCGCGGGCCTGATCGCCGCGCAATTGCATCCCGAAGACCTGTCGAGCCAGCTTGCCATGCCGGTTTTCAAGGATGTGTTGATTAACCTTGGCTACCTTTATGTCCCCTTCGTGATGATCGTCATTGTGGGCTCGGCTAACGCCGTGAACTTGACCGATGGCCTTGATGGCTTGGCGATTATGCCTGTCATGATTGCCGCCGCGACCCTTGGCATCATCGCCTATGCGGTGGGTCGGGTGGACTTTACCGAATATCTGGACGTGCATTATGTGCCCGGCACTGGAGAGCTGTTGATCTTCTGCGCGGGGCTTATCGGCGGCGGTTTGGGTTTCCTTTGGTACAACGCCCCACCGGCGGCGGTGTTCATGGGCGACACCGGGTCTTTGGCCTTGGGCGGAGCCCTTGGCGCGATTGCCGTCTGCACCAAGCACGAGATCGTTTTGGCCATTGTCGGCGGTCTTTTCGTGGCCGAGGCTGTGTCAGTGATCGTGCAAGTTCTCTACTTCAAAATGACCGGGAAGCGCGTTTTCCTGATGGCCCCGATCCATCACCATTTTGAGAAAAAAGGGTGGGCCGAGCCGCAGATCGTGATCCGCTTCTGGATCATCTCGCTCATCCTGGCGCTGATCGGTTTGGCGACCCTGAAACTGCGATGACCTATCCCGCCTGGCATCCCCTTGTGCGCCGGGTCTCGGCCGAGGTGCAGGGGCTGCATGTTGAGGTGGTGAACCATTGGTTCAAGGGCTGCGCCTTGTTGGTGGATGGCGTGGAAGTGGCTCGCAATGATGACAGGTTCGCCCTGTCTGAAGAAAGGCCCTTGATCGAGGTCACGGTCGAGTGCCCAACCGGGCCGCTGCATTTAGATGTGCGCATGTTGGCAATTTTCTTTACTCAAATCGAATTACGCGCCGATGGGCGCCACGTGGCGGGCAGCCGTTTGGTCAAGGAGCAAGAGCAATGATTCCGGTGATGGGTTTTGAAGGCCGCAAGGTGATCGTGCTGGGGCTTGGCCGCTCGGGCATCGCGGCGGCGCGGGCTTTGCGCGAAGGCGGGGCCGAGGCGTTGTGTTGGGACGATGGAGAAGCGGGCCGCTCGCGGGCAGCAGAGGAAGGGTTCACCCTTCACGATCCGATCCGCGATGGGCTGGAAGACATCGCCTGCCTCGTGACCTCCCCCGGTATCCCGCACCTTTATCCCGCGCCTCACCGCGCCATTGCTGCGGCCTACGCGGCGGGCGTGCCGGTAGACAACGACATCGGCCTGTTTTTCCGATCCTTGGGGCAGGGGGATTGGGCGTTTCACGACACGCCGCCCCGCGTCGTTGCGGTCACCGGATCGAACGGGAAATCCACCACATCGGCCTTGATCGCTCATATTCTGGAAGAGCAGAACATCCCGGTGCAACTCGCCGGGAACATTGGCCGTGGCGTGCTGGACATCGAGCCTCCGATCGATGGAGAGGTCGTGGTGCTGGAGCTGTCGTCCTACCAGACGGAACTCGCCCGTGCGCTGACACCCGATATTGCCGTTTTCACCAACCTGTCGCCCGATCATCTGGATCGTCATGGCGGTATGGGCGGCTATTTCGCTGCAAAACGTCGCCTGTTTGCCGAAGGCGGGCCGGAACGTGCCGTGATTGGCGTGGACGAGGCAGAGGGCCAATATCTGGCGGGGCAATTGGTCGAAGGGCCAGAGGACGGACGCCTGATCCGGGTTGCCGCAGGCAAGCTAAGCGGGCCGGGGTGGGATATCAGCACCCGCAAGGGCTGGCTGAGTGAATTCCGCAAGGGCCGCCAAGTGGCCTCTATCGACCTGCGCGGCGTGCCGGGGTTGCCCGGTGCCCATAACCACCAAAACGCGGCCTGCGCCTATGCCGTGTGCCGCGCCCTTGGCCTTGCGCCCCGGGTGATCGAGGCCGCCTTCGCCAGCTTTGAGGGCCTTCCCCATCGCTCGCAACGGGTCGCCGAGATCGGCGGCGTGTTCTTCGTCAACGACAGCAAGGCCACCAACGTCGATGCCGCCGTAAAGGCCCTTGGTGCGTTCAAGAAAATCCGTTGGATCTGCGGCGGGCTGGAAAAAGACGGCGGGCTAGAGGCCCTTTGGGAAGCGGCGGGGCAGGTCTCGAAAGCCTATGTCATTGGTCGCGAGGCCGAGGCTTTCGCCCTGCATCTGGGTGATATCCCCCTAGAGGTTTGCGGCGACATGGCCACCGCCGTGGCCCGCGCCAGCGCCGATGCGCAGCCCGGTGATACGGTGCTTCTGGCCCCCGCCGCCGCCAGCTTTGACCAATACGACAGCTTTGAGGTGCGCGGCGCGGATTTCATCGCGCAAGTTGAGAAGCTGCAACCCTAGCCCTTGACCGTCATCCCACGACGTGTGCCGCGACGGCGAAAGCCATACTAACCCTAGCCAGCCAAGGCTTTTCAGGCTAAACTCACACGATAGACCCGAGATAACTCGGGCATGAGCAGACACGCGGCGCATAACGTCGCTTGAGGGCAAGGCAGGCATTCCATGACGGAAATGGCGCATGGCACAGTCGTTGTGCACACGGGCGACGCAGTTATTCCACGGTGGTGGAGCACGATTGATCGCGTGACATTGGGCTGCATTTTCGCGCTCTTTGCGATCGGCATTCTCTTGGGCTTCGCGGCCTCTCCGCCCCTGGCGGAACGCAATGGGCATGAACCATTTCACTACGTGATCCGGCAAGCCTTCTTCGGCGGCATTGCCCTGAACGTTATAATCTTGGTGTCGATGATGTCGCCTTTGGCGGTGCGCCGATGGGGCGTGATTGGCTTTGTGGCGGCGGTTCTTGCGGTCGCGATGTTGCCAGTTTTTGGCACCGATTACGGCATGGGGGCCACGCGCTGGTACTCGTTAGGGTTCGCCTCGTTGCAGCCTTCCGAGTTCCTTAAGCCGGTGTTTGTGGTCTTCACCGCCTGGATGATGGCCGCCAGTCAAGAGGTCGCGGGTCCGCCCGGAAAGACCTTCTCTCTCATCGTGACGGTGCTTTTGGTCGGCTGCCTCGCGTTGCAGCCGGACTTTGGCCAAGCGGCCTTGGTAATCTTCGCGTGGATGGTGATTTACTTCGTGGCAGGGGCGCCAATGCTGGTGCTGGCCATTGTGATCGGGGCCGTGGGCCTGTTCGGGGTGTTTGCCTATTCTGCCTCGGAACACTTCCGCCGCCGGATTGATGGCTTTCTCAGCGACGAAGTGGGCGAGAACACGCAGCTTGGCTACGCCACCGACGCGATCCGTGAAGGGGGCCTGTTTGGCACCGGGTTGGGCGAAGGCTCGGTCAAATGGACGTTGCCCGATGCCCATACCGACTTCATCATTGCTGTCGCCGCCGAGGAATATGGCCTTGTGCTCGTCCTCGTCATTATCGCGCTTTATCTCACCATCGCTCTGCGCAGTTTCTCTCGTCTGATGAAAGAACGCGACCCGTTTGCGCGTCTGGCTGGCACTGGTCTTGTGTCCCTTCTGGCGCTGCAAGCCTTCATCAACATGGGCGTTGCGGTGCGGCTTTTGCCTGCCAAGGGCATGACATTGCCCTTCGTCAGCTACGGCGGGTCATCTTTGATCGCGACAGGGATTGCGGTCGGGATGCTTTTGGTATTCACCCGCACGCGCCCACAGGGCGATATCGCCGACCACCTTCTTTCCCGCCAACGGTAGCGCCGCCATGACACAGCCTCATCTCATCATCGCCGCTGGCGGCACCGGGGGGCACATGTTCCCAGCCCAGGCCCTGTCCGAGGCGATGTTGCGCAAGGGCTGGCGCGTGACGCTTTCCACCGACGCGCGTGGGGCGCGTTATGTGGGTGGGTTCAGCCATGCGGTGGAAATTCGAGAGGTCTCTTCTGCGACGTTCACGCGCGGTGGGCCGCTGGCGAAACTGGCAGTGCCGTTTCGGATTATGGGCGGTGTTTTCTCGGCCACCTTGCGGATGATGCGCGAGAAACCCGATGTGGTCGTGGGCTTTGGCGGGTATCCGACGATCCCCGCCATGGCCGCAGCAAGGCTGACCGGACGGCCCCGGATGCTGCACGAACAAAACGGCGTCTTAGGCCGTGTGAACCGGATTTTCGCCAAGCATGTGGCTCATGTGGCTTGTGGCACTTGGCCCACCGATGTGCCTTTGGGCGCAGATGCCGTGCACACCGGCAACCCGGTCCGCGCCGCGATTGTCGAACGGGGCGGTGCGCCCTACACGCCCCCGGGCGATTGGCCGATGAGCCTTCTGGTCTTCGGTGGCAGTCAAGGCGCGCGCATCTTGTCTGATGTGGTGCCCGCCGCGATTGCCCTTTTGCCCGAAGAGTTGCGCCAACACCTGCGCATTGCACAGCAGGCCCGCGAGGAAGATGTGGCCCGCGTGCAAGAAGCCTATGATTTCCTTGGGATGCGGGTCGAGGTGGAAACTTTCCTGCACGAAATGCCCCGCCGCTTGTCCGAGGCGCAGCTTGTGATCTGCCGTTCGGGCGCGTCGTCTGTCGCCGATATCAACGTGGTCGGTCGCCCGGCGATCTACGTGCCGCTGGCCATCGCCGTGCGCGATGAGCAAACCGCCAACGCTCGTGGCCCGGTAGAGGCCGGAGCCGCCGTGCTGATGCCGGAGGCGCAGTTCACACCGGAAACTCTGGCCCAAACCATCGCCCAAATCCTCACCCAGCCCGAGGCCGCGACGCAGATGTCGATTGCGGCCCTGTCTGTTGCTGTACCTGACGCGACCGAGCGTCTTGTCGAGCTTGTCGAAAGCCTCGCCCCCAATGCTACGCCGAAAGGGTAACCCATGAACGCTGCTGTCACGAAATTACCCACCCAACTCGGTTCGATCCACTTTGTGGGGATCGGCGGTATTGGCATGTCTGGCATCGCAGAGGTGTTGTTGAACCACGGCTATGAGGTGCAAGGGTCTGACCTGAAAGCCACGCCGATCACCAAGCGTCTGGAAAGCCTTGGGGCCAAGGTCTTTGTAGGGCAGCAGGCCGAGAACCTTGAAGGCGCAGAGGTTGTAGTGATCTCGTCAGCGATCAAACCGGGCAACCCGGAATACGACGCCGCCCGCGCCCGTGGCCTGCCGATTGTGCGCCGGGCCGAGATGCTGGCCGAGCTGATGCGCCTACGCTCCAACATCGCGGTTGGCGGCACTCACGGTAAGACGACGACCACCACGATGGTGGCCACCTTGCTGGACCACGGCGGCGTTGACCCGACAGTGATTAACGGCGGGATCATCCATGCCTACGGCTCTAACGCGCGGGTGGGGCAGGGCGACTGGATGGTGGTCGAAGCGGACGAGAGCGACGGCACCTTCAACCGTCTGCCCGCCACGATTGCCATCGTCACCAACATCGACCCCGAGCATATGGAGCATTGGGGCAGCATCGAGAACCTGCGTCGGGGCTTCCTTGATTTCGTCTCCAACATCCCTTTCTACGGCCTCGCCGTGTGCTGCACGGACCACCCTGAAGTGCAAACCCTTGTGGGTAAAATCACCGACCGTCGCGTGGTGACGTTTGGGTTCAACGCCCAGGCCGATGTGCGTGCGGTGAACCTGCATTACGAAGGCGGTATTGCCTGTTTCGATATCGCGCTTCAGGCCGAAGATATCGTGATTGAAGGCTGCCGCTTGCCGATGCCGGGCGATCACAACGTCTCCAACGCTTTGGCGGCTGTGGCCGTGGCGCGGCACCTGGGCATGAAGGCCAATGAGATCCGCGAGGCTTTGGATGGGTTCAAGGGCGTGAACCGCCGCTTCACCAAGGTGGGCGAGGTTGGCGGCATCACCGTGATCGACGACTACGGCCATCACCCCGTTGAGATCGCCGCTGTTCTGAAAGCCGCGCGTCAAGCCAGCGAGGGTCGCGTCATCGCCGTGCACCAACCGCACAGGTACTCCCGCTTGCATTCTCTTTTTGAAGACTTCTGCGGTTGCTTCTCCGAAGCTGACGTGGTCGCCATCGCCGAAGTCTATGCCGCCGGAGAGGACCCGATCGAGGGCGCATCCCGCGATGATTTGGTGGCGGGCATGATCCGCCACGGCCACCGCCACGCCCGCGCAATCCTGAACGAAGACGATCTGGAACGTCTGGTCCGCGAACAAGCCCGCCCCGGTGATATGGTCGTGTGTCTTGGGGCCGGTACGATTTCTGCTTGGGCAAACGGTTTGCCCGCCCGTCTTGCCGACCTTGATGGTCAAAAGGCCGCCGGATGACGGAAACTCTGGTCCTCGCCCTTGTCGTGATCATTCTGCCCGGCGTTGTTGCGCTGATGTGGGTGACGCGCAGCGGCGTGGTGCCGGGCCTTGTGATCCTTGGGGCTATGGCGCTTTGGACGGCGGTTTCATTGTCCGGCGCGCTAAACCCCGGCAACGCCCCCATCGCGCCCGAGATTTTCGGCGGAGAGACCATAGCCCACCGCCAGCGCACCGGCTTGCCGGAGGCGCTTTGGACGTTCCTCGTGCTGGTGCCCGGCACCATCTGGACCGGGGTCGCGGTGCTGATCGGCCGCGCCGCCTATCGCCGCAACCATCAGCAGGTTGAGCCTTCATGAAACTCGCACTGGCACTTGCATTGATCCTTGCCGCCGGGGCGCTGGCTTTTGGGGTCACGAAAGCCTTTGGCGTGCGCTTCGGCGCGGCTGCTGTCGTGCTGGTGGCGGCATTAAACCTGCCGTTTCTGCTGGCTTATATCCCGCTTCTCTTCCCGGAAACGCCGACAGAGGCAGAGCCCTTCTTTCCCCCGACCGACACGTCATTCGGCGCGGCGGGTTACATGTTCCTTGGTGCCGTGACTTTTGCGGGGCTAACCATAGTCTCGGCGATTACCGGCACTCTTCTGGGCATTCGGACCCGACAAAGGCACGTCACATGAGCCTCGCACTAACCCTCGTTTGCATCTGGGTCGTGGCCTCGGCCATCGTGGCGATGATGCCGATGCGGTTCCAATGGCCCTTCGGCTTTCCGCTCTTGGTGCTGTCGGTGCCGATGGTGGTTTTCGTGGGCTATATCCACGGCTGGATCTGGACGGCAATCATCGCACTGGCAGTCGTCTCCATGTACCGTAACCCTCTGCGCTACGTCTATAAACATGCCCGCACTCGCTTGGGGTCTCGGTCGGACGAAGGGGGCGTATCGTAATGCCTATCTCCCTGATCCTTGCGTGTGTTTGGGCGGTATTGGCCTGCCTCGCAGCCATGGGCCCGCGCCGCATCCAATGGCCGGTGGCTTGGGTGTTGATCGCCACGGGCATCCCGCTTTTGGGGTGGGTGACCTATCAGGCAGGCCCGTTCTGGGGCCTTTTAGTATTCGTTGCCGGCGCGTCGATCCTGCGCTGGCCCCTGAAACGCGCCGCCCATCACTTGCGCCGCGCAATGTCCGGGGCAGGGGACGGAGACCTGCCGCGATGAACACAGAGCTTTTCGTGGGTTTCGCCGCGATTGCAGGCATCTTGGCCGGATACATCACCGCCCGCATTGGCACGCGCTGGATGCTGTTCACGCTTTGGGGTGTCAGCACCTTGCTGTGTCTTCTGATGCTCACGCTGGTTTATAGCGAGGACATGGACGAAGCCTTGGTGGGCATTTACATCCTGTTTGGATTAATGGTGCCCTTCACCGCCTGCGCGTTTCTAGCGGGCGGACTTGGGTTGCTAGTGCGCCGCTTGCGCAGGGAGACAGAGCCGGAATGACAGATCACCTTCCCACCCCGCGCGGGCGCTTGACCGCGGGCAAAGACCTCTCGTCGCTCACTTGGTTGCGCGTGGGTGGCCCGGCGGAATGGTTGTTCCAGCCCGCCGATGTCGATGATCTGAGTGATTTTCTCAAGGCGCTCGATCCCGACGTGCCGGTATTCCCCATGGGCGTCGGCTCCAACCTGATCGTGCGCGACGGGGGGATGCCCGGTGTGGTTGTCAAATTAGGCCGTCCGTTCATGGATATTTCGGTGGATGGCGACACGGTCACCGCCGGGGCTGCTGCGCTGGATGCCCGCTTGGCACGCACGGCAGCGGACGCGGGGATTGATCTGACGTTTCTGCGCACGATCCCCGGTTCTCTAGGCGGGGCGTTGAAGATGAACGCGGGCTGCTACGGCTCTTATGTGGCGGATCATTTCGTGAGCGCCGATGTGATCTTGCGCGATGGCACGCCTGCCACGCTGACCGCCGACGACATTACCTTTGCCTACCGCCAAACAGATATTCCTGACGGTGCCACCATCGTTTCCGTTACCCTGCGCGGCAGCGGCGAGGACAGCCTTGTGTTGCACACAAGGATGGAGGAGCAGTTGGCCAAACGCGATGCCACCCAACCCACCAAGTCACTGACCGCCGGGTCCACCTTCCGCAATCCCGCTGGCTTCAGCTCAACCGGACGCGCCGACGACACCCATGATTTGAAGGCTTGGAAGGTTATTGACGACGCCGGCATGCGTGGAGCCACCCTTGGCGGCGCCCAGATGAGCGAGATGCATTCCAACTTTCTCGTTAACAAGGGTGGCGCAACTGCCGCAGATCTCGAAGGATTGGGCGAAGAAGTGCGAAAAAGGGTTTTCCAATCCCAAGGCATAGAACTAGTGTGGGAAATCATGCGGGTCGGCACACCCGGTGGGACTACAAAATAGCCAAGCGCAGCCCGAAAAGTGGGAACCGGTTCTCGGAACAGGCCGCGCGGTAAGGTAAGACAGCGCAGCCCGAAAAGTGGGAACCGGTTTTCGGATCGAGCTGCGCAACAAAAGAATAATGCAAGGCTCCGCATAAGCGGGGATAATCGATCCGACAGGCAACGTATCAGTCGGACAAAATGAGGACAGAAACGGTGGCAGGGTTGAGCAGCCTTCCATCTCGTGTCGTCGTCTTGATGGGTGGCCCCTCTGCGGAACGCGAGGTGTCGCTTAGCACCGGTCAAGGGTGCGCCGAGGCGCTACGCGGAGAGGGATTTGACGTAATCGAAGTTGATCCGGGCGAGGTCCACGCCGGGGCCGCGCTATGCGCACGTCTGTCCGAAATTAACCCTGATGTTGTCTTCAATGCGCTCCACGGTCGGTGGGGCGAAGATGGGTGTGTGCAAGGCCTGCTGGAATGGTTGCGCCTTCCCTACACCCATTCGGGCGTTCTGGCCTCTAGCCTCGCCATGGACAAAACTCGCGCCAAGGTGGCCCTCAAGGCCCATGGTTTACCGGTGGTCGAAAGCGTGATTGCCCGCAAAGAAGATGTCTGCGCCGCCCATGTGATGCCCGCGCCCTATGTGGTGAAGCCCAATAACGAAGGCTCCTCTGTCGGAGTTTATCTGGTGAACGAGGCCGCCAACGGCCCGCCGCAGCTGTCCGACGATATGCCCGCCGAGGTGATGGTTGAAACCTTCGCGCCGGGCCGAGAGCTGACGGTCTCCGTCCTTGGCGACAAGCCCGGCGATCCCGGCGCGTTGACCGTGACCGATATCCTTACCGATGGCTGGTACGACTACGACGCGAAATACAAACCCGGCGGCTCGCGCCATGTGGTGCCGGCGCAGGTGCCGCAAGAGATCTGGGATGCCTGCATGGACATGGCCCTGCGCGCCCACACGGCGCTAGGCTGCAAAGGTGTCAGCCGCACCGATTTCCGTTGGGATGAGGCGCGCGGCCTTGATGGCCTGATTATCCTAGAGGTGAACACGCAGCCTGGCATGACGCCCACATCCCTGACGCCCGAACAGGCGCAGGCGACGGGCATGAGCTTTGGTAAACTCTGCGCTTGGTTGGTGGAGGATGCGTCATGCGACCGGTAATAGCGGGCGAGGCACCTCGCCACATTCAACGCACCTCCGTTCGGTCCATCATCCCGCGCCGCAACGCGCCCGGCGCTTCTGCACCCCATGATCCGGCCCCCTCGAAACTCAGCTACCGCGTCACGCGCCTGTGGCTCACGCCGATTTTCCGCAAAGCGCTCAACATCGGCATTCCGCTGTTCGCGCTGTTTGCTGCCGTTGCCTGGTATCTCAGCGATGAGGCCCGCATTAATGGCTTGTTTGAAGCCGCCTATGAAATCCGCCGCGAGGTTGAGAACCGGCCAGAGTTTCGCGTGAATGTGCTGGGGATCGACGGTGCCTCGGATGATGTCACGGAAGAGGTCCGCGCCGCCCTTGCGCTGGACCTGCCGATTTCGTCCTTCGATCTGGACCTTGATGAATTGCGCGGCCGTCTAGAGGCGTTGCCGCCTGTGCGCAGCGCTGACCTGCGCATTCAGTCCGGCGGCTATCTGGCCGTGCGCATCGACGAACGCATTCCCGCCGCCCTGTGGCTGACCCATGAGGGGCTGAGCATTATCGACGAAGAAGGGCAGTTTGTTGCGGGCTTCGGCACCCGAGAGCTTGAAGAACCTCTGCCGCTTTTGGGCGGGGAGGGGGCTGACCTGGCCGTGACCGAGGCGCTGGCGCTGATCGAGGCGGCAGCCATTCTGGGCGACCGCGTCCATGGGCTTGTGCGCATGGGGCAGCGGCGATGGGATGTGGTCCTGACCAATGACACAAGGATCATGCTGCCCGAGTTCGGCGCGACTGCCGCGCTGGACCGTGTGCTGGCGCTCCATGATGTGGGCGAAATCCTGTCGCGTGACGTGACAGCGGTAGATTTACGCAACCCCGGTCGTCCGACCGTGCGGTTGACAGATGATGCAATGGACGAGCTACAGCGTATGCGCACGCTGGCGGCTGAAAGATCCGATGGGGACACGCGCGGATGAATCTTCTCTATCAAACACAACGGGCCATGCGGGCCAAACGGACCGAAGCCATGCGACGCGGCGTGATTGCCGTATTGGACATTGGCACCTTCAAGGTGGCCTGTCTGGTGCTGAAATTCGACGGCACCGAGCCCGAGGATGATGGCATCGGCGCTATGGCCGGGCAATCCTCATTCCGGGTGATCGGCGCGGCAACGACCCGGTCGCGCGGCGTCAAGTTTGGCGAGATTGACACGGTTCAGGAAACCGAGCGCGCCATTCGCACCGCCGTGCAGACCGCCCAGAAAATGGCCAACGCCCGTGTCGATCATGTGATCGTGTCGCTTTCCGGTGCGCGTCCACGCAGCTATGGCCTGACCGGAGAGGTCGATTTGCAAACTGGCGCCGTGGAAGATCACGATATCGGACGCGTGTTGTCCGTCTGCGATATGCCCGATATTGGCGCGTCGCGCGAAGTGCTTCACGCGCAGCCGGTGAACTTCTCACTCGACAATCGCTCGGGCCTGTCGGACCCGCGCGGCCATGTGGGCAACCGCCTGTCGTGCGACATGCATCTGCTGACCGTGGACAGCCACGCCATTGAAACGCTTCTACACTGCGTCAAACGCTGTGATCTGGAACTGGCGGGCGTGGCTTCTGCGCCCTATGTCGCCGCCATGTCCTCCTTGGTGGAGGATGAACAAGAGCTGGGGGCGGCCTGCATCGACCTTGGGGCAGGGGCCACGAGCCTGTCGATCTTCATGAAAAAACACATGATCTTTGCCGATACCGTGCGCATGGGCGGGGCCCATATCACGCGCGACATCAGCCAAGGTCTGCATATCCCCGTGGATATGGCCGAACGGATCAAAACCAAATTCGGCGGCCTCATGGCCACGGGGCTGGATGACCGAGAGATTATCGAATTGGACAGCGACACCGGTGATTGGCACCACGACCGCCGCACCGTATCGCGGGCCGAGTTGATCGGCGTCATGCGCCCTCGGGTCGAGGAAATTCTCGAAGACGTGCGGGCGCGGTTAGATGCGGCAGGGTTTGAGCATCTGCCCTCTCAACGCATCGTTCTGACTGGGGGTGGGAGCCAGATCCCCGGCCTTGATGGTCTTGCCTCGCGCATTCTGGGCAACCAGGTGCGCCTTGGGCGGCCCATGCGGGTGGCGGGTCTGCCGCAGTCGGCCTATGGCTCGGCGTTCTCAGCCTGTGTCGGTCTGGCGCTGTTTGCAGCAAGCCCTCAGGACGAGTGGTGGGACTTCGATTTGCCCGCCGACAGGCTGCCTGCAAGGTCCGTTCGTCGCGCGGTAAAATGGTTCCGCGACAACTGGTGACCCCTTCATATGGGGTCAGACCGCTAAATCGCCGATAAAATCGCCACAAAACGGCCACATTTCGCGCATGGGGCGTATTTTCTGCGTGACGACGCAGGGGAACGGCGGTACGCTGTCCTTCAATAAATGAGGCAATTTCGGCAATTCCGACCAGAAGATCGGGGGCCAGGACAAGAACAGGCGGACAGTATCCATGACTCTGAATCTTACCATGACCGACGCTCAACCCGAGCTGAAACCCCGTATCACCGTCTTCGGTGTCGGCGGCGCAGGCGGCAATGCCGTGAACAACATGATCGACCAGCAGCTTGATGGTTGCGAATTTGTTGTTGCCAACACCGACGCTCAGGCATTGCAGCAATCCACCGCACACGCGCGTATCCAGATGGGCCAGCGCGTGACCGAAGGTCTCGGCGCAGGGGCGCGCCCTCAGGTTGGCGCTTCCGCCGCTGAGGAAAGCATTGAAGAGATTGTTGACCACCTCGCAGGCGCCCACATGGCGTTTATCACTGCGGGAATGGGCGGCGGCACCGGCACCGGCGCGGCGCCAATTATCGCGCAAGCCGCGCGGGAGTTGGGCGTTCTGACCGTTGGTGTTGTCACCAAGCCGTTCCAGTTTGAAGGCACCAAGCGGATGCGTCAGGCCGATGAGGGCATCGAAGCCCTGCAAAAGGTCGTCGACACGCTGATCATCATTCCGAACCAGAACCTGTTCCGTCTGGCGAATGAGAAAACCACTTTCACCGAAGCCTTCGCCATGGCGGATGACGTTCTTTATCAAGGTGTTAAGGGTGTGACCGACCTGATGGTTCGCCCCGGTCTCATCAACCTCGACTTTGCCGATGTTCGCGCTGTGATGAACGAAATGGGCAAGGCAATGATGGGCACGGGCGAGGCCGATGGCGACAACCGCGCCATGCAGGCCGCCGAGAAGGCCATCGCCAACCCGCTGCTGGACGAGATCAGCCTGCGCGGTGCGCGCGGCGTGTTGATCAACGTCACAGGTGGCTACGACCTGACCCTGTTCGAGTTGGACGAAGCCGCCAACCGCATCCGCGAAGAAGTGGACCCAGAGGCGAACATCATCGTCGGTTCCACCCTGGACACAGCGATGGAAGGCCAGATGCGCGTCAGCGTTGTGGCAACTGGCATTGACGCGGCAGAGCGTCAGGAAGAAGTGCCAATGCCTTCGCGTCAGTTCTACGCCACGGGTTCCGCCGTTGCCGCCGCAGAGGCCAAACCAGCGCCTGCCGCGGCACCCGCTCCAGAGGTAGAGCAATATGAGGAAGCCGCCGCGGAAACGCCGCCAGAGCCTTCCCTGTTTGAAAGCTTTGAGGCCCCCGCCGAGGCCGAGCCAGATCTGGTTGCCGAAGACGACGTGCCAGCGCCGGCGTATCAACCCGCTCCAGCGCCTGCCGCTGTTGCGCCTGCACCGCAACAACCTACTCCGGTAGCCGTCGCGGCTGAAGATCAGCAGGGCTACGTTGCCCCCAAGCCCGCCGCCGGTGGTGCCCCAACGCCCGAGGCTCTGGCCCGTCTGCGTGCTGCCATCCAGCGTGATACGCCGCGTGCGCCTCAGGCCGCGCCCGTTGCAGCGCCTCAGCAGCACGGTGGTTTGGCCGGTGAACAGCCTCAAAAACGCGGCTTCGGCATAAATTCGCTTATCAACCGTATGACAGGCACCGGTGAAGATGGTGCGGCCCCGGCCGAGCGTCGTCAGCCCACAATGGCGGCTCCGGCCCCTGCGCCGATGCCTCAGCACCACGCGGCAGACGACGGTGTCGTAGACCCCGATCAGGAGCGGATTGAAATTCCTGCCTTCCTGCGCCGCCAAGCGAACTAATTTGCAGTCACAATGTGACAGGAAAGACCGGCCTCGCGCCGGTCTTTTTCGTTTTAGATACAAGATGTTGCAGGGTTACCCACAGGATGTAGGCAAGTTTTCGCCCACGCTACTACCCATTGTTGCAAGGCGTCATAAAGCTTGAGTTGCTCCTAGCGCTGCCCCTCGCTACCCCCATATACAGCGGAAACCTTGTTTTAACCTTTTGGTGCAAGCGCCGCTTCCGGCAGAGCGTCTTAAGCAATCGACGCCGCGGGAATTGATGTGACGGAAGAGCGGGCAATTTGATGCAGGCAACACTTCGCAAAAAAGCCACATTCAGTGGGGTCGGTCTCCACACCGGTCGTTTGACCCGTGTCAGCATGTTACCGCAAGCCGCCAACGTCGGCATCTGGTTCCGCCGCACCGACCTTGACGACGCCGCGATGATCCCCGCCCGCTACGATCTTGTCCCCCAAAGCCGCCTTTGCACTAAACTTGTGGCCGAAGACGGAACCGAAGTTTCGACGGTTGAACATATCATGGCCGCCTTGATCGGATCGGGCATCCATAACGCCCTGATCGAAGTGGATGGCCCTGAGCTTCCGATCCTTGATGGGTCTGCCGCGCCGTTCGTTCGCGCGATCCTTGATGCTGGCATCCAACGCCAGTCCGCGCCAATCCATGCGCTGGAAATCCTTAAGACTGTGCGCGCCGAAGATGGCGACGCCTGGGCCGAGTTGTCGCCCTCCCGTGGGCTGGAAATGGATTACACCATCGAATTCAGCGACAAGGCGATCGGCTATCAGCGGCGGATTGCCAATTTGGCCAATGGTCGCTTCGTGCGCGAATTATGCGACAGCCGCACCTTCTGCCGCCGCGCCGACGTGGACATGATGCATGAAGCGGGCCTTGCCCTTGGTGGAACCTACGACAACGCCGTTGTCGTGGATGGAGACGACGTCCTGAGCCCCGGTGGTTTCCGCCATGCCGATGAGGCCGTGCGCCATAAGATGCTGGATGCATTGGGGGATTTGGCCCTGGCAGGCGCCCCCATTCTGGGTTGCTACACCGGTTTCCGGGCCGGCCACATGGTTACGAACCAATTGCTTCGCAACCTTTTCGCCACCCCCGGTGCGGTGCGTTTCGTGGAATGCACGCCGGATCAGGCCGCCGCATTGCCCGGCGTCGGCGTGAAATCAGCAGATCTTGCGCACGTCGCGTGACGTGGCCACAACATCACGTTATCACTTCGGTGCATCTTCGTGTCGGTTGAGGGATTTTGCCCGCAAAAGGAATGTGCTAGAGCAGTGCCGACAGGGTCCGGGATCGGGCCTAAGACTATGGGTTTGAGGCTAATCGCATGACAACCAACCGCTTTCGACTTTCCGGTGCAGCCCTAGGGCTGACGCTCGTTTTGGCGGGCTGTGGCGGCGGCGGTGGAGGCAATGGTTTCCTTGGCACGGGCCTGTTCAGCGGCAATGGCGGCGGCGGTTTCTTTGCCGGGCGCAATGCGAACATCCCTCTGGAAGAGCTGGACGCTGAGACGATCTATCAGCAAGCCGAATTCGCGCTGGAAAACGGCCGTCCAGACAATGCGGCCGAGCTGTTTATCGAGGTGGAGCGCCTGCACCCATATTCCACATGGGCTGAGCGGGCGTTGATTATGGCGGCGTTCTCCTATCACGAGGATGGCGACTACGAGGCGGCCCGTGTGGCGGCTCAACGCTACCTTGATTTCTACCCTGGCAACGAAGACGCGGCCTATGCCCAGTACCTTCTTGCACTGTCCTATTATGACCAGATTGACCAGGTGGGCCGCGACCAAGGCGTGACCTATCAGGCGCTGCAAGCGCTCCGCGTCGTGATCGAGCGGTATCCCGATAGCGAATACACCCAAGACGCGATCCTGCGCTTCGACCTCGCCTTTGACCATCTGGCGGGCAAGGAAATGGAAGTGGGCCGCTACTACTTGCGCCGCGAACATTACACATCGGCGATCAACCGGTTCCGGGTTGTGGTGGAAGAGTTCCAGACCACCTCTCACACGCCGGAAGCCTTGTTGCGTCTGGTGGAAGCCTACCTCGCCCTCGGCTTGACGGACGAGGCGCAAACAGCTGGCGCGATCCTTGGCTACAACTTCCAGTCCTCGCCGTTCTATGATGACGCTTACCGTCAGTTGACGGGGCAGGGGTTGTCTTTGGAAGCCGCCGGAGAAAACTGGCTGCGCGAAGTCTGGCAGCAGACCGTGCGTGGGGATTGGCTGTAAGTCGGGCGGGAATGCCGTAAGCGCTTGACCGTTCCGCCTGCTTTGGGCAACACACAATCTATGCTGCGTCATCTCGATATCCGCGATATGTTGATTATTGACCGTCTGGAACTCGCGTTTCAGCCCGGGCTCAATGTGTTGACCGGGGAAACCGGGGCGGGGAAGTCGATCTTGCTCGACAGTTTGGGCTTTGTGCTTGGCTGGCGGGGCCGCGCTGATCTGGTGCGCACGGGCGCGGAGCAGGGCGAAGTGGTGGCAGAGTTCGATCTGCCCCAAGGCCACCCCGCTTATGCCGTATTGGCGGAGGCGGGCTTGCCGGCCTCGGACGAGTTGATCCTGCGCCGCATCAACACACCTGAAGGCCGCAAAACGGCTTGGGTCAACGACCGTCGCGTCAGTGGCGACGTCTTGCGTGCCTTGTCTGATGTATTGGTGGAGCTGCACGGCCAACAGGACGACAAGGGGTTGTTGGACCCCAAGAACCACCGCGCAATGCTGGATGAATACGGCAACCTCGACGGCTTGCGTGCCAAGGTGGCCACCGCTTGGCGTAGCAAGGCGGCCGCGGGCAAAGCGCTTGCGGCGGCGGAAAAACGCCTCGTGGAAATGCGGGAAGAGGAAGAATTCCTCCGCCACGCGGTCGCTGAGTTAACCAAGCTTGCCCCCGAGCACGGGGAAGAAGCTGAATTGGACGCCAAGCGCCGCATGATGCAAGCCGCTGAAAAGATGCGCGAAGATGTGGCGCAGGCGATCTCTGCCCTTGGTCTGAATGGCGCCGAAGGCGCGTTGAGCGACGCAAGCCGATGGCTCGATGGGGTGGTGGAACATGCCGAAGGCCGCTTGGAAATGCCCATGGCCGCGCTGGAACGTGCCTTGGTGGAACTGGGAGAGGCGCAAGCCGGGGTCGCCAGTTTCGCGGAACGGCTAGAGTTCAACCCGGCAGAGCTGGAAATGACCGAAGAACGGCTTTTCGCCCTGCGCGGATTGGCGCGAAAGCACAACGTGCTGGCCGATGATTTGGCGGGGCTTGCCGACACATTGGGCCAGCGACTTGCCGCGCTTGATGGCGGAGAGGCCGAGATTGCGGAACTGACCAAAACCCGCGACCGCGAAGACGCCGCCTATAAAGAGGCGGCGGATAAGCTGACGGCGGCGCGAGCGAAGGCCGCGCTGAAGCTCGATCGCGCCATGGGGGCCGAGCTTGCGCCCCTGAAGATGGACCGCGCAGTCTTTGAAACCCGCCGTGAAGAGGCTCCCGCAGGGCCCGACGGCGTGGATACGATCACCTTCACCGTAGCCACCAACCCCGGTGCGCCCTCTGGCCCCCTGAACCGCATCGCCTCCGGCGGGGAGCTGTCGCGCTTCCTTCTGGCGCTGAAGGTTTGCCTGACCTCGGACCAGGCCGGGCTAACGATGATCTTTGACGAGATTGACCGGGGCGTCGGCGGAGCGACTGCCGATGCGGTCGGGCGGCGCTTGGCCGATCTGGCCTCGGGCGGGCAGGTTTTGGTGGTGACCCATTCGCCGCAGGTCGCGGCCCTTGGGGCGCATCATTGGCGCGTGGCCAAGACGGTAGAAAAGGGCGTTACCTTCAGCCGTGTCGTGCCCTTGTCCGACGACCAACGGGTGGAGGAAGTTGCCCGCATGGTTGCTGGCGACACGATTACCGATGCCGCCAAGGACGCCGCACGGGCTCTGCTGAAAGGGTAGGGCGAAAAAACCGCCCCGGCCGTGTGGGCGTCGCCACACCCATTTGCCGGAAAACACTGAATTTCCAAGGCCGTGACTTTCCAAATCGTCAGGCTTTCTCTACCGTTTTAGCGTAACAGTATTGTAGGGGAGGCGGCCGCGCGGCGTTGCCCCTTGGTGTCCCCCAGACGCGTTCCGCGCCAGAAAGCGAGCCTGTCCCGTGGCCATTGATCCGCGCGGTCTCATCAAAGTGCAAGCCAGCAGAGCCCTTACCGCCCTGCGGGGCATCTGGTCCTTGTTGTTGGAAAAGGGGCCGAGCCAGTTCCAATTTTGGCTGATCGCTTTGGTCATCGGCGTGTCCGCGGGCTTCATGGCATTGGGGTTTCGCAAGGGCGTAAGTTGGTTGCAGGAAACGCTTTATGGCGTTGAAGACATCCGCTTGTTGCACAGTTTTGCCGAGGGACTTCCGTGGTGGATGATCCTGGCAATTCCGGTCGGGGGCGGTTTGGTCTCTGGCTTGATCTTATATAAATATACCCCGGACGGGCGCGTGCGCTCTGTGGCGGATGTGATCGAAGGCGCGGCCCTAAACGAGGGCCGGGTCGAGGGGCGGGCGGGCATCGGATCGGCCTTGGCGTCCCTTGTGACCCTCGGCACCGGCGGCTCCACCGGCCGGGAGGGGCCGGTTGTGCATTTGGCTGCGGTGATTTCCTCGAAGATATCGCGCTGGATCAACGCCGATGGCATCACCGGACGCGATCTTCTGGGGTGTGCCGTCGCCGCCGCCGTTTCCGCCAGCTTCAATGCACCTATCGCGGGGGCTATTTTTGCCCTTGAAGTCGTGCTGCGCCATTTCGCCGTGCACGCCTTCGCGCCCATCGTCATCGCCAGCGCGGCGGGCACTGTGATAAACCGCCTAGAATTCGGCGATGTCACGGAATTTGCCTTGGAAAGCGAAAGTATGTTGCGCTTTTATGTGGAGCTTCCAGCCTTTCTGATCCTTGGCATCCTTTGCGGGTTTATCGCTGTTTTGTTCATGCGCGGCACCTTCTGGGCCGAAGACGTGGGCAACGCGTTGCAACAACGCACAAAGCTGCCCCGCTACCTGCGCCCCGCCGTGGCCGGCCTCGCCTTGGGCGCAATCGCCATCTGGTTCCCCCACATCATCGGCGTGGGGTATGAGACGACCTCCGCCGCCCTAACGGGAGAATTGTTTCTATGGGAGGCCATCGTCTTTGCGATCCTGAAGGCGGTTGCCACGGCGATCACCGTAGGGGGGCGCATGGGGGGCGGTGTATTCTCGCCCTCTCTGATGATCGGGGCGATCTCGGGTCTGGCGTTTGGCTTGGTGGCCACGGGGATCTTCCCCGATGTGTCGGGCTCTGAAACGCTCTACGCCCTTGCAGGCATGGGCGCGGTGGCGGCGGCGGTGCTAGGGGCACCGATTTCCACCACGTTGATTGTGTTCGAGCTGACGGGCGATTGGCAAACCGGTCTGGCAGTGATGGTTGCCGTGTCGATGTCCACGGCGGTCGCGTCCAAGATGGTCCATCGCAGCTTCTTCCTGACCCAGCTGGAGCGGCGCAATATCCACCTTGCCGCCGGCCCGCAGGCCTATCTGCTGGCGATGTTCCGCGTGGGCCGCGTGATGCGCCCCATGACCCACGAGAATTCCGCCCCGCAAGAACGTTTGCTGACGTTAATCGAGCAGGGCATTTTCACCGACACCAATGCCACGTTGGAACGGGCCTTGCCGATCTTTGAACGCACGGGCCTCGACTTCCTGCCCGTGGTGCAATTGTCTCCCACAGGCGGGCCACCGGCCCTAGAGGGGGCGTTGTTCCACGTCGATGCCCTGAAGGCCTACAACAAGGCGCTGGCGGCGACAGCAGCAGAAGAACACAGTTAACGCGGCTTTCGGAAACAGATTATTTCTTTGGTGAATGGGCTGGAACACGGCATGCTTACAGCCATGTTGACCCGGATTCTTTTTGCCTTCGCCTTGCTATCTCTTAGCGCCCAAGCTTCTGCCGCGCAGGGCGCGGCGGGGCGGCTGCAAACCGTGCTTTCTGGTGTACCACAAGCGGTGTTGGACGGTGCAGAGGGGCCAATCATTGCGGGCTACGGCAATGGCGACGCGGTGCGCTGGATCGCGGTGCGCGGCGCTCAGGCAGGGCGCAACCCGAACACGCCGAACCGGTTTGCTGCACTTCGCTCTGCCGCGCCCTTGCAACGTGACATTATCGAAGGAATCGAGGACGCGGCGCTTCGCGCGGCCGTGGGATTGACCGCGCTCGACTGGGTGGAGACATGGGAGGTCGCCGCAGGAACGGTGCGCGTGGGGGCGATGGATATCTATCCCGACAGCGAAATGCGCCTGCGGGGCGCGTTGTTTTCTAACGGACTTTCTGAGGCCGACCGCGGCGGGGCTCCGGTGCTTTGGCACGGGGATACCGACTACGCCACTGATGCCTTCGCGCGTGATCCGGCCCATCCCTTCGGCGGCGATCAGGGCTTGCCTCTGCGGATGCTCTTTTTGGGGGACCGCGCGGTTTGGGCCACGGGATGGACGGCGTTGGATGCCGTGCGTGCGCCGACGGGGCCGAACCTCGCGGCGCGCGACGATGCTCAGTCCTTGCTTGGCGGTTTGCGGCGTGTGGGCAATCTGGGCGGTGTCGTTTCCGTCCGATGCTGGCTGCGCAACGGGGCAGAGCTTCCGATCACGGGCGCAGAAACTGGCCCGGTCGAGGCGTTGGCCTTGGCCGATTTCGCCAACCGAGAGACGGAAGGCGCAGCAATGGTTTTGGCCCTCGCGGACGGTGTAGACGCAGAAGCCCTTGCCGCCCGCCTGCGCGAGGCGTGGCCAATCCTGAGCGAAATGCCATCCCCAGCCGAGCCGGAGATTACCGCAGGTGGCGGGTCCATCACGCTGACTATGCGCAGTGATTGGGGCGAAGACGGCGCGGCGACGAATGCCGCCTATGAAGTTTTCCTCAGCGCCCTGAACGGCGGACGCCTTGGGTTTCTTTTGAATCGGTAATCTTCACGGGCTACAGTTTCTCGACCGCGACACGGTCAGAATAGAAAGCAATGTGGCCCGCGATCTCTTTCACGGCCTCAAGCGGTGTCTCATAGCTCCACGCCGCATCAACCGCGTCGCCATCGGGGCCCGTCACAGTGAAATAGGTCGCCGTACCCTTGTGGGGGCAGGTGGTAGATGTCTGGGTTTGCTCCAGAAAACTCATCCCGATGTCTTCGCGGGGGAAGTAGATGACCGCGGGCATGTCGCCTTCCACCAGTTCCAGCGCGGCCGAGCTTTCGCCCAGAACAGCGCCACTGGCGCGGACAACCCAAGTGCCGGATGCTTCGGAAATTGTGATGTGATCGGCCATGATTTTCTCCCGTATCATGTCTGATTGAGCGCCTATGTACCCCGCGACACGCCGGGGGCACAAGGCGATGGACTGACGCGGCGTCGGAGCGCGTTAGATCAGACGCTAAAGTGGTGCGCAGGCGGCCTCTAGCCACGCGGCTGTGGCACTGTATCCACCGGCCTGTAACATCGGTGTGACGCGGGCCAAAACATCGGCGTGGTAGGCGTTGAGCCAGTCCCGTTCTACGATGCTAAGCTTTTCGGTCACGATCAGGCGGCGGTCAATGGGGGCGAATGTCAGGGTCTCGAACCCCAGCATCTTGCGGTGTGGATCGGCCCCTTCGGGCGCGTCCACCACGTAGATCAAATTCTCGATCCGAATGCCGAAGGCCCCCTCCCGGTAGTAGCCCGGCTCGTTCGAGACGATCATCCCCGGCTCCAGCGGCACGTCGCTGCGGCGCGACAGGCCCTGCGGCCCCTCGTGCACGTTCAGATAGACGCCAACGCCGTGGCCGGTGCCGTGGTCATAATCACGTCCGGTTGCCCAGAGCGGCGCACGGGCCAGCGCATCCAGATGCTGCCCGGCCACGCCCTTGGGAAAGCGCGTGCGGTGCACCGCGATCATCCCTTGCAGGACCAGCGTGAAGCAGTCGCGTTCTTCATCGCCGACCGTACCCACGGGCAGGGTGCGCGTGATATCGGTGGTGCCGTCCTCATACTGACCGCCGCTGTCGATCAGAAACAATTGTCCGGGTAAGACCTGGGCATTTGTCTGCTCTGTCACCCGATAATGCACGATGGCGCCGTTGGGGCCCGCACCTGCGATGGTGTCAAAGGACAGCTCTTTTAATGCGCCGCTGTCGCGCCGGAAAGTTTCGAGCTGTTTGGCTACGTCGATCTCCGTGAGGGTGCCCGCGGGCGCGGTTTCATCGAACCAATGCAGGAACCGCGCCATCGCCACGGCATCGCGCAGGTGGGCATTGGCTGTGGCGGTGATCTCGGCGTCGGTTTTACGCGCCTTGGGCAAGACCGTGGGGTCGCGCTCAGCGGCGATATCCGCGCCGGCGTCTTGCAGGATTTCCGAAATCGCACGGGGCGCACTGGCGGTATCCAGACGAACGCAGCCTTCCAGCCCTGCCAGAGCGTCGGGGAAGCTGGAAGGGGGGGCGGTTTGTACCTCGGGCCCCAGGTGCGCCCGCAACTCTGGCGTCAGTCGCGCATCGTCAAGGAACAGGCGCAGGGTGCCATCGTCAAACAAGATCGCATTGGTTTGGACCACAGGGTTACGCGCAATGTCCGAGCCTCGGATGTTGAGCAGCCAGCAAATCCCATCGGGCAGGGTCAGTACGGCGGCCCCTTGACCCGCATCCCGCAAAGCCTCGGCACAGGCAACACGTTTGTCGGCGGCGGTTCTTCCGGCAATCGCATCGGGAAAGATCGTGATCGGGGCATTGGGCGGCGCCGGGCGGTCTGTCCAGATCGCATCCACCAGATTGTCAGAGGCCACCAGTTCGACACCCGAGCCGCTGAGCGCCTTTTCCAACGTCGCAATCTCGCGCCCCGTGTGCAGCCAGGGGTCAAACCCAACCTTGCCGCCTTGGGGCAGAGCATCGCGGAGCCAATCGGCCAGTTGAACCTCGGGCCAATCCACGGGGGTAAAGACGTCGGCCACTTGCGCCCGCACCTGCACCCGGTAGCGTCCGTCCACGAAAACACCCGCCACATCGGGCAGCACGGCGGCAAACCCTGCCGATCCGGTGAAGCCCGTCACCCACGCCAGTCGCGCATCGCAGTCGGCCACGTATTCGCCCTGATGGGCATCGGCACGGGGCACAAGGAAACCATCCAACCCGACCTTGGCAATCTGCGCCCGTAGGGCGGCAAGGCGCGGGGGGCCATCTTCGGGCCGGGTAGATGCGGTGAAATCTTGGAACATGATTAACCTTTGTTCAGCGCCCCGCAGGGGCCACCGCGCCCAAGCCGAAGGCGCGGGCGCAAGGGAGGTGGCCTGAGGCGTCGTTGTCGATGCAGCCCTGAAAGGGCGGCGGGCCAATACGAAAAGGCCAGCGTGAGGAGGGCCTATCCGACCCGTTTCATCCCCATCACCCGGGCGCGCGCCCGTGGGTCCGTGTCAAACAGAGAGGCCAGTTGTTCTGTAATCGCGCCTGCCAATTGCTCGGCGTCGGTGATCGTTACGGCCCGCTCGTAGTAGCGGGTCACATCGTGGCCAATGCCGATCGCCAGCAGTTCAACCGCGCGGCGCTTCTCGACCATAGCGATCACATCGCGCAGGTGTTTTTCCAGATAATTGGCCGGGTTCACCGACAAGGTGCTGTCGTCCACCGGCGCGCCGTCCGAGATCACCATAAGGATTTTGCGCGCCTCGGTGCGGTTCACCATCCGGCGATGCGCCCATTCAAGCGCCTCCCCGTCGATGTTTTCCTTCAGCAAGCCCTCTTTCATCATCAGGCCCAGATTATCGCGTACCCGCCGCCACGGCGCATCGGCCGATTTATAGACGATGTGGCGCAAGTCGTTCAGGCGTCCGGGCTGTTGCGGGCGGCCCTTGGCCAGCCATTCTTCCCGTGCCTTACCGCCTTTCCACGCCCGCGTGGTGAAGCCCAGGATTTCCACCTTCACGCCGCAGCGCTCCAGCGTGCGGGCGAGAACGTCGGCACAGATCGCGGCGATAGAAATCGGGCGGCCCCGCATGGAGCCTGAGTTATCGAGCAGCAGCGTCACCACGGTGTCGCGGAACTCGGTATCGTTTTCGACCTTGAACGACAGGGGCGTCGTGGGGTTGGCCACCACACGTGCCAGTCGGCCCGCATCAAGGATGCCTTCCTCACGGTCAAATTCCCATGATCGGTTCTGTTGCGCCTGAAGGCGGCGCTGCAATTTGTTGGCAAGGCGCGACACAGCGCCTTTCAAGGGATCGAGCTGTTGGTCCAGATAGGCCCGCAAGCGTTCCAGTTCCTGCGCCTCGGCAAGGTCTTCGGCGGCGATTTCCTCGTCATTCTCGGTCGAGAACACGGTGTAGCCGGGGTCGGCATCGGAATGAGGCGCAGGCGGCAGAGGTTCCTGCGGCGCTTCCCCGTCGGGCATTTCCTGCTCTTCGGCCTCGTCCATATCGCCGTTGTCGTCCATCTCGACTTGGGCTTGGGACTCGTCTTGCTGTTCCTCTTGCGACTGCTCGGGAGAGGCTTCCGCCTCTTCGTCATCGTTGTCGTCTTCGCCGGTGCTGTCAGGCGCGTCGTCTTCTGCGTCTTCGCCCGCCTCGTCTTCGGCCTCGTCGTCCATATCGTCGGGGTCATCGCCCAACTGGTCGCCGTATCCCAGATCATCAATCAACTGACGGGCGAATTTGGCGAAGGATTTCTGGTCCGACAGCACGTCTTGCAGGTCTTCCAAGGTGCCGTCGCAACGGTCCTCAATGAAGCCGCGCCAAAGTTCCATTACGTTGCCCGCCTCGGGCGGCAGATCGCGGCCCGTGGCAAGGTGGCGGATCAGGTAGCCCGCCGCCGTGGACAGCGGAGCGTCGGAGGCGTCACGGATTTCGCCATAGCCCTTGCGGCGGGCGTCGTGGCCGATTTTTGCGTCAATGTTGCCTGCGGTGCCCGGCATGTCGCGGGCGCCCATGGCTTCACAGCGGGCATTTTCCATCGCGTCCATCAGGTCGCGGGCCATCGCCCCTTGCGGCGCGTACCGCGCGGCGGTGCCTTGGTCATGATATTTGTGACGCAGAGCCAGCGCATCGGCGGTGCCACGGGCCAGTAGAACCTCTTCGCGGGTCATCCGGCGGCTCACCTGAGGCAAGCGCACGCTATCGGCGCTGAGCCCGGGGGGATCAACGGTGTAGGTCACGGCCAGATCGGGATCATCCGCCATCACCCGCGTCGCGTCGGCAAGGGCCTTCTTGAACGGGTCAGCGGGATTATCGGAGGGATTGAACTTGCTCATCCCTGATATCTGGACCGACACGGTGCCAAGAGCAAGACCTGCGACCGGAGCAGGGGCGTAAAATCACTGCGGCTCTGCCTCAAACCACGCGGTAAAGACATCGTCGCAAGGTTGCGGGCGGCTCTGTCCCTGGTTCCATTCAGACAGCGCGATCCGAGCCCCGGCAATCTGTCCGCGATCAGATACCTCGAAGATCGGCACGTCCTGGCTTTCGTCGGGATCGGGACGCTCGGCCGAGGCGACCCAGTCTCCGGTCAGCAAGTTGGTGTCGCAGCTATACGATCCGCCCATGATCCGATCGTAGGTTGAATAGGTCTGCCCCGCCAAAAGGAAGGCTCCGTCCCGATAGGCGATGGTTAACTCATTCGTCCAAGGAAAGCGGCCAATTCCGGTCTGTTCTTCGATCACTCGGAGCGAGCCATTGCCGGCCCGCGCTAGGCTCGGCGCTTGGCCAAACATCGGTCCGTTAAAGACGATGTTGCGCGCCACGGTAAGGATTTCTTGCGGCGCGTTGGCACGGCGATCCGAGAAGATCAGCAGGTCTGCCGTATCCGGTTCTGTCTCAGACGCCAAAAGCACGACGGTCTCGCAGCCGTTACGCTCTTCCACCAGATCGAAACAGGCGCTGGCGATCAGGCGCGGCAGGACGTCTGTTTCCGCCGAGGTTTGCGCTGCGGCGGGCAGGGGAAGAAGGGCGAGGGCTGCAAGAGGCAGAAAACGCATCGGATATCCTTGACATAAAACGTCACTTTGACCGGCGCGGCGGCGGTGGCCAAGGCTGGAAAACCCGCAGCAATTTCGCGCTTGATGATGTGGGGCGCGAGTCGCAGCATCTGCCTATGCGCGTGGCTACTGGACGAACCAATCGGGCTCGGCGTTGCCGCCGCAGAGCACGACGCACACCCTCTCGTCCTTCTCTGGCACATAGGCACCCGAGGTCAGCGCCGCCAACGCCACGGCGCTGCCCGGCTCTCCGATCAGGCGGGTGGCCTCCCACAGGCGATTGGCGGCATCGAAGACATCAGAGTCTGGCAAGATCACGGCCTCGTCCACAAACTCTCGGATCAGGGCGAAGCTATCGACGCCAAGCCGTGGCCCGCCCAAAGAGCCTGCGGCGATCCCGCTGGCGGATACGTCAATGTCGGGGCCTTCACGCATGGATTTTTCCAGCGTATTCGTGCCCTCTGTCTCGACTGAAACGATTTTCACACGGTCCCGGAACCAAGCGGAAATGCCGCCAATCAAGCCGCCGCCGCCAGTGGACACAAAGATCGTGTCAATTCCGTCCATCTGTGCCTCGATCTCCCGGGCTAACGTGCCCTGGCCGGTGAGCGTCGGGATCGTATCGTAGGGATGCACCGCGAGCGCACCAGAGGCCTGCGCGTATGCGGCGTATTCTTCCATGCATGCGCCCACTGAGCCCTCGGTCAGCACGACTTCTCCGCCGAAACCGCGCATCCGGCGCAGTTTCTCTTCTTTCGCGATCAATGAGGGGACGAAGATGCGGCTCTGATGGCCAAGGGTAGTGGCCGCATAAGCCACCGCTGCGCCATGGTTGCCGCCCGAGGCCGCCACCACTCCCGCGGCGGGCACATCCCGGGTCAGCATGTTGTAGAATGCGCCGCGCAGCTTGAACGACCCGGTGATCTGCGTGTGCTCTAGCTTGAAGGTCACGGGGCAGGGCAGCCCAAGGGCGCCTGCCTCGACCGGGAGGACCGGGGTGCGGCGTATATAGGGGGCGATCAGCGGGGCGGCGGCCGAAATGGCGTCGGGCATAGGATGTGTCATGGGCGCGACGATGAACCCGTCACGCGCGATGGTCAACGGGGGCGCAGCAGGCTTTTGCAAAAGCCTGTGCAGAGCCTTGCAAGGCTCTGGTAAACGCCCTTGCAAGGGCGTTGGGCAGGAATTTGCAAATTCCTGGGGAGCGCTGCCGTCACAATCCGGCGCAGGGGTCGGCGGGGGCGGGCGCGGCGGCGCGCCCTTCGATCCGGCGCGCGATGTCTTGGCTGCGGCGGATGATCCCTAGCGTATTGCCCGGAAGGCCCGCGGCTTCCAGCACGGCGCCTTCCACGGCGCCCCGCACCTCACCCCGGACACGGTTCTGGGCGTATTGGCCCGCTCGGCAGGCGGCCTCTGCCTCGGTCTGGGGAATGACTGGGATGTTGGGCACGCCGGGAATGTCGCTAAGCCGCACGCCGGGCGCGATTTCCGCGTTAAGCTGCGCGTTGATATCGAGCGTTTGGATATCCGCGACAATGACCCCACGGGTCGCACAATCAAGCCGTGTGCCCTGCGGGTCCGGGCCAAGCACGGTGCAAGTCTCTCCGCCCGCAAGGGTCACGGTTTGGCCGGGATTGTACGTAGGCTGGCAGGCCGCGATCACGAGAAGGGGCAGAAGGGTAAGGCGTTTCATGGGGCCAATGTGGCCCAAGGTGCAGGCACCGGTCGAGGGGAAAACCTACGCCCCTTGCCCCGAAGCTGCCGTCAGGACGGGTCGCAACGTACGGCGGCGCTCTCGGCAATCGCGCGGCAGGATAAATCTGATTGATACTCCTGGAAGGTCAGTACGCTTGATCCGTCCTCTGTCAGTCCGGCCATTCTCATCGCGTCGGGGTTGGCGATCAGCACTCTGACGTACAACCGGGTTAGCGCCCCTTCAGGCGTGGCCTCGATACGCCGCAACAATTCCCCGGCTTCTGTAGCTGTCAGGTCAGTGATGCCTTCGGGGGCGGGGAGCAGCAATTCCGCCGCGATCCAGCGCCTTTGTACGCCTGAGGGAAGACCTGCGATATCCGCAAGTTCCAGGGTTTCCCGACCGGAGATCAGGCGGGCGAGGTCAAGCAGTTCGGCTTCAAATTGCCCGGCCTGCAATACATCATCCACCGCCGCCAAGACGTATCCCATGCGGGTCGCGCGGCCTTGGTCGAAGTGACGAGTGTCCAACACATCCCGAAGCCCACTCTCCTCGTCTACTGAAATAGCCTCTGGCAAAACGCCCCGCGAAAGTTCGTGGCGGAGGACATTGCGCATACGCTCAAAATCCTGGCAATCGGACTGGACTTGGCGCAGCAGCGACACAAACGGTTCTGGCGGGTCGCGCAGGGGCTCTCCACCGGCCCGCAGAACAGTGACGGCAATGGCGTTCTCACGGCCACGTGCTTGGGCCACGCGAGTGATCTCCTCCAGCGCGACGCCGGTTTCTTCCGCAAGCGAAACAAGGGTTACCGGTGCGCCGAAGTGGTCGATCTCGCGGGCGTTCATCACGCAATGGGCGCCATACCAGGCAATGGCAGAGCGGATGTCAGCAAGCGCCGCAGGGCGAGAGGAAAAGGCGGGCGGGCGAAGACCCTCGGCACTCAGCGCGCCCACAGTCAGGATCAGCACGATGAAGGAGATGAGGTATCTTCGGCCCAATGACATGCCCTGCTCTAGTTGCACAATTCGCGCCGCAAGCCCTGATACGTTAGGAGAGTGTGCTACCGAGGCTCGCGAACAAAAATACGATAAGAGAAACCACGAAGTAGCCAAGCCCTCGGTTTCGCCGAAACAGCAAACCGAGGCACCCGATCACCAAAGGCACGAACAGGCTGCCCAATTGGTAGCCGATGTAGCCCGCCCAATCCATTTGGCCCAACATGTCCCGCTGTACGATGATCGCCAGCGACGGGCCGAATTGCAGAACCGCAAGAAGGGCGATGGTGACGCTTATCCAAAGCACCGTTCTGGGCTTTTTCGACAGCGTCGCAACAGGGGCACTTCCGACATTATCCGCGCCCGTCTTACCGGACGCGGGGGCACTATCGTTTCGATCAGCCAAGGCTCATGGAAGCGGCACTTTCGGGCAGCTCTTCATCGAAGCAACGCTGGTAGAACTCGGCCACGGTCTGGCGCTCCAACTCGTCACATTTGTTCAGGAACGACACGCGGAAGGCATAGCCCACGTCGCGGAAGATTTCAGCGTTCTGGGCCCAGTTGATGACAGTCCGAGGTGACATGACGGTGGAAAGTTCTCCGTTCATGAATGCCGTACGTGTCAGCTCGGCCACGGTCACCATCTGGCTCATGGTCTTGCGACCGGCCTCGGTGTTGTAGTGGGGCTGCTTGGCAAGAACGATGTTCACCTCGGCGTCATGGGACAGGTAGTTCAACGTCGCCACCAAGGACCAGCGGTCCATCTGCGCTTGGTTGATCTGCTGCGTGCCGTGGTAGAGGCCCGTTGTGTCGCCCAGGCCCACGGTGTTGGCCGTGGCAAACAGGCGGAAATAGGGGTTCGGGGTGATGATCTCGTTCTGATCCATCAGGGTCAGCTTGCCGTCGGTTTCCAGCACGCGCTGGATCACGAACATAACGTCGGCGCGGCCTGCGTCGTATTCATCGAACACGATGGCGACGGGATTGCGCAGCGCCCAAGGCAGGATACCTTCGTGGAATTCCGTGACCTGCTTGCCGTCGCGCAGCTTGATCGCGTCTTTACCGATCAGGTCAATCCGGCTGATGTGGCTATCAAGGTTCACCCGCACGGTGGGCCAGTTCAGGCGCGCGCCCACTTGTTCGATGTGGGTGGATTTACCGGTGCCGTGGTAGCCCTGCACCATAACGCGGCGGTTGTAGCCGTAGCCTGCAAGGATCGCCAAGGTGGTGTCGGGATCAAACTTATAGGTCGGGTCAATCTCGGGCACGCGGTCAGTCGGCTCGGCAAAACCCTTTACCTTCATATCCGTGTCGATGCCGAACACCTCACGGACCGAAAATTCTTCGGTGGGTTTCGCGTCGATGCTCAAGCTGTTGCCGTCGGCCATGGTGCCCTCAAAAATCTGGAAATTGCCTTCCGCTCGAAATGCATTAAATAACGCGGCGCTGCAAGGGGGAGGGCGTCGTGCCAACAGGAACACTTGAGACTAGCAACGCGGCGCAAGCTGTGGTTTTGGTAGTCTCATGACAACGCCTCAGGACCTTGAAGAAATGATGGCGCGCATCCAGTTGCGCGACCGCGCGGCGTTTTCTTCTCTCTATTCGGCAACCTCCGCGAAACTTTTCGGGGTGATCCTGCGTGTCTTGAAGGACCGGGCAGCCTCGGAAGACGTTTTGCAGGATGTTTACGTCAAGATTTGGAACAAAGCGGACCGTTACCGGGTGACCGGGCATAGTCCGATGACATGGATGATTACGATAGCGCGCAATGCCTCGATTGACCGGTTGCGCGCGCAGGGGCCTGCAACGGACGATATTGACGATGTCGTGACGCTATCGGCCCCCGGTGCCACGCCCGAGCAGGCGGTGATTGCGGCCAGTGAAGCGGGCCGGATCGTGGATTGCCTGGCGGAACTGGACGCGGATCGCGCCAGTGCTGTGCGCGGCGTATATCTGGAAGGGCAGTCCTATCAGGACATGGCCCTGCGGTATGACGTGCCGCTAAACACGATGAAAACATGGCTGCGCCGCAGTCTGAACAGTTTGAAGGAGTGCCTCGCGTCGTGAGCGACCGGACCGACATACCGCCTGAGACGGACCCGCTGGCGGCTGAGTATGTGCTCGGCCTGCTGTCGCCCGTTGAGCGCACCGCGTTTGAAGCGCGGCTGCGGGCGGAGCCTGTTTTGGCTGGAGAAGTCCGCCAGTGGGAGGTCTACTTCGCCACGATGGCTGATCTGGAAGTCGTACCCGTGGCCCCGCCGGCCCGTGTTCTGCACAGCATCGAGGCCCAGTTGTTCAGCAACGAGACCACCCGCCCCAGCCTATGGGACCGCGTGGGCTTTTGGCGCGGACTGTCTGTGACAACCTCGGCACTGGCAATTGCGGCGGTGGGCTTTGCCGTTTTGCCCAATATCCAGCCCCCCACCACCGATGTGCCGGAAACGGGCATCCCGGCGGGGACGTTGTTGATGACCCATCTGGTGCCCCTTGAAGGCTCTACCCTTGGGCTTGCAGTGACACGAGAGCCCTCTGGCGTGCTGCAAGTGCGCCGGGTGGCGGGCACAATGACGGCGGGCCGTTCGCAGGAGCTGTGGGTGATCGTGGGCGACAATGCGCCGGTGTCGCTTGGGGTGCTGGGCGAAGATGCGCTAACCACCCTGACCCCTGAAGCGGATTTGGATGCGCTGTTCACGGTGGGGGCGGCGCTGGCAATCACCGATGAGCCTTTGGGCGGCTCGCCTACGGGTGATCCAACAGGCGACGTTCTTGCCTTGGGCACGCTTGTCGCGCTGTAAGGCACTGCCCGGAAACGATTTTTCCAACATCACAAATCGTTCATCAGAAAACTCGATCTTTTTTGAAACAAGGTGACCCACCTTCTCGTGGCTTCTCATGTCTCCGGGCAACGACCCGGTAATCAACTGAGGAACACTCACAATGACAATCAAATCCTTTGCAGCAACTTTGTCCGCAGCAGCTCTTCTTTCCGGCGCAGCTTTCGCCGATGGTCACGCAAACCCACAGGTTGGCGGCGCGGACATGATGATGGAAATGAACATCGTCGAGAACGCCAGCAACTCGCCCATCCACACAACGCTAGTCGCCGCGGTTGTGGAAGCTGGCCTTGTAGACACGCTGGCAGGCGATGGCCCGTTCACCGTATTCGCGCCTACCGATGACGCGTTTGCTGCCCTGCCTGAAGGCACCGTTGCCGCGTTGCTGGAGCCTGAGAACCGCGACCGTCTGGTCGAAATCCTGACCTGCCACGTTGTGGGCGCAGAAGTGTTCTCTGACGCCATTGGCGGCATGATCGCAGACGATGGCGGCGCGCACCCGGTCGAGACCCTCGGTGGCTGTACCCTAACTGCTGAAATGAACGGCGACATGATCACATTGACCGACGAGCAGGGCCAAGTGGCCACGGTCACGATCCCCGATGTGGACCAGTCCAACGGCGTGATCCACGTGATCGACACAGTAATGTTGCCTGCCGCTTAAGCTAGACAATCGGATGGTCCGCGTGTGCGTGCGGGCCATTCGTGTTGGCAGCAGCATCCTTGCGGTGTGAACTTGCCCTGCACGTCCTTCTGTCCCCTGTGTAAGGGTCCCGTTTGTGACACACCAAAAGGAAAAGCCGGGCGTATCATGCGCCCGGCTTTGTTATGTTTTTAGATGCTTGACGCGCCAGCAGGCGGGGCGGCTGAGGTTTAGTTCCAGCAGCTTACCCGAACCGTCATGTCTGCCGCTTCACGGCTGATGTTTTCGCGGTTCAGCGCGCCCACGGGCTGCGCTAGCGTGAGGCCAATGCCCGCGCCTTGCAGCACCGGCACCAGTTGATCCGAGCGCAACGCAAGCGTCACATCGGAGGGCAGGGTGCGGTCACCCACTGTGCCCGGAAGAACCACACCAATGACGTTGCCCGACAGGTCCAGAACCGGGCCGCCGGCCTCGGTATCGGCGGTGTCTACGGCAAGGCGTTGTACGGTTTCTTCGCCATTCACGCCGCGCAGGTCCGCCAAGGTGCCGAAGGTGGTGGAGGCCGAAGACAAAGCGCCGCCAAAGGGGAAGCCCGCCACAGCGATCTCAGCCCGCAGACGTGCAGGCGCATCGGCCACCTGGGCAAAGCCCAAGGGGGCTAGCTGTTGGTTGGGTGTCAACACGGCGATGCCAAGAGCCTCATCACGGAAGCTGACCGTCGCCTCATAGACGTTGTCGATAAGGATCTGACCGCATTGGCCGATCACTTCCGTCGTGGTCAGAACCGAGCCCTGGGCATCCAGATAGAAGCCGGAGCGCACGATATCGGGGCGGCGCACGGTCAGGCCTGAAACCATGTCGATGCTTTCATCCAGCCCCTCGGGCACCGCTGCCGGGTCGAGAGAGCCTTCGACGGCTTGGAAGCTGGCCTGCATCATCGGCAGAACACGGGCGATTTGATCGTCGGCGGAAGGCTCCCAAATCAGGGTAAAACCTTTGACCGCGCCGTTCACCAGCCGCGCTTCGGTATGAGAGCGCAGCTCGGGCGATTGGCCGGTCAGAACGAAACTGTCGTTGCCACGCTCCCGCTCGCCCTCAAGGGGGACGATGTCGAGGGTTTGCATGATCTCATAAAGGCCAAACAGCGTCGCGCGGTCGCCCGGCTGGCTGATCAACATGACGCGCACGCCGCTGTCATTGATTTCCTCGTACTGGGCGAAGGGGAAATTGTAGCTATCGAAGTTCACCATCGCCATGGGTAGATCCATCTGGATGCCCGCGCGTTGGTCGATAACATTGCGCATTCCCAAGGCGTTCAACTCTCCTTGGTATTCGCCAAGCAACTGCGCCCGCTGACGGGTGGTAAGGATGCCCGAAGGCTCCATCCCGCGATCCGCCTGATATGCCTGCATGGAGCCGCGCGTGCCGGGGCCGAAGGCGCCGTCGATACGGCCATTGTAGAAGCCAAACCATTGTAGGGCGATTTGCAGCTGGTCGCGTTCTTCGCGGGTCAGGGCGGCCTCGGACTGGCGGGCCTGTTGCGGGGTCTCGTCTGGGACAACGACCTCTTCAACCACCTCTTCGACGACGACTTCCCCGGCAGTCTGTTCCTCAACAACCGGAGCTGTTTCGTCCAGATCGCCCGCAGCAACGGGGAAGAACTGAGAGGCATAAAGATCGCCGTCTTCAAGGAAACTATCGCGCGGGATCAGACCTTGGCTTAGCAGACGTTGGATCACCAATTGCCCGGTCTCGGGATCAAAGGGGCCAAGGGCCACGGCGTAAAGGCCGGTGGTGGCGCGGAAACCGTTCACGTTTTCGACCAGTTGTGCATAGGCTCGTACCCGCTGTTCGGCGGCGGCAAGGCTTGGATGCGCCTCAATCTGAACCCAAACCTGGTTTTGCGCCTGTGCGCTGCCAATAAACCCAAAAACCACAAAACTCAGGGCCATAAGCCCCTGCAAAAAACGCATCGCCATGATTATCCCGTAACCCTGTATGTAATTCTCACCGCGCTTGGCCTAACGTGACCTGCGCGTTCCAGTCCTAAACGTACCGGGGCTTTGCGTCGATTGCACCCTGTTTTGCAATAGTTTTCCGCAAGTGGTGCCCCTAACGTGGCCGATATGCGCCATCGCCGCAGGGGCGCTTTGGATCGGGTCGCTTTGTTGACCACGGCCCGCGCCCCGTCTAGTCATCGCGCCAAACCCGCAATACCGGAGCCGTTCACCGATGACTGAGGCAACCACCCCACGCTCGTTCCAAGAGATCATCCTGCGCCTACAGGCGTATTGGGCGGCCAAGGGCTGCGCGATCATGCAGCCCTACGATATGGAGGTCGGCGCTGGCACCTTCCACCCCGCCACGACCCTGCGTTCGTTGGGCGACCGGGCGTGGACGGCGGCCTATGTGCAGCCCTCGCGCCGCCCCACCGATGGGCGTTATGGCGAGAACCCGAACCGCTTACAGCATTACTATCAGTATCAGGTCATCATCAAACCAAGCCCGCCCGACCTGCAGGACCTCTACCTTGGCAGCTTGCGGGCCATCGGGATTGATACCGATCTGCACGACATCCGTTTCGTAGAGGACGATTGGGAAAGCCCGACCCTTGGCGCTTGGGGCTTGGGATGGGAAGTGTGGTGCGACGGCATGGAAGTGTCTCAGTTCACCTATTTCCAACAGGTCGGCGGCCATGACTGCCACCCTGTCTCGGGCGAGTTGACCTACGGGCTGGAGCGTTTGGCGATCTATATCCTTGGCATCGATCACGTCATGGACATGCCCTACAACGACCCCGATGCGCCGATCGCGCTGACCTACGGTGACGTGTTCCGCCAGACGGAAGAGGAATACTCCCGCCACAACTTCGACGCGGCCACCACCGAGACCCTACTGCGCCACTTTGAGGATGCAGAAGCCGAGTGTCAGCAACTGCTGTCCCACGACGCCGTGGACCCAAAGACCGGCAAGCATATCATCATGGTCCACCCCGCCTATGACCAAGCGATCAAGGCGAGCCATATGTTTAACCTTCTTGATGCCCGTGGCGTGATCTCGGTCACAGAACGCCAAGCCTACATTGGCCGGGTCCGTGCCCTGACGAAGATGTGCGCCGATGCCTTCGTGCAAACGGCGGCGGGCGGCGCGGATGTGTCATCTGCGGCAGGTGCGGCGTGACCTCGGGCCGCATCATTGTGGTGGTGATCGTGCTGTCCACGATCCTTTTTGGCGTGGGTCTGTGGTACACCAACACCCGCGCCTACTATGCGCCGTTGGAGGAAGTGACGCTGACGGTTCAGGCCGAAGACGGCACGCTGGTGCCGCTGGCGATCTCGGACGCGCAAGGCATTGACGCCGCGACCTCTCCGCT